>NZ_BCRG01000001.1 GCF_001552475.1 Microbacterium oleivorans NBRC 103075
GGGAGCGTCGCGATGAGATCGCTCATCCCATCTCGCCCGGAAATCAGCCGCACGCACCGGCCCGCTGCGGCCTCCTCGTGGCGTTCCGCGAACGATCGCGGGTGCATCCGGTGCGCGACGATCTCCAGCTCACCCCGCACGCGGTTCGGCGTCTCCTTCTCGCACCGTTCGATCGCGATCGATTCGAACTCGGCCCACATCTCTGCGGGCAGTGTCGTCCCGGCATCGACGATCGCCCGCACGTGCTCCCGGACGATCCGACCCGACTCCCACGCCACCACCGCGGCGGGAAACCCTTCGATGATCGTGCGGGCCTCGCCGATCCGGCGTTGCACGGTGCGGTCCGTCGCCCGCAGAACCCCACCGACCTCCGCGGCGATCGACCGGAGCGCGATGTCGTGGAGGCGCACTTTCGCGTTCCTCGGCGCGGCCTGCTCCTCCGCCAGGCGACCGGCCGCGGCCAGCACTCGAAGCTCGCGGACCTGCACCCGGGCCATCTCGACCGCGACGTCGCCCACATCAGAAACGATGCCCGCCAGGGTGGCGAGATAGTTCTCGCCACCGGGGGTTTCCATCGCGTCCGTCATACCTTCACTCTTGCACCAACCACCGACATCAAGGCGTCGAAATCCGCCGAACGGACACGTTGTGCGCACCCCCGAAGATGAGGGTTTCTTCATCTCGTTGAGAGCATTCGCTCGCGATAGTGCAGGAACACAGAACACCTCTTGACGGGCGGCATCCGCCGGTCTAACGTACAACCAAATGGTTGCACGAATGGCGAATGAGCTCACCGATGAACAGATCGACCGCGTCTTCCACGCGCTGGCGACGGCGACGCGGCGCGACATCCTGCGTCGGACTCTCGAGCGCGAACAGTCCATCTCGACGCTCGCGGCCGACTACGACATGTCGTTCGCGGCGGTGCAGAAGCACATCGCCGTGCTCGAGGCGGCAGAGCTCGTCGTCAAGCGGGCCGAGGGGCGCGAGCGTCTCATCCGAGCGGACCCCGACATGATCGCCCGAGCCCGCGCGCTCCTCGGCCAGTACGAAGAGCTGTGGCGCTCGCGCATCGACCGGCTCGACGCTCTTCTGGCCGAGCCCGAGAATTGACCCATCCCACGAAGGAGTAGGACATGCCCGTCACCGACATCACGACCGACACCGACAACCTCACGATGACACTCACCGCCGATGTCGACGCCCCCGTCGACCGTCTGTGGCGCGCGTTCACGCAGCCGCGCCAGCTCGAGCGGTTCTGGGGTCCTCCCGGTTGGCCGGCCACCTTCACCGCGTTCGACTTCGCCGTCGGCGGCCACGCGCACTACGCGATGACGAGCCCGACGGGTGAGTCTTCGCGCGGCACGTGGGAATTCCTCGCGATCGACGAGGGGCGGAGCTTCGAGGTCCTCGATGCGTTCGCCGACGAGAACGGGGAGCCGCTCGCCGAGTTCCCGTCGATGCGGATGCGCTTCTCGTTCGATCAGACCGCGACCGGCTCGCGGCTCTCGAACATCACCTACTTCACGTCCGTCGAGGCCCTCGAGCAGGTCGTCGCGATGGGCGCTGTCGAAGGCTCGCGCCTCGCGATGAACCAGCTCGACACCGTGCTGCACGACCTCCGCGAGTGGTTCCAGGGCAAGGGCACGAACGTCGAGCTCCTCGATGACGTCCACGTGCGCATCACGCGCCTCGTCGACGGTCCGCGCGATCTCGTGTGGCGCGCGCACAACGACCCCGAGCTGATGAAGAAGTGGATGCTGGGGCCCGACGGGTGGTCGATGGTCGAGTGCGTCGTCGGTGAGCACTACCGGAACGTCTGGGAACAGGACGGCGACCCCGAGACGCGCTTCGGCTTCGAGGGCGAGACGCTGCTCCTCGACGAGCCGCGGCGTTCCGTCAGCACCGAGAAGATGATCGGGATGGACGGCCCCTCGACGACGAACGACATGCAGTTCTACGAGGAGGACGGCGCCACGCTGCTGACGCTCCTCATCGAATACCCCGACATCCAGACGCGCGACATGATCCTCGCCACCGGCATGGCCGACGGTATGGAAGCGTCGTACGCTCGTCTCGAGCGCGAGGTGCTGCAGGCGGCGTGACGCCTGGCCGAAGCGACGTCCTCGTCCGCCGGCTCAGGCCCGGGCGAGGGCGTCCTCGAGCGCGACCCACGCGAGCATCGCGCACTTGACGCGCGCCGAGAACTTCGAGACCCCCGACAGGGCCGCGGCATCGGCGAACGTCTCCTCGTCGAGCGGGATCGCACCGCGCGAGCGCAGCGCCTCCCGGAACCCGTCGATGAGCGCGACGGCGGCTTCGCGCGGCAGGCCGGCCTCGCCGCCGTCCTCTTCGATCAGTGCGGCGAGCATCGACGCGGACGCCTGCGAGATCGAGCAGCCCGAGCCCTCCCACGACAGGTCGACGATCCGCTCGCCGACGTCGTCGACGCGCACGCGCAGCGTGATGTCGTCGCCGCACATCGGGTTGTGCTGATGCGAGCTCGCCGTGCGTCCCTCTTCCGGAGACAGACCCTGCCCGTGCGGGTGCTTCGAGTGGTCCAGGATGAGCTCCTGGTACAGCGAGTCGAGACCGTTCATTCGTTCACTCCGAAATAGGACCGGATGCCGCTGACGGCATCGACCAGGGCATCGACGTCGGTGTCGGTGTTGTACAGGGCGGCGGAGGCGCGGACGGATGCCGTCACGCCGAACCGCCGGTGAAGCGGAGCCGCGCAGTGGTGCCCGACCCGCACGGCGATGCCCTGCGCGTCGAGGAACTGACCGGCGTCGTGCGCGTGCACACCGTCGACCACGAAGCTCCAGAGTCCGACGCGCTCGGCGCCCGGTGCATCGCCGAGCAGGCGGATGCCGGGGATGTCGACGAGCCCCTCCCGCATCCGCTCGGCGAGTCGGACCTCGTGCGCGTGCACGGAGGACATGCCGGCGTTCTCGAGGTACGAGACGGCGGCGGCGAGGCCGATGGCAGGGCCGATCGGCTGCGTGCCGGCCTCGAACCGCTGCGGCGGCGGCAGGTAGCCCGCCTCGTCGAGGGTCACGGTCGTGATCATCGACCCACCGGTGAGGAACGGCGGCAGCGCCTCGAGGACATCGCTCCGCCCATACAGGCCGCCGATTCCGTAGGGCCCGAGCATCTTGTGACCGCTGAAGACAGCGAGGTCGACCCCCATGGCCGGCAGGTCGAGACGCATGTGCGGAGCGGACTGGCACGCATCCAGCACCGTGAGAGCGCCGACCTTCTGCGCGAGGGCGACGATCTCGGCCACCGGGTTCACGATCCCCAGCACATTCGACACGTGCGAGAACGCGACGATCCGGGTGCGCTCGCCGATGAGCTGGGCGGCAGCGTCCAGGTCGAGACGGCCGTCGTCCTGCACCGGGATGTGGCGCAGCACGGCACCGGTCCGGGCGGCGAGTTCCTGCCAGGGGATGAGGTTCGCGTGGTGCTCGGTCTCCGTCGCCACGATCTCGTCGCCGGGCTGCAGCGCGAACCGAGCGGATGCCGGTGCCCCCCGACCGAGCGTCGCGTTGCCGATCGAGTACGCCACGAGGTTGAGGCCCAGGGTCGCGCCACTGGTCCAGACGAGCTGCTCCTCGCGGGCCCCGACGAAGCGAGCGACGGTGGACCGGGCATCCTCGAACAGGTCGGTCGCCTCGGCGGCGAGCGTGTGCGCTCCGCGGTGCACGGCTGCGTTGCTGCGTGTGAGGAAGTCGTACTCGGCCTGCAGCACTTGGCGCGGTTTCTGGCTCGTCGCGCCGGAGTCGAGGTAGACGAGCGGGTGCCCGTTCACCTCCTGCTGGAGGATCGGGAAGTCCTCGCGCAGCCGGACAGCGTCGAGCGTGGTCGACTCGGACAGGGCGGGGGAAGTCACCCCTCTAGGCTACGCCGGTGCAGCCTCCCCCGGCCGGTGGGCCGTAACGCTCAGAGAGCGGAGTGGGGGCGGTAGGTGATCGCCGTCACCGTCTGATCGGTGGGATCGGTCCTCACCCAGAGGGCGTACTCCTCCGGGGTGGGGTTCTCGACATCGTCGTCGAAGGAGCGGTCGATCGCGAAGAAGAATCGCGGCGACCCGTCGGCAGCAGCGACCTCTTCGTCGGGCCCGAGCGAGCGCACCTCGTCCGACGGCATCCCGACCTGCAGGTCGAACTCCGGAGTCACCGCGATGTCCCCGACGGCCTTCGACGTGATCTGGACGTACGACGGCTGGAAGTACTCGTCGCGCGGCTTGCCGCCGTCGGCGGCGACCATGTCGCGGAAAGCGAATCCGTCCCAGTCGTACGACGTGTAGTCGGGGAAGTGCGTGCCGTCGCCCTCGATCGTCGACGTGGACGGCTCCACCCCGAACGCCTCGGCGAGAGCGGTGACAGCCGGGGCCGCGTCGTCGTGCCAGTCGTAGCTGTAGAGGTCCGACCCGTCTGTCGCGACGATCGAGAAACCGCCCCCGCTCAAGACGACCGCGCTCGCCGTCGGCTCCTCGACCTCGGTCGGAGTGGGCGACGGGCCGGTCGAAGCCGCCGGTGCGGGCGAGCTCGGCGCGGGAGCGGCGACGGGGGCCGGCATCCTGCCGACCAGCAGAACGATCGCCACCGCGACGGCGATGGCGAGCACGCCGGCCGTCGTCAAGAGGAGCAGCAGCGCACGGGGGCGTCGACCGTCGGACATGCGCTCATCTTGGCAGTCCGGCGGGTTTCGTCCATCAGTCGCCGGAATGCTCTACCAAACCGTAATGACGCTGGTCGATGCGGCCACCGCGGTCATCGCCCGGAAGCGGCCGGGAGCGCCGGCCGTAGACGATCTCGGACGAGTCGAGCAGCCAGGGCACGAGGGTCACGGTGACCCCGTGCACCATCATCAGCTGCTGCGCGATCCGGCGCGCGCGACGGTTGTGGAGCGGGGTCTCCCACCAGTGCCCCACGATGTACTGCGGCATGTAGACGGTCACGACCGCGGGGCCGTTCTTCTCGCGGTACTTCTCGATGAAACCGATCAGCGGCGAGCCGTAGTGGCGGTAGGGCGAGTCGACGACGACGAGGGGCACCCGCATCCGGTGGTACTCCCAATCGGCCTTCAGCTCGGCGATGTCGTCGGACGTGACGGCGACGTGCACGGCCAGCGTCTTCTCGTGCTTGGCCGCGAGGGCGTAGTCGATCGCCTTCGCGACCGGCTTCTGCAGCTTGCCGACGAGGATGATCGCGAGGTCGCCCGACGAGCCGTACTTCACGGTGTCGTCCATCTCGATCTCGTGCTCGACGTCGCGGTAGTACCGGTTGACGCCGATCATGAGGAACGCGAGGACGGGCATCGCGAGGAAGACGAGCCACGCGCCGTGGGTGAACTTCGTGATCGTCACGATCGCCAGCACCGCGACGGTGAACGCCGCGCCGACCGTGTTGATCACGAGACCCGACAGCGCCGCGCGCCGCTGCGGGGTGTTCCCCTTCAGCAGCTTCAGCTCGCGGCGCCAGTGGCGGACCATGCCGATCTGGCCGAGCGAGAACGAGACGAAGACGCCGATGATGTAGAGCTGGATGAGGGTCGTCAGGTTGGCCTGGAACACCACGAGGATCGCGATGGCCGCACCGCCGAGGATCAGCATCCCGTTGGAGAACACGAGGCGGTCGCCACGCGAGTTCAGCGCCTTGGGCGCGTAGCTGTCGCGGGCGAGCACCGAGCCGAGGAGCGGGAACCCGTTGAACGCGGTGTTGGCGGCGAGCAGCAGCACACACGCGGTCGCCGCCTGAATGATGAAGAAGAAGATCGAGTCGCCGCCGAAGGTCGCGGCGGCGACCTGGGCCATGAGGCTCGGCTGGGGGCCCGCCTTGCAGTCGAACCCGATCAGCGAGCAGGGGTTCTCGGCGTAATGCACTCCCGAGATGAGCGCGAGAGCGGTGAGCCCGGCGAACAGGACGATCGCGATGCCGCCCATGAGCACGAGGGTCGTCTGCGCGTTCTTCACCTTCGGCGTGCGGAACGCGGGAACGCCGTTGCTCACGGCCTCGACACCGGTGAGCGCGGAGCAGCCGCTCGAGAACGCTCGGAGGAGCAGCAGGACGAACGCGACCTGCGACAGGCTCTCGGGCTCGACCGTGTACGCCGCGCTCGCAGCCACCGGGGCGTCGCCGACCGCCCACCGGAACAGACCGGTGCCGATCATGAGCGCGACGGAGCCGATGAACACGTAGGTGGGGATCGCGAAGGCCTGCGACGCTTCGCGCACGCCGCGGAGGTTGACGATGACCAGCAGGATGACGAAGGTGACCGCCAGTTCGACGCGCCACGGGTTAAGGCCGGGAAGCGCCGAGATGATGTTGTCGACACCCGACGAGACCGAGACCGCGACGGTCAGGACGTAGTCGACGAGCAGGGCGGAGCCGACGACGACGCCGGCCTTCTCGCCGATGTTCGTGCGGGCGACTTCGTAGTCGCCACCGCCCGAGGGGTAGGCCTTGATGAGCTGGCGGTAGCTGAGGACCACGACGACGAGGAGCACCACGACCGCGGCGGCGACCGGCGGCGCGAAGGCCATGAATGCGGTGCCGCCGATGAGCAGGATCATCAGCAGTTCCTGGGGCGCGTAGGCCACCGAGGAGAGCGCGTCGGACGCGAAGATCGGGAGGGCGCGCTTCTTGGGCAGGAGTTGCGCGTCGAGCTTCTCGGAGTCGAGGGGCTCACCGATCAGCATCCGCTTCACGGTGGGAGAGGGGGCCGCGTTCGGATCGCGGCTGTCATTGGTCACGGCGGGCGACATTACGCCTCCCGCGAACCCGCCGCAACGCGAGCGAGTCGCGCTCCATTCCCTAGACTCCCCGCATGGGCGGACAAGTATTCCCCGCGGTGGTCGCGATCCTCTTCGGCGGCCTCGTCGGGCTCTTGCTCTTCGTCCCGCTCGTGGCTGTCAGCTACCGTCGGCGCGGCCGGTTGACCCTGGGCCGGATGGCGTTCTGGGCGGCATCCCTCGTCTACTTCATGGCGATCTGGACCTACACCCTCCTCCCGCTGCCGGCTTCGGACGACTACCGCTGCGTGGGCGCTGTGCTGTCGCTCGAACCCACCGTGAACGACGTCGTCGGTGCGTTCGCCGACGGTTCGCCATTCACGGACATACGGCTGCTCCAGGTCGTTCTCAATGTTCTCCTCTTCATTCCGCTCGGCGTCCTCATCCGTGTCGTCGGGCGCCGCGGGATCGTCGTCGGCGTTCTGGCGGGTTTCGTCCTGTCGCTCCTCATCGAGACGACACAGCTGACCGGCGTCTGGGGGATCTTCCCCTGCGGCTACCGCCTCTTCGACGTGGGTGACCTGCTGACGAATACCCTGGGCGCTCTCGTCGGGTCGATCCTGGGCCTCCTCGTCCCGTCGCGGCTGCGCGGTGTCGAGAAGGCAGCGGATGCCGGTGCTCCTCGCCCCGTCACCCGCGGCCGGCGCCTCCTCGGTGCCGTCTGCGACCTCCTCGGCGCCACGATCGTCGGCGGCGCCGTCGGCACGGTCGTGCAGCTGTTCCTGCAGTTCGCGTTGTGCCGGGAGGACCTGGTCGCCGACGCCGTCATCGCCGACATCGCGACGGGATGGGTACCGATCGTGCTCTGGCTCGGGGTCGTCCTCGCCACCGGCCGGTCGATCGGCGACCTCGCAGTCGAACTCCGCTACGAGGGAGGCCGCCTCCCGGAGCTCGCCGCCCGATTGCTCCGCTTCATCGGCGGTATCGGGGGCTACCTGCTTCTCGGTCAGATCTTCGGCGACGCCGGCATCCTCGTCTTCGTGTTCTTCGTCACGTCAACGGTGCTGCTCTTCACGACGCGCGCCGGACGCGGACTTCCCGGGCTCGTCACCGGCCGCGAGCTCGTCGACGCGCGGTCGAGCGCACCGGCACCTCACTGACCGCGGGCGCGGAAGGTGTAGGTGATCGAGGCGACCTTCTGCGCGGACTCGTCGGAGTCGACGAATGCGCTGAATTCCCGCTTGCCGTTGCTGTAGAACGTGCCGCGGCCCTCGCCGAAGGTGAGGCGCACGTGCCCGTTCGGGAGAGCGAACTCGTCGAAGGGCCCCTTACTGCGGGCCTGGTCGAGGCTGTCGCCGACGGCGACGCCGAACTCGTTCGTGATCTGCACGTCCTGCGGCACTCCCGAACTGACGGTCACCCAGGTCGGTGCGGGCACTTCGCTGCGAGATCGACCGCCGTCGCCGAGGAACACGTCGTACAGGCGGAAGCCCGGCCACACGTAGATGTCGTAGGCCCAGTTCTCGGCGTCGCCGTTGACGAAGTCCTCCTTCGGCGCGGTGCCGAAGGCCTTCGTCAGAGCGGCGATCGCGGGAGCCGCGTCATCCGCCCACTTGTGGGAGACCTCGCCGTCGGCGGTCTTCACGGTGAAGCCCGCCCCGTTCATCACGACGGTGGATGCCGCAACGGGCGGCTCCTCCTCGGCGGGCTCCGACTGCTCCGGCTCCTGCGGTGTCGAGGGAGTCGGCTGCGGCGGGGCCTGCGAGCTCTGTGTCGGGGCGGGTGCCGCCGTCGTCGGCTCGGTCGCGCGCAGCAGGTACACGCTGACGACGACGATCACGGCGACCAGCAGAACACCGGCGACCGCACCGAGGATCATCGGGACCCGGTTCGGGTTCTCCGGACGCGGCGGCTTCTGGTGCTCCTGCGGGTCGAGCGGGGCGAACGGCAGCCAGTCGTCGTTGCTCACGTGAGGAACTCCCGCGCAGCGACGGTCAGGGCGTCGACGCCGCGCTCGATGGTCGGGTGCAGGACGGGTGCGAAGTACGGCGAGTGGTTCGTCGGGATGTCGCGCGAGATCGTGCCGGCGGCGACGGCATCCGCGTACTGCTGCGGGTCGACCCCGCCCCAGAACCAGTACACGAGCGGAGCGCCGCTGTCACGGGCGAACCACGAGACGTCCTCGCTGCCGGTGAACATGCCCGGGTCGACGACGGTGCCCTCGCCGAAGGCGCGGTCCATCGCCGCGGTCAGTCGCGCGGTCGAGTCCGCGTCGTTGATCGTCGGCGGCAGGGTGTGGAGGGTCGAGATCGTGGGTTCCTGCTCCGCACCGGATGCCGCGGCCTCGGCACGGACGACCCGCTCGACGCGCTCGAGGACGTCGGCGCGCGCCGTGTCGTTCGGGTAGCGCAGGCTCAGCTCGAGCGTCGCCTCGGCCGGGATGATGTTGTTCTTCAGGCCCGCGTGGATCGATCCGACGGTGACGACAGCCATCTCGCGGGGGTCGACCTCGCGCGAGACGATCGTCTGCAGCCGCATGACCGTCGCCGCCGCCATCACGACAGGATCGATCGTGGAGTGCGGCCGCGAGCCGTGGCCGCCGCGGCCGTGCAGGACGACCGTGATGCCGTCGGATGCCGCCATCTGCGTCCCCGGGCGCACACCGATCGTGCCGGCGGGGAGCGGCGTCAGGTGCTGGCCGAGCACGATGTCGGGCTTCGGGTACCGGTCGAAGACGCCGTCGGCGATCATCGCCTGCGCGCCGGCGCCGTACTCCTCGGCGGGCTGGAAGACGGCGACGACCGTGCCGGACCACTCGTCCTGCGACGCATTCAGCTTCTCGAGGGCGCCGAGCATCGCCGTGACGTGCATGTCGTGTCCGCACGCGTGCATGACGGGGACATCCTGCCCGGCGGGGTCGACACCGCGCGCCGTGCTGGCGTAGGGGAGTCCGGTCTGCTCGGCGACGGGGAGGCCGTCCATGTCGGCGCGGAGCCAGACGACGGGACCGTCGCCGTTACGGATGACCGTCACGACACCGGTGCGACCGACGCCCTCCTCGTAGTCGAGGCCGAGCGCAGCGAGCTCGCGTGTGATGACTCCGGCCGTCCGGGTCTCCTGGAACGACAGTTCCGGGTGCCGGTGCAGATCGGTGTAGATCGCTTCGAGATCGAGGGACATGATGTCGAGCCTACGGCGCGGAGGTCCCGGCTACCTCAGCGACTCCTCCACGGGGACGGCTCGTGGAGCTGCGTTCGACGAGTCGGAAGGCCAGATCGCCGAGCTCATCGCGTCCCTCGAGTGCGGCGAGGACGGCATCCGCTGCGCGCTCGCCCTGCTCGTGCGGGAACTGCGCGATCGTCGTGAGGCCGAAGAAGTCGCCCATCTCGTGCCCGTCGACGCCGACGACGGAGAGGTCCGCGGGAACGTCGAGGCCGCGGTCCCGCGCCGCGAAGAGCGCTCCGAAGGCGATCTCGTCCGACGCCGCGAAGATCGCCGTCGGCGGTTCGGCACCGTCGAGGAGTGCGAGAGCCGCCCGGTGGCCGCCCTCGATCGTGAAGTCCGCGGGCGTGAAGGGGGCGTTCGGGATGCCGGCATCCGCCATCGTGGACTGGAACCCGTGCCGGCGGAGCGAGGGGATGTCGAGCCCCGGCTCGCCGTCGTGCCCCGCGCCGATGTGCGCGATGCGCCGGTGTCCGAGGCGCAGCAGGTGCTCGGTCGCGGCACGCGCGACGGCGAGCTCGTCGACGCGCAATGCCGGAAGGCGTGCGCTCGTCGCGCTGAGTCCCACGACGGGCAGGTCGAGCGCGAGGAGCCGATCGACCTCGTCGTCGGCGAGCGTGAGGGACAGGACGATGAGCCCGTCGACCCGGCCGCGACGGAGGGACACGTCGAGCACGCCGTCGCGCTGGGAAGGGTCCTCGCTCATGCTGTACAGCGTCATGTCGTAGCCCCGCGGTGCCAGACGGCTCGCGATGCCGTCGAGCACGTTCGCGAAGAACCAGCGGTCGAGCAACGGCACGACGACGCCGATGTTCGCCGCATGTCCGGTCGCGAGAGCGGATGCCGCGGCCGAGACGACGTAGCCGAGTTCGGCGGCGGCAGCGCGCACGCGGACGCGGGTCGCATCGGAGATGCGCCCGCGCCCGCTGAGCGCGCGTGAGACGGTCGCCGCCGACACGCCTGCGGCGCGGGCGACGTCGTCGATGCCGGTCACGTCAGTCCGCGGCGATCCACACGGTGGTGTCGGCCGGCAGTTCGCGTCCCGCGAAGGCGTCGCTCTCGACCAGCAGCGTGCCCTTCGGGAGTGCGACGGGCGTCGTGCCGACGTTCGCGATGACGGTCACGTCGCCGTTGCGGAACGCGATGACGTCGTCGCCGAAACCGTCGAGCCATTCGAGCGACCCCGCGCCGAGGTCGTGGGCGCGTCGCGTCGCGAGCAGCGTGCGGTAGAGCCACAGCGTCGAGTCGGGCTGGTCCTCCTGCACGTCGCGGGCCAGAGCGGTCCACTCCGCCGGCTGCGGCAGCCAGCTCTCGCCCGTCTGGCTGAAGCCGAACGCGCTCTGATCGGCGGTCCAGGGAAGCGGGACGCGGCATCCGTCACGGCCGTAGCGCTCGCCGTTCGTGCGGAACCAGGTCGGGTCCTGGCGGACGTCGTCGGGCAGCTCCATCGCCTCGGGGAGGCCGAGCTCCTCGCCCTGGTACAGGTACGACGAGCCGGGCAGGGCCAGCATGAGCGCCGTCGCCGCGCGGGCGCGGCGCAGCCCGACGGCGGGGTCGGGCTTGCCGGGAGTGCTGGGTCCGACGCCGTGGCCCTGCGGGTGGCCGGGCATCGCCAGGCGGGTCGCGTGGCGGATGACGTCGTGGTTCGAGAGGACCCAGGTCGCCGGGGCGCCGACGGCAGGGAAGGCCCGCAGGGACTCGCTGATGACGACGCGCAGCTGCGCGGCATCCCACTCGCTCATCGCGTAAGGGAAGTTGAAGGCCTGGTGCATCTCGTCGGAGCGCACCCACTTCGCAGTCTCGTCGACCGTCGGAAGCCACGCTTCGGCGCAGAGGGCGCGGTCACCCTCGTACTCGTCGAGCACGCGGTGCCATTCACGCCAGACCTGGTGCACGCCGTCCTGGCCCCAGTACGGGACCGGCTCTGCGCCACCCATCGAGTCGGCCTCGGCCGGCGGGGTGTAGTCGGGCAGGCCGTCTGCCTTGATCAGGCCGTGGGCCACGTCGACGCGGAAGCCGTCGACGCCGCGGTCGAGCCAGAAGCGGAGCGTCTTCTCGAACGCGGCGCGGACCTCAGGGTTGTTCCAGTCGAAGTCGGGCTGCGAACTGTCGAAGAGGTGCAGGTACCACTGGCCCGGATCTTCTGCGGAGGTGGGCTCGATGCGGGTCCATGCCGGGCCGCCGAAGACGGACTCCCAGTTGTTGGGGGGCAGCTCGCCGTTCTCGCCCGTGCCGTCGCGGAACATGTAGCGGCCGCGTTCGGGGCTGCCCGGACCGGCAGCAAGGGCCTGCTGGAACCAGACGTGCTTGTCCGAGGAGTGGTTCGGGACCAGGTCGATGATGACGCGGATGTCGCGGGCGTGCGCCGCCTCGAGCATGTCGTCGAAGTCGCCGAGGGTGCCGAAGAGCGGGTCGACGTCACGGTAGTCGGCGACGTCGTAGCCGGCATCCTTCTGCGGAGAGGTGAAGAAGGGGCTCAGCCACACGGCGTCGACGCCGAGCGAGGCGAGGTCGTCGAGGTGCGCCGTGATGCCGGGCAGGTCGCCGATGCCGTCGCCCGAGGCGTCGGCGAACGAGCGGGGGTAGATCTGGTAGATGACGGCGGTGCGCCACCACTCGGCGCCGGGGCGGCTCTCGCCGATCGGGGCCAGCGTCGACGTGGCGGTCGAGGAGGGGGTCGAGGTCATGCGCGCCAGCCTAGTGCAAGCGCTTGCGCACGCGGCATCCGCCCTCACCACCCTGCCCTCGCCACCCTGCCCGCGGCCCCCCGCCTCGCCCTCGCCACCCTCGCAGATTCGGAGATCAGGCGCGGATTCGGATGCGCAAGCGCGTGCCCCTCCGAATCCCGCGCGGATGTCCGAATCCGCGACGCAGGACGTGCCGTGCGGGTGCGGTCGCGTAATCTCGACCCAGTGAATCCCGACGCACTCGCCCGAGCCGAATCGCTCATCGCGACGATCCCCGACTTCCCCGAGCCCGGCATCCTCTTCCGCGATGTCTCGCCGCTGCTGGCGGATGCCGCGGGCCTCCGCACCATCGCGATGGCCATGGCCGAGCCGTTCGTCGGCTCCTTCGACGTGGTCGCCGGGGTCGAGGCGCGCGGGTTCCTGCTCGCAGGTGCGATCGCGATCGCCTCGGGCACCGGGCTCGCGCCCATCCGCAAGGCGGGCAAGCTGCCGCGCCCGGCCGGCGCGGTGAGCTACGACCTCGAGTACGGCAGCGCGACGATCGAGATGTCGGGAGACCTCGCCGCCGGAGCACGCGTCCTGCTTGTCGACGACGTCCTCGCCACGGGGGGCACGCTCCGCGCCGGCCAGCAGCTGCTCGAGCAGCTCGGCTACACCCTCGCCGGCACCTCGGTGCTGATGGAGCTCTCTGCGCTGCAGGGCCGCGAGGTCTGCGGCCCCGTGCACAGCGTGTTCACCGTCTGAGCAGTGTCGATCGTCTGATCAGGCTGTCCACCGCCTGATCAGGTGCGGATGACGACGTTCTCGGGCGCCTCACCCGCGAGGACATGCCCGATCTGACGGCGCAGCAGGCGCACGATCCGCGGGTGCATCGCGTCGGTCGCGCCGCCCACGTGCGGCGCGATCACGACACCCTCGAGCGACCACAGCGGGTGATCGGCAGGAAGCGGCTCGGGGTCGGTGACGTCGAGGGCCGCACGGATGCCGCGGCTCTTCACATGTGCAACGAGGGCATCCGTGTCGACGAGCGTCCCGCGGCCGACGTTGACCACGAGGGCTCCCTCGGCGAGCGCCGACAGGAACCCGTCATCCACGATGTGCCGGGTGGCGTCGCCCCCAGGCAGGGTGACGATGACGATGTCGACGCCGGGCAACAGGTCGGGGAGCTCGTCGACGCTGTGGACGTGGATGCCGTTCTCGTCGCGCGCGCTCGACGCGACCGCTACCAGGTCGATTTCGAACGGGGCGAGGCGGGCGGCGACGGCCTTGCCGACGCCGCCGTACCCGAGCACCATGACGCGCCGATCGGCGAGGCCCGCCGTCGAGATCTGTCCCCAGTCACCGGATGCCTGCGCCCGGACGAACCGGTCGATGCTGCGCTGCGCGGTGAGCGTCAGTGCTACGGCGAGCTCGGCGGTGGCGGCTTCATGCACGGTCGCTGCGTTCGCGAAGACCACGCCGGCGGGGAGGCGATCTTCGATGCCGTCGTACCCGATGGCCTGCCCCTGGACGAGGCCCACCTCCACGCCCTCGAGCCATCCGAGCGGGTTTCCCGACATGTAGGGCGGGACGACGATGTCGATGCGTGGGCGCGGCGACGCGGCATCCATCTTCCAGACGAAGACGTCCGCCCCGTCGATGCCGGAGAGTTCCTCGGCGAGGCGGGCGGACGGGACGCTGACGCTGATCGAAGCCATGCGACCGAGGCTAGCGCGCGGCCCCGGGTGCCCGGCCCGCGCATAGGCTTGTCCGATGCCCGAAAACCCTGATGCCTTCGTCCGCGTGCGGGGAGCGAACGAGAACAACCTCCGGAACGTGGACGTCGACGTGCCGCGTGACGCGATCGTCGCTTTCACCGGTGTCTCGGGCTCGGGCAAGTCCTCGTTGGCATTCGGGACGATCTTCACCGAGGCGCAGCGTCGCTACCTCGAGTCGGTCGCGCCGTACGCGCGGCGCTTGATCCAGCAGGGGCACGACCCGCACGTCGACTCGATCAGCGGCCTCCCGCCGGCGGTCGCCCTGCAGCAGCGTCGCGGCGCCCCCAGCTCGCGCTCCAGCGTCGGCACGGTGACGACCCTGTCGAACTCGCTGCGCATGCTCTTCTCGCGCGCCGGTACTTTTCCCGCCGGATTCACGACGCGGCTCGACTCCGACGCGTTCTCGCCCAACACCGCCGCGGGCGCCTGCCCCGAATGTCACGGCGTCGGCGTCGCGCACACGGTGACCGAGGAGACCCTCGTCCCCGATCCATCACTCAGCATCCGCGAGGGTGCCATCGCCGCTTGGCCGGGGGCCTGGCAGGCCAAGAACCTCCGCGACATCACGATCGCGCTCGGCTACGACGTCGACCGCCCCTGGCGCGAGCTCGACCGGGCCGACCGCGACTGGCTGCTCTTCACCGACGAGCAGCCCGTCGTGCAGATCACACCGCAGCGCGACCGCGTTGCGAAGCCCTACAACGGAATGTTCTGGAGCGCGAAGAAGTACGTCTTCCACACGCTGTCCGACTCGAAGAGCGCGTCGATGCGCACCAAGGTGCTCGCCTTCGTCCGCACCGGCGTGTGCCCGCTCTGCCAGGGCACCGGTCTCCGCCGCGAAGCGCTCGCCGTCACCTTCGCCGGGCACACGATCGCCGAACTGAATGCCCTCCCCATCCGCGAGCTCGCCGAGGTCCTCCGTCCGACGACGCTGATCGACGATGCCGCGCCCGCCCTCCCGACGACCGAATCCGGCGAGCGGACCGACGTCGCCGTCGCCCTCACGACCGACCTGGTCGCCCGCATCCAGGTGCTCCTCGACCTCGGCCTCGGCTATCTCGGCCTCGGCCGGGTCACGACGACGCTCTCGCCCGGCGAGATGCAGCGGTTGCGCCTTGCGACGCAGCTGCGGTCGGGGCTCTTCGGCGTGGTCTATGTGCTCGACGAGCCGTCGGCCGGCCTGCACCCCGCCGACGCGGCCCCGCTCCTCGACGTGCTCGAGCAGCTTCGCGCCTCCGGCAACTCCGTCTTCGTCGTCGAACACAACATGGACGTCGTCCGTCGTGCGGACTGGATCGTCGATGTCGGCCCCGGTGCCGGTGAAGCCGGCGGAGCCGTCCTCTACTCCGGCGAGGTCGACGGCCTGGCCGAGATCACCGAGTCGGCGACGCGTCCGTTCCTGTTCCCCGACGACGCCGCGCCCCTTCGGCGAGAGCGGCGGAGGGGAGACGGCACGCTGTCGCTCGAGGGCGTCTCGCTCCACAACCTCGACGGCCTCGACGCTGAATTCCCGCTCGGCACCCTCGTCGCCGTCACGGGCGTCTCGGGGTCGGGCAAGTCGACCCTCGTCAGCCGCGTTCTCCGCGAGGTCGTCGAGCGGCACCTGCGCGGCGGAGCGGCGACGGATGCCGACGACTCGGCCGACAACCCCGACGACGCGCCGGAGGGGCTCGCCGAGGCGGCTCTGCCAGCGGCATCCGTCGACACCCTGCGGGTCGGGAACGTCTCAGGGCTTGAGCGCATCGACCGGCTCGTCCGCGTGGATCAGAAGCCGATCGGCCGCACCCCGCGGTCGAACCTCGCAACCTACACGGGGCTCTTCGACGGCGTCCGCTCGGTGTTCGCGGCGACCGACCTCGCCCGAGAGCGGGGCTACACGGCGGGCCGGTTCTCGTTCAACGTCGCGGGCGGTCGGTGCGAGACGTGCCTCGGCGAGGGCTACGTCTCGGTCGAACTCCTCTTCCTCCCCGGCAGCTACGGCCGGTGCCCGACCTGCCACGGTGCGCGCTACAACGCCGAGACCCTCGAGGTCATCTACGACGGTAAGACGATCGCCGACGTCCTCGCGCTGACGGTCGACGAGGCGGCGACGTTCCTCGAGGCGGTGCCTGTGGCATCCCGCAGCCTCCGAACCCTGCAGGACGTCGGCCTCGGCTACCTGCGCCTCGGCCAGCCCGCGACCGAGCTGTCGGGCGGCGAGGCGCAGCGCATCAAGCTCGCGACCGAACTGCAGCGCGCGCGGCGCGGACACACGCTCTACCTGCTCGACGAGCCGACGACGGGTCTGCACCCGGCCGACGTCCGGCGGCTCCTCGCGCAGCTGCACGCCCTCGTCGACTCCGGCGACACGGTCGTCGTGGTCGAGCACGACATGGACGTCGTTGCGGCGGCCGACTGGGTCATCGACCTGGGGCCGTCCGGCGGAGATGCCGGTGGTCGCATCGTCGCGGCAGGAACCCCCGATGCGGTGGCCGCCGATGCCGACAGCCGCACCGCTCCGCACCTCGCGCGCCGACTCGGCGCGTGAGCGTCGCCGGCTGAGGTCGCGGGAGCCCTTCTCGCGGCGTCAGGCCGCCGAATGCACGACGGCGGAGACGGCCGCCGTGAAGAACTGCAGGCCGTCGACGCCCGACCGCATAGCCGCGGAGGTGTCAGGACCGAACCCGGGCTCGATCGCGTGCTCGGGGTGGGGCATGAGGCCCACGACGTTGCCATGCTCGTTCGTGAGGCCGGCGATGTCGTCCATCGACCCGTTCGGGTTGACGCCCGCGTACCGGAAGGCGATGAGGTTCTCCCCCTGGATCCGCGCGAGCGTCTCGTCGGAGGCGATGTAGCCGCCGTCGGCGTTCTTCAAAGGGATGACGATCTCCTGCCCGCGGCGGAACTCGCTCGTCCAGGCGGTGTCGGCGTTCTCGACGACGAGGCGCTGATCGCGGCGGATGAACTGCTGGTGTGCGTTGCGGATCAGACCGCCCGGCAGCAGGTGCGCCTCGACGAGCATCTGGAAGCCGTTGCAGATACCGAGGATCGGCATGCCCTTGGCCGCGGCATCCTTCACCTCGGACATGATCGGGGCGAGCGCGGCGATGGCGCCGGCGCGCAGGTAGTCGCCGTAGCTGAAGCCGCCGGGGAGGACGAGAGCGTCCACGCCCTCGAGGTCGTGCGAGCCGTGCCAGAGGGCGACGGGCTCGGCGCCGGCGAGACGGACGGCGCGGCGCGCGTCGCCGTCGTCCAGCGAGCCGGGGAAGGTGATGACCCCGACGCGAACGGTCACTCGACAACCTCGATGCCGACGACGTCCTCGATCACCGAGTTCGACAGGATCTCTTCGGCGATCGTCTTGACGGCGGCGAGGGTCGCCTCGTCGGCGCTGTCGACAGTGAGCTCGAAGCGCTTGCCGATGCGGACGTCGCCGAAACCGGCGTGTCCGAGGCGGTGCAGGGCTCCGGCGACGGCCTTCCCCTGCGGGTCCAGGAGCTCGGCCTTGGGCATGACGTCGACGACGATGGTGGGCATCAGAAAGCTCCGGGATGTCGCGGGCAGGGGTGCGGGTCAAGTCTAGGGCCCGCGCGCCACCTCACCGTTTCCCGCCGTCGCCCGCCGTGACCAAACCGTGACCGCACCCGTGGGAGCGCTCCCTTGACACGTTTGGGAGCGATCCCATAGCGTCGGCACCACTCGATGAGAGCGCTCCCACACAGGGAGGCCTGCACCTCGCTCTCGCCACACCACAAAGGAGTGTTCTGTGAACGCACGCGCCCTGCGCCGCGTCGGACTGATCGCCGGCGTCGCCACCACCTCCGCTCTCGTCCTCGCCGGCTGTGCCGGCGGCGGCAACCAGGGCGGCACCGGAGCAGAAGGCGAGAAGGTCACGCTGACCATCGCGACCTTCAACAACTTCGGTTACACCGACGAATTCCTCCAGAAGTACGAGGACGCGAACCCGAACGTCACAATCGTCCACAACAAGGCGGCCGAGTCGGGCGATGCCCGCAAGAACTTCTTCCAGAAGCTCGGCAAGGGCGGTCTCGCCGACATCGAGGCCGTCGAGGTCGACTGGCTCAGCGAAGCCATGCAATACTCCGACCTGCTCACTCCCGTCCCCGACGACCTCAAGGGCCGTTGGCTGGACTGGAAGGAGAAGGCCGCGACAGACCCCAAGGGGAACCTCATCGGCTACGGCACCGACATCGGCCCGCAGGCCATCTGCTACCGCTCGGACCTCTTCGAGGCTGCCGGCCTGCCTTCTGAGCCCGCCGAGGTCGAGGCGCTGTTCGACGGCGACTGGAACAACTATTTCGACGTCGCCGACAAGTACCGCGAGGCGTCGGGCAAGTCCATGATCGACTCGGCCAACTCTGTTCTGCAGGGCATCGTCAACCAGATCGAGTACACCTACGACAAGCCCGACGGGTCCGTCATCGCGACCTCGAACCCCGAGATCGCCGACGCGTACAAGAGCGTCATCGAGCGCGCGGTTCCCAACTCCGCTTACTCGGCTCAGTGGGGCGATGACTGGATCGCGTCCTTCCAGGGCGATGATTTCGCGACCGTGCTGTGCCCCGGCTGGATGCAGGGCATCATCTCGGGCTACGCGCCCGACCAGAAGAACTGGAAGATCGCGAACACCTTCCCCAATGGTGGCGGCAACTGGGGCGGTTCTTACCTGACCATCCCCGCCAAGGGAAAGCACGTCGAGGAAGCGCAGAAGCTCGCTGAGTGGCTGTCCGCGCCCGAGCAGCAGGTCGAGGCGTTCGTCAACGTGGGCGCCTTCCCGAGCCAGGTCGACGCGTACGAGAACCCGGACCTCCAGGGCTACGTCAACGACTACTACAACGGTGCCAAGACCGGAGAGATCGGTGCAGACCGCGCAGAGGCCGTCACGGTCCTGCCGTTCAAGAGCGCCGACTACTTCAAGTACCACGACGCACTGCAGAACGCCGTGAACCGTGTCTTCGACAAGTCGGAGTCCGAGGATGCCGCGTGGAAGACCTGGGTCGCCGAGGTCGAGGCCTTCTGATCCGTCCCTGACCGGGATGCCGGCCGCGCTTGCGGCGGCCGGCATCCCCACCATCGCTCGACCACGACGGAGAGACGCCACGTGACCACCACCGACATCCGACCCCGGACCCCCCTCGAGGACCGGCCCGCTGCCACGGACCGTCCGATCCGCGTGCTCTCCTTCCGCCAGCGGCTCAGCCGGTGGGACGTGAAGGTCTCGCCCTACCTCTACATCTCCCCGTTCTTCCTCATGTTCGCCGTCGTGGGGCTCTTCCCGATCGGCTTCACGGCGGTCATCTCGTTCCAGGAATGGGACCTGATCCGCAACTCCGGCACCTTCGTCGGGTTCGATCAGTACGCCTGGATCCTGAACGACCCCAAGTTCTGGGTCGCCCTCCGCAACACCTTCAGCATCTTCCTGCTGTCCACCGTCCCGCAGCTGCTCCTGGCGCTGTTCATCGCCGCGATGCTCGACCGCAACATCCGGGCGAAAACGTTCTGGCGCATGAGCGTGCTGCTCCCCTTCGTCATGGCCCCCGTCGCCGTCGCACTGATCTTCAGCAACATGTTCGGCGACGTGCACGGCCTCGTGAACAACGCGCTCGGCACGCTCGGACTCGAACCGATCGCCTGGCACAAGGATCCGTTCTGGAGCCACGTCGCGATCGCGACGATGGTCAACTTCCGCTGGACCGGCTACAACGCCCTCATCCTCCTGGCCGCCATGCAGGCGGTGCCTCGCGAGTACTACGAGGCGGCCACGGTCGACGGCGCCGGCGCCCTCCGGCAGTTCGTCAGCATCACGCTCCCGTCGCTCCGGCCGACGCTCATCTTCGTCATCATCACCTCGACGATTGGCGGTCTGCAGATCTTCGACGAGCCCCGCATGTTCGACAACACGGGTGAGGGTGGTGCGGCTCAGCAATGGCTGACGATCACGCTGTACCTCTACAACATCGGCTGGGGCGAGTTCAATTTCGGTCGCGCCGCCGCCCTCGCGTGGATCCTGTTCATCATCATCGTGGTGATCGGCCTCGTGAACCTCCTCATCACCCGCCGCCTCGTCCGTGACGAGGGTGGCCGCGGCGTCAAGATGCCGCGACGCGCACGAAAGGATGCCGGACGATGACCACCATCAGCGAGCCGCCCCTGGCCATCGTCGAAGAGAACATCCCGAACGCGGCGCGACGTCGCCGTGGCGAGCGGACCACCCGCATCCGCGGCGTCCGCGCCGGCTTCTGGGTCTACGTCGGACTCGGTGTCGTCGCCGTCTCGGCGATCTTCCCCTACTACTGGTCGTTCCTCATCGGCTCCGGCGACCAGTTCACGATCAACGACCCGAACATGTCGTGGATCCCCGGCGCGAACTTCGTGTCGAACGCGCTCTCGGTCATGAACGATCCGGCCGTCAACTTCTGGCTCGCGCTCTGGAACTCGATCTTCAGCTCGACGGTGATCGCGGCATCCGTCGTCGTCTTCTCGACGCTCGCGGGCTGGGCCTTCGCCAAGCTGCGCTTCCGCGGGAGCAAATTCCTGCTCGCCTTCGTCGTCGCGACGATGGCGGTGCCGATGCAGCTCGGTGTCGTTCCGCTCTACATCCTCTTCGCCGACATGGGGTGGACGGGCACCATCGGCGCGGTCATCGTCCCCGCACTCACGAGCGCATTCGGGGTGTTCTGGATGACGCAGTACATCGGCCAGACCGTTCCCGATGAGCTCATCGAGGCGGCGCGAGTCGACGGTGCGAGCCAGATCCGCACCTTCTGGACCGTCGGTGTCACCGCCGCACGTCCCGCCGCGGCGATGCTGTTCCTGTTCACGTTCGTCGGTGCCTGGAACCAGTTCTTCTGGCCGTTCATCGTGCTCGACCGGCAGAGCCCGACGCTTCCGGTCGCGCTGTCGCTCCTGCAGGCCAACTACTTCGTCGACTACTCCATCGTCCTCGCGGGCGTCCTGCTGGCCACCGTGCCCCTGATCCTGCTGTTCGTCTTCGCCGGCAAGCAGCTCGTGAGCGGCATCATGGCCGGCGCGGTCAAGGGCTGACGGGCATCCCGTGAACGTGCTTTCGCAGGAGTACTCTGCCCCCGTGCCCGCCTCCGTCTCACGCCCCTTCCCGACCGACTTCCTCTTCGGTGCCGCGACCGCCGCCTACCAGATCGAGGGTGCAGCCTTCGAGGACGGCCGGACCGCCTCGATCTGGGATGCCTTCAGCCGGGTCCCGGGCGCCGTCATCGGAGCCGACAACGGCGACGTCGCGTGCGACCACTACCACCGCTACCGGGGCGACGTCGCGCTCATGAAGGACCTCGGCCTCGAGACATACCGGTTCTCGACCTCGTGGTCGCGGGTCCGTCCTGACGGCGGACCGGTCAACGCGAAGGGCATCGACTTCTACGAGCGCCTCGTCGACGAGCTCTTGAGGGCCGGCATCCGTCCGTGGCTCACGCTGTACCACTGGGACCTGCCGCAGACGCTCGAAGAGCAGGGCGGGTGGACGGTGCGCGAGACGAGCGAGCGGTTCGCCGAGTACGCCCTGTCGGTCCACGACGCGCTGGGCGATCGGGTGTCGGACTGGACGACCCTCAACGAGCCGTGGTGCTCGTCGTTCCTCAGCTACACGGGCGGCATCCATGCCCCCGGTCGGTTCAGCATCGGTGACGGGATGCTGGCATCCCACCACCTGCTCCGCGGGCACGGCCTCGTGGTCGAGGAGCTCCGGCGCCGCGACCCCGCGCTGAACCTCGGCATCACCCTGAACCTCACCGTCGCCGAAGCCGCCGACCCGGCCAAGCCCGACGACGTCGACGCCGCGCGCCGGATCGACGGCCAGTTCAACCGGTGGTTCCTCGACCCGATCTTCCGGGGAAGCTACCCCGAGGACATCGTCTCGGACATCCGCGCCGTCGACCCCGACGCGGTCGCCCGCTTCGAGGCCGCCGTGCACCCGGGCGACGTCGACACGATCTCTCAGCGCCTCGACGTGCTGGGCGTGAACTATTACCACGGCGAGTTCGTCGGCGGCAGCGCCCCGGCCGACCCGCCCCTTCCCGGCGATGCGCCGACCGACCGCGTGGTGGGTTCGCCCTGGCCGGCGGGCGACGGCATCCACTGGTATGAGCGCGGCCTGCCGCGAACGGCGATGCACTGGGAAGTGCAGCCCGCGGGCCTGACCGTGCTCCTCGAGCGGGTCTGGGACGAGTACGCGAAGGATGCCGGAACGGCGCTGTTCGTGACCGAGAACGGCGCCGCCTTCGACGACGAGACCGTGGTCGAAGACGGTGACGTGCGGGTGCACGACGCCGATCGCGTCGAATTCCTCCGTGGTCACCTCGGCGCGATCCTCGACGCCGCCGATGCGGGCGTCGACGTGCGGGGCTACTTCTACTGGTCGCTGATGGACAACTTCGAGTGGGCGTGGGGGTACGACAAGCGGTTCGGCCTGATCCGGGTCGATTACGCCACGCAGGAACGGACGTTCAAGGACAGTGCTCTGGAGTATCGTCGGGTCATCGCTGCCCGAGCGATCGATTGACTGCACTCCCCGAGGTGGCCGTGTCCGAAACCCTTCACTCCCCGGTGACGAGCGCCTCCCCGGTGACGATCGAAGAGGTCGCCAGCGCGGCAGGGGTCTCGCGCTCCACCGTCTCGCGCGTCGTCAACGGCTCGACGGCGGTCAGCCCGGCGGCCCTCGCGGCCGTTCGCCAGGCGATCGACGAGCTCAACTACGTGCCCAACCGGGCCGCGCGGTCCCTGGCGAGTCGCGCCACGATGGCGGTCGCGCTCGTGGTTCCTGAGGACACGACCCGGTTCTTCGGCGATCCGTTCTTCGCGGCGATCGTGAGCGGCATCAACAAGCGGGTCTCGAAGTCCGACTACGTCCTCAACCTGATCATCGCGAGCGACGACCCTCACGACAAGGCGACGGAGTACCTCCGTAGCGGGGCCGTCGACGGCGCGATCATCGTCTCCCACCACACGAGCGACGCGTTCATCGACCGCATCGCCGCGGCCATGCCCGTCGTCTACGGCGGCCGCCCCGTCCGGCAGCGTGAGCGTGATTACTACGTCGACGTCGACAACGTCGAGGGAGCGCGCCTCGCGACGCAGCACCTCATCGACCAGGGGCGCACGCGTCTCGCGACGATCACGGGTCCCACGACCATGCCCGGTGGAATAGACCGCCTGACCGGCTTCCGTGAGGCGCTGGATGCCGCGGGCCTGTCATCCGTCGCCATCGAAGACGGCGACTTCACCGCCGCGGCCGCCGCTGCGGCCGCCAAGCGGATGATCGAGTCGGGCGTCGAGTTCGACGGCCTCTTCGTCGCCAGTGACCTCATGGCGCGCGGAGTGCTCGTCGAGCTGGCGCGCGCAGGGCTTCGCGTCCCCGAGGACGTCGCGATCGTCGGCTACGACGATTCACCCGTCGCCACCTCGGTGTCGCCGACTCTGACGACAGTGCGTCAGCCGTCGCTCGTGCAGGGAGAGGTCATGGCGGACATCCTGCTGACCCTCCTCGCGGGAGGGTTCCCCGAGCACGAGACGCTGCTCGAGACGCAGCTCATCGTGCGCGAATCCGCCTGAACGCGCTCACGCCACACTGGCGTGCAGGGTGTTGCGCCACGGGTCCGTGAAGGTCGTGGTGCGTCCGTCGTCCTCGATCTCGACGCGGTGGTGGCGCAGGCGCTCGCTGAGTTCGCCGAGGCTGTCGCGGTCGGGCAGCGCGAGGTCGACTCGTCCCAGGCCGAGCGCGGGCATCCGCGGACCCGCTCCGCGCGAGTTCCACACGTTCATCGCCATGTGATGGTGGTACCCGCCCGCACTCACGAAGAGAGCCGAACCGTCGAGTTCGGCGGTGACGTCGAAACCGAGGGTGTCGACGTAGAAGGCGCGTGCGGTGGTCACGTCCCCCACCGACAGGTGGACGTGACCGACGGATGCCGCATCGGCGGCCGTCGATCCCGCAGCCGCGGCATCCGTCAGGTGGTCTCGGATGAAGGCGTTCGGGTCGAGGTGCAGGGTGGCCATCTCGACCTGTCCGTGGGTCCACGACCAGGCACTGCGGTCGCGGTCCCAGTAGAGCTCGATGCCGTTGCCCTCGGGGTCGGTTGCGTAGAACGCCTGGCTGACGAGGTGGTCGGCGCTGCCGGTGAACGTTCCGGGTGCGTGCTGGGCGAGCGAGAACAGCGCGGCGGCCAGTGCCGTCTGCGATTCGAACAGGATGGCGGTGTGGAAGAGTCCCGCCGCACCGGCAGGCGCGTGGCGAAGCCCCGCCTCGTGGCGAAGGATGACGATCGCACGTCCCGCGCGGCCGAGGGTCACGGTGTCACCCTCGGCGGCGATGACCTGCAGAGTGACCACGTCGCGGTAGTACCGGGTCATCGCGTCGAGGTCGCCGACGAGCAGAGTCACCGCGCCCATCGAGGTGGTGGCCGCAAGGCGGTCCGGGGCAGACGCATTCATATGAATGGGTAACGCGCCGGACCGCTTTTCATTCCCGCGGTGACCGTCAGTCGGGGTCGCCGCCGAGCTGACCGATCGGGACGATCGGGCCGCCGTCATCCGCACCCGTCTTGCGAGCGCGGGCGATCGCGTTGCCGGCGTGGTAGATCACGAGCGCTGCCACGGTACCAAGCACGATGCCGCCGAACTGCAGCTGACCGAGGTCCATCGTGAAGTTCGCGATCGCGATGACGAAGGCGACGGCGACCGTGTACTGGTTCACGGGGCGCGAGAAGTCGACCTGGTTGTCGACCCAGATCTTGATGCCGATGACACCGATGAGGCCGTAGAGCGCCGTCGTCACGCCGCCGATGACGCCGTTCGGGATCGTGAACAGCACCGCGCCGACGACGGGCGAGAACGACAGGAGCACGGCGATGATGCCCGCCACCCAGTACGCGGCGGTCGAGTAGATGCGGGTCGCCGCCATGACGCCGATGTTCTCGCCGTAGGTGGTGGTGCCCGAGCCGCCGAAAGCGCCCGCGAGCGTCGTCGCGAGTCCGTCGGCGAGGAGGGCGCGACCGGTGCGCGTGTTGACGGTCGCGTCGCCGGTCATGGTCGCGACGCCGCGGACGTGTCCCACGTTCTCGGCGACGAGGACGAGGACCACCGGCAGGAACATCGGCAGCAGACCCCACGCGACAGGATCGCCGAAGGACGGCAGATGGAACGTCGGCAGACCGATCCACTGGTTGCTCTTGATGAGTGCGCTCACGGGCGCGAAGTCGACGCGCCCCATGATGAGCGCGGCGATGTAGCCGACGACGACGCCGAGGAAGATCGAGACGCGGCCGAGGATGCCGCGGAACAGCACTGCGCACAGGATGCTCGCGACCAGGGTGATGGTCGCGAGGACCGCGTCGGTCTTGAAGTTGTTCCACGCCGCCGGAGCGAGGTTGAGGCCGATGAGCGCGACGATCGCGCCGGAGACGACGGGCGGCATGAGCTTCTCGAGCCAGCGGGTGCCCGTGGCCTGTACGAGGAAGCCGATGCCCGCGAGCAAAATGCCGGCGACGAAGACGCCGACGAGCGCCTGGCCGATCTGCTCGGGGCTGTCGAGCGGCTTGCCCTGACCGGGACCGAAGGCCGTGATCGGCGCGATGAAGGCGAAGGACGACCCGAGGTAGCTGGGGAGCTTGTTACGGGTGAGGATCAAGAAAAGGAGCGTCCCGAGTCCCGAGAAGAGGAGCGTCGTGCTCACGGGGAAACCGGTCAGCAGCGGCACCAGGAACGTTGCGCCGAACATGGCGACGACGTGCTGGGCGCCGATGGCGATCGTGCTGCCCCAGCCGAGTCGCTCGCTGGGGGTGACGACGGCTCCGGGGGCGACGCGGCGGCCGTCACCGTGAAGGGTCCAGATGGGCATGCGCGTGCTCCTCAGGTGGTGGGGGGATGCCTGGGGTCAGGCTACCTGGGAGTCGGCTGAGCGCGTGGGAGCGACGGCGTCACGCAGCGGCGAGTCGGTCCAGGAGCTCCCGGTACTTCGCGGCGGTCTGCTCGACGACATCGGCCGGGACGGTGGGCGGCGTGCCCTGCTTGTCCCAGTTCGCGGCGAGCCAGTCGCGGACGATCTGCTTGTCGAAGCTCGCCATGCGGTCGGCCGGGGTCGCGCCGGTTCGCCAGGCGTCGGCGTCCCAGTACCGCGACGAGTCGCTCGTGAGCACCTCGTCGCCGAGGGTCAGGACGCCGTCGGCATCCACCCCGAACTCGAACTTCGTGTCGGCGAGGATGAGCCCGTTCGCCTCGGCGAGCGCGGCAGCGCGGCGGTAGATCTCAAGCGACGCGTCGCGCAGTTCGGTGGCACGAGCCTCGCCGACGAGCTCGACGGTGCGCTCGAACGAGATGTTCTCGTCGTGCTCGCCGAGCGGCGCCTTGTAGGCGGGGGTGAAGATCGGCTCCGGCAGGCGGTCGCCGTTGGCGAGGCCCGCGGGAAGGGGAATCCCGCACACCGTGCCGTCGGCCTGGTACTCGGCCCAGCCCGATCCCGTCAGGTAGCCGCGAACGACGCACTCGATCGGCTGCATGTCCAGCTCGTGGACGACCATGGCCCGACCGGCGACCTCGGCGGGCGGCTCCACGCCGTCCACGAGGTGGTTCGGAATCGACCGGCCGCCGTCGCCGCCGGCGAGCTGTGCGAACCACCAGAGGCTCAGTCGCGTGAGGAGCTCGCCCTTACCCGGGATGCCCGGGTCGAGCACGTGGTCGAAGGCGCTGACGCGATCGCTGGCGACCACGAGCATCCGTCTTTCATCGCCGTCTGCGGGGCGGTAGAGGTCCCGGACCTTGCCCGAGTACACGTGGGTCCATCCGGGCAGGGAAGTCGCGGCATCCGTCACCTGGCCATTATCGCGGGCGCGATGCCCCGTGCGTACCCTGGCGTCATGCGCCGACCACTGCTCGCCCTGGCCGCCCTCGCGCTCTCGCTCGGACTGAGCGGATGCATCTCGACGACAGGGGTGGATGACGAGACCCCGTCGCTGACGCCGACCGTCTCGCCCTCGCCCTCGCCGACGCCGACGCCGACGCCGGAACCCGAGGCCTCGGCAGACCCCTCCTACCGGATCCCCGCCGAGGCGCCGCTGGAGGCGTCCCGCCTGGTCTTCGAACGCGACGCGGTCGGCGTCGACCCCGTGACGTCCCTGAACGTGGCGAGCAGTGCCGTGCGTGGCCAGGACTACGTCCTCGAATTCGACTGCACCCCGAGCGACGCCTCGATCACGCTGTCGCTATCGCCGGCCGCGGGAGAGGACGATCCGCCGGCCACCGTCACCGGGCCGGTCTCGGTGACGCACGGCTGCAGCGCCTCGGGGCGCGCGACGGGAATTCGTGTCAACCGGATGGTCGGCGTTCAGATCTCGCTGGTGACCGATGACGCGGCCCGAGCGTGGGCGGTGCTGCAGCCCGCCGACTGACGTGTCCGCTCCTAGGCGTATAGTCCATATGGACTAATCGACCGGAGGGAGTCCCATGGCAGATGCCATCGCGCGGCTCACCCCGACCGCGATCATGCTGCTCGCGCTGTTGCACGAGGACGACATGCACACCTACGAGATGGTCCGGCTGCTCCGCGAACGCCGAGCCGATCGGATGATCGCCCTGACGCACGGGACGATCTACCACACGGTCGCGCGCCTCGAACGGCAGGGTCACATCGCCGAGGTCGGCAGCGACCGTGCCGGCAATCGCCCTGAACGGACGACGTACACGTTGACGGATGCCGGTGGCGCCGCCCTCCTCGACTGGATCCGACGCGAGCTCGTCTCGATCGACGACCCCGAGCGATTCCGCATCGCGCTGACGGAGGCGCACAACCTCGCGAGGAGCGAGGTGATCCCGCTGTTCGCGCAGCGCCGGGAGCTCCTCGTGGCATCCCTCGAGGCTCACCGCAGCGCCCGCGATCGCGCCGTTTCCCACGGATCGCATCCCCAGTTCCTCATCGAAGTCCATCGGCAGGCAGCCTTGCTCGCCGCCGACATCGCCTGGCTCGACGAAGCGGTCGAGTTCATCCGTCGTCCCGACACCGTCTGGGGTGTCGTCGACATCCCCGTCACCGACCGCTATCTGGCACAGAGAGAAGCCGCACGCGCATGAGCGAGAGCACGACCACCGTCCGCACCCCGGGCGCATCCGCAACTCCGAAGAATCCCTGGCCCGCCCTCTGGGCGCTCGTCATCGGGTTCTTCATGATCCTCGTCGACACGACGATCGTCTCGGTGGCGAACCCCGCCATCAAGGCTGCACTCGATCCCTCCACGGGCAATCTCGACAACGTGGTGTGGGTCACGTCGGCCTACCTGCTGACCTACGCCGTGCCGCTCCTCGTGACCGGCCGTCTCGGTGATCGCTTCGGGCCGAAGAACATCTACCTCATCGGGCTCGCGATCTTCACGATCGCCTCGCTCGCCTGCGGGCTGTCGGGCTCGCTCGAGATGCTCATCGCCGCGCGTGCGGCGCAGGGCCTGGGCGCCGCGCTCATGACCCCGCAGACGATGGCTGTCATCACCCGCACCTTCCCGGCCGAGCGGCGCGGCGCGGCGATGGGCCTGTGGGGTGCGACCGCCGGTGTCGCCACCCTCGTCGGGCCGCTCGCGGGCGGTCTGCTCGTCGACGGCTTCGGCTGGGAGTGGATCTTCTTCGTGAACATCCCGGTCGGTGTCATCGCCTTCGTCCTCGCGTGGCGTCTCGTGCCGCAGCTGCCGACCCACCCGCACCGCTTCGACATCCTGGGCGTCGTGCTCAGCGCCGTCGCGCTGTTCCTCATCGTCTTCGGGCTCCAGGAGGGCGACCACTATGACTGGGCGCCGTGGGTGTGGGGCATGATCGCTGCCGGCGTCGTGGTCCTCGCCGTCTTCATCTGGACGCAGGCGCGCACGAAGAGCGAACCGCTCGTGCCGCTCGACCTGTTCCGCGACCGCAACTTCGCGATCTCCAATCTCGCCATCGCGGCAGTCGGTTTCACCGTCACGAGCATGGCGTTGCCGATGGCCTTCTTCACGCAGCTCGCCCGCGGTCTCACCCCGACCGAGTCGGCACTCCTCCTCATCCCGATGGCGGTGCTGTCGGGTGTGCTCGCCCCCTTCGCGGGTCGCATCCTCGACCGTGTCGACCCGCGGGTGCTCCTGGTGCCGGGGCTGTCGCTCATGGTGATCGGTCTGGTCGGCTATGTGCTGCTGATGAACACCGACGCGCCCATCCTGCTGCTGCTCATCCCCTCGGCGATCATCGGTGTCGCGAACGCCGGCATGTGGGGCCCGCTCGCGACGACCGCGACGCGGAACCTCCCGCCGCAGCAGGCGGGCGCCGGCTCGGGCATCTACAACACGACCCGCACGATCGGATCGGTCATCGGCTCTGCCGCGATCGCCGGCGTCATGCAGTCCCGCCTCGAGGCGAACCTGCCCGGCGCGGGTGGCGCCGCCAGTGGCGACTTCGGAGCTGGCGAAGGGATGCCGCCGGCCATCGCCGAGGGATTCTCGACCGCCATGGGTCAGTCCATGCTGCTGCCGGCCGCCGTCATCGCGCTCGGCGTCGTGATGGTGCTGTTCCTGCGCCGCCCCGCGCACCTCGCGCAGCGCTGAGCCCTCAGCGCCGGGGTTTCAGCCCGCGGCGCGCTGTTCTCAGCCCGCGGCGCGAAGGGCGATGTCGCGCCGGTAGTGCGCGCCCTCGAGTGAGATCTGCTCGAGGGCCGCGTACGCCCGGTCGCGCGCGTCGGCGAGGTCGCTGCCCACGGCCACGACGTTCAGCACACGTCCGCCGGTCGCGATGAGCTCGCCGTCGGAGTGAGCCGTCGCCGCATGGGCGAGGTGCACGCCGTCGACGGATGCCGCGGCCTCCGTTCCCGTGAGGGGGCGACCGGTGACCGGCTTCTCGGGGTATCCCTCGCTCGCCAGCACGACGGTGACGGCGGCGTCGGACGCGAACTCGAGCGCCGGCTCCGACTCGAGCGTTCCGCTCGCCGAGGCGAGCAGGAGGCGCGACAGCGGCGTACGCAGTCGCGGCAGGACGACCTGCGTCTCGGGGTCGCCGAAGCGCGCGTTGAACTCGATCACCTTGACGCCCGCGTCGGTGAGGATGAGGCCCGCGTAGAGCAGTCCGATGAACGGCGTCCCCTCGGCATCCAGCTGACGGATCACCGGCTCGGCGACCTCGGCGGTCACCTGCGCGACGAAAGCATCCTCGCTCCCGAAGCGGTCGGCGAGCCAGGGGAGCGGGGAGTAGGCGCCCATGCCTCCCGTGTTGGGGCCCTCGTCGCCGTCGAGTGCCCGCTTGAAGTCCTGGGCGGGGCTGAGCGCGCGAACGGTGTCGCCGTCGCTGAGGAAGAAGAGTGACACCTCGGGGCCGGCGAGGAACTCCTCGACGAGCACGGGGCCGCTCGGCAGGTACGTGTCGGCGTGGGAGAGGGCCGCGTCGCGGTCGGACGTCACGATGACGCCCTTGCCGGCGGCGAGGCCGTCGGCCTTCACGACGTAGGGGGCACCGAACTCGTCGATCGCCGCGGCCACCTCGTCGCGGGTCTGCGCGCGTGCCGCGCGTCCGGTCGGGACACCGGCGGCATCCATGACCCGCTTCGCGAACGCCTTCGACCCCTCCATCTGCGCCGCAGCCTTGCCGGGACCGAAGACGGGGATGCCGCGCTCGCGCAGGGCGTCGGCGACACCGGCGACGAGGGGGGCTTCGGGGCCGATCACGACGAGGTCGATGTGCTCCTCGTTCGCATACCGGGTGACGGCGGCGGGATCGTTCTGGTCGAGATCCGCCACGAGCGTCGCGTTCGCGGCGATGCCGGCGTTGCCGGGAGCCGCGAAGATCTCGTGCCCGGCGCCTTCGGCGACCAGAGCGAGGATGATGGCGTGCTCGCGCGCGCCCGAGCCGAGGACCAGGATCTTCACCCCGTCAGACTACCGACCGGCGCTCGCGCGTTACGGTGTCATCCATGCCCCGCACCATCAGCACCGGTGACGGTCGCGACGCCCTCGCCGCCGTCGCCACCGGCTCGGCAGCGCGAGCCGAACTGGCCACCGCGGTCCGCTATCTCCTTCAGCTGCTGGTCGAGAAGGCCCCGGGCAACTCGGTCGAGGTGCGCGTGCCACCCTTCGGCGCCGTCCAGGTCGTCGAGGGCCCGCGGCACACGCGCGGCACTCCGCCCAACGTCATCGAGACGGATGCCGCAACCTGGATCGCGCTCGCCACCGGACGAACCACGTGGGCCGACGCCGTCACCGCCGGCACCGTCCACGCATCGGGCGTCCGGGCGAACCTCGACGGGCTCCTCCCGCTGAGGCCGTGATGAGCTCTTCCGGGATCCGTCCGTAGCTCCTCCCCCCGGTACGATCGCCTGCGGAGAGGAACGGCATGCACGCACGGCACCCCGGGGTGGACGCTCGTTCCCCGATCTTCGCGCTCGCGCTCGCCGTGGCGTTCGCGCCGGTCCTCGGCGCGGTGGAACCGGCCCACGCGGCAGCGCGCAGCTGCATCGTCTCCGAAGCGAAAGCCGTATGGGATGCCGGTGCATCCGACGTCGAGGCAGGCGGCGCCGTCGCGGCGGCCGACGGCATCCTCACCTTCACCGACGGAACCGGCGTGGTCGAACCCGTCGGTCCGACCGGCAGCATCAGCTTCGACGGGACCCTCGTCTACACGAGCGCGGCCGGCGTGAAGACGACCCTGTCCGCACCGACCATCGTGATCGACGGCACCCGGGGGACGCTCCTCTTCGACGTCCAGCCCGAGGGCACCGACCTCGTCCCGCAGGCGCCGCTGGCCGACGTCGACCTCGGCGCCGCTGCCGTCTCCGAGTCGGGTGACGCCCTCAACCTCGATGGAGTCGGGGCCGCCACCGACCCGACCGGTCAGGGACGCGACGTGCTGTGGTCCGGCATGCTCGGCGGCATTGATCTCACCATCGCCGCCGACTGCGCCACCGCTGAGGCTTCGACCGGGCCCTCGGCCGCCCCCGCTCCCGCGGACGCGGAGGAGGATGCCGGGGGCACCGGCATCCTCGTCCCGGTCATCGTGGTGGGGGTCGCCGCTCTCCTGGCCGCGCTCCTCGCGGTCGGATCGGTCCAGCGCCGCAAGCGCAACAGCGCTCGCGCGGCGCAGCCGGAGCAGGTGCACGACCCGCTTCCGTGAGGCGGGGGTGGACAATGGACTCATGGCCGAGCATTCCGAAACGCACGTCGAGTCCGCGGAACTGCGGCGGAGCCCCCGGTTCGCTGCGTTCTTCGGTGTGGGAGCGGCGCTCGGCATCCTCATCGCCCTCATCCTGACCTTCGCGTTCGGCGACGGTCAGATCAGCGAGAGCACGGGAGCGCGCTACTCGCAGAGCCAGGTGTTCGGCTTCCTGCTGCTGGGCTGCGTACCAGTCGGTGTCGCGCTGGGCGGTGTCGTCGCGCTCGTCTTCGACCGCGTCCTCGGACGCCGACAGCGGACCGTGCAGATCGAGCGCGAGCGGGTCGAAACCGACGAGTGACCGGATCTCAGGCGAGTTCGGCGATGATCGGCTGAATCGCCGGATCGAACGCGGCCACGTCGCCGCGGAGCCCGTCCGTCACCGCGATCGTGAGAGACCCGATCCACCAGACGCCGCGCTGCGTCAGCGGGAGCACCTGCACGTTCAGTTCGAACGAGTGGGCCCGGCGCCCGACCCGGCGTTCGTGCTCCGCGATCGCGCTGGCGTAGGCGCGGTAGCTGCTGGCCGATCCCGATCGCGCCTGGAGCGCGTAGCGATCGCTCGCCCGGCGCGCGAACGCCACCGCGGCCTCAGCCAGCGGCGCCATGGCGGCGCGCAGCTCGTCGAATCCGTCGACGGGGAGGACGGCAAGGGTCTCGAACCCGTCCACCAGGTCGAGGGGCACGGGGGAGGGGTGAGCCTGGGGCTCGACAGCCATCGCCCAATACGCCAGCCATTGCCGCTCCAACAGGCGCGCGTCGTCGTCGTCCTCGGGCTGCGCGCTCGGTGCGCCGCGCAGGTGGGGCAGCTCTTCCGGAGCACGGATGCCGAGGGCCTGGCGCACGAACAGCGCGACGATCACCGTCGCGCTCGCGTCTTCCCGCACGACCCACTCGGGCCGCTCAGCCCCACTCATGCGCACATCCTATGGCTCGGCTGTGCTCAGCGTCCCGTCAGCCGAGTGGCGGATGAGGGGGCCCGGTGGCCGGTAGGCTGTGCGGGTGGCCTCCACCCCCACCAATCCCTATTCCGCTGCCGGCGTCGACACCGCGGCGGGGGACCTCGCCGTTGAGTTGATGAAATCGGCCGTCCGCCGAACCCAGGGCCCTGAGGTCCTCGGTGGCGTCGGCGGCTTCGCAGGCCTCTTCGACGCATCCGCTCTGCTCGGCTACGCCAAGCCGCTGCTCGCGACCTCGACCGACGGTGTCGGCACGAAGGTCGCGATCGCGCAGGCGATCGACAAGCACGACACGATCGGCCAGGACCTCGTCGGCATGGTCGTCGACGACATCGTCGTGGTCGGCGCCAAGCCGCTGTTCATGACGGACTACATCGCCACGGGCAAGGTGTTCCCCGAGCGCATCGCCGACATCGTGCGCGGCATCGCCGACGGCTGCACGGCCACCGGCACCGCGCTCGTGGGCGGCGAGACCGCCGAGCACCCCGGACTCCTGGGCATCAACGACTACGACGTCGCGGGCGCGGCGACGGGTGTCGTCGAAGCGGATGCCGTCCTCGGCGCCGATCGAGTGCGCTCGGGCGATGTCGTGCTGGCCCTCGCCTCGAGCGGCCCGCACTCCAACGGCTACTCGCTGATCCGCCACATCATCGCCAACGCGGGCATCGGCTACGGCGACAACGCCGCCGACTTCGGTCGCACGTGGGGCGAGGAACTGCTCGAGCCGACGCGGCTCTACACCTCACCGCTGCTGCGCGCGATCGACGCGCACCCCGGCGCGATCCACTCGCTGAGCCATGTCACGGGCGGCGGCATCGCGGCCAACCTCGCGCGCGTCCTGCCCGTCGGCACATGGGTCGACGTCGACCGCTCCACCTGGTCGCCGTCCTCCGTGTTCCGCGTCCTCGCCGACATCGGCGGGCTGTCGCTGGAGCAGACCGAGGGCACCTGGAACCTGGGCGTCGGCTTCCTCGCGGTCGTATCGGCCGATGTCGCCGAGGCCGCGGCATCCACTCTCTCTGCGGAGGGCATCCACACCTGGCAGGTCGGGACGGTGTCGGACACGACGCTGCCCGCCGGCGACTACGAGCAGGGCGCGAAGGGCGTCGACGGTGGCGCAGTGCGCCTGGTCGGCTCCTACGCAGAAACGGACTGAGCTACACCAATGTGCGGAATCGTCGGCGTCGTCGCTCAGGGACCCGCCAACCAAGAGGTCTATGACGCCCTGCTGCTGCTGCAGCACCGCGGGCAGGACTCGACCGGCATCGCCACGGCCGAGTCGAGCGGGATCTTCCACATCGCGAAGAACCGCGGCATGGTGCGTGAGGCGTTCCGCACCCGCGACATGCGCTCGCTGCTCGGCACGATCGGCCTCGGACACGTGCGGTACGCCACGAAGGGCACGGCGTCGAACGAGGAAGAGGCGCAGCCCTTCTACGTCAACGCTCCGTACGGCATCGTCCTCGTGCACAACGGCAACCTGACGAACACGCGCGAACTGACGGAGGAGCTCTTCCGCACCGATCGTCGCCACCTCAACACGAGTTCCGACACCGAGCTGCTCGTCAACGTCCTCGCCAACGAACTGCAGCAGGTCATCTCGGGGCTCGAGCTCGACCACGAGCAGATCTTCGAGGCCGTGACCCGCGTGCACCAGCGCGTCGAGGGCTCGTACGCCGCCATCGCGCTCATCGCCGGCTACGGCCTGCTCGCGTTCCGCGATCCCTTCGGCATCCGTCCTCTCATCCTCGGCACCCGCAAGGCCGAGAACGGGCACTACGAGTGGACCGTGGCCTCCGAGTCGCTCGTCCTCGAGAACGGCGGCTTCGAGGTCGTCCGCGACGTCGAGCCGGGTGAGGCGATCTTCATCGACCTCGAGGGCAACCTGTTCACCCAGCAGGTCACGCCGAACCCCAAGCTCATCCCCTGCTCGTTCGAGTACGTCTATCTCGCCCGGCCCGACTCGGTCATGAACGGCATCTCGGTCTACGAGGCGCGGCTGCGGATGGGCGAGCGTCTCGCCGACACGATCGCGAAGTACACGCCCGAGGGGTCGATCGACGTCGTCATGCCGATCCCGGACTCGTCGCGCCCCGCCGCGATGCAGGTCGCGCGCAAGCTCGGCATCGAGTACCGCGAGGGCTTCTACAAGAACCGCTACATCGGCCGGACGTTCATCATGCCCGGCCAGGCGATCCGCAAGAAGAGCGTGCGACAGAAGCTCAATGCGATGTCGACCGAGTTCAAGGGCAAGAACGTCCTCCTCATCGACGACTCGATCGTGCGGGGGACGACCTCGCGAGAGATCATCCAGATGGCACGGGATGCCGGGGCGAAGTCGGTCACGTTTGCGTCGGCGGCGCCGCCCATCCGCTTCCCGCACGTGTACGGCATCAACATGCCGTCCCGTCATGAACTGGTCGCCTACAACCGGACGATCCCCGAGATCGCCGAGGAGCTCGGCTGCGATTACCTGGTCTACCAGGAGATCGAAGACCTCAAGGCGGCCATCCTCGAGGGTGCTCCCGACGTCGAGGATCTCGACATGAGCTGCTTCGACGGCCGGTACGTCACGGGCACCGTGAGCGATGAGTACCTCGCCTGGGTCGAGGGCACCCAGGAGTCCTGACCCGGCCTAGGCTGGATCAGGTGACGTCTTCCGATCCCCGCGCCCAGCGACGGGGTCGGATCCTCGCCCTCGTCGGCATCGTCCTCCTCGCGTTCTCGCTGCGGTCGGCGGTCGCCTCGCTGTCGCCGCTCTTCGACGCGATCGGTGCGGAGTTCACCCTCCCCGCGGCGGTCCTCGGCCTCATCGGCACCGTTCCGCCGCTGTGCTTCGCCGTGTTCGGCCTCCTCGCCTCGGGCTTCGAGCGGCGTTTCGGCCTCGAACGCACGGCGCTCGTCGCGCTCGGGGCCGTCGCGGTCGGGCTCGTCGCCCGCGGTGCAGCGACCGACGCCTACGGACTGCTCCTCGGCTCGGCGGTCATCTTCGCCGGCGTCGGTGTCGGCAACGTGCTCCTGCCGGCGCTCGTGAAGAAGTACTTCCCCGACCGCATCGGTCTGCTCACCACCGTCTACTCGACGATGATGGCGATCTCGACCTTCATGCCGCCCCTGGTCGCTGTGCCCATCGCGGATGCCGCCGGGTGGCGCGTCTCGCTCGGAGTCTGGTCGGTGTTCGCCCTCGCCGGGCTCGCGCCCTGGATCGTGCTCGCCGTCCGTGCGCGCCGGGCCGCGGTCGATGTCGACCTCGAGCCGGTCAGCACCCGCGTGTTCGCCCGCCTGTGGCGCCTTCCGACGGCATGGGCGCTCGCCGTCACCTTCTTCGCCTCAAGCTCTGTCGCGTACACGTCGTTCGCGTGGCTGCCGAAGATCCTCGTCGACACGGCGGGCGTCACGCCCCAGGTCGCCGGCATCCTGCTGTCGCTGTTCGCCCTGATCGGCCTGCCGGCGTCGCTCGTGGTGCCGGCGCTCGTCGCGCGGCGCGGCATCGTCATGCCCCTGTTCGTCATCGCTTCGGTCGCGGGAGTGCTCGGCGCCGGGGGACTGCTGGTGGCCCCGGCATCCGCTCCCTGGCTGTGGGTGTCGCTGCTCGGTACGCTGCCGCTGCTGTTCCCGCTGGTGCTGACGTCGGTGGGACTCCGCACGCGCACGCACGACGCGACGGTCGCCCTCAGCTCGTTCGCGCAGAGCCTCGGCTACGGCGTGACGATGTTCATCCCGTTGAGCGTCGGACTGATGCACGACGCGAGCGGATCCTGGACGGGTCCGCTAATCATCCTGGTCGCAATCTCACTGCTCGCGCTCCCCGCGGGCGTGGTGATCGCGCGACGGAAGACGGTCGAACAGGAGTGGGAGCTACGCCACGGTCCGTGGTGAGGACGACCGGAGGAGTCAGGCCTTCTCGAGAGACGGAGAGGGGGATTCGGACTCGTCGTCCTCGTCGTCCTCATCCGTGTACTGGTCGGCCCACTTGTCCTCGTACTGCTCGTCACCAGGCGCGCCGAGCTCACGCTCGAGCGCGTTGATGTTCAAGCTGTAGGTGTCGTACTTCAGCTCACGGGCGATTTTGGTGTTCTTCGCCTTTTGACGGCCACGCCCCATGCGTAACCCCTCATTTCACGAGTGCGGGCTTGGTCCGGCAGCCCGACGCAGTCACAGTCCGGCAGTGGCCGGGAAGAGTAGCATTCAGGCTACCACGGTGCGTTCCCGTCGCCCTCGCGGGCGTGGGGAGCGGGAAAGGTGATCCGACATGTCCGATGCCGCCTCGCAGCCGACCGTCCGCCGTCCGCACCGACCCGTCATCGTGGGGATCGTGCCCGGTCAGTCCGCACGGGTCCTCCGCGAAGCCGCCCAGTACGCCCGCCTGCACGGCGCAGCGTTGCTCATCACTCACGTCGACGTCACCCGCTTCGTGTCCTACGAAGACCCCGACGGCTACGTCCACACGGCTCCGATCAATCTCGACGCAATTCCCAGCGAGGCTCTCGAGACCCAACTCCGCCATGAAGCGGCCCGCTCCCTCTCCGGTGTCGACATCGCCTGGCAGCTCGAGATGCTCGCCGGTGATCCGGCGCTCGCGATGAAGGACCTCGCCGAACGCACCGATGCCCGCCTGATCGTGGTGGGTACGCGCAAGCGGGGGATCGGTGAGTCCATCCGTGAGTTCTTCACCGGGTCCGTCGCGGCGCGCCTCGCACACCGGCAACCGCGCCCGGTACTCGTCGTCCCGATCGGCGAACCGGTGCAGGACGACGAGGACCCGTGGCCCGCGCGGCAGCCCTGGCCCGAGGAACTCTGGCCAGGCGGCTGATCAGCCTCGCGTCGCGCGACGCACGGCCGCGGCCGCCTCGTCGAGCGCGGATTTCAGATCATCGATGACGGATGCCGCCAGGTCGCCGCCGCGTGCGACATGGCTCCGAAGGTCGGCCCGCACCTCGGTGCGGAACTCGCTCAGCAACTCATCCGCGCGGCGCACCTGCTCGCGGGCGGACGTGCGCGCGTCGGATGCGGACGGCTCCGTCGGGCGGGACGGGGCGCTGGATGCCGCGGCCAGGTCGGCCTGCAGGCTGCGCATCGCTTCGCGGACGCCTGCGCGCACCTCGTCGGCGATGAGACGCACGCTGTCCGCGAGGCCGGCTTCGATCCCGGCGAGGTCACCTGAACGAGCGGAGACTTCGGCGCGACCGGCATCCGTGATCTCGTAGACGGTCTTGCGTCCGTCGACGGTCTTCGTCACGAGCCCCTCCTCCTCGAGCTTCGACAGCCGGGGGTATACGGTGCCCGCACTCGGTGTGTACGTCCCGCCGGTGCGATCCGACAGGGCCTGCATGAGGTCGTACCCGTGACGCGGCGCTTCGTGGAGGAGGTTGAGGAGGTAGAGGCGCAGGTCGCCGTGCGAGAAGACGGGGGGCATCTCAGTACTCCTCTGCGACGGGCGCGTCGTCCGAGATCGCGGCCGTCACACGGCGGATGACGGTGACATCGCCCGAGACCGTGTTGGCGCGGACGTCGGCGAACGACCCACTCAGCTCGCCGGTGGTGCCGGCGTAGTTCGATCCGATGCCGCTCTGCGATCGCTCGATGCCGTCGACGCGGAGTTTGCCGCTCACCGTGCGGAGGGCGTACTTCGCGGGGACGCTCTCGTCGAGGCGGACGGTCGCGGCGCCGCTGACGGTGTTGAACGACACGTTCTGGGTCGGCCCCGTCGAATCGATGAGCACGGCGCCGCTGACGGTGTCGGCGTAGGCCGTGCGGATCGTGCCGATGGCCGTGATGGCACCCGACACCGCGTTGGCGTTGATAGCTCCGGTCAGTCCGCGCATCTGCACGTCACCCGACACCGAGTTGGCGGTCACGTCACCGGTCAGGCCGTCGACGATGATGTCGCCCGACACGGTGTTGAGCTTCGCGTCCGAGACGAGACCTGCCACGAGTGCGCTGGCGCTGACGACGCCGAGGGTCAGCGCGATGTCGCGGGGGACGGCGATGCTGATCTCGGCCTGCGGTCCGCCGCTGCCGAAGTTGCGGAACGAGGCCAGGAAGTTGTCCCAGCGCAGCTGAGCATGATCGATCTCGATCGCACCGTCCTGCGCCTCGATGCGGAGTTCCTTCTGAGTCACCGAGTGCACTTCGATGCGCACGCCGGGCTCGTCGTGGGAGACGACGTCGATCTGACCGCCGACCATCCCCACTTTCAGGCGGCGGATGCCGTCGAGGTCGATGATGCGGGTCTCCCCGGGCTGAACCAACCACTTCTCGAGAGTCATGTTGTCTCCTGCGTATAGAGGGCGAATCGAGATATATCGCGTTGCAAGCAAGATAACACGATATATCGCGAGTGTCGAGATCTTCTCTACGCCGACTCTTGACCTTGACGCTGCGTCAACTTCTACCGTGGGACCCATGACGCGGGAGTGGACGATCCAGCAGGTGGCGCGGCTCGCCGGGACGACGAGCCGCACCCTTCGGCACTACGGCGACGCCGGGCTGCTGACGCCGTCGAGGGTCGGGGCGAACGGATACCGCTTCTACGACACCGCCTCACTTCGCAGGCTGCAGCGCATCCTCCTCCTGCGCGACCTCGGGCTGGGACTGCCGCGGATCGCCGAAGTCCTGGCGCGCGACGTGCCCGAAAGCGACGCGCTCTCTGCGCACCTGGGCTGGCTCGAATCCGAGCGGGCTCGCATCGAGCGGCAGATCGCCGCCGTCGCGTCGACGATCGACGCACGGAAAGAAGGAGAAGAACCCATGGCCGAGACGATGTTCGACGGCTTTGATCACACCGTCCACCGCGAGGAGGTCATCCAGCGGTGGGGCGCGGATACCTACGCGCGTTCCGACGCGTGGTGGCGGAACTTGTCGCCCGAGGAGAAGGCGCAGCAGCGAGATGCGTCTGCCCGCCTTGCGGCGGACTGGGCGGATGCGGCGGGTCGCGGCATCCGTCCCGATTCCGCCGAAGCGCGGGAGCTCGCCGCCCGACACGTCGCCTGGCTGCGGAGCATCCCGGGAACACCCGCGTCCGACGGCGGAGATCTGCGCGGCTACGTCCTCGGACTTGCCGACATGTATGTCGCGGACGACCGGTTCGGCGCCGACTACGGCGGTGGCCACGGCGCGAAATTCGTGAGGGAGGTGCTTCGCCACCACGTGAGTGAGTGAGGTGCCCCACACATGTGAGAGGCCCCCTCTACCGTTTCGGGAGGGGGCCTCATTGCGCTCCTTGGGGGAGAGCGCCGCTGACACGCCTGGGGGTGCGCGTCAGACGATCATGTGTTCTTGCGAAGTACCCGCAGCAAGAACGCGATCAGCGCGATGACACCGACGATGATGGCGACCCAGAGCAGGAACTGGAGGCCTTCCGTGATGCCACCCACGATCGCCAAAACGATGGCGATCACGATGATGATGATGAGTGCGAGGTTCATTGGAGGCTCCCTCTGTTTGTCTCCGTTGTCCGCCGAGGCGGGGGTGACGCGGGTGTGCGTCTCATCATTGTTATCAGCGTTCTCCCAGCCGAATACAGGCCCTTGACAGGTGACACGGGCGATGACATACCGTGGCCGCACGCGGACGATCCCAGTCCGCAGGAATACGTGAGGCGGGTGCACCATGCCGGCAGGACGCGGCTCGAACAGCCTGAAGGATCCGGACCTGTACGAGGAGCTCCGCGCTGACGGCGCATCGAAGGAGAAGGCGGCACGCATCTCGAACGCTGCCGCCCGCGACGGTCGGAAGGCCGTCGGCAGTCGCGGCGGCGCAGCCGGCGACTACGAGGACTGGACCGTTGCCGACCTTCGCGCTCGCGCCAAAGAGCTCGGCATCCGTGGGTACTCCGGTGCCCGCAAGGCGGACCTCATCGACATGCTCCGATCGCACTGACGTGCCGCGACTGAAACGGGTGAGGCCGGGCACCGACCTCGGCTACCGCCGGCTGGGTTCGCCGCCGCGCTTCCGATATGTGGATGCCGACGGCAACCCCCTCCCGCAGGACGAAGCCGAGCGTGTGCGCGCCCTCGTCCTGCCCCCGGCGTGGCAGGAGGTCTGGATCTCCGCCGTGCCGAACGGGCACATCCAGGCGACCGGGGTCGATGAAGCGGGCCGCGTGCAGTACCGCTACCACCCGCAGTGGACCGCCGGTCGTGACCGCGGCAAGTACGCGCGTGCCCTCCAGCTCGCCGAGGCGCTGCCTCGGGCGCGGGGGCGTGTGACGACGTCGCTCCGGCGGGAGGACCTCGATCAGGAGCGGGTGCTCGCCGCCGCGTTCCGCCTGCTCGACCTCGCGGCCCCCCGCGTGGGTGCCGAGCGGTACCTCGTGAAGCACGGCAGCCGAGGTCTCACGACGCTGCTGCGGCGCGACGCCGAGGTCGCCGGCACCGTCGTCGCGCTCCAATTCCCGGGCAAGAGCGGGCAGCGTCAGGAGATGGAGGTCGACGACGCCGACCTCGCCGCGGCCGTCGAACTGCTCGTCAGCGGGCGACCGAGCTCGCCTCTTCTCGCCTACCTCCGCGGTCGTCGTCGGGTCGCCCTCAGCCCGAACGACGTCAACGCGTATGTCCGGTCGATGACGGGCGGCACTTTCACCGCGAAGGACTTCCGCACGCTCCGCGGAACCATCACCGCGGCCGACGCGCTTGCGCGGATCGGCCCCGCCTCGAAGAAGTCCGACCTCAAGCGGGCCGAGGTGCTCGCAGTGAAGACCACGGCGGAGACGCTCGGCAACACCCCCGCGGTCGCCCGCAGCTCGTACATCGACCCGAGGGTGTTCGACCGGTACCGGCGCGGCATCCTTCTCGACACCACGATTTCGCCCGAATCGGCGATCCGGACGCTCATCCTCGCCTGACGATCCCTCTCAGCCTCGGGCCCCGCAGGGCGTGGGATAGTGGGAATCTTCACCCTGCACCGTGGAAATGGGCTTTCGTTGTCTCACCTCGCCGTCCTGAGCCTCAAGAACCGCGCGCTCATCGCCCTCATCACGATCGTCGCGGCGATCTTCGGAGGGCTCGCACTCACGAGCCTGAAGCAGGAGCTGATCCCGCCGATCCAGCTGCCACAGCTGTCGATCCTCACCACCTACCCCGGTGCGTCCCCCGACGTCGTCAACAACGATGTGTCGACGCCCATCGAGCAGGCGATCCAGGCCGTACCCGACCTCGAGTCCACCTCGTCGACGAGCACGACGAACGCGTCGATCATCCGGGCATCCTTCGCCTACGGCACCGATCTCGCGACCGCCGAGCAGAAGATCCTGCAGTCGATCAACCGCATCGACGACACCCTGCCCGACGGCATCGACACGAGCGTCCTCGCCTTCTCGACCGATGACCTCCCCGTCATCTCGCTCGCCGTGACCGGGTACGACGACGAGGCCGCGGTGCAGTCCCGGCTCGAGAACGCCGTCGTCCCCGACATCGAAGACCTCGACGGCGTCGCCGCAGCGCAGATCGTCGGCGGCCGCACCTCGCGCGTCACGATCACCCCCGACCAGGACGCGCTCGCCGCTGCGGGGTACACGCAGGCCGCCATCTCCGACGCGCTCGACCAGAACGGCAAGCTCTTCCCCGGTGGCACGGTGAACGAGGGCGATCAGACCCTCACCGTCCAGACCGGCACGAAGCTCGACTCAGTCGATCAGATCACCAAGCTCCCGCTCGTCCCGACGGATGCCGCCCAGATCGCCGCGGGCTCCCTCACCGTCGGCGACGTCGCCAAGGTCGTGCTCGACACCGACCCCGTGACGTCCATCTCGCGCGTCGACGGCGAGCCCGCCCTGACGGTCTCCATCACGAAGCTCCCCGCCGCCAACACGGTCGACGTCTCGCACCTCGTCCGCGACTCCATCGGCGAGCTGAAGGACGCCCTCGGCAGCGGTGCGACCATCACGGTCGTCTTCGACCAGGCGCCCTACATCGAGCAGTCGATCGAGGCGCTCGCGCAGGAGGGCCTCCTCGGTCTCGCCTTCGCCGTCGTCGTCATCCTGATCTTCCTGATGTCGGTGCGTTCGACCCTCGTCACCGCCATCTCGATCCCGACGAGCGTGCTCATCACCTTCGTCGGCATCCAGGCGTTCGGCTACTCGCTCAACATCCTCACGCTCGGCGCGCTCACGATCGCGATCGGTCGTGTCGTCGACGACTCCATCGTCGTCATCGAGAACATCAAGCGGCACTACGTCGGCGACGCGGACAAGCTGCAGTCGATCCTCTTGGCCGTGCGCGAGGTCGCGGCGGCCATCACGGCATCCACCCTCACCACGGTCGCCGTCTTCCTGCCCATCGCCTTCGTCGGCGATCTGACCGGTGAGCTGTTCCGACCGTTCGCACTCACCGTCACGATCGCGATGCTCGCGTCTCTGTTCGTCGCGCTCACGATCGTGCCCGTGCTGGCGTACTGGTTCCTGCGACCGGGCAAGCCGGTGTTGGATGCCGCGGGCCGGGCCATCGACCCCGAGGATCCGACCGCACCGCCGACCCGCCTGCAGGAGTCCTACCTGCCGGTGCTCCGCTGGACGCTCCGCCACTCTGTCGTCACCCTGCTGCTCGCCGTCGTCGTGCTCGGCGGCACCATCGCCGCCGTGCCGCTCATGAAGGTCAACTTCCTCGGCGACTCGGGTCAGAACACCTTCACCGTGACGCAGAACGTGGGCGCGACCGCGAGCCTGAAGACCCAGGACGCCGCGGCCGAGCGGGTCGAGAAGGTCCTCCTCGACGTCGACGGCATCGACACCGTGCAGACCTCGATCGGCTCCTCGGGCTCGGCTCTCCGCGACGCGTTCTCGGGCGGCGGTACCGGCATCACCTACTCGATCACGACCGACCCCGACGCCGATCAGGAGCAGATCCGCACCGACGTGCAGAACGCTGTCGCCGACCTGAAGGATGCCGGCGAGGTCACCGTCGCCGCGTCGCAGGGCGGGTTCGGTTCCAGTGACATCGAGGTCGACGTGACGGCCCCCGACGCGGGCGTCCTCCGTGACGCGACCGACAAGGTCCTCGCGAAGCTGAAGGATGCCGACGGCATCGACCAGGTCGACTCGAACCTCTCGGCATCCCTCCCATTCGTCTCGGTGGCGGTCGACCGTGCCAAGGCCGCAGACCTCGGGCTGTCGGAGGTCGCCGTCGGTGGCCTCGTGTCGAACACGATGCAGCCGCGCCAGATCGGCACCGTCGAGATCGACGATTCCACGCTCACGGTCTACCTGCGGGCGTCGGAGATCCCGAAGACGATCGACCAGCTGCGCGGGCTCGAGATCGCCAGTGCGTCGGGTCTCGTCCGACTCGACGAGGTGTCAACCATCACGGAGTCCGAGGGCCCCTCGTCGATCACGAGCGAGCGTGGACAGCGGACGGCATCCATCACCGTCACTCCGTCGAGCGACGACCTGAACGCCGCGAACGCGACGGTCACCCAGGCACTCGCCGCCGCCGACCTGCCGCAGGGAGCGGATGCCGCGATCGGCGGCGTCGTCACACAGCAGCAGGACGCGTTCGCTCAGCTCGGACTCGCGATCCTCGCCGCGATCCTGATCGTCTACATCGTCATGGTCGCGACCTTCAAGTCGCTCCGCCAGCCGCTGCTGCTGCTCGTGTCGGTGCCGTTCGCGGCGACGGGCGCCATCCTGCTGCAGATCGCGTCGGGCGTTCCGCTGGGTGTGGCATCGCTCATCGGTGTGCTGATGCTCGTCGGCATCGTCGTGACGAACGCGATCGTCCTCATCGACCTCGTCAACCAGTACCGGGAGAAGGGTCTGTCGACCCCCGAGGCGGTGATGGCCGGTGGTGCTCGGCGTCTGCGGCCTATTCTCATGACGGCGCTCGCGACGATCTTCGCGCTCACCCCGATGGCCCTCGGCATCACGGGGCATGGCGGCTTCATCTCGCAGCCCCTCGCCATCGTCGTGATCGGCGGACTCGTGTCGTCCACCGTCCTGACGCTGCTCGTCCTCCCGGCCCTCTACAACCTGGTCGAGGGCGCCAAGGAGCGTCGCGCCGCGAAGCGCGGCGACGTCGCTCCCGCGGTGGCGGCGAGCGAGGCGCCGATGACGCGTCGGGCACGGCGGGGCGCGGCATCCACCGCCGTCACCGGTGCCGCAGCCGTCGACACCGCCCTCGTCATCGAGGAGGCACCGGACGTCGAGATCCCGCTGAACGAGCCGCGGGGCGACTCCGAGCGTCGGGACTGAGGCTCAGCCGACGAGGTCGACGCCCCAGTCGAGCGTCCAGGTCTCGTCCGGCGCGAGCCGGCGGAGGCTCCGGCCGGAGTTGAACGCGTCGGCAGGCGCCGTCATCGGCTCGATCGCGACGGCGAGGTCGTGGCCGGGGAACCGGTCGGTCGTGAACACCTGCACGTACTCGAACCCCTCGCCCGCCCAGACGTTCAGGCGGCGGCCGTCGGGTGCGATGAGGTGCGCCTCGATGCGTCCCTCGCGGCGGGGGAGGCCGGCGTAGGCCACGTCGAGCGCGAGGTCGCCGACGCGGCGCGGCGCGCTCAGGTCGTGCTCGTCGTCGATCGGCTCCTCGGCCACGGGGATGTTCTGCTCGTCGAGGCGGAACCAGGTGCGGGCCTCGAGCTGCAGCGACAGATCCGCGGTGTCGACATCCGAGATGCGGAAGTACGGGTGCGTTCCGACGGCGACGGGCGCGTCACTGGACCCGACGTTCGTGATCTCGTGCGTGACGCGGAGCCCGCCGGCGACGAGCCTGTAGGTCACGCGGTTCTCGAGGTGGTACGGGTACCCCGACTGCGGGAAGACATCCGCGCGCAGGGTGATCGCGGCATCCGTCTGCGTTTCAGCCCGGTAGGGAGCGAAGCGGAGCAGCCCGTGCGACGCGTTGCCGAACTTCGGCTCGGTGATCGCGAGCTGGCGGAGCTCGCCGTCGTCCTCCCAGCGTCCGTCGCGGATGCGGTTCGGCCACGGGACGAGGACGATGCCGGATGCCGCTGGTGTCGGCACGTCGGCGGGGTAATCGGGCACGAGGTCGACCCCACCGACGCGGAGTGCGCGGAGTGCGGCGCCGACCTCGGCGATCTCGGCCGACACGTCGGCGGCGCGGAGGGAGAAACGGGTTCCGGTGGGATCGGCGGCCATGCCGTCAGCGTATCGGCGCGGCGGGTTCCCAGGTGGGACCGGTAGCGTAGTCACGTCGGCGGAGGACACCGCGCTGTGCGCGGGCATCCTGTGTAGTCCTCGGGGCCGATCGCGACGCCCGATCCGCGGTGTCGCAACCAGTAACTGGAATGGCCCCCGGCCGACGGAAGTCCGGGTTTCACCGTGCGTACGCGCACGGCGCTGTTCTCGTGCGAGAACTCAGAAAGCACACGCATGCCCAAGAACAAGAAGCCGGCCGGCGGCCGCGCTCAGAACTTCGAGCCCCGCTTCGGCAAGAAGACCTCCTACCAGGACGCGAAGCGTCGCCCCGGTCAGGCCTCCGCCGGTACCGCCGGCAGCTCGAGCCCCAAGCACCGCGGGTACCGCGCCGCAGAGGAAGGTGGCGCCACGAAGGGCCGCTGGACCGAGCAGGACCGCGCCGGCCGCGCCGAGGCGCGCGGCATCCGCTCTCACGCCCGCAGCGACCGTGGTGACCGTCCCGCCGGTGGCGAGCGTCCGCGCTTCGACCGTGCGGGTGGCGCGGAGCGTCCTCGTTTCGACCGCAGCGAGCGTCCCGCTCGTTCGTTCGATGACCGTCCTCGTCGGGATGACCGCACCGAGCGTCCGCGTTTCGACCGTGCGGGTGGCGCCGAGCGTCCGCGCTTCGACCGCAGCGAGCGTCCCGCTCGTTCGTTCGATGACCGTCCTCGTCGGGATGACCGTCCCGCCGGTGGCGAGCGTCCCCGCTACGACCGTGCCGGCGGCGCGGAGCGTCCTCGTTTCGACCGCAACGAGCGTCCTGCGCGTTCGTTCAACGACCGTCCCCGCCGGGACGACCGGACTGAGCGTCCGCGTTTCGACCGCAACGAGCGGCCCGCTCGTTCGTTCGACGACCGTCCGCGTCGCGATGACCGCACCGAGCGTCCGCGCTTCGACCGTGCCGGTGGCGCCGACCGTCCCCGTTTCGACCGGACCGAGCGCCCCGCTCGTTCGTTCGACGATCGCCCCCGTCGCGACGACCGGACCGAGCGTCCCCGTTTCGACCGTTCCGAGCGCCCCGCTCGTTCGTTCGACGACCGTCCCCGTCGCGACGACCGTCCCCGCCGTGACGACCGTCCGAACCGTGGAGATTGGAAGGCTGACGAGAAGTCGAAGGCCCACCAGGACCACGTCGACGTCGTGCACGAGCGTCTCCAGGCTGAAGCGGTGGATGCCGCATCCGTCGAGCAGGCATCGTTCAGCGACCTCGGCCTCGGCCAGAACCTCGTCCGCACCCTCGAGGGGCTGGGCGCCAAGGCCCCCTTCCCGATTCAGGCTGCGACCGTCGGTCCGATTCTCGAGGGCCGCGACGTCCTCGCCCGCGGCCGCACCGGCTCGGGCAAGACGATCGCCTTCGGCGCTCCGCTGGTCGAGCGCGTGCTCCGAGGTCAGGCCGGCAAGCGCCGCGCTTGGGGCCGTTCGCCGCAGGCTCTGATCCTCGCGCCGACGCGTGAGCTCGCGCTGCAGATCGACCGCACCGTGCAGGAGCTCGCGCAGAGCGTGGGCCTGTTCACGACACAGATCTACGGTGGCGTCCCGCAGGGCCGCCAGGTCGGTGCGCTCAAGAAGGGTGTCGACATCATCATCGGTACCCCGGGCCGCATCGAAGACCTCGAGAAGCAGGGCAAGCTCGACCTGTCCGAGGTCGGCATCGTGGTCCTCGACGAGGCCGACCACATGAGCGAGCTGGGCTTCCTCGAGCCGATGCAGCGCATCCTCCGCCTCGTGCAGGACGACGCGCAGAAGCTGCTCTTCTCCGCCACGCTCGACCGCGAGGTCGCCGCTCTCGTCGACGAGTTCCTCGTGAACCCGGCCGTGTACGAGGTCGCCGGTGAGACGCAGGAGACCAGCACGATCGATCACCGCGTGCTCGTCATCGACCACCGGGACAAGGCCGAGATCCTCACCTCGCTCGTCGACCGCGACGGCAAGACGCTCGTCTTCACGCGGACCCGCGCGTACTCCGAGATGCTCGTCGAGCAGTTCGAGGATGCCGGGATCGCCGCCGTCGCCCTCCACGGCGACCTCAACCAGGCCAAGCGCACCCGCAACCTGCAGCGTCTGACCGACGGCAAGGTCAACGTGCTCGTCGCGACGGATGTGGCGGCTCGCGGCATCCACGTCGACGACATCGACCTGGTCGTCCAGGCCGACGCGCCCGACGAGTACAAGACGTACACGCACCGCTCCGGCCGTACCGGTCGCGCGGGCCGCACGGGCACGGTCGTCACGCTGATCACGCGTCAGCGTCGTCGGCGCATGACCGAGATGCTCGAGCGCGCCGAGATCGACGCGCCGTTTGACGAGGCTCGCGCCGGCGACGACGTGCTCGAGGAGATCACGGGTCGTCAGGCCGCGAACGTCGACGCCTGAGCGTTCTCACTAGGGTGGGCGGATGCCGATCGTCATCCGCCCCCTCGGTGATCCCGACGTCGAGTCGGTCGTGTCGCTGTGGCACGCGGTCGGGCTGACGCGTCCCTGGAACGACCCGCACCGCGACATCGCGCGTGCCCGCGCCGTCTGGTCCGACCTCCTGCTGGTCGCGGCCGACGGCGCTCGTGTCGTCGGGTCCGTCATGGCCGGCTACGACGGACACCGCGGGTGGTTGTACTACCTCGCGAGCGATCCCGATCGCCGCGGCGAAGGCATCGGGCGGATGCTAGTCGCCGAAGCCGAGCAGCGACTCGAAGCACTTGGCTGTCCGAAGGTCATGCTGATGGTCCGTGAGGGCAACGACGCGGTCACCGACTTCTACGGTGCCATCGGCTACGCGCGTGACGCGACGTCCGTCCTCGGCAAGCGCCTGATACCCGACGACTGAGTCAGAAGAGCATCGCGGATGCCTGTTCCCGGGTCGCCTTCTTCATGACGGGCCCCGTGGTCCGCACTGCGCCGGTGGTCCGCACGGCTCCGAGGCCCGCTCGGGGCGGCATGTCCTCCTCCTCGAGGCGCCCGTGCAGACCGTGGCGCTGGAGGATCGGACGCACACGCGCCGACAGCCACGAGCGGTAGCCTGTGGGCGCCGAGACCGACGAGCCCGGGTAGAGGCCCCGATAGGCGGGCACGAGGTCGGGACACTCCCGCTCGAGCCACGCCCAGAACCACTCCTTGGCGCCGGGCCGCAGGTGCAACGCGCCGAACACGACCCGACGGGCTCCGGATGCGGCGATCCGTGCGATCGCGTCGTCGAGGACGTCGATCCCGTCGGTCAGGTGAGGCACGATCGGCATCAGGAAGACCGTGGTCGAGAACCCGGCATCCGTCGCCGCCTTCACCGTGTCGAGGCGCGCCTGGAACGATGGTGCCCCCGGTTCGAGGAGCTGCCGCAACGGCTCGTGCGGAATGGCGATCGACATGGCGATGTGAATCGGGACGCGAGTCGCGGCATCCGTCAATTGCGGCAGGTCGCGGCGCAGCAACGTTCCCTTCGTCAGTATCGAGAACGGCGTGCCGCTCGCCGTCAACGCGTCGATGATCCCCGGCATCAGCGTGTAGCGGCCCTCTGCGCGCTGGTACGGATCGGTGTTCGTGCCGAGGGCGACCGGCTCGTGACGCCACGACGGCTTGGCGAGCTCGCGCGCGAGGACTTCCGCGACATTCACCTTCACGACGATCTGCGAATCGAAGTCTGCGCCGGCGTCGAGGTCGAGGTAGGTGTGCGTGTTGCGAGCGAAGCAGTAGGCGCATGCATGTTGGCACCCCCGGTATGGGTTCACCGACCAGGAGAACGGCATCGCCGATCCGCTCGGCACGTGATTGAGCGCGGACTTCGCGACGACTTCGTGGAAGGTCATCCCCGCGAACTCCGGCGTCGTGACCGAGCGAACGAGTCCACCCATGGACTCGAGGCCGGGCAGGGCGGCCTCGTCGACCGCCGAGATGTTCTGACCCTGCCAACGCATCTCTATAGTCGAACACAGCTTCGAAAGACTGTCAACGATACACGCGGGATGATCGAACACCGGGAACGCGAGGGGTCCACTGCGAGACTGGGCAGGTGTCTGAGACGAGGAGCGCCGCCCGGCGGCAGGTGCTCCGCAGGCGCCGTCAGCGCCGAGCGCTCCTGCTCCTGACGCTCACCACGGCCCTGATCGTCACGCTCGTCGTGGTCGTCACCCGGGCGATCGCACCTGACGACGCCGTCGCAGACCCGGCATCCGATCCCGTTCCGGCCGCGTCGTCACCCGTTGCCGTGTCCTCCCCGCCTGCCGCCGACCCCGCAGAAGCGACCCCGCCGATCTGCGAGACGGATGCCGTGGTCTCGGCGCTCGCCGAGGGTTCCGACGCCGACGTGATCACCGCCTTCGGGGGCGGCGAACCGTTCCGCCGTGCGGTCGCCGACGGCACGGCACCGTGCATCGACCTGCACGAGGCCGGCCGCCTCTGGGTCGTCGCGAACAAGCGGCATCCGCTCAGTCCCATCGACCACTGGCCGTCACCGCAGGCGCGACCGCAGGACGTCCGGATCGTCTCGGGCGGCTCGCTGCTCGCGGAGACCGCTGCCGCCCTCGACGAGTTGTCGGCTGACCTCGTCGCCGCGGGGGCCGGCAAGATCGGTGTGAGCAGCGGCTTCCGCCCCTACGATTTCCAAGTCGAGACCTACAATCGCCACGTCGCCAATCGAGGCAAGGTTGCCGCCGACCTCCGCAGCGCCCGCCCCGGACACAGCGAACACCAGACGGGTCTCGCCGTGGACGTCGTCGCGTGCGATTCCGGATGCGGCGACCACGACGGTTTCGGCGGCACCCCGCAGTCGGAGTGGATCGCCGCGAACTCGTGGCGGTACGGCTTCATCGTCCGCTACGAAGAGGGTCACACCGATACCACCGGGTACTCCGCGGAGCCGTGGCACTTGCGCTTCGTCGGTCAGGAGCTCGCGGCTGCGTACGCCGAGGGTGGCTTCCACACGCTCGAGGAGTTCTTCGGCCTAGAGCCCGCTCCCGACTACCACTGACGAGACGGAACTCAGTCGCGCTCACCCTGGCATTCAATCCCACGGGGCGCGTACAGTGGTGGCTGGCGACGCCGCCCACGAGCGCAGTGTCGCGCCGACACGAAGGGGGTCCGCGCATGGAGCGGAACATCTACGACGAGGACCACGAAGCGTTCCGCGACGTCGTCAAAGAGTTCATCAAGCGCTACGTCACGAACGAGAAGCGCGAACAGTGGGATGCCGCGGGTGAGATCGACCGCGCGACGATGCTCGCGGCGGGCGAGGCCGGCGTCATCGGCCTGAGCGTCCCCGAGGAGTTCGGCGGCGCGGGCATGCTGCAGGACTATCGCTTCCGCACGGTGGTCAACGAGGAGATCATCCGGGCGGGGGCCGGCTCGCTCGCCGGCGCCTTCGGCATCCAGGACGACCTCGCCGTCCCGTACCTCGTGCACATGGGCACCCAGGAGCAGAAGCAGACCTGGCTGCCCCGCATGGCGACCGGTGAGGTCCTCGGCGCGCTGGCCATGACCGAGCCCGGCGCGGGATCCGACCTCCGCGGCATCTCGACCACGGCGAAGAAGACCGACGGCGGCTACATCGTCAACGGCGCGAAGACATTCATCTCGTCGGGGACGACCGCGGACATCTTCGTCGTCTTCGTGAAGACGGGCGAGGGCAACCGGCCCGACGCCTTCTCGCTGCTGCTGCTCGAAGCCGACATGGCCGGGTTCGACCACGGCAAGAAGCTGCACAAGATGGGCTTCCAGGGGCACGACACCGCCGAGCTCAGCTTCACCGACGTCTTCGTTCCCGACGCGAACCTCATCGGCGGCGAGGAGGGCAAGGGCTTCATCCAGCTGATGATGAACCTGCCGCTCGAGCGCCTCTCGATCGGCGTCGCGGGCGCCGCAGCCGCACAGGCCGGCGTCGAGTGGACGATCGCCTACACGAAGGACCGCGAGGCCTTCGGTCAGCGGATCATCGACTTCCAGAACACGCGCTTCACGATGGCCGACCTCGTCACGACGGTCGACGTCATGTGGGCCTACATCGACCGGGCGATCGCCCTCTACGGCGAGAGCAAGCTCTCGGCAGAGGATGCCGCACAGGTCAAGTTCTGGGCGACCGAGCGCGAGTGGGAGGTGCTCGACGCCTGCGTCCAGCTCCACGGCGGGTACGGCTACATCATGGAGTACCCGATCGCCCGTGCCTTCCTCGACGCCCGCGTCCACCGCATCTACGGCGGCACGAACGAGATCATGCGCGACATCGTGTCGCGCCAGATCGCCGGCAAGCGCTGACCTGACGACCGAGGTCCCGATCGGGCCGGAAAACCTGCGTGGTTACCCGGCTCGATCGGGACCTCGGCGCGTCAGGCGCGACTCGGCCCGCGACTACTTGGCGACGAGGGTCGTCTCGAAGCTGTAGAGGTCGGGGCGGTAGCAGTGGTGGCCGTACTCGCACGCGCGTCCGGAGTCGTCGAACGCGACGCGCTCCATCGTGAGGACCGGGCCGTTCGAGTCGATGTCGAGCAGTTCACCCTCGTCGCCGCGGGCGCTCCGGGCGCCGATCTTCTGCTTCGCGACGCGGATGGTGACGCCCCGCGCGCGCATGATCTCGTACAGGCCGTGCTCCTCGAGCTGCTCGCGCGTGATGTCGGCGAACTCCGGCGGCAGGTAGTTCTCGAGCACGGCGACGGGCACGCCGTCGGTGCTCCGCTGACGCCGCACGAAGACGACGTCGTCTCCCGGGTTGAGGCCGAGGCTCCGCGCGACGACCTCGGTGGCGGGGATGACCTCGTGGCCGAGGACGCGCGTCGCGGGGACGTGCGAGGAGTTCTTGAGGTCTTCGTAGAGGCTCGTCAGTTCGACGGCGCGGGTGACCTGGCCCTGGACGACCTGGGTCCCGATACCCCGCCGACGCACGAGCAGCCCTTTGTCGACGAGCTCCTGGATCGCGCGACGGATCGTCGGCCGCGACAGCCCCAGACGCTGACCGATCGCGATCTCGTTCTCGAGGCGTCCGCCGGCGGGGATGGCGCCGGAGTGGATCGCGGCTTCGAGCCTGCTGGAGACCTGGAAGTACAGGGGCACCGGGCCGGTTCGATCGAGGTCAGCGAAGAGTTCCGCGGGCCAGTAGGTGTCGGCGTCGACCACAGCCCTCACGCTCCTTCAGATGGATGACGGGTGCCGCCGGCATATGTACCGACAACATCACGTGCCAGGCTAACGGCACATCCGCTCTGGTCTCAGGATTGGTGATTGTGTTATTGTTAGGACATGTTCGCGCCACGAGACACGACCGCCGGATGACCTCTCGCGCAACCGCCCCGGAGGTCCTCTCGATCGGACGACTCGGCGTCGACATCTACCCGCTCCAGACCGGCGTCGGCCTCGAAGAGGTCTCGAGCTTCGGCAAGTTCCTCGGCGGCAGCGCCGCCAACGTCGCCGTTGCCGCCGCCCGCTACGGACATGATGTCTCGCTTGTCTCCCGCGTGGGAGACGACCCTTTCGGTCGATACCTCCGAGCCGAGCTCGACCGGCTGTCGGTGAACCCCGGCCTCGTCGCCGTCGACAGCACCTACAAGACTCCGCTCACGCTCTGCGAGATCTTCCCGCCCGACGATTTCCCGCTCTACTTCTATCGGGAGCCGAAGGCGCCCGACCTCGAGGTCACGCCCGACCAGCTGCCCGACGAGGTGCTGAAGGATGCCGAGATCTTCTGGCTCACGGTGACCGGCCTCAGTCAGGAGCCGAGCCGTGCCACGCACTTCGATGCCCTGCAGCGTCGCGGTCGGGCGCGGCACACGATCCTCGACCTCGACTACCGGCCCATGTTCTGGCCCGATCCGGCCGAGGCGAGCGCCCAGGTCTCCGCCGCGCTCGAGCACGTCACGGTCGCCGTCGGCAACCGCGAGGAGTGCGAGGTCGCGGTCGGTGAGGCCGACCCGATGCGCGCCGCGGATGCGCTCCTCGAACGCGGCCTCGAGCTCGCGATCGTGAAGCAGGGTCCCGACGGGGTCCTCGCGAAGACGCGTGACGAGACCGTCGTCGCGCCGCCGCACTTCGTCGACGTCGTCAATGGGCTCGGCGCGGGCGACGCGTTCGGCGGGGCTCTCTGCCACGGCTTGCTCAGCGGCTGGAACCTGGAGCGGATCCTGCGCTTCGCCAACGTGGCGGGCGCCATCGTGGCCTCGCGGCTGGAATGTTCGACGGCGATGCCGACGGCCGACGAGGTCGAGGCGATCCTGAGCGCGGGGAGCGCGGCATGAGCGACCGAGTCATCAGCCAGGCCGCGTTCGCGCGGCTCCGGGAGCTGCGCGCCTTCGACCCCGAGTCGATCCGCCACGCCGTCGCGACCCGCACCCGCCGTCACCTCGACAGCGGAGACGGGCGGCTGTTCATCGTCGCCGCGGATCACCCGGCACGAGGCGCTCTCGCGGTGGGGTCGGATGCCACGGCCATGGCCGACCGCTACGAACTGATCGAGCGCCTCGCCATCGCCCTCAGCCGTCCCGGTGTCGACGGCGTGCTCGGAACGCCCGATATCGTCGACGACCTCGCCGCCCTCGGCCTCCTCGACGGCAAGATCGTCGTCGGGTCGATGAACCGCGGTGGGCTCCGAGGATCCTCCTTCGAGATGGACGACCGCTACGGGGCGTACGACGTGCCGTCGATGATCTCCGCGAACCTCGACTTCGCGAAGGCCCTCGTCCGCATCAACCTCGACGACCCGGCGACCGCAGCCACCCTCGAGGCGACGTCGCGTGCCGTGACGGCGGCAGCGGGGGCCGGCATCCCGATCATGCTCGAGCCGTTCATGAGCTCGTGGCGCGACGGCCGCATCGTCAACGACCTGTCGACGGATGCCGTCGTCCTCTCGGTCGCGATCGCTGCGGGCCTCGGCGGATCGAGTGCCTACACCTGGATGAAGCTGCCCGTCGTCCCCGACATGGAGCGGGTCATGGCGGCGACGACCCTGCCGACCCTGCTCCTCGGCGGCGACTCGGGAGACGACCCCGACGAGACGTTCGCCTCGTGGCAGGACGCCCTCTCGCTGCCCGGCGTCCGCGGTCTCACCGTCGGCCGCACCCTTCTCTACCCGCCTGACGGCGACACGGCGGCGGCGGTCGACATCGCCGCGGGCCTCGTCCACTCCTCCCTCCTCACGAAGGAACAGTCATGAGCACCTCCTCCACCCAGAACCGTGTCATCGGCCACTGGATCGGCGGCGCGCACCGCGCGTCCACGAGCGGACGGACGGCTTCCGTCTACAACCCCGCGACCGGCGCCGTGCAGGCCGAGGTCGCCCTCGCCGACCAGGCGGAGATCGACGCCGCGATCGCCGCCGCTGAGGAGGGCTTCCGCACCTGGTCGGCGTTCTCGATCGCGAAGCGTCAGACGGTGATGTTCGCGTTCCGTGAGCTGCTGAACGCACGCAAGGGCGAGCTCGCCGAGATCATCACGAGTGAGCACGGCAAGGTCGTCTCCGACGCGATGGGCGAGATTCTCCGCGGCCAGGAGGTCGTCGAGCTCGCGACCGGCTTCCCGCACCTGATCAAGGGCGCGTTCTCCGAGAACGCCTCGACGGGTGTCGACGTCTTCTCGATCAAGCAGCCGCTCGGGGTCGTCGGCGTCATCTCGCCGTTCAACTTCCCCGTCATGGTGCCGCTGTGGTTCGCGCCGATCGCCATCGCCGCGGGCAACTCCGTCGTCCTCAAGCCCAGCGAGAAGGACCCCTCGGCGGCGCTCTGGCTCGCTGAGCTGTGGCACGAGGCGGGCCTTCCCGCCGGCGTCTTCACCGTGCTGCAGGGCGACAAGCTCGCCGTCGACGGCCTGCTCCACAGCCCCGTCGTCCAGTCGATCTCGTTCGTCGGCTCGACCCCGATCGCGCAGTACATCTACGAGACGGCATCCCGCAACGGCAAGCGGGTACAGGCGCTCGGCGGTGCCAAGAACCACATGCTCGTGCTCCCCGACGCCGACCTCGACCTCGTCGCCGACCAGGCCGTCAACGCCGGCTTCGGCGCGGCGGGGGAGCGGTGCATGGCGATTAGCGTCGTGCTGGCCGTCGAGCCCGTCGCAGACGAACTGATCGCGAAGGTCACCGAGCGCATCGCGAAGCTCACCATCGGTAACGGCGCGGGCCAGGACGGCGTCGAGCCCGACATGGGCCCGCTGATCACCGACGTCCACCGCGACAAGGTGTCGTCGTACGTCGACATCGCCGAGGCCGACGGGGCGACAGTCGTCGTCGACGGCCGCGGCTTCACGGTCGACGGTCACGAGGACGGTTTCTTCTTCGGGCCGACCCTGCTCGACAACGTCCCGACCACGTCGCGCGCCTACACGGAGGAGATCTTCGGACCTGTCCTGTCGGTCATCCGCGTCGAGAGTTACGACGAGGGTCTGGCCCTCATCAACTCGGGCGAGTTCGGCAACGGAACCGCGATCTTCACCAACGACGGCGGCGCCGCCCGCCGGTTCCAGCACGAGGTGCAGGTCGGCATGATCGGCATCAACGTGCCGATCCCCGTGCCCGTCGCGTACCACTCGTTCGGTGGCTGGAAGAAGTCCCTCTTCGGCGACGCGAAGGCTTACGGTGTCCAGGGGTTCGATTTCTTCACCCGAGAGAAGGCCATCACCAGCCGGTGGCTCGACCCCGCCACGCGTGACCTCGGTGGCCACGGTGGCATCAACCTCGGCTTCCCCCAGAACAACTGATCGCACGCCGCCGGGCGGCGGCATTCCGAGAGCGCGAAGATGAGCATCGAGAACACCTGGTTCCATCGCCGCGGCGACCTGTCCCGCGACGGCTGGGAGGGCGTCGTCGGTCGGGAAACGCCCGGCTGGCAGCACACCGGCATCCGTGTCGCCGACCTCGCCGAGGGCGACGCGGTGGAACTCGCAGAGACCGATGTCGAGCGCATCATCGTGCCGCTCGCGGGATCGTTCGAGGTCGTCCACGTCGATGCCGACCACGCACACGGCGCCGACCGCGAGTGGACGACCCTGCACGGCCGTCGGTCGGTGTTCGACGGCCCGACCGACGTGCTCTACCTGCCGCTCGGGCGGACCGCGACGCTCACGGGTCGTGGCCGCGTGGCTGTTGCGGAGGCCCCGGCATCCGTCCGTCACCCGTGGCGCTACATCGCCGCCGCAGAAACTCCGGTCGAGCTCCGCGGGGCGGGATCGTCGAGCCGCCAGGTGCACAACTTCGGGACGCCGCAAGCGCTGGATGCCGACCGACTCATCGTCTGCGAAGTGATCACCCCCGCCGACAACTGGTCGTCGTACCCGCCGCACAAGCACGACGAGCACGTTCCGGGGCACGAGTCGCGCCTCGAGGAGATCTACTACTTCGAGTCCGCGCCGGTGGCGGGGTCCGCGGCATCCGCTGAGACCGCCTTCGGGATGTTCAGCACCTACTCGTCGCCCGCCGGTGAGATCGACATCGCCGCGCTGGTCCGGACCGGCGACATCGCCCTGGTGCCCTACGGCTACCACGGCCCCGCCGTCGCGGCTCCGGGCTACGACCTCTACTACCTGAACGTCATGGCCGGGCCCGACCCCGACCGGGCATGGCTCATCAGCGACGACCCCGCGCACGCGTGGGTCCGTGACACCTGGACGGAGCAGGACGTCGATCCGCGACTCCCGTACCCGACCGAGGAAGGCCGATCCTGATGGCAGAGACGAAGCGGATGACGGTCAGCCAGGCGCTCATCGAGTTCCTGGCCCACCAGTGGACGGTCGACGGCGACGTGCGCGAGCGCACGATCCCCGGCGTCTTCGGCATCTTCGGTCACGGCAACGTCGCCGGCATCGGTCAGGCGCTGACGCAGCTGAACGTCCACGACCCCGATCTCATGCCGTACCACCAGGCGCGCAACGAGCAGGCGATGGTGCACCAGGCCGTCGGCTACGCGCGGATGCACCGCCGCCGCGGCACGTACGCGGCCGCGGCTTCCGTCGGTCCCGGCGCGGCCAACATGCTCACGGGAGCGGCCCTCGCCACGACCAACCGCCTGCCCGCGCTGTTGCTGCCGAGCGACACGTTCGCGACCCGCGTCGCCGACCCCGTGCTGCAGCAGCTCGAGCAGCCGTGGGACATCGGGCTCACCGTCAACGACGCGTTCCGCCCGCTCTCGAAGTTCTTCGACCGCGTGCAGCGGCCCGAGCAGCTGTACTCGATCGCGCTCGCCGCGATGCGGGTGCTCACCGACCCCGCCGAGACCGGTGCCGTGACGATCGCCCTCCCTGAGGACGTGCAGGCCGAGGCGCTCGACGTTCCGATCGAGTTCCTGCAGGACCGCGAGTGGCACATCCGCCGGCCGCTTCCCGAGCGCGGACCCCTCGAGCGCGCCGTCGTGGCGATCCGTTCCGCGAAGACGCCGTTCATCGTCGCGGGCGGCGGCGTCATCTACTCCGAGGCCGAGGAGCAGCTCCGTGCGTTCGTCGAGGCCACCGGCATCCCCGTCGGCACGACGCAGGCGGGCGGCGGATCCCTTGCCTGGGACCACCCGCAGTACCTCGGCGGCGTCGGTGCGACCGGCTCGCTCGCGGCCAACCGACTCGCGGCCGAGGCCGACGTCGTCATCGGGATCGGGACCCGGTACAGCGACTTCACGACCGCCTCGCGTACCGCGTTCCAGAACCCGAACGTCGTCTTCGTCAACATCAACGTCGCCGCCTTCGACGCCTACAAGCACGGGTCGGAACTGCCGGTCATCGCCGATGCCCGTGAGGCTCTCGTCGCGCTGGCTCGGGAGCTCGAGGGCTTCCGCGTCACGGCCGACCACGCCGAGCAGATCGCGCGGCAGAAGGGCGAGTGGGACGAGATCGTCGACGGCGCCTTCGCGCGGTCGGGCGCCGACCGCCCGGGTCAGCCCGAGATCATCCACGCCGTCCACGCCGCCACCGACCCCCGCGACGTCATCGTGCAGGCGGCCGGATCGCTGCCTGGCGACCTCCACAAGCTGTGGCGCGTGCGGGACTCGCTCGGGTACCACGTCGAGTACGCGTTCTCGTGCATGGGCTATGAGATCGCCGGCGGGCTCGGTGCCAAGCGCGGCCTCGAAGCCGCGGGCGACGACCGCGACGTCATCGTGATGGTGGGCGACGGGTCGTACCTCATGCTCAACAGCGAGCTCGTGACGGCGGTCGCCGAGGGCATCAAGATCATCGTGGTCCTCATCCAGAACCACGGCTTCGCCTCGATCGGCCACCTCTCCGAGACGGTCGGGTCGCAGCGCTTCGGCACGCAGTACCGCACCTACGACCCCGCGGCCAAGAACTTCCAGGGCGGCGACGTCCTCCCCGTCGACCTCGCGATGAACGCCCGCAGCTACGGCCTCGACGTGGTCGAGATCGCGGAAGGACCGGATGCCGCGGCCGACCTGACCGCCGCGGTCGCCGCCGCGAAGGCATCCGATCGGTCGACCTTCATTCACATCAACAGCGATCCGCTCGTCTACGCGCCCGACAACGCCGGGTGGTGGGACGTGCCCGTTCCGGAGGTGTCGACCATCGAGTCCACGCAGCAGGCCCGCGAGGCCTACATCGGTGAACGAGCCGCTCAGCGCCCGCTCCTCGGCGGAGGTGCCCGATGAAGGCGGTCGTCGCCGGCGCACCGGTCAGCTTCGGCGTGTTCGAGCTGACCCCCGAGGGCGCTGAGACGATCTCGCCCGACGCGATGATGGCGGCGCTCGCCGAGGCGGACTACGCCGGCATCGACCTAGGCCCGCTCGGCTTCTTGGGCGAGAACGCTGTCCTCCGCGACCGCCTCGAGCGGTTCGGGCTGGGACTCGCGGGCGGCTGGGTGCAGCTGCCGTTCTCGGATGACGAGGCCTTCGCTGCGGCCCTCCCCGACCTGCGCGCCGCGCTCCGGCAGTTCTCGGCGGGTGCCGAGGCCGGCGCCGGACCTCTGCCGCTCCCGACCCTCGCCGACGACGGCTCGTCGCTCCGCCGCGCCGCCCCCGGCCGCGGCGTCGAGGTCGATGCCCTCGACGCGGATGCCTGGGGCCGCCTCACCGACAACGTCGCCCGCGCCGCGCGCATCGTTCGAGACGCCGGCTTCGAGCCGACGTTCCACCACCACGCGGGGACCTTCGTCGAGTCGCCCGACGAGATCGACCGTTTCGTCGCCGACACCGACGTCGACCTGACGCTCGACACCGGCCACCTCTTCATCGCGGGCGGCGACCCGCTCGCCGCCGTCGAACGCTGGGGCGACCGCATCAACCACCTGCACCTCAAGGACGTCGACCTCGCCGCCCTCCGCAGGGTGCTCGCCGCGGGCGGCGGGATGCCGGAGGTCTGGTCCGGGGGATCGTTCGTCGCCTTCGGCCAGGGCGACATCGACCTCGCGTCAGTGATGTCGGCCCTCGATGCCCGCGGCTACGAGGGCTGGGTCGTCGTCGAGCAGGATGTGCTCAACGGACCAGACGTCGCCCTCGACGCCTTCGTCTCCGCCCGCTCCGCAGATCAGCTCACCAACCGCGACGCCCTGCGCGCGTGGGTGTGACCACTTTCCCTCCCTCCATGAACAGGAACGACATGACCGCCACCCCCGTCCGCTTCGGACTCTTCGGCTCCGGACGCATCGGTCAGGTGCACGCAGCGAGCATCGCCGCGTCGCCCGACGCCGAGCTGGCGTGGATCGCCGACCCGTTCATCGACGGCGCCGAGCGCCTGGCCGCGCAGTACGGCGGCAAGACCACGACCGATCCCGCCGAGGTATTCGCCTCGGGCGACGTCGACGCCGTACTGGTCGCGTCGCCGACGCCCACGCACGTCGACCTCATCCGCGCGGCCGTGGAGGCCGGCATCCCGGTGCTCTGCGAGAAGCCGATCGACCTCGACATCGCCCGCGTCGAGGCGCTCCGTCCCGTCGTCGCCGCGGCCGGCGTGCCCGTCGCGCTCGGGTTCAACCGCCGCTTCGACCCCGGTTTCCGCACGGCGCGTGACCGCGTCGCCGCGGGCGAGATCGGCCGCCTCGAGCAGCTGACGATCATCAGCCGCGACCCGTCGGCACCGCCGGCGTCCTACGTCGCCGTCTCGGGCGGCATCTTCCGCGACATGACGATCCACGACTTCGACATGGCGCGCTTCTTCCTGCCCGACATCATCGAGGTCACCGCTTTCGGCACGACGACGTTCGACGACGGCGCCCGCGAGCACGGCGACTTCGACACCACGACCGCGATCCTCAAGTCCGCCTCGGGCGCCCTCGTCACGATCGTGAACTCACGCCACAGCACCACCGGCTACGACCAGCGCATCGAGGTCTACGGCAGCGAGGGCGACCTGACCGTCGCTAACCAGGGCACGAGCCTCGTGAGCCTGTCGAACGCGAACGGCGTCGCTGCCGGTGCGCCGTTCGAGGCATCCATGGTCACCCGCTACACCCCCTCATACCGGGCCGAACTCGCGGAGTTCATCGCGCTCGTGCGCGGCGAAGCCTCGACGAGCCCGACGTTCGACGACGGCCGCGCTGCCCTGCTGCTGGCCGACGCCGCGCAGCGCTCCGCGACCGAGGGCGTGTCCGTCGCCGTCGACCTGACCTGACGTCGTGACCTCGAGCGCCGTCAGGCCTCGGACGGCACAGGATGCGGCTGCTCGCGCATGCCCCACGGCGAGCCGTAGCCCTCGGGCTTCGGGGCGGCGAGCAGGTCGAGGAACGGCTTCGCGTCGAACGCCTCGGGACCGAGCACGCCCGTGCCCGACCACGTGCCGCGGGCGAGCAGCTCGAGCGCGATGACCGGGTTGATGGCCGTCTGCCACACGACGGCCTGCGAGTTGTCCTCGCGCATCGTCTCTTCGTTGTCGGCCACGTGGTACAGGTACGTCGAGCGCGGCTGACCGTCCTTGCCGGTGCCCGTCACCCACACGCCCGCGCACGTCTTGCCGCTCATCTTGTCGCCGAGGGTCGCCGGGTCGGGGAGGGCGGCGGCAACCACGTCGCGCGGCGAGACCTGCACGCCCTTCACGCTCAGCGGGTCGGTCTTGTCGAGCCCGAGCTTGTTCAGGACCCGCAGCACCTCGATGAACTCGTCGCCGAGGCCGTACTTGAAGGTGACCCGCTTGGCCTTCGTCCACCGCGGCATCAGGAGCACCTCCTCGTGCTCGACGTTGACGCACTCGACGGGTCCGATACCGTCGGGGAAGTCGAACACCTCGGGCTCGCTGAAAGGCTCGGTCACGTACCAGCCCTTCCCCTCCTCGTAGATGACGGGCGGGTTGAGGCACTCCTCGATCGTCGTCCAGATCGAGAACGAGGGCGCGAAGTCGTACCCGGCGACCACGAGGTTCGCCCCGTCGCGGACGCCGAGCTCGTCGATCTCGTCGAACAGCTCGTCCTCCGCGTAGCGCGCGAAGACGTCCGAGAGGCCGGGTTCGACGCCGATGCCGACGAGCGCGAGGCGCCCGGCATCCTTCCACTCCTGCTCCTTCGCGAACTGGTCGTCACCGAGCTTCACGCCCACTTCTTCATAGGGGCGTTCCGGATGCCGCACCGACAGGCTCATGGCCATGTCGAGGTACATCGCGCCGGCCGCGAACGCGCCGTCGAAGATCGGCATGACGAAGCGCGGGTCGACCGCGTTGAGCACGTGGGTGGCGGAGTGCTCGCGGATGAGGGATGCCACGGACTCGGCGTTCGAGGCATCCACGTGCGCTGCGCCGAACCGCTCGTCGCCGAGCTCGTCCACGAGGGACTGCGGTCGGGCGGGGTCATAGTCCGCGATGACGACCGCGTCGAAGAAGTCGCGGCGGCGGAGAATGCGGGCGGCAGCACTGCCGACACCGCCCGCGCCGATGATGAGGATGCGCATGCGGATTCCTTTCGGACGGTCAGATGCCGCCGTCGATCGAACGGGGGAGGGAGCTCGTGTCGTCGGGGACGAGGACCGGGGTTTCGCGGTTGAGGCTCTCGCCGCGGAAGAAGCGCTTGGCCCGGGGGAAGAAGAACCACACGACCATGAGCACCGCTCCCAGCGCGAGGGCGCCGATGCCGACGACGAACGTCGAGCCGACGCCGAGGATCGCACCGGAGTAGCCGTAGTCGGGGCTCAGCATGTCGATCGCCGACTGGATGAACGCGTACGTCAGCATGAGCGCGCCGACCAGCGGGAAGAACCCCTTGAAGAAGAAGTCGCGCGCCGAGCGGAACAGGTCCGCCCGGAAGTACCAGAGGCAGGCGTACCCGGTGAGGGCGTAGTAGAACGCGATGGCGAGGCCGAGCGAGAGGATCGTGTCCTGCAGGATGGCGTCGCTGATCGAGGTCATCACGACGTAGTACACGATCGCGACGATTCCCATGACGAGGGTCGAAAATGACGGCGTCCGGTAGTCGGGGTGGACGTCTTTGAACTTGGCGGGCAGGGCCCGGTAGACGCCCATCGCGAGGGTGCCGCGGGCGGTCGGGAGGATCGTCGTCTGCGTCGACGAGACCGCCGAGATCAGCACGGCGACCACCAGCAGCCAGCCCCAGGGACCCAGCAGTCCGTCGCGGATGCCGAGGAAGAAGTCGTCGGCGTTGTCCACATTGCCGAGCCCGCCGCCGTCTTCGCCGAGACCCGCGTACATCATCGCGGCGATCGTGACCGAGACGTAGGTGACGAGCAGGAGCACGCAGGTGAGAAGTGCAGCGAGGCCGGGGATGCGCTTGGGGTCCTTCGTCTCCTCGTTCAGGGCGAGGCAGGTGTCCCAGCCCCAGTAGATGAAGATCGCGAGCAAGATCGCTTCGACGAAACCGCCCCAGTCGCCGAACGCGAACGGGTTCAGCCACTCCCAGCTGAAGGGCGTCGCGCCGGGCGCCGTGCCGCTGAAGAACTGCGTGAGGGCTGCGATGACGAAGATGATGAGGGCGAGGTACTGGATGCCGAGCAGGATGTTCTGGATGCGCTCGCCGATCTCGACGCCGCGCCAGGAGATCCAGGTCATCGCGGCGATGAACAGGACGGCCACGACAACGATCCGCCAGTCGTTCGGCTCCGCGAACTCCTTACCAAGGAGCGCCCAGAAGTAGATCGAGCCGACCTGGGCGAGGTTCGCGAGGACGATCATCCCGGCGATCGCGACCCCCCAGCCGCCCATCCAGCCGACCCACGGTCCGAAGGCCTTCGTCGCCCATGTGAACGCCGTCCCGCAGTCGGGGACGGCGTTGTTGAGCTCGCGGTAGGCGAAGGCGATCAGGAGCATCGGGATGAACGCGATGACGAACGCGATCGGCGCCTGCCCGCCGACGGCGAGGACGACGTAGCCGAGCGTGGCGACGAGCGAGTACACGGGGGCGGTCGAGGCCAACCCGATGACGGTGGAACCCCAGAGACCCAGGGTCCCCGAGGCCAATCCCTTGCCGTCCTGGCGGGTCAGATGAACGGGCGTCGTGGTCACGCGGGCCTCCTCAGAAACGCGAGCCGCTCCCGCGATCGGGTGCGGCCTGCGGCATCGGGAGCCGGGGCCCTGCGGGAAAGTTGCCTCACCCTAGCACCGACGATCCCGGGCGCACGAGCGTCGGCGCGCGGCATCCGTTCAGGCGGTCTGGGGCGCCCGTCGTCGCGCCAACCGGGCCACGCCGGCGGCCCGCAGCCGGTCCGCGATACGGATGCCCGCCCATGTCCCCGCCAGGCAGCTCACCGTGCAGAGCGCGATGAACAGCACCACGAGCGGCGGCGTCATCGACCACAGGTCGAACGACTGCGCCGCCAGGATCGGGTACGCGATGCCGATGGCCGCGCCGCCGGCGTAGTGGAGCCAGGTCGACCAGCGCCGGTAGAGGGTCACCAGGAAGGGGAGCTCGGGGAAGAGCGACCAGAAGACGGTCGTCGCGACGGCGGAGATCGTCCAGAACGGGGTGAGGACGAGGCCGGAGATGACGCCGACGAGCAGTCCCGCGAACGGCCGGTTGAGCAGGCGGAGCGCGATGACGGCCGGCATGACCCACAGACCCGCGATCGCGACGCTCGCGAACGGCACCGTAGCGAACAGGCCGAGCGACACCCACCAGCCGACGGCGAGCACGATGCCACCTGCGACGCCGATCGCGGCGCAGGTGAGCAGGTAGGCGGTGGTGATCTTGCCCATGGTCAGTGTCCCGTCTGTGCGGTGGCGACGCGACCGCCGGTGGCGGTGCGGTCGGTGCGCCAGTACCCGATGAAGCTGATCGCGGCCTTGTCGACGCCCTGCGCCACGAGGTGGCGGCGCGCGGCGGTCGGCAGGTGCTGCTCGCCGACGATGAAGTGATGCGCTTCCGGTGTGGGTGCGAGCCGCTCGAGCTCGGCGAGGGCGAGCGAGCCGGGTACGGCGTCCGCGTTGCGCACGAGCCAGCGGACGTCGACGCCGGCCGGGGCCTCGAAGGCGAGGGTGTCCTCGGCGCTCGGCGCCTCGACGAGCGCGACGCCCGTGGCGGATGCCGGCAGCGACGCGCACACGCCGGCGACCGCCGGAGCCCCCGTCTCATCGGCGACGAGCACGACCCGCTCCACCCCGCGGGCGGGGTTGAACCCGAGACCCTCGTCGATGATCACGACGCTCTCGCCCTGCTGCGCGCGCTCGGCCCATCCCGATGCCGGGCCCGCGGCATCCCCGTGTCCGTGCAGGACGAAGTCGACGTCGATCTCGGCACCTCGATCGGTGGATGCCGCGCGATAGGCGCGCACGGTGTAGTTGCGCATGACGGGGCGGACCCCCTCGGGGATGCGCAGAAAACGGAGATAGCCCAGCAGGCCGTTCGCCTTGGCGGGGATCCGGTCGAGACCCTCCTCGCCCCCGATCGGCAGGAACAGTCGGAACCACTGGTCGTAGCCGCGGAACGTGAACCGGTCGATCTCGCCGCCGCCGAGGGTGACGCGCATCCAGTGCGGGGCGATCCGCTCGGTGCGGACGACGGTGAGGTGCAGGAGTTCCTGCACCTCGGGCTTCACGAGGGTGCTGGCGCGGGCCATGACGGGTTCCTTCTCTTACAGGGTCCAGGGGAACAGGGCGACGAGGACCGCAGTCGATGCGATCCAGAACAGTGCCGTGAAGACGGTGTCGCGCCGACGCCAAAGCAGCAGGTACCGCTCGGTGCGGTCGGGGTGGGCGCCGAACGCGCGGGCGTCCATCGCCAGCGCCACGCGCTCGGCGTGGCGGATCGCCCCCGCCAGCAGCGGCACGATGTACCCCCACCACCGGGCGACCGCCGCGAACGGACCGCGGCCGCCGTGCGCGCCGCGCACCCGATGCGCCTGCCGGATGACCTCGAGTTCGTACCCGAAGCGCGGCACGAAGCGGAACGCGGCGAGAGCGGTGTATCCGATGCGGTACGGCACGCGCAGCTGCTGCACGAGCGCGCGGACGAGGTCGGGGCCGGTCGTCGTGAGCCCGGCGATGAACCCGAGGGCGAGGATCGCGGCGAGGCGGATTCCCGTCGCGAGCCCGATCTCGATCGCCCCGAGGTACAGCGTCCAGTCGCCGAGAGTGACGATCGGCACCGACCGGTCGACCCGCGACGGGTCGGCCCACAGCGACAGCGCGAAGCCGATGACCGCCGCCCCGACCGGCACCGCGACGAACAGCAGCAGCGCGATACGGCCGGTCAGGCGCGCCCCCGCGAGCACGAGAACGTAGGCCAGGCCGAGGAAGACCGCCGGGGTGGCGAGGTCGCGCGTGAAGATCAGCAGCAGCATCGCCGGGAGCGGCCCGGCGAGCTTGGCGAGCGGACTCAGTCGTGCGAGGAACCCGCGCGCGGGCGCCCCGACCGCGTACGGGTCGATCGTCGCGGTCATCCGAGCGCCGCCTCGAGGTCGGCGAGGCGGGTGAGTCCGGTGAGGGACGGATGCCGCGTCACACCGCGCAGCGCGGCGGCGAGCGGCGGCGTCCGCAGTCCGGATCGGTGCAGCAGCGCCTCGTCGGCGAACACGTCCCGCGTGGGTGCGTCGGCGACGATCCGCCCGTCGTCGACGACGATCGTGCGGGTCGCATACTCCGAGACGAGCTGCATGTCGTGGGTGACGACGAGGATGGTGGTGCCGCCGTCGTTGAGCCCCTGCAGCAGGCGCAGGAGCTCGTCGGCGCGGGCGCGGTCCTGCCCGAAGGTCGGCTCGTCGAGCGCGAGGATCGGGGCGCCCCCGACGAGCGCGGTCCCCACCGACAGGCGCCGCTTCTGCCCGCCCGAGAGCAGGAACGGGTGGACGTCGGTTTTGTCCTCGAGCCCGAAGCGCGTCAGCAACGCCATCGTCTGCGCGCGGATCTCCTCCTCGTCGAGGTGCCGGCCGCGCAGGCCGTGAGCCAGCTCATCGAAGACCGTGTGCGCGATGAACTGGTGCTCGGGGTTCTGGAACACGAACCCGATACGCCTCGAGAGATCGCGGAGCGGGATGCGCGCGGCATCCGTCCCCGCCACCCGCACCGCGCCGCGCGGCGGCGGGATGACCCCCGCGATCGCCTGCAGCAGGCTCGTCTTTCCGGCCCCGTTCGCCCCGACGACCGCGACGAACTCGCCCGCGGCGATCGTGAGGTCGACGTCGTGGAGCACCTCGCGTCGGCCGCGGCGGAGGGTGAGCCCCCGCACCTCGATCACCGGGCGTGCCGAGTGCAGGTCCAGGCGCAGGTCGGTGGCCCGTTCCGGGCCGTCCGGCGCCGCTGAACCTGCACTGGGCACGAGCGGGGCGGTCGCCTCGAGCGTCTCGCGCAGTTCGGTCGGGGTCAGCGGAAGGCGGGGGAGGTTCCAGCCCGCTCGGCGCAGCGCGAGTGCTGCCGTCGCCGACACGGGGAGCCAGACGCCGAGCGCGTGCAGTTCCTCGGCGCGTTCGCGGAGGACGTCGTCGACGGTGCCGTCGGCGATCGTGCGACCGTCGGCGTCGAGCACCACGACCCGGTCGGTGAGCGTGACGGCGGCGTCGAGGTTGTGCTCGACGAGGAGGATCGATCGCCCGTCCGCGACGACGGCGGCGAGAGCATCGTAGACATCCTCGATGCCGGCCGGATCGAGGTTGGCGGTCGGTTCATCGAGGACGAGCAGGTCGGAGCCGAGCGCCAGGGCGCTCGCGATGGCGAGACGCTGCTTGCCCCCACCTGACAGGCGGTCGGGGTTCTCGTGGCGCCTCTCCCAGAGGCCCATCCGACGGAGCGCTGCCTCGGTGCGGGCGAGGACCTCGTCGACCGGGAGCCGCAGGTTCTCGGGGCCGAAGGCGACGTCGTCGAGGACGGTGCCCGTGATGAGCTGCGCGTCCGGGTCTTGGAAGACCATGCCCACGTGTGAAGCGAGCGTGGCCACGGGCGTCGTCGTCGCGTCGAGGCCCGCGACCGACACCGTGCCTGTCAGTTCGGCCGGCACTGCCTGCGGAATCAGTCCGTTCATGGCGAGCGCAAGGGTGGACTTGCCCGAGCCGCTCGGTCCGAGGAGGAGCACGACCTCACCCGGTGCGACATCGAACGAGACGGATGCCGGTACCGCGGTGTGCGCGCCTTCGTGCACGATCGCGACATCGCGGACGCGGAGGAGCGCCGGCGGCGTTCCCGGGGCGAGCGGGACGTCGGGCGCGCCGGGGTCGGCAGAGGTCACGGGAGTCCAAACGAGGGAGGGGTACTCCCAAGTTAGCCTACCCTTACCTGCGGGTGACGGTCGGTCGTGCGACACCCGCCCGACGCAGACCCGAGCCCACGCCGAGGCCGGCGGCGGTCCAGGCGACGGGCCCGAAGATCGAGACCACGAAGTACGCGATCTGCGCCCAGGTGGGGAGCACCGTGAGGTCGGCGGCGACCGCCACGACCCCGGCCACCACGACCCCGATGGCAACAGCCGAGACGTAGAAGCGCCAGCGTCCCCAGACGCGATAACGGGTGAGGGCAGCCACTCCCTCCTGGATGGCCCCGAACAGCAGTGCGGTGCCGAGGAAGCGTCCGATCCAGGCCGGGTTCACGGAGCTGGCGACCAGCGCGGCCAGCACATGCGTCGTGAGGGCGACGAGGGGCATCCGGAAAACCTGCTGCGCGATGATGCCTGGCAACACGTGCGAGCCGAGCACGGCGCCGTACGCCCAGGGCGCCAGGGCGAGGACCGCGGGTGTCACGAGCCCGGCTACTCCGCCGAGGATGCCTGTGGCCACGCCGAGCGCCGCGCACACGAGCAGGACGCGCGTGGAGAGCAGGGGGATTCGGGCCACGGATCCAAGGCTATCCGCGGGCGAGCGGGGCCCGGGCCGTGCAAAAACCGCGGGCGCCGAGTCAGGTGCGACGGCGCCGTTTCGTCAACCGCACGGTCGGCAGCGGGGGCGCCGGGATGCGCTCGTCGCCGTGGGTGACGACGTGGCCGAAGCGCGGGGAATCCGCCTCCCACTCCTCACGTGCCGAGACGATCTCGTCGTGGCTGCGACCGACGAAGTTCCACCACATGACGATGTCGCTCTCGAACGGTTCACCACCCAGGACGAAGACCGTGACGTCGGTCGGCGCGGCGATCTCGATGACGTCGCGGTCGAGGCCGAGGTAGAGCAGGTCGTGATCGCCGAGGGCGACCGGCTCGTCGCCGGTATGGACGAGCGGTGCCCCGTCGACCCCGACGATCGCGTGCTCCCAGGCCGGGTTCAGGGGGATCCGGATGCGCGCGCCGGCGGGGATGTAGACCTCGGCCCCGACGATCGGCGTGTACATGGTGGCGGGAGAGTGGATGCCGGCGAGCTCGCCGACCACGACGACGGCCGCGGCTCCCTCGCCGAGCTCCACGATGGGAAGGTCGGTGTGGCGCTCGAAGTCGGGTTCGCCGTGGCGCCGCGACTCGGGGAGGGCGACCCAGAGCTGGAGGGCGTCGGTGACGGTCGGCTCGTCGCCCATCGAGTACTCCGAGTGGGCGATGCCGGCGCCGCTCGTCATGATGTTGAGCTGGCCGCGTTTGATGACGACGTCGGAGCCGATCGTGTCGCGATGGCGGGTCTCGCCGGCGAACGGCCACGTCACCGTCTGCAGACCGATGTGCGGGTGGGGTTCGACGCGCATCGTCGTCACCTGCGGGCCGAAACGGTCGAGGAAGCACCAGGCTCCGACCATCGGCAGCTCGCGCTGCGGCAGGGCGCGGTGCACCTGCATGCCGCGGACGCCGCCAAGGGGGACCTCGCGTGCCGTCAGCAGCAGCGACCGTGGGCCGTCGCAGGACGGCGGGGAGTCGACGGACTCGGTCGGATCGGTGTCGAGGCGCGTCATCCCTACTCCGCGTCGGGTGAGGCGACGGTGAGTCCGGGCACGGCGTGGTTCTCGAGGTAGCCCGCGACGAACGGGCACTGGGGCACGACCTCCGCGTCGCGGCGGGCGAGGTCGGCGAGCGCGTCGGCGACGAGCGTCGAGCCGAGGCCCTGCCCCTTGTAGGCGGGGTCGATCTTGGTGTGGGGCATCACGGTGCGACCCCATTCATCGACCGTGAAGAGGGTGTAGCCCGCCACCGCCCCGTCGACGTGGATCTCGTAGCGATTCTTCTCGTCGTTGCGCGTGACCGTCGGTGCGGCGTCGTGTGCCACGGGGACTCCCTCTGTCGTGTGGGTCAACCGTAAACGCCGCGCGAGCCTTCCCGCCAGACGCGCCCGGGCTCGCCGTTCGTCGCAGCGGTCGCGCCGCTCGTCGCAGCGACCTCGCCAGGGGCCGAGCGCCGCGGCATCCGTCTTCCTACCCTGACCTGTACGCAAAGACGCGCCCAGAAGGAGTCGCCCATGTCTGCACCGTCGCGCCGTGGCAAGGCCGCCACGCTCGAGCCGGATCCCTCGCTTCCCCCCGTCGCCCTCACCGAGGAGCAGACGGCCAAGGACAGCCGCTGGACGCCGCTGAAGATCGTCATCTGGGCGCTGATCGCCCTCGCCGGTGGTCTCGGCTGGACGATGCTGGCGATCGTCCGCGGCGAGACCGTCAACGCGATTTGGTTCGTGTTCGCGGCCGTCGCGACCTACCTCATCGGATATCGGTTCTATTCGAAGGTCATCGAGAAGCACCTGCTGCGTCCCGACGACCGTCGGGCGACCCCGGCCGAGGTCAAGCAGGACGGCAAGGACTACGTCCCGACCGACCGCCGTGTCCTTTACGGCCACCACTTCGCTGCCATCGCCGGCGCCGGCCCTCTCGTCGGCCCGGTCCTCGCCGCGCAGATGGGCTTCCTCCCCGGCACGATCTGGATCATCGTCGGCGTCGTGCTCGCCGGCGCCGTCCAGGACTACACGGTGCTTTTCTTCTCGATGCGTCGCGGCGGCCGGACGATCGGCCAGATGGCCCGTCAGGAGCTCGGCCGCATCGGCGGCACGGCCGCGATCGTCGCATCGCTGCTGATCATGCTCATCATCGTCGCGATCCTCGCGCTCGTCGTCGTCAACGCGCTCGGCGAGAGCCCGTGGGGCGTCTTCTCGGTCTCGATGACCATCCCCATCGCCCTCTTCATGGGGCTGTACCTGCGCTACCTGCGCCCCGGCAAGGTGACCGAGGTCTCGATCATCGGCTTCGTGCTGCTGATCGGCGCCATCGTCGCCGGCGGCTGGGTCGCGGAGACGGCCTGGGGCCAGGAGTACCTGCACCTCGACCGCACCGTCATCGCGTGGGGCATCATCATCTACGGCTTCATCGCCGCGGTGCTCCCCGTCTGGCTGCTGCTCGCTCCCCGCGACTACCTGTCGACGTTCATGAAGATCGGCGTCATCGTGATGCTGGCCGGCGCGATCGTCCTCGTCCGCCCCGAGATCACGGTGCCGGCGGTGACCGACTTCGCGATCGCAGGAACCGGACCGGTGTTCGCCGGTCCCCTCTTCCCCTTCTTGTTCGTGACCATCGCGTGCGGTGCGCTGTCGGGGTTCCATGCGCTCATCGCGTCGGGCACGACCCCGAAGCTCGTCGAGAAGGAGCGTCAGACGCGCTTCATCGGCTACGGCGGCATGATCATGGAGTCCTTCGTCGCGATCATGGCGCTCGTCGCCGCGATCTCGATCGACCAGGGCATCTACTACGCGATGAACGCCTCGGCGGCATCGACGATGGGCACCGTGGAGGGTGCGGTCGCCTTCGTCAACTCGCTCGGCATCACGGGGGTGAACCTCACTCCCGACATGCTGACGAGCACGGCGGCGGCGGTCGGCGAGGAGTCGATCGTCTCGCGCACCGGCGGCGCACCGACCCTCGCGCTCGGTCTCGCGCACATCATGCAGCAGGCCCTCGGCGGCCAGGCGATGATGGCGTTCTGGTACCACTTCGCGATCATGTTCGAGGCGTTGTTCATCCTGACGGCAGTGGATGCCGGTACGCGCGTCGCGCGCTTCATGCTGCAGGACTCGATCGGCCACTGGGTCCCCAAGTTCCGCGATGTCTCGTGGCGTCCGGGCGTGTGGATCACAACGGCGATCATGGTCGCCGGCTGGGGAGCGATCCTCATCCTCGGTGTGACCGACCCGCTCGGCGGCATCAACACGTTCTTCCCGCTGTTCGGCATCGCCAACCAGCTGCTCGCCGCGATCGCGCTCGCCGTGGTGCTCGCGATCATCGCGAAGCGCGGTCCGTCGTTCGTGAAGTGGCTGTGGATCGTCGCCCTGCCGCTCGCGTTCGCCGCCGTCGTCACGATCACCGCCTCGGCCTACAAGATCTTCTCGCCCAACCCGGCGATCGGATACTGGTCGAACCACTTCCGCTACCGCGACGCCCTCGCCGCCGGGAACACGGAACTCGGCGAGCCGAAGGTCATGGAGGCCGTCATCCGCAACACCTTCGTGCAGGGCACCCTGTCGATCGTGTTCGTGACCCTCGCGATCATCGTCATCATCGCCGCGGTGTGCGTCACGATCGCCGCCATCCGCCGCGGCGGCGGCGAGAACAACGAGGACGAGCCGGTGCCCTCGCGCCGCTTCGCCCCCGCGGGGTTCGTCGCATCGCCGACGGAGCGGGAGCTCGAGAAGCAGTGGGAGCCACTCTTGGCCGACGAGCGCGCGACGAACCGGCACTGACATGAGTACACGGACGGATGCCGCGGCCTCGCCGATGCGAGCGATGATCGACCTCGTGCTGCGGGCGGGCCGCGGCATCCGCTGGTACATGACCACCCTCATGGGCGACACCGCCTACGCGACCTACGTCGCGCACCACCATCGGGTGCACCCCGACGAGGAGCCCATGACCGAGCGGCAGTTCTGGCGTCAGAAGATGGACGACCAGGACCGCAACCCGGGCGCCCGCTGCTGCTGACGCCCGCGATCTAGGCTCGTCGCATGACCGATGCCGTCGTCCTCGCCGCTGTGCTCGGCGTGGTCGGCGGCATCGTGCTGTCGGGGTTGCTGCTCCTCGCCCGGCGGTACGCGCGCGGGCCGGGCGGGCTCGGGAGCGAAGCCGAGGAGGCGACCTACCGGGCGCTCCACCAGGCGAGCCTCGCCGCCCCCTACCTGCGCGGCGGGCTCGACACGGCCGACGTCGCTCGCGCGGCGCGGCACCTCCGCGCCGTCCTCGGTAGCCCCGCCGTGATGCTCGTGGTCGGCGATGTCGTCGTGGCCCGTGATGGACAGACCGAGGGGCTGGATGCCGCGGCCCGTCGCATCGCGTCGCAGGTCGCCGAGACCGGCAAGCGCCGCGTCTTCCCTCGAGCCGACGGCGGCGACGGGCTCGAGGCGGTGGGCGCGCCCGTCCGGGTCGACGGCGCCGTCGCGGGGGTGCTGATCGCCTTCGCCTCGCCCGTCCGCGCGGCGCTCGTGCGAGCCGCGGGTGAAGTCGCCGACTGGTGCGCGGCGCAGGCCACCCTGGGCGAACTCGACGCGTCGCGGGCAGCGCTCGCCGAGGCCGAGCTGAGGTCGCTCCGCGCGCAGATCTCGCCGCACTTCATCTACAACGCGCTCACGGCGATCGCCTCGTTCATCTCCACCGACCCACCGCGCGCCCGCGAACTGGTGCTCGAGTTCGCCGACTTCACGCGCTACTCGTTCCGGCGCCAGGGGGAGTTCACGACGCTCTCCGAAGAGCTCCGCAGCATCCACTCCTATCTCGAGCTCGAGCACGCGCGCTTCGGCGGGAGGCTGTCGGTGACGCTGCGGATCTCGCCCGAGACGCTGGCTACGGTCATCCCGTTCCTGTCGGTGCAGCCCCTCGTCGAGAACGCCGTCCGACACGGGCTGGAGCCCGGGGAGGGCGGCGGCACGATCCTCATCGCGTCGGAGGATGCCGCGACCCACACCGAGATCACCGTCGAGGACGACGGCGCGGGCATGGATCCCGAAGAGCTGCACGCGCTCCTGACCCGCGCCGACGACGGCCGCAACGTCGGCCTGCGGAACGTCGACACCCGCCTCCGCCAGCTGTACGGCGCCGAGGGAGGGCTCGTCGTCGAGACCGCGCCGGGCGCCGGTACTCTCGTCCGCATGCGGATCCCGAAATCGCAGCCGCATCACCTGGCGCGGGGCGAGGAGTGAGCGTCGTGATCGACGTCCTGGTCGCCGACGACGAGAAGCCCGCTCTCGACGAGCTCGCCTTCCTCCTGCGCGCCGACGCCCGCATCGGCGAGGTCCTCACGGCATCGTCGGGCGCCGAGGCGCTGCGCCTGCTCACCGAACGACCTGTCGCCGCGGCATTCCTCGACATCCACATGCCGGGGATCACGGGGCTCGAGCTCGCCGGTGCGCTGCGCGGGCTTGCGATGCCTCCCGCGATCGTGTTCGTGACCGCCGACGACGCCCACGCGGTCGACGCGTTCGAGCTGCGGGCACTCGACTACCTCCTCAAGCCGGTGCGTATCGAGCGGCTGCGGCGGGCTGTCGACCGGATCGCCCTCAACGACCGTCCCGCCGAGTCCGACGAGGTGCTGCCCGTCACCGTCGGCTCGGCCGTCCGGTTCGTGCACCGCAGCGACGTCCGCTGGGTGCGCGCCGAGGGCGACTACACCCGGCTCCACACCGACGGCGCGTCGGGGCACCTCGTCCGCATCCCGATCTCGGAGCTCGAGACCCGGTGGGTGGATGCCGGCTTCGTCCGGGTCCATCGCTCGTTCCTCGTGCGGGCGGCATCCGTCACCGAGGTGCGCCTCTCCGGAGCCGAACCGACTGTCTGGATCGGCGACACGGCGCTGCCGGTGAGCCGGCGCCTGCTCCCCGCGGTTCGCGAGGCGCTCGTCGGGCGGGGCGGATCGTGACCCGCGAGCGGGTGCGCGTCACCGCGGGAGCGGGACGCCCGGGTGCACCCACGCGCGGGATCGCCCTGCCGGGTGCGCCCGTCGACGATGCCGAGGCGGCCTACGCGCGGGCACTGCGCCGCTCGCAGCTGCGCCTTGCGGTGGGAACTCTGCTCGGCTTCGTGACGGTGACGCTCGTGCTGCTCGGCGCGCTCACCCTGATCCCCGAGCTCGACGACATCGTGCTGCTCGGCGTGCCACTGTCGTGGCTGCTGCACGCGTTCGGCTTCTATCCCGTGATCGCGGGGTTCGCGATCCTCTACGTCCGCGGAGCGAACCGCAACGAACGGCGCTGGCGGGCGCTCCGCGACGAGGGCGCGTGAACGCGTTGCTCGACCTCGTCGCGGTCGCGGCCGTCGTCGGGGCGACCGTCCTCATCGGGGCGTACGGGCTGCGGGTGTCGCGGACCACGAGCGACTTCTTCGTGGCATCCCGCACCGTCCGCCCGGTGTGGAACGCCTCGGCGATCAGCGGGGAGTACCTCTCGGCGGGGACGTTCCTCGGTCTGTCGGGACTCGTGCTCCTGAGCGGTGCGGAGGGGTTCTGGTTCCCCATCGGATACGCCGCCGGATACCTGCTCGTGCTGCTGTTCGTCGCCGCGCCCCTTCGCCGAAGCGGCGCCTACACGATCCCCGATTTCATCGAGGCGCGACTCGAGTCGCGCTTCGCCCGTCGGGTCACGAGTGCAGGATGCCTGCTCATCGGATGGCTGTACATCGTGCCGCAGCTGCACGGCGCCGGCATCACCCTGCAGGTCGTCGCCGACATCCCGCCGTGGGTGGGCGCGGTCCTCGTTGCGGTGCTGGTCGCGGCGGCCGCGGCCGCGGGCGGGATGCGGGCCATCACCTACGTGCAGGCGTTCCAGTACTGGTTGAAGCTGACGGCGCTGCTCGTGCCCGCGGTGCTGATCGTATTCGCCGTGAACGGCGGCGCACCGGACATCGATCCCCGGGTCGTGTTCCCGCCCGAGGCGGGGCCGTCGGGGCTGGATGCCTACGCGGCGGGGTCGCTGCTGCTCGCCCTGCTGTTCGGCACGATGGGGCTCCCGCACGTCCTCGTGCGGTTCTACACGAGCCCGACCGGCGGCTCCGCGCGGCGGACGACGGTGCTCGTCATCGTCATGGTGAGCGTCTTCTACGCCGTCTCGAGCGTCATCGGACTGCTCGCGCGCGTGGTCGCGCCCGACCTCGCCCGGCCCGGAGTCGCCGATACCGTCGCGCTCGTCCTGCCGGCGCGCGTCTTCCCCGGGATCATCGGCGAGTTGCTGACCGCGCTCGTCGTCGCCGGCGCGTTCGCGGCGTTCCTCGCCACCTCGGCGGGACTCACCGTCTCGCTCGCCGGCGTCATCAGTCAGGACGTCTTCTCGGGGTCCGTCCGCTCCTTCCGACTGTCGGCCGCCGTCGTCGCGCTCGTTCCGCTCGCGATCGCACTGCTGACCGCCCCGGCCGGGCTGGTCGCCTCGGTCGGCATCGTGTTCGTGTTCGCGGCATCCGCTCTATCGCCCGTCCTGCTGCTGTCGATCTGGTGGTCGCGGCTGACGGCGCGGGGCGCCGTGGCGGGGATGGTGACGGGGGCGGCGGCGTGTGGGGTCGCGTTCCTGGTGCACGCGGCGGTCGGCGGCGTCGGACTCGCGGCGCCACTGCTCGCCCAGCCGGCGGCGTGGACCATCCCGCTCGCCACCGTCGTCACCGTGGTCGTGTCGCTGACCGACCGCGCGGGCGCGCCGGTGAGCACGGGCGCCTACCTCGCCCGCCTGCATACGCCGGGCCGCGGCTGACCCGCGGACTGCCCCGCGTCCCGTTCTCCGGGGCCGTTCCGCGTCCCGTTCTCCGGAGAAACGCTCGGATCCACCGGGGTCGCCGTGCGACAACCGGTTTCCTCCGGAGAACGGCACGCTCGTGCAGGAGCAGAATGTCGTTGTGCGTCGGTCACTGAGATGGTCAGCCCTCGGCGCGGTGCTCGCCGCGTCGATCCTCGCCGGGTGCTCGGCGTCGCCCGCGGCCTCCCCGCCGCCCGCGTCGAGCCCGTCGGCATCCACACCGTCGGTCTCTTCTCCGGCGCCGCCCGCCACCCCATCGGCGACGCCCTCACCCTCGCCGACACAGAGCCCGGTTGACTCCCTCACGCTCGAAGAGCGGGTCGGTCAGCTGTTCATGGTCGGGACGAAAGCCACCGCCGCCTCACCGGTGACCCTGTCGGCCGTCGAGGACCGCCACGCCGGCGGCGTGTTCCTGAGCGGTCGGTCGCACGCCGGCGTGCAGGCGACGGCCGATCTCGTCGACCGCTTCACCGCCGCCGCGGGGACTCAGACACCCCTGTGGGTCGCGACCGACCAGGAGGGCGGCGAGGTGCAGGTGCTCCACGGGCCGGGGTTCGACGCGATGCCCTACGGCATCCGCCAGGCCGACCTCTCCGACGATCAGCTCCGCGCGTCTGCCGAGAGGTGGGGGCGTGAGCTCGCCGCGGCGGGCGTCAACGTCGACCTCGCTCCGATCGCCGACATCGTCACGAGCAAGGCGACCCGCTTCGACAATCCGCCGATCGGTGCGTTCGGCCGCCAGTACGGGTACGACGAATCGACCGTCGCCGACAAAGCCGGCGCTTTCGCCGAGGGGATGCGGGATGCCGGCATCCTGCCCACGTTCAAGCACTTCCCGGGCCTCGGCCACGTGTCGGCGAACACCGACACGACGGCCGACGTCGTCGACACCGTCGTGACGACGAACGGGCCGGACATCGACGTCTACCGGCCGCTGACCCAGGCGGGCCCGTCGGCCGTGATGGTGTCGTCGGCGATCTACGACCGCATCGATGGGTCCACCCCGGCGGTCTTCTCGTCGAAAGTCGTGGACGTCCTCCGCAACCAGGTCGGCTTCTCGGGCGTCCTTTTCTCGGACGATCTGTCGCAGGCCGTCGCGGTGTCGGCCTGGTCGCCCGCCGACCGAGCGGTGAAGGCGATCTCCGCGGGAGTCGACGTGCTGCTCGTCGCCGAGGACGCATCGGTGTTCCCTGCGATGTACGACGCGGTCCTCGCGCGCGCCTTGCGCGACCCTCAGTTCGCCGCGCAGGTCGACGCCGCCGCAGCCAGAGTGCTCGCCGCGAAGGCCGACATGCCGTGACGTTCCTGTCGCGTGCCGAGGTCAGGCTCAGGCGCCTTTCGTGCCCCTTCGGCGGCGTTCGGAGCTGATCTGACCTGCACCGGGCACGCCGACCGACCCCCCGTGAGGCAGACTCGAGGGATGAGTTCGACGCTGCGGGACCGGATCCCGGAAGGGTCGACTGCTGACGCCGTCTACGAGGGCTTCCTCGAGTGGACGATCGAGCGCGGCATCGACCTGTATCCCGCGCAGGATGAGGCGGTCCTCGAGCTCGCCTCGGGCTCGCACGTGATCCTCGCGACGCCGACCGGCACGGGTAAGTCCCTCGTCGCCGTCGCGGCACACACGGCATCCCTCGCCCGCGGCGGTCGCACGTACTACACGGCTCCCATCAAAGCCCTCGTCAGCGAGAAGTTCTTCGCCCTCGTCGACATCTTTGGACCGGATGCCGTGGGCATGGTCACGGGCGATTCGTCGGTGAACCCCGACGCGCCGATCATCTGCTGCACCGCCGAGATCCTGGCGAACGTTGCGCTGCGCCTCGGTCCCGACGCCGAGATCGATCAGGTCGTGATGGACGAGTTCCACTACTACGGCGATCCCGACCGAGGGTGGGCGTGGCAGGTGCCGCTCCTCCTCCTCCCGAAGGCGCAGTTCCTCCTGATGTCGGCGACGCTCGGCGACGTCTCTGCGATCAAGACTGACCTCGAGAGGCGCACCGGCCGGCCGGTCGCGCACATCGCGGGCGTCGAGCGCCCCGTGCCGCTCGACTACTCGTACGCCCGGCGGCCCGTGCACGAGGTGGTGGAGGGGCTGCTCGAGAACCGCGAAACGCCCGTCTACATCGTCCACTTCTCGCAGGCCGCGGCGCTCGAACGTGCGCAGGCCCTGTCGAGCGTGAAGATCACGACACGCGAGCAGCGCGACGAGATCGCCGAGGCCATCGGCGGGTTCCGCTTCACGACGGGGTTCGGCAAGACGCTGTCCCGTCTCGTCCGTGCGGGCATCGGAGTGCACCACGCCGGGATGCTGCCGCGCTACCGGCGGCTCGTCGAGACGCTCGCGCAGCGCGGGCTGCTCCGCGTCATCTGCGGCACCGACACCCTCGGTGTCGGCATCAACGTCCCCATCCGGACGGTGCTGATCACGGCGCTGTCGAAGTACGACGGCACGAAGATGCGGCAGCTCTCGGCGCGTGAGTTCCACCAGATCGCCGGTCGCGCAGGACGTGCCGGGTACGACACGCGCGGCAGCGTCGTCGTGTTGGCGCCGGAGTGGGAGATCGAGAACGCCGTCGCGCTGGCGAAGGCCGGCGACGACGCCGCCAAGCGCAAGAAGATCGTCCGCAAGAAGGCGCCCACGGGTGTCGTGAATTGGGGTGAAGGTTCCTTCGAACGGTTGGTCGCGGCCGAGCCCGAGCCGCTTTCCCCGCAGCTGAAGCTGACGACGGCGATGCTCATCAACGTGATCGGGCGGGGCGGCGACGTGTTCGGCAACGTCCGATCGCTCGTCTTCGACAACCATGAGCCGAAGGCGCGGCAGTACGACCTGGCCCGCCGGGCGATCGCGCTGTTCCGGACGCTCGTGGCGGCGGACATCGTCGTGGCCGATGCGGACGGCATCCGTCTCACCGTCGACCTGCAGCCGAACTTCGCACTCAATCAGCCCCTGTCGCCGTTCGCGCTCGCCGCGATCGACCTGCTCGATCCGGATGCCGGTGACGCCGGCGTCGGCAGCGGTCACTATGCGCTCGACGTGGTGAGCGTGATCGAGTCGACGCTGGACGATCCGCGCGCGATCCTGTCGCAGCAGGAGTACAAGGCGCGCGGCGAGGCGGTCGGCGCGATGAAGCGCGACGGCATCGAGTACGACGAGCGCATGGAGCTGCTCGAGTCGGTGACGTGGCCGAAGCCGCTCGCGGAACTCCTCGCGCAGGCCTACGAGACGTTCGCGTCGAGCCAGCCGTGGGTGCGGGACTTCGAGCTGTCGCCGAAGTCGGTCGTCCGCGACATGTTCGAGCGGGCGATGTCGTTCGGCGAGTTCGTGTCGTTCTACCAGCTCGGCAGGAGCGAGGGACTCGTCCTGCGGTACCTGTCCGACGCGTACCGCGCGATCCGGCAGACGGTGCCGGCCGAGGCCCGCACCGACGAACTGCTCGATCTCATCGAGTGGCTCGGCGAGCTGGTGCGTCAGGTCGACTCGAGTCTCGTCGACGAGTGGCAGGCGCTGATCAACCCGGTCGCCGACCCTGAGGCGCCGGTGGTTCCGCCCGCGCCGCCGTCGATCATCGCGAACCGGCGCGCGTTCGTCGTGCTGGTGCGCAACGAGATGTTCCGACGGGTGCAGCTGGCGGCGCTGCAGAACGACGACGCGCTGGTCGAGCTGGATCCGGATGCCGGTTGGCCCGACGTCCTCGACCGCTACTTCGGTGACCACGACGAGATCCTGACGGGCGGCGCCGCCCGCAGCCCCGCGCTGTGCATCTTCGACGAGTCGGATGCCGCGACAGGCATATGGCGCGTGGAGCAGATCATCGACGACCCGGCCGGCGACCATGATTGGCGTATCCGCGCTGAGGTCGACCTCGAGACCTCCGTTGAAGAGGGCGCCGCCGTGGTGCGCGTGACCGAGGTCGTGCGGCTCTAGCCCTCGCGGGTCCAGCTGTCGCCGCGGCGCGTGTACACGATGCGGACGTGTCGACGGTCAGGCGATCCCTGCCAGAACTCGATGCGCTCGGGGACGAGCCGCCACAGTACCCACTCGCCGGGTGCGAGGAGTGCGCCCGCGGGGCTGCCGCTGATGTCGGACGCGCTCTCCTCCGGTGCCGCCTCGTTCACCGTGCCGCGAACGCGCACGGCTTGCATGACGGGCTGCCACCAGAAGTTCAGGGCGGCGGCAGGGTTCTCGGCGAGCTGAGCGCCCTTCGCCGACGATCGCGGGCCGGCGAACTGCCAGCCATCGGTGTCGACGCCCTTGAGGATGAGGGTCCGCGCGTCGGGGCGACCACCGGCATCCGCTGTCGCGAGGGTGGTGGCACGCGGTTCGGCGACGCCGGCGAGAGATGCGTGCCGGATCCAGGTGTCGAACAGCTCGTGCGGGTCTGTGGGGAGCTCGGCGGCGTCGAGCGGCGGCGGGGTCCCGATGAGGGAGGGCTGCTCGCGGAGCCAGCGCGTGAGCTCGTTCATGCTGTCCATCCTGCTCCCTCGCGTCGCGTCGGGCCGAGCGTGCAGACTGAGCGGGTGACGACGTATCTGGCGTTCCTGCGGGCGATCAATCTGGGTGTGAAGCGCGTGTTCCCGAAGGGTGACATCAGGCGTGTCGTCGAGGATGCCGGTTTCGAGGGCGTCGAGACGCACATCAACACGGGGAACGTGCGGTTCGAGTCGCGGATGCGCTCCCGGGAGCGGATCGAGCGGGTCCTGGAAAAGGCGTTCATGGCGGACCGGGGTTTCGAGGTGCCGACGATCGTGTATTCGGCCGCGGAGTTCCGGGCCGTCGCTCAGCAGACGCGTGAACTGGCCGACGCGCACCCGGGGATCGCGCGGCACTACGTCTATCTGCTGAAGGACGAGCTGACCCCGGGGCAGGTCGCGGACGTCGAGGCCCGCGCCGACGGGCGGGGTCGGATGATGGTGAGCGGGCGTGCCGCGCATGCGCTGCTGGAGCCGGGATATCAGGAGGGCGCCGTCGATCCGCTGAGTGCCGCGAAGCTGCTGGGAGTCGCGACGAACCGCAACGCGAACGTCATCCGTACCCTCGCGGAGAAGTGGTGCGACGCGTGACGTTCGTGGTGCGCGAGCCGCAGATGACGGATGCCGAGGCGATCGCCGCGCTCCATGTGGCGACGTGGCGCGAGACGTACGAGCACCTGCTTCCGGAGGGGTTCTTCACCGCTGACGTGGCGGACATGCGACGCCGGATGTGGTCGCAGATCCTGTCGACGCGGCGGCCGGAGCACACCGTGCGGGTGGCGGAGGCGGACGGGGGCCTGATCGGCTTCGCGATGTCCGGCAGGTCGGACGACGACGGCGCGCAGCTGTACATCCTGTACGTGCTGGCCGCACATCACGGGACGGGCGTGGGGCAGGCGTTGTTTGACGCGGTGCTCGGTGAGGGTCCCGCGTCGCTGTGGGTGGCGACCAAGAATCCGCGGGCGATCGCGTTCTACCGTCGCAACGGTTTCGCGTTCGACGGCGCGGAGCAGTCCGACCCCGGCACCCCGGGGATCGTCGAGGCGAGGATGGTCCGGTGACCGCCGGGGTGGATGCTGTGATCGCGGCGCTGAACGACGTAGACCCGTATGGGCTGGCGCCGGGTGAGCCGGATGGCGCTCCGTCGGACGAGTATGCCCCTGAGGCGTCGGAGCTTGCCGGGATACTCGCGCAACAAGGCAGCGTGTCGTCGCAGGATGTCGACCGCGTGTGGCAGCACTGGTTCGGTGACACTCTCACGGGCGTGATCGGCGCCAGCGCGATGACCGCTTTCGTGGCGCGGCTGAACGAACTCGCGTCCGCGTCCTAGAACGGTGGTGGGTCGGTGGTGAACTGCGGGATGCGTCGTTCGGGTTGCACGAGGTAAACCCTGCCTGCGGGTGAGGTCCATTCCAGGGCTCCGCCGGGTTTCGCTCTGACCCGCCAGTCGGTGTGGTGTTTGAGGGTGTGATGCCCGCGGCAGAGCGGGGCGAGGTTTGCCGCGTCGGTGTGGCCGCCGTGGTGCCAGTCGACGGTGTGGTCGATGTCGCACCGGTCGGCGGGGATCCCGCATCCCGGCGCCATACACCGCGCCGCGCGCCAGGCAACGAGGCGTCGGAGGTCTGCGGGTGGCCGGTACTGCTCGCGTCCGACGGAGAGGACGACACCCGTTTCGGGGTGGGTGAGCACCCGCATCCACCCGGATGCCGCACCGCACAGTTCCCGAGCCCGGTCGAGGGGGACGGGGCCGACGCCGTCGACCTGTGCGGTCGGGCCGTTGCCGGTGAGGAGCGTCAGGGCGGGGACGGTGATCGCGACGGTCGGGCGGATTCCGCGCGCGGTGTCTGGAAGGGAAGTGGTTTCCCCGTCGATGAGGAGGTCTCCGAACACGTCGGCGCGTTTTTGGTCGAGGGTGCGTTCGTCATCGTCGAGGGTTTTCGCGATGGCGGTGAGCCTGCCGAGGATCGCGTGCGCTTCGACCGCGGGCAGGTGCGCGGTGAGCCAGGCCATCCCGTCGACGCCTGCATCGACGCGCACGTGGCGGTGTGTCACGGCGGTGGCGTGCTGGTCGGCGAGTGCCGCCTCGCGTTCGCGGTCCACGATCCGTCGCACGTATCGGCGGAAAGGGCCGGTTGCCATCTCCTCCGCCGCCCCGAGCACTTCCGCGACCAATTCGTCGCGCACGCTCTCGAGTTGGTCGAGCCCGTCGACGATGATCGTCGCGTGCGTGTCGGTGATGCCCGCATGACTCATCGAGTCGAGCACCGCCGGGTACCGGTACACCAAAGCGCGCCCGAGGCCCATCAAGCGTCCGGCGGCGTGCTCGGTGATTCGCAGTGCGCTCGCGACTTCGAGCCGCACCGACCGTTCCACAAGCACTGCGTCACGGTCGTTCCGGTGCTCCTCAGCGACCGCGTCGTCCCACAACTCGACGAGGCACCGATAGCGCTGCGCTGCGTGGACGGTCGCCATATCCGCGCACATCACCACCCAGTCCAGGGTCGATGGGACGTCGGGCGGCACCTGGGTGGGCCACCGCTCGAACTCCTCATCACCGGACATAGTCCCAGACTAGGAGGGGGTTCCGACATCGCCTCCGGAGGGGGGAACCGCCGCATCCGCTACCGTGACCACGGTGTTCCAGGTGCGGTGCACCCCGAAAGGATCCCCCGATGCCTCACGCCGACGCAGCTCTCGTCACCATCCGCGACTACCGGGAATCCGACGCCGACGGCTGGGTCACGTGCCGGGTGCTGAGCTTCGTGCAGACCCAGTACTACGACGATGTGAAGCCGTCGCGGACTCGACTTCCCGATGGTGCGATCGAGCTCGTCGCAGTGGCGGACGGCGGTCGGATCGTCGGCATCCTCGACATTGAGGTCGACGGCGCAGAGGCCACGATCGACTCCGTCGCGGTGCGTCCCGGATGGCAGCATGCGGGCGTCGCCACGCGGCTTCTCTCGCATGCGCTGGTCGTGCTCGAGGGCCGCGGCGTCCGGACCCTCGATGCGTGGACCCGAGAAGATGCTGCCGCGAATCGCTGGTATCAGCGGAACGGCTTCGCGGAGACCACCCGCTACCTCCACGTCTACCTCGGCGACGGCGACGATCCGTCCGACTTCACCACGCCGGACGGTCTGAGCAGTCCGGTCACCGTATTCGTGCACGGACGCATCGAGGACGAAGCCGACCTCCGCGCGCGATATCGGCGGGTCTACGTGTGCCGTCGGTACGCCCGCGACCTCACCGTCCGCTGACCCCCGGCATCCCTTCCCCTTCCCCCGTCGCAAACTGCAGCACCTCGCGGCGTGTTGCGACAGGGGAGCGACACCGAGCGGCATCCGCGCTTCCCCTGTCGCACACTGCAGCTCTCGACGGCGAGTCTTGACAGGCGAGAGCGCCCCCGAACGCACCGCGCGATCTACGCCGAAAGCTCCCGCGCCCACGCGACCTCGCGCGCCAACTGCCCGGTCTCGACGAACGTCCGCACCTGGTATGTCTCCGCGAGGACGCCCGCGAGCTCCGCGCGATCTGCGGCGGCGAATCCGAGCGACTGCCAGAACCCACCCGACCGGCGGCTGAACAGCCACGCCGTGGTCGCCCCTTCTTCGGCGGCCCGCTCCAGCGCCCACGTCGCCAGCTCGCGTCCGCGCCCGGCCAAGCGCCCCTCCGGGATGACCGCCACGCTCCGGATCAGCGCGTGCTGCCCGTCGCCGCTCAGCTCGTACCCCGTGCTCCCGACGATCCGACCGTCGGTGTCGCGCTCGACCCACAGGCGCACTGCCGGCGCATCGAGACCCGTCACGGTCAGGTCGACCTCGCGCAGGAACGCTTCGACTTCCGCCGCATCCGCCGCCGTGCACCTGATCAGTTCCATGCCCGCCCCTCCTCCCCATCCTCGCAAAGGCGCCGATGCTCTCCACACCCGCAGAACGTGTCGGATGCCGCGGCTAGGGTTGACCGGGTGAGTGACGGCGGATGGCAGAACGACCCCTACGCCGATCTCGTGTGGGATCCCGACGACGTCGCGCCGCCAGAGGACGACGACTCACCGCCGCCGCCCGACCCGCGGTACGACGACTACGCCGCATCCGTCGCACGCGCCTCGCGCGCCGAGCCCACGCCGCCCGCACAAGTGCGCCCCGCCCGCGCTCAGCCCGCCCGCCCCGCCGGACCCCCGGCATCCGTCCTGCAACTCGAACGACGTGATCACGTCGGAGACGATCCGGTCAAGGTCCTGACCGAGGTCTTCGGCTACACCGCCTTCCGCGGCGATCAGGGCGACATCGTCTCGCACGTCATCGCCGGCGGTGACGCGGTCGTCCTCATGCCCACCGGTGGCGGCAAGTCGATCACCTACCAGGTGCCTGCGCTCGTGCGTCCCGGCACGGGACTCGTCGTCAGCCCCCTCATCGCGCTGATGCACGACCAGGTCGAGGCGCTCATCGCCAACGGCGTCCGTGCGGCTTTCCTGAACTCCACGCAGAGTCCCGCCGAGCGCGCCGGTGTCGAGCAGGCGCTCCTCGACGGCGAACTCGACCTCATCTACGTCGCGCCCGAGCGTCTCTCCGTTCCCGCGACCACCGCGCTCCTGCAGCGCGCGCAGCTCAGCGTGATCGCGATCGACGAGGCGCACTGCGTGTCGCAGTGGGGTCACGACTTTCGCCCCGACTACCTCGCGCTCGGCGACCTCGCCGAACGGTTCCCCGGCGTCCCGCGCATGGCGCTCACCGCCACCGCGACCCGCGCGACGCACACCGAGCTCACCGAGCGCCTGCACCTGCCCGACGCGCGCCACTTCGTCGCGAGCTTCGACCGGCCGAATATCCAGTACCGGATCGAGCCCAAGGTCGACATGCGCCGCCAGCTCGTGCAGTTCGTCCGCTCCCAGCCCGAGGGCTCCGCCGGCATCGTGTACGCGCTCAGCCGCAAGTCGGTCGAGCAGACCGCCGAGTACCTGCGCACGCAGGGCCTCGATGCGCTGCCCTACCACGCGGGGTTGGATGCCGGCATCCGCGCCCGCAATCAGTCCCGCTTCCTTCGCGAAGACGGTGTCGTCATGGTCGCCACGATCGCGTTCGGCATGGGCATCGACAAGCCCGACGTTCGTTTCGTCGCGCACATCGACCTGCCGAAGTCCGTCGAGGGCTATTACCAGGAGACCGGTAGAGCCGGCCGCGACGGTGAGCCCGCGGTGGCGTGGATGGCCTACGGCCTCGGCGACGTCGTGCAGCAGCGCCGCCTCATCGACCAGTCGCCCGGCGACCGCACCTACAAGCTGCGCATGGGGCAGCACCTCGATGCGATGCTCGGCCTCTGCGAGACGGTCTCGTGCCGTCGTCAGAACCTCTTGAACTACTTCGGGCAGTCCTCGGATGCCTGTGGCAACTGCGACACATGCCTCACGAAGCCCGACACCTGGGACGGTCTCATCGCCGCTCAGAAGCTCCTCTCCACGATCGTGCGACTGCAGCGCGAGCGGAACCAGGCGTTCGGCGCCGGGCACCTCATCGACATCGTCCGCGGCGCCTCGACGGAGCGCATTCGCCAGCAGGGCCATGACAAGCTCTCGACCTACGGGGTCGGGAACGATCTGTCCGAGCAGGACTGGCGCTCCGTGGTCCGGCAGTTGCTGGCCCGCGGCATCCTCGTCGCGCAGGGGGAGTACGGCGTTCTCGCCGTCGGCGACGCGGGCACGCCGGTGCTCCGCGGCGAGGAGCCGGTGCCGCTGCGCCGCGATGTGCTGGGCCGCACCGGTGGTGGATCGAGTCGCGCGAAGAAGCAGTCGGCCGCCGACGCGCTGCCCGAGGGCGACCGCGACCTCTTCGAGGCGCTCCGCGCGTGGCGTGCCGAGCAGGCGAAAGAGCAGGGGGTTCCCGCCTACATCGTCTTCGGCGACGCGACCCTGCGCGCCCTCGCCGAGCACCGGCCGCGGTCGGTGTCCGACCTCGATGGCATCACCGGCATCGGCGCCAAGAAGCGCGAGGCGTACGGCGAGGCCGTCGTCGCCGTCATCGCGAACGCCTGAAACACCGCGAACGCCTGACCCGCCCGCTCACCCCTCCTGCAGCGCCCGAGTCATGCGGGTGAGCAGGCTGAACGCCTGAGTGCGATCGGATGCCGAGAGGTCGGACAGCATCCGATCCTCCACGCTCTTCACGCGCGCACTCGCCTCTTCGCGGCGTCGGAGCCCGGCCTCGGTCAACGTGACGGGCAGCACGCGCCCCTCCACAGCGGTCGCCGCTCGCGTCACGAGACCTTCGCGCTCCAGCGTCTGCAGCAGCACGTTCATGCTCTGCCGCGTCACGAAGGCACCCCGCGCGAGGTCGGAGTTCGACAGGCCCGGCCGCTGGGCGAGCAGCTCCAAGCAGGAGTACGCGGTGACGGTCAATCCGAGCGGACGGAGCGCATCTTCCATCGCGACGCGCAGCGCGGTTGCAGCCACTTTCAGGAGATACCCGAGCGACGTCGGCAGATCGATTTCCTCAGGCTGGCCCATGTCAGTATTCTGACATACACTCGGGAGTGTCAGATAACTGACATCACGAAAGGATGCCTCATGCCCGCCATCGGACCCGACTTCATCTCCCTGCAGGTCACCGACCTCGACGCCTCGCAGCGGTTCTACGAGCACTACCTGGGCCTCGTCCGCTCACCCGCCGGACCTCCCCACGCCGTCGTGTTCGACACCGCGCCGATCGCCTTCGCACTCCGCGACATCGTGCCCGGTACGGACCTTGCCTCGGCGGAGTACCCCGGAATGGGTGCCGCTGTCTGGCTGCGGGCGACGGACGTGCAGGACATCCACGACGCGCTCGCCGCCGACGGCCACGAGATCGTCGCAGCGCCCATCGACGGCCCCTTCGGCCGGACGTTCACCTTCGCCGACCCGGACGGCTACCGGATCACCCTCCACGACAAGGCGTGAGCCCGTCAGCTCCAGACGTCTCGCTCGACCCGCACATCGGCGCCCGTTCGGGCCGACTCCCCGATCGCGAGTCCCAGCAGGTGGTCTTGGCAGGCGTCCGCGAGCGGGTAGGGCTCGGGCCCGTCGCCTCGAGCCCACTCGCCGGTGAGCTGAAGCAGCGAGGCGACCGCGATGTCGTCCTCCGACAGGCGCGTTCCGACCCACGGGTTCCGGTAGACGATGCGGCCCTCGAAGGCGGCCGACACGACGTCGTTGCCTTCGAGGTTCAGATCGACACCCGTGCGGCGGTACGTGATCGGCGAGGTGATCACCTCGCCGTTTTCGAAGCGGCGCACGGTGTCGTCGACGAGCTCGCCGTGCGAGCCGCGAAGGACGATTCGGCGCGACAGGATCGGGTTCCACCACTGATTGTCGACGAAGTCGTAGAGCCCCATCCGTCCGTCGCCGAAGTCGAGCGTCGCGAGCGTCGTCGTCCGCTCCTTCGGGGCGAGATCGTCCGACCAACCCGCCGGCGTCAGCGGGTCGACGAGTGGCGCGGTGAAGGTCCGGGCAGACACCGTCGCCCCGGACATACCGGCATCCAGGAACGTCCGGATCATCGAGGTCGCGTGGTACAGGTGCGTCGACGAGACCTGCACCCCGCCGATGGTTCCGAGCGCACCCGAGTGTGCCACCGCCAGGCGGGCGGCGTGACCGGGCATCAGCATGTACTGCTCCGCCACCTGCACCAGGTGACTCGCGCCGACGTCATGCCACAGCTTCCGGAGGCCCTCGGCGTCGGGCGCCGGCGGCGTCTCGGCGAGCACATGCACTCCGCGCTGCACGAGCTCGGCGATGACCCCCGGCATCGCCGGCCAGCTCACCGACGCGATCACGAAGTCGGGTCGCGCGGCGAGGAGGTCGTCGAGCGAGCGATGCACCGGCACGTCCCATCCGGCGACCCGGGCCGCCGAAGCGTCGGATCGTGCGAGCACGCCCACGGCCTGCAGGCGTGCGGGCGCCGCAGCGGCCACCCGCAGGAAGAATTCCGAGCGCCAGCCCGTGCCGACGATCGCGAATCGTGCTGGCTCCGTCATGAGACCCCTTCGTCGTGACGCGCCCGAACAGGGCGCCCCGGCATCCTTCAGGTCTCGCGCATCGGGGTCAACCCCGTCGCCTCACTCACCCGCGCCGAGCCTGCCGCTGAGTCGGCCGTGGAACGCGGATGCTGTGTCGTTCAGCCCGACGATCGTCACCGTCGTCCCGATCCGGTCGTACTTGCTGACGATCGCGTCGAGTGCGGCGACCGTCGAGGCATCCCACACGTGCGAGCGCGACATGTCGATCACGACGTCGGCAGGGTCGCTCGAGTACGAGAACTGCGTCGTCAGGTCGTTGCTCGAGGCGAAGAACAGCTCACCGTCGACCGCGTAATACGCGGTGGATTCCGCGGCATCCACTGTTCGCGTCACCGTCACGAAGTGCGCGACGCGGCGGGCGAACATGACCATCGCGGCGAGGACGCCGAGGACCACGCCGATCGCGAGGTTGTGGGTCCAGACGGTGGCGACGACGGTGATGACCATGACGGCGGTCTCGCTCTTGGGCATGCGACGAAGCGTCGAGATTCGCACGCTGTGCCAGTCGAAGGTGCCGATGCAGACCATGATCATGACGGCGACGAGCGCGGCCATGGGGATGATCGCGACGATATCCCCGAGCGCCAGGACGAGGATGAGCAGGAACACGCCGGCGAGGAAGGTCGAGATGCGCGTGCGCGCGCCCGACGCCTTCACGTTGATCATCGTCTGGCCGATCATGGCGCAGCCGCCCATGCCGCCGAACGCTCCCGACAGGATGTTCGCGGCGCCCTGCCCCAGGGCTTCACGGGTCTTGGAGGAGTGCGTGTCGGTGATGTCGTCGACGAGCTTCGCGGTCATGAGGGATTCGAGCAGCCCGACGACCGCCATCGCGATGGCGAACGGGGCGATGATCTGCAGGGTCTCGAGCGTCAGCGGCACGTTCGGGATGAAGAGCGACGGGAGGCTCTCGGGGAGCTCGCCCTGGTCGCCCACGGTGGGTACGTTCCACGCGAAGACGACGACGGCGGCGGTGATCAGCACGATCGTGACGAGGGGAGCGGGGACCGCCTTCGTGAGTCGGGGCATCGCGTAGAGGATGAGGAGTCCCACCGCCAGCAGCGGCCACACGAGCCAGGGGATGCCGTCGCCGAACAGCTGCGGCAGCTGCGCGAGGAAGATCAGGATCGCGAGGGCGTTCACGAAGCCGACCATCACGCTCCGGGGGATGAACCGCATGAGCTTCGCGACGCCGACGGCACCGAACAGGATCTGGATGGCCCCGCCCAGGAGCACGGTCGCGATGAAGTAGTCCATCCCGTACTCGCGGACGACGGGGGCGATGACGAGGGCGACGGCGCCGGTTGCGGCGGTGATCATCGCGGGGCGGCCGCCGAGGAACGCGATCGCGACGGCCATGATGAACGACGAGAAGAGCCCGACGCGCGGGTCGACGCCCGCGATGATCGAGAAGGCGATCGCTTCGGGGATGAGGGCGAGGGCGACGACGAGTCCGGCGAGGACTTCGCGGGTGAGCAGACGGGGGCTGCGGAGTGCCTGCAGCACGGTCGGTTCGATCCGGTGGCGCGCGGGTGCGGTGGTGGTCATGGGACTCCGATGAATCGGGATGCGTGCGCGGTGCCGGCGACGCGGAAGAATGGGGGCGCGTAGATCGCGCAAGAACAAACCTAACGTAACGTGAGGTTTGCGTCCATTCGAAGGGGAGAACGTGGCCGAGAGCACGATGCGCATCGGCGAGGTCGCCGAGCGGACCGAACTCTCGTTCCGCACCCTCCGTCACTACGACGAGATCGGACTCGTCACGCCGTCCGAGCGCACCGATGGCGGCTTCCGCCTCTACACGGAAGGCGACGTCGCCCGCATCCTCCTGATCCGGCGCATGAAGCCGCTCGGGTTCACGCTCGACGAGATGCGGGAGCTCCTCGACGTCGTTGACGCGATCGCGGGGGATGCCGACGACCCGCAGCTACGCGCCCGCCTCGACGGTGTGCGCGCGGAGGCCGCGGCGCGGCGCGAGAAGCTCAGCCGTCAGGTCGAGATGGCCGACGAGTTCCTCGACCAGCTCGAGCGGATCTGACGACTCACAGCGCGGTGAGCTCGACGACGACCGACTGCTGCGGGTTCTGCACGGGCGGTCGGACGCCCACCACCGCGAGCTGACGTCCCGTCAGCACCGTCTCGTGGTGTGCCCACTCGAGCGGCGACTGCGCAGGGGTCTGCACGAGCCCGCCGGGCGTGACGAGCTGCACTCGGTACGTCCGATCTGCGTCCAGACCCGGGAACCGCACGCGGCCCGCGGGCGACGAGATCAGCGTCTGCGTCTGCGTGATCGTGAAGAACGCGGATGCCGCATCTGCTGCGACCACGCCGCGGACGTCGAGTCCGGGGTCGGCGACGTCCGCGTTCACCAGGCGGCCCGTCGCGACGAGGGGGCGCACGCGCTTGGCGAGCGCGACCCACGCGCCGACAGCCGCGGCATCCGTCTCGGACAGTGTCGTCACGTCCCACTCGATGCCGAAGTGGCCGAAGAGCGCGACGGCGCCGCTCATCGTGAGCGACACGGTGCGCCCCGTGGAGTGCACATGCGGGGTGGTGAGGTGCATGCCCATCATCTCGGGCGGGACGACGAGCGCGGTGTACCGCTGGTTCTCGAGGCGCTCGACGGGGTCGAGGCAGTCGCTCGTCCAGATGCGGTCGGTGCGGTCGAGGATGCCGAGGTCGACCCGGGCACCGCCCGATGCGCAGCTCTCGATCTCGAGACCCGGGTGGGTGGCCTTGAGCTCGTCGATGAGGCGGTAGACCGCGAGGGTCTGCGCGTGCACGCGTGCCGCGCCGCCGGGACCGGCCGCCGCGTCGACGAGGTCGCGGTTGTGATCCCACTTGATGTACGAGATCGCGTACTCGTCGAGGATCGCGGAGATCACGCCGAGGATGTAGTCGTACGCCTCGGGGTGCGCGAGGTTCAGGACCTGCTGCTGCCGCGCGGACGGCGGCAGGTCGGTGCGGCCGCGGAGGATCCAGTCGGGATGCGAGCGGGCGAGGTCGCTGTCGGGGTTGACCATCTCGGGCTCGAACCAGAGGCCGAACTCCATGCCCTTCCCCACGACGTGGTCGGCGATGGGATGGAGACCGTCGGGCCAGACCGTCTCGTCGATGTACCAGTCGCCGAGCCCTGCGGTGTCGTCGCGACGGTGGCGGAACCAGCCGTCGTCGAGGACATACCGCTCGACGCCGATCTCGGCGGCCGCGTCGGCGAGGGCGACGAGCTTCGGCAGGCGGTGGTCGAAGTAGACCGCCTCCCACGTGTTGAGGGTGATCGGTCGCGGCCGGGTCGGGTGCTGCGGACGTGCGCGCCACTCCTCGTGGAAGCGCACCGCGAGCTCGTCCAGTCCGTCGCCCCACGAGCCGAGGAGTTCGGGCGTCGCGATCTCCTCGCCGGCGGCGAGGCGGACCTCGCCCGGCAGGTACAGCTCACCTGCACCGAGGAAGGATTCGCCCGTCGGCGTCCGCTCCGCGAAGACGCGCGAGTTGCCGCTCCAGGCGAGGTGCACTCCGTGGACGAGGCCCCGCTCGAACCCGAATCCGGGAACGCCCGCCGCCAGCAGCAGGGTGGCATCGGCGCCGGGGCGGCCGCGGCGCGATTCGCGCAGGTGCGTGCCGAAGGTGAGCTCGTGGCGCTGCGCCGACCGCTCGCGCAGGTGGCGCCCTGTCGTGTCGAGGATCTCGGTCGCGTCCCACGGCAGCGGCAGCGTCGTGTGCAGAGCCTGCACCGTGTAGACGCCCGCGCCGTCGTTGCGGAGCGTCGTCCGGACCCGCACGAGGCCGGATGCCGCGACCCGCAGTTCGTAGCACGCCGACAGCTCCGCTTCGGAGTCGGCGAAGTGCAGCTCGAGCGATTCGTCGGTCGCGTGCAGGCCGGTCAGTGCGAAGAGGGTGCTGACGTCCTCCCCGTCGCGGTGACCCTCGATGCTGGGCGTCGCCGCCCAGCCGGATGCCGCGGTGCTCACGACGCCGAGCCGCACCGTGCGATCGAGTCCGCCCGAGATCCGCTGCAGACGCGAGGAGGTCGCAAGCGAGACGAGCGTGTCGTGCGGTGCGTCGCCCAGGTCTTCGCCCCAGTGGACGATCGAGGGCATGCTGCCGGGCAGCAGGTCGACGACGACGCTCGTGCCGCCGGAACGAAGGTGGACGACGCTCGCGTCGGAGGGGAGAACGGGCATCCCACAAGTGTGACAGGACTCTGGGAACGTGCACACACCTCGGCGTGTAGGCGCCGCACAATGCCCTGGGACCACGTCCGCCCTCGCTGTTGTCACTCCTGCACAACCAAGTTGGTCAGGCGTTAGAGGACTCCTACCGTGACTGTCGAACTTCCCTGTCCCGTCGCCTTACCCGGCGTCCTCAGAAAGGCCAGTGATGACCGACACCGTCGTCCGCTCCTCCACCCCCGCCACCGACAAGCGCACGCCCGCAGGCGGTGCTCCTGTCGCGCCCCATTCCGCCGATGAAGCTCACGAGGCCCGCATCGACATCGACGCCGTCGGCGCGATGCTCCGCGGCACGTGGGGAGAGACCCGCCTCACCGTCCGCGAGCTGATCAAGGACCCCGCGTACTGGCGCATCGACGGGCAGAGTGTCGCCGAGCACCGCGAGCGCGTCATGGGCCAGGTCCGGCTGCTCGCGAAGAACGGCGGCTCCACTCGCGCCCTGCCCAAGGAGTACGGCGGCGAGGAGGACAACGGCGCGAACCTCGCCGGTTTCGAGGAGCTCGTCCTCGGCGATCCCAGCATGCAGATCAAGTCCGGCGTGCAGTGGGGTCTGTTCGGCTCCGCCGTCCTGCAGCTCGGCACGAAGGAACACCACGACAAGTGGATTCCGGCGATCCGCGACGCCGACCTCCCCGGAGCCTTCGCCATGACCGAGATCGGGCACGGCTCCGATGTCGCGGCCATCGGCACGACGGCGACCTACGATCCCGAAGCCGAGGAGTTCGTCATCCACACGCCGTTCCGCGCGGCGTGGAAGGACTACCTCGGCAACGCCGCGAAGCACGGACAGGCGGCGACGGTGTTCGCGCAGCTGATCGCGAACGGGGTGAACCACGGGGTGCACTGCTTCTTCGTTCCCATTCGCACGCCCGACGGCGAACTGCTGCCGGGCGTCCAGAGCGAGGACGACGGGGTCAAGGGCGGCCTCAACGGCATCGACAACGGCCGTCTCGCCTTCGACCACGTCCGCGTACCGCGGACGAACCTTCTGAACCGCTACGGCGACGTCGCCGCCGACGGCACGTACTCGAGCCCCATCGAGAGCACGGGCCGGCGCTTCTTCACGATGCTCGGTGCCCTCGTGCAGGGTCGCGTGTCGCTCGACGGTTCGGCGACGATCGCCTCGTCGCTCGCCCTCCACATCGCGCTCACCTACGCCAACCAGCGGCGTCAGTTCGACTCGGGCGCCGGTACCGACGAGGTCACGCTGCTCGACTACGGCAAGCACCAGCGGCGCCTCCTCCCCCTCCTCGCCCAGAACTACGCGCAGTACTTCGCGCACGACGAGCTGCTCCGCACCTTCGACGGCGTGTTCAGCGGCAAGACCGACACCTCCGCCGAGCGCGAGAACCTCGAGACGCTTGCCGCGGCGCTCAAGCCCCTCAGCACCTGGAACGCGCTGAACACGATCCAGGAGGCCCGCGAGGCCTGCGGCGGATCGGGGTTCATGGCCGAGAACCGTCTCGTCGGTCTCCGCTCCGACCTCGACGTCTACGTCACCTTCGAGGGCGACAACAACGTCCTCTTGCAGCTCGTCGGCAAGCGACTGCTCGCGGACTTCGCGAAGCAGTTCAAGGGGGCGGATGCCGCGACCCTCGCCAAGTTCGCCGTCGGCCAGACCGCGGGCAACATCTTTCACGGCGCGGGCCTGCGGAGCCTCGGCCAGACGGTCGCCGACTTCGGTTCGACGGCACGCTCGGTCGAACTGGGCCTGCGTGCCGAGCAGCAGCACGAGCTGCTCGCGGGTCGCGTCGAGCAGATGGTTTCCGACATTGCGGGGGCGCTGCGCCCGGCATCCAAGCTGCCCTCCGACCAGGCGGCCGCGCTGTTCAATCAGCACCAGGCCGAGCTCATCGAGGCGGCTCGCGCGCACGGCGAGCTGCTGCAGTGGGAGGCGTTCTCCGACGCGGTGAAGACGACCGCCGACGACGGCACGCGCCAGGTCCTGACGTGGCTGCGCGACCTCTTCGGTCTCGTGCTCATCGAGAAGCACCTGGCGTGGCACCTCATCAACGGACGTCTGTCGACTCAGCGCGGGGCGGCGGTGTCGAAATACATCGACCGGCTCTGCGCGCGGCTGCGTCCGCACGCGCAGGACCTCGTGGATGCTTTCGGGCTCGCTCCCGAGCACGTCCGCGCACCGATCGCGTCGGGTGTCGAACGCGAGCGGCAGGACGAGGCGCGCGCCTACTACGCAGACCTCGCCGCGCGCGGCGAGGCGGCGATCCCGGAGAAGTCGCTCAAGAAGAAGAAGTGAACGTCGGAGGCCGTCGATAGCCTGAACGCGTGGAACTGCGTCTCGGGCCCGACGGCCTCCTGCGTTGCGGGTGGGTGGGTGACGACGCCGAGTACCGCCGCTATCACGACGAAGAGTGGGGTCGGCCGCTCCACGGCGACCGCCCCCTGTTCGAGAAGATGAGCCTCGAGGGGTTCCAGGCCGGGCTGTCGTGGATCACGATCCTCCGCAAGCGGCCACGCTTCCGTGAGGTGTTCGCCGGGTTCGAGCCCGCGACCGTGGCCGCCTTCGACGACGCGGACGTCGAACGGCTGATGGACGATGCGGGCATCATCCGCAACCGCGCCAAGATTCTCGCGACGATCGGCAACGCCCGCCTGGCCACCGAGATGGCTCCCGGCGAGTTGGACGCCTTCATGTGGTCGTTCGCGCCGGCATCCCACCGTCGACCGACATCGTTCGCGGATGTCCCGGCGACCACCCCTGACTCCGACGCGCTGTCGAAGGGTCTCCGCGCGCGCGGGTTCCGGTTCGTCGGTTCGACGACGATGTACGCCCTCATGCAGTCCTCCGGCATGGTCGACGATCACGTCGCCGGGTGCCACCGCGCCGCAGACTGACCGCGCCCCTGAAGTGGGGAGGAGTCCCCATGGGCAGCTCGGTGCCCGATCGGTAGCGTCGATGCCGATCGGGGGTGACGATGAGCGACGTGCAGCTGGACCTGGCGGAGTTGGCCGCAGCCAGGGACCGGGCGATCGGCGCATACGACACCTTCTCGTCGGCGGACACGGTGAGCGGGGACCTCGCCGACCTCACCGGCGAGGCGCGGCTGGCGGGCAAAGTCCGAGACTTCGCGGCGAACTGGGACTACAACCGTGGAAAGCTCGAAGACCAGCTCGTCACCGTACGCGATCTGCTCACGGCGATCGTCGACTCCTTCACGGAGCTCGACGCTGAGGGGGGACGCCAGCCGTGAGCGCGTTGTCCGTTGAGTTCGAGGACCTCTTCGACGGTCGTCCAGATGACCTCGAGAGCCGGGCTCGGGATCTGGGGCGCACGGCCGAGGCGATCGCTTCGGCTGCCCTTGCTCTCCGGAACCTCGTCCAGCAGCAGCACAGTCTGTCGACGGATGCCGCGGGCACAGCCTCGAGCGAGGCCGCCGCGGGACTGCAACGCGCGCAGGATCGATATCAGGGGACATCGACTGCGCTCGTGACGTATGCCGTGGAGTTGGGGGACATCCAGCGCGAGGCCCGCGCCGCCATCGAGGAGGGCGACGCGCACCTCAGCCAGATCCCGTTGCAGGAGGCGGAGATCCACGACCTCGAGAACGCGCTCACGCTCGCGGTCGCGAAGGGCGAGTCGACGAGCACGATCGAGGACCGCCTGGGGGAGGCGCGCTCCGCTCTCAGCGCGGCGATGGCGGCAGCGGAGGACGCGCGGCAGACCCTGACCTCGGCGCGACGGCGGCTATGGGACGCCGCCGACCGCGCCGGAGACCAGATATCCACCGCGATCGAGGAGGGTGCCGACTCGTTCGGGGACAACTGGAACCAGTTCTGGGAGGGCGTCGGCGAGGTGTTCGCGATCGTCGCGGACTGGGCCGAAGGTGTCCTCGCGGCGATCGTGTTCGAGTTGGCGGAGATGGTCAGCGCCCTCGTTTCCGCCGCCGTCGTCGCGGTCATGATCCTCGTCGGCGTGGTGGCGCTCGGCTTCGTCTACCTGACGCTGGGCGGCGCGGGTCTGCTCCTGCTCATCGCTCTCGTCTCGGCATCCCTCATGACGATGGCGATCCGCGAGTTGATGGCGCCGCCCGTCGTGCAGCGCACCGACCGCTTCGAGGTGTCGGACGACCTCGAACCCCGCGACTACCGCGACCTGTTCGGCGAGCTCGCCGCGCAGGACGGTGCGGGCGGCGAGGACTACACCGAGATCCGGGTCGTCGCTGTGCGGGACGCGTCCGGCGAGATCGTCGCCTGGCGTGTCCAGCTGCCGAGCACGCAGCAGTGGTCGCCCTCCAACACCGATGGACCGCTCAACGACCTGCGTACCGACGTCATGCTGTCGATGTTCCCCGAGCTGCAGACGCAGTACGAGCAGGCCGCGTGGCAGGCGATGACGGATGCCGGTGTCTTCGACAGCGACGCACCGATCATGTTCACGGGGTGGTCGCTGGGCGGCATGATGGCAGGCGAGATGGCGACGGATTCGCGCGTGTCCGACCGTGTCGAGTCCGTCGTGACGGCGGGTTCGGCGATCGACAAGCACTACAGTGACATGCCTCCCGACGTCCGCGTGACGCAGTTCAACAACGGCATCGATCCGGTCCACACGCTGGAGTTCTTCGGCCTCGGCATCGACGACTACCTCCGGCTGGACCAGGACTGGCAGACGTACCGGCCCCTCAGCTGGCCGATGCACGATGCCACGATGTACGGCGACGCCGCCGAGCGGTATCTCCCCGAACCGCGGCCCGGGGACGACATCTTCTTCGCGGGTGAGGGAGACTCGGGCAGCGAAGAGGTCTACGTCGCCGAGTACACCCGAGGATCGTGAGGATCGCATGACCCGTCAGCGCCGTTCCCTGACCATGTTCGCCCTCGCGGCGATCACGGTCTGCGCCGGAACGCTCGGCCTCTCCGGATGCGCCGCTGCCGCAGATCCCGACATTGCCGGACTCGAGAACGAGCTCTCGTCGGTCGAGGGCGTCAACGGCGCGTTCGTGTGGACGACGCATCCCAACGCGCCGTGGGTGACGCGGGTGCAGGTGATGCTGTTCCTCGACGACCCGTCGGATGCCGGCGTGGTCGACGCCGTGCGCGCCGCCGCCCCCGTCCTGTCGGCCGATGACGCCGTGGCAGACGCCGACGCGGTGGGCCTCACCTTCATCGACGGGCAGCGACGCGACTACACCGCCCGCGGGGAGGCGAACCGCGACGTCATCGGGCTCGCGCCCGAGATCGCGACGACGCTCGGGGTGACCGATGCCGGCAAGCGGCAATTGCTCGTCTCACCGGACGAACTGCGAGCGCTCGCCGGGGCGGAGTGAGCGTGACCTCACGGCTCGCCTTCGCTCTGCCGGGCACGTGGCTCGCGATCGATCCGCGAGATGAAGAGGCATCCTTCGACCGGGTGGACGCCGCGGTCCGCGACATCGTGGGAGCGGCCGACGACGCTGCCACGGCCCGACGGCGGCTGCGCGATCAACTCCGGACCGTTGTCGAGGCGGCCCGGACGTCGGGGGCGCAGGGTGTCTTCCTGTGCCTCGAGGTCGCGCCCGGAGTGCGGTTGCCCGCGACGCTCACGGTGCACGCGCCCTCGGCGATGTCGATGACCCCCACCGTCGGCACCGCGTCGGCCGCCGTACTCGACACCCTTCATCGCAGTCTTCAGACGCTGGAGGTGGCGGGGATCGATACCGCCGTTCGCGTGCCGGCGCCCGACGGGGGAGCGCTGCGCATCCACCGCCGCATCGCCGAGACGGCCGAGGTGACCCCCGCCGAGGCGCCACCCGTGAGGACGCCGGTGCAGCGGCTGGAGGCTGACTACTGGTTCGCCGTTCCGGACTCCAAGCGCGTCGTGCTCGCCAGTTTCGCGACGCCGCTCGGTCATCTGCACGACGCCATGCTGAACCTCTTCGACTCGATCGCTGCGGCGGCGAGGTTCGAGTCCGCCGCACCCAGCCTTGCCCCGTGAGGTCTGCTCCCGGGATCATGTGGTGACGGCGATCGGGAGGCGGACATGACAGGTTACGAGATCACCGAGATCGGCGGGCTCGACCAGTGGCGCGACCACTTCGGCGGGTTCGCGCCCGCACGCTCCCGTGACGGGAGGCGCGTCGTCGATCACGAGCTCGCGATGCAGTTCATCGGGCTGACGGCCAACGCGCTCGAGCCGGGGGAGCAGGCCGGCTACTGGCACACCCACTCCGAGGTCGAGGAGCTCTACGTCTTCCTCGAAGGGCGAGGTCAGATGGGACTCGACGACGACCTCGTCGACGTCGGTCCGGGCTCGGTCGTCCGCGTCGGCCAGGGCGTGTGGCGCACGTGGCGGGCGCATCCCGAAAGCCCGGGCGAGCTCCGGTGGCTCTGCATCCGCGCGGGCGGGGAGGAGCTTCCCCACCTGCCGTCCGACTCCTCGCGTGCTGAGCGGCCGATGCCCTGGCCCACTCCGGAAGCCTGAGCCGTGGCATCCGATTCGCACGTCGCCGACGCGCACGACGTCATCCGCGTCCTCGGGGCTCGGGAGAACAACCTCAAGAACCTCGATGTCGAGATCCCCAAGCGCCGCCTGACCGTCTTCACCGGTGTGAGCGGGTCGGGCAAGTCCTCGCTCGTCTTCGGCACGATCGCGGTCGAGTCGCAGCGGCTCATCAACGAGACGTATCCGACGTTCGTGCAGCAGTTCATGGGTCAGTTGAGCCGTCCTGACGTCGATGGCCTCGAGAACATCAGCCCGGCGATCATCGTCGACCAGGAGCGGATGGGCGCGAACGCGCGCTCCACCGTCGGCACCGTGACCGACGCGTACGCGATGCTCCGCCTGTTGTTCAGTCGTCTCGGGCAGCCGCACGTCGGGTCCCCGCAAGCGTTCTCGTTCAACATCCCGTCCGCGCCGGGTGCGGACACCGTGACCGGCGGCATGTGCGCGCGGTGCGAGGGGCTCGGCGAGGTCAGCGACGTCGACCTCGATGAGCTGTTCGACCGGTCGAAGTCGCTGTCGGAGGGCGCCATCACGGTGCCTGGATATACCGTCGACGGCTGGATGGTGCGCATCTTCACCGAATCCGGCTTCCTGGATGCCGCGAAGCCGATCGCCGACTACTCCGACCAGGAGCGCGCGGACTTCCTCTACAAGGAGCCCACCAAGGTGAAGCTCCAGAACATGAACATGACCTACGAAGGTCTCGTTCCGAAGATCACGAAGTCGTTCCTGCAGAAGGACCGCGAGGCGCTGCAGCCCCACATCCGTGCCTTCGTCGACCGTGCGGTGAAGTTCCTGCCCTGCTCGGAGTGCGGAGGCAGCCGCCTGAACGAGGGCGCCCGTTCTTCGAAGATCGGCGGCGTCGACATCGCAGAGGTGTCGGCGATGCAGATCACCGACCTCGCCTCGTGGCTCGATACGGTCGACCCCACGGCCATCGGCCCGCTGCTGTCCTCGCTCAAGAAGGTCATCGCCTCGTTCATCGACATCGGGCTCGGCTACCTGTCGCTCGATCGCTCCTCCGGCACGCTCTCGGGCGGCGAGGCGCAGCGGACGAAGATGATCCGCCACCTCGGCTCGGCTCTCACCGACGTGACCTACGTGTTCGACGAGCCGACGGCGGGCCTCCACCCGCACGACATCCAGCGGATGAACGAGCTCCTCCTGCTGCTTCGCGACAAGGGCAACACGGTGCTCGTCGTCGAGCACAAGCCCGAGGTGATCGCGATCGCCGACCACGTGGTCGACCTGGGGCCGCGTGCCGGCTCGCGGGGCGGCGAGATCATGTACGAGGGAGATGTCGCGGGCCTCCGCTCCTCCGACACCCTCACCGGGCGTCACCTCGATCACCGCGCGGCACTCAAGCCCACCTCCCGGCCCGCGATCGGAGCGTTGCAGATCCGCGGCGCGACGCAGCACAACCTCGTCGGTGTCGACGTCGACATCCCGCTCGGCGTCCTGACGGTGGTCACGGGCGTGGCCGGCTCGGGCAAGTCCTCGCTCATCCACGGGAACGTCCCGGCCTTCGACGACGTCGTGGTCGTCGACCAGTCGCCCATCAAGGGGTCCCGCCGCTCGAGCCCCGCGACGTACACGGGAGTGCTCGATGCGATCCGCACCGCCTTCGCCAAGGCCAACGGCGTGAAGGCGTCGCTGTTCAGCGCGAACTCCGAGGGCGCGTGTCCGGCGTGCAAAGGGCTCGGCGTCATCATCACGAACCTCGGTTTCACGCAGAGTGTCGAGACCCGGTGCGAGGTGTGTGAAGGGTCCGGGTTCAGCAACGCCGTGCTCGGTTATACCCTCGACGGCAAGAACATCGCCGAGGTCCTCGCGATGTCGGCCGAAGAAGCGCACGGCTTCACGACGGGTCCGGCGAAGACGACGCTCGCCCGCATGATCGATGTGGGCCTCGGCTACATCACGCTCGGGCAGGCGCTCAACACGCTCTCCGGTGGCGAGCGGCAACGGTTGAAGCTGGCGATCGCGATGGCGAAGAAGGGCGCGATCTACGTCCTCGACGAGCCGACGACGGGGCTGCATCTCGCCGACGTCGACAACCTCCTGGCTCTCCTGGACCGCTTGGTGGATGCGGGCAACTCCGTGATCGTCATCGAGCACCACCAGGCGGTCATGGCCCACGCCGACCATCTCATCGACCTGGGCCCCGGGGCGGGTCGCGACGGCGGCCGCATCGTCTTCGAGGGGACGCCGGCGGAGCTGGTCGCGGCGCGCGGCACGCTGACGGGGGCGCACCTCGCGCGATACGTCGGTGCGGTCTGATCGGGCGCCGATCGGGGCCGAACGCAAGAGCATAGATGGGGAGAACTCCCCACGTCACGCGCTCGCCGGAAATTCATCGCTCGCTTAGTCTTAACATCGTCCACGCACATCGTCGAGCCCGGTTTTCCGACCGGACGGCGTCCGTACTGCCTCGGGGGGAGTCAGCACACTCATGAGGTCGTTCGCCTGGCTCCGATCCCGTCCCAAGACGCTCGCGTCCATCGGTGCGCTCACTGCGGCCGTCGTCGCGGTGAGTGTCCTCGCGCTCACGTACGAAGGTGAGCCGACGACCGAGGTCGAGCTCAATGACGGAGGTGTGTGGCTGACGAAGCAGACGAGTCTGCTCGTCGGACACTTCAACAACGAATCGCGCCTGCTCGATGGAGGCCTGCGCACCGTCTCCAACGAGTACGACATCCAGCAGGCGGGAAACCGCGTCCTCGTCACCGATCAGACCGAGAACACCGCCACCGCGATCGATCCGGCGCGCGTCGTGCTCTCCGACAGCGCCGATCTTCCCTCCAACAGCACGGTGGTGCTCGGCGGCCCCACGGTGGCCGCGCTGGACGACGGCGGCGCGCTGCGTGCCGCCCCCTTCACCTCCATCGCCGCGGTCGGCAAGGAAGCCGGCGACCCGATCGCCGAGCTCGGTCGCGGCGCCGCCGTGACCGTCAGCACCGCCGGCGTCGTCTACGCGGTCTCGGCCAAGTCGGGCAAGCTCTTCGCCTACGGGCCGAACGCCGAGGCCGCCTTCGTGCAGACCGCCGAGAAGGAACTCGAGGGCATCGACGCCGCAGACGAGCTCGCCATCACCTCCGTGGGCGGAGTGAGTGTCGTCCTCGATCGCACCACGTCGATGCTGTACACGAGCGACGGGATGCAGACCAAGGTCCCGAACGACGCGGTCCTCCAGCAGCCGTCGAACGTGACCGACACCGTCACGCTCGCGACACCGTCGCAGTTGATCCGTGTTCCGCTCGACGGCGGCGACCCCGTCGTGAAGGATGCCGGTGCTGAAGGCGGCGCGCCGGCGCAGCCCGTCTATGTCGCCGGCTGCGCCTACGGTGCCTGGTCGGGCACCGGCGCATTCGTCCGCGACTGCGAGAGCGACGCCGACGATGTGCAGAAGACCATCAAGGGCATCGACCCCGCGAGCCAGCTCCGCTTCCGCGTGAATCGCGACGTCGTCGTCCTCAACGACATCTTCGGCGGGTCGGCCTGGATGGCCAGCGACGCCCTGCAGCAGGTCGACAACTGGGAGGACATCACTCCTCCCGAGGGCGAAGGCGAAGAGGAGGAGGAGACGACCGAGGAGACGATCCAGTCGACTCTTCCCGAGCGCACCGAGAACAACACCGCTCCGGTGGCAGAGAATGACCGCTACGGTGTCCGTCCGGGCCGCACCACGGTCCTCCCGGTCCTCGAGAACGACCTCGATGCCGACGGCGACGTCCTCGTCGCGAAGGTCACCGCCAAGCCGTCGATCGGCGAGGTCACCCCCATCTACAACGGCACGGCGCTCCAGATCGCCCTCCCCGACGACGCGACCGGAACGACCGCCTTCACCTACGAGGTCTCCGACGGCCGCGGTGGCAAGGATACCGCGCGCGTCTCCCTGACAGTCCGGCCCCTGAGCGAGAACTCGCCGCCGGTGCAGAAGCGCAAGACGGCGATCACGGTCGAGAACAGCGGCGTCGTCTCGTACAACGTCCTCACCGACTGGGTCGACCCGGACGGCGATGACATCTTCCTCAAGTCCGTCACCCCCGATGGAGGCGACGAGGCGGAGTTCACCTCGGACGGCCAGATCACCTACCGGGCGATCGGTGGGACGCAGGGGCGCAAGGACGTCCCGGTCGCCGTGTCGGACGGCACCGAGACCGGTCAGGGCGTCGCGCGGTACGACATCCGTCCCCTCGGCACCACTCTCCCCGTCACCAACGCCGACCACGTCGTCACGCGGCCCGATCGGCCCGTCACGGTCCGGCCCCTGAGCAACGACACCAGCACCGGCAGTGAACAGCTCCGCCTCACGCGCGTCGACGACGTCGATGGCGGCACCGTGACGCGCGACTACCCGGACAAGTCCTTTACCTTCGAGGCGTCCAAGACGGGCACCTACTACGCCACCTACCTGGCGTCGGCGGGGGCCAACTCCGCCCCCGGCATCGTGCGCATCGACGTCCTCCCCGAAGAGGACGCCGATGTCGCGCCGATCGCGGTCCGCGATGTCGCGCTCCTGCCCGCCGGCGGCGACGTCCTGGTCAACGTCCTCGGCAACGACACCGACCCTGCCGGCGGCATCCTCGTCGTCCAATCCGTGAGCGTCGACGAGGGCAGCGGCATCGCGGCTGCTGTTCTCGGGCACGAGACCATCCGCGTCAGCGACCAGGCCTCGCTCGACAAGCAGGTCCGCCTGAAGTACACGATCTCCAATGGGTCGCAGTCCGCACAGGGGGAGGTCATCGTCATCCCGGTGCCGGCGCCCCCCAAGCTCCGTCCGCCGATCGCCGTCGACGACGAAGTCGTCGTCCGCGTCGGCGACGTCGTCACCATCCCCGTGATGGAGAACGACTACCACCCGAACGGTGACGAGATCCACATCTCGCCCGAGTTGATCCCGCCGCTCGTCGACGAGGCCGACGGCGACCTGTTCGTCTCGGAGGACACCCTCCGCTTCCGCGCCGGGTCCGAGCCGAAGACCGTCAACGCGACGTACGAGGTCGAGGACTCCACGGGTCAGCGGGATGCCGGTTATGTCACCATCCGCATCCTGCCCCGCGACGACGACTCCAACGCCGCACCGCGCCCCCGCGACGTGACGGTCCGCGCACTCAGCGGATCGGCCGTGACGGTCCCGATCGATCTCAACGGCATCGACGCGGACGGCGACTCGGTAGAGCTCGTCGGCCTCGCGTCGTCGCCCCAGAAGGGCAAGGTCTCGGCGATCGAGGCCGACTCCTTCACCTACACCGCCTTCGAGGACTCCGTCGGTGTCGATCGCTTCCGCTATCGGGTGCGTGACGCCCTCGGCAAGGAGGCGACCGCGGTTGTCGAGGTCGGCATCGCCCCGGCAGAGTCGACGAACCAGGCTCCCTACGCCGTCCGCGACTCCATCACGATGCGGCCCGGCCGCACCGTCGCGGTCGACGTGCTGCAGAACGACTCCGACCCCGACGGCGACAAGTTCAACTTCGCCGAGGACGGCATCGAAGTCCCGGACGTTCCCGGACTTGCCGCGAAGGTGTCGGGTCAGCAGCTGCTGATCACGGCGCCCGAGAAGCCGATGCAGACCAGCGTCCTGTACACGATCGCCGATGAGCGCGGACTCCGCGCGACGACGTCCGTGCAGATCACCGTCGACCCCGACGTGCCCTTGGCCCGGCCGATCGCGCGCGACGATCGGGTGCTGGCCGAACAGGTCAAAGAAGACGGCACCGTCACTGTCGACGTTCTCGAGAACGACGACGACCCCGACGGCACGCGTTCGGCGCTGCAGGTGTCGCTCGGTGAAGGGGGAGACAACGCGCGCGTCGGATCCGGCGGCCGAGTCAGCCTGACCGTCACCGACAAGCGTCAGCTCATCACCTACCTCGTCAAGGACGAGGACGACCAGGTCGCGGCTGCGTTCATCCACGTTCCGGCGCTCGCCGACCTGCCGCCGACCCTCATCTCGACCGACGAGGTGACGGTCAAGAGCGGCGAGACAATCGACCTGCCGCTGTCCGAGTACGTCCGCGCCGCCGGTGGCGGCACACTCGTGATCACCGAGACCGAGAAGGTCTCGGCCGCGCACAGCAACGGCGCGAGCCTCGTCAAGGACGAGTCGACGCTGACCTACACGTCTGCTGAGCGGTACTTCGGTTCGGACGCCCTCACGTTCGAGGTCACCGACGGCAACGGGCCCGACGATGAGAACGGCCGGAAGGCGACCCTGACGATCCCGATCAAGGTCCTGCCGCCCGACAACGAGCCGCCCACGATGACAGGTGCCTCGATCTCGGTGGCGCCCGGTGAGGACCCCGCGACCTTGGGCCTCCGTGAGCTCGTCACCGATCCCGACCCCGGCGACATGGACAAGCTGCAGTTCTCCCCCGTCAACAACCCGCCGTCGGGCGTGAACGCGTCGATCGACAATCAGACGCTCCAGGTCTCGGCGCAGCCGGATGTCGCCAAGGGAACGAGCTTCTCGCTCACGGTGCAGGTCACCGACGGCGAGACCGATCCTGTCCAGGCGAACATCCAGGTCACCGTCACGGCATCGACGCGCGAACTGCCGTCGGTGAACGACGATGTCGTCGCCCAGGCCGACCAGGGTGAGACGATCACCGTCAACGTGCTGAAGAACGACGTCAACCCGTTCCCGGACACGCCCCTGAAGATCGTGAACACCCAGGTCGAAACGGGTGACGTCACGAAGGTGGCATCGTCGGGCGACAGCGTCAGCGTCACGACCGGCAGTGAGTTCGTCGGCAACGTCGTCGTCCGCTACACGGTCCAGGACGCAACGGGGGATGCCGACCGTCAGGTCGACGGTCGTGTCCGCATCACGGTGCAGGGCCGCCCGGACGCGCCTGGCAAACCCACCGTCACCGCGGTCGAGAGTCGGACGGTGGTCCTCAGCTGGACGCCTCCCGTCGACAACGGCCGACGGATCGAGACGTACACCGTCACTTCAACGGCCGGTGGGTACACGCGCCAGTGCCCGTCCACGACGTGCACCCTCGACGGACTCACCAACAACGTCGAGTACAACTTCGTCGTGACCGCGACGAACAGCGTCGGCGAGTCCGACCCGTCGGTGCCCTCCGAGACCGCGCGTCCCGACGTGCGACCCGACCAGCCGGCGCCGCCCTCCCTGAAGTTCGGCGACCGCAGCCTCGACATCACGTGGGTGGCCCCGCGCACCGAGGGCTCTCCGGTCGAGAGCTACACCCTCGAGATCTCGCCCGCGCCGCCATCCGGAGTCGCCCAGAAGACCGGTGTCACCGGGACCAAGACGACGTGGGACGGCTTGCAGAACGGTACGGAGTACCAGGTACGCGTGCGGGCTCACAACCGTGCCCCCGAGCCCTCGGACTTCTCGCAGTGGTCCGCCGGGGAGATCCCGGCCGCGCCACCCGCCGCATCCGGCGCGCCGACTGTCGCGCGCATGGAGCCGGTGGGTGACCGTGCGCAGATGCGGGTGTCGTGGAACGCTCCGGAATCGAACGGCGACGCCATCGCCGAATACGAGTTGAGCGTCATCCGTGGCGGCAGCGTCGTCCGGACGATCTCGGTGTCGCCGGGTGAGACGAGCCAGGCCGTCGTCGTCGACACCTCCCAGACCGACTACACGTACAGTGTGCGGGCACGGAACAAGGCGGGCTGGGGCGAGATGAGCCCGCAGTCTGCACCGCGGCGCGCGTTCACGCCGCCGGGAGCGCCCACGGGTGTCACGGCGCAAGAGGGCGACAACCAGGTCAACGTCAGCTGGCAGCCGGGAGCATCGAACGGCGCCAACGCGAACGAGATCCAGTACCAGTACAACGTCAACGGCGGCGGATGGCGTGCGGACTGGGTCGCCGGCGGCGGGTCAGCGACGCGCGGCACGATCGGCAACGGCGCGGTCAACAACAACGGCGCGTACACGATCCAGATCCGGGCCGTGGCGACCGCCGACGGCACGACCTACGAGGGGCCCGCGTCTGCGGCATCCAACCAGGTCCGCCCCTACGGCCAGATCGGCAACCCCGCCGCCAGTGCATCCCGCACCGGTGACGGCCGTACGATCTCGATGAGTTGGTCCTCGCCGGCCGCCAACGGACGACCCGTGACCACCGAGATCCGCACCGGTGACGGTCGCGGCTGGCGAACAGTCGCCGCATCGGGCACTGAGGACTACCGCGTGGACTACAGCACGACGCGGACCATCGAGGTGCGCACCAGAGCGGACGGCAGCCAGACCACGACGGCTCAGGCCAGCGCCCGGAGCGTCGACGCTCCGCCGCCCCCGCAGCCCCGCGTGTGGGTCACCCGAGGGGACCGCGCACCGCAGAGCTGTGCGAACGGGTGCTACAAGTTCGTCGTCAACACGCGTGACTTCCCGGCGGGCAACTACCGGATCGCGTGCAAGTACAGCGGCGGCAACGTCAGCGACAACTTCTACGCGTACGACCTCCCCGCGAACGGCTCGAAGCAGATCGAATGCTGGCTCGGCGCGGACGGCTATGACGTCTGGGTTGACCTGCAGGGCTGGGGCGGCGCCGTCGACACCGAGAAGCAGTGGTGGCCCCGTGGGTGATTCGATGAACGATTTCGAGAGCAAGGACTGAACGAATGAGCATGACCCCCGAACAGGCGGCCTGGTTCCGCGACACGTTCACGCGACTCGTCGACAACGTCGACCTGGCCCTGATGGGCAAGCGTGAGGTCGTCGGCCTGGTGCTGGCCGCCATGCTCGCCGAAGGCCACGTCCTGCTGGAGGACGCCCCCGGCACCGGCAAGACGAGCCTCGCGAAGGCCCTGGCCGCCAGCGTGCAGGGCTCGTCCACCCGCATCCAGTTCACGCCCGACCTGCTGCCTTCCGACGTGACCGGTGTCACGATCTACGACCAGCAGAACCACAAGTTCGAGTTCCACAAGGGGCCCGTCTTCGCGTCGATCGTGCTCGCCGACGAGATCAACCGTGCCTCGCCGAAGACGCAGTCCGCGCTCCTCGAGGTCATGGAGGAGTCGCGGGTGACGGTCGACGGTGTGCCCCACGAGGTGGGTCGCCCGTTCCTCGTGATCGCGACGCAGAACCCCATCGAACAGGCGGGCACGTACAAGCTGCCCGAGGCCCAGCTCGACCGCTTCATGATCAAGACGTCGATCGGCTACCCGTCGCTCGCCGTCGCCGAGCGGATCCTCGCCGGCGAGGTGGATCGCAACCCGTCGTCGAAGCTCAGCCCCGTCATCACGACGAAGGCCGTCGCCGACATGGCGGACCTCGCCGCGACCGTCCACGTCGACCCCGCTGTCGCGCGCTATGCGGCGCAGCTGGTCGAGGCCACCCGCGCGTCCGATGACACCAAGCTCGGCGTCTCGGTTCGTGGCGCCATCTCGATGATGCGCATGGCGCGTGTCGTCGCGGCATCCCAGGGCCGTCACTACGTCATCCCTGACGACGTCAAGGCGCTCGCGGCACCCGTGTGGACCCACCGCATCATCCTCGACCCCGAGGCCGAATTCTCGGGCACCACGTCCGAGTCGATCATCGAACGCGCACTCGGTCAGATCGAAGCTCCCCTGGCACGGGCGTCCGCCTGATGACCATGACGCCGGAGGCAGTCGCCGAAGCGCCGGACGCGCCCGGCCCCTCCGGCGCGCCCGACGATGCCGCCGAGGACGCGCCGCAGCTCGCGCCTCGTGAGGCGACGCGGTGGGAGAAGCTGCGGGAGGATGCCGGGGTGTGGGCGCGTCGCGTCCGCGCCCGGGCGGCGATCATCGCCGAAGTCATCCAGGTCACCGGCTGGGTGGTCATCGGCATCGCCCTCATTCTCTGGATCACGGCGTTCGCCCTCGGGTGGCAGGAGGCTCTCGTCGCGGCGATCGTGGCGACCGTCCTCGCCCTTCTCTGCGTCGCGTTCCTCTTCGGCCGCACCGCGTACGAGGTCGACCTCGACCTCACACGCACCCGCGTCGTCGTGGGCGAGCGCGCCGTCGGTGCGCTGAAGCTCGCCAACCGGACGTCGCGTTCCCTCCTTCCGGCCGAGATCGTCCTCCCCGTCGGATCCGGCCGAGGCCTCTTCCAGGTCCCGCGTCTGCAGTCGGGGGAGGAGCACGAAGAGCTCTTCGCCATCCCCACCACCCACCGCGGCGTGCTCGCGGTCGGTCCCGTGAGCGTGCTCCGCGGCGACCCGCTCGGCCTCTTCGAGCGCACCCACGACCGCCGCCAGGCCGTCGACCTGTTCGTCCACCCGCGGACGGTTCCGCTGGAAGGCCTCTCCCTCGGTCAGATGCGCGACCTCGAGGGTCTCCCCGACCAGCACCTCGCTCGCGACGACGTCTCGTTCCACGCCCTCCGCGACTACCAGCCGGGCGACGACCTCCGCCACGTGCACTGGAAGTCGACGGCCCGCACCGGCACCCTCATGGTCCGCGAGTACGAGCAGACCCGCCGGTCGCACTTCGTCGTCGCTCTCTCCACCCACCCGGGCGAGTACCGCGACGCTGCGGAGTTCGAGACCGCGATCTCCGTCGCCGGGTCCATCGGACTCCGCGCGCTCCGCGATTCCCGCACGCTCGACGTCCGCACGTCGGCGGGCAAGATGCGCGCCCAGACCGGACGCCGCTACCTCGACTCGCTCGCCGCGCTGGAGACCACCAAGCCCCGCGACGGCGGAATCGTGGCCCTCGCCGGCATCCTGGCTGCGCATTCGCCGGATGCCGCCGTCGCCGTCCTCCTGTGCGGTTCCACCGTCGACGCGGGCCAGCTCCGGCTCGCCTGCGCGCGCGTGCCGTTCGGTGTCCGCACCCTCGCGGTCATCGCGGACTCCCGTCTCGACTCTCCGGTGCTCCGCCGCGTGGGCGACGCGGACGTCGTCGCGCTCGGTGACCTCGACCAGCTCCCGAACGCGATGCGCAAGGTCCTCTCATGAAGCGTCTGGCTTTCCTGCTGCTGCCCGGTGCGTCCTGGCGCCGTCTCGTGGCCGACGTCGGTGCTGTCGTCCTCCTCCTCACCGTCGGCATCGTCGGATTCGCGGCGACCTTCGACGGTCCGGCGTACCTCGTCGCCGCGATCGGCGCCCTCGTCCTCGGACTCGCGCTCGCGTGGGTCGGCGCGCGGTGGCGATGGGGCATCCTCTCGGTCGCCGGCGCGACGGTCGCCGTGTACTTCGTCTTCGGCGGGGTGCTCGCCCTCCCGCACACGAGCTTCCTCGGTTTCGTGCCGACGCTCGAGACCTGGCGTCAGCTGGCGGTCGGCATCGTCACGTCGTGGAAGGACCTGCTCACCACGGTGCCGCCGGTCGCTCCCGGTGACGGGCACCTGATCGTGCCGTTCCTCATGACCCTCCTGGCCACGGTCCTGACGGCGTCGCTCGCCCTTCGCCTCCGCCGCGCGGCGTGGGCGCTGATCCCGGCGTCGCTCTACATCGCCGGCGAGATCTTGATGGGCACCGCGCAGGCCGTCGCTCCCCTCGTACAGGGTGCCTTGTTCGTCATCGTCGCCGTGGTGTGGCTGTCGCTTCGCACCATGTGGAGCCCCGAGCACACCGCGGTCGAGGCGGCGACCCCCGGAGCGGATGCCTCGCGCGCCGCGCGGCTGCGCCGCCTCGTCTCGGGGGGCATTGTCCTCGCCCTGGCCACGGGAGCCGGTGCCGCCGTCGCGGCCACCGCGGCACCGCCGACGCAGCGGTACATCCTCCGCGACTTCGTCGTCCCGCCTTTCGACATCCACGACTACGCGAGCCCGCTGCAGGCGTGGCGCAAGTACGTCCGCGACTTCAAGACCGAACCGTTGTTCACCGTCACGGGGCTCCCGAAGGACGGACGCGTGCGCCTCGCCACGATGGACTCCTACGACGGCGTCGTCTACAACGTCGCTGAGGACGGCGCCGGGTCGTCGAGTGCGTTCACCTCGATCCGCTCGAACATGTCGCCGCAGGCGACGGGCGACGAGACGAAGGTCCGCATCGACATCGAGAACCTCCAGGGGGTCTGGCTCCCGTCTGTGGGATCCGCGCGCGACATCACTTTCGCCGGGGACCGCGCGACCGACCTCCGGCGCGGAGCGCACTTCAACGACGCGACCGGCACCGCCGTCGTCACGTCGGGAGTGCAGTCGGGTGACGCGTACACGATCGACACGATCGTCCCCATCGTCCCCGAGGACGAGCAGCTCGCAGACACTCCGTTCGCGCCCCTGAAGATGCCGAAGCAGAGCGGCATCCCGCAGTCGCTCAGCGAGCTCGCCTCGAACGCGACGGAAGACGCGGAGACGCCGATCGACCAGGCGCGCGCGCTCCAGAGCTACCTGCAGACCGAGGGGTACTTCAGTCACGGTCTCGCCGACGACGTGTACTCGCCGTCCGGACACGGCGCCGCCCGCATCACCACGCTCGTCTCGAACGAGCAGATGGTCGGCGACGACGAGCAGTACGCCGTCACGATGGCGCTCATGGCGATCCAGCTCGGCATGCCCGCGCGTGTCGTCATGGGATGGCACCCCGATGAGGGTGAGAAGGATGCCGGTGGCGTCTTCACCGCGACGGGCGAGAACATGCACGCCTGGGTCGAGATCGCCTTCGAGGGCAAGGGCTGGGTCCCGTTCGACCCGACGCCCGACGAGGACAACGAGCCGAGCCAGCAGAACACGAAGCCGCGCGCCAACCCGAAGCCGCAGGTGCTGCAGCCGCCGCCGCCCGCGCAGGAGCCGGCCGAGTTGCCGCCCGCACTGGCCGAGGAGCGGGACCAGGACGACGAGAAGGACGCCAATCTCGACTGGCTCGGCCCGGTGTTGCTGTGGACCGCTGGCGGCCTGGGCACGATCCTCCTGCTCATGTCGCCGTTCCTCATCATCGGTGGGATCAAGGCCTCCCGACGCACCCGACGCCTCCGCGCGGAACGCACCGCCGACCGAGTGTCGGGTGGGTGGGACGAGCTCGTCGACCGTGCGGTCGACTACCGGGTCGCGGTTCCCGCGGGATCCACCCGCGCCGAGAGCGCGAGCGTCGTCGGTGAGGCATTCGACGGCGCCCGTGTCGCGACGCTCGCCCAGCAGGCCGACGCCGACGTGTACGGCCCCGGCGACCCGAGCCCCGAGGACGTCGACAACTTCTGGCGCGAGGTCGATGTCATCGTCGCCAGCATGGCGGGCGGCGCGACGTTCTGGCAGCGCTTGCGGGCTCGCTTGAGCCTGCGGTCACTGCGCCGGACCAGCACGAACCGTTGGGTGCGACGGCGATGACCGAGCGCTCCCCCGCGACGATGCGCCACCGCGTCCTCGCCGTCGTCGTCGATTCCGCGATCGGCGGTGCCGTCGTCGCGGTGGTGTCAGGTGTCGTCGTGACGCTGTCGGTCCTGACTGCGGGCGCCGTGTCGCTGTTCGCTCTCCTGCCCGCCGTGTCCACGGCGTCCGTCGTCTGGTTCCTCCTCCACACGGCGATGCAGGGCGCACGGGGGTCGATCGGCATGCGGTTCATGGGGCTGCGCCTCGAGCACGCGGCCGACGACGCTGGTCTCGGCTTCGGCCGCGCCCTTGGACGCAACCTCGTCTGGGCCCTGACCGGCAGTGTCATCGTCGGCTTCTTCTCGCCTCTCTTCGACGCGTCGCGGTGGCGGCGGGGGTGGCACGACCTCGCCGTCGGTGCCGTCATGACCGACGCCGTCCCCGTTGCCGCACCGCGCCGGCCCGCTCCGATCGAGCGCGTCCCGGTGGCCGCGGTGGCCGTCTCCGCGCCGCCCGTACCGGTGGTCGAACGCGTCGCATCCGTGCCGGCCGCCGCTCCCGCACCCTCGCTGGCCCCGGTCGTCACCACCGCCCCGGCGGCACCGGTCGTCATCGCCGACCCCGAGCCGAAGGACGAGTCGCGGCCCGATCCGGCCTGGGCGCCGGCCTCCGTCTCCCCGAGCCGCGGCATCCCACGGACACTGCCGGTCGACGTGATCTCGACCATTCCGGGCGTGCCGCACCGCGACGGCCGGCCGGCATCGGTCGAGCAGGTCGCTCCTCCCGTGATCGCGATCCTCCGATGGGATGACGGAACCCGCCACACGGTCTACGACGCCAGCCTCTTCGGGCGCGGTCCCGGCCAGCAGGAGGGACGGCGGAGCGTTCCCGTCCGCGACGAGACCCTGTCGCTGTCCAAGACCCACTTCGAGATCCGTGCCGACGAGCAGGGCTCGTGGGTCGTTGACCGGCATTCGCTCAACGGCGTGGTGATTGTCCGCGGCGGACAGCCGCAGCGCCTCCTGCCCGGTCAGCCCGCCCGCATCTGGTCGGGCGACGTGCTCGAACTCGGCGATCGGCGACTGACCGTCGAGAGCGCCCGATGACCGCGATCGATGTGCAGGCGGGCGCCGCGACGCATCCGGGCCTTCGCCGTCGCGTCAACGAGGATTCTCACCTGTCGGACTACCCGCTCTTCCTCGTCGCCGACGGCATGGGCGGGCACGACGCCGGGGCCGCGGCGAGCGCCGCCGTCGTCGCCGAGTTCCGTTCTCTCGTCGGTCAGGACTCCGTCGGCATCGAGGGGATGCGGCGGGCCCTGGCCCGCGCCCGCACCGCGGTCGATCGCATCGGGCACGCGGGGCGCGCTGCGGGCACGACGCTCACCGGTGTCGCGGTCACCGAGGTCGGCGGTCACGGCTACTGGCTCGCGATCAACGTTGGCGACTCCCGCACGTACCGCTTCGCGGACGGTGAGCTCGAGCAGATCAGCGTGGACCATTCCGTGGTCCAGGAGCTCATCGACGCCGGCCAGCTGACGGGCGAAGCGGCGGGTCACGACTCGCGGCGTAACGAGATCACGCGGGCGATCGGTGCGGGCAGCGGCGGCGAGGCCGACTTCTGGCTCGTCGCCGCAGAACCCGGCGACCGCATGCTCATCTGCTCGGACGGACTGTCGGGCGAGGTCCCCGAGGAACGCATCAGCGGCATCCTCCGCGACGTCGTCGACCCTCAGGAAGCTGCCACCCGCCTCGTTCATGAGGCGATGCTCCACGGCGGACGCGACAACATCACGGCTGTTGTGGTCGATGCGGTCCGCGTGGCGGGGCAAGATGATGATGCGTACGACACCTCGCCCGCTCGGGGCGCGTCGTATGCCGATGAAGACACACGGCCGCGTGCAGCGGCAGGAGGAGACGTCTGATGCGCGCAGTGCGATATCGGCCGGACGGCAACGCGGAGGCCTGGCGCGCGGCCGTGACCGGATCAGCGCTCGCGGTGCTGCCGCCGGCTGTCACACCGCACGCCGTCGAGGGAGTCTGGCGCCGCCTCGAGAGCGGCGGCATCGGAGCGGTGCTCGAGTCGCTCACGGGCGCTTTCGGTACCTCGCTCGCGGCGATCCCGCCGTTCGGGCTCGCTGTCGCGGAAGGCGACGGAGTCCGGGTCGCGGTCCGCGGACCCGTGACCCTCGTCGTCGAGACCACGGGCGGCGTCGAGGCCGTCTCTGGTGCCGGAGTGGCGACGTGGACCGAACGGTTCCTGTCGGGCGCCACGCGCGTGAGCGTCGATCTCGGGACGGGCACGGATGCCGACATGCTGCCCATCGAGTCGGGCGTCGTCCTTGCCGCCGAGATCGTGTTCGACCTGGCCGACCGGGAGGCCACTGCTGCAGCGAGTCCTGCTGCTGCTGCACCGGCTCCTGCTCCCGAGCCTGTCGCGGTCGCCGAGCCCGTCGCGTCCGCGCCTGAGCCCGTCGCAGAGGCCGAGCCGGAGGAGGGGCCTTCCGCCGAGCCCGAATCCGCTGTCGAGGCGGAACCCGTCGTCGACTCCGTCGCACCCGCGGCGGAAGCCGAGGCCGACGCGGACCCGTCCGAGGAGCTCGGCGAGACCATCGCGTCGTCGCGCACCCTCGCGAAGGAGCCTGAACGCGAACCCGAGCCGGAGCCCGACGCGTTCGGTCTCGTCACCGGGGTGCCGCCCATCCATACGCTCGGCGGATCGCCCGTGTCCGCCCCGGTGCGGGAGCACCGCGAACGCGAGGGGCTTGCTCCGACCGATCATGCGGAGACGATCGCCGGCATCGACGAGGACCCCGTGCTGGGGGCCACGATCGCGAGCCCTCGGACGGCTGCGCAGGGCACGGCACCGGTCCCGGCGCTGCCGCCGTTCGTCCCGCCGCACCTGTCCGTTCCGCCCGTGCCGCCGCTGCCCGAGTCGTCCGAGCTCGGCGATCACGACGGCGCCACGGTGTCGGTCGCCGAGGCGCGGGCGATGCGCGCGGCATCCGCTTTCGACTCGATCGACGACGTCCCGCCGCGGAGCCCCTCCCGCGGGCGCATCCGTCTCGGCGACGGTCGCGTCGTGGAACTGGAGCGCACCGTCATCATCGGTCGCCGCCCGCGATCGACCCGGCCTGCGGAGAACGATCTGCCGACGCTCGTCGCCGTCGACGGACCGCAGCACGACATCTCGCGCAACCACGTCGAGATCCGCGCCGAGGGTGAGCACGTGCTCGCCGTCGACCTCGCGAGCACCAACGGAACCGTCCTCCTCCGTGGTGGACACGACCCGGTCCGGCTGCACCCCAATGAGCCGACGATGGTCATCGACGCCGACGTGCTCGACCTCGGCGACGGCGTCACCGTGACCTTCGAGGATCTTCCGTGAGCTCGAAGCGCGCGCCCGCGGCTCCGCCGCAGCTGCCCGGGTTCTCCTACGTCCAGGTGCTCGGCTCCGGCGGCTTCGCCGACGTCTATCTGTACGAGCAGGCGCTGCCGCGTCGCCGCGTCGCCGTCAAGGTGCTCCTCGCCGACAAGATGTCGGGCGGCCTGGCGGAACAGTTCCAGGCTGAGGCGAACGTCATGGCGATGCTCTCGACGCATCCGGCCATCGTCACGATCTATCAGGCCGGCGTCGCCGAAGACGGCCGGTCGTACCTCGTCATGGAGTACTGCTCCAAGCCGAACCTTCAGGTGCGGGCCCGGTCGGCTCCCATCTCGGTCGCCGAGGCGCTGCGCGTCGGCATCCAGGTCGCCGCCGCCGTCGAGACGGCGCACCGCGCCGGCATCCTCCACCGCGACATCAAGCCCGCCAACATCCTCGTCACCGAGTACAACCGACCCGCGCTCACCGACTTCGGCATCGCGACCACTGCGGACGGCGTCGACCCGTCGGCGGGTATGTCGATCCCGTGGTCCCCGCCCGAGTCCTTCGCGGACACGCCCGACTTCACAGTCCGCTCCGACGTCTGGGCCCTCGCGGCGACGGTCTACAACCTGCTCGCCGGCCGGTCCCCGTTCGAGGTGCCCGGTGGCCGCAACGGCGGCGCGGATCTGATCCGCCGTATCGAGTCCGAGCCGCTCGCCCGCCTCGAGCGCGCCGACGTTCCCGCCTCGCTCTTCCAGGTGCTCGAGCGCTCGATGGCGAAGCGACCGGGCGACCGGTACGAGTCCGCCGTCGCCTTCGCGCGCGCCCTGCAGAAGGTGCAGATCGAGCTCGCCCACTCGGTCACCCCGATCGACATCCTCGATGACTCCCCGCCGGTCGAGGACGAGGAGCAGGACGGCGAGCTCACTCGCGTCCGCGGCATCGTCAGCATCGACCCGCACACCGCCCCCGCCGCGGGACCGACGTGGGAGCGCTCGGCGCTCGCCGCCGGTTTCGGCACCGGAGTGGATGCCACGGGTCGCCGGGACACCTCCGCGTGGGCACCGGGGGCGGCGGCGCCCGCCCCGGCATCCGATCCCGGAACTGACGCCACCATGATGCGCCCGCCGACGGCGATCCCGCCGTCGGCGCCTGTGACGACCGCCGCCGACGAGGGCACGATCGTCCGCGGGCCGCAGCGCATCACGACCGGCCCGGCGACCCCGCCGACCGCACCGCTCTCCGAGGCGCAGACCGCCGGGACCCCGACCGGACACACCGCGCCGCCGGCGAAGTCCCGCAGGGGTCTGTGGATCGGGCTCATCGCCGCCGCGGTCGTCGCCGTCCTGGTGATCGGCGCCGTCGTCATCGCGTCGCTGCTGACTCCGCCCGAGACGGAAACGGGACCGCAGCCGACGACTTCGGCTGCCCCTCCGAAGCCGCAGGACCCCGTCTCGGAGTTCATCGCGGCGCCGAAGGAGGGTGCGAGCCGCATCCAGAACGGCAACGCGATCTTCCAGTGGATCAACCCCGATCCGCAGCAGGGCGACACGTACCTCTGGCAGCAGGTTCGACTCGACGGCGGCGAGGCGACGTCAGCGAACGTCCGGACCGCTGAGGTGTCGGTGCCGCTCAATGGAGACACGCAGGTCTGCATCGACGTCAGTGTGCGACGCGAGAACGGCGCGACGAGCGACCCGCTGCGCATCTGCGCGACGTCCTGATCGAACGGTCAGCTCCGGTCGAGCACCTTCACGATGACCGACCGGCGGCGGAGTTCGGCGACCGTCCGGGTCTCTTCGTGCGCGTCGCGGCCGAGCGCCTTCACGTCCGTCACGACGAGGACGTCGCCGGCTCCGAGACGTCCGAACAGGCGGGTGAGTCGTTCCTCCCACGTCTCGCCGATGTCGGGGGCGGGATGCCGGAATCCCTCGATCGGCACACCGAACCGAGCGAGCGCCTCGCGCTGGGCGACGATGCTGGGCATGTCGGGTCGTGACACCACGAGGCCCACGAGCCGCGAACCCGCGGGGAGCGCGTGCCACCACTCGGGGCTGGGCTGGAGGGCCGCGAAGCCGGGGGCATCCGCCGTCGGGTCGTCGGGGATCGCGATCGTGCGCGACTCGGCGTAGTCTCCGGGCGCCGGTTCGTCCGCGCGTGCGTCCACTGTGATCTCCTCCGCGAGCGATGACGCGGTCAGCGCCGTCGCACTCCATTGTGTCCGATCGCCCCATTCTGTCCGACCGTGCCGAGGGCGGAAGCCGCGAGCACGGATTCGGGCATCGATGCAACCCGTGTGTCTTGCGGCTCCCGTCGGAGTACCGTCCCGGGCATGACCTTCAACCCGAACGCGGATGTGCGGGGTAAGAGCGCGACCCGCGGCGGCAGTCGCGGCCCGATCATCGCCGGCGGCGCCGGCGTCGGAGTCGTCGGCATCGCCGTGCTGCTCATCTCGCTCTTCACCGGCCAAGACCTCAGCGGCTTCCTGGGCGGCTCGCCCGGTGCCGGCTCCAGTGGTGAGGGGACCGCTCTCGAAGGCTGCGCGACGGGCAGCGATGCCAACAACGACGATTCCTGCCGGCTCGACGCCGGCGAAGAGGTCATCAATTCGTACTGGGAGAAGGAGCTCTCGGGCTACCAGGCGCCCGATCTCCGGCTGGTCGACGGGCAGCAGCAGACGCCGTGCGGCACGGCATCCAATCAGACCGGTCCGTTCTACTGCCCCACCGATCAGACGGTCTACATCGACCCGACGTTCTGGTCGATCCTGCGCAGCCAGCTCGGCGCCGAGGGCGGCGACCTCGCGCAGCTGTACGTGCTGGCCCACGAGTACGGACACCACGTGCAGCACCTGGAGGGTGTCTTCGAGGATCACCCGCGCGACGGTACCGGTGAGGACAGCAACTCCGTCCGCACCGAACTGCAGGCCGACTGCTACGCGGGAGCGTGGACGGCGAAGGCGCCCGAGCAGAAGGACTCGAACGGTCAGTCGTATCTGATGACGCCCACTCAGGCTCAGATCGACGACGCGCTCTCGGCCGCAGCCGCCGTCGGCGACGACCACATCCAGCAGCAGTCGGGTCAGGTCAACCCGGAGAGCTGGACACACGGCTCGAGTGAGCAGCGGCAGAGGTGGTTCATGACCGGATACCGTGAAGGTCGCACCGCGTGCGACACGTTCGCGGTCTCCGGAAGGGACCTATGAAGACGCAGACCCGACTCGACGGCATCCTGTACCCGAAGATCAAGCCGCACCGCACGGGCGAGCTGCTCGTCGGCGACGGCCAGCGCGTGTACTGGGAGGAGTCGGGCAACCCCGACGGCAAGCCGGTCGTGTTCCTGCACGGGGGCCCCGGGGCGGGCACCTCGCCCTGGCACCGCCGATTCTTCGATCCCGAGCGCTACCGCATCATCCTCATGGATCAGCGTGGATGCGGTCGCAGCACGCCCCACGTGAGCGAACCCGACGCCGACCTCCGTCACAACACGACGTGGCACCTCGTCGCCGACCTCGAACTGCTCCGGAAGAACCTCGGCATCGAGACGTGGCAGGTGTTCGGAGGATCGTGGGGGAGCGCACTCGCACTCGCCTATGCCGAGACGCACCCGGAGTCGGTGTCGGAACTCGTCCTGCGGGGAGCCTTCACGCTCCGCCGCCACGAGCTCGAGTGGTTCTACGAGGGGGGCGCGGCCGCCGTCTTCCCCGACCTGTGGGAGAAGTTCCTCGAGCCGGTCCCCGTGTCGGAGCGCTCGCACATGATCGACGCCTACCACCGGCTGCTGTTCGACCCGGACCCCGCCGTGCACGTACCGGCGGCCGTCGCGTGGACGACGTGGGAGGCATCCACTCTCACGCTCCACCCCGACCCCAAGCTGGTCGCATCGATGCTGGGGGATGCCCGGGCCACCGCTTTCGCCCGCATCGAGAACCACTTCTTCGTCAACAAGGGGTGGTTCGAAGACGACCAGCTCATCACCGGGGTCGACGCGATCCGTGGCATCCCGACCGTCATCGTGCAGGGCCGCTACGACATGTGCACGCCGATGATGACGGCCTGGGACCTGCATCGGGCGCTCCCCGAGGCGGAATTCGTCGTCGTGGACGACGCCGGTCACTCGGCAAGCGAGCCGGGTATCGCGGCGGCCCTCCGGAGGGCGACCGACCGCTTCGCAGCTTCCTGAGAGAGCCGACTGCTAGGCTGAAGGAGTTGCGGCGCCTTTCCTGGTGCCCCTCGCGTCGTAGAACGCATCATCCGCTGCCGATCCACAGATCGTCGCTGGCGACCATTCTCACGGCGAACCCGTCTGCGCATTCGCACTCGGGACACCGATCCGGGCGAACACGCCCGAGTTAGTTCTCTCATGACTGAACCCACGTTCGGCACGCTCGGCGTGCCCGCTCCCCTCATCGCCGCGCTCGCCGCGGACGGCAAGACCACTCCGTTCCCGATCCAGATCGACACGCTCCCCGACACGCTCGCCGGTCGCGACGTGCTCGGCCGCGGGCGTACCGGCTCGGGCAAGACGCTCGCCTTCTCGATCCCCATGGTCGCCCGTCTCGGGCAGGAGCTCGCCGGCGGCAACCGCCGCCGCGGACGCATCCTCGGCCTGGTCCTGGCTCCGACCCGTGAGCTCGCGACGCAGATCGACCGCGTCCTCGCACCGCTCGCTGCGGCCTACGGCATGAAGACCGCGACGGTCTTCGGCGGTGTCAACCAGAACCGGCAGGTCGAGGCCATCCGCGCCGGCGCCGACATCGTCGTGGCCTGCCCGGGCCGTCTCGAGGACCTCATGCAGCAGAAGCTCGTGAGCCTGGATGCCGTCGAGATCACCGTCATCGACGAGGCCGACCACATGGCCGACCTCGGCTTCCTGCCGGGTGTCACCCGCATCCTGAACGCGACGCCCCAGGGCTCGCAGCGCATGCTGTTCAGCGCCACGCTCGACAACGGCGTGGACAAGCTGGTCAGCCGCTTCCTCCAGAACGAAGTGCTGCACTCGGTCGACGAGGCGCACTCGCCCGTCACGGCGATGACCCACCACGTGTTCCACGTGCCCGGCTCCGACGAAAAGAAGGAGCTCGTGCGCTTCCTCGCCTCGGGCACCGGTCGCCGCATCCTGTTCCTGCGCACCAAGCACGCCGCCAAGAAGCTCGCGAAGCAGCTGACATCGCAGGGCATCCCCTCGGTCGACCTGCACGGCAACCTGTCGCAGCCGCAGCGTGACCGCAACCTCGCAGCCTTCTCGGCCGGCACGGCCCGCGTGCTCGTTGCGACCGACGTCGCCGCCCGCGGTGTGCACGTCGACGCCGTCGAGCTCGTCGTCCACGTCGACCCGCCCATGGAGCACAAGGCGTACCTGCACCGTTCGGGCCGCACCGCCCGCGCCGGCGCCGAGGGCGCCGTCGTCACGATCGTGCTTCCCGAGCAGCGTCGCGACGTCGATTCGCTGCTGCGCAAGGCCGCGATCTCCGTCACGCCCGAGACCGTGACCGCGGCATCCCCGTCGGTCGTCGAACTCGTCGGCCAGGTCGCCGCGCACGTCACGCCGGCACCCGAGCAGCCGCAGGTTCGCGGCGGCGGGCAGAGCCAGGGCGCCAACGCGCAGCGCAAGCGCGCCGCCCGTGAAGGCCAGGGCGACCGCGGTCGTTCGGGTCAGGGTGGTGGCGGCCGTGGCCGTGGCCAGGGCCGCAGCACCGATGCGCCGCGTCGCGACGCGCAGCCGACTCGCGGGGCCGGACACGCCTCGGGCGGTCAGACCGCGGCGCAGGGCGCCCCGAAATCCGCTCCGACCGGCGGCGCGCGTCGCACCGGTCGCCGTGCGACCGGTGGCGGTCTGAGCGTCGGATCGGTCGTGCGCCAGAACGGCGCAGGTCGCCGCGCTGGTCGCTGACCTCGCCGTCTCATCGAGAGCCGCATCCCTCCTCGGGGTGCGGCTCTCGGCGTTTCCGCGTGTGATTTCGGGGAGGACGGCTCAGCCCGCGGCATCCATCAACGGATCGATGACGGCGCCGGTGACCTTGATGACCCGGCCGGAGATCGACGCGATGCGGAACACGGTCGCCTGCGGCGGCGTGGAGACGTCGAGGGGGAGGATGACGACCTCGACCTGGTAGTCGCCGAGTGTCAGAAAGCCGTGTCCGGGCGCGTCGGCGACGACGGTGTACGTCCTGGCGCGCACGCGCGCCGGGTCTGCTCCCGACCGCGGGGAATGCCCGGGGTCGCGGGAGCGGGGGAAGATGCGACGCAGCGCCGGCGGCGGGAGGCCGGATGTCGGTCCGCCCTTCACCCGCAGCGGGAACAGGGCGAGCACCTGCCCGACGAACAGCTCGATGACGCCGTCGGAACCCGCGGATCGCGCGCTGTCATCGCGCGCCGGGGTCATGCCGACTCGGAACGCAGTTCGTGGTCGTAGAGCGTCTCAGCCGAGGCGACCTCGAGCGCACGGCGGAGCTGGGTGCTGGAGGTGTGGGCCGTGTACGGGAAGTACACGACCTCGACTCCCACCTCGGCGAACTCGCGCTCGAGGCGGTTGCCCTTCTCGGTGCCGCGCCAGTCGTCGCCCTTGAAGAAGTGCGTGAAGCCGACCTCCCGCCACACGGCGAGCTTGTCGGGCACCCGCTCGATGTGAACGTGATCGACGAAGCGGATGCCGCGGACGATGTCCGCGCGTTCCGCTGTCGGGATGAACGGGTCGACGCCCTTCACCTCGTGCAGCATTTCGTCGCTGACCACCCCGGCGACGAGCATGTCGCAGTGATTCCTCGCGTGGCGAAGGATGTTCAGGTGTCCCACGTGGAACAGATCGAACGCCCCCGCGGCATAGCCGATACGCACAGTCATAGCGAGCTCCCCAGCTTGCTAAATCGAGCCCCAACTCGAATCAGGCCCCCAAAGCCCGATTCCTGGACACTACACCACGGTGGGCGCGAGCGTCACTGCGGGGTGCGTGGGCGGTACTCGAGGTAGCGGAATCCCGTGCCGCCGGCGGCCATGCCGATCCCGCGCGCGGCGAGCCGAGCGCCTCGCGCCCGGTGCACCGTGGAGCGCGTGACGGCCCCGATGGCCCAGCGTCCGACGCCCGCCAGGGCGCGCGCGAGGCCGACCGCCAGCCAGCGGAGCCGGCGTCGGAGTGTGCGGACCGCCCCATCTGCAAGCCGGATGTCGCTGCGGGCCGTCGTCGTGCCGACGCGGAACGCGCGGCGCAGCACCCACGACGGCGTGGCGCGATCAGCCGGCACGTGATCGATGACGACAGCCCGCGGGGCGGCGACGATGCGTGCGCCGCGCCGTGTCAGCGCGGACGTGAAGTGGATGTCCTCGCCGCCCGTGCGGCCGAACTCCTCGTCGAAGCGGATGCCTGTCGAGCGGAGGATCGAGACGTCGATCAGGAGGTTGTTGGTGGGGGCCGCCGGCATCCGCTCGCCATCGGCGAACCGGACCCGACGGAAGAAACCACCCGCGACGATCCACTCAGCGGGAGGGACGTCGAACTCGGACTCCACGCGACCCGACACGAGATCGGCGGTGCCGGCCGACCACGGCGAGACCAGCGCCTGCAGCCATCCCGGCGCGGGCACTTCGTCGTCGTCGATGAAGACCAGAGCGTCGGCCCCCCGCGTGATCGCTTCGTCGAGGGCGCTGTTGCGGACCGCGGCCAGGCCGGGCCGCGGCTCGAGTCGGTAGTGGGCCCGGGCTGCTGCGGCGGCGTCCGCGGCGGTCCCCGCCGGGTCGTTGTCGATCACGACGACATCCACCTGCGCCGGGATGTCGTGGCGCTGTCCCGCGAGGGCGGTCAGGAGTCGAGCGAGGCGGTCGGGGCGTCGGTACGACGGGACCGCGATCAGAATGCTCGTGTCCGGCCCGATCATGCGTCTCCTCGTCGGGCCCGGACGGCCCGCGCGAACGCGTCGCGATGGCGGATGCCGACGAGCGACCACCCGCGATCGTCGAGCTGCGGCGCGGTCGCCGGGGGCGCGGCCGCCGTCTGCGAAAACCGTTCGAGATCGTCGGCCGTGAGGTCGCCGTCGAACATCGAGACCCAGCCTTCCCCGACTTCGATCGCGAGTGCCTCGTTCACCTCGTTGCGGGGAACGAGCACGGGCCGGCCGAGGGAGAGCGCCGCGAGCGCCGTTCCCGAATTGTGCATGAACCGGTAGGGCAGCACGATTCCCGCGGCGGACAGGACGGCCCGGGCGAAGTCCTCCTCGGAGAGATACCGGAGGTCGAGGGAGATGCGTTCGTCAGCCGAGGCGAGCGTGCGGATCTCGTCGGCGAGCTCGCCTGTCGACGGGTTGCCCGCGATCCGGAGCGTCCAGTCCGCGAGGCCGGGCGAGGTCTCGCCGAAGCGTGCGATGAGCGACTCGACGCCTTTGTACCGCCGGACGAGCCCGACGAAGCCGAGCGAGCGCGGGACGGCGGGCGTCGGTGGGACGAACGCGAACCAGTCGCGGTAGTGGCCGTGGGGGATCACCGCCGACGGGATGCCGGGGCGGACCGGAGTCGACTCGTTGAGGCGGATGTGGAAGTCGGCACGACGGTCGATCCAGCGGAGGAGGAGGCGCTCCCAGCGGGAGTCCACGTCGGGGAGCTCGACGTTGTGGAGGGTGCGCACGATAGCTGTACGAGTGAGGCGCAGGCGCGCGATGAGCAGCGTGCCGAAGAGTCGGCGCACGAACTTCTTGGCGGGGGTGGCGCCTCCGAAAAGGGTCTCCGGCCAGTGGAAATGCAGAGCGTCGTACCTGCCCACCAATGCCGTCCGACGGTCGAAGCGCAGGTGCTCCAATCCCGGTGCCGCGGCCAGCGCGGCATCGAGCATGTGGACGTAGGGATTGGACGTCGCGCGCGGCGCGCCGAAGGACTGCATCACTCGCAGGCGGTCACCGGTCGACATGACGGACAGTCTGGCAGGTCGACGGACCCCCTATGCTCAGTCGCGGGGACGATGCATCTGGTCGGGGGATGGGGCATACGACGATGAGTACATTCGGGGATTCGTACAGTCGGTTGGCGGCAGCGCAAAAGGGCCACGCCCGGGGAGCGCCCGCCTACTCGGTGTACGTGAACAGGCGGATCGGCCGGGTCATGGCGGCCGCCGCGCACCAGTGGGGGATCACCCCCGACGGTGCGACGGGCATCAGCGCGCTGCACACGTTCGGTGCGCTCGTCCTTCTGGTGGTCGGCCCGGCGCAGTGGTGGACGGGATGCCTCGTGGCCCTCCTCCTCGTGCTCGGATACGCCTGGGACTCGGCGGACGGACAGCTCGCACGCCTCCGCGGCGGCGGGAGCCTCGCGGGCGAGTGGCTCGACCATTTCGTGGACGCCTTCAAGACGGCATCCCTGCATCTCTGCGTCTTGGTCGCGCTCTGGTGGCACACCGATCTGCGTGACACGCTCTGGCTGATCGTGCCGCTCGCGTACTGCGTGATCGCCGTCGTGACATTCTTCGGGATGCTTCTCAACGACCTGCTGAAGGGCAAGAAGGGCGTCGACTCGACGCACGCCCGCGGCGGTGGCACGGCGCTGCGGTCGACGATCCTGCTCCCGACCGACTTCGGGCTCCTGTGCCTCGTCTTCGTGCTGTGGGGATTCCCGCCGGCCTTCCTGACCGTCTACACGCTTCTCATGATCGCGAACGGCGTCTTCCTGGCCGCGGCCGCCGTGAAGTGGCATCGGGAGATCCGCGCACTGGAGGTCGCGGCCCCGTGATCCCGCGCACGGCAGTAGTGATCGTGAACTACGGCGCCATCGGGATCCTGGAACCCAATGCGGCGAACGTCTCCCCGCCCGGCGGGGGGTTCGTCGTGGTGGTGGACTGCTTCAGCTCAGCCAGCGAGCGTCAGCGCGTCGAGGCTGCGTGCGCGCGTCACGGGTGGGTCCCCGTGATGCTTGCCGAGAACGCCGGGTTCGGCGGCGGCACGAACGCGGGTGCGGTTGCCGCCCTGCAACGCGGAGCCGAAGTCATCGTCGGGCTCAACCCCGACGCGACGATCGATCCCGACAGTCTCGTCCAGCTGGCTCGGACCGCCGCCGAGGATCCGAGCGCACTCGTATCGCCGACCATCGTCGACGGTGCCGGCGGTGTCTGGTTCGGCGGGAGCGATCTGTACCTCGATGACGGCTCGATCGCCGGCATCCGGCGTCGGGTGGAGCGAACGGGTCGACCGCGACACGAGTGGGCGACGGGGGCCTGCTTCGCGATGTCCGCCGAGCTGTGGGAACGTCTGGGCGGGTTCGACGAGGAGTACTTCCTCTACTGGGAGGACGTCGACCTGTCGCGCCGGGTGCTCGACCTCGGCGGGTCTCTCCGCACCCTCGCCGCGACGGCGGTCCACGATGAGGGGCAGACCCACGTCGACGCGGTGCGCGGGCGCGCCAAATCCGAGACGTACTACTACCACAACATCCGGAACCGGCTGCTCTACGCAGCCAAGCACGGGGATGCCGAGACGATCAGACGGTGGTGGCGGGCGACGCCCCGCGTCTCGTGGCAGATCCTGATGCAAGGCGGCCGCGCGCAGCTGCGCACCGTCGCCCCGTGGCGCGCTCTGCTGCGCGGCATCCGCGACGGACGCCGCGCCCTCCGCTCAGCGTCGGTGCGGTAGCGCTCGTTCAGGCGTTCTGCGCCGCCGCGCGGAGACGTTCCACCGCGGAACGCCACGTGTGGCGTGCGGCTGTCGCGTCGCGGACCGCGGCATCCGGGCGCCTTCCCCACGCGCCGTCGATCGCCGCGGCGATGCTCTCGCGGGGAGCCGACGGGGCGACGAAGTGCGCGTACGAGCCGACCGTCTCACGGAAGACGGGGATGTCGCTCGCGAGGAGCGGCGCTCCGAACCAGGCCGCCTCCACGGCGGGAAGCCCGAAACCCTCGTCGAGACTCAGGCTGATGACGAGGGATGCCTGGGCGTAGAGCCAGGCGACCTCCTCGTCGGGCAGCGACCCCAAGAAGACCACGCGGCCCTCGGTGACGGCGGCTCGCACGTCGTCGGGCACGTCTGTGCTCACACCGGAGTGCGCCGTTCCCCCCACGATGTACAGCGGAGTCCGCGGCGTGATCGACGACGCGAGCCGGGCGCCACCGATGATCGCCGCGAGATTCTTCCGCACGTTCAACCGGCCGACGGTGACGGCGAACTCGGATGAGGCGGGCACGGCATCCGGCCGCTGCGGCTCCGCGCTCGTCAGGGCCGAGGGGATGCCGAGCCCCACGGCGACGGGGGACAGGCGCGGAGCGAGACGCGAGATCCGTCTCGCTTCCGTCTCGCTGGATGTCGTGACGACCGCGGCCCGCCGCGCCCAAGGCAGCATGGGGGCGAAGTAGAGCCGCTCCCGGCGGGAGAACCACTCCGGGTTGTCGTGGAACATCGCGTCGTGCACGAACGCGACGGATCGCCCGGCCCTCGGTGCGTAGTTGTGGACCACGCTCACGTCGGCGCGGGACGCTCGCGCGAGGCGCGGCAGCTGCCACCGGTTGGCCAGGGAGTGCGGCCACAGGCTCGTGCGGACGACCTCCGCGCCTGCGGGGACATCGGACGCGTCGGCATCCTTCCGAAGCGCGAGGACGATCTCGTCGTCCGGGAAAGCGTCGGCCCAGGCCTGGATGAATTCCCGCTGGACCGTCCGGTTGGCTCCCGGTCCCCGGGCCCACCAGAAGGCATCGAACATCACTCGCATAGTCCCCCCCGGGGTCATCCTACGAGCACCGCTCGGGGTTCTCGGAACACAACACTTGCGCCGGGGGCCGGGAGGACGTATGTTGTGCACGATCCTGCTGGGGGTGGGATCTCTCGTTGGGGAACGAGAATCGACTTGGGGGTCGGGGTTTTTCGTGGGGACAAATGATGCTTGGCGTTTCATGCGCCGGCCGCAGCTCGGAGCGGTGCTCGCGCTTTCTGGCGCGGCCCTCCTGACAGGCTGCAGTGCCGTGACGATCGCCGAACCGGCGGCCGTCCACGCTCCGGCGAGCGCTTCGCCGACACCGATCGACGCGGATGCGCCTGCTCCGCAGCCGACCGAAGAGGCGGATGCTCCGACGAAGGCGCCCGACGCCGAGGTCGAGACGGGCTCCCTGGACGGCCCGATCGACCTGTCCACGGGGCTCGTCGTCGAGCTCGAGTCCGTGTCGTCGACCACCGTCGAGGCCGCGACTCCGGGCGAAGTGTCCGGGTCGGCCGTCGTGGTCCGCGTGATCGCGCGCAACGACTCGCGGAAGGCCGCGGATCTCGACTCCGCCGTCGTCACGCTCACGGCAGCCGACGGGGAGTACGGCGTCGGCACGACCGCGGGGCCGAACAAGCCCCTCGCCGGTGAACTCGAGCCGGGGTCCTCGGCGACCGGTTCCTATGTCTTCATGCTCGACCGGGCGGCCAACCGCGCCGTGACCGTGAGCGTCAACTACTCGGCGGGACAGCCTGTCGCCGAATTCTCGGGAAAGACGGACTGATGATGACACGGACAACGACTCGGAAGCCCTCGAGGCTTGCTCGGGCGGTGAGTGTGCTCGCGGCGGCGGTGCTCGTCGGCGGTGGCGTGCTGGCAGTGTCGCCGGCTGCGCAGGCCGCCGAGCCCGTTTCGCCCCAGACTGCACCGCTGCTGCAGCGCGACGCTGACGTCGCGACCGCTGACGCGCTTCCGACGGTGCAGATCGACGACGGCTACGTGTGGGCGCAGACCACGATCGGCACCACGGTGTACGCAGCCGGCTCCTTCAAGAACGCGCGCGCTGCCCTGGCGGCGCCGGGGACGAGCCTCACTCCGCGGTCGAACATCCTCGCTTACGACATCACGACCGGCAACCTGAAGTCGTTCGCGCCGCAGGTCAACGGCGTCATCAAGGCGATCGCCGCCTCGCCCGACGGCAGCCGGATCTACATCGGCGGATCGTTCAATCAGGTGAACGGCGCCACGCGCTACAACTTCGCCGCCCTCGACGCGACGTCGGGCGCCCTCGTCTCCGGCTTCTCTCCGTCTGTCGGCGGCACCGGTGTGTACGCGCTCGCCGCAACGGGCGACACCGTTTACGTCGGTGGGCGCTTCACGCAGGGCAACGGCGTCGCTCGCGGCAATCTGGCGGCGTTCAGCGCGGCCAACGGCGCGCTCCTGTCATGGGCGCCGACCACCGACCTCCAGGTCGATGCGATGGTCATGGAGCCCGGAAACCAGAAGGTGATCGTCGCCGGCCGCTTCTACACCGTCAACGGTGTCGGCGGCCAGCAGCGCGGCATCGCCGCCCTCGACCCCGCCACCGGCCAGACTGTCCCGTGGGCAGTGACCTCGGTCATCCAGAACGGCTACGCCGAGGGCCCGAACGCGGGCCGCAGCGGAATCTTCACGCTCGCGGCGGACGCGGGCGGTGTCTACGGCACCGGGTGGACGTACGCCGATGTCGCGACGGGCAACATCGAGGGGACGTTCGCGGTGAACGCCGGCGCGGGAGATCTCCGCTGGCTCGCCGACTGCCACGGAGACCACTACGGGGTCTACTCCACCGGCAAGGTCGTGTACTCGACGAGCCACACGCACCAGTGCGACACCGTCAACCTCTGGCCCGAGCAGCCCAAGCGTCAGTACCGCTACATCGAGGCGTACACCGCCGATGCACGTGGCACGCTGTCACGGACGCCGAGCGAGAGCAACATCTACAAGAACTGGGCAGGGACGCCCTCCCCGTCGGCCTACGCCTGGTACCCCGACTTCACCGTCGGTTCGACGTCCGGACTGGGGCAGGCTGGTCTGTCCATTACGGGTGCAGGGGACTTCATCTCCGTCGCCGGCGAGTTCGGCAGCGTGAACAACGGGCGCTACCAGGGAATCGTGCGCTTCTCCACGAAGCCCTCGACCGGTGCGAAGCAGGGTCCTCGCATCGCGACGGCGGCGTGGACTCCGAGCGCACGCTCGATCTCGGCAGGTGAGGCTCGGGTGCAGATCCAGGCCAACTGGGACCGCGATGACATGAATCTGACCTACGAGCTCCGCCGCAGTGGGCGCTCGACTCCCGTGGCGACGACGACCGTGGCATCCACCTGGTGGCAGCGACCGGGGATCGTCCTCAAGGACACCGACGTCGTGGCCGGACAGACGTACACGTACACGGTGGTGGCCAAGGACGCGAACGGGAACACTGTGCAGAGTTCTCCCGCCAGCGTCACGATCGCCTCGCAGTCCGCTTCGGCGTACGCGACCGCGGTCATCGACGACAGCGCCTCGCACTACTGGCCCCTCGGAGAAGACTCGGGAACGGCCGGCTTCGATTGGGCCGGAAGCGACGATCTGACGGTGAACGGCGCGACTCGCGGCCTGCCCGGACAGAACCAGACCACGAGCACCAAGGCCACGGACTTCGCAGGCGCGGACGGTTCATTCGCCTCCACCGTGTCTTCCGAGGCAGGGTCCAACACGTTCTCCGTCGAGGCCTGGTTCAAGACGACCAGTACCTCCGGTGGAAAGATCATCGGCTTCGGCGACAACTCGACCGGTACGTCCGGCAGCTACGACCGGCACGTCTACCTCAGCAACGACGGACGCGTGACGTTCGGTGTCTATCCGAACAGCGTCCAGACGCTCGAGAGCGGCACCGGCTACAACGACGGCACGTGGCACCACGTCGTCGGCACGCTCTCTTCTGCGGGGATGACCCTCTACCTCGACGGCGCGCTCGTCGGCGGACGTACGGATGTCACCTCGGCGCAGGGGTACAACGGCTATTGGAAGATCGGCGGCGACAACACCGGTGGCTGGCCCAATGGAGGCAGCAGCAACTACCTCGCCGGTTCCATCTCGGACGTCGCCGTGTACCCGTCGGCGCTGAGCATCGACGCCGTCAACCGTCACTACTTCGCGAGCGGTCGAGGCACGGCACCTGCTGCGGCGCCGACCGACGCCTACGGCAAGTCGGTGTACGCGTTGAAGCCTTCGCTCTACTGGCGTCTCGACGAGACCACCGGCAACGCCGCGGCTGACGCGAGCGGTGCGGGTTACGCCTACCCCGGCACCTACTTCGGCGGTGTCACCAAGGGGGCGCCGAGCGCACTCGCGACCGGCGCCGGCACGTCGATCTCTCTGAGCCCCAACGGTCAGACCGGTGTGACGGGCGACAAGCAGGTCTTCAACCCGTCGACCTACTCGATGGAGACGTGGTTCAAGACGACGAGCACGAACGGCGGCAAGCTGATCGGGTTCGGCAGCAACCGCACCGGAGAGAGCGGCAGCTACGACCGTCACGTCTACATGAGCGGCGACGGCGTCGTGAAGTTCGGTGTCTGGAACGGATGGGCCGGGATCGTGCAGAGCGCGCCCGGGTTCAACAACGGCGCTTGGCACCACCTGGTGGCCACGCAGTCGGCTGCGGGCATGCGCCTGTACCTCGACGGCCAGCTCGTCGACCAGAACGACATCACCACCGCCCAGAATTACAGCGGCTACTGGCGCATCGGCGGCGACAACGGCTGGGAGGGCGCGACCTACTGGACGGGCTCCCTCGACGAGGCCGCGGTCTACCCGACCGCGCTCACTCCGGCCCAGGTGACGGATCACTTCCGCATCGGATCCGGCGAGCAGGCGCCCAACGGACAGCCTCGGGATGCCGCCTTCACCGCCGATGCGAGCGGCCTCACCGTCGGATTCACCGGCAGCGCGACGGACCCCGACGGGGACCCCCTCACGTACCAGTGGAACTTCGGCGACGACGCCTCCGACACCGGCGCGACGGTTTCGCACCGTTTCGCCGCAGCCGGCACGTACCGCGTGACCCTCACGGTGACGGACGGTCGCGGCGGATCCACTCAGCACGCCGAGGACGTCACGGTCACCCATGCGGCTCCCGTGGCGGCGTTCACCTCGCAGGCCACGGAGCTGTCGGTGACGACGGATGCCTCGGGCTCGACGGCATCCGACGGTGCGACCCTGTCGTACGACTGGAACTGGGGCGACGGCTCCGCTCACTCGAGTGGCGCGACGGCTACGCACGCATACACCCAGAACGGCGACTACACGATCACTGTGACGGTGACCGACAGCCTCGGCGCGACGTCGACGGCTCAGCGCACCGTGTCGGTCGCATCGACGCCGGTACAGACGTTCGTGGCCTCGGATGCCTTCGGCCGGACCGTGTCGTCCGGCTGGGGCAGCGCCGATGTCGGCGGTGCGTGGTCCGTGCTGAGCGGCACCACCTCGGTGGCATCCGTCCAGGGCGGCAAGGGTCAGCTGACGCTCCCGGCGGGACAGACGCGGAACCTCGCGCTGTCGTCGACGGTGCGCGATTCCGAGAGCCGTGTGGACTACACGCTCACCAACGCTCCCTCGGCGGGCGCGGGATACGTCGGGCTCGGCGCCCGGCGCATCGGCTCGAGCTTCTACAACGTGCGCGTCTGGCACCGTGACACCGGCGCTGTCTGGCTCGTCGCGCAGCGCGGCAGCACGGTCATCACCTCGAAGGCCGTGAGCGGCCTCACGTGGGCCGCGGGCGACACCTTCTCCCTGCGAGTCGACGTCACGGGCGCCAGCCCTACGGCGATCCGCGCGAAGGTGTGGAAGCAGGGAGCGACCGAGCCCGCGTCATGGCAGCTCGAGACGACCGACTCCACTGCGGGTATGCAGGAAGCCGGCGCGCCGGTCTTGCACTACGCCCTCGCCGCAAGCGCGACCTCGCCGGGAACCGTCACCTTCGACAACCTGACGGTTCGCGACACCCAGGGTCCGGCCGTGCCGAATCAGGCACCGGTAGCGAGCTACACCTCTTCGGCGTCCGGCCTCACCGTCTCGGTGAATGGTTCCGGGTCGACCGATGCAGATGGCTCGATCGCCTCGTACTCCTGGAAGTGGGGCGACGGCTCAGCTGATTCGACAGGTGCCACGGCTTCGCACACCTACGCATCAGCAGGCGAACGTCAGATCACCCTGACGGTCGTCGACGATGACGGTGCCACGCACTCCGTGACCAAGACCGTGACCACGACGGCGCCCGCGCCGAACCAGGCGCCGGTGGCGAGCTTCACCTCCTCGGCGTCCGACCTCACTCTCGCGGTGAACGGTTCGGGGTCGACGGATGCCGACGGTTCGATCGCGTCGTACTCGTGGAACTGGGGCGATTCGACACCGACCTCGTCGGGCGCCACCGCCTCGCACTCGTACACCGCGGCGGGTACCTACGACGTGGTCCTCACCGTCACCGACGACGACGGCGCAACCCACTCGGCCACGAAGTCCGTGACGGTCACCGCTCCCGCTCCGGCGGACGTCCTCGCCCGGGACGGCTTCGAGCGGACCGCCACCAACGGATGGGGTGCGGCCGAGGTGGGCGGTGCCTGGACGATCAGCGGCGGTGCCACCTCCGCGGCGAGCGTCAGCGGGGGGACGGGCAGGTTCGCCCTTGTCGCAGGCGGTACTCGCACGGCGCTGCTCTCGCAGACTCCGCTGCGGAACTTCACGGCGACGTCCGACTTCACAATCGACGCGGCGCCGGCGACCGGCTCGAGCTACGTCGGCATCGTCGCCCGGCACAACGGCAGCAGCTACTACGTCGTTCACGCGTGGCTGCGATCCGACGGCAAGGTCTGGCTCGTCGCCCAGCGCGGTTCGACCGTGCTGCAGACGTCGACTCTGAGCGGTCTCACCTACAAGGCGGGCGACACCTTCGCGCTCAAGGTGGAATCCTCGGGCGCCGCAGGAACGACCGAGCTGCGGGCGAAGTTGTGGACGAAGGGCACGACGGAGCCGACGGCGTGGCAGGTCAGTGTCAGCGACACGACGAGTGACCTGCAGGCTGCGGCGCCGGTCGGTGTACGGGCGAACCGTGCGTCGTCCTCGACGACTGCGGTGAACGTGTCGGTCGACGACTTCCGGGTCGCGCCGATCGGATGACAATGAGAAGGCCCGCCGGTACGCGAACGCGCGTGCGGCGGGCCGCCTCGTTTGGGGGAGGTGAGAACGGATGTCGAACGGGATGCTGGTCATCGCCGCGCTGACGGCGTGCCTCACGGCAGGCCTCGCCGCCATGTTCCTCAGTCGCGCGCCGAGGCTGAGCTTCGCCGTCTGGATCCTCGCCGCGTTCCTCCTTCCCGTGTGGGTCGGGCTCAATGTGGGCTTCTTCATGTCCGCGATCACGCTCCTCACCCTCGGCCTTGTCGTGCTTCACAGTGGTCGCTTCCGCCTCGCCGGCCCCGACGTCTTCATGCTGTTGTTCGTCGGCATGATCGCCCTGCTGTTCGCGGCGAAGCAAGTCGAGTTGACCTACCTCGTCTCGGGCCTCCTGGAGTTGGCCCTTCCGTACTTCTGGGGTCGCATCATCTACGAGCGCGTGGGCTCCCGCACCGTCGCGGCATGGATCGCGGGCGCCGCCGTGGGCGTTGCGTTCTTGGCGATCATCGAGTTCCTCACCGGGTCGAACTTCTTCGTCCTGATTCCGGGCTATGAGCCGCTCAGGGCGACGTGGGCTCCGTTGCAGCCCCGCGCGGGGTTCCTGCGCGTCGAGGGCGCCTTCGGTCACTCCATCGCTCTCGGTGGAGTGCTCGCGATGTCCGCCGCCTTCGTCCTGGCCGCACAGATGCGGGCGTGGGCGAAGATCGTGGGGTTGAGCGTCGTCGGAATCGCCGTCGTCCTCACGTTCAGCCGAATCGGCATCATCACTTTCGTCCTGTCCGTCGTCCTCTCGATCCTCGTGCTCCGGAGCGTGGGAACGACGACGAGGTGGCTGGTCGCGGGACTCCTGACTGTCGGGCTGCTCGTCCTGGTGCCGTTCCTCGACACGGTGTTCCTCGACGCGGGCGGCGAAGCCGGGGGAAGCGCGGACTACCGCGGCAGCCTCACGGTGCTGCTCAGCCAGGTCCACCTGATCGGCGGGGCGACGGGGTGGGAGGATCTGGTCGTCGGCGACGTCTATCTGGGTAGCTTCACGGCGTCGACGGACAACGCGTTCATCTCGGTGCTGTTGCGGTACGGATACCTGCCGACCGCGGCGCTGTTCGCCGCTCTCGCGGGTGCCGTCATCTTCGCCATCCGTACTCAGCGCATGTCGCCGGCCGCCGTGGCGATCGTCGCCCAGCTGCCGGGGCTCTTCGCTGTGGCGTTCATCACCCAGTACGGCGTCCTGCTGTGGTTCGTCGTCGGTGTCGCGGTGGCCGGTTCGCTCACGTCCTCGACGAAGGAGGCGGATGTGCCGGAGACGGCCGACCGCTCACGCGAGGAGATCATGATCATGGACGGCGCCGGGTTCGGCTCGTCATCAAGGGGGAGATGAGTTTGTCATCACGTCGCGAAGGTAAGCCCAAGAGATCCGTCCTGTCGACGGCGCGGGAGTCGGTCGCCGCATGGCGCCGAATCGCGCCCTTCTTCACGAAGTCCCGCGGGAAGATCGTGTTGATCGCGGTGGCTTCCGTGGTTGCGGGTCTTCTCGAAGCAGCGCTCCTGACGCTGATAGCCGCCCTCGCCCTCGCCCTCGCGGAGAGCCGCGAGGTCCGGATCGACCTGATCGGGATCGGCGCTGACCTGAGCATTCCGCTGGCGCTGGGCCTCGGAGTCGCGCTGGCCGTTCTGCGGGGTGTCCTGCAGTTGTGGGTCGCCTACCTGCCGGCCGTCATGAGCGGCCAGGCGATGGTCGACCTCCGCACCCGGCTCTTCGATGCGTTCGTCGGCGCAGCGTGGCCGTCGAAGGCTTCCGAGCGCGATGGCGGCTTCCAGTCCGTCATGCTCAACCAGGTCCGCGCAACGTCCGAGACCATCATCCTCATCGCCGGCGTCATCTCCTCGGGCCTGATGTTCCTGAGCCTGCTGGCTTCGGCGGTCGTCATGAGCCCGCCCGCCGCCGCCGTGATCACTGTCGTGTCGCTCGCCCTCTTCGCCGTGCTCCGCCCCCTCGCCCGGTCACTTCGCAAGAGCTCGACCATCCTGAGCTCGGAGAACATCGAGTACGCCAAGACCACCCAGGAGGTGGCGGCCCTCGCCGAGGAGACTGAGGTGTTCGGTGCCAGCACCGCGTACCGCGAGCGCTTCTACTCTCAGCTGCGTGCGGTCCAGGTGCCGTTCCAGCGAGTCCGTTATCTCTCCGGAGCGGTTCCGGCTCTGTACCAGAGCGTGGCTCTCCTCGTCCTCGTCCTCGCCCTCGGTGTCGTGGCGCTGCTCGGCGCCGGCAACGTCGCCACGTTGGGTGCAGTCGTCCTGATCCTGGTTCGCGCCGTCACGTACGGGCAGCGCGTGCAGACATCGATCACGTCGGTCGACGAGAAGCTGCCCTTCGTTCACCACCTCGCGGACGCGATCGAGCGGTACGAATCCCAGCCCCAGGAGACGGGCCGACAGGCGGCCGATCACATCGGCGACCTCACCATGAGCGGAGTCGGATTCCGCTACGACCGCGGCGAGGAGGTCCTCCGTGACGTCTCGTTCTCGGTCAAGATGGGCGAGATCATCGGCATCGTCGGTCCGTCCGGTGCGGGCAAGTCCACGCTCGTCCAGCTTCTGCTCCGGCTCCGGGAGCCGAGCGGCGGTACCTACTCGGTCAACGGAGTTTCGGCATCCGACATCGACAGGGGCGACTGGCGGCGCATGGTGACGTACGTCCCGCAGTCGCCGCAGCTGTTCTACGGATCCGTCCGCGAGAACATCCGGTTCTTCCGAGACGACATCGACGACGCGGCGGTCGAGGATGCCGCTCGCCGAGCGCACATCCACGAGGACATCCTGCGCCTGCCCGAGGGGTACGACACGATCGTGGGAGCACGCGCCTCCCTGGTCTCCGGCGGGCAGCGGCAGCGGATCACGCTCGCCCGCGCCCTCGCCGCGCGTCCGGCCGTCATGATCCTCGACGAGCCGACGAGCGCCCTGGACGTCAAGTCCGAGGAATCCGTCCAGGCTTCGTTGCAGGAGCTTGCCGGCGAGACGGTGGTCTTCCTCGTGGCGCACCGCTTGTCGACACTGGCGATCTGCGACCGCGTCATGGTGGTCTCGGACGGCACGATTGCGGCCTTCGACACGGCGGAGAACCTCGTCGTGACCAACTCCTACTTCAGCGAAGTCAGCGCGATATCGGGGCGGGCGGCGACGCCCGGCCTCCCGCGTCGATCGCCGCGGGGCTGAGCTCATGGTCACTGTGTCGTCACGAATGGGGCGCGACCGGGTGAGAGCCGTCCGCGGTGACCTGCGCCCCGGGCTCTGGGTCAAGGCCGGCCCGCTCATGTGGCGCCGCATCGGATCGGGATCCGTTCCCGGCCATGCTTCGTCGACGAAAGGCGTCGCGTCCGCGCTGACGTCCCGGCAGACGCTCGCCTGGGTGCGTGATCTGCGTCACGCATTCGTCGTCACTCGCGGCTCCGGCACGGCGGACGCCGCGGTGGCGGCCCACGACGGAGGCACTGTTCTCTTCGACACGGCCGCGCACCGCGTCATCCGGCGTTACGGCAGCGGTCCCGTGACGGAGGAGTACGTCCGGATGCGGACGGTATTCACGTCTCACGTCGGTGCGCCCGCCTTCGTGGTGGGCGGCGACAGGGCTTTCCTCGTGGAGGAGCTGGTCGTGGGCGAGCATCTGCTCGACGTTCCTCCGGCGGCGCGCGTGGCGACCATCCGTCGCTTGATCTCGGAGTACGCGCAGTTGACAGCGGATGCCGGTGCCGACGGGCCGGGGCTGCGAGAACTGCTCTCCGGCGTCATCGATGACCTTGATCCGTCGAGCGAGGCCCGATGGAGGGCCGCGGACGTCGGCGATCTGACGGACAGGATGTCGTGGATCCCGAGTGCGTACGAAGCGACCGCGAAGAACCTCATGGTCTCGCGGGGGCAGCGGCCGGTCCCGATCGACCTGGGCGACCTCCAGATGCAACCGTTCTTCGTCTACCCGCTCGGTGTCCTCATCGCAGCGGGTGGCGAGGTACTCGAGGCGTTCCGCCGCGGCGAGTTCGACGCAGAACTCGCGGAACTGTGGGCGGCCGCCGGTCTCGAGTGGTCGCGGGATGCGGCTCAGCGTGATGGCGCGCTCGTCGCCCGGGCGGCATTCGCAGCCGTACGTGATCACGACGCCGGAATCCCCGGCGGATTTCCGACCCTGTTCGACCAGCGGCTCGCACTGATCGATCCATGGCTCAGCGAGATGCACAGTGGGGGAGTCTTATGACCTACGGGGTGCTCTTCCTCTGCCACGCCAACGTCTGCCGATCGCGGTTGATGGAACACGAGTTCCGCGCCGCGGAGAAGGCCGAAGGCGACGAGCGATGGCCTGCGGCCAGCGCAGGCGTCGCAGCGGCGGTCGGGCACTCGCCGTGCGAGGAGGTCGTCGCCCTTGCGGCGGAATCGCCTCTCGGGGCCCGGTCCCGGCGAGCCGACCGGGGTGCCGTCCAGCTCGACCACGGTCTTCTCCAGGAAGCCGGCCTGGTCATCACGGCGACGCGGGCCGAACGCGCTGAAGTGGCGTTGCTCCTGCCTGCCATGCGCTCGCGGACGTACACGCTGCGAGAGGCGGTCGCGCTCGCTCAGATCGAGCCGCTGACCGCCGCCACCCGTACGGGTGCGACCCCGGGGGACGTCCTCACCGCGTTCGCCGAGTCCCTCGATCGCCATCGCGGCAGCGTTCGTGCGGAGAACAAGACCAGCCGGAGCCACTGGCTGCACCGCCGCGGTCGCGCCGACGATGTCGACATCGCGGACGCGCACCACCGGCGCGCGCGTGATCACCAGCGGGCCCTTCGGACGGTGCAGGTGGAGACCATCGCGCTGCACGCTCAGCTGAGCGCGTTCGCGCAGCGCCTTCAGCTGCTCGGTTCCTGATCGTCGCGCTCAGTCGCGGGCCGCATCCGCGGTTGCCGCGGGGGCGGGATTGATCGCGGCGCGACCAGGAGTCACCGGACCGTAGTAGTCGCCGGCCTTCTTGTCATGCCGACCACGGTTCAGGATGCTGCCCAGGATGCGGGCCCCCGCACCCTCGAGCAGCTTGATCGACTTCGCAGCGTTCGGTCGGCGTGTCTTCGTCGCGTCGACGACGAAGAGGACACCGTCGACGGACGGGGCGAGCAGGCTCGCATCGGCGACATTCAGCATGGGGGGCGCGTCCACGACGACGAAGTCGTACCGCGCGGCCGACTCCTCGAGGAGATCAGCCATCGCCTGCGAAGCGAGGATCTCCGCCGGGTTGGGCGGGGTGCCGCCGGACGGCAGGACGTCGAGCGTCGACGATCGGAACGGGTACTTGGCGGTGTCGAAGTCGTGCATCTTCAGCAGCACGGACGTCAGCCCCACCGCATCCTCGATCCCGAAGAACACATGCACCTGCGGGCGTCGCAGATCGGCATCGATCAGCAGGACACGGTGGTTGAGGTCGGCCAGTGTCAAAGCGAGGTTCACGGCGACGGTCGACTTGCCCTCGCCAGGGGAGCCCGACGTGACGAGCAGCGTCGAGACGCGCGAGCCGACGTTGGCGTAGGTGAGTGCCGATCGGAGGCGTCGGAACTCCTCCGCCGATCGCCCCATGGGCTCCTGAGCGACTCCGGCGGCGCGGTGAGCCAGCAGCGGTGCGCGCGTGATGACGCCGAGGACGGGGGTTCCGCTCACCCGCGCCAGAATGTCCTCGTTCCGCACGCGCGTGTCGGCGGCGCTGAAGATGAGGGCGGCGGCGATCCCGAGCAGCGCACCGATCAGAAGGCCGAGCAGGGCGTCCCGGGGCTTGTTCGGAGACGACTGCGACGAGGGAGCAACGGCCTTGTCGATCGTCTCCGCCGTGATCGTCGGAGCGCCTTCGGCGCCCTTGGGCGAGATCTGCAGGACGACGTCGGCCAATTCGGCGGCGACGGCGTTCGACAGCGCAGCGGCGCGATCGGCGTTCGTCGTCGTGGACGTGACCCGAAGGATGACCGTGTCCTGCGGAATCGACACATCGAGAGAGCGTGCGAGGTCTCGTGGCGTCGTGTCGAGTCCGAGTTCTTCGATCACCGGCTCGAGAACGCGGGAGGTCGTCGCCAACTGGGCGATCGAGAGCATCTGATTCTGGGTGTAGGCGGACCCCTGGTTGAGGTCCGACGCGCTCGCCCCCTGGTTGAGTGCGAAGTACAGCGACGATGTCGATTGGTACTGCGGTGTCTCCAATGCGGACAGGCCGAAGGCAGCCGTGGCGCCGACAACGGCACAGACAGCGACCCCCCACCAGAACTTCCGCAGTGCGCTCAGCAACCAATGGCCGGACCAGGGCGCGGTTTCCGCCATGGTTCCCCCTCCCCCAAAGTGCTCCTACTCTACCGGCGCGGGTCGCTCCCCGACACAGATCGCACCTCTGGGGCGGCGGCAGAACACGATAACGGCCGAGAAACATACACGACGGCCGCCATGATGCGCATGAGGGAGCTCTCATCCGGCTCAAAACCCGAGAATTGCTTTGCTAGCGTCAGCGACACTTTCCCCGGTGTACGCGCGTCGTTCACCGTCGTTCATCCCGGCCGTCCCCCGCGGCGAAATCGAGGCCCCCATGCTCCCCTTCCCCAGACGTGCCCTCGGGCTGACTCTGGCCCTTGTCGTCGCCGTCGGAGTGATGAGCGGACCCGCCGCTCCCGCCGCAGCAGCCGGTTCGATCTCTGCTCAGGACTCGATGTCTCGCTCCCTCGCCTCCGGGTGGGGTAAGGCGGAGGTGGGTGGCGCATGGACGATGCTGCCCAGCACCGTCGCATCCGTCAGCGCGGGCAAAGGCTGGGTGACGAGCCCTCGCCCCGGTCGTACGTCGCGCCTGTCGCTGCCCGCCTCGACGCGCGATGTCGATTCTCGGTTCACGATGACGCTCCCCGCGATGCCGACGACCGGAAGCGGTCTCTACCTGTCGCACGGTGTTCGCGCAACGACGGACAGCGCCTACCTCGTCGGCGTCCGCGTCATGGTCGGCGGCACGATTGAGCTGAGTCTCCAGAAGCGGACCGGATCATCGGTCAGCTCCTTCGAGACGATCCGGATGAAGGAACGCTTCATCCCCAACGGCACGCTGAACGTGCGGATCCAGGCGACCGGATCGACGTCGGTCTCCCTCGTCGCGAAAGCCTGGGTCGCGGGCGCCGCGGAATCGAACGCTCGTACCCTGAGGTACACGGATGCGTCATCGAAGCGGCTCGCGGGCGCTGGCGGAGCCGAGTTCTCGCTGTTCACGTCAGCGTCGACCAAGGCTCTTCCGGTCGGTGTGGACAACCTCACCATCGCGGCACCCGCTGTCGACACGCCCGCGCCCACGCCGGAGCCGGCGCCCGCCCCCGGGCCGAACCCCGGACCGGTGGACGGCGCGCCGGCCGCGGGTGCCCGCGCGGCGGCAGGGGCGAACGAACCCGGAACCGTCGACTACACGGTGCCCGCGAACGCGATCATCGTCGCTCCCAACGGCAGGGACTCTGCAGCGGGTACGGTCGGCGCACCGGTTCAGACGATCGCCGCCGCCCTCCGCAAGGTGCCCAACGGCGGGACCATCGCCCTGAGGGGCGGCGCGTATCACGAGACGGTGATCATCCCGCCGCAGAAGCGGATCACTCTTCAGCCCTACCGCGGTGAAGCGGCGTGGCTCGACGGAGCGGAGGCCGTCGGCGGGTTCCGCGAGTCCGGCTCTCTCTGGGTTCGCTCCGGCTGGACGCAGTCACTCGACTCCAGCCCCACCTACAAGAGGGGAGCGCCCGACGGCACGTCGGACGGCTGGCGATTCGTCGACCCGGCTTACCCCATGGCCGCCCACCCCGACCAGATGTGGGTCGATGGGCGACAGCTGACGCAGGTCGCGTCCCGCTCGCAGGTATCGGCCGGTCGCTTCTACGTGGATGAGTCCGCAGATCAGCTCGTTCTGGGGACGAATCCCGCGGGGAAGGACGTGGAGGTGAGCACGCTCATCCGCGGTCTCTCCATCCGGTCGGAGGGCTCTGTGGTCAAGGGAATCGGGGTTCGGCGATACGCGACGAGTGTCCCGTCCATGGGAACCATCATCGTGGCTGCGGACGACGTCACGGTCTCGGATGTCACCGTCCGCGAGAACGCGACGACGGGGCTCTACACATGGGCGCGGAACACGACCCTGTCGGACGTGTCGGTGATCGGTAACGGTTTGCTCGGCGCCGGTGCCTCGCAGGCGGACGGCCTCGAGGTCATCCGGCTGTTCTCCTCGGGCAACAACCGGGAGCGGTTCAACAGGGCGCCGGTATCGGGAGCGCTGAAGATCCACAGCTCCTCCGACGTCGTCGTCTCCGACAGCGTGTTCGCGGACAACTACGGACAGGGACCGTGGTTCGACGAGTCCAACGACGGCGTCGTGTTCACGGGAAATGACAGCCTTCGCAACACCGGCAACGGACTGGTGTTCGAGTTGTCCGAGGATGCGGTGATCGCGGACAATCTGGTGGCCGACAACGGCATCAACGGGATCTACATCGTCAATGCCGGCGGCGCCGCCATCTGGAACAACACGGCGGTCGGCAACGAGCGCAACATCGCCGTGACCCAGGATTCGCGGAGGTCGAAGAACCTCACGATCCCGTGGCTGAGCAAGAACACCGTGATCGCGAACAACGTCGCTGCAGAACCGGAGGGAAGCTGCATCGTCTGCATCGACGACCGCTCGCGAGCCCTGACCGGCGCACAGATGGTGACGCGAGCCGACGGCAACCTGTATCACCGAACGTCGCTGACGTCGCCGCGATCGTTCGCGATCTACGCACAGGGACAGGCGGGACCGTCGCAGACATTCACGACGCTCGCTGACTTCATCGCTGCCACCGGGCGGGAGAAGCGGTCGGTGCTGCTCGAGCAGGCGACGTCGCCCGTCAACGCCGACTACTCGCTCCGGTCTTCGGCCGCGTCGCAGCAGAAGTCGATTGCGGTGCCCGTGCCGACTCAGATCGCCGACGTCTCCGACCTGAGCTCGGGCGAGGTGAGCTTGGGAGCACGCTTCCCGTGACCGGCGTTCCGGAAGGAGCGGCGGAGTCGCTCCACTCCCCGGGTCCAGATGAGCGACGGAAGGTAACGGCGTCGGAAGCGCCGGATGAACGCGCGGGCTGACGGGACATCGGGAAAGAGACCGAAGTCCGTCCACCGTGCGGCGATGAGGTCCCTCGTGGCAGGGTCGGCCTTGCCGAGTACCTGACGATGCACGGCGAAGACCGCCGCGTTCGCCGACTCGTGCTCGGCGGCTGCCGATCGCACCCCCCGCTCGGACGCAGCCTTCGGCCAGATCGTCGGGGACGGGATGGGGAGGTCGTTGCGAAGGGCAACGAGGCCCGGTCCCCTCGTCTCGACCCACCCGGCGTAGAGGAAGAACTCGAGAAGTTGGCGGCGCTCGAACTCCTCGCCGAAGGCGAGGCCCGACCGACGTTCCACGTCGTCGATGAGCGTTCGGACGGTCGCGGTGTCGAAGACGAACGGCGTCGCCGTCGGCGGGAACGCGGCGAGGGCACGCTCGAGGAGGTCGGCACCCGCATCCAGGTACCGGAGCGTCGAGACCAGCGAGTCGCGGAGCGGGTGCGAGTCGTAGGGATGCGACCGCCCGAAGGCGCGTCCCTCGTCGTCGACGAATTCGGCGGCTGTGGTGGCGCGGGTGAAGTGGTTCTTGGCGTCGAGGACGACGTAGTGCGGTGTGTCGACTCGGCTCGCGATCGCGAGCTTGGCCGCTTGCTGGCTTCGCCAGCCGCCGGTCGCGCCCGGGTCGATCAGCTCCTTGGTCCGCACGATGTGCACGCGGGACTTCAGGGCGCCGTATTCCCGGAGGACGCGATGCCGGGTGATCGGCGTCATCCCCAGGACGCAGTTGTCGAGAATGAGGATCCGGTCGATCTCCTCGGGGTCGAGGTGGATCGACATCGATCGTGCCTGGAGCTCGAGAAGCGGTGTCTCCGTTTCGAACACCACGGTGACGAAGGTCAGTGGAGTTCTCATCGCATCGACCCGATGAGGTCCCGCGCAGCGGCGAGCAGCTGCTGGCCGCGCTGCTGCGCACGGAGTGCCTGTTCCGACAACAGCGGATCGTCCACGGCCGCGAGGATGCGGGCTGCAGCATCCTCGGTGACACCGGCGTCGACCACGTGCGGCCAGCCCAGCTCGCTCATCAGGGGAGCGAACTTTCGTGAGTAGGCCATCGCGATCGCGGGAGTGCCGGTCGACAGCGCGTTCAGGCAGGCGTGCATGCGTGCGCCGATCACGACGGACGCCCCCGCGATGACTGCGCGGGCGTGCTCGAGGTCGCGCGGAATGACGAGACCGAGGCGTCCGTCGTACTTCTCCTGCAGCTCGATCGCGACCGGGACGTCGTTATCGGCGTCAGCCGAGTCGAGCACGTGCGGGAACAGGGTGACGGATCGCCCGCGGGCGTGGAGCCCATCGATCACCGACTCGATCTGACGTCGGTAGACGAGCGGATCGCCGTGATGAGGCGACCGCCACAGCAGGCCCGAGACGTTGAGCAGCACGTCGTTTCCCGGCTCGGGCACCGGCTGATGGATGCCGAACACGAGGTCCGTCGTCGTCAGGTCGACAGGGCGGCCGAGCGAGGCCGACGCCTTCGCGCTCATCGGGTCACGCGCGAGGACGAGGCGGGATCGATTCACGTCCCGCCGCGCCAGCAGCCGCGAACGGCGCGAACCGAACGGACCGATGGTCTGCGGGGCGAGGACCGTCGGAACGTGACTCCGAGCGGCGAACTCGTGGATCATCGACATCGTCGTGTGGCGGGGGAGTCCGTAGATGTCCGAGAAGCTGTCGCCGGACCGGGTGTCCCAGTAGAGGTCGAATCCCCCGAGCCAGTCGCGCATTCCGCGCCGGCCGGTCACCCATTCGCGCACCAGACCGCGCGGCGACCAGGTGACGGCCTCGGGCTTCGTGCCGTAGTTCATGTAGGCGAACTCGGCGTCGGGCCAGATCTGGTTGAGCAGATCGCGTGAGCCGCGCCCGAGTGCGCGCACGCCGAGATTGGGTGAGGTCTCGTCCGTCCAGGCGAGGAGGATGCGCATTCGGTGTCCTTTCCGCCCGTCGGCGCGATGCGGAGCATCTGCGGCCGACGGTGGGGGTTCGTGTCAGAGGGCGGCGCCGGAGCGTCGTCGCGCCCGGCGTCCGAGATCGTGCATGGATTCCCGGTCGGCCAGTCGCAGGGCGAGGTCCTCGTAGGCGCTCGCCACATCATCCCAGCGGAACGCCACCGCGGCGCGCTCTCGCACCTGCACGCCCGAGGCGACGGTTCGTTCGTGGTCCTCCTCCAGAGCGGTGAATCGCTCCGTCGCCTCCGCGGCATCCGCGAAGAAGAGCCCGTGCTCGTCGAGGGTCTCGTGATTGAACCCGACGTCGTACGCGAGGACAGCCGTTCCCGCCCCCATCGCCCGGAGGAGCGACGGGTTGGTTCCCCCCACGGAGTGACCGTGCACGTATGTGAACGCGTGGAAGTAGAGGGCGTCGAGCAGGTCCTGGTCGTACACCCCGCCGAGGAAGCGGATGCGGGGATCGTCGCCGGCAGCCGCGCGGATCCGCTCTGTGTACTCAGCCGCGTAGGGTGCCGACCCGACGACCACCAGCGGCTTCGTCGCGGAACTCGCGCGGTAGCCCTCCACGATTTCGAGGACATGATTCTCGGGCTCGAATCGGGCGACGACCAGGTGGTAGCCGTCCGGTTCGAGATCGAGCGTACGGATGCCGTCGGTCGGAGCGGTCTCGAGGATCGGGGCGCCGTACCGGATGAGCTCCGTCGGCACGCCGAACTCGCGGTCGTAGTACTCGCCGATCCCGGGCGCGTCCGCGATCAGGGCATCCGCGGTGCGCACCCCGAACTCCTCCGCCCAGCGGTAGTACGCCTTGCCGCGGCGTCCCCACTTCGAACGCTTCCACTCGAGACCGTCCATGTGCAGAGCGGTCGGGATGCCTCGGGCTCGCAGCACGGGGAGGAAAGGCGAGTTCGCCGCGTTGAACACGAACGCGGCATCGGGCCGCCGGCCGAAAACGGCGTGGACCGCCGAGAGGCCGGTGTGGCTCAGCGTCTCGAGCTGCTTGACGGGCACGGCCGGGAGGTGCACGACCTTCATTCCGAGGTACTCCCGCTCGCGGCTCTCCGAGCCTCGGGTGTACACGGTGATCGCGTGACCGCGTTCCACGAGCCGTCGACCGATCTCCTCGACCGCCGTCTCGAACCCTCCGTACGACGCGGGAACGCCCCGCGTGCCGATCATCGCGATCTGAAGGGTGCGCGTCGCGGGGCTTCGGTTCTCGACCGCCACCGGGTTCGCCGCGGCATCCATCTGCCCGGTCGACTCGAACGTCATCAGTACGCTCCCTCGGGCGAGATCATGACCTTCGCCGTTCGCCACATGAGGACGAGATCGGTCATGACAGTCCAGTTCTCGACGTAGCGGAGGTCCAGTCGGACGCTCTCCTCCCAGGAGAGGTCGCTGCGGCCGCCGACCTGCCACGGACCGGTGATGCCCGGTTTGATGTAGAGACGCCGCGAAACGGTGCCGTCGTAGGCGATCACCTCGGAGGGCAGTGGCGGCCGCGGACCGACGACGCTCATGTCGCCGCGCAGAACGTTCCAGAACTGAGGCACCTCGTCGAGCGAGAACTTCCGGAGGAACTGGCCGACGCGTGTGACGCGGGGATCGGATTTCAGCTTGAAGAGGAGACCCGAGCCCTCGTTCTGCTCGATCAGGGCGGCGAGTTCGGCCTCGGCGTTCACCCGCATCGTCCGGAACTTGAGCATCGCGAATTCGCGACCGTCCCGACCCACGCGAGCCTGGTGGAAGAAGACGGGGCCGCCGTCGTCGGTTTTGATGGCGAGGGCGATCACGAGCGCGATCGGCGCGAAGAGGGCCAGCGCGGCCAGCGAGGCCATGATGTCGAGCGCACGCTTCACGTAGTAGGTCGCGCCCTCGAAGCTCGGGATCTTGACGTGGATGAGGGGCATGCCCTCCACCGGGCGGAGCGACATGCGCGGGCCGGCGACGTCGGCGATCCGACTCGAGATGACAAGTTCCGCCGCGGTGCCTTCGAGTGCCCAGGCGAGCCGCTTCACATACGTCGGATCGCCGGCCGGCTGGCTCGCGACGACGATCGTGTCGCTTTCATGGATCGTTGCTGCCCGGAGGACGGCGTCTTCACCGCGCGTCACGAGGTAGTCGACACCGTCGACGCTCACCGAGTCGTCGGAGTCGTCGAGGAGCGCGACGCCGACGACGAGATACCCGAGCTGTCCGGCGGGCCCGAGGGTCCGGATCGCGTACTCGACGTCATCCCGGGATCCGACGACGACCGTCCGTGAGGCGTAGCGGCCCTCGGATCGCTGCGCGATGAGCCACCGCCGCCACGCCCACCGTGAGACGAGGAGCGCGAGGGTGCCGAGCGGAAGCGCGGTGAAGAGCTGAACCCGGATTCCCTCCCACTCGAAGAGGACGAACAGGATCGCCAACAGGCCGAAGGCGAGCCCCGTCGCGTGGGCGACGCGGGCGTATTCGGCCGCGCCCGATCCGATCACGCTCGTGGAGCGGGTGTTGAACAGCAGCAGAGCGGCGAGCCAGAGCGTCGCCGTCGCGATGGAGATCGCGGCGGCGCTGAAGGTGAGGGGGGCGACACCGGGCTGACCGCCGATCGTCAGCGAGACGGCGGTCGCGAAGGCGCACGAGAGCGCGACGACGGCAACATCGCTCAACCGGAGTCGCAGGCGGAAGCGACGCTCCCACTGCTGCCGGCTGACGAGACCCGCCGACGCGCGCGGAGCTTCACCGGCCAGGCCGCGTACTGCTGACAGCGGGCTGAGCCCGGGCAGCGTGAACGAGGGCGAAAGGCCCTCGACTGCGCTCACTGAGCGCCCCCACAGACAACGGACTGTGTCCGCATCATGCCCCCAAGCAATGTGCGATCACTGCAGTCGCCGAAACGGCTGCAAATCTCCCCAAATGAGCTTCGCGGTTCCCCAAGAACCTCCGCGCAACCCCCCGGCCGCGCGATCCACTCGAGGGCAACTGTAGCGCGCGTCGGACGGTCGTGCGAGCGCGCAACGTAAACTCGTTGTAAACCCGTCGTTCATCTCGACCGGATGCCGCGACCCCCGCGGCGCGTGCGCCTCAGGCGCCGAAAGCGCGAGCCAGGGTCACCAGCAGCGGCCCGATCCGCCCATCGATCCGGAAGCGGGCGAACCCCTGCGACACGGCGCCGCCGGTGCGGGACGTCACGAACCACGGCGGCTTCGGCAGCACCGAGAACCGGCCGCGGCCGAGGGATCGGGGGAACGGGCGGAACGGCCCGCGGACGACCGTTCGCTCGACATCGTCGAGGAGCAGAGCGTTGTGGACGATCCCGATTCCGCTCGGTGCATCGTCGACGGTGCCGCCGGGGAACGCGCCCCAGGTCGCGGTCGGGGTCAGGAACCCGAACGCTGTCCAGCCGTTCACCGCGACGGTGCCGTAGCGCAGGCGGGCGATCGCCGCCTCGAACCCCGACCTGAGGCTGCTCTGGGTGGTCGGGTCGATCAGGAGATTCGCCCCCAACGTCCCGGTCAGTCGATCATTCGCATGCGCGACTGCGGCGTCGAGGAAGGCGGCTCCGGTGCCGGGCAGGTCGATGATGCCGAGGACGGGCGCGAAGTACTCCGTCGTCTCGATCTCACCGTCGCCCGAGACGATCGCCCGGGTGTCGCCGGCGAACCACTCCGAGTCGGGGTAGGTGTCGCGCACGCGCCGCAGGCGCTCGAGAGCGTGCGGGTACCAGACGGGACGCCGTGGCGTGCGGGCGAAGGCGCGGCGCAGCTCTCTCTCGAAGTCCTCGCGCTGGTCCCAGTCGCGGCTGAGCAGCACGACCTGGCCGGCGATGCAGTTGTGGCCGCTGTTGTGCAGGCGCATCGTGGCGACGTGCTCGGCCTGGAACCGCAGATCGGCTTTCGTCCACCGACCGGGTACGACGATGATCGGCGACACCCCGCCGAGTTCGGCTGTGATCGGCACGCGGAGGCGGTCCTCGCCCGAGCCGACGATCGCGCGGAAGGTCGTCTCCGACCCGGTGATGTGCACGTGATCGATCTCGGGATGCCGCGTCAGGTACGCCCCGACGTCGCCACCTCCGCTCACGACCGCCGCGAAGCCTGCCTCGATGAGCGGCGCGAGTGCCCGCTCGAAGACGGGCACCAGCGTGTCCTGCGTGGGGTTCACCTTCAACAGCGCCACGCGCCCCTCGGCGAGCAGTTCGTACAGCACGTCGAGGAACGGGATCGACGTCACGTTGCCGGCGCCGAGGACGAGACCGACCCCGGTGCTCCGAAGCGGATGCCGCGAGGCGAGGCCCGCGGCATCCCGCGCTTCGTGGGAGGTGACCCCGGGGCGCAACCAGACCTCGGTCGTGTACCCCGAGAGCAGGATGCGGTCGGACACCCGCAGCGGGGATGTGTGCACGACCGTGCGACCACCGGGGGCGGTGCTGGTGCGGATGCCGGCGAGCGGACTGCGACCGCGGGCCAGTGCGTCGAGGGTGTCGGCGTACGCGTCGAGCGCGACGATGGCGGCGTAGGGCCCTGCCAGCCATTCCTCGCCCGCGAGCGGATGCCGCGGGTCGAGTCCCTTGCTGGCGGCGGCGATCCGCGCCCAATCGTCCGCCGCGGCGCTTACTGCGGCGCGCACCTCACGCAGCAGGTGGCGGCGTCCCGCGGCGGGAACATCGGTCCACGCAGCCGCGCCCGCCCGAAGGCGCGTGAGTGCAGCGTCGAGGGTGGCGCGGGTGTCGGCGTCGGGGGAGAGCTCCCGCGGCGCGGACGGTGACGTCGTCGTCATCGTCGCGGTGTCGTCGGCGTCAGATCAGCGACAGCTCGCGGAGCTTCGCCGCGACGTCGTCGTTGCTGGGCTCGACGTGGTGGGTGGCGTCGGGGTAGACGACGACGGGGATGTTGGTGCGTCCCGAGATCTCGCGGGCCACGTCGGCGGCTTCGGGCTCGGCCTCCAGGTCGACGTACCGGTAATCGACTCCGAGGCTGTCGAGCTGCGCCTTGGTGCGGCGGCAGTCGCGGCACCATTCGGCGCCGAACATCGTGATCTGAGTGGACGTGTCGGTCATCACTCCAGCGTACGCCTGCCCGCTGCTGCGGGCGCGGCCTCGGGTGCTCCCGCAGGGCGGCCCGATCGGCGCGGCGCGTAGACGACGAGGGCGTGGAAGACGAAGCGCAGCACGAAGGCGGCCACGAGGGTGAGCGCTGCGGCGAGGACAGCCGGAATGTGGGCTCCCTCGACCAGGATCGACAGGATCGGGATGCGGATGATCGCCTCGAGCCCGTTGAAGGAGAACGACTTCAGGAACCGGGTCAGCATCCGCCCCGATTCGGAGCGCATGTCGGCGAAGACCAGGTACTCGAGCAGCAGGAAGTTCGTGATGATCGTGATGACGCTGGCGATGATGGCGGCGGGGACGTAGTCCATGCCGATCCGGATCAGGCCCCACATGATGACGAGGTTCGCGATGGCGCCGAACCCGCCGACGAGGGCGAAGGCCGACATCCGTCCGAAGCGGAGCATCGCGAGCTGGGTGAGGAAGCGCACCCCCTGCGTGAACGTCGCCTTCGACGTGCCGGCGTGGCGCTCGGCGAAGTCGAACGGCACTTCGTCGACGCGCAGCTGCCGTCGGGCGAGCACTTCGAGCAGGATCTTGAACCCCCGGGGCCGGAGCGCCTCGACGTCGACGGCCTCGGTGTCGACGAGGAAGAACCCCGTCATCGGGTCGGAGCAGTTCGCGAGTTTGCGGGGGAACATGGCCTTGGTCAGTGCGGTCGATGCGCGCGAGACCGCCGTGCGCGTCGCATCGGCGAGGCCCTTCGAGGTGCCGCCCGACGCGTAGCGCGAGGCGATGACGACGTCGACGTCGCCGCGCTCGGCGCGGTCGATGAGCCGCGGGATGTCCTCGGGCGGATGCTGCAGGTCACCGTCCATGACGAGGCACCAGCGCGAGGTGGCCGCCTGGAACCCCGCGACGACCGCGCCGCCGAGGCCCGCGTCGGCGTTCTCGCGGTGGATCAGACGAACGGGGAACGGGGAACTGTTCGCCGCGACGTTGATGATCGCGGGGGTGTCGTCGGTCGAGTCGTCGACGAAGATGACCTCGAATATGCGGCCGTCGAGAGCATCCCCGATGCGCTGCAGCAGCTCGTCGACGTTCGGACCTTCGTTGAAGGTCGGAACGATGATCGACAGATCCATGGCGGGGCTCGTGATGCTCGGAGGGCACGGGACGTCTCAGCCTAACCGGGCACCGCTGACCGGGCCTGAGGATGTCCCCGGCGTACGTTCTGGCTCTCCTGACCGTCGGCGGTCGAGCTCAGCCCACGTGGTCGCGCCAGGAGTGCTGCGGCCGGTAGCCGAGAACCCGCTGCGCCTTGGCGGTCGAGAACAGCGAGTCGTTGACGCCGAGGTCGCCGCGGATCTCGACCCCGGGGAAGACCTCGGCGACGAGCTCGTCGTTCGCGCGGCTCATGACGGTGTCGGCTGCGGCGATGAGGAAGTGGTCGAAACCGGGCGCCGCGACCTCGAGCGCCCGCTCGATGGCCTGCGACCCGTCGCGCGCGTCGATGTAGCTCCACAGATTCCATTTGCGCAGGCGCGCGTCTGCGTCGAACGACGGGAACTCCGCGTAGTCCTCGGGCCACATGACGTTCGAGAACCGGAGAGCGGTGATGGATGCCGCCGGGTACCAGCGCGTGAGCTCGATCGCCATCTGCTCCTCGAGGTGCTTCACGAGCGAGTAGACCGACTCGGGGCGCGCCGGGTAGCCCTCGTCGACGGGGATGTAGGGCGGCGGCACGTCGAACGGCAGTCCCTGCACGGTCTCGCTCGAGGCGTAGACGATCTTCGTGATCCCGAGGCGCAGCGCCGCCCAGAACACGTTGAACGTGGTCGTGATGTTGTTGTGGAACGTCGCGACATCGGGACGGATGCCGGGGGCCGGGATCGCGGCGAGGTGGACGAGCGCGTCGATGCCGTCGTGCTGATCGCCGACTCCGGTCAGTGCGTCGACGACTTGTCCGTGGTCGGTGAGGTCGATCTGCACGAAGCCCGGTCCGCGGGTGCCGTGCTGGTCGAGTCCGATCACCTGGTGGCCGGCGGCGGCGAGTTCGCGGACGACGACGGACCCGAGTTTTCCGGACGAACCGGTGACGGCGATGCGCATCCCGTCAGCATGTCACGCGTGCCGGAGGGCGGGGCCGTCACCACCCGTGGGTGTTGAGCCAGTCCCGGCGGTGGGATGCTTCGGCATCCGTCTCGCCCTCGTCGGAGGTGGTGTGCTCGGCGAGGAGACCGCCCTCGAGCGGGACGAAGCGGTGGCAGACGGGGCAGAGGGCGCGACCCTGCGGCCAGCCGTCGTCGAGCGGGGCGGCGGGTTCGCCGGGCCGCCCGGAACCGGGGCAGCCGGCGGGGTCGGCCGCGGCATCCGTCCACATGATGGTGCGGTGCCGGTGAAGGCCCGGGTGGTCGAGGGGCCGCGTGCAGCGGCGACCGGCGCTGCGGCTGCGGCAGAAGCGGACGACGTCCGACATCAGTTGATGATCTCGCCGCCGGACTCTTCGATCGCCGCGATGCGGCGCTTCCAGTCCGCGAGAGCCTCGGGGGTCAGCCTCGGCCAATCCGTCACCTCGCGGACGACGCGCAGCGGTGCGGTGCTGCGGTACGAGCGGGTCGGGTTGCCGGGGAACTTCTTGTCGGTCACGTTCGGGTCGTCCTCGAACGGGCCGGTCGGCTCGACTTCGTACACGCGCGGTTCGCCGTCGCCCGCCGCGAGCTCGGCGGCGAGACCCGCGGGGTCGCGCAGCGCCGTGAAGTAGATGTGGTTCATCACGATCGACGGCCGGTAGTTCGAGGTGCGCCCCGCGGTCAGCAAGTCGCCGATCTGAAGGTCCGCTTTCGTGCCGTGGAAGGAGGGGCCGGTCTCGTCCGCTGCGTTCACCGCGCCAGGGTAGCGCGCAGGCTCATGCGTCGGTACGGGGCATCGGCGCGAGGCGCGTGAGCTGCGTGACGTGGCGCGGCTCGAGCTCGGCGATCGAGGCGACGCCGAGCAGCTTCATGGTGCGCTCGATCTCGCTGCGGAGGATCTCGATCGTCTTGTCGACGCCCGCGCGCCCGCCCGCCATGAGGCCGTAAAGGTAGGCGCGGCCGATGAGCGTGAACTTCGCGCCGAGCGCCATCGCGGCGACGACGTCGGCGCCGTTCATGATGCCGGTGTCGACCATGACGGTCGCATCCTTGCCGACCTCGCGCACCACGGTGGGGAGCAGATGGAAGGGGATGCGGGCGCGGTCGAGCTGGCGTCCGCCGTGGTTCGACAGGATGATGCCGTCGACGCCGCGGTCGATGAGGCGCTTCGCGTCGGCCACGTTCTGCACGCCCTTGACGACGATCTTGCCGGGCCAGATGCCGCGGATGATCTCGAGGTCCTCGTAGCTGATCGTCGGGTCCATCGCCGCGTTCAGCAGGTCGCCGACGGTGCCGCCGGTGGCAGAAAGAGAGGCGAACTCGAGCTTCGGGGTGGTGAGGAAGTCGATCCACCACCAGGGCCGCGGGATCGCGTTGACGATCGTGCCGAGGGTGAGCTGCGGCGGAATCGAGAACCCGTTGCGCTTGTCGCGCAGACGCGCGCCGGCCACGGGGGTGTCGACGGTGAACTGCAGCGTGTCGAACCCGGCCTCGGCGGCGCGCTTCGCCAGCCCGTACGAGATCTCCCGCTCACGCATGACGTAGAGCTGGAACCAGTTGCGCCCGTGCGGGTTCGCCGCCTTCACGCCCTCGATCGAGGTCGTTCCGAGGGTCGACAGGGTGAACGGGATGCCGGCGGCCCCCGCCGCTCCCGCGCCGGCGGCCTCGCCCTCGGTCTGCATCAGCCGGGTGAACCCGGTCGGTGCGATGCCGAACGGCAGGGCGGATGGCCCGCCGAGGATCTCGACGGACGTGTCGACGTTCTCGGCAGGGCGGAGCACGTCGGGGTGGAACTCGACGTCCTCGAACGCCTGGCGTGCGCGGGCGAGCGAGGTCTCGCCCTCCGCGGCGCCGTCGGTGTAGTCGAACGCGGCCTTGGGGGTGCGTCGCTTCGCGATCGTGCGGAGGTCCGCGATCGTGAACGCGGCATCCAGTCGGCGCTTCGTGCCGTTGAGCTCGGGCTTCTTGAATTGCATGAGCTCGAGCAGCTCGACCGGCTTCGGGAATTGACGCTGCACCATGACGACCATCTTCCTCTGGGGTGATTCGACGCGGGCCGGGTTTAACGCAGGAACGCGGCGGCGACGCCGGAGTCGACGGGGATGTGGAGTCCCGTCGTGCGGGAGAGTTCGGGGCCGGTCAGCACGTAGACGGCGTCGGCGACGTTCTCGGGGACGACCTCGCGCTTGAGGATCGTCCGGTTCGCGTAGAACTGGCCGAGGTCTTTTTCCTCGACGCCGTAGGTCGCGGCGCGGTTGGCGCCCCAACCGGCGGCGAAGATGCCGGAGCCGCGGACGACGCCGTCGGGATTGATGCCGTTCACGCGCACGCCGTGCTCGCCGAGCTCGACGGCCAACAGGCGCACCTGGTGGGCCTGGTCTGCCTTGGTCGCGGAGTACGCGATGTTGTTGGGGCCGGCGAAGACGGAGTTCTTCGACGAGATGTAGATGACGTCGCCGCCCATCTTCTGCTCGATGAGCGCCTTCGCTGCGGCCTTCGCGACGAGGAACGAGCCCTTCGCCATGACGTCGTGCTGCAGGTCCCAGTCCTTCTCGGTGGTTTCGAGCAGCGGCTTCGACAGAGACAGGCCCGCGTTGTTGACGACGAGGTCGACACCCCCGAAGGCGAGGACGGTCGCATCGATCGCGGCCTGCACACCCGCGGCATCCGCCACGTTCGCCGCGACGCCGATCGCGACGTCCGTCCCGCCGAGCTCTGCTGCTGCGGCCTGTGCCTTCTCGAGGTCGAGGTCGGCGACGACGACGCACGCGCCTTCGACGGCCAGGCGGGTGGCGATCGCCTTGCCGATGCCGGATGCCGCTCCCGTGACGAAGGCGATGCGCCCTTGATGGGTCTTGGGCTTCGGCATCCGCTGCAGCTTCGCCTCTTCGAGGGTCCAGTACTCGATGCGGAACTTCTCGGCGTCCGAGATGGGGGAGTAGGTCGAGAGGGCCTCGGCGCCGCGCATGACGTTGATCGCGTTGACGTAGAACTCGCCGGCGACGCGGGCGGTCTGCTTGTTCGCGCCGTAGCTGAACATGCCGACGCCCGGGACGAGGACGATGAGCGGGTCGGCGCCGCGGATCGCGGGGGAGTCCGCGGTCGCGTGCGCGTCGTAATAGGCCTGGTAGTCGGCGCGGTAAGCCTCGTGGAGTTCACGGACGCGGGCGATCGAGTCCTCGACAGAGGCGGATGCCGGGAGGTCGAGGATGAGCGGCTTGACCTTCGTGCGCAGGAAGTGATCGGGGCAGCTGGTGCCGAGCTCCGCGAGTGCCGGTGCCTTCTCGGCGGCGAGGAAGTCGAGGACGACGTCGCTGTCGGTGTAGTGGCCGACCATCGGCTTGTCCGTTGACGCGAGGCCGCGGATCGTGGGCGCGAGGGCCGCAGCCTTCGCGCGGCGCTCGGCGTCGGGCAGCGCCTCGAAGCCGGTGCGGACGTCGCCGAAAGGCTGCGCCGCACCGTGGGCGTCGATGTAGGCCTGCGCGGTCTCGATGATCCAGAGGCTGTTGCGCTCTGCTTCGTCAGACGTGTCGCCCCAGGCGGTGATGCCGTGCCCGCCGAGGATGCAGCCGACGGCGTCGGGGTTCTCCGCCTTGATGGCGGCGATGTCGAGGCCGAGCTGGAAGCCGGGGCGGCGCCAGGGCACCCACGCGACCTTCTCGCCGAAGATCTCAGCGGTCAGCTTCTCGCCGTCGGCGGAGGTGGCGATGGCGATGCCGGCATCGGGATGCAGATGGTCGACGTGTGCGGCATCCACCAATCCGTGCATGGCGGTGTCGATCGAGGGAGCCGCGCCGCCCTTGCCGTGCAGGCAGTAGTCGAAGGCCGCGACCATCTCGTCTTCGCGCTCGACGCCGGGGTAGGCATCGACGAGGGCGCGCATGCGGTCGAGGCGGAGGACGGCGAGGCCCTCGGGCCCTAGCGTGCCGAGGTCGCCGCCGGAGCCCTTGACCCAGAGGAGCTCGACGGGCTCGCCGGTGACGGGGTCGGTCGCCACGCCCTTGGCCGACGTGTTGCCACCGGCGTAGTTCGTGACCTTCGGGTCGGAGCCGAGACGATTGCTGCGCGCGATGAGTTCGGCGGCGGCGGTGGGCGTGGAAGACATCGACTCTCCTGCGAGCTCAGACGTGAAAGATGTTGTGAAACCTTTCACAATCTAACAGAGTCAACGGATGTCGACCAGCCCTCGGAAGGCCGCGAGGCGGTCATCGGCGGGGTCGAGCTCGGTGACGAGGATGTCGACATCGCCCCACTCGAGGGCGCGCGCGACGGCGAGGCGTTCGAGCTTCGATGAGTCGGCGAGCACGACGGTCTCGTCGGCGTGAGTCGAGAGGACCCGCTTGACCTCGGCCTCTTCAAGGGTCGTTTCGCTGGTGCCGAAGGACGGGTCGAGGGCGGCGGCGCTCGTGAAGAAGCGGTCGTAGTGGAAGCGGGCCGCACTCTCGCAGGCCTGCGCGCCGACGAAGCTACCGGTGCGTGGTTCGAGGCGCCCGCCGAGGAGGATCGCGTCGACCGCGGGGCGGCCCTGGGCGGTGCGGAGGTTGTCGTACGAGTTCGTGACGACGAGCAGTTCGTGGCTGTCGTCGAGGGTGGCAATGAGGGCCCCGACGGTGGACGAGGCATCCATCGCCGCGGCGCCACCGTGGGGGAGGAGGTCGTGGGCTTTGCGCGCGATCTCGGCCTTCGCGCCGCCGCGTGCGGCGATCCGGGCGGTGAAGTCCTGCGGCGCGATGGCGGCGACCGCGCCGCCGCGGACGCGCCGCGCGAGGCCGTCGCGGACGAGGTCGTCGAGGTCGCGGCGCACCGTCATCGCCGAGACGCCGAGAGCCTCGGCGGCCGGCTCGAGTCGGATGCTGCCGGACTCGGCGAGCATCTCGACGAGGAGCGACCGCCGTTCGGCGCTGAGCAACTGCGGCATGCGATCAGGGTAGCCGGGCCGCCGTCCTGGCCCCGCGGTTAGGCTCGAACGGTGAGCGAGCGTGCGGCGGTGATGTGCCCGACCTGCGGCGATCCGCTCCGGTTCGAGATCCTCGACGACGAGCGATTCACCGTCGCGTGGTCGTGCCTCGACTGCGGGCTGGTGCGCGTGACGGAGCCGCGCTGAGGCTCAGTCCGTGCTGCGCTCGCACACGATGGCGCCGACCGGCCGCTGACCCCGTTCCGCACGCCGGTGGATCTCGACGACCTGGAATCCTGCGGTCTCGAGTTCGCGCTGCAGATCGGTCGCGCGCCACCGGTACGCGCGCAGGACCGCGTGGTCGAACGCCTCGGTCTCCTCCGCCTCGAAGTAGCCGAGGAGCAGCGAACCACCGGGTCGCAGCACTCGTGCGAACTCGACGAGCGGAGCCGCGATGCCGGACGGCTCGTGGTGGATGGTCGAGAACCAGGCGAGGACACCGCCCAGGGCGGCATCCGGTTCGTCGATCGACTCGATGCTCTCGACGTCGAATCTGACGCCGGGGTGGGTCGCGCGGGCGTGGTCGATGAACTCGGGCACGAGGTCGATACCGCGGATGTCGGCGCCCCGCTCCGCGAGGTGTTGCGTCCAGTGGCCCGGCCCGCATCCCGCGTCGATGAGCCGACCGGATGCCGCGGCTCCCCACGTCTCGATGAGATGGCGGTCGGCGTGGTGCATCGCGCTCACGGATCCGAGGAGATCGACGTACTCCGACGCCCGGTTCGAGTACGCGTCGGTCGTCCGGGTCATCCTGCGAGGCTATCGATCGGCCGCGCCGCTCTGACCGCGTGAGGTGTGTGTGTCAGTATGCGGCGGTATGAGCAGCGACCCACCCGACTGGACGATTCGCATCCCCGCTTCCGAGGAGCGACACCTCACCGGGCAGCAGCAGAAGCTCTTTCAGGATCTCGAGGCCGAGCTGCCCCCGACGCGCGGGCGGTCTCACGACATATCGCTCCTAGCCGCCAATGTTGCTCCGATCGTGCGTGCTCTCTCCGAGTCGGGGCTCACTGCCGAGCAGATCGCGGATAACAGCAGGCTTCGCCCGCCCTTCGTGAAAGCGATCCTCGATGACGGCGCGTGAGACGATCCGGGGGTGAAGATCACCCAGGTGCGCAACGCGACTCTTCTGCTCGAGGTTGGGGGAACCCGCATCCTCGTCGATCCGATGCTCGGCGCGAAGGGTGCGCAGCCCGGCTTCGCCAGCGCTCGCCGCAATCCGCTTGTCGACCTGGTCGTGCCCCTCGCGGACCTGCTCGATCCGGAGATCGTCGTCGTCACGCACACCCATTCCGATCATTGGGATGCCGCGGCCGCCGCCCTCCTCCCTCGTGAGGTTCCCGTGCTTGTTCAGCACACTGCGGATGCCGCCGTCCTCGAGGAGGCGGGCTTCACGCAGGTGAGCGTCCTCGACGAGCCGACGACGATGCGGGGCGTGACGTTCACACGCACGGGAGGTCTGCACGGCTCGGAGGCGACGGTCGCCGCCGCGGACCTCGGCGAGGTCATGGGTGTCGTGATCGCCCACCCCGATGAGCAGACGCTGTACATCGCCGGGGACACCGTCTATCACCCCGCGGTGGAGGAGGCGCTCGCCGCCCACCAGCCGGATGTCATCGTCCTGAACACCGGGGAGGCCGTTCTGCCCGGCCTCGACCCGATCCTGATGGGGGCCGAGGACGTCGTCCGCGTGCACCGCCTCGCGCCGGACGCCCGAATCGTCGCCGTGCACATGGAAGCACTCGATCACTGCACCGTCACCCGCGCCGATGTACGCGCGACGGCCGGGGCGCACGGGATCGCGGAGTCCGTCGAGGTCCCGGAGGATGGCGAGACGCTGAGCGCCTGAAAAGGCGAAACCCCCGCGAATAGAAGCTTCGCGAGGGTTCCTAGAACCGTTGTAACGACGGTTCGTGTGGCTCCGACGGGCGTCGATCCCGTGACCTCACGATTTTCAGTCGTGCGCTCTACCAACTGAGCTACAGAGCCTCATGGCATCAGAAGTGCCACGTCTTAGACGAAAAGCCCTCTGAAAACAAAGGGCTCGTCGCTTAGAGCGACCCTGACGGGACTTGAACCCGCGACCTCCGCCGTGACAGGGCGGCACGCTAACCAACTGCGCTACAGGGCCATGCTTATTAAATTGTGGGAGTGACCCCAACGGGATTCGAACCCGTGCTACCGCCGTGAAAGGGCGGCGTCCTAGGCCGCTAAACGATGGGGCCGAGCGACCCCGAGGGGATCACGCTTACCGAGGGTCAAGCATATGTGATCCCTGACGAATGTGCCAATCGAGGGCGCGCCCATCGTTCTCGGCGTCGAAACCGGGGCAGGATGACGGTGCTCACAGTGGACTCTCCTGTGACGAATGTGAACAGTGTTGCTACTGTGATGTGCGGATCAGCACGCCGTCTGGCCGAGGGAAGGGTGTGTGCAGTGATCGACCTACCCGAAGCAACCGGAGCCGACTGCGGCTGCGCGCCGACCGCCGACGAGGTGCGTTCGTTCGGATCGCGCATCAGCCGCCGCAACGCCCTGGGACTCGGAGTCCTTGGTTTCGCCGCGGCATCCGGCGGTCTCGGCCTCGCTCTCCCGGCCTTCGCCGCCACCTCGTACCCGAGCTGGGACGACGTCGAGAAGGCCCGCAAGAACGAAGCAGCCAAGGGCTCTGAGATCACCCGCATCCAGAACCTCATCTCATCGCTTCAGAACGATGTCGTCGCGAAGCAGGCCGAGGCCGAGCGGCTCGGTGTCGAGTACCAAGACGCCCTCATCGCCTTCGAGGATGCCGCCACCCGCGCCGAGTCGCTGCAGGCCGAGGCCGACGCGCAGTCCGCCGTCGCCGACGAAGCGGCCGCCAAGCTCGGCGTCCTCGCCGCCCAGCAGTACCGTTCGGGCAAGGGCGACGCCACCCTCGATCTCTTCTTCTCCGGCTCCTCCACGAGCGCGGATGACCTCCTCGGCCGACTCGGCACGATGGATCGCCTCGTCGACGCCAACCGCGACGTCTACGCCGAAGCGGTTGGTGCGCGCGACAGCGCCAAGAACCTGGCCAATCAGGCGCAGGTCGCCCGCGACGAGCGCGACAAGCGCAAGGTCGAGGCCGAGCAGAAGATGCAGGCCGCGCAGGATGCCGCGCAAGCCGCACAGGCCGCGCTCGCCGCGCAGAACGAGCACCGCGAGGTCCTCGAAGCTCAGCTGCAGGCGCTGCAGGACACCACAGCGAAGACTGTCGTCGCCTACAAGGCGGGCGTCGAGGCGGAGCGAAAGCGCCGCGAAGAAGCCGCCCGCAAGGCGCGCGAAGAAGCAGCCCGCAAGGCGCGCGAAGAAGAGAAGCGCCGCCTCGCGGAGGAGAAGCGTCGCCGCGAAGCCGAAGCAGCCGCGAACAGCGGCGGTGGCGGCGGATCAGGCGGCGGCGGATCGTCCGGCGGCGGTGGTGGTGGCGGAAGCAGCAGCGGCGGAAGCGGCGGTGTCGTCCAGGCCTCCGGCTGGGTGCGACCCGCGCACGGCTGGATCAGCTCGTGGTTCGGCGTCCGAGGCAGCATCTGCTCTTCAGGCGGCTGCACGGCCAGCGGACACCGCGGAATCGACTTCGCCAACCCGTGCGGCTCGCCCATCTACGCCGCGGCATCCGGCACCGTCATCTTTGCGGGCGAGAGCGGCGCCTGGGGTAACTACATCCGGGTTCAGCACAGCGACGGAACCGTCACCGGCTACGCGCACATCATCGACGGCGGCTACAACGTCGGCTACGGCGACTACGTCCGCGCCGGCCAGACGATCGCCTACATCGGCAGCACCGGCGCCTCCACCGGGTGCCACCTGCACTTCGAGGTCTACCGCGGCGGCATCCGCGTCGACCCCGCCCCATTCCTGCGGAACCGCGGCATCAGCGTCTGACGTGACGAGACGGCACGGCGCGCGCGTGACGCCATCTCGCCGAGAACGACGAAGGGTCGGATGCCGAGCGGCATCCGACCGTTCTCCGTTTCACGTCAGAGCGTGCTGGGGGCTTCGCCCTCACCCTGCGTGCGAGTCTCGCCCTCGTGCTGCTCGAAGCGCTCGAAAGCCTCGCCGACCAGGCGCTCGGCCTCAGCGGCACCGGCCCACTCGTCGACCTTGACCCACTTGCCCGGCTCGAGGTCCTTGTAGCGCTCGAAGAAGTGGCCGATCTCGCCCTTGGTCCACTCGTCGATGTCGTCGACGTCCTGAATGTGCGCCCAGCGCGGATCCTTGGCGAGCACGGCCACGACCTTGTCGTCGCCGCCGGCCTCGTCGCTCATCTTCAGGACGGCCACGGGGCGGACCTTGGCGAGGACGCCCGGGTAGATCTCGCGGTCGAGGAGGACGAGCACGTCGAGCGGGTCGCCGTCCTCGCCGAGGGTGTTCTCGAAGAAGCCGTAGTTCGCGGGGTACCCCATGGGGGTGAACAGAACGCGGTCGAGGAAGACGCGGCCTGTGCCGTGGTCGACCTCGTACTTCACGCGGCTGCCGCGCGGGATCTCGATGACGGCGTCGTAGGCGCCCATACCTGTGCTCCTTTGAAAGTCCGGTGGGATGCGGGCATAAGCCTACTTGCGCGGCTGCCCGTGCCGTACTCCGGATGGATCTGCCCTCCCCCCCCTCCTGAGGGCGAAGTCCGGGCGTTCATCCGGAGAACGGTCCGGAGGCCCGGGGCCGGCCCAGGCTCCCGTCGGTACGGTGGAGCGGTGCCGTCCCTCCATCCCGCTGTCGCCGAGGTCCGCCGTGCCGTTCGTGCCGCCCTGACGGGTCTTCCCGAGGGCGCCGTCGTCGTCGTGGGGCTCTCCGGCGGCGCCGACTCCCTCGCACTCGCGGCCGCGGTCGGCTTCGAGGCGCCGAAGCTCGGACTCCGAGCGGCATCCGTCACCGTCGACCACGCGTTGCAGCCCGACTCTGCCGACATCGCGGTCCGCACCGGCCGCGCGGCCGCCGCACTCGGACTCGACCCGCTCATCGTGCGTGTCACCGTCGGGACCGAGGGCGGCCCCGAGTCGGCAGCGCGCGATGCGCGATACGGCGTGCTCCGGGATGCCGCGCGCGACGTCCGTGCTGCGGCTGTCCTCGTAGGGCACACCCTCGACGACCAGGCCGAGACGGTGCTCCTGGGCCTCGCCCGCGGATCCGGTGCGGGCAGCCTGCAGGGGATGGCGGCGGCATCCGATCTCGACGGCGTCGCCCTCCTCCGCCCGCTCCTCGGGGTGCGGCGGGCGACCACCCGCGAAGCGTGCGCGGCCCAGGGGCTGGAGCCGTGGGGCGACCCCCACAACCTCGACCCGCGGTTCGCGCGCGTCCGTGTCCGCGAGACGGTGCTGCCGATGCTCGAGTCCGAGCTCGGGCCGGGCATCGCCGAGGCTCTCGTCCGCACCGCCGCGCAGCTGCGGGAGGATGCCGAGGCATTCGACGAGATGATCGACGAGACGATCGAGGACATCGTGGAGCCCGCCGAGGCGGGCATCGCCGTCTCCGTCGCCGCGCTCGCCGCAAATCCGCCCGCGCTCCGGCACCGCATCATCCGCCACGTCGTGGCGAGCGAGTTCCACGTCTCGCTCACCCGCACGCAGACCCTCGAGGTCGCCCGCCTCGTCACCGACTGGTCGGGGCAGGGACCCATCGACCTGCCGGGATGCCGCGCCCGCCGCATCGGCGCGATGATCGAGTTCACGGGGGCAGGCGCCGGGCCTGCGGTCCCGGCATCCGATCGGGGTCTTTAGACTTCTGCAATGCGCGCAGCCGAGATCGCCGACCAGCTCACCGATGTCCTCGTCACCGAGGAGGAGATCCAGGCGAAGCTCGAACAGCTCGCCCGCCAGGTCGAAGCGGACTACGAGGGCAAGGATCTGCTGCTCGTCGGCGTGCTGAAGGGCGCCGTCATGGTCATGGCCGATTTCGCACGTTCCCTGAAGCGCCCGATCGAGATGGACTGGATGGCGGTGTCGTCCTACGGTGCCGGCACCAAGTCGAGCGGTGTCGTCCAGATCCGCAAAGACCTCGACACCGACATCTCCGGAAAGCACGTTCTGATCGTCGAGGACATCATCGATTCCGGCCTCACCCTCAGCTGGCTGCTCGAGAACTTCGCCTCGCGCGGTGCCGAGTCGATCGAAGTGCTGGCGCTGCTGCGCAAGCCCGAGGCGGCCAAGGTCGAGATCGACTGCCGCTACGTCGGCTTCGATATCCCCGTCGAGTTCGTCGTCGGGTACGGATTGGACTTCGCGGAGAAGTACCGCAACCTCCGCGATGTGGCGGTGCTCGCGCCCCACGTCTACTCCTGAATCCGCCTCGTACGCCCAAAACGAACGCACAGACCTCGCATAGCCCTGCGGGGGTAGCCTGAACGCACCATGAACGTCAAGAAGCTCTCCCGCAACCCGTTCGTCTACGTGGTGCTGATCGGCGTTCTTCTGATCATCGGCATGACGCTGATCTCGAACCTCACCGGCGCCAAGCAGATCACCACGCAGGAGGGCCTCAAGCTCCTCGACGGCACCACCGTCTCGCAGGCCGTTCTCACCGACGGTGATCAGCGCGTCGACCTCACGCTCGACAAGGCGTTCGAGGGCTCGACGAATGTGCAGTTCTACTACGTCGCCCAGCGCGCCGAGCAGGTCGTCCAGGCGGTCGACTCCGCTGCGCCGAAGGACGGATTCAACGACGTCGTCCCGCAGACGAGCTGGTTCGGCAGCCTCATCTCGATTCTTCTGCCCATCCTCATCCTCGGTCTGCTCTTCTGGTGGTTGCTGTCCAGCGCCCAGGGCGGCGGCAGCAAGGTCATGCAGTTCGGCAAGTCGCGGGCGAAGCTCGTGACGAAGGAGACCCCCACGGTCACCTTCGCCGACGTCGCCGGCTCCGACGAGGCCATCGAGGAGATGCAGGAGATCAAGGACTTCCTGAAGGACCCGGCCAAGTTCCAGGCCGTGGGCGCCCGCATTCCGAAGGGTGTGCTGCTGTACGGCCCTCCGGGAACGGGCAAGACGCTCCTCGCACGCGCCGTCGCCGGCGAAGCGGGCGTGCCCTTCTACGCGATCTCGGGATCGGACTTCGTCGAGATGTTCGTGGGTGTGGGCGCGAGCCGAGTCCGCGACCTCTTCAAGGAAGCCAAGGAGAACGCGCCGGCCATCATCTTCATCGACGAGATCGATGCCGTCGGTCGCCACCGCGGCGCCGGCATGGGCGGCGGTCATGACGAGCGCGAGCAGACGCTGAACCAGATGCTCGTCGAGATGGACGGTTTCGATCCCAAGGTGTCGGTGCTCGTCATCGCGGCCACCAACCGCCCCGACATCCTCGACCCGGCTCTCCTGCGTCCCGGCCGATTCGACCGTCAGATCGGCGTCGACGCCCCCGACCTCAAGGGCCGTCAGCGCATCCTCGAGGTGCACGGCCGCGGCAAGCCGCTGTCGCCCTCGGTCGACCTCGCCGTGATCGCCCGCAAGACGCCCGGCTTCACCGGCGCCGACCTCGCCAACGTCCTGAACGAGGCCGCTCTTCTGACGGCTCGCTCCAACGCGCAGCTCATCGACATGCGTGCCCTCGACGAGGCGATCGACCGCGTCATCGCCGGTCCGCAGCGTCGCACGCGCGTCATGAAGGACAAGGAGAAGCTCATCACGGCGTACCACGAGGGCGGCCACGCCCTCGCAGCCGCGGCGATGAACAACACCGACCCCGTCACGAAGGTGACGATCCTTCCCCGCGGCAAGGCGCTCGGCTACACGATGGTGCTGCCGCTCGACGACAAGTACTCGATCACCCGCAACGAGCTGCAGGACCAGCTGACGTACGCCATGGGTGGCCGCGTCGCCGAGGAGATCGTCTTCCACGACCCGACCACGGGTGCGTCGAACGACATCGAGAAGGCCACCGGCATCGCCCGCAAGATGGTCACCGAGTACGGCATGACCACCGATGTCGGTCCGGTCAAGCTCGGCTCGTCGTCGGGCGAGGTCTTCATGGGTCGCGACATGGGTCACGGCCGTGACTTCAGCGAGCGCATCGCGGAGCGCATCGACGCTCAGGTGCGCGGACTCATCGAGCAGGCGCACAACGAGGCCTACGAGGTACTGAACGCGAACCGCGACGTCCTCGACCGCCTGGCGCTCGCGCTCCTCGAGAAGGAGACGCTCGACCACATCGAGCTCGCCGAGATCTTCAAGGACATCAAGCGCCTGCCCCCGCGCCCGCAGTGGCTTTCGAGCAGCGAGCGCCCCGTCTCCACGCTTCCCCCCGTCGAGGTCCCCCGTCGTGCGGAGGCCCCGATCGCGGCGAGCACCGAGGCTGAGCAGACGGCCCCCGAGGCTTCCCCCGCGCGCCACGCGACGGGACAGGCTCGACCCGCGACGGCCTGAGGCGGCGCGCATGGCGGTCGACCGCAAGCGCGTCTCCGAACTGGTCCGGGAACTCCTCGAGGCCATCGGTGAGGATCCGGAACGCCCCGGCCTGAAGTTGACTCCGCAACGCGTCGCCGACGCGTATGCGGAATTCTTCTCGGGTGTGGGTGAGGATGCCGCGGCCCCGCTCGCGCACACGATCTCGGTCACGCGGGGCCCCGCGCCCGACACGCTCCCGTCGGGGGCGGTCATGCTCCGCGACATCCGCTTCCGCTCCGTCTGCGAGCACCACCTGCTGCCGTTCGCGGGGTACGCGCACGTCGCTTACCTGCCCGGAGAGCAGGTCGTCGGCCTCGGTGCGCTGCCGAAGGTGATCGACATCCTCGCCGCCCGCCCCCAGGTGCAGGAGCGCCTCGGCGAACAGATCGCCGACACGATCGCCGGCTCCATCGACACCCGGGGTGTGCTCGTCGTGCTCGACGCGGTGCACGAGTGCGTCACGATGCGCGGGGGACGGCAGCCCTCGGCATCCACCGTCACGATCGCCGCGCGGGGCGTGTTCACCGAGCCCGCGGACCGCGCCGAGGCCATTGCGCTCCTCACGGGCGGCCGCACGTGACTCTCGTCATGGGAGTCGTCAACGTCACGCCGGACTCGTTCAGTGACGGCGGCCGGTACGCGACCCACGAGGCGGCCATCGCGCACGGTCGAGCGATGTGGCTGGACGGTGCCGACCTGCTCGACATCGGCGGCGAATCGACCCGACCCGGGGCGGCCCGGGTGGAGCCGGCCGAGGAACAGGCCCGAATCCTGCCCGTCATCGAGACGCTCGCGGCCGAGGGCGCGACCATCAGCGTCGACACGATGAACTCGACCACGGCCGCGGCGGCCGTCGCCGCGGGTGCGCGCATCGTGAACGACGTCTCGGGCGGTCTCGCCGACTCCGACATGCTCGCGGTCGTCGCTGCGACGGACGCGGATGTCGTCCTGCAGCACTGGCGCGGCCACTCCGCCGACATGTACGGCACCGCCGTCTACGACGACATCGTCGGCGAAGTGGTCGGCGAGCTCGGTGAGCGCGTCGCCGCGGCGCGGGCCGCCGGCATCCCGGATCATCGCATCGTGGTCGACCCGGGCTTCGGCTTCGGCAAGACGCCCGAGCAGAACTGGCAGGTCGTCCGCGGCCTCGACCAGCTCGTCGGCGACGGGCATCGGGTTCTCATCGGGACGAGCCGCAAACGGATGCTGGCGGTCGCCGCATCCGGCGTCGGCATCGAGCTCACGGGCGAGGACCGCCTCGACCTCGCCACGGCCGTCACGAGCGTCCTCGCGGCTCAGGCGGGCGTGTGGGCGGTCCGCGTGCATGACGTCGCCGCGACCCGTCTGGCCCTCGCCGTGCGGATGGCATGGGAGGGTGAAGGATGACCGACGAGATCTCGATCACCGGCATCCGTGCCACCGGGTTCCACGGCGTGTACGACCATGAGCGCCGTGACGGCCAGGAGTTCGTCGCCGATGTGGTGCTGTCGCTCTCGCTCGCGGCGGCGGCGGCGAGTGACGACGTCGCCGACACCGTGCACTACGGCGAGGTCGCCGAGCGGGTCGCCGCGATCCTCGCGGGCGATCCCGTCGACCTCATCGAGACGGTCGCCGACCGCATCGCGACCGCTGTGCTCACCGGCTGGCCGCTCGTCGACGCCGTCACGATCACGGTGCACAAGCCCGCAGCGCCCATTCCCGTTCCGTTCGGCGACGTCGCCGTCACCGTGAGGAGGTCGCGCGCATGAGTCGCCGACTGGCCGAAGGGATGCCGCCGACGCCGCCGCGCGCCGCCGGCCCGGCTCAGCGCGCTGTCATCGCTCTCGGCGCGAACCTCGGGGAGCGGGCCGACACGATCGCCGAGGCGATCGCCGACCTCGGCCGCCTGCCGATGACCTCGCTCGTCGCCGCAGCCGAACCGATCGAATCGGTCGCAATCACCCTCGGGGGGCCGGATGCCGACGCCCCCCGCTACCTGAACACCGTCGCGCTCGTCGACACCCGACTGGCCCCGAGCCTTCTCCTCGGCTACCTCCACGCGATCGAGGGCCGTCACGGCCGAGAGCGTCGCGAACGGTGGGGGAGCCGCACCCTCGATCTCGATCTCATCGCCTACGGCGACGTGCGCTCGAACGAGCCCGCCCTCGTGCTGCCGCATCCGCGCGCGGCCGAACGCGAGTTCGTCCTCGATCCGTGGCTGAGCATCGACCCGGATGCGGTGCTCCCGGGCGTCGGTACCGTCGCCGATCTTCGCGCCGCGCTGCCGGGAGGCACCGCGTGACGCGCACGAATCCGCTGCTCCTGGTCACCGTCGCCGTCGTCGCGGGGGTGGTCGGGTTCTTCGTCGATCAGATGCTCACCGGCATGGGGCATCCGAGCTTCACCCCCTCGCCGTTGCTGCCGATCCTCCTCGTCGCCCTCGGCGCGGCCGTCGTCCTCGCCGCCATCCCGGTCCGCCGCGCAACCGCCGGGACCGCGGCGCCCGTCGACCCCTTCCGCGCGCTCCGCATCGCGATGCTGGCCAAGGCGTCGAGCATCGTCGGCGCCCTCATCGCCGGATTCGGCGGAGGACTCCTCGCCTTCGTGCTCACACGACCCGTGTCGCCCTCGTTAGGCTCAACGGGTGCGGTGATCGCCGCGGTGGGGGGCGGGCTGCTCCTCGTCGCCTGTGCGCTCGTCGCCGAACACCTGTGCACCATCCGGAAGGACGATGATGACGACCAGCCCGGACCCGACGAACCCGGCTACGGGCTCTCCCACTCCGACTGACGAGACTTTCACCCGAATCCTCGAACCCCGCGGCGACCACCGGCTGCCGCTCGGCGACGGGAGCTGGCGTCAGCTCTCCCGCAAATACGTGATCGGTCAGATCATCGGCTACGTGGTCGCGCTGCTGCTGATCGCGGCCGCGGTCCTGACGCTCTGGCTCATGTTCGAGGCGACGTGGCCGTTCATCCCCGGCGGCATCCTCTTCGCGATCTTCCTTCTGACGCTCATCGTCACGCCCCGGCAGGCGCGCTCGATCGGCTATCAACTGCGTGAGGACGACCTCGTCTTCCGCCGGGGCATCCTGTGGCAGCGCATGGTCTCCGTCCCCTACGGACGGCTGCAACTCGTGGACATCACGCACGGACCGCTCGATCGGATGCTGGGCATTGCCCAGCTGAAGCTCGTCACCGCCGCGGCATCCACCGGCGTCACGATCCCCGGTCTGCCGCAGCGCGACGCGGAGCAGTTGCGCGACACGCTCATCGAGGTGGCCGAGACCCGGCGGACGGGTCTGTGAGCGACCTCGACCCGCAGGTCCCGGCGCCGGAGGCTCCGGCGGGCTCGGCTCCGCCCCCTGCCGCCGTGCGCTCCGAGATGAGCGACGGCGAGTGGCACCGGATGCATCCACTGTCGCCGCTCTTGCGCGGCGGACTGACGCTCCTCGTGATCCTCGGCATCCTCGTCGCGAACCTGCGTGACCGCCTCATCACGTTCTTCCTGCCCGAGAACTTCCGCTACGACGAGGAGGACCCGGTCGACTTCGTCCTGCAGAACGGCATCGCGCTGCAGGCGATCGTCGTCGTGGCGGTGGGCCTCGTCATCCTCATCGCCCTGTTCTGGACTGCATGGCGGTTCCACACCTTCCGGATCACGGGCGACGAGGTGGAGGTGCGAAGCGGCGTGCTGTTCCGCACGCACCGTCGCGCCCCGCTCGACCGGGTGCAGGGCGTCAACCTCACTCGCCCGGCCCTCGCCCGCCTCGTCGGGCTCGCCAAGCTCGAGGTCGTCGGCGCCGGTCTCGATGCGAACGTGAAGCTCGAGTACCTGTCGACGCGCAATGCCGAGACGGTGCGCGGCGACATCCTCCGCCTCGCGTCCGGGCACCGGAAGAAGGATGCCGCGGTCCGCGTGGCGCCCGGCGGTGCTCCGCTGCCGACTCGAATCGGTGCGGGCATCGGCGAGATCATCGCCGGTGTCGACGAGGACGAGGCGGAGCCCGAATCGATCGTGCGCGTGCCCATGTCGCGCCTCATTCTCGCGGGGCTGCTGTCGGGCTCGACGATCTGGTTCATCCTCGTCGTGGTCGCGGCGATCGTCGGCCTGGTCCTGCAACCGATCTGGATCATCCCCGCGCTCGGCGCGTCGATCCCGGCGGCGATCGGTTTCGGCGCGTACGCGATCCGGCAGTTCATCCGCACGGTCCGCTACTCGATCGCACCGTCGTCGGCGGGAGTGCGCGTCACCTTCGGCCTGTTGACCACCGTCACCGAGACCCTGCCCCCGGGCCGGGTGCACGCCGTCGACATCCGGCAGCCGATCCTCTGGCGCTGCGGCGGTTGGTACCGCATCCGGGTCAACAAGCTCTCGGGCCGCTCAGCGAGCGATACGTCGGCGGCGCAGATGGGCGATGTCCTCCCCATCGGGACGCAGGCCGACGTCGAGCGGGTACTGCGCCTTCTGCTGCCGTCGATCCCCATCGACGCCGCTCTGCTCGGCGCGGGCCTCAAGGGACCGCGCGACGGCGACGGCTACACGACGTCCTCGCCCCGCGCACGCGTCATCGATCCGCTCACGTGGCGGCGGAACGGCATCCTCGTGACGCCGCAGGCGGTACTCATGCGCACCGGGCGCCTCTGGCCGAAGCTCACAATCCTGCCCCTCGCGCGGCTGCAGTCGGTGCGGCTGTCGCAAGGTCCGCTCGATCGTCGACTGGGGCTGGCGACGATCACCGGTCACACGGTCATGGGGCCCGTCTCGGGCACGGTCGAATCCCTCGACCACGTGCAGGCCTATGAGCAGTGGAACGCGATCACCGCCGCAGCAGTGGCTGCCGCGTCTGACGAGACCGCCGGCGCCGCCGACGAAGAGATGTCGGATGCCGCGGTCGCGCCGTCGTCGGATATCGCACCGGTCGCGCCGTCGCTGACGCCTCCGTCGCTGACGCCCCCGCCGCCCGTGTCCCCGCAGATGCTCCCGCCGGAGCAGCCATGACGCGCGAGGGACGACTCGGGGTCGGGGTCATCGGCGCCGGTCGGGTGGGCCCTGTCGTGGCGGCTGCGCTGGCCGGTGCCGGGCATGCCCTCACCGGAATCACCCCTGGGTCGGACGACGACCGAGTCGATGCGATCCTCCCCGACCTCCCGCGTGTGAGCGCCGAGGAGGTCATCCGTCGGAGTGAGCTCGTCGTCATCGCGGTGCCGCACGACGAGCTTCCCGGGCTCGTGGCGGGTCTCGCCGAGCTCGGCGCCTGGCAGGTCGGGCAGATCGTGATGCATACGGATGCCGCGCACGGCATACAGGTGCTCGCCCCCGCGGCCTCGCGGGGTGCGATTCCGATCGCGATCCATCCGGCCATCGCCTTCACGGGGACGTCGACCGATCTGCGCGCGCTGAAAGACGCGTATGCCGCGGTCACCGCACCCGCTGCTGTGTTGCCGATCGCGCAGGCGCTCGCCGTCGAGATGGGCTGCGAGCCGATCGTCGTCGCCGACGCCGACCGCGCCGCCTACGGGGAGGCGATCTCGACGGCGACGGCGTTCTCGGCGTCGATCGTGCAGCAGTCGGCCGACCTCCTCCGGAGCGCCGGCATCGACGACCCCTCGCGGTACCTGTCGGCGCTCGTCCACACGACGATCGACCGAGCTCTCAGCGCCTCGGCCCCCTCGCTCGGTGACGGGCCGCCGGTCCTGTCGTGAGTGACGTCGAGCTGGCGCGGATACCTGCGGGCAGCGTCGAGCTGCACGATGCGCGGCGTCGCACGCGCTGGACCGTGGCGCTCGAGCCGTTCGAGATCGGCGTCTACCCCGTTACCGAGGAGCAGCTGTCGGAGGTTCTGGGGGTCGCGGCATCCCACCCCCGCCGCCCCGCGGTCCATGTGAGCTGGCAGCGCGCCGTGCGTTTCTGCAATGCGCTGTCGGAGTGGGAGGGCCTCGATCCGGCGTACGCGGTGGACGGCGAAGAGGTGCGCTGGCACGTCGACAGCGAGGGGTTCCGCCTGCCGACCGAGGCCGAATGGGAGTACGCCTGCCGAGCGGGATCAACAGGCCCGCACTACGGCCCGCTCGCCGAGGTGGCCTGGACCGCCGGCGACGGCGTGAGCTCGCCGCAGCCGGTCGGGGGCAAACTTCCCAACCTTCACGGGCTCTTCGACACCCTCGGGAACGCGTGGGAGTGGTGCTGGGACTTCCTCGACACCGAGCGATACGACGACTACCGCGTCTTCCGGGGCGGCGGGTTCGCCGACGACGCCTGGAGCGTCCGCGCCGGCACGCGCCGCGGCGGCGGGCCGCGAATGACGCACGACGACGTCGGGTTCCGCGTCGCGCGGGGTGGCTTCGACGCGGTGGATGCCGCGCAGGGCTGGTCGGCCGCGTTCGACGCCGAGCGGGCCGCGGGTGGCGACCCGCGCCCACCGGGGTGGACGCCGCGGCGCTGAGCCCTTCGCGGACGGACCCGTCCGCCGCTGTGCCGTTCGCGGATGAGCCCGTCCGTTTCTGTTCGCGGATGCAATGGATCCTGCGCGGCGCGCCGGTGACGGATGCCGGGCCGCGGGGTGTCGGCGACAATCCATTGCATCCGTGACCACCGCCATCCACTCGCCGTGGCGGAACCGCGCGGGAGCCCGTCGATAGACTGAAGGGTCGAATCCCCGAGGAGCCCCCGAACATGACCGACGCGCCCACGCCCGCCGAGACGACCGATGAGAACGGCCTCGCCGATGTGTTCGAGCAGAAGGCGGTCCGCCTCGCCAAGCGGGAACGGCTGCTGAGCGAACGGACGGATGCCGCCGGTGGCGCGTACCCCGTCTCGGTTCCCGTCAGCGACACGATCGCGGCGCTGCGCGAGCGCTTCGCCTCGCTCGAGGCGGGCGACGAGACCGGCGAGACCGCTTCGGTCGCCGGCCGGATCGTGTTCAGCCGCAACACCGGCAAGCTCTGCTTCGCCGCCCTGCAGGCCGGCGACGGCAGCCGCATCCAGGCCATGGTCTCCCTCGCCGAGGTGGGCGAGGAGTCACTGCAGGCGTGGAAGGAGCTCGTCGACCTCGGCGACCACGTGTCGGTGACCGGTCAGGTCATCTCGAGCCGCCGCGGCGAGCTGTCGATCATGGTCTCCGCGTGGACGATCGCCGCGAAGGCGCTGCTCCCGCTCCCGAACCTGCACACCGAGCTCAGCGAAGAGAGCCGCGTGCGGTCGCGGTTCCTCGACCTGATCGTCCGCGACACGGCTCGCGAGACCGTCGTCGCCCGCGCCAAGGTCAACGCGTCGCTTCGTCGCACGTTCGATGCGCACGGCTTCCTCGAGGTCGAGACCCCCATGCTGCAGGTGCAGCACGGCGGCGCGGCAGCTCGCCCGTTCGTCACCCACTCGAACGCGTTCGACACGGAGCTGTACCTCCGCATCGCCCCCGAGCTCTTCCTCAAGCGCGCCGTCGTCGGTGGCATCGACCGGGTGTACGAGATCAACCGCAACTTCCGCAACGAAGGCGCCGATTCCACGCACAGCCCCGAGTTCGCGATGCTCGAGGCGTACCAGTCCTACAGCGACTACAACGGCATCGCCGACCTGACGCAGGAGCTCATTCAGAACGCCGCGATCGCGGTCGCAGGCTCCACCACCGTGACGTGGGCCGACGGCACCGAGTACGACCTCGGTGGGCAGTGGGACCGCATCTCGATGTACGAATCGCTGTCGGATGCCGCCGGTCGGCGCGTCACGCCGGAGACGTCGTTCGAGGAGCTGCAGGCTCTCGCCGCCGACGCGGGAGTCGAGGTGCCCGAGAAGATCGCCACCCACGGCAAGCTCGTCGAGGAGCTCTGGGAGCACTTCGTGAAGGGCGGCCTCGAGCGCCCGACGTTCGTCATGGACTTTCCGCTCGACACCTCACCCCTCGTGCGCGAGCACCGCACCATCCCGGGCGTGGTCGAGAAGTGGGACCTCTACGTCCGCGGCTTCGAGCTCGCCACCGGCTACTCCGAGCTCGTCGACCCCGTCATCCAGCGCGAGCGGTTCGTCGAGCAGGCGAAGCTCGCCGCGCGCGGCGACGACGAGGCGATGCGCGTCGACGAGGAGTTCCTGCGGGCGCTCGAGCACGGCATGCCGCCCACCGGTGGCATGGGCATGGGGATCGACCGCCTGCTGATGGCGATCACGGGCCTCGGCATCCGCGAGACGATCCTCTTCCCGCTCGTCAAGTAGGGCGCCTGACCCGCTATTGTGCGGGTATGACGCTCTGGGGGGAGTCGGCGGGGGATCCGCGCCGTAAACGACGCGGTCGAGGACACCGGATGATCGCTGCGGTCGCGATGGCGATCGCGCTCACGCTGTCGGGCGGACAGGTGGGTGTCGCCGCTGAACGCTCGAGTGCGTCCGCTGCGGCGGAGCCGCGCGTCGGCATCCCCCTCGTCCTGGGCACGGCGGCGGTCGGTGGGCAGGTGACGGTCGAGCACGGCATGGCGCCGCTCGCACCCCATGAGAACGGCGGGGGTGTGCAGTATCCGCGTCCGATCGCCCGGTACAGCTACCAGTGGCTGGCCGACGGCAAGCCCATCGCGGGCGCCACCGAGGGCTCCCTCGACATCAGGTCGGCTCTGACCGGTAAGCAGCTCTCCTTCCGGGTGACCGCACGGATGCCGGAGGGTGGTCCCGTGGTGACGGCAACCTCTCTCGAGACTCCGCGCGTGATCAAAGCCGGCGTCGTCGAGGGCGTGCGCCTTCCGATCAATCCGGAGTCCGGGAACTCACGGTTCGCCGTTGCAGCGAAAGGGTGGCCGGCGGGAACGAAGCTCACGCATCAGTGGGTCATCGACGAGCTGCCCGTCAAAGGCGCCACCGGCCGTCAGTTCGAGCTGCTGCCGCGGCCGCACACGACGATGAACCTCGGCGCCGTCGTGACGGCGACCCGTCCGGGGTACGAGACCCTCCTCCTGCACCTCACCTCGGGCGGCCGAGCCGGGCTATTCGGGTCGACACTCCAGAACGCCGGGGCGCCGCAGATCGTGAGTGCCGCCGGCGCGGGGACCCCGACCGGGCAGGCCGCGGGGATTCTCGAAGGGTTCGTCGCCCGCAACGGCGGACAGCTCGTAGGGGCGAAGGTGACGGTATTCCGCACCGGACGTGGATCGGCGTACGCGACCCCGGTGGAAGTCACCAGCAGGGTGACCGATGCCGATGGCCACGTGCGCATCGCCGGCCTCACGCCCGGCAATTACTGTCTGAAGGTCGCCCCCGCACGCGGCTACGCGCAAGAGCCCCCGGATTGCAATTCCCCTTGGACTGACGCGACCGCGCGCGTGTACGCCGGTTCGGAGTCATCGTTCATGCTCCGGACCGAGAAGATCGGCGCGATCCGCGGCACGGTGACGGATTCCCGGGGGAAGAAGGTGCGCGGCGCGCGTGTGACGGCCTACTACGCCGAGCGAACGGTGCAGGGATTCGATCGCCTCCGTGCAGTCGCGACAGTCACGGCGGACAGCGGCGGGGCGTACCGCATCCCGAATCTGCCCGTCAGTAGCTACGTGCTGAAGATCAGCGGAACCTCGTCGACAGCTCACAAGGCGGACTGGTGGCGTTCGAAGGGCTCGGGCTTCGAGTTCGACTCGACCTGGGTGGAACCCGGGAAGACCATGACGCGCAATGCCGTCCTCGCCGCCTACGTGCCCGTCGGCACCCCGACCGTCTCGGGGCGCGCCCGGGTCGGTTCGTCGCTCACGGTGGCCCACCCGAAGACGAAGGGTGTCGTCTACAGCTACCGCTGGAAAGCCGACGGAAAATCCATCAGCGGCGCGACCTCGTCGAAGCTCACCGTGCGGAAGGGGCAGGTAGGCGCGCGCATCAGCGTTCAGGTCGTCGCCACCGGATCCGGCTGGGCGAAGACCACGCGCGAGTCCGCGAAGACGGCGCGGGTCTCTCGCTGACCCGGATCCTCACTGCACGTCCGCCCGCTGATTGCGGACGAAGCCGACGGCGAGCGGCACGACCAGCCACAGCACCCCGGCCGTGAGAGCCGGCCCGATAGCCCCACCGCTACTGCCGGCATCCGCGATCGCGCTCAGGCGGAACCAGTTCCCGACACCGTGCGGAACGAGCGTCAGCAGGGGATCGATCACGAACCCCTGCACGAGGGAGAACACGATCGCGATCGCGACGCGCTGCGTGGCTGCGCCGTAGGCGATGCCCGAGACGGTGCCGACGGCGGCGCTCCACAGCAGGACCGCGATGGTCTCGGCATCCGCATTCCAGGTGATCGCAGCGCCGGAGACGAGAGCGAGGACGGCGGTGAAGACGACCGCGAGAAGGGCTGCGGCGAGCACGAGGGTGGCGCAGACGATGACAGCCGCCAGCACCTTCGCGAAGAACACGATGTGCCGCCGCGGCTCGAGTACGTAGGTGGTCAGCACGTCCCGTGACTGCCAGTCGGCGGCCATGATGAAGATCGCCAGGATCGGGATGAAGATGGTGACGGCCGATCCCATACCGAGGAGGGCGGCGCCGACACTGACCGTGGTCGCGTCGAGCAGGACCGCGATGAGCGCGAACCCGGCGCCGACGATCACCCAGAGCGAAGCCGTGAGCCCGAGCGCCCACCGGGTGCCGCGCGTCGTCCGGACGTTCCGGAGTTCGGCGCGGAGGCTCCGGGCGAAGCGCCCCGATGCCGTCGGTTCGGCGTCAACGGAGGTCAAGGACGTCACCTTCCACGTGGTACTGGCCGCGCGTGAGGCGACGGTACAGATCGCTGATCGACTCGCGATCCTCGGCGAGCTCATCGATGACGATGGCGTCCGCGATGCAGATCTGGCTGAGGGATCGAGGGTCGACGCCCACGGCGAACCGGCTGCCATCGGCATCGGTAGTGAAGGGGATGCCGCGGGAGGTGAGCGCTCGCCGCATCAGATCGGGGTCCACGGCGACCACCGTGGCGTTCCTGCCGCTGGTCAGCTCGTTCACGTCGCCGGAGTAGCGGATCGCGCCCTCGCTGAGGACGACGATCCGGTCGGCGAACGTCTGCAGCTCCTGGAGGAGGTGCGTCGATACGAGGACGGATCCACCCGTCGTGTGCGCGTGGTGGACCAGGGTCTCCCGCAGCCAGTCCGCCGTCTCGATGTCGAGGCCGTTCATGGGCTCATCGAGGATGAGGTGTCGGGGGCGGCCGAGGAGGGCCAGCGCCAGCGCGACACGCTGCTTCATCCCGAGCGAGAGGGCACCGAAGCGGCGACGCTCGGCGGTGGCGAGCCCGAGGGTCCCGGTGAGTTCGCGTGCCCGTTCGAGCGGAACGCCGGCGAGGATGGCGGCGCTCGCAAGCGTGTCGCGGACGCTGCGCCCCGGATGGTGCGCGCCCGGGTCGAGCAGCGCGCCGACCGTCCGCCCGGGCTGGGCGAGGTCGCGATATGGGACGCCGTCGAAAGTCGTCGAACCCGCGTCCGCGATCGTCAGCCCCAGCATCGATCGCATGGCCGTGGACTTGCCGGAGCCGTTCGGCCCGAGCAGCCCGGTGACCATCCCGGCGGGGATGTCGAAGGAGACGTCATCGAGCACCCGCTTGCCGCCGTACGACTTGCTGACGCTGCGGACCCGGATGCCGGTGCCCAGACCGTGATCCATACGCAGCCCGTCCTTCCCTCAGGAGTGACGCTAGCGACGCGCTAAGACGGCGCGCGTGAGCCGAAAGGCACTGCCCTGCGACGCGGGGACGCAATCGAGTTGCGTCCCCAGACGCAATCGCGGGCCAGCGTGACGGGTCAGGGCGTCGAGGGGATGCGGATGATGCCCGCTCGCGCCGCGAAGAGGAGGACCTGCATCCGATCGCGCACGTCCCACTTGGTCATGATGCGCCGCAGGTGAGATTTGATCGTCGCCTCGGAGAGGAAGAGCTCCCGGCCGATCTCGGCGTTCGACATCCCCTTGGCGAGGAGGCGGAGGACGTCGATTTCGCGGGGCGTCAGCTGTTCCGCGGGGCTCAGCGTGACAGTCGCCTGACTGGCGGCGGACGTGGAGATGCGCCGCACGATGTCCTGCCCTGCGATCGAGGAGAGGACGAACCCGCCGTGGTGGGCGCTGCGGACGGCCGCCGTGATGTGCTCAGGCTCGGAATCCTTCACGAGGAAACCGACCGCCCCTTTACTCAGCGCGGTCGCCACGGTCTCGTCCGAGCTGTAGGTGGTGATGGCGATGGTGCGCGCCGACGGAAGCTCGGCTGAGAGCCGCTCGATGGCGCGGATGCCGTCGCCGCCCGGCATCCGGATGTCCATCAACACCACGTCGGGCTTCAGATCCAGACTCAGCTCAACGGCGCTCGGGCCGTCGCTCGCCTCGCCGACCACGGTCATCCCGGTTTCCGCGTTCACGAACACCTCGAGCGCACGTCGCACGAGAGCCTCATCGTCAGCGATGAGGACTCGGATGGGAGGCATGCGATCAGCCTAGGTGTCGCCTCGTCCGTCCTGCGATGAGGCAGTTGCGTCTCGAGCAGGAGCGCGCAACGCAATGTTCCGCGTCATGATGAGGGGATGGAACCTGGGGGCGAGTCCGCGACCGCTCCCGTGGTCTCACCGGAATCGGACGCCCGTCCCGGGTCTCGCACGGCGCTTCGCGACGTCTGGGATCACGTCCTCCCCCCGGTGCTCGCCCGCGCGTTCATCGTGCTGCTCCCGCTGGTCGCCGCGGTCGACGCGCTGTGGACGGGGTTCACATCGGGGCCGCCGACATCCTGGCCGGTGTTCGCGACCGCCCTCCTGATGAACGGTGCGATCATCGCGATGGCCTGGCGACCCATCTGGGGCGCGAGCATCCTCATGCTCGCCGGGTTCGTCGCGATCGCCGCGGGGCACAGCGGTGAATACCTGACGGCCGTCGCCATGAGCATCGGGGTGGTCTTCTACTGCTGCAGCGCGGTGTTCTCGGTGGCGTACGGCGTCGCCGCGGTCGCCTGGGTGGCTGCGATCGCCACGATGCCGCCGGGCCTCGAGGTCGGTGGCGTGGTCGCCGTGTTCGTCATCGGCCTGCTGTCGGCGACTGTCGGCCGGGGCCTCCGTCGAGTCGTCAGCCGTAACGTCGCGCTCGCCTCCCAGGTCGAGGCTCACGAAGCCCAACTCGATGCGGCACTCGTCGCTGAGCGCAACCGGATCGCGGACGAATTGCACGACGTCATCGCCCACGAGATCTCCATCACCGTCATGCACGCGCGGGTGCTGGAGCGCACCGACGACCCCGAGACGCGGGTGAGCTCGCAGCGCGCGATCGTCGCGGCATCCGCTCAGGCGCTTACCGACACGCGGCGCGTGCTGCAGCTGATCCACGGCCGGTCGGGAACGGACGGTGTGACGGATGCCGGTGCCCCCGGCATCGGGCGTGAGCTGGACTCCCTGGCGAAGAAGCTCCGGGACCTCGGGCACGAGGTGCAGGTCGAGGTGACGGGCGAGGCCCCGCTCGCCGGCATCATCGACACGACCCTCACGCGTGCTGCCCGCGAAGCCGTCACGAACATCGTCAAGCACGGCGCTCCGGCGGTCACGGTGGACCTCTCGCTGGTCCTCACATCGCACACCGTGGTCCTCGTGGTCGCGAACGATCCGCACCGCCCGACGGCCGAGACGCGGCCGGGGCCGGCGTTCGGGCTCGCGCGGCTTCGCGAGCGGGTCGAGGTTCTCGGGGGCACGTTCGCGGCCGGACCCGACGGCGCGCGCTGGCGCGTTCGGGTCGAGCTGCCGACGCGCTGAGACGCCGTACGCCCGACTCCCCGGGCTCGTCAACCCCTTGCATTCCCCTCGTCTGAACCGGTTTAGTAGAGCCTGTTCGGCACGAAGGAGTGAAGGATGCCCCCGCAGACCCGCCCCACCATCGCGGACGTCGCGCGCGCCGCCGGGGTCAGCAAGGGGCTCGTCTCGTTCGCGTTGAACGACCGGCCGGGGGTCGCACCGGACACCCGCGCGCGGATACTCGCCGCGGCCGCCGAACTCGGGTGGACCCCGAGCCTCAGCGCACGCTCGCTCAGCGTGGGACGCGCGTTCGCCTGCGGGCTGGTCATCGGCCGCAGCCCCGACGTCATCGCCGCCGACCCGTTCTTCCCGACCTTCATCGCCGGCCTCGAAGACGAGTTCTCCGTCACCGGGCAGGCTCTCGTCCTCGCCGTCGCGACCCCGGGTCGGAAGGAAGCCGAGACCTACCGCGCGCTCGCGACGGATCGACGTGTCGACGGGGTCATCCTCACCGACATCCGCGTCGATGACCCGCGCATCCCGCTCCTGCAGGAACTCGGCATTCCCGCCGTCACCCTCGGCGTCCCCGACGTCGCGTCGCCGTTCGCCGCGGTCTCCGCCGACGACGGGGTCGGCATCCGCCTCGCCGTCGATCACCTCGCCACCCTCGGCCACCGCCGCGTCGCCCATGTCGCAGGGCCCGACGCCATGTTGCACGCCCGCCGCCGCAGCGAGTCCTTCCAGGCCGCAGCGGATGCCGCGGGCCTTCGCTCCCGCATCGTCGAGACCGACTTCAGCGCGGCAGACGGCGCTCGTGCGACCGCCGCCCTGCTCGATGCGGCCGACTCTCCGACGGCGATCGTCTACTCGAACGACGGCATGGCCGTCGCGGGGATGGCGGTCGCGCAGCAGCGGGGCATCCGGGTGCCCGAGGACCTCTCGATCACGGGCTTCGACGACACCGAGATCGGCCGCTGGGTCCACCCCGCGCTCACCAGCGTCACCACCGACGCCCGCGGATGGGGGCTCGTCGCCGCGCGAACGCTTCTCCGCGCGATCGCCGGCGAACCGCCCGCGCGCATCGCGCTCGCAGATCCCACCCTCGCCGTCCGGGGATCGACGGCACCGCCACCCCTGGCCGCGGACTGACCGCGACCGCACCACGAAGGAGAGAGACATGCAACGACGCATCCTCATCACAGCAGCAGCCGCATCCGGCGTGCTCGCCCTCACCGCCTGCAGCGGCGGCGGGGGAGGGGGAGGTGGTGGCGACCTCGAGGGGCGGGGCGACATCACCATCTGGTACTCCAACAACGAAGCCGAGATCGGCTGGGGTAAGGCGATGGTCGAGGCGTGGAACGCCGACCATCCTGACGAGCAGGTGAAGGCGCAGGAGATTCCCGCGGGCGCATCGAGCGAAGAGGTCATCGGCGCGGCGATCACCGCCGGCAACGCTCCCTGCCTCGTGTTCAACACGTCTCCGGCCGCGGTTCCCGGCTTCCAACGCCAGGGCGGTCTCGTCGACCTGTCGAAGTTCGAGGACGGCGACGACTACATCACGGCCCGCAGCGGCGAGCTGGCCGACCAGTACCGCTCCGACGACGGCGACTTCTATCAGCTCCCGTGGAAGTCGAACCCGGTCATGATCTTCTACAACAAGGACCTGTTCGCGAAAGCCGGCCTCGACCCGGACAACCCGAAGCTCTCGACCTACGACGAGTTCCTCGAGACGGCTCGCGCACTCAAGGAGGCGGGCGTCTCGGAGTACGCGATCAACCCGGCTCCGACGAGCGAGTTCTTCCAGCCCTGGTTCGACTTCTACCCGCTGTACGCCGCCCAGACCGGTGGCACGCAGTTGCTGGAAGACGGCAAGGCCACGTTCAACGATGACAACGGAAAGGCCGTCGCCGACTTCTGGCGGACCCTCTACGACGAGAACCTCGCCGGGAACGAGCAGTACCAGGGCGACGCTTTCGCCGACGGCTACGCCGCGATGGCGATCGTCGGTCCGTGGGCGATCAGCGTCTACGGCGACGCGATCAAATGGGGTTCGGTGCCGGTGCCGACGAAGGACGGCACGCCGGCGGGCGACACCTGGACCTTCAGCGACGCCAAGAACGTCGGCATGTTCACCGCGTGCGACAACAAGGCGACGGCCTGGGACGTCCTGAAGTTCGCGACGAGCGAGGAGCAGGACGGCGCCTGGCTCGAGGCGACGGGGCAGATGCCGCTGCGGCAGGACCTGACGGGCACCTACCCGGACTACTTCTCCGACAACCCCGCCTACCAGCAGTTCGGTGACCAGGCGGCTCGCACCGTCGAGGTGCCGAACGTGATCGGCTCGGTGGAGATCTGGCAGGCGTTCCGCGACGGCTACTCGAAGTCGGTCATCTTCGGCGAGACGCCGGTGGACCAGTTCCTCTCCGACACGTCGGCAGAGATCGACAAGCTGGCTTCGGCGGGTTGAGATGACCGCCGTCGTCCCCGGTCGCGCCGGTCCCGGCGCGACGCGTGGTGCCTCCCCCGAGAAGGACGGGAAGGATGCCGCGCCTCGCCGCGGCATCCTGCACCGCCTCCTCGGCGCGCAGCCTCACGGGCTTCTCTTCTCGGCGCCCTACATCGTGTTCGTCCTGGTGGTCTTCGCGTACCCGGTCGTCTTCGCGGTGTGGATGTCGTTCCAGGACTACTTCTTCGCCGCTCCCGGTGCTGTCGTCGACCGGCCGTTCGTCGGGTTCGACAACTACGTCACGGCGCTGAGCGACCCCGAGGTATGGCGCTCGTTCGGCAATGTCGGTATCTTCCTGATCATCAACGTGCCGCTGACCGTGGTGCTGTCGATCCTCCTGGCGACCGCGCTCGACCGGGTGACGAAGGCGCGGACCTTCTTCCGGGTGAGCTACTACGTCCCGTACGTCACGGCATCCGTCGCGGTCGTCGCGGTGTGGCTGTTCCTCTTTGCCCGCGGCGGGCTCGTGAACAACGTCCTCGGGCCGCTCGCCCCCGACCCGTCGTGGCTCGTCAACTCATCGCTCGCCATGCCGGTGATCGCCGTCTTCGTGACCTGGAAGGGCCTCGGGTTCTACATCCTCCTGTATCTCGCGGCGCTCCAGAACGTGCCGCGCGAGCTCTACGAATCGGTGTCGATGGACGGCGGCGGCAAGCTCCGCCAGTTCTTCGCGGTGACGGTGCCGAGCGTGCGGCCGGCGACGCTGCTCGTGGTGCTGCTCGCCACGATCACGGGAGCGAACCTCTTCACCGAGCCGTACCTGCTCACCGGCGGCGGTGGGCCGAACGGTGCGTCCACGTCGCCCGTGCTGCTGATGTACCAGCGCGGCATCGAGCAGCAGAACCCGGATGTCGCGGCCGCGATCGGCGTCGTGCTCATCGTGTTCGTGCTCGCCATCGCTCTGCTGCAACGCAAGTTGGTCGGAGGGGAGGAGCGATGAAGCGTGCACTCGGTTCGAAGATCGCAATGTACGTCGGGCTGTCGATCGGAGCGCTCGCGTTCCTGTTCCCGTTCTTCTACATGGTGGTCGGCTCGTTGCAGACGAACGTCGACCCCACCCCGGCGGGCGCGTTCCCGAATCCGGCGAACCTCACCCTCGACAACTACTCCGCCATCAACGGGCGCATCGATCTCCTCCAGGGGCTCGCGAACTCGGGGATCTTCACCGGCGGCGTCATCCTCGGCACCGTCGTGTTCGGAGTCCTCGCCGGGTACGCGCTCGCCGTGCTCCGCTGGCGCGGACGCGGGGCGACGTTCGCCCTCGCGCTCCTCGTGCAGGTCGTGCCGTTCCAGCTGCTCATGATCCCGCTGTACGTCATGATCGCCCGCGATTACGGCCTCGCCGACAACTACCTCGGGATGATCCTGCCGTTCTTCATCAACTCGACCGCGGTGGTGATCTTCCGGCAGTACTTCCTGCAGCTGCCGAAGGAGTTGTTCGACGCCGCCCGGATCGACGGCGCGAACGAGTTCCGGCTGCTGTGGAGCGTCGCCCTGCCGCTCGTCCGACCCGCCCTGCTGACGGTCGTGCTGCTGACCTTCATCGGGCCGTGGAACGAGTTCCTGTGGCCGTTCCTCATCACGAAGGATGCCGACATGCAGCCGCTCGCGGTGTCGCTGGCGAATTTCATCTCGAACATCGCGGCATCCACCGCGAATCCATTCGGGGCGATGATGGCCGGTGCCGTCGTGCTCGCCGCCCCCGCAGTGGCGCTGTTCCTCGTGTTCCAGCGCTACTTCACCTCCAATGACATCGGATCCGGAGTGAAAGGATGACCATGCCCGCCGAAACCCACGTCCCCTACCGCCTCACCCGTATGGGGGTGGTGATGACCCCCGCCGACGGCGATCCGAACGAAGCCGAGGGGGTGCTGAACCCCGGCTCGGGCCGCGGACCCGACGGCGAGCTGTACCTGCTGCCGCGTCTGGTCGCCGACGGCAACGTCTCGCGGGTCGGGCTCGCCCGGGTCGTCATTGAGGACGGCATCCCCGTCGCCGTCGAGCGCGAGGGAATCGTGCTCGAGCCCGATCGCGGCTGGGAACGCGGGGTCGGCAACGCCGGCGTCGAAGACCCGCGGATCACCTGGGTCGAGACGCTGGGGCTGCACGTCATGACGTACGTGGCGTACGGGCCGCTCGGGCCTCGCACCGCCGTGGCGGTGTCGAGCGATCTGCGGGAGTGGCGACGGCTCGGGCCGGCGCTCTTCCGTTACCAGGACGACCTCGATATGGACCTCAACCTGTTCCACAACAAGGACACCGTGTTCTTCCCCGAACCGGTCACCGCACCGGATGGGGGGGAGGCCCTCGCCGTGCTGCACCGTCCCATGTGGGACCTCGGCGAGACGAAGCCCGGCCAGGGTGTGCATGTGCCGGCGGGAATCGACGACGAGCGCCAGTCGATCTGGATCAGTTACATCCCGCTCGACGACGTGCGCGAGGACCTCGCCGCCCTGACGCTCTGGGAGCAGCACCGCTTCGTCGCCGGGCCCGCATTCCCGTTCGAGGAGCTCAAGATCGGCGGCGGACCGCCTCCTCGCCGCATCCCCGAAGGGTGGCTCGTCCTCCACCACGGGGTGACCGGCGTCCTCGAGAGCGCCTTCGCGCAACAGCAGAAAGTCAACTACGCCGCCGGGGCGATCATCCTCGACGCCGACGACCCGTCGAAGGTCGTCGCCCGCACTCCGGAGCCGCTCCTAGCCCCGGAGACAGACGACGAACGCAGCGGCATCGTGCCGAACGTCGTCTTCCCGACCGCGATCGAAGAGGTCGACGGCCGCCTGTTCGTGTTCTACGGCATGGCCGACTCGAAGATCGGCGTCGCCCTGCTGGAACGCACCGACTGATCGCGTGCCGTTCTCCGGATGACGCGCGTGCGCCGGCCCGTGCGGGTCGCGCGCGGTCGATTCATCCGGAGAACGGCACACCCACCGAAAGGAACACACCCCTGTGAACACTTCCGCACACCGTCGTGCGGGAACCGTCGGGATCACGGCGCTCGCCGTGCTCGCCCTGACCTTCCCGCTCGGCGCGACTGCCGCCGCCGCGGCCCCGGCATCCACCGCCGTGACCAACCTCGCTCACCTCGACTTCCTGCTCGACGAGGCGACGCCTCCCGCAGACGTCGACGGGCACAGCACCTACCGCCAGGACGAAGAGCCGACCCTGACCCTGCCGTGGACCTACGCCGACGCGCGCGACGGCGGCACGTTCGAACGGGTCGGTGGGGGACCGCTCGACCCCGAGACCGGGTACTGGGGGCAGGGGGCATACAACGCCGACGACGTCACCCGCGCCGCCGTGGTCTACATCCGCCACTTCGAGCTGACCGGCGACGACGACAGTCGCGACAAGGCGTTCGAGCTCCTGCGGTCGGTCGCCTACTTCCAGACCACCGAAGGGCCGGATGCCGGCAACGTCGTCCTCTGGATGCAGCCCGACGGCACGCTCAATCCTTCCGCCGAGCCGATCGAGCTCCCCGACCCGTCGGACAGCGGGCCGAGCTACTGGCTCGCGCGCACGCTGTGGGCTCTCGGCGAGGGGTACGCCGCCTTCAAGGACGAGGACCCGGAGTTCGCCGCCTTCCTCGACGAGCGACTCGACCTCTCGCTCGGTGCTCTCAACCGTCAGGTCCTCTCGAACTACGGGCAGTGGACGGTCTCCGACGGCAAGCGCGTCCCGACGTGGCTGATCACGAACGGGGCGGATGCCTCGGCTGAAGCCGCGCTCGGCCTCGCCGCCCGTGTCGATGCCGGCCCCGACAGGGCCGCCGCGACCGCCCTCCGCCAGCTCGCGAAAGGTATCGCCGCCATGGCGGACGGTTCGACGCGGGAGTGGCCGTACCGGGCCGTGCTCCCGTGGGCGGAGTCGCCGGCGATCTGGCACGCCTGGGGCTCGCAGATGCCGGCGGCGCTGGCCGCGGCATCCGTTGTCCTTGGCGACCGTTCGCTCGCCCGCCCCGCCGTCGCCGACGCGACGACCTTCACGACCACGCTCCTGACCGCCGGTGGGCCGGACAACGGGTGGAACCCGAGTCCGTTCGATCGGGTGCAGATCGCCTACGGCGCGGACTCGCGAGTGCAGTCGCTGCTCGGCGTCGCCGAGGCCACCGGGTCGGAGGGGTTCGAAGATCTCGCGGCCATGCAGGCGGCCTGGTTCTTCGGCGCCAACCACGCCGGACAGCAGATGTACGACCCGGCGACGGGAGTCACCTACGACGGCCTTCAGCCCGACGGTACCGTCAACCGCAACAGCGGCGCGGAGTCGACCATCCACGGTCTGCTTACCGCACTCGCCCTCGACGCACACCCCGGGGTGAAGCGGCAGGCGCTCTCCCTGACCGAGGTCGCCGACCGCGAGGGGCTGACGTGGATGGAGGCGGAGGGCGCGGTGACCACGACCGGCGAGGTCTCGACACCGGAGTCGTGGACGGGGGAGTCCAGCTGGTCGGGAGACAAGCTGACCCTCTCGCGAGGCGACACCGCCATCTTCGACGTCGGCACGGCCGGCGCGGACCGGTGGATCGAACCGGTCGTCTGGTCGGAGGTCGGCGAGCGGACGTCCTCGACGTGGACGAGCGGTCGCACGAAGCTCGGCACTCTCCAGCTCACCGGACCTGCGCAGGGCATCTCCCCGACGGCGGGTGCGATGCATCCGCACACGCTCCCGCGGGCGCTGCCCGGTTTCCGCGACGAGGTCCGGGTCCAGTCGACGCGTGGCGAGCTGCAGCTGGACGGCATCCTCATCCGTCCGTTCGTCTCCCGGCTCGTCCTCGGAGGCGACGGTCGAGCGCGGACCGAGCTCGTGCACTCTGCGGCCCGGTCGCCCCAGAAGGTGACCGTCGGGGCGGGTCGCGTCGCCGTGTACGACGATCGCGGCCGCGAGGTGCGCGCGAAGAAGGACCGGTTCGGGGCGCTCACCCTTCCGGCGGGTGGTTTCGCGATCGTCGAACGTTGACGATCCGACCGGGTCGCGGCGTGCGCTGCGACCCGGTCAACGTCGGAATGCCCAGTCGGGCAGGTGGGCGTGTGCGACGAAAGACCGCACGATCTCGGCGAGGCCGTGCTCGGGCTCGATGCGGAGCGCCGCTGCGGCGTAGCGGTCGCCGTGCGTCGATCGGCCGAGCGACCACGCGAGCCAGGCGGCGGTCGCGAGCGCGCCCGCACGCTGCGGCTCGGGAGTTCGGACCGCGACGTTCCGCACCAGCTCGAGCGCCGCCTCGAGGCGCATCGGATCGGGTCGGTCGCTCTCGCCCCACATCACCGACGCGAGGTCCGCGGGGTACTCCTCGCCGTCCTCCCACCGGCGCTGCGCGTCGAGCGCGGTGTCGCCGCCCGCGCGGTCGCTCGCCCACTGCACGAGGCCGACGTCGCGGAGCGACGGGCGAGCCAGGCACCACGCGATCACGGCCGCCCGCATCGGGTCGAGGGTCGCGGCATCCCACGTGAGGCAGTCCTCGTACAGTCCGGGCAGATCGTCGAGCGCGCACCCGGCTTCGAGCGCGGCGGGGTCGATCCGATCAGGTGAGCCGTCGACGGCAGGGATGCCGCACAGCACCGCCAGCGCCGCCTCGAGCGACAGGAGGGCGGCGCCGACCCCCGCGACAGCCGCCGGCTCCACGGCGGGCAGCGTCGCGCCGCCGTGCTGATCGCCGTCGACGGGCGGGAGGTGTCGCTCGAGAGCGGCAAGCGGACGCCCCCCGTCCGGCAGCCGGTCGTCGTAGTGCGATCCCCACCCCGTCCCTGCGACCGTCAACACATCGACGACACCGAGCCCGCACGCTCCCGCCGAACGTTCGAGCGCTTCGGCGAGGTCCGCTCCGGGCAGGTCCGGGTGGGCGGATGCCGCGGTGTAGACGACGGCGGTGAAACCATCGGCACCCGACACCCGGCAGAGCATGCCGACGACCGTCGACGCGACGGCGTCAAGGGGCGTACCCGTGGGAGGGAGATCGATGCGTAAGGCGCCGAGGCTCCGTCCGCGATGCATCGGGACGACGACGAGGCTCTCGGTCGGGGTGAACCCGAGGAGGCGCGGGACGAGGGCGAGGAAGTGAGCGGAATCCGCGACGGTGACGATGGTCGACATGGCCCCACGCTGAGCGACCGGGCAGCGCGGCGGGGGGCCGTCCCCTCGTCTGGGGATGAGCCGCACCGGAACAGGGACGGTGCAGAACGCCGCGGCCTGTGGGCGGGCGCAGGCACATTACGATGGAGGTATGGGTGAGATATGGGGCGCGATCGTCTGGGGACTGATTCCCACGATCGTCGTCGCCGGCCTGTTCGCCTTCGTGATCCGCAGCATCCTCCGCATGGACCGCACCGAACGCAAGCTCTACGCGCAGGTCGAGGCCGAGGAACGGCTCAAGCGCGGCCTGCCACCTCGCGACGAAACCGCCGGTCGATCCGCCCATCGATAGGCTGACCCCACACTCTCTGGGGGCATCGTGATCAGCATCAGCGTCGACTGGACGTGGACGTGGTGGATCGTCTTGGTCCTGGCGTTCGACATCTCGATCCGTGTCATCGCGGTGTTCATCATTCCGCGGAACCGGCGCCCGACAGCGGCGATGGCCTGGCTCTTGGCCATCTACTTCATCCCCGTGGTCGGCATCCTGCTCTTCCTTCTCATCGGCAACCCGCGGCTTCCGCGCAAACGTCGCAAGGAGCAGGAGTCGATCAACGACGCGTTCCGTAAGGCGAGCGAGGGGCTCGACTTCGGCACGCTGCGCCCCGACGCCCCCGAGTGGTTCACGCAGCTCGTCGGGCTCAACCGCAAGCTCGGGGCCCTCCCTATCGCCGGTGACAACGGCGCCCAGATCATCTCCGACTACCAGGGCAGCCTCGACACGATGGCAGCCGAGATCGACCGCGCCACCCGCTACGTGCACGTCGAGTTCTACATCCTGCAGTCCGACGGTGCGACGGATGAGTTCTTCTCGGCGCTCGAGCGTGCGGCAGCGCGCGGCGTGACCGTCCGCGTGCTGCTCGACCACTGGGCGAACCGCTGGAAGCCGAACTACCACGCGACCATCTCGCGCCTCGAGCGAATGGGTGCGCAGTGGCATCTCATGCTGCCGGTGCAGCCCCTGAAGGGGAAGTACCAGCGACCCGACCTCCGCAATCACCGCAAGCTCGTCGTGATCGACGGAGCCGTCGGGTTCGTCGGCTCGCAGAACGTCACGGACCGCAGCTACAACCTGAAGACCAACCTGCGACGCGGCTTGCAGTGGGTGGACCTCATGGTCCGGGTCGACGGGCCGGTCGTGGCGTCGCTCGCGGCCGTCTTCGTCTCGGACTGGTACGGCGAGACCGGTGAGGTGTTCGTCGTCGAGTCCGACTTCTTGATGGATGCCGGCACCGGCGACCTCGACTGCCAGATCGTCCCCAGCGGCCCGGGCTTCGAGTACGAGAACAACCTGAAGCTGTTCCTCAGTCTCATTTTCGGCGCGAAGAAGAAGATCGTCATGGTCAGCCCGTACTTCGTCCCCGACGAAGGGCTGCTGCTGGCGATTCAGACCGCGTGCCACCGCGGCGTCGAGGTCGAGCTGTTCGTCTCCGAAGAGGGCGACCAGGCCATGGTCTACCACGCACAGCGCAGCTACTACGAGCAGCTGCTGGCCACCGGCGTGAAGATCTGGATGTACAAGCGGCCGTACATCCTGCACTCGAAGTCCATGTCGATCGACGACGAGGTCGCGGTCGTCGGGTCGAGCAACATGGACATGCGCTCGTTCGGTCTCAACCTCGAGGTGACGATGCTCGTCCGCGGCAGCGAGTTCGTCGATCAGCTCCGCAACGTCGAAGACCAGTACCGCGGCATGTCCCGCGAACTCACGATCGAGGAGTGGGAGAAGCGCCCGATCCGCTCGGTCATCCTCGACAACCTCGCCCGGCTGACCTCGGCGCTGCAGTAAGACGACCCAGCGGCTGGTGACACTCAGAGGGTGGATGCCGCGGCATCCGCTGTCTGAGAGGGGAACGCATGCGCACCCGAGTCTTCGCCGCGCTCGCCGGGGCGATTCTGGCCGCCGGCCTCCTCGCGGGGTGTGCGACTCCCGCGGCGAGCGGTTCCGCACCGGATCCCGGGGAAGCCGACTCCGCGCCGGAGGTGCAGGTCGGCGCAGGCTGGCTCGACGGCGCGAAGACGATCGCGCTCGTGACGTGGGGGAGTTCGTCGTGCGTGCCCGCGGTTGGGGAGACCGCCCTGAAGAGCGGGGTGCTGGTGGTGTCGCTGCGCGAACCCGAACCGGGTCCGTGCACCGACGACCTCGTGGCCCGGCCGCTCGAGATCGCGACGCCGTCGGCCGTCGAGCCGGCTGACGGTCTGCGGCTTCGGGTGTCGCTCGGTGACTCGTCCGCCGAGGTCGACCTCGGCGCGTACTCGGGTGGGCCGGTCGAGGAGTTCACCCCCTCCGCCGCGTGGGTCGGCGACCGCACGATCGCCCTCCGCACGTGGGGATCGTCGACGTGCCCGCCGGTCGTCGCGGACACGCGGGCGGAGTCACCGGCATCCGTCGTCGTCCGCTTCGTCGTGCCGGATGCCGACCAGATGTGCACCGCGGACGTCGCACCGCAGCTGACGATCGTGCAACTCGATCCGGACACCGACGTGAACCGCGACGCGACGCTGAGCTTCGGTGTGCTGGACGCGGCGGGGACCGTTCCGATCCGCTGACGGTTGTTCGGTTCCTGGGACGCGATGTGTCGCGCGGCGTCGCGCGGGGCGGCACGACGCGTCCCCGGAGCGCGGGCGCCGTTCGTTCCGGGGACGCGATGCGCGGCATCCTCTCCCCACGGATGCGCGCGTCCGACTCATCCCCAGTGTCGCCTGGCTGCGATGCCACGCGCTCGCGGCGGTCGATCATCGTCGCGTGCGATCACGACCACTGCCGATGTCGCTCGGACCCATCTTCTCCGTGACGGCCGCGACGGATGCCGGAGTCTCGCCGCGCCGGCTGCGTTCCCGCGACCTCGACCGGCCGTTCCGCGGGGTGCGAGTTCGCCCCGAAGCCGCACCGCCCGATGCCGTGTCCGCGCACGTTCGTCTTGCGCTGGCGTACGCCGCGCGGATGCCGGCCTCGCAGTTCTTCAGCCACCTCACCGCCGCGGCTCTCTGGGGTCTACCCGTACCTGCCACGGCTCTCGACGGAGCGGTGCCCGACATCGGTGTCCTCACCCCGGACCGCACGCCGCGCAGCGCAGGAGTCCGCGGGCATCGCCTCGTGCACCGCACGACCGAGGTGCGCGTCCACCCGAATCTCGGCGTGCGGCTGCTGAGCCCGGCGTGCACGTGGGCTGCGCTCGGGGCGGCACTCCCCGACATGCGCGACCTCGTCGCCGTGGGCGATGCGAGCGTTCGGGTGCCGATGTTCCGCGGCGATCCGCCCGCTCTCGCCACGGTGAATGAGCTCGCCGCGGCCGTCGATTCGGGTCGCCGGCACGGGGTGAGCCGCCTGCGCGAGGCCCTTCCGCTCGTGCGGGAACGGTCGGCATCCCGCCCCGAAACGTGGTGCCGCCTCGGGCTGATCGACGGCGGTCTGCCGGAGCCTGAACTCAACTGGAACGTCGTCGTCGGTGGGCGCGCGATCGCCTGCGTCGACCTCGCGTACCCGCGCGGGCGTGTCGCCCTCGAGTACGAAGGTGGTCATCACGCGGTGGACGCGCGCCAGTGGTCGCGAGACATCGACCGGCACGAGGCGCTCGCCGCGGCGGGGTGGGTGGTCATCCGGGTCACGAAGGAGCACCTGTTCCGGGATTCCGAGGGCATCGTCGCGCGCGTGCGTCGGGCGCTCGCGCGGTGATGCGTTCCGGGGACGCAAGATGTCGCTTGCGTGCACGCGAGGCGACGAGAGGCGTCCCCGGAGCGCGGGCGCCTGCCGTTCCAGGGACGCAATCTGCCGCGTTCGCCCGTACGAGGCGACACATCGCGTCCCCGGAACTGAACGCCCCGGCTCAGTCCGCCCGCACCAGCAGCTCGCCGACCTCGCAGTCGAGGGCTCGGCAGATCGCTGACAGGGTCGAGTACCGGATCGCACGGGCGCGGTCGTTCTTGAGGATCGACAGGTTCACAACCGAGACGCCGACGATCTCGGACAGACGGGTGAGCGTCATCCCCCGCGCGGCGAGCAGCTCGTCGAGCCGACAGTGGATGCCGGTGAGTTCGTCCTCCTCGGCGGGACTCACACGAGCCCCTCGGTGTCGCGCTGCAGGCGTGAGCCGTAGCGGAGGACCGCAGCCAGCACCGCGAAAGCCAGCCCGATGGCAATGGGCCAGAACGGGAAGGAGATCTGCAGGGTCGCAGAGGGCAGCCAGGCGTCGAACACGTTGTCGATACCGGGGAAGTCGCCCTCCCATCCGCCGCCCTTCGCGCCGAACAGTTGCATCGAGGCGATGCTGCCAGCGATGTCCCCCATGACCTGCGCCGCGACGCCACCCAGCGCGATGACGGCGCCGGTCGTGACCGCCATCTTCGCCACGACCGGAGTGAACGCCGCCCCCGAGAGGAGGCGCGAACAGGTGACCGCGACGAAGAGGGCCACGAATCCGGGGACGACCCACGTGATCGCCTGACTCACTGCCCACAGCACTCGTGTGGTGGCGTCGAGGCCCTCGACCGTCAGGGTCACCTCTGTGAAGCCGCCCGACACTCGACGAGCCGTATCCACGTCGAGGGTCACTGTGTCGGGCAGCTGCGGCCAGAACTCGCGAATGGGCATCGTGATGGCGACACCCGGAGCGAGCAGCCCGGTCAACAATGCGACCGCGGCCCCGATCACGGCGACCACTGCCCAGACGACTGCGACGACGCGGGTGACGCGAACCAGAGTCGTGGGGTCCTGTCCCGCCCGCTGCTTCTTCGCCGTCGCCAAAGCGAACGCGAGGATCGTCCCCACGATGAGGATGACGACGAGTACCGCCCCCGCGATCAGCATCCACCGCGCCACGTCACACCGGCCCTTCGGTGTCGCGCTCGCTCGCTGTATCGGTTCCCGTAGACATTCCTGTTCCCCCATAACGACATTCGTTGTTATCGAAAAACGTTATGCCCACGGATGCCGCGACCACAAGCCCCAGATCCGGTATGCCCACGGCGAACACGGGCATACCGGCATCCGCCCCTGGTTAGCCTCTACGTAAGACGCCGCCAGTGCGTCGAGTGGAGGTGGAGACGATGTTCGAGAGATTCACAGACCGTGCACGTCGTGTGGTGGTGCTCGCCCAAGAAGAGGCGAAGATGCTGAACCACAATTACATCGGCACGGAGCACATCCTCCTCGGCCTGATCCACGAGGGTGAAGGCGTCGCCGCCAAGGCCCTCGAGAGCCTCGGCATCTCGCTCGACGCCGTGCGCGAGCAGGTCCAGGACATCATCGGACAGGGGCAGCAGCAGCCGACGGGGCACATCCCGTTCACGCCGCGCGCCAAGAAGGTGCTCGAGCTGTCACTGCGCGAAGCGCTGCAGCTGGGCCACAACTACATCGGCACCGAGCACATCCTGCTCGGGCTCATCCGCGAGGGCGAGGGCGTCGCCGCGCAGGTGCTCGTCAAGCTCGGCGCCGACCTGAACAAGGTCCGCCAGCAGGTCATTCAGCTCCTCAGCGGCTACCAGGGCAAGGAGCCCGCGGGCGTCGCATCCGGCGCTGGCGAGCAGGCACAGGCCACGGCCCAGGGCGGCTCGGCCGTCCTCGACCAGTTCGGCCGCAACCTGACCCAGGCCGCGCGCGACAACAAGCTCGACCCCGTCATCGGGCGCGAGAAGGAGATCGAGCGCGTGATGCAGATCCTGTCGCGCCGCTCCAAGAACAACCCCGTCCTCATCGGCGAGCCCGGCGTCGGCAAGACCGCCGTCGTCGAAGGCCTCGCGCAGGCGATCGTCAAGGGCGAGGTGCCCGAGACGCTCAAGGACAAGCAGGTCTACTCGCTCGACCTCGGCTCGCTCATCGCCGGTTCCCGCTACCGCGGTGACTTCGAAGAGCGTCTGAAGAAGGTCACCAAGGAGATCCGCACGCGCGGCGACATCATCGTCTTCATCGACGAGATCCACACCCTCGTGGGTGCGGGTGCCGCCGAGGGCGCGATCGACGCGGCCAGCATCCTGAAGCCGCTGCTCGCCCGAGGCGAGCTGCAGACGATCGGTGCGACGACTCTCGACGAGTACCGCAAGCACTTCGAGAAGGATGCCGCGCTCGAGCGACGCTTCCAGCCGATCCAGGTGGCGGAGCCGAGCCTGCCCCACGCGATCAACATCCTGAAGGGCCTGCGCGACCGCTACGAGGCGCACCACAAGGTGCAGATCACCGACGGTGCCATCGTGGCCGCGGCGAACCTCTCCGACCGGTACGTCTCCGACCGCTTCCTGCCCGACAAGGCCATCGACCTGATCGACGAGGCCGGCGCCCGCCTGCGTCTGTCGATCCTGTCCAGCCCGCCGGAACTCCGCGAATTCGACGAGAAGATCGCGAAGGTCCGCGAGGACAAGGAAGCCGCCAGCGAGGAGCAGGACTTCGAGAAGGCCGCCTCTCTGCGCGACGAGGAGAAGTCGCTCCTGGCCGAGCGTCTGCGCCTCGAGAAGCAGTGGCGTTCGGGCGACGTCGCGACCCATGCGGTCGTCGACGAGGGTCTGATCGCCGAGGTCCTGGCTCAGGCCACCGGCATCCCGGTCTTCAAGCTCACCGAGGAGGAGACGAGCCGTCTCGTCTTCATGGAGAAGGCTCTGCACCAGCGCGTCATCGGTCAGGAGGAGGCCATCGCGGCCCTCTCCCGCACGATCCGCCGCCAGCGTGCCGGTCTCAAGGACCCGAACCGTCCGTCGGGCTCGTTCATCTTCGCCGGCCCCACGGGTGTCGGTAAGACCGAGCTGGCCAAGGCGCTCGCCGAGTTCCTCTTCGATGACGAGGGCGCGCTGATCTCCCTCGACATGTCGGAGTTCGGTGAGAAGCACACGGTCTCGCGACTGTTCGGTGCCCCTCCCGGGTTCGTCGGCTTCGAAGAGGGCGGCCAGCTCACCGAGAAGGTGCGCCGCAAGCCGTTCTCCGTGGTCCTCTTCGACGAGATCGAGAAGGCTCACCCCGACATCTTCAACTCGCTGCTGCAGATCCTCGAAGAGGGTCGCCTGACCGATGGTCAGGGCCGCGTCGTCGACTTCAAGAACACCGTCATCATCATGACGACGAACCTCGGTTCGTCGGCGATCGCCGGTGGTCCGGTCGGCTTCCAGGTCGAGGGCAACTCGCAGACGACCTACGAGCGGATGAAGGGCAAGGTCGACGAGGAGCTGAAGCGCCACTTCAAGCCCGAGTTCCTCAACCGCGTCGATGACGTCATCGTCTTCCCGCAGCTGAACAAGGCCGAACTGCGCCAGATCGTGACCCTGTTCACCAAGCGCCTCAGCGAGCGTCTGCTCGACCGCGACATGACGGTGGAGCTGTCGGATGCGGCGAAGGACCGCCTCATCGAGATCGGTTTCGACCCGACGCTGGGTGCCCGGCCGCTGCGCCGCGCCATGCAGCGCGAGATCGAGGATCAGCTCTCCGAGCGCATCCTCCGCGGCGAGCTGAACTCGGGCGACCACGTGAAGGTCGACCTCGAGAACAACAGCTTCGTCTTCGAGACGATGCGCCAGGAAGGCCGCGAGCCGGTCGGTGTCGGCGCCGCAGGTGAGATCACCGCGAGCCCGGACATCATCGCCGGGTCGTAAGCGACACGAACGACAGGGGTCGGATGCCGAGGGGCATCCGACCCCTGTCGTCGTTCAGGCGCGGCGCACCAGGAAGACGTCGACCTCGTCCTCGCTGTCGAAGACGAAGCCGTGCCGCTCATAGAGGCGGCGGGCCGGGCTCTGCTGTAGGACGTTGATGCGCCAGGGGAGGGGGTGGTCCTCGGTGAGGATCGCAGTCAGCACCTGCGTGCCGATGCCGGCGCCCTGCACGCGTTCGTCGAGGTAGAAGTGCTCGATCCAGGTGTCGTCCGAAGCGGGGCGGATGGCGATCGAACCGGCATCCGTCCCGTCGACCACGATCACGCGGGTGAGCGCGGGGTCGAACGCGTCGAGGAACCGCTGTCGCACCCGCTCGGGACTGAAGACGCCGAGGCGCTCGAGGTCGGGGCGCATGACGACCGCGCGGAGCTCCGCGATCCAGATGGCGTCGTCGGGCGTCGAGGGGCGGGTGGTCCAGCGCATCCGTCCATTCAACCGCGGTGGCCCGGCCCGCGCACGGGTAAGGATGGAGGGGTGACCGTCGCCGCATCCCTCTCCGTCCGCGTGGCCCGATTCGAGCGCGACGCAGATGCGGTCGCCGCGATGCTCGCGGACTACCACGCGCAGACCGAGGCGGAGAAGGCGGAGAACGGGCTCACCGAACCTGGTCCGCTGCCGGAGCGGTACGCGGCCGAGGCGCGCGATCCCGCGTCGGCGTTCGCCGGGGCCGAGGTTCTGGTCGCCGAGCGTGGCGCCGAGCTCATCGGGATGGCAGTGCTGCACCGCGCGGGTTCGGATGCCGAGATCAAGCGCCTGTGGGTCGGGCCCGCGGGTCGACGCTCCGGCGCCGGGTCGGCGTTGCTGACGGATGCCGCATCCCGCGCCCGCGCTGGCGGGGCGACAGGGCTCCGATTGTCGGTGTGGGACTGGCGAATCGGGGCGCTCGCTCTCTACGGGCGTCAGGGTTTCGAACCAGCTCCGTCGTGGGAGTCGCGCGAGCGACTCGTCTGCCTGCGCCGCGAGGTCTGAGCCGCCGTCGCCCGATGCAATGGATGCCGGGGGACACCCGGCATCCGGAGTCGGTTTCGAGGGGTGTCGCGCGCGATCTCTTGCATCCGCGCACGGCCAGAACGTGCGAACGGACCGGGTGCGCCCTCAGCAGCACCCGGCCCGTCCGGGTCTTTCAGGAGCGCGTGTCTCCGAACACGTCCTTCTCCATGGCGTCGTAGCCCTCGCTCTGCGGGTCGCCGTGGAGGCCGCCGGAGAGCGCGTACTCCTCTTCGGGCGAGAGGACGAGCCGCGTACGGCCGTAGACGGCGAAGCCGATGAAGATCACGACGTACACGATGATGATCGCGACGATCGCGAGCAAGTACGCCGGGTTGAACAGCAGCCCGACGAACACGATCGCGGCGATGATTCCGGCCGAGTAGGCACCGAACAGGCCCCACGGGCTCTTGTAGGGGCGGTTCGCGTTCGGGAACTTCTTGCGCAGGATGATGAACGACACCATCTGCAGGAAGTAGGCGAGCACCGCGCCCCACACGGCGATGTTCAGGACGATCGCGCCGGCCGGGCTGGTGTCGCCGCCGGCGGCCTGCAGGATGACGAGTGCGATGAAGCCGAGCACGGCGCCGAAGGTCAGCGCGACCCACGGGGTCTGACGCTTGCCGGTCAGCGAGAGCCAGCGCGGGTAGTAGCCGGCCCGCGACAGCGAGTACATGTTGCGCCCGTAGGCGAACATGATGCCCATCAGCGAGGCGAACAGTCCGATGAGGGCGAGCAGCGACAGGATGGCCGCCGCCTGGTCGGGCAGGAACGCCTGGAAGCCTTCGAGTAGCGGCTCAGTCGACGGGCCGGTCGCCTTCGCACCCAGCACGCCCGTGTTGATGAAGAGGACGATGAGGCCCGTCACGATGAGGGTGCCGCGCGCCCAGAGCCCGGCGCGGGGGATGTCGCGGGCCGGGTTGTGCGATTCCTCGGCCGCCAGTGGAAGCTCCTCGATGCCGAGGAAGAACCACATCGCGAAGGGCAGGGCGAGGAGGACGGCGCCGATGCCATGCGGCAGGAAGGTCGACGCTCCGAACGCTGCCGGATCGGCGGGGATGTCCCACAGGGCGTCCCAGCTGAACGCGCCGGAGGCGAGGGCCATCACACCGAAGACGACGATGATGCCGATCGAGATGATCGAGACGACGATCGCGAAGCCGAACGAGACGGCCGCGCCGGCCGCGTTCAGGCCGATGAAGAGCGCGTAGAGGATGACCCACCACAGCCACGGCGGCAGGCTCACACCGGTGAGCAGGTTCAGGGCTTTATCGGCGTAGGAGCCGGAGAAGTAGACGACGACGGCGGTGGTCGCGACGTACTCGATCGTCTCGGCGAGACCGGTTGCGAGCCCTCCCCAGGGCCCCATCGCCGAGCGCGAGAACGAGTAGGCGCCACCGGTGTGCGGCATGGCGGCCGCCATCTCGCCGATCGAGAAGGTGAGGCCGTAGTACATGAGCACGAGGATCGCGAAGGCGATCAGCATCCCGCCGAACCCGGCGAAGTCGATGCCGAAGTTCCAGCCCGAGAAATCACCCGAAATGACGGCGGCGACGGCGAGGCCCCAGAGCCCCCAGACTCCGGCCGACCTCTTCAGGGTCCGTTTCTCGAAGTAGCCCTCCTCGGCTCGTGCATAGCGGACACCGCCGGTGGCGGGGGGAGTGGTGCTCGGATTCGTCATGAGACCTCCTGGCTGCGGGTCGGCGCGGAGCGCGTCGTCGGGTCGGCGCGCTGGCTCACGCCTTGCGGAAGAGTGTGGCGTCTATTGGTATGCCATGTCTACCTTTGGCATGTAGCGTTCTCGTTACAGACCCACGACGATCCCCCACGCAGGACGACGGAAGGACGACCGATGCCCGGCAATCTGACGGTGAATGAGCTCGCGGATGCCATCGCGGCCGACGAGATCGACACGGTGATCGTCGCGTTCCCCGATGCCCAGGGACGCCTCGTCGGCAAGCGCGTGTCGGCCCGGTTCTGGCTCGACGAGGTCGCCGGCCACGGCGCCGAGGTCTGTGACTACCTCCTCTCGGTCGACGTCGACGTGAACACGATCGACGGGTACGCGATGTCGGGCTGGGACAAGGGCTACGGCGACCTCGTCCTCCGCCCCGACATGGCGACGCTTCGCCGCATCCCGTGGCAACCGGCCACCGCGCTCGTCATGGCCGAGCTCGACTACACGAGCGGCGACCCGGTCGCGCAGTCGCCCCGCGGCATCCTGAACGCGCAGCGTCAGCGCCTCGCCGACCGCGGCCTCGTCGCCTACTCGGGCACCGAGCTCGAGTTCATCGTGTTCGACGACTCGTTCCGGGATGCCTGGGCCAAGGGATACGTGGGACTGCAGGCCTCCACCGACTACAACGTCGACTACAACCTGCTCGCCACCACCCGGCTCGAGCCGTTGCTCCGCGACATCCGCCGGGGTATGGAGGGCGCCGGTCTCTACTGCGAAGGCGTCAAGGGCGAGTGTCACGACGGCCAGCAGGAGATCGCGTTCCGATTCGCGGAGGTCCTCGAGACCGCCGACCAGCACACGATCTACAAGAACGGGGCGAAGGAGATCGCCGACGCCCACGGCAAGTCGCTGACCTTCATGGCGAAGTTCGACCAGCGCGAGGGCAACAGCTGCCACATCCACCTCTCCGTCCGAAGCGACGACGGCACCCCCGTCATGGCCGGCGACCGCGAGCACGGCTTCAGCCCGCTGATGGAGCACTGGATCGCCGGCATCCTCGCGACGCTGAAGGAGTTCACGCTGCTCTACGCGCCCACGATCAACTCGTACAAGCGCTTCGCGAAGGGCTCGTTCGCCCCGACCGGCATCGCGTGGGGCGTCGACAACCGCACGTGCGCGCTGCGTGTCGTCGGCCAGGGACAGTCGCTGCGCGTCGAGAACCGCGTTCCCGGCGGCGACGTGAACCCGTACCTCGCGATCTCCGCGATCATCGCGGGAGGCCTCTACGGCGTCGAGAACGAGCTCGAGCTACCGCCGCCGCTGAAGGGCAACGCCTACGACTCCGACGTCGAGCACCTGCCGACGACCCTCCGCGAGGCGGCGGACCTCTTCGAGACGTCCGAGATCGCGCGCGCGGCGTTCGGCGATGACGTCGTGGCCCACTACCTGCACCAGGCGCGCGTCGAGGTCCTCGCCTACGACGCCGCCGTGACCGACTGGGAGCGCATCCGTGGCTTCGAACGTCTCTGATCCCGCGGGCGCCCGCCGCCCCGTCATCGGACTCACCACCTACCTCGAACGGGCGACGCAGGGCGTCTGGGACGTCCGTGCCAGCTTCCTCCCGCAGCAGTACTTCGACGCCGTGACCGCGTCGGGCGGCGTCGCCGTGCTCCTCCCGCCGCAGCCGGCCGCGCAGGCCGCGGCCTCCGTCGTGCTCGATGGTCTCGACGGGTTGATCCTGACCGGCGGGCTCGACGTGCAGCCCGAGCTCTACGGCGCGGCGCGGCATCCGCTCACCGACCCGGCCCGTGCGGACCGCGACGAGTGGGAGCTCGCCCTGCTGGCCGGTGCGCGGGAGCGCGGCATCCCGGTCTTCGGCATCTGTCGCGGTCTGCAGCTGATAAACGTCGCGTACGGTGGCACGCTGCACCAGCACCTGCCCGAGGCGCTCGGGACCGAACGGTACAAGATCGGCGGCGGCGTCTTCGCCGAGAACACCGTCGATGTGGATGCCTCGACGAAGCTCGCGGGCCTGATCGGCGCCGGTCCCTACGGCGTCCACAGCTACCACCACCAGGGCGTCGACCGTCTCGGTGAGGGACTCGTCGTGACCGCCCGCACCGACGACGGACTCGTGCAGGCGTTCGAGGCGCCGGGTGACGACTACCTCGTCGCGGTGCAGTGGCACCCCGAGGAGAACTCCGCCGACCGCCGCCTTTTCCTCGGGCTCGTCGCCGCAGCCGACGCCTACGCCGTCTCGCACCGGGGGGTCTCCGCATGAGCGTCTTCACCGTCCTCAACCCCGCCACCGGCGCCGCCCTCCGTGACGTCGAGCTCGCGTCGATCGACGAGACGGATGCCGCGATCGCCCGCGCCGTCCGTGCGCAGCGCACCTGGGCTCAGCTCGCTCCCGTCGCCCGGGCCGACGCGCTCCGCCGCTTCGCGCGCGTCGTCGAGGACCACGTCGAGGAGCTCGCCCAGCTCGAGGTGCTCGAGGCGGGGCATCCGATCTCGTCCGCCCGGTGGGAGGCATCCCACGTCGCGCAGGTGCTGAACTACTACGCCGGTGCACCGGAACGCCTGATCGGGAGTCAGATCCCCGTCGCGGGCGGACTCGACGTCACCTACCACGAGCCGTACGGCGTGGTCGGGGTCATCGTGCCGTGGAACTTCCCCATGACGATCGCCGCGTGGGGCTTCGCGCCCGCGCTCGCCGCCGGCAACTCCGTCGTGCTGAAGCCCGCCGAGATGACCCCGCTGACCGCGATGCGGCTCGGCGACCTCGCTCTCGAGGCGGGCCTTCCCGACGGCGTCTTCACCGTCATCCCCGGCGCCGGACCCGTCGTCGGCGAGCGGTTCGTGACGCATCCCGATGTCCGCAAGGTCGTCTTCACCGGGTCGACCCGCGTTGGCACCGAGGTCGCTGCGGGGTGCGCACGCGAGCTGAAGCCCGTGACGCTCGAGCTCGGCGGCAAGAGCGCCAACATCGTGTTCGCCGACGCCGATCTCGAGGCGGCCGCCGCGGCCGTCCCCGGCTCGGTCTTCGACAACGCGGGCCAGGACTGTTGCGCCCGCAGCCGACTGCTCGTCGAGCGCTCGGTGTTCGACCGGTTCCTCGAACTCGTCGAGCCCGCGGTCTCCGCGTGGCGCGTGGGCGACCCGAACGACGAGACGACCGAGATGGGACCGCTGATCTCCGCGGGCCAGCGCGACCGGGTCGCCTCTCACGTCGACGGGGCGAACGTCGCGTTCCGCGGATCGGCGCCCGAGGGCGAGGGGTTCTGGTTCGCGCCGACCGTCGTGCTCGCCGACCGCGGCGACCGTATCGCGAAGGAAGAGGTCTTCGGACCCGTCGTCGCGGTGCTGCCGTTCGACGACGAGGCCGACGCGATCGCGCTCGCCAACGACACCGTCTACGGGCTCGCCGGATCGATCTGGACGCGCGACCTGGGCCGCGGCATCCGAGTGTCCCGCGGCGTGCAGAGCGGTGTGCTGTCGGTCAACTCGCACTCGTCGGTCCGCTACACGACCCCCTTCGGCGGCATGAAGGCCTCGGGACTCGGGCGTGAGCTCGGCCCCGACGCCGCCGAGCACTTCACCCAGACCAAGAACGTCTTCTACGCCACCTCCTGACCCGGAAGGACCCCCATGGACCTCACCCAGCGCCTCCGCGACCGCGTCGCCATCATCACCGGCGGTGCCAGCGGCATCGGCCTCGCGACCGCGCGCCGGTTCGCCGCCGAAGGAGCCCGCGTCGTCATCGCGGACCTCGATCCAGAGACAGGTCAGAAGGCCGCCGACGAGGTGGGCGGTGTCTTCCGCCAGGTCAACGTCGCAGACCAGGCATCCGTCGACGCGCTCTTCGACGGTGTCGCCGTCGACCTGGGCTCGGTCGACATCGCCTTCAACAACGCCGGCATCTCGCCCGCCGACGACGACTCGATCGAGACGACCGAGCTGCCCGCGTGGGACAAGGTGCAGGACGTCAACCTGAAGAGCGTCTACCTCTGCTCGCGCGCCGCGCTCCGCCACATGGTGCCGGCGGGCAAGGGCTCGATCATCAATACGGCGTCGTTCGTCGCGCTCCTGGGCTCGGCCACGTCGCAGATCTCGTACACCGCCTCGAAGGGCGGCGTCCTCGCGATGACCCGCGAGCTCGGCGTGCAGTTCGCCCGGCAGGGCATCCGCGTCAACGCGCTCTGCCCGGGACCGGTGAACACGCCGCTTCTTCAGGAGCTGTTCGCGAAGGACCCCGAGCGCGCGCAGCGCCGCCTCGTGCACGTGCCGATGGGCCGCTTCGCCGAGCCCGAGGAGCTGGCGGCCGCGGTCGCGTTCCTCGCCTCGGACGACTCCTCGTTCATCACCGCGAACGCGTTCGTCGTCGACGGCGGCATCACCAACGCCTACGTGACGCCGCTGTGACCCGCGCCGCGTCGTCGCCGGATCTCGGCCGCACCGTCTACCGACCGGTGCGCGGCGGCAACGCGCTCGAAGACACCGTCGCGCGGCTGGTGCAGACCGTGCGGCTCGGCGTGGTCGCGCCGGGGGAGTCCCTGCCCTCGGAGCGCGACCTCGCCGAGCGGTACGGCGTGAGCCGAGACACCGTGCGCCAGGCGATCGGCGAGCTCGCCGACGCGGGCTACGTCGTCCGGCGCCGCGGCCGGTACGGCGGGACGTTCGTCGCCGACCCGCTGCCGGTGCACGCGGGTCCTATCGATGCCGCCGAGCTCGAGGACATCCTGGGCCTCCGGCGCGTACTCGAAGCGGGAGCCGCCCGCGCCGCGGCATCGAGGGAGTTGGCAGATGCCGTCCGCGCCGCCCTCGCGGAACGCCACCAGGCGACCGTAGGGGCCGCCGAGGGGGAGTATCGGCGGCTCGACTCGTTGCTGCACGTCGCGATCGCGGAAGCCAGCGGCATCCCGTCGCTCCTTCCCCTCGTCGTCGAGAACCGGGCCCGCATCAACGCCTGGCTCGATACGTTCCCGCTGCTGCCGCGCAATATCGAGCACTCCGACGCGCAGCACGACCGGATCGTCGCCGCGATCCTCGCCGGCAAACCTGATGCCGCCGAAGCCGCCGTGCTCGACCACCTCGCTGGCTCGGAAGCCCTGCTGCGAGGCTTCCTCGGCTGACGGTGCCGGGCGCCGGTGGCCTGGCGGCGCCGGTAACGGATGCAAGGGATGCCGGGCGGCACGCGGCATCCAAGGCTCTGTGACCGGCGTGTCGGCTCGGATCCCTTGCGCCCGCGACCGCGAATCAGTCGAGCGGTGCGACGTCGACCTGCACACGAAGGGTCGAGGTCTTCGCTTCGGTGAAGATGATCCCGGTCACGGGTGAGACGTCGCCGTAGTCGCGGCCCCACGCGACGGTGACGTACCGGTCGTTCGCCCACTGGTTGTTCGTCGGATCGATCGCGAGCCACTGGTCGGTCCCGGGCAGCCACACCGCGAGCCACGCGTGCGAGGCATCAGCCCCGAACACGCGCTCCTTACCGGGCGGCGGCTGCGTCGCGAGGTACCCCGACACGTACCGGGCCGCGACCCCGTGACCGCGGAGGCACGCGAGGGCGACGTGCGCGAAGTCCTGGCAGACGCCGGCGCGCTTCGTCATCGCGTCGCCGACCGTGCTCGTCACCGTCGTCGCCGTCTTGTCGTAATCGAAGTCGCGGAAGATCCGCTGCATCAGATCGGTCGCTGCCTCGCCGACCGGCCGGCCTGGCGTGAGCGACTCGGCGCCGTAGGCGATCGCCGCCGCATCGTGGGCGACCCGCGCAGATTCGAGCGCGTACTCGGTGGCTTCGACGGCGCCCTCGATGTCGGGATGCCGCAGCGGCCGCGCGAGCTCCCACGGCTGCGCGAGCGCCCCGGCGTCGTACTCGGGAGCTGCCACCGTCACTTCGCTCGTCGCTTCGATCGTCAGCGCTTCATGCGGATCGGTCACATGGAAGTACGTCGACGAGTTGCCGAACCAGTCGGTGCGCGGCGAGAGGTCCCCCGGCACGGGATCGACCGTCACCCCGGAGTCCGCGATCCGCTGCCACGGCAGCTCGCGCGGTCGCAAGTGGAATTGGCCGATGCTGTCCTGCACGGCGTCGCTGTAGGTGTAGGCGGTGCGGTGCCACACGCGGTAGCGCATCATGCCCGCGCGCCCATCAGCTCGACGAGCGACAGCTCGGTCATCGACACCGCGGGCGGACCGGCCTCGAAGTGCAGGTCGCCGATCGCGTCCGACAGCTGCTCGAGCTGCGCCCGCACGCCCTCGAGGCCCTCGACGAGCCGCTCGCGGCGACCCCCGACGACCGCGGTCATCTCGAGCACCTCGATCTCGGCGAGCTCGGTCTCGAGCTGGTCGAGCAGGCGCTCGGCGCGCGACGATCCGGTCGAAGCGGGCATCGCGGCCAGGTGGCCACGCAGCGTCTGCAGCGAGAAAGCCAGCGAACGCGGGTTGCCGCGGTCGAGCAGCAGCAGCTCGGCGACGTCCGCCGCGCGCATGGCCCCGCGGTAGCGCCGACGGTGCGTGACGACACTCTCGGCAGACAACAGCAGCGACTCGAGAACCTCGCGGTCGGTGCGGGGACCGCGGCTCGCGGAGAGCGCCGACGACAGCAGGGCGGTCAGCTGCAATCCGCGCTCGAGGTAGCGACCCGCTTCCATCATGTGCCAGCCGGGGTCGCGGATCATGTTCGCCGTCACGCCGTAGAGCGACAGCATCGAGGCGAGCATGCGCCCGGCCGACTCGGCCGTGCGGTGCGGTCGCGGTGCGCTCCGGAGTGCTCGCACGGCCCGCTCGATGTTCGCGAACACGCGCCAGGTGTCGCCCGACAGCTGGTCGCGCACACCCTCCATCGCGTCGCGGAGGCGGGCGATCGAGTGCGCCGCGGATCCGGGGCGCGCCGCATCCAGCAGCAGCGATCGGAACTCCTGCTCGGGATCCGTCGCCCGCGTACCGGCCAGAGAATGGAGCGCCGCGAGCAGCACACGCACGCTCTCACCCGCACTGGTCGCCCGGTGCGCTCCCGGCTGGTCGAGCGCCGCTTGCGTCGCGATCACGAGGCGCAGCAGGTCCTCGGCGCGTTCGGCGTATCTGCCGGTCCAGAAGAGGTCCGACAGGGCGCGCGGCGCGAGGGTCGGGTCGCTCCGGGTCGTGGGGAGGGTCGCCACGTCGACGATCCCCTGGTCCGCCTCGGCCTCGTCGGATTTCAGGACCCACACGTCCTTCGTTCGCGGTGCACCGTCCTGCGCGCTCCGCACCGTGGCGAGACCGCCCACGAGCGGCCGGTAGGTCGACCCGAAGCGGATCGCGAAGCCCCGCAGCGTGACGGGCAGAGCGGATGCCGCGCCCCCGGCATCCCACACGGGAACCTGCGAGAGGGGCAGCTGCTCGACGGCGGCGAACCGGTGCGGCTCGCGGTCGACGCGGGCGAGCAGCTCGGCGTCAGCGGTGCCGAGGCGGCGGCGAGGGTCGTCGATGTGCCGCACCTCGAGAGTCGGGTCACCGGCGCTCAGTCGCGGGAGCACCTCCGCGCGCGAGTCGGGGTCGCCGAGCCACCACGACGGCACGGACGGCAGTCGCAGCTGCTCGCCGAGGAGCCGCTCGCAGACGGCGGGCAGGTAGGGGAGGAGCGCGGGGTTCTCGAGCACGCCGGCGCCCAGGCCGTTCACGACGCGCACGCGGCCACGTCGGACCGCTTCGGCGAGGCCCGCGACGCCGAGCCGAGATCCCGAGCGCAGTTCCAGCGGGTCGCACCACTCGGCGTCCACTCGGCGGAGGATGACATCGACGCGCTCGCGTGGAGCGCGCTGCGGCCAGCCGGCGGGTTTCATCCAGACCGCACCGTCACGGACGACGAGGTCGCTGCCCTGCACGAGCGGGAATCCCAGTGCGTTGGCGATGAACGCCTGATCGAACGCCGTCTCGGACAGCGGGCCGGGGGAGAGGACGACGATGCGCGGCGCACTCGCTCCCTCGGGGGCCGCCGCGATCAGGGCAGCGCGGAGCGCGGCGAAGTAGGGGTCCATGCGGTGCAGCGTGCCCTCGTCGAGGAGGTCGGGCAGCACCTGCGAGATGACGCGACGGTTCTCGGCCGCGTACCCCAGGCCCGAGGGTGCCTGCACGCGGTCGGCGAGCACATGCCATTCCCCGGCCGCATCGCGGCCCAGGTCGGTCGCCGAGAGCAGTAGATCGGGCGGCAGGCTGTCGCCCGCGGGGCGCGCCATCGCGCGCACGAATCCCGCGTGACCGAGGATGACGGCGGCCGGCACGATCCGCTCGCGAAGGACGACCTGCGGGCCGTACAGGTCGGCGAGCAGGGCGTTCAGCAGTTCGGCGCGCTGCGCGAGTCCGACGTCGAGGCGAGCCCATCCCGCGGCATCCAGGACGAACGGCATCGGGTCGAGCTGCCACGGCTGCAGGTCGTCGCCCGCGCGCGCGTACGAGACGCCGTCGTCGGCGAGGAAGCGGGCGATCTCGCCGTCGACGCGCTCGAGCTCGTCGCGGGTCAGACCGAGGGCGAGTGAGGCGAGTCCCTGCCAGGCGGGGCGGAGGGTGCCGTCGGGGTCGACGACCTCGTCGTAGCGCGGCGCCGTCGACGAAAACGACAGCGTCGGTTGCGACACGGCCGCGGCATAGTCACGGAGCACACTCACGGGGTCACCTTCCTTCGTCCAGCGTAGGGGTAGGCGACGGCCGATCCGCGCGAGTAGCGGGGTGCAGGGCGAATACAGTGGAACGCATGACGGGACCGGACGCCACCTTCACCGTGCGGCGCGCGAAGACCTCCGACGTTCCCCGCATCCAGGAACTCCTCGAGCCGTGGGTGCAGCGTCGCATCCTCCTCGGCAAGGAACGTGTCACCCTCTACGAGACCGTGCAGGAGTTCGTCGTCGCCGAAGCGGGGGAGCGCCTCGTCGGGTGCGGCGCGCTCCATGTCATGTGGGAGGACCTCGGCGAGATCCGCACGCTCATCGTCGCCGACGACTGGCTGCACCGCGGCGTCGGTGGCGCCGTCGTCGATCTGCTCGAGCAGAACGCGCGGGAGCTGGGGCTCAGCCGCCTCTTCTGCCTCACGTTCGAGGTGCCGTTCTTCTCCCGCCGCGGGTTCGCCGAGATCGGCGAGCAGGTCGTCGACCCCGACGTCTACTCGCAGCTGCTCCGCAGCGCCGACGAGGGCGTCGCCGAGTTCCTCGACCTCGCGCACGTGAAGCCCAACACTCTGGGGAACACCCGCATGCTGAAGCAGTTGTAGGCGCGCCGGGCGGGCGAGCGTGGAGCCCGCGCTTACCCTGGACGCGTGAGCAGCCAGAGCCCCCGCCGTCGGCCGTCGCCGGCTGTCTATCGACGCCGTCGGCTCGCCGTGCTGCTCCTCGCCCTCCTCGTCGTCGGCGGCATCGTCGCCCTCGTCGTCTGGCAGCCCTGGCGGGCGATGACGGATGCCACGTCGCAGCCCGCGGGCGGATCCCCGGCATCCGCGAGCCCCGCTCCGACCTCGTCGGTATCGCCGTCGGCAGCGCCGAGCGAAGCCCCGACGCCCTCGGCGACGCCGACCCCCCGGGTGACGTCGTCGGCCGACGGTGACGGCGGCGCGTCGGATGACAACGACATCGCGGCGTGTACGACCGGCGACGTGACGGTGACCGCCACCACGGACAAGAGCTCCTACGGCACGGGTGAGTTGCCGAACCTCTCCATCACGCTCGTCAACGACACCGACTCGCCGTGTCTCATCAACGTCGGCACTGCTGCCCAGACGTTCGAGGTCACCAGCGGAAGCGACACCTGGTGGCGCTCGACCGACTGCCAGACGAAGCCGAGCGACCAGATCGTCACGCTCGACGCGGGGAAGACCGTGAAGAGCGCCGCCCCGATCGTCTGGGACCGCACGCGCTCCTCGGTCGACACCTGTGACGGCGACCGTCAGAAGGCCCTTCCTGGCTGGTACAACCTGTCGGTGACGATCGGAGGAATAGGCTCCGCGGAGCCCGCGTCTTTCACGTTGCGCTGAAAATCACCGCCGCGTTCAGCGCATTCTGAGAACTTTCTCATCCGACATCGCGCCTGCGGGGGTGTCCCGCGGGATCCCTCTGTGCGTACCCTGGGGTCAGCTCCCGGCGGTCAACCGCCGTTGTTCCCCAGCAACGGAATCCCGCCACCCCCCCCAAGAAGTGGGATTTCGGTTCCCCCGGCTGCCGGTGAGTGATGGGCCCTCTCGACTTCTCCAGTCCCCAATGGGGAGTTCGAGAGGGCCCCCTTATGTTCCGGGACCGCAGGATCGGTACGCCCCCGCATCCGGCCTAGGCTGGGGGGATGGCCGGGAAGAAGCGCGAGAAGCAGCCGCTCGAGTTCCGCAACACCGCACTCGCGGACGCGCTGCAGACGCAGGACATGGCAGCCCTCGCGTTCGCGCTGCGACACGGGCCGACCGTCGTGCCGCTCCTCCGTCCCGGCGCGAGGGATGACCCCCGCGACTCGGGAGAGGTCTGGACCTACCGTGACCCCGCCACCGGCGACGTCGCACTGCTGCTGTTCAGCGACGCGGCCAACAAGCCCGCCACATTGCCGCCGGGCGTCGGTCTGCAGTCACCGGGCTGGCTGCGGGCGTTCCTCGGCACGTATGGCGAGGAGATCACCACGGTGTTCTTCGACATCGCCGGGCCGCATGCCATGCAGGCGTCGCCGGCCGATCTCATCGCCGCGCTCGACGCCTGAGTGCACCTGGCTCAGAAGTCGGGACGGTCGTCGTGCCGCGGGGTGTGGTGCCGTGCCCGCTGATTCAGGGCGTCCCGCAGCGTGCCGGCGCTCGCATCGATGACGGCCTTGTAGCCCAGTCGAGCGGCTTCGGATCGACGCTGGTCGTGCTGCGTGACCTTGCGGATCTCGCCTGACAGGCTCAACTCGCCGATCGCGGCGAACTTCGTCGGGTTCGGGCGTTCGGTCGCCGCGCTGGCGCTGGCGATGGCGAGGGCGATGGCCAGGTCGGCAGCGGGCTCGGTGAGGCGCACCCCGCCGACAGTAGAGACGTAGACGTCTTGGTCGGACAGCTTGATCCCGGCGCGCTTCTCGAGCACGGCGAGCACCATCGCAACGCGCGCGCTGTCGACTCCGCTCACGATCCGGCGGGGGTTCGGAGCCGTCGTGTGCAGTGTCAGCGCCTGCACCTCGACGGGCAGCGCCCGCCGGCCCTCGAGGGCGACCGTCACGCAGGTACCGGGTTCGCTCGGCCGCGTGCTGAGGAAGAGGGTGCTGGGATCGGGGACCTCGGCTATGCCGTCACCGGCCATGTCGAAGCAGCCGACCTCATCGGTCGCGCCGAATCGGTTCTTGAGCGCGCGTACGAAGCGGAGCGACGTCTGGCGATCGCCTTCGAAGTGGCAGACGACGTCGACGAGGTGCTCGAGGATGCGCGGGCCGGCGACCTGACCGTCTTTCGTGACGTGCCCGACGAGTACGACCGGCAGGTCGCGTTCCTTGGCGATACGGATGAGGGTGGATGCCACCTCCCGCACCTGACTCGGCTGCCCGGCGGCCCCGTCGATGAGCCCTGAGGAGACCGTCTGCACGGAGTCGACGATGAGGAGGTCGGGGCGCACTTCGTCGACGTGACCGAGCGTCGTCGCGAGGTCGGTCTCGCTCGCGAGGTAGAGCTCGTCGTGCAGCGCTCCGGTTCGCTCAGCGCGGAGGCGCACCTGGCCGAGGGATTCCTCGGCGCTGACGTAGAGGACGCGGCGCCCCGATCGTGCGCTCTGCGCCGCGACCTCGAGCAGCAGCGTGGATTTGCCGACGCCCGGTTCGCCCGAGAGCAGGATCGCCGCCCCCGGGACGATGCCGCCGCCGAGCACGCGGTCGAACTCGCCGACGCCGGTCGAGCGGCGCGGCGTCTCGCGCGTGTCGATCTGCGTGATCGGGCGCGCGCTCCGCGTGGGAGTGATCGGCGTGATCGATGCGGTGATCCCGGTCGCTGTGCCGGCCTCGACGACGGTGCCCCACTGCTGGCACTCGCCGCAACGGCCGACCCACTTCGCGGTCGTCCACCCGCACTCGGTGCAGCGGAAGGCCGCAGTGGGGGCGGGTCGTCGTGATGCCATGCCCTCAGGCTAATCGCGGCATCCGACATCGCTCGCGAGCCCTTCGGTGACACCATTGCCATCGTCAACGGGTATGCAATATATTGCGTATCGCGAGCGTTACAGGCATCACACACCGGCTCGGTCCGAGCCCCACGAGAAGGAAGAGATCCATGAACACTGCAGACATCACCAACGTCGTCCTCGTCCACGGCGCCTTCGCCGACGGCTCGGGATGGCGTCGCGTCTACGACCTGCTCACCGCGCGCGGTTTCCGCGTCTCGATCGTGCAGAACCCGCTCACCTCACTCGAGGCCGACGTCGCCGCCACGACGCGCATCCTCGACCAGCAGGACGGACCCGCGATCCTCGTCGGCCACTCGTGGGGCGGAACGGTCATCACTCAGGCAGGCACCCACCCGAACGTGGCGGGGCTCGTCTACGTCTCGGCACTGATCCCCGACATGGGTGAGTCGAGCGGCCAGCAGTACGGGGGCTTCGCCGCCACCCCCGAGTTCGTGATCGACGTACGCGAGGACGGCTACGGCTCCCTCGCCCGCGACCACTTCCGCGCCGGATTCGCCGCCGACATCGACGAAGCGGATGCCGCCTTCCTCGCCGACAGCCAGGTGCCCGTCAACATGTCGGTCTTCGCCGAGCCCGTCACGGCGGCGGCGTGGCGCGACAAGCCGAGCTGGGCCGTCATCGCCACCGAGGACAAGGCGTTCGACCAAGCGATGCTGCAGCACATGGCCGAGCGCGTCGGAGCTCAGATCACGAACGTCCCCGGCAGCCACGCGCTGTTCATCTCGCAGGCCGAGACGGTCGCTCAGGTGATCGCCGACGCCGCCGGGTCTGCTCGCTGACCGGCATCCGACGACACGAGGAGAGGCCGAGATGAGCGTCGCCCTGTTCGCCGTCCCCCTGTGGGTCGAGCTGCTCGCCGCGGGGCTGGGTGGGCTGCAGGGTGCGCTGCTCTACGCGGTCGCCGCAGCCTCGGGAGTCGCGGTGCTCGTCGTCCTGAACGCCCTCGCCGTCCCGATCCTCGTCGCGGGCGTGGTCTGCATCGCGGTGACGGTCGCCGTTCGGGTCGTGGCGGTCGTGTTCGGGTGGACCTTTCCCGAGCCGAGGTCGCTGCGGCGCCGGCGCGCTGTCTGACCCGCTCGGGTCAGCGGAGCGACGCGGCTACCGACTTCAGGGCGTCTGCGGAGCGGTGGAAGAGCTCGAGCTCGTCGGTGGAGAACGACGTCTCGAGGATCGGACGGGCGCCGCGGCTGCTGACGACCGACGGCACCGACAGGGCCACGCCGTCGACGCCCTGGAAGTCGCTCAACACCGTGGAGACCGGCATGACGGCGTGCTGGTCGCTGAGGATCGCTTCGACGATGCGAGCGCTCGACAGTCCGATGGCGTAGTTCGTCGCCCCCTTGCCCCGGATGACCGTGTAGGCGGCATCCCGCACATCGACGGCGATGCGGTCGAGTTCTTCGACGGTGAACTTCGGCTGCCCGTCGAGCGGCTGCCAATCGAGGATCGGAACCGTACCGATCGTCGCCCGCGACCAGTGCGGGAACTCGGTGTCGCCGTGCTCACCGACGATGTACGCGTGCACGCTCGAGGTCGACACACCCGCGCGCTGCGCGAGCTTCCACCGCAGGCGCGAGGTGTCGAGCACGGTGCCCGAGGCGAAGATGCGCTCGGGTGGCAGCCCGGTGACCTCCTGCCCGATGACGGTGAGCACGTCGCACGGGTTCGTGACGATGACGTAGACGGCGTTCGGGGCGACCTCGAGAAGCTCGGGCAGCATCCGGCGGAGGATGCCCGCGTTCACCCCCGCGAGCTCGGTGCGGGTCTGCCCCGGATTCTGCTTGGCACCGGCCGTGATCACGACGACGTGCGAGCCTGCGGCGACCGACACGTCGGATCCGCCCGAGATGTCGCTCGAGTTCGTGAACTGCGAGCCGTGGGCGAGGTCGAGCACTTCGGCTTCGACCTTCTCGGCGGCGATGTCGTACAGGGCGACGTGCCGCGCCGACCCACGGATGAGGGCGGCGTAGGCGACGCTCGATCCGACGGCGCCCGCCCCGACGACGGTGAGTTTCGAGTTCTCGATGACGCTCATACCGTCAGTGTGGCAGTCGACGGATGCCGCCGGCCCGCATCCAGCCGTGCAAATCAGATGGACTGCGCGTCAGCCGTGGCAGGCCTGCGGATGCCGAGGAACGAGACCAGCGCGCCCGCGACCATCAGGACCGCTGTGACCAGTGCTGCACGGTGGAACCCGTCGAGGTCGAGCGCGCCGCCGATGATGACGGCGAGGATCGCGATGACGACGAGTCCGGCGATGCGCGACACCGCATTGTTCGTCGCTGACGCGATGCCCGACCGCTCGCCGCCGATCGAGCCGAGGATGGTCGACGTCAGCGGCGACACCGTGACGCCCAGCCCCAGGCCGAACACGATCAGTCCGGGGAGGACCTGCGTCCAGTAGTCGAAGTCCTTCTGGACGGCGAGCAGCATCAGCGCGCCCGCCGCCATGACGAGCGGACCGGCCGTCATGAACAGCCGGGGTCCGAACCTGTTCACCCATCCGCCGACCACCGAGCTCAACGCGATGAGCGCCAGCGTCGTCGGCAGGCTCGAAAGGCCGGCGAGCGTCGCGCTCAGGCCCGCGCCCTGCTGGAGGTAGACCCCGACGACGAACCCGTTCAGCGAGAGCGCCGCGTAGATGAAGAAGGTCGCGAGGTTTCCTGTCCAGAAGTTCCGGACGCGGAAGATCCCCAGCGGCAGGATCGGGGAGCGCACGGTGCGCTGACGCCAGAGGAACGCCGTGAACATGAGGATGCCGGCGGCCAGCGGCATCCAGATCGCCGGATGTGCCCACCCGAGGTTGGGCTGTTCGATCAGCGCGAAGACCACCCCGCCGAGCCCGAGCGTGCAGAGCGCGGCGCTCACGAGATCGATACGCGCATCGTCGCGCCGGTGGTCGATGTGGCCGAGGCGCGACAGGAGGTAGAAGGTCGCCGCGATCGGGAGGATGTTGACGAGGAAGGCGAATCGCCATGACAAGAGGTCGACGAACAGCCCGCCGATGAGGGGGCCGGCGAGGTTCGCCCCCGTCGTCCACGCGGTCCACTGACCGATCGCCCGCGCCTGGGCGGGGCCGGTGAGGAGAGAGGTGATGAGCGCGAGCGAGCTCGGCACCAGGAACGCGCCGGCGGCGCCCTGCAGCGCCCGGGCGATGATGAGGACGACCGGGTCGGGGGCGAGCCCCACGCCGATCGAGGCGATGCCGAAGCCGATCAGTCCGATGCGGAGGACGAACACGCGCCCGAACGCATCGCTCACCGACCCCGCGAAGAGGATGAGGGAGCTCAGGGTGAGGAGGTAGGCATCCACCGCCCACTGCTGCGTCGACAGACCGCCGCCGAGTTCGTCGCGGATGGCGGGGAGTGCGACGTTGACCACGGTGCCGTCGAGGAACGCGACGGCCGACGCGAGCGCCGCGATGGCGACGACGAGGCCGAACCGCGGGGAGGTGGTCGGTGCGCTCACAGGCTCACGTTACGCCGGGCAGGGGCGGGCGGGGCTCGAGCCGATGGGAACGGTCGTCATTCGGGCAGTGAAGCGACAGGTCGCGTCGGGTCGAGGCCGGCGAGGGAGGTGGAGGGGAGGGCGATCCAGCCTTCTCGGCGGGCGCGGTCCTGTTCGGCGGGCGGGACGGGGTGCGTTGCGTGAAGCGCGTGTGCGCGGGCGATGAGCGCGGCGACGACGGCGTCGAACGCGTCGTCGGATGCGTCCAACAGTGCGCGCTGGTCGGGGGTGACGGCGAGCCACGGAGCTGCGGCGAGGAGGTTCGACGTCGCCGCGAGCCGGGCCGCGGTATCCGTCTTGTATCCAGACACCTTTACCCCCCAGAGGCGGAGGGATGCCGCGGGGTAGACCTCGACGAGTCGTCCCGTCGCGCCCGACCGGTCGACGTCGTCTCCCGCATCGGCGAACGCGGTGAGCAGGTCGGCGCACCGCATCGCGGTGAGTCCCAGGCGGTCGGTCGAGACGCTGAGGGGGAGGCGCCCGGCGATCCGGTGCGTGGCGCGGTCGGTCTCGCGGTAGGCGAGCCGGCGGCGTCCCTCGATGCCGCGGAGGTCCGGGGCGGGCGCCTCGCCCCGCGCATTCGCCGCGACGTAGGCGACGAAGTCGTCGGGCCAGCCGAACGCGCAGTCGACGCCGACGTGCGTCGAGTCGACAGCCAGTCGGACGATGGTGTCGTCGTCGTTGCCGAGGCTGAGGTGCAGGAGCTCCGCTGCGCCGTCTCGCCAGTCGATGACGGCGACCGCTGTGCGCGCCGGCTGCGCCGCGAGGTCGACTCCGGTGGTGATCACACCGCGACGCTACCCGCCCACCCTCTCGTCGAGACGTCGCCGATGGTCGCCGTTCCGAGTGGAAACCGACCATCTGCGACCCCTCGGTGAGCCGCCACGAGCCCCGGTTCGCGGCATCCGCTCTCGTGTCGTAAGCTGGACGACGGTGACGTGTCCGAGCGGCCGAAGGTGCAACTCTCGAAAAGTTGTGTAGGGTAACCCCCTACCGTGGGTTCAAATCCCACCGTCACCGCCATGAAAACCCCTGCTGATGCGGGGGTTTTCTGTTTTCCGTGCGGGTTGTCAGCGGCCCGGTGACGGCACGCTCTCGACCAGCTCGAGGCGATTCAGGAGGTCGTCGGCCGTGCTCTGCAGCCCCATGGTCGACCATGCGACGACGAGGGATGCGACGAGGAGCGCGCCGGCGACGGCCGGCCACTGCGAACGTCGACGAACCGTCATGACGACGATGGTCACGGAGCTGAGGATCGCGATCGTCAGTCCGGCGACACGTGCGAAGGCCATCTGCACGGCCGACTCGTCGGTGAGGGGACCCCAGCTGTTGAAGATGACCGTCAGGGCCAGCGGGACGAGGACCGCGCCGACGACCATGACCGTCCCGCGGCTCAGCCCACGTCGACGGGCGGTCGGGCGCACGGCGGGGACGGTGTCTGCGGTCACAGTCCAGACCCTAGCGTCCCCCCCGGCCCTGCGCCCCCCGAGCGCACGCGAAGCGTCGCAGATGGTCGTTCCGGATGCCGGGAGCCGACCATCTGCGACGGCTCGAGCTCAGGTGCGGTCGACCGACACCTCACCACCGACGACGGTCAGCAGCACCTCGGTCTCGGCGAACGCGTCGGGCTCCGCGGTGAGCGGGTTGGCGGCGAACGCGGTGAGATAGGCCGGCATCCCGACCTCGATCGTGCCGCCGGCCTCGCCGACCGATCGCCACCAGCCGCGGGTGTGCGCGTCGAGGGCCGCGGCAGCGGTGAGCGCCTGGTCAGGCCCGACGGGCGTGACCTCGTCGCGGCCCGCAGGGCGACGCAGGACGGCAGCGGCGAGCGTGCCGCGGGCGTCGTAAGGTGCCACTGGCCAATCCGAGCCGAGCGCGACGACCACGCGCTCGTGCAGATCGCGAATGCGCCACCCCTGGTCGGCACGCTCGTCACCCAGACGGCGTGACCAGTTGTCGGTGTGGTCGGCGCGGGTGAAGTGCGTGCAGTGCGTCGGCTGCATACTCACCGCGAGACCCGCCTCGGAGATGAGCTCGAGCACGTCGTCGGGCAGTGTCTCGATGTGCTCGATGCGATGGGTGACGCCGGTCCGCTCGAGACCGTGCAGAGTCCTCGCGACGAACTCGATCCCGCGGTCGCCGATCGCGTGCGTCGTCGTGCGGATGCCGCGAGCGTGGAAGTACGCGATCGCCGCCGCGTACTCGTCGGGCTTCAACCACAGCGATTCGGTCGATTCGCCATGCGTGTCGGGCTCCCGCAGCCACGCGGTGCCGTTGTCGATCGTGCCGTCGATCATCAGCTTGATGCCCTGGATCTCCCAGCGCCGACCGCCACGACCCTGCAGGTCGACGAGACGCGCCCAGTCCGCCTCGGTCGAACCGGGGACCGCCATGGGCGAGACCCGCACGCGCATCGGCAGCTCACCCCTCGCCTCGAGCGCTTCGAACAGGTCGAACGCGTCGGGGTCGGAGGCATCCAGCATCTGGCCGATCGTCACACCTGTCTGCGCCATCCCCTGCAGGATGCCGAACAGCGCGTCTGTGCGGGCGGCGAAGGTGAGGGGCGGCACGAGGCGTTGCACGAGCCCGAGCGCGCTGTGCTCGAGCAGATACCCCGTCGGAGCGCCCGATGCGTCGACGGGGATCGATGAGGAATCTCCGAACGTCTCGCGGCCGGTGACGCCGGCGCGCTCGAGAGCGGCGCGCGACGCCACGGCTGAGTGTGCGTCGAACAGCTGCACGAACGCGAGACGGTCAGCCGGGAGGTTGTCGAACAGGTGCGCCGACGGGCTCGCGTCGCCGAACACGTTGGGGTCGAGCCCCCAACCGAGCACCCAGTCGTCCGTCGCCGCGGCTTCGCGCGCGAGCGCCTGCTGGGTGTCCTCGAGCGTGGTCACGCCGGTCAGATCGACCCCGCGGGTCAGGCCGATGCCCGACACGGGATGGATGTGGGCATCGACGATTCCCGCCGAGAGCGTCGCGTCGCCGAGATCGATCACACGCTCCGCGCGCGCGCGCCACGCCTTCGCCTCGTCGGCGCCGCCGACCCCGACGATCACGCCGTCCTGGACGGCCACGAATCGCGGGCCCGCGGCATCCCCCTCGACGGTTTCCGGGGTCAGGATCGTCCCGGCGAGGATCAGCAGGTCGACGGTGTCAGGCACAGAGGGTCTCACTTTCATACATACGGGTGGGGGATGCCGGGGCGCCGGTCACGGGCGGCGTTCGAAGAGCGTGTCTCGCGGCAGTTGGTCGATCGCGGCGGTCGTCGGCTCGACCTCGCTGAAGTCGAGCGTGGGGACGGGGCGGCGGAACAGCTTGGTCTTGATCGCAAGGATCGCCACACCCACGAGCACCCAGATGCCGCCGACGATCCAGGTCGTCCCCTCGAGCGAGGTCAGCAGCCACACCGTCAAGAGGAAGCCGATCGCGGGCATGACGCCGAACCGCACGACGCGCCCTGCCGTCAGTGGCCCCTGCCTCGCGGGGGACAGGAACAGGTAGGTCCGGATGACGGACAGGTTGACCATCGCGAACGCGACGAGCGCTCCGAAGCTGATCATGAACGCCGCCTGCGCGAGCGTGATGAACAGGCCGACGAGCGCGAAGGCCGAGACCAGGATCGTCGCGACGATCGGGGTGCCGAACCTCTTCGAGAGCGTTCCGAGGGGGCGCGGCAGCACCCCGTCGCGGCCCATGGAGAAGAGGATGCGGGAGACCGCGGCTTGCCCCGCGAGGCCGGCTCCCAGGGTGCCCACGACGGTGATGTAGACGAACACGACGCCCAAGACATCGCCGCCGACGTGCGAGAACAGCACCGACCCGGCTGCGTCGAGGAGCGCCTGGGGGGCTTTGCTCCAGTCGTCCAGGTGGTACGCCAAGGCGCCCACCCACGCCGTGACGACGAAGAGGAGTCCGCCGACGATCGTCGTGACCATGATGGCGATCGGGATGTCGCGCCGCGGGCGCTTCGCCTCTTCGGAGAGCGTCGACACCGCATCGAAGCCGAGGAACGACAGCGACAGGACGGCCGCGCCCGTGAGGACCGGGTTGAACATGTCGCTCCCCGGCAGGAACGGGTCGAAGACGCCGGGAGCGTCGGGGTTGCCGACGGCCATCTTGATCGCGAAGAACGCGAACACCACGACTGCGGCGAACGACACGAGCACGACGGCCGTGTTGACTCTGCTCACGATCGAGATGCCGAGGAGGTTGAGCACCAGTGCGACGATGATCGCCCCGAGGGTGAACGCCCACGCGGGCACCGACGGGAACTGAGCGTTTGCGTAGAGACCGAGGATCAGGAAGTTGATCATCGGGATGAAGAGGTAGTCGAGCATCAGCACCCAGCCGGTGAGGAAGCCCACACCGCCGCCGAACGACTGCTGCGAGTACGTGTACGCCGACCCGGCGACGGGATAGCGACGGACCATCGCGGCGTAGCTCGACGCGGTGAACAGCATCACGATGAGGGCGACGACGTACGACGCGACCAGATGGCCCTGGGTCAGCTGGTTGACGATGCCGTACGTGGTGAACACGGTGCCGATGGCCATGTACGAGATGCCGAAGAGGGTCAGGCCGACCACACCCATGGAGCGCGGGAGTCGGGTCTGGGAACGCTGGGACATGCGGGCTCCTTGGGCGAGCGCGGTCGTCGGTGACCGGATTGGAAACGAACGTAGTTCTTTTTATTGATGGGTACAATAGCGGCCAATGGTTTCCACGACTCGCTCGGTCGGTCGCCCCCGTGTTTCCGTCTTGTCACGTCGCCTCATCGCAGAGACGGCGCTGCGCCTCCTGGACGAGGGCGAGGACGCCGGGTTCCGCATGACGGACCTCGCGCGAGTGCTGGGCGTCCGCGTCTCGTCGCTCTACAACCACGTGTCGGGCAAGTCCGCCGTCTACGCGGAGATCCGGGAGATCCTGAGCGAACGCATCGGTGAGGATGCCGCGCCGTCACCGCACTGGGATGTCGCGCTCCGCGACTGGGCTCGCGCCTACCGCGCGGCCTTCGCGGCGCATCCCTCCACCGTCGCAGTGCTGGCCGTGCTGCCCGTCGGCGAGAGCTCGATGGTCAGCGTCGCCTACAACGACCTCGTGACTCAGCTGGTCAGCGCGGGCTGGACCCCCGCCGAGTCGATGAACATCATCGTCGCCGTCGAGTCGTTCATCCTCGGCTCCGCGCTGGACTCGTCCGCGCCGCAGGACATGCTCGACCCCGGCGGACGCACCGATGTGCCCGTGTTCGCGGCCGCATACGAGGCGCGACGGGAGACTGCGGCCCGCGACGGCGTCGCGCCGGCCGACCTCGCCTTCACGCTCGGCCTCGACGCCCTGCTCGTCGGTTTGCGCTCGCAGCTCGCCGCCCGGCCCGGCTGACCCCGCGTCGGTCCGAACGCCGTGGCCTTCATCCCCGCCGCAGCCCACCCTAGAGTGAGTCGGATGCCACGACGGGGGAGGCAATCATGCTCGTAACGATCACCTACACGCCGACGGACGGTCAGGACGCGACCGCCCTCGGCTTCCTCATGTACAAGCACCCCGCGAAGGTGCAGACGTTCTCGGCGCCGGTGGGTGACATCCACGTCTTCTACCCCGAGGCGACGCCCGAGCGGTGCACCGTCGCGATGATGCTCGAGGTCGATCCGATCGCACTCGTCCGCAACAAGCGGTTCCGAGGGGATGCCGGGGCCCTCGGCCATTACGTCAACGACCGCCCGTACGTCGCCTCGAGCATGCTCGCCGTCGCGATCGGGACGGTGTTCCGCACCGCGATGACCGGGCGGAGCGACTCGTACCCGGAGCTGGCGGCATCCGCTCTGCCCCTTCGCATCGAGGTCCCCGTCGTGTCGGCTCGCGGCGGGGGTGACGGCCTCGTGCGTCGGCTGTTCGAGCCGTGCGGATGGACGGTCGAGGAGCAGCGCATCGCGCTCGACGACGCGCACCCCGAGTGGGGCGATTCCCGCTTCAGTTCCGTCGTCCTCACCGGCGAGGTGCGTCTGGCCGAGGCGCTCCGGCAGCTGTACGTCCTCCTGCCCGTCCTCGATGATGCCAAGCACTACTGGGTCGGCGACGACGAGATCGGCAAGCTCGAACGCGCGGGCGAAGGCTGGCTCCCCGCCCACCCGGAGCGCGAGCTCATCACCCGCCGGTACCTCCTGCACCAGCGGGCTCTGCTCGAGACGGCCGACGCGGTGCTCGACGAACGCCCCACCCCGCTCAGCCAGCACCGGGCCGACGCGGTCCTCGCCGCGCTCGCCGACGTCGGCGCGCACCGAGTCGTCGACATGGGCTGCGGGCCCGGCGCGCTCCTCGCACGCCTGGTGAAGGACCGGGCGTTCTCGAAGATCGTCGGCGTCGACGTGTCGGCCCGCTCGCTCGAGCAGGCCGCGCGGATGCTGCAGCTCGCCGAGGCATCCGACGCCGAACGCGAACGCATCGACCTTCTCCACGGCTCGGTCGTCTACCGCGACGAGCGCCTGCACGGGTTCGACGCGATGGTGCTCATGGAGGTCATCGAACACGTCGACCCGTCGCGACTCGGTGCGCTCGAAGACGCCGTCTTCGCTTCGGCCTCGCCCGGGTCCGTCGTCGTCACGACGCCCAACGCCGAGTACAACGCGCTCTACCCCGATCTGCCGGCGGGCACGTTCCGCCACGACGACCACCGCTTCGAGTGGACGCGCGACGAGTTCCGCGCGTGGGCCGAGGGGGTCGCCGGCCGGCACGGTTACGCGGTCGAGTTCCGCCCCGTCGGTGACGCGGATGCCGACCTCGGCGCGCCCACCCAACTCGCCCTGTTCCGGAAGGAGGTCGCGGCATGACCGTCCTCGACATCCCCGCCCTGTCGCTCGTCGTCCTCGTCGGGGCATCCGGTTCGGGCAAGTCCACGTTCGCGCGGGAGCACTTCGGCGCCTACGAAACGCTCTCAAGCGACGCGTTCCGGGGGCTCGTCTCGAACGACGAGTCCAACCAGTCCGCCACCGCGGCCGCGTTCGACGCGCTGCAGTACGTGGCGGGTAAGCGTCTCGACGCGGGACTGCTCACCGTCGTCGACGCGACGAGCGTGCAGCCCGAGGCCCGACGCGCGCTGGTCGAACTCGCGAAGGCGCACGACGTGCTGCCGGTCGCGATCGTGTTCGACGTGCCCGAATCCGTGTCCGTCGAGCGGAACGCGGTGCGCACCGACCGTCGCATTCCCGCCCACGTCGTGAAGCGGCAGAACGACCAGCTCCGCCGCGGGCTGCGCCACCTCGGACGCGAGGGTTTCCGCAAGGTACACGTCCTCCGCACGGCCGATGAGGACGCGACGATCGAACGCACGCGTCTGCTCACCGACCGCACCGACGAGCGCGGACCGTTCGACGTGATCGGCGACGTGCACGGATGCCGCAGCGAGCTCGAGACTCTGCTCGGCAGGCTCGGCTACGCGCTCGTGCGCGACGAGCAGGGCCGGGCGATCGACGCGCGGCATCCCGAACAGCGTCGTGTCGTGTTCCTCGGCGACCTCATCGACCGCGGACCCGACGTCGTCGGGGTGCTGCGCCTCGCGATGGGGATGGTCGCCTCGGGCAGCGCGCTCGCCGTGCCGGGCAACCATGAGGCGAAGCTCGTCCGCGCGCTCCGCGGCGCGAAGGTGACCGTCTCGCACGGCCTCGAGGAGACGCTCGCTCAGCTGTCGGGCGAGAGCGAGGAGTTCCGCGAGCAGGTCGAGGCGTTCTGCCATGACCTCGTGTCGCACCTGATCCTTGACGAGGGGCGCCTTGTCGTCGCCCACGCCGGGCTCAAGGAGCAGTACCACGGCCGGGCGTCCGGACGGGTCCGCGCCTTCGCGCTGTACGGCGAGACGACGGGGGAGACCGACGAGTACGGCCTTCCGGTGCGGCATCCGTGGGCGCAGGTTTACCGGGGCAAGGCCGTCGTCCTCTACGGGCACACGCCGGTGCCGACCGTCGAATGGGTGAACAACACCGCGTGCCTCGACACCGGGTGCGTGTTCGGCGGAGCGCTCTCAGCGATGCGCTACCCGGAGCGCGAGGTCGTCTCGGTGCTGGCCGAGCAGGTCTGGTACGACCCGATACGCCCGCTCGTCCCCACTGCGCCGACGCGCGCGCCGGGGGTCCTCGACCTCGCCGACGTGCGGGGCAGGCTCATCGTGCAGACGAGCCTGCACGGCCGGGTCGGCATTCAGGAGGAGCAGTCCGCGGGCGGCCTCGAGACGATCAGCCGCTGGGCGACCGACCCGCGCTGGCTGATCCACCTGCCGCCCACCATGTCGCCGCCGAACACCTCGGCGCGCGAGGGGTACCTCGAGCACCCCGACGAGGCGTTCGCGACCTACCGCGGAAACGGCGTGACCGACCTCATCGCCGAAGAGAAGCACATGGGCTCGCGCGCCCTCGTGCTCGTGTCGCGCGACCCGGCACGGTTCACCGCGCCCGAGGGATGGCGGGGCGCGATCCACACGCGGACGGGTCGCCCCTTCTTCGCCCCCGACGTCGAAGCCGACATGCTCGCTCGCCTCGACGAGGCGCTCGAGCGGGCCGGCGTCTGGGAGGAGCTCGGCGCGTCCTGGGTGCTCCTCGACGCCGAGATCCTGCCCTGGTCGCTCAAGGCCGGCGCGCTCGTCCGCGACCTGTACGCGTCGGTCGCGACCGCGGCGGAGACCGCGACGGATGCCGCCGGTGCGGTGCTCGCTCGGGCCGCGGCATCCGGGATCGACGTCAGCGCCCTCGCCTCACGGAACCGGGCACGCGCCGAGGGCGCGCGGGGGTTCCGCGCTGCGTATCGCCGCTACGTCGGCGGCGACGACGAGGTGCGGGTGGCGCCGTTCCAGGTGCTCGCCGCAGGGGATGCCACGTTCGAGACCCGCGATCACGGCTGGCACCTGGGGGTCGCCGACCGCCTGGTCGACGCCGCACCCGACCTCGTGGCGCCGACGCGGCGACGGCGCGTGGACCTCGGGGACGAGGCATCCGTCGCGGCCGCCGTCGCGTGGTGGGAGGAACTCACCGCGGCGGGCGGCGAGGGGATGGTCGTCAAGCCGTTCGCCAACCTCACGCGCACCGAGAAGGGACTCGTGCAGCCGGGCATCAAGGTGCGCGGGCGCGAGTACCTGCGGATCATCTACGGCCCGGACTACACCGACCCCGCGAACCTCGCGCGCCTGCGCGACCGCAACGTCGGACACAAGCGCTCGCTCGCGGCGCGCGAGTACGCCCTCGGGGTCGAAGCCCTCCACCGCTTCACCGCCGGGGAGCCGCTCTGGCGCGTGCACGAGGCGGTCTTCGGCGTGCTCGCCCTGGAGTCCGACCCGATCGACCCGCGCCTGTAAGCCAGCAACGACGTCGACCCGACTTCGCGTCGGGTCGACGCGCGCGCACGGGATCAACGCCGTCGAGCCGTCTCAGATGGTCGATTTCGGCGGAGGAAAGCGACCATCCGCGACGGCTCGACGCGGGGGACAGGTGTCAGGGCATCACCAGGACGGCCTTCACGGCGGCACCGGACTGAGTGTCGGCGATCGCCTGCTCGATGTCGGCGAAGGCGTACTTCGTGATCAGCTGGTCGAACGGGAAGCGGCCCTCGGCGTGCAGGGCGAGCATCTCGGGGATGAACTTCTGCGGCACGGCGTCGCCCTCGATCGCGCCGATGTAGCTCTTGCCGGCACCCGAGATCGACCCGAGCGAGATCGTGACGCCGGGCTTCGGGACGCCGACGAGGGCGATCTTCGCGCCGAAGGCAGTGGCAGCGGCGAGCATCTCGACGACGGCCGGCACGGCGGTCGTGTCGACCGCATAGTCCGCGCCGATGCCGCCGGTGATCTCGTGGATGCGGGCGACCGCGTCTTCTTCCTTGCTGTTGACCGTGTGGGTCGCGCCGAGCTTCTCGGCGAACGCGAGGCGCTCGGGGAGGATGTCGACCGCAATGATCGTGGTCGCGCCGGCGACCTTGGCGCCCATGATGGCCGAGAGACCGACGGCGCCCGTTCCGCTGACGATGATCGATGCGCCGGCCGGGACGTCGAGCGAGTTCAGCACGGTTCCTGCGCCCGTCTGCACGCCGCAGCCGAGGGGGCCGGCGATCTCGACGTCCGCGTCCTCGGGGAGCTTGACGGCGTTGCGTGCCTCGACGATGAGGTGGCTCGCGAACGAGGACTGCCCGAAGAACGCGCCGTGCACGGCCGAGCCATCGGCTGCGGTGATCGTCGACGAGCCGTCTTCGCGAGCACCGGCAAAGTTCAGCGCCATGAAGTTGCGGCAGTAGGCCTCTTCGCCGCTGACGCACTTGGCGCAGTGACCGCACGAAGCGAACGACACGGCGACCTTGTCGCCGACGGCGTAACCGGTGACGGCGTCGCCGACCTGCTCGACGACACCGGCGCCCTCGTGCCCGAGGACGTAGGGGAAGGGGGCGGGGATGTCGCCATGCTGGACGGCGAGATCGGTGTGGCAGAGGCCGGTCGCGGCGACCTTGACGAGCATCTCTGTGGGACGGATGTCGTCGAGGGTGACGTCCTCGAAGGTGAACGGAGCGTCCTGGTCGTGGAGGACGGCGGCGTGGGCGGTCGTGGTCATGGGTGATGGTCCTTTCGATACGCGCCCGTGCGGCGGTGTGGCCGTAGGGATGCCTCCAGCCTATGCACGTGAATCCATCGCGGGGCCGCGGGTTGACGCGCATCCGATGGCGTGGCAGTGCGACATCCCATAACGGTTCGAGAATCTCGGCACCACCCCTTCCTGCCGACCGCTCCGACTTCGTAGCGTGGACTCCATGGCGCGTGACGACGATCGACCCGAAGATCTCTACACCGGACCCATCGACCTCGCTGCGCTCGCCGCGGCCGAGGACGGGGACCTCGAGATGCCCGAGATCAGCTACGACGAGCAGCGCTATCCCGCGCGGCCACGTCGGCTCCGCCCGAAGGACAACCTGCGCGGCAGCAGCGTGCGCCGCATCCGTACCGACCCGCGGACGGCGAACGGCACGAACCCGTCGTACGTCGAGTGGCTGGTGCGTCAGTCGATGCTGAAGGATGCCGACGTCCTGGCCCGCCAGCTGTCGGGACAGCCGACGATGTGGCGGAACGCCTACGCCCGCCCCGACGCCCGCCGCGCGATCGCGACGAGTGACGTGTGGTTCACCGCGTACCCCATCTCGCTCATCACGCGGCCGGGACAGTCGTTCCTCTCCGCCCTCGGCGACGACGAGCTGTGGTCGGTGTTCGAGCGGATCGGCATCACGGCGGTCCACACCGGCCCGGTGAAGCGGGCCGGTGGCATCGAAGGCTGGGGCGAGACCCCCAGTGTCGACGGTCACTTCGACCGCATCAGCACCGCAATCGACCCCGCCTTCGGCACGGAGGACGAGTTCCGCGCGCTCTGCGACGTCGCCGAGTCGCACGGCGGCAGCATCATCGACGACATCGTGCCGGGTCACACCGGCAAGGGCGCCGACTTCCGCCTCGCCGAGATGGGCTTCAAGGACTACCCCGGGATCTACCACATGGTCGCGATCCCGCCGGACGACTGGCACCTGCTGCCTGACGTCCCCGAGGGGTACGACAGCGTCAATCTCGACCCGGCGACCGAGCACACGCTCGCCGAGCACGGGTACATCATCGGTGCGCTGCAGCGCGTCATCTTCTACACGCCGGGCGTGAAGGAGACGAACTGGAGCGCGACCGCTCCCGCGATCGGCCCCGACGGGGTCACGCGCCGCTGGGTCTACCTCCACTATTTCAAGCAGGGTCAGCCCTCGATCAACTGGCTCGACCCGACCTTCGCGGGCATGCGGCTCGTGATCGGCGATGCGCTGCACTCGCTCGGCGAGCTCGGCACCAGCGCGCTGCGCCTCGACGCGAACGGCTTCCTCGGCGTCGAGAAGAGCGCCGAAGGGCTGCCCGCGTGGTCGGAGGGGCATCCGCTCTCCCACGCCGCGAACCACATCATCGCGGGCATGGTCCGCAAGGTCGGCGGGTTCACGTTCCAGGAGCTGAACCTCACGATGGAGGACATCCGCGACACGGGCGCCGTCGGCGCCGATCTGTCGTACGACTTCATCGGGCGTCCGGGATACCACCACGCCCTGGCGACGGGTCAGACGGAGTTCCTGCGCCTCGCGCTGACATCGTCGCTCGCTCTCGGTGTCGCGCCGGTGCAGCTCGTGCACGGCCTGCAGAACCACGACGAGCTCACCTACGAGCTCGTGCACTGGGCGACGCGGCACGCCGACGAGGAGTACGGCTTCCGCGGCGGCACGATCACCGGCGGCGAGCTCGCCGAGATCGTGCGTGCGGAGCTGACCGAGAAGCTGGTGGATGCCGGTGACTACAACCGCGTCTTCACGCAGAACGGCATCGCCTGCACGGCGACGTCGCTCATCGCGGCGACCCGAGGCATCCCGACCCTCGATGCGATCACCGAGGACGAGATCCCCGCCATCCGCGACGCCCACCTGCTGCTCTGCGCCTACAACGCCTGGCAGCCCGGCGTCTTCGCCCTGTCGGGCTGGGACCTCGTCGGCATGCTGACCCTCCCGGGCGACGAGGTCGCCGACCTCATCCGCGTCGGCGACACCCGCTGGATCGAGCGCGGCGCGCACGACCTGCTCGACGCCGACCCCGGTGCGACGCGCTCGACGTCGGGCATGCCGCGCGGTCGTGCGCTCTACGGGCCGCTCCCGGCACAGCTCGACGACCCCGATTCGTTCGCGTCGCGGCTGTCGGCCATTCTCGACCTGCGACGCGAGTCGGGCATCGCGACGGCGACGGCCGTCGACATCCCCGAAGTCGCGCACGCGGCCATGCTCGTGCTCGTCCACCGCCTCGACGACGGGATCCCGGACGCCGACGCCCCGCTGCAGGTGACGGTGCTGAACTTCTCGTCCGACGCCATCGAGGGAACCGTGCGATCGGAGCACCTCACCCCGCAGAGCGACGTGCTCGACGCCGCGAGCGACGAGGTCATCGGCCGCGTCGACGACCTGCAGAGCTTCTCGGTGTCGCTCCCCGGGTACGGCGCGCGATTTCTCATCCTGCACCCGCAGGCCGAGGAGGACTGACCGGTCGGATGCCGGTACGCAAGCCCCCTCGTGATGTCGGGGGAGGTGCGTACCGTCGCATCATGACCGATCAGAGCAGCATCCCCGAGAACGACCCGGCCGACACCACCGACGCTGACGCGCCCGAGATGCTCGGCGGGCAGAGCGGTGACACCGCGGTGAAGGACCCCGAGGAGTGGGTCACCGGCGATGAGCCGATGACCGGCGCGCAGCGCAGCTACCTCGACACCCTGGCTCGCGAGGCGGGCGAGGAGATCCCCGCCACCCTGACGAAGGCCGAGGCCTCCGAGCACATCGACCGTCTGCAGCAGGCGACCGGGCGCGGCGCGACGAGCTGACGAATCCGACGCCGCGTTCGCCCCCTCCGGGCGGGCGCGGCGTCGTCGCGTCTAGTCGGTGTCGCCGGAGGGCGTCGGGACGGTGTCGGCGTTGTATTTGCGTGCCAAGACGGCAGTGCCGATGAAGATCGCGACCATCGCGCCACCGCCGACCACCCAGAGCACCAGGACATCGACGGGAATGGCGCCGGCGACGAAAGCGACGATCGCCACCGGGAGCCCCGCAAGGAAGACAATGATCGCCACCGTCGCAGCGACCCGAGAGCCGGACGGCGTGAACGGGGCCCGGAGTGGAGACGAAACGCGCGTTCGTCTGCGGGAGTCCATGACTTCAGTATGACGGGAGCGCGATGTGCGGCCCCCGGGGACTCAGGACAGCGCGGCGTCGATCCCGGCGAGCGGCACGGGCAGCCAGTCCGGACGGTTCCGTGCTTCATAGATCGACTCGTAGACGGCCTTATCGAGCACGAGGGCTCTCAGGAGCGCGGGGTCGAGTTCGATCGCACCAGGGGCGGTCTCGTAGGCCGACAGGAAGGCCTCACGGCAGGATGCCGCCCAGGCCGCGGCATCCGGGCCCGCACCCACGGCGCCCGCGTAGTCGAACGATCGAAGCATCCCGGCCACATCGCGCGGCGGCAGGTCGGGGATGGCGCGCTCGGCCATGGGGCGGAGCGGTTCACCCTCGAAGTCGACGATGCGCCAGCCGCCGTGCGGCACGGCGAGCACCTGTCCGAGGTGAAGGTCGCCGTGGATCCGCTGGAGCCTGGGCCACGGCCGGTCGAGCGCCTCGGCGTAGAGCGCATCGATCGCTGCGAGGCGGTCGGCGACGGCGGGGACCTCCGCCGAGGCGATCGCCAGACGGCGACGCCACGCGCGCCCCACCGCCTCGAGCTGTTCAGCCGCCGCATCCATGGACTCGAGGGCGTCGCTCAATGCGCCGTGAACGCCGGCGACCGCGACACCGAGGTCGCGGGCGGCGTCGGTGAAGTCGCGTCCCTCGCGGGCCGCGTCGAGGGCGATGGCCCAGCCGTCGCGGACGCCGGGGAGGAACTCCTGCGCGAAGCCGAGCGTGCCGTGTGCGGAGCCGGATTCGCGGCCGATGTCGGGCCATTCGGCATCCGCGCTGCCATAGAACTGCGGCACGTAGGGGGATCCGGCATCGCTCAGCACGCGCTGCACGGTGACGTCGGGGTTCTCGCCGTGGTGCAGCGTGCGGAACAGCTTGAGGATGATCGCGGGCGACCCGTCGACGTCGTAGACGATCGACGTGTTCGACTGCTCGCCGGTCAGCACCCGCGACCCGGTCACCCGGCTCGTGTCGACGCCCATCTCGGCGAGGAGTCCGACCGTGAAGGCGGGATGCCGCGTGGCATCGACCACGTGACGTCCGTCGTCCGTCGTGGTGACGGCGCCCTCGGCCGGCGGCTCGCTCACCTCGGCGAGGGGGACGTTGTAGAGCGTCGGCAGGGCGCCGGCGTCGTCCATCAGGAGATATGTGGTGGCGCCACCGGGCGCCGGCCGCGCATCGAGCACGCGGAACCGTGGATCGTGACTTTTGCCCGCGTACCAGCGCTGCTGCGCCACCCAGGCGCTGAGGTCATCGTCGAATCGCACACGATCACCATGACCCGCCGGCACCGGATCTAGGAAGGGGTGGACGGCGATTCACCGGGAAGGTAGGGGAAACACCGCCTCTGTCATGATCGACGGATGGGGGAACCAACGACCACAACGAGACCCGAGCCGGTTCCGGGTGGTGAGCGCCCGAGGTGGCGACGCAGGGTGTGGTTCACGGCGGGCATCGCGCTCGTGGCGGCCGCGGTCGTGGTCGCCGGGTGGCAGGTCGCTGCCCGGTCGGCTGTGGACGGCGTCCGCATCGTCTATGACGCGCGTCCGACCGCGTGTGAGGGGGCGAAGGTGAGCCTCGATCCGCCGTCGCCGTCCGACTCTTTCACCGGCGAGAACGGATTCGCGTGGGACGAGGATTTCTACTCGCCCGTGATCGAGGTCGTCCCCGGGATGACCTGCGTGCTTCGTCTCCACGTCGTCAACGACGGGTGGTCGGACGTCGAGGTTCACAGCATTCTCCTTCCAGGGATGGACGAGTCGTCCAACTCCCTCGTGCGCCCGACGTTCGTGAACCCCAACGGTCAGACGAGGCTCGCCGACACCGAGGACGGCGCTGTCTTCGCGATCGAGGGCATGCCGGTACCCGCAGGCACCAGGCAGTCCTTCGCGGTGATTCTGGAGATGAACGAGGAGGACGCCGACGCGTTCTCGCCGTGCACCGGATCGATGCCCCGCTCGCCGGAAGCGACCGTCTCGGCCCTCGGCGTGGAACGGACCGTCCCGTCGCCCGTCGACGCCGGCATCTGGTACTACGCCGGCTCCCGCGACTGCGACTGACGCCGGGTACCACACGGCATCGATCGACGCATGCCCCTGGCTGGGTATCGCGGTCGCTGCGACGGTCAGAGTATGTCGACAACTGATCAGCCCTCGACGGATGTTCCCTCGACCCGCGCGCAGCGTTCCGCGGATCCGACGCTCGGCGTCGTCTCGCGGCCGGCGTGGCGCGATGACTCCGCGTCGCTCCTGACCCGCGGGTACCGTTTCGGCGACCGGATCTGGCAGCGCGTGCCGCGCGGTGCCCGGTCGGCGCCGATGCGCCTGCTGTTCTCCGACGCGCTGCTGGTGCGCGGCGCCGAGGGGGTCGCGGCGTTCTACGACAACGACCGTGTCGCGCGCCACGGTGCGATGCCGCCCTTCATCCAGGAGACCCTCTTCGGGCACGACTCCGTGCACAGTCTCGACGGTGACGAGCACCGCCACCGGAAGGCCTCGTTCGTCTCTGCGCTCTACGAGGACGAGCAGGTCGGCCGGCTGCGTCCTCACCTCGAGCGGGAGTGGCGGCACGAGGTCGACGCCTGGATCGCCGGGGGCGAGCGATCGGCCTACGACGCGGCCGTCGGCGCGCTGGGGCGCGCGATCATGCGCTGGGCCGGGCTCCCCGGAACCGGCGACGCGAAGACCCGGTGGGCCGAGCGCCAGGCCCAGATCGTCGACGGATTCGGTGTGCCCTACTCGCCGGAGTACCTGCTCGCCGCGCTGAACCGGCGCTGGTCCGATCGGCACGCCGAACGACTCATCCAGGCCGTCCGCTCCGGACGACTCGACGCGCACCCGGGCACGGCGTTGAACGCCTGGGCGTGGCACCGCGATCGCGAAGGCCGGCTGCTGACGGCGCGGCTCGCCGGGATCGAACTGCAGAACAGCTTCCGCCCGATGATCGCCGTCGCTCGCTTCACCGCCTTCGCCGCGAAGCGACTGGAGGAGCATCCCGAATGGCGCAAGCGCATCGCCGCCGAGGTCGCCGAGCGTGCGTCGCTCGTCGACGGGCCGCTCGCGACGGCGTTCGCGCAGGAGATCCGACGCACGTCGCCGTTCGTGCCGATGCTTCCCGCGTTCGCGACCGAGGACATCGAAGTCGATGGGCGCACCGTCCGCGCGGGTGGACGCATCGTGCTGGACATCCTCGGCACCGACACGGACGACCGGTCGTGGGAGGACGCGGGGTCGTTCGACCCCGAGCGCTTCGTCGGCGTCGACGACTACGAGGCGATCGCCGCGTTCGTCCCCCACGGCGGCGCAGACGTCGCGACGAGCCACCGCTGCCCGGGCGAGAAGCTCGCGATAGCGGGACTCGCGGCCTCCATCAGCGCGATGAGCGATCCCCGCGTGACGATCCTGCCCGCGGGCCTGGAGGTGGACGAGCGACGCATGCCGACCAAGCCGCGCTCTGGCGGCCGGGTCCGCGCCGCGGGTTCGGGCGACGCCCGCTGCCCCTTCCACCGCGCCTGATGCCCATCGCACGCGAGTGCCATAGCGCGCCGCGAGGTGCAAGCCCCTCCGCATGAGGCGGCTCGGCACACAGGGTGTCCCCCGACCGGGAGGACCACCATGGCCGCACACCGCACCACCCACACGACTGGCACCGACACGAGAGGCGCCGACACGACGCGTACGGACGCGCCCGACCCCGAGTCGGCCAGTAAGCCCGACTCCGTGACCGACGTCACGAAGCGGTCGTGGAGGTACGTCCTCGGCAAGACGATCCGCGAGTTCAGCGCCGACCAGTGCACGGATGCCGCGGCCGGCCTCACCTACTACGCGGTCCTCGCGCTCTTTCCGGCGCTCATCGCGATCTTCTCCCTGCTCGGCGTCGTCGGGCAGGGCCAGTCCGCGGCGGATGCCGTGCTCGGGATCGTCCGTGACGTCGCGCCGTCCGACACCGCGAGCGCGCTCGAGGGCCCGATCCAGCAGGTCGCATCGTCGCCGGGCGCCGGACTCGCGTTGGTCCTCGGCGTTCTCGTGGCGCTGTGGTCGGCATCCGGATACGTCGGGGCGTTCTCCCGCGCGATGAACCGGATCTACGAGATCGAGGAAGGGCGTCCGTTCTGGAAGCTGCGGCCCATGCAGCTGCTCGTCACTCTGATCGCCGTCGTCTCGCTCGCGCTCGTGGCGCTCGGACTCGTCCTCTCGGGCGATGTCGCCCGCTCCCTCGGCGAGGCGATCGGCCTCGGGGAGGGAGTGCTCCTCATCTGGAACATCGCCAAGTGGCCCGTGATGCTCCTGATCGTCGTCTTCCTCGTCGCGGTCCTCTATTACGCGACGCCCAACGCGAAGCAGCCGAAGTTCCGCTGGATCAGCATCGGCGCGCTCATCGCGATCGTCGTCGTGATCATCGCGACCGCAGGATTCGCGTTCTACGTCGCCAACTTCTCGAATTACGACCGCACCTACGGCTCGCTCGCCGGCGTCATCGTGTTCCTCCTGTGGCTCTGGATCGCGAACAACGTGCTGCTGTTCGGCGCGGAGTTCGACGCCGAGCTCGAGCGCGGTCGGCAGCTGCAGGGCGGCATCGCTGCCGAAGAGGACATCCAGTTGCCTGCGCGTGACACCCGGAAGTCCGACAAGAAGGCCGAGAAGGAGCGGAAGGACGTCGACGAGGGGCGCCGCATCCGCCTCGCCCACGGAGACGACGCAGCAGAGGACGACAAGCGATGACCGACACAGACACCCGCCTGAAGCGGGGCATCACAGGCCCTCTTCTGTTCGCATTCATCTTGGGCGATGTCCTCGGCGCCGGGATCTACGCCCTCATGGGCGTGCTCGCCGCCGAAGTCGGCGGGATGCTGTGGGCTCCGCTGCTGGTGGCGCTGCTGCTCGCGCTCCTCACCGCCGGCTCCTACGCCGAGCTCGTCACGAAGTATCCGCGGGCGGGCGGTGCGGCCGTCTTCGCTGAGCGCGCGTTCCGCAGTCCCCTCGTCTCGTTCCTCGTCGGGTTCTGCATGCTGGCGGCGGGAGTCGTCAGCGCCGCCGGTCTCGCCATCGCGTTCGCGGGTGACTACTTCACGACGTTCGTCGACTTGCCGGCACCGTTCGTCGCGATCGTGTTCCTCGCCGTCGTCGGCGCGCTGAACGCGCGCGGCATCCGCGAGTCGATGGGCGCGAACCTCGTCATGACCCTCATCGAGTTGAGCGGCCTCGTGATCGTGATCGTCGTCGTCGCGATGCTCCTCACGGGCGGCGGAGGAGACCCTGGTCGGGTGTTCGAACTGCCGACGGATGCCGCCCTCCCGACGGCCGTGCTCGGCGGAGCGATCATCGCGTACTACTCGTTCGTCGGATTCGAGACGTCGGCGAACGTCATCGAAGAGGTCAAGAACCCCAGCAAGTCCTACCCGCGCGCCCTCTTCGCTTCGCTCATCACGGCGGGTGTGGTCTACGTGCTGGTCGGTCTCGCGAGCGCGATCGCGCTGCCGCCCGCCGACCTCGTCGATTCCAGCGGGCCGTTGCTCGACGTCGTCGCGGCCGCAGGTGTGGGGGTGCCCGCTTGGGTCTTCAGCCTCATCGCGCTCATCGCGGTGGCCAATGGCGCCCTGCTCACCATGATCATGGCGAGCCGACTCGCGTACGGCATGTCCGAGCAGGGCCTCCTTCCGGACGTCCTCGGTCGCGTGCTCCCGAAGCGGCGTACGCCGTGGGTGGCGATCGTCGTCACGACCCTCGTCGCGATGGGGCTCACCCTCATCGGTGACCTGAGCCTCCTCGCCGAGACGGTCGTCCTGCTGTTGCTGTTCGTCTTCCTCAGCGCCAACGTGTCGGTGCTCGTCCTCCGCCGCGACCGCGTCGAGCACGATCACTTCCGGGTGTGGACGGCCATTCCCGTGCTCGGGATCGGCTCCTGCATCCTGCTGCTCACGCAGCAGTCCAGCACCGTGTGGATCTTCGGTGCCGTGCTGCTCGCCGTCGGCGCAGTGCTCTTCTTCGCGACTCGCTGGCTGCGGTCACGAAGCGCGACGAAGGCGCATCAGAGCACCTTCGAGAGGAACTGACGCGTCCGCTCGCTCGTCGGGTTCGTGAAAACCTGCTCGGGCGAGCCGGACTCGATGATCCGACCGGCATCCATCACGACGACGCGGTCGGCCACTTCGCGGGTGAACCCCATCTCGTGGCTGACGATGATCATCGTCATGCCGGCGTCGGCCAGGTTCCGCATGACGGCGAGCACCTCGCCGACCATCTCGGGGTCGAGAGCCGATGTCGGCTCGTCGAACAGCATCAGTGCGGGACGCATGGCGAGCGCCCGCGCGATGGCCACGCGCTGCTGCTGACCGCCCGAGAGCGACCGCGTGCGGGCGTCGGCCTTGTCGGCCAGACCCACGCGATCGAGCAGCTCGCGGGCGTAGGCGGCGGCATCCTTCTTCTTCTCGCCGTTCACCTCGACGGGGGAGTACGCGATGTTCTCCAAGACCGTCATGTGCGGGAACAGGTTGAAGTGCTGGAAGACGAACCCGATGTTCGCGCGCTGGCGGGCGAGGTCGCGGGCGCCGAGCTGCTTGCGCGTGCCCCGAGCGTCCTCACGCTGACCGAGGAGCTCGCCGTTGATGCGGATCTCGCCGCCGTCGATCTCCTCGAGGCGGTTGAGGGTGCGGAGCATCGTCGTCTTGCCGGCGCCGGACGGACCGACGAGCGTGACCACCTCGCCCCGCATGACCTCGAGGTCGACGTCGTGCAGAATCTGCCGGTCGCCGAAGAACTTGCTGACGCCGCGCGCGTCGACGATCCGCGGGTCGCCGGTGGCCAGGGGAGCGGTGAAGACATCCATCGTGGTTTCCTCAGCGAACATCGGTGGGCTGGAGGGCGAGCGCGGGCGTCGGCGCCGCGGGGCGTCGACGCGTCCGCACGCCGAAGAGGCGCTTCAGAAGAGATTCGGCGCGAGGCAGGCCCGCTCGGGCGTTGAGCCAGTTCTCGATCGCCGTCTGGATGAGGGTCCACACCGTCGTCAGCAGCAGGTAGTAGATGGCGACCACGATGTAGACCTCGAACACCTTGAACGTGGCGGCGCTCATCGTGCTGCCGACCTGGAACATCTCCGAGACACCGATGACCGAGAGGATCGACGTGCTCTTCATCAGACCGTTGAACGAGTTGCCGAGCGGCGGGACCATGATGCGCACCGCCTGCGGCACGATGATGGCGCGCATCGACTTCAGCGGCGTCATCCCGAGCGACAGGGCCGCCTCGTTCTGCCCCCGGTCGACGGATTCGAGACCGGAGCGGACGATCTCCGAGATGTAGGCGCTCTCGTTGAGCATGAGTCCGACGATCGCGGCCTGCACCGCTCCCTTGATGAGAACACCCACGAGGTCGACATCCTCGAATCGGAAGAGCCCGATCGCGGCGAAGCCCGTGTAGATGATGACGAGCTGGACGAGCAGCGGAGTTCCGCGGATGACCCAGACGTAGAGGCTCGCGAAGACCTGGAACGGAAGGAACCGGCTCCGTCCCATGAGGGCGATGAGCAGACCGATCACGAGCGCGCCGACCATGGCCACGATCGAGATGACGATCGTCAGAGCGAGCCCGTTGAGGAACTGCGGGGAGGGCGTCAACAGACTCGCCCAGAAGTAGGTCCAGTCGAACGTCATGAAAGCTCCCGGTGGGATGAGGGGGTCGCCGATCGGGGGAAATCGACGACCCCAGTCAGGTGGTCAGGACTGGGTGATGTCCTGCTTCTGCAGACCCCAGGTGTCGAGGATCTTGCCGTAGGTGCCATCCGCGACGATCGCGTCGAACGCGGACTGCAGCTCCTTGTGGAGTGCGGCATCTTCCTTCAAGGTCGCGGCGCCGATGTCGATGACGCCGACCTGGTCGCCGACCGCCACGAACTGACCTTTGGACTGCTTCTCGTAGTAGTTGACGATCTCGGCGCTGTCGACGAAAGCGTCGATCTGACCGGCGATGACCTGCTGCAGAGCGTCGGCCGGGCGGTCCGTGAGCGTCACGTTGATGGCGGGCTTGCCGTCCTTGGCGCAGGTGGCGGACTGCTCGTCGACGAGGCTCGCACCGGTCGCGCCGGTGATGGCGACGACCTTCGTGCCGCACAGCGAGTCGTCGAGTCCCGTGATCTTCCTCGGGTTGCTCTTCGAGGTGGCGACGCCCGAGCCGGACCGCAGGTAGGGGACGAAGTCCGCGATCTCCTCGCGTTCGGGCTTGATGTAGAGCGCCGACATGATGACGTCGCACTGGCTGGCCTGGAGGGCGGGGATGAGACCCGAGAAGGCGTACTCCTTGATCTCGGTCTTCAGGTCGATCTGCTTCGCCATGGCCTTCGCGATGTCGACTTCGGCGCCGACGGGCGTCCCGTCGGCCTCGGTGAAGATGTTCGGCGGTGTGGCGAGGTTGGCGCAGATGGTGAGCGTGCCCGGGGTCAGCAGTTTCGCGTCCCCTCCGGAGCTGGCTTCACCTGAGCCGCCGCTCGCGCTGGCGCAGCCGGCGAGCGTCGAGAGGACGGCGACGGTCGCGGCGACGAACGCGAGTCGACGCGGGAGAGAGGTGGATGCGGACATGGGAACTCCTTGCTGCGGGGCGTGAAGATCGAGCTGTGTCGGGTGGACGATCTCGTGGATCGGCGGAGCAGTGAACCAATGGAGCAGGCGGTTTCGGGGAGTTTGACAGTTGGTCCTACCATCTGTCAACCTGTGCTCCAGGGACGCTCCCGAAGGTCCCGTCAGAGGAGAGGTGCGCCCATGGATTGGTCCACGCTTCGTCGCGGGAAGTCGCTGTCCGTGCCCGACATGCTGTCGGTGAACCTCGAGCGGCTCATCCTGAACGGCGAACTGAAGACCGGCGAGAAGTTGCCGAACGAGCGCGAACTCGCCGAACTCCTCGGAGCGTCGCGGGTGTCGATCCGTCAGGCCCTGCATGAACTCGAGGCGCGCGGAATGATCGACCGCCGCCCCGGGCGCGGGACCGTCGTCGTCGACCCCTCCGAGGGCGTCGGCAGCGCGGGGGCGGGGATCTCCGCCGTCCTCGCCGCCGAGGGCACCGGTGAGCTGCAGCGCATCATGGAGCTGCGCGCCATGATCGAGCCGCCCATCGCCGCGCTCGCCGCGTCGCGCGTGACGGCACGGGACGTCGAGCAGTTGCGCGCCTACATCGCCGACATGGAGAGCGAGTTCGACCTCGAGCGCTACTCCGAGCTCGACCGTGCCTTCCACCAGGCGATCGCCCAGTACACGCACAACCCCCTCCTGTCGCAGCTGACCGATCTGATCGCCACCGAGATCGCCCCCAGCCGCCGGCGGACGCTGCAGACTCCCGAGCGGCGCGAGACCTCGAACGCGGCGCACCGCGCGATCTTCGAGGCCATCGCCGAACGCGACAGCGAGCGGGCGGAGGCCGAGGCGCGCGCGCACGTGCAGACGGTGTTCAGCCAGATCCTGCGTGCGCAGGCGCAGGCGGATGCCGCGACGGAGCAGACCTCATGAGTGGCGCAGTCGCGACCTCCCACTACGCCGCGACCTCCGCGGGAGAGCGCGCGCTCCGCAGGGGCGGCAATGCCATCGATGCCGCGATCGCCGCCGCTGCCGCCCTGTGCGTCGTCTATCAGAACAACGTCGCGCTCGGCGGTGACCTCGTGGCACTCGTGCGCGACCCGAGCGGCCGCATCCGCTTCGTCAATGCGACCGGTCGCGCGCCGCGTGCGCAATCGCTCGAGGCGCTCCGTGAGCGTCACGGCGACGCCTTGCCCGACCGCGGCGTCGACACCGTCACGGTTCCCGGTGGCGTCGCGGGCTGGGGTGCGCTGCACGGTCTCGGCGGGCGCCTCGAGCTCGCCGACCTACTCGAGGATGCACGACTGCTGGCTGAAGAGTCGCCCGTCTCCCGGTCGACCGCGGCCGCCATCGTGATCGAGCGGGATGCCCTGGCCGCCGACCCGGGATGCGCCGCACTGTTCCTGCCCGGCGGGGAGGCTCTGGGTGTGGGGGTGCCGTTGCGCCAACCGGCGCTCGCTCGCACCCTCGCCGAACTGCAGCGGCACGGCATCGATGCCTTCTACCGCGGCGACCTCGCCGACAGGTGGGTGGCAGGACTCCGCGGCCTCGGCTCCCTGATCGACCTCGACGACACCCGCGATTACCGTCCCGTCGTCACCGAGCCCCTCACCCGTCGCGTGTTCGGCCTCGACCTCTTCACGGCCGGCCCGAACTCGCAGGGGTTCGCGCTGCTGCGCAACGTCCTCGCCGTCGAGACGGCCGGTCACGCCGACCCGCTGGGGAAGGATGCCGCCGCCCTCGCAGCGGCGTTCCGCCAGAGCAACGCCGTCCGCTCGGCGTGGTTGAACGATCCTGATGTCGGGCCGCACGACGGCCACGATCTCATCGACATCGCGGCACCTGAGGCGTCCGGCGCTTCCGCCCCGCCCGCCACCGGCGACACCGTCGGTCTCGTCGCCGTCAGCGACGACGGCTGGGCCGTCTCACTCGTGCAGTCGGTGTACTGGGCATTCGGTGCGTGCGTCCTCGAGCCCGAGACCGGCATCCTGTTCCAGAACCGCGGCACATCGTTCTCGCTCGATGCGGACCACCCCGCCGCGTTCGGGCCGGGCCGGCGCCCGCCCCACACCCTCATGCCCGTCCTCGTCGAGCGCGACGGGGAACTGCTCTACGCGGCGGCCACGATGGGCGGTCAAGCCCAGGCGCAGATCCACAGCCACCTGCTGCTGCGACTGCGGCACGGTGCGTCGGCGATCGAGGCGACGAGTGCCCCTCGGTGGGTCGTCGGCATCCAGGACGACGGCGACGCCGAGAACTCCGTGATCATCGAAGCCGACGTTCCCCGCGAGGTGCGCGAGGCGCTGTCCGCCGGTGACCTTCGTCCCCGGGTCGTCCCGCCCCGCGACGAAGCGCTCGGCCACTCGAACCTCATCGTCGCCACCGAGACCGGGTGGGACGCCGCCAGCGACCCCCGCTCTGACGGTTCCGCGGTGATCATCGAGGCGGCACGATGAGTACGGCGGAACCGCAGGCATCCGTCGTTCGGGCACCGTTGTACGCGCTGATCGTCCTGGGCCTCGTCGCCGGATACCTTTCCGGCCTGTTTGGCGTCGGCGGCGGGGTGATCGTCGTCCCGGCGCTGCTCATGCTCGGCTACGACCAACGGCGGGCAGCCGGCACATCCGTCGCGGCGATCTTCCCCACCGCCGTCGTCGGAACGGTGAGCTATGGGCTGGCCGGGCACGTCGACTGGATCGCCGGTGCCGCGCTCGCCGTCGGAGTCGTCGCTGGCGCGCAGATCGGATCGTGGCTGCTCGCGCGGCTGCCGCGCCGAACGCTGTTCTGGGCGTTCCTCGTGTTCCTGGTCTTCTCGGGCATCAGCCTGTGGCTGAGTGTCCCCCAGCGTGGCGACACGATCGAGCTGTCCGTGGTCACGGTGATCGCGCTCGTGGGCACGGGCGTGATCGTCGGCATCCTCTCGGGCATCCTCGGCGTGGGCGGCGGCATTGTCGTCGTGCCGGCGCTCATGTTCTTCTTCAGCGCCAGCGACCTGATCGCCAAGGGCACGTCGCTCTTCATGATGGTCCCCGGCTCGCTGTCGGGCACGATCGGCAACCTGCGCCGGAAGAACGTCGATCTGCGCGGCGGCCTGTGCATAGGCATAGCGGCGTGCATCGCCTCACCGCTAGGCCTGCTCACTGCCACGTCGATCTCGGCGTTCGCGTCGAACGTCGCGTTCTCGATCCTGCTCGCCGCGATCACGGCGCAGCTGGTCGTCAAGAACATCCGCGCCGCGCGACGCTGAGACCCGTCCCGTCCCGTTCCGCGGCCGGTGGGCGGCAGCTTCGCGGCACCGTGACGGGGAGCGGCCGTGGTCATCGGCTCGCGTAGCGTGACACGGTGACCATCGGCATCCGTCTGTCCCCTCTCGCCGAGATCCCGGCGACGACCCTGTACCGGATTCTCTGGCTGCGCGTGAGTGTGTTCGTGGTCGAGCAGGAGGCCGCGTATCCCGAGCTCGACGGGCGGGACATCGAACCCGGCGCGCTCCTCGCGTGGGCGGAGGAGGACGGCGCGGTCCTCGGGACGCTCCGCCTGCTCGACGAGGGCGAGCGCTGGCGCATCGGCCGCGTCGTCACGAGTGCGGCGGCGCGCGGCCGCGGGGTCGGCGCCGACCTCATGAGTCGGGCGATCGACGACGCTCTCGAGCGCGATGCGGCGCGGCCCTTCGTCCTCGACGCGCAAGAACACCTCGCGGACTGGTACGGCCGCTTCGGCTTCATCCAGTCGGGCCCGCCGTTCGTCGAGGACCGCATCCCGCACATCCCGATGGAGCGCCCGGCAGACGCCGCAGTGTAGGAGACGGATGCCGAGGGCGCGACCCCCATCTGTCCAGGGCAGCGGGGATGCACCATCGACCGATGCTCGAACTCCATTACGGCGACGGATACGTCGTCACCACTGACGCGATCGCCGACGCGGTGATGCGGTACGCGAAGACCCTTGCAGAGCACAAGGGCGCCGACCTCATCACTGTGCCCATCTGGACATCCGAGGGCCCGGCGACGTCGTCGATGCTCATCGGTCCCACCAGTCAGCTCTACACGATGCCTCATCCGGGTCCGGCGACCGCCATCGAGGATGAGTCGGCGCTGATGGATCTTCTGAGTCGGAACGATCGCCTCGTCCACCCTCCGGCGTCCGTCAGCGAGTACCCGTACGAGGAGGACGACCCCTGGTGCGAGGAGTCGTTCTGAAGCGCCCCCGCTGGCGATCGCCGCGGCGTAGTCTCGCCCTGTGCGACCGCTCCGCTACTCCATCAACGTGACGCTCGACGGGTGCGTCGACCACCGCGCCGGCATCCCCGACGCGCAGACACACGAGCACGCCGCGCAGCAGATCGCCCGCGCTGACGCGCTCATCCTCGGCCGGACCGTGTACCGGATGATGGAGGATGCCTGGCGACCGCCGGTATCCGAGGCGATGCCGGCGTGGACGCAACCGTTCGCGCGGACGATCGACGAGGCGAAGAAGTACGTGGTGTCGTCGACGCTCAAGGCGGTCGACTGGAACGCGGAGCTCGTCTCAGGCGACCTGCGCACCGAAGTCGAGCGGCTGAAGTCCATGCCCGGCGAGGGGCTCTACACGGGTGGCGTGACCCTTGCGACGGCGCTTGCTGGGTGGGGGCTGATCGACGAGTACACATTCGTCATCCATCCGCGCGTCGTCGGGAACGGGCCCCGCCTCTTCGAGGGGGTGGCGGAACCGCTCGACCTGCAGCTCGTCGATCGGTTGACCTTCAACTCGGGAATCGTGGCCGAGACCTACGTGCCGAATCGCTGACGGAGCGTGCCGACGTCGGCGTCCTCAACCATCACCCGCGCCGCGCCGGGTGAACGCGGTATGCCTCGGTCATCCTTCGGGCGGGGCGATGTCACGCCAGGCTGTGACGTGCACGGTCGCGCCGGGGATGATGTCGAGTGAGACCTCCCACGTCAGACGCTCCTGCCCGGTGGACACCGCGAGCCAGAGGCTCCGGGCGGCGAGGTGTCCGCGCACCGAATTGGCGTCCCAGCCGATCACGGCCCTCGCCGACGAGCCCGGCTGAAGGGTGATGGCCGCCGCGCCGGGGTCATCGCCCATGAATGAGCTTCCGTGCTGGACGTCCACCTGCAGAAGGTGGCCGTTCTGGTCTCCGTAGGCGACATCCGGGTACCCGTTGACGACACACGGCTCATCGGAGGTGTTCACCAGCGACAGAAGCTGGCCTCGGTGACCGGTGGCAGCGTCCTCCGCCGGAGCCAGGATCGTCGTGTTCGCCGAGGTGCACGCGTCGGCTGGCGTCGGGCCTTCCGCGGGCGCCATTGCGGGCACGGGCTCACCCGTCGCCGACGGGTCCGGAGCCGCCGCGCCGTCCGGGTCTGCTTGCTGCGCTGCGGTCGCCTCATCCTCGCGGAGCTGCGTCTGAGTCGCGTCGGACCCGGCCTGCGCGGCGAGTGGCAGACAGATCAATGCGACGGCGGCGATCGCAGACCAGGCCAGGGTGGGAACGCGTCCTGCGGCGCGAACCCGAGGGGCCGTCTCCGCCGGAGGTGCGATCGGCAGGCGAGCCCACGCGAGTGCGGGGATCCACCCCAGCGCCACCGCCCACCACGTCGTCACGGGGGTGGTGCCCATCATTCCGAGGGAGCCGCGGATGCCGAAGGTGCCCAGGCCGGTGAAGAAGCTCCCCAGATCGAGCACCGCGCCGATGGCGAAAGACGCGAGGATCGCGGCGAGCCAACCCGCGGCGAACGTGGCGCGACCCGACGAGAACCGCGAGGCGAGCACGGCGAACACTGCCACGAGCGCGATCGCGACGAGGATCTGAACGATGAACGTCCACGGGGCGGGGCTCGCGAAGGCACCGCGGGCCATGGGCGAAGGGACCATCTGGCCGAGACTCGCCAGGCTACCGCCGGCGGCGTACAGCAGGAATGGCGCCCAACCGCAGACGAACCACAGGGCGACCAGCACCCCTCCGCCGATCAGACCACGCCTCATCGTCCCCCCCGGGCGCCCGCCTTGGCGCGGACGTGACGACCTTACCCATCCGCTCAGATGTAGTCGCGCGCGGAGACGACCGCGATGGGTTCGTGGCGGATCTCCTCGCCGGTGAGGACGACGGCGCAGTTGACCCCGGCGGGCCGGCACTTCAGTTCGTCGATCCGCTGCTGCACAGTCGTCGGGCGGGTTGCCGGGTCGATGAGGAGGAGGACGACCGACACCTCGGCGCCGCGTGCCCGCTGCCGGGCAGTTTGGATGCCGCCTGCCCACCGGTGCGCACCGCGCTGCGCGTGGTCGCTGAGCTCATCGTCGACCTGCACGACGATGACGACATGGCGCTGATCGCGGTGGTGGTCCACGACGTGCGCCTCAGCCTTGTGCAGGATGTCCTTCACGCCGCGAGCGGTGGCGATTCCGCGACCGTCCACGCCGACCACGAGCACTCTGGCCGCAGGGTCGGCATCGCGCGATCGCAGCGGTGCAAGCGCAGGGATGCGGTCGCCGACCACCTCCGCAGCCACAACCGTCTGCTCCTCGAAACTGTGCACGGCCCCTCCCTCGTGAAACTCACACCATAGCCGCTCTGCAGGAATAGGCAAGCTCCCCGTTTTTTCCTCTGATTTGCCCTTTTTCTTTTCGCGGCTATGGTGAGGCCATGGCTATCCACCAGCGACTCGGCGCACTGAACGCTGCCCCTCGAGGGCGGCGCAGCGTTCGTCGGACCCTCGTTGCGGAGTCGCGAGTCACCTTTTCGCCGCCGGGGGCAGCGAAGCGGATCTCGACGCGCCAGGGCATTCGATGGGGGACCTCACTCACGTGAGCCGTGCCCCCTTCGAAGCCAACGCGTCGCATCTGCGGCGCGTTTCTTTTTTGCATGGAGAGTGACATGACCACCGAATCACCCGTCGACATCGACACGGGACCCTTCCGCGCGCTCCTGGAGGAGAGCCTGACCGAGCGACTCGCCATCATCGAGGAGCTGGCGCCGCACGCGCTGCCGTCGATCGACCCGATGGCGTATCAGACACTCGCCGCCAACCGCCGCGCCGTGGACGAGATCACCAAGGCGCTCAACCGCATCGATGCGGGAACCTACGGACGCTGCGCGCGGTGCAGCGGCTGGATCGCCCCGGCACGCCTCGAGGCGGTGCCCCACGCGGCGACCTGCATCGACTGCTCGCGCGCAGCGGCGTGACGGGGCGACCACGATGACCCCGTCACCGACTTTCGTCGCGTCCCTTCGTCGATGGGCGCGCCGTTCCGCGTTCGCCGTGCGGGCTCCCTCCGATGCTGCGCCGCGCACGGGCGACCCGCGGAAGGAGTTCGATCGCGTGCAGGCGGTCTGGTCCGCGTGGCGGTGAGCCGCGAGGTCTAGGCGCCGCGCTCCGCCGGCGCGCGGCGCCAGCCGTCGGCATCCTGAACGACGGCACCGGCGCGCTCGAAGGCGTCGAGCCAGCCGGTCATCGGCCACTGACCCCAGCGCTCGTGGAACAGAGCGCCGTTGCGGAGGATGTCGTCGACGTGCTGCCACGGCGGCGACGTGGTCGGGTGGTACTGGTGATACGCGTGGGCGCCGCCCGTCCACACGAGTGGAACCTCCCGGGCACGCATGCGGAAGGCGAAATCGGTGTCCTCGCCACCGTATCCCTCGTACGACTCATCGAACCCGCCGATCCGCCGCCACGTCTCGGGCGTCAGTGCGAACGAGAGCGACCAGAACAGCGGGTACTCCTCGGCGGCGGCGATCCGCTCCGCATCCTCTGGGGGCATCGGCCGCGCGGCATGAGGTGCTGTGAGAGCAGCGAGTCCGGCCGGGTCGGATGCCGCGACCCCCTCGGCGAGGTACGTCACCGGTCCGCACAGCACGGCGCCCGGGTGGCGAACGGCGGCATCCCGATACCGCCGGAGCAGATCGGGGCCGGGCACGCAGTCCGCATCGAGGAACACGAGCAGGTCCGCGTTCGACGCAGCGGCCGCCCCCGCATTGCGGCCGGCGGCCAGCCGCAGCCCATCCGACCCCGGCTCCACCCGGAAGACCGTCTCGGCGTCGAGCTCGGGGGGTGCGTCGTCGCCGATCCAGACCACGATGCGGTGCACGTCTGGGGTCGCGGCGAGGGCTTGCAGCTGCACACGCAGATGGTCCACGCGGGCCGCCGAGCACAGGGTCACCACGGCAAGGTTCATCGGAGCCCGCGCATCGTGTCGGCGATGGCGGTAGCCGCTCGCTGCGGTGCGCCGACGACCTCCCAACGTTCCCACTCCGGCTGGCTCCTCGACGCCTGCTCGACGAGTGCGGGCCACTGCTCGATCGTCGGCCACTCCTCCGAGACCTGCGCGAGACCCGCCCGCCGCAACGCGCGTGCCGTCTCGAGCTGCTCCTCGAACGGACGCTCCTGCGGTACGACGATCGCGGGCGCCTGCGCCGCGGCGAGGTCGGCGACCGCATTCTGCCCCGCCCACGACACGACGACGCCCGCCGAGACCAGCGCCTCCCAGGGGTCGTCCGACCAGACACCGCTGTCGCCGCCGAGGACGTGCCAGCGACGCCCCGTCGCCCGCTCGGCGTCCTCGATGGCAGCCGCTCCGACGCTCGACCCGCCCGCCCCGGCCAACAGCAGCACGTCGTCGGTGCGCGGGACATCCCCGGCACGGCTAGCGAATCGGCTGATCCCGCCGGTGTGCACGACCTTGTCGCCGAGCGCCTCGAGATGCGGGGGTGACAGGATGCCGCGGGCCCACGGTGCGAGCACGGTGTCCGCCGCGGCGAATCCGAGCAGGTGCGGCCGGTCGACTCGATGACCCGGCTGAGTCATGACGACCGTGCGGAGGCCGAGCAGACGCGCGAACAGCGTCACTTCGACGGAGGTGTCGACGACCATGCCCTCCCACCGCCCTGCGTTGGCGGCGGCGGCGATGACCGCGAGTCGGGTCCGGTGCCCGACGTGGCCGATCGGGGCCCAGTGCAGCAGCCCGCCCGCCGTCGGGTCGATCGGCTCGCCGCCGTCGTCGTCGCGGTCGAGCACGGTCCACGTCCATCCTGCGGGCAGCCCCTTCGGCGCGGGGAGGCTGCTGAGGCAGTCGACCTCCGCGTCGAGGTGGGGCGCGATCGCCAGCATCCGTGTGAGGTGTCCGCGCCCGTGATGGTGGATGTACCAACCGAGGCGCGGGATGCGGCCGGTCACGCCGCGCTCTCCGTCGCCAGCAGGCGGGCGAAGCTCGCCTCTAGTGCGTCGATGCGGAGGTCGAGAGAGAACCGACGCTCAGCTGTCTCGCGGACGACGGCTCGGAACTCGGCATCCTTCCCGCTCGGCAGCATCGACGCTGCCCGGGCGGTCATTGCGGCGACGTCACCCGGTGCGACGAGCTGCATGCCCATCGTCGCGGCGGCGATTTCGGGAACTCCGCCGACCGCGAAGCCGACGACGGGCGTCCCGCACATGAGCGCTTCGGGGCCGACGAGGCCGAACGGTTCCGCCCATGCCGGTGTGGCCAGGGCGAGCCCGCTGCGGCCGACGAGCGCGGCGAGGGGGCCAGGCGCGAGTTCGCCGGCATACTCCACGCCGTCGCCGAAGGACGGGAAGAGAACGTCGCGAGCGTAAGACTCATCGCCGATCCGACCGGCGATCACCAGGCGGCGGCCGAGTCGGTGGGCCACCTCGACGGCGACGTGCGGCGCCTTTTCGGGCACGATCCGTCCGAACCAGACGAGGTCGTCGCCGCCCGGACCGAGCGTCCACGCCTTCGGGTCGACGCCGTTGGGGAGAAGCTCCGAAGGGACGCCCGCGGCATCCCACTGCATATTCGTGTGCGTGCTCACCGAGAGGAAGTCCGACCCGACGCCACCCGCCGCAGCGTGCGCGCTGACAGCGGCGCCGTCGACAGGGGTGTGGAGCGTCGTGACCATCGCCACGCCCAGGTGGGGCGCGCGCCGCAGGGGGAGCGGGTCGAGGCAGTGATTCGAGATCACGTCGTACCGCTCGGGGTGCGCCGCGATCTCGTCGAGCGCTCGGCCGAGGGCGGGGACGATCTCGCGGCGGTAGCTCGCGGGCCAGGTCTTGTCCGTCGGCTCCTCGTCCCCGCGCCACACCACGGGGGGCAGTCGGAAGACGCACGCGTCAGGCAGAAAGTCCGACCCTTCCGGCGCGATGAACGTGACGTCGTGTCCCCGGTCGCGGAGCGCGTCGACCTCGCTCCACACGGCGGACTCGAGCCCGCCGGCGTGCGGTCGGCGGAGGGGAAACCGCAACGGTGCGATGACGACGATGCGGAGCGGGCGGGCGCTCACTCCGCGCGGCTTTCGAGCAGACGGAGGTACAGCTCGGCGTGACGCTCGGCGATCGCGGCATCCGTCACCGCGCGGAGCGCCCGGCGCTCGTCGACCAGGGCGTCTCGGGCGGGGCTCGCTGGCCGGGCCGACGGCGCGACCCAGAGGCTGGCGAGTGCCACGGCGAGTTCGTCGCCCGCGCCGGCGGTGAACGAGGCGACCGTGCCGTCGGCGTGCTGTTCGGCGAAGAAGCCCACGCGGGGAGCGGCGACCGGAACGCCGAGATCCCAGCACAGCTCGAGCCATCCGGAGTGCGTGCCGTGCCGGTAGGGCAGCACGCACGCGTCCAGACGCGCCAGCGCGGCGAACAGGTCGTCGTCGGCGAGGCGCTCGTGCTCGATGAGGTCGACAGTCGTGGATGCCGCGCACAGCTCGCGGACGGCGGCGGCGGCATCCGTGTCGCGCACCCGACGGTGCAGGCGCACCTCGCCGCGGACGTCGTGCCCGGCGTCGCGCAGCGCCGTGAGCGCGGCGTCGAGGGTGCGGACGGTGCCGGGGCCGTCGACGCTCGGGCGGAGGTCCTTGAGGTGCACGCCGACGACGCGCCCGGTCCCGAGAGCGGGCTCGACCGCTGCGGAGCGCGGCAAGACCGACGGATGCGGGATGACGGTCGCGGAACGACCCCATCGTTCGTGGGCGATGCGTGCCGCCCCCGCAGTCAGGGTGATGACCGCGTCGGCACCGGCCATCAGTTCGTCGAGCTGCGCGAGGTAAGCGGAGCTGTCGCCGAGCTGCGGATGCTCGAGGTCGTGCAGCGTGAAGACGACGGGCCAGCCGGCGGCATGTGCGGACTCGAGACAGGCGGTGAGGTGCCCGGGCGGAAATGATTCGGTTCCGAAGTGGATGTGCAGGAGCGAGGCCTCGTCGGCGTAGGCGCGGATCCACGCCGGGTCTAGTGCTGCCGGCGGCCACCACACGGCTGGATCCGCTCCGGGCGCGATCGGGTCCGGAAGTACGGCGATGCGCGGATCGGAGGCTACCCGCTGAACGTACGGATGGGCCGCAGGGATCGACACGATCGTGACTGTTCCGGTGGATTCCGCACCCTCCGGGGTGCCGATTCGCGTGGTCGTCGCCACTGTTCTCCTTTCGACGGCGTCGCGCCGTCCAGAAGAATGGGTGCGCCCAACGCCCCGACCGTACGCGGGAAGATCCGTTCGGAGAGGGGGGCTTGACCTTCCCCCTGCGGGCGGATAACTATGCGAGGTGATCTCTCCGCCTCCCCTTCTGCTCGTGCTCGGCCCGGACGGCCACGGGGTGACGCAGTACGCAGGCGACGTGGCGGTCGCGGTGACAGCTGTGAACCCGGACGCGCGGATCGTCCGGGTGGCTGACGTCCCCGCGGCTGATCGGGCTCTGGCCGATGAGGCGCCCGGAACGCCCGTCCACCTGCACGCGACCGACCGCCTGTTCGGCACCGGACCGGAGGATGCCGCCGAGGTCGTCGAGCGCTGGGCTGCCCGGTGCCGGCTCACCCTGACGCTTCACGATGTTCCGCAGACCTCCGACGGCACCATGTTCGAGCGCCGCCGCGCCGCGTACTCCCGGATGGTCTCCGCGGCAGCGCGAGTCGTGGTCAACAGCCACCACGAGCAGCTCCTGATGGACGAGTTCCTGCCGCGCTCGGCACGCGCTGACGCCATCGCGCTGGGGGCGCGCAGCGGCATCCCGTCGGTGCCTCCGCCGCTCGAGGTCGACAGTGACCTTCGCGTCCTCATCGCCGGTTTCGTCTATCCCGGTAAAGGACACCGGCCCGCTGTTCTCGCGGCCGCCCGAGCGGCAGACTCGCTCCGGGAGCGCGGCGAGGACGTCGGTGAAGTAGCCGTCCGCGCGATCGGCGCGCCCTCGAGGGGGCACGACGGGGACGTGACGCAGCTGCGGGAGGATGCCGCAGCCCTCGGTGTCTCGTTCGAGGTGACCGGATTCCTCGCCGACGACGCGTTCGCGAGGGAGCTGGTGGGTCCCGGCATCCCTCTCGCGGCCCACGAGCACGTCTCGGCGTCTCGCTCGATGCTCGACTGGGTCGAAGCCGGGCGTTGCCCGCTCGTGGTCGACTCCCGGTACGCCGCCGAGATGGACGAACTCCGCCCCGGGACGATCGTCCGCTACGCCGCAGGCGACCTGGCGGACCATCTCGTCGACGCCTGGCTCGACCCGGCATCCACCCGCCTCGCCTCGGACGCATCGCTGGCGCCGACGCTCGACGACGTGGCCGCGTCGTATCTGGCGTGGTGGGCGGCCGCCTGATGGCCAACGGCATCGCCCTCCCGGGCAACCGGTGGGATCTGCTGGACGGGATCGTGCCCGACACCCCGCCCGCCGTCTCCGTCATCGTTGCGCACTACGAACAGCCCGCCCAGCTCGCTCGGTGCCTCGCGGCGCTCGCCGGGCAGGACCATCCGCAGGACCGGCTCGAGGTGATCGTCGCCGACGACGGGTCGGCCGAGGCGCCGGAGGTGCCTGCGGGGGTGCGGCTCGTCCGCCAGGCCGACGAGGGATTCCGCCTCGCCGCGGTGCGGAACCTCGGCGCTCTCCACGCGACCGGCGACGTGCTCGTGTTCCTCGATGCCGACACCGTCCCCGAGCCCGCCTTCATCAGAGAGCTGAGTCGGATGCCGGGGCTCGCCCCCGATGTGGTGGCAGCCGGCCGGCGGCGACACGCAGACCTGGACGGTGTGTCGCCGGTTGCCGACGTGCGCACCGTGCTCGAGGGCCGGCGGCTGGCCGAGCCGACCTGGTTGGCCGACGCGTACCGCCGCTCCGGTGACCTGCTGGCCGTCGACGACCGCAGCTACCGGCACGTGATCGGCGCGGTCGTCGCGTGCTCGCGCACGATGTTCGAGGCGTCGGGCGGCTTCGACGAGGACTTCCGCGCCTATGGCGGTGAGGACTGGGAGTGGACCTACCGCGCGTGGCTGCAGGGCGCCGTGCTCGCCTATGTGCCGTCTGCCGTGGCCTGGCACGACGGACCGGATGCCGGGGCGCGCGACGACCACGACCTCATCGCCCGGAACGCCGAGGCCGTTCTGCTGGCCGACCTCATCCCGGTGCCGGGATCCCGACCGCACGGGCGGCCGACGTCGCGCGTGGACATCGCAGTCACACCGCCGGCCGGCGCGTCCGAGGCGGCTGCTTTCGTGAGCGTCGACTCGGTCCTTGCTGACGTGCCCGGGTCAGAACTGGTCGAAGAGATCCGCTCCGACCCGCGCCTCGACTGGGTGCGCATCCACATCGAAATCGTCCGCCCGGTCCGAGTCGGGACAGGTCTCCGCGACGCCGTCGAGCGAGTGGCCCGCGACAGCCTCGGCCTCCTCGTCGTCCTCGACGACGACGGTTCACCGCTCATCCGCATCCACTCCTGCCGTGCGGCAGCGAGGGAGCGCAGATGGGGGAGGAACGACCTGTTCCCCCGCGTCGCGGACCGCGTCGAGGGTGTGATGCCGCTCGCCGGGGAGCCTGACGTCGCCGCCTATCTCGGTGGCTGGGGCTGACCCGAACTCCCCGATTATCGGAGGGCGCCGCCATCCCGTCTGAGGGATCGTGTTGTGTCTTCGGCCCAGGTCTGGTTTCATTGCGGCGGGGACACCGGCCGTGCCCGCCTGGGGAGGCGAGCACAACGGCGACGAGTGGGATCGTCGTCGGCACCGGTCTATGGCCCGCATCTCTTGCTCGGGATGCGTGCGTCTGGGGAAGAGCATGGGGACACCGGGGACATCCGTCGCACGCGCATCGGCGTGCGCGCAGAGAGGCGCTTCATCGCGCATTGTCACGGCATTCGCCGAGCCCGTCGGTCGTCTCTCGAAGATCGCCCCCATCCGATCTGCGGGCCGTTCCGAACCTCACGGGAAGTCGTGTGGTTCCCCCGGGGTCTTCGCGCGTCTTCGTGGGGGAGGCGGCGACCCGAAGAGCCGCCTCGGAAACACCGGTAGTGAGCGGGGTGCTCGATGCCGTCCGGGGGGCGGCGCGAGCCGTCGGGGGACGCTTTCGGGGGGCTCCACCCACATGGGGAATCTGGGGAAGAAGTGAACAGACGACTTAATGTCGCCGTGATCGGTGCCGGGTACTGGGGACCCAACCTCGCACGCAATCTGCGCGCGAGTCGCGAGTGGAATCTCGCTGCGATCTGCGATGTCGACATCGACCGCGCCCGTCGAGTTGCCGACGCCGTCGGCGGTGCCCCGGTCACGGCTGATGTGCAGTCGATCCTGGCTGATCCGCTGATCGATGCGGTCGCGATCGCCACGCCCGCGCGCACCCACCACGCGATCGCGATGGCCGCCCTCGACGCCGGCAAACACGTCATGGCCGAGAAGCCGTTGGCCGACACCCCGGAGCACGGGGCCGAGATGGTGCAGCGCGCCGCCGAGCGTGGGCTGGTCCTCATGGCCGACCACACGTCCTGCTACACGCCGGCTGTGCTCAAGATGCGCGAAGTGATCGCATCGGGCGAGATCGGCGACGTCCTCTTCGTCGACAGCCTGCGGATCAACTTCGGCCTCATCCAGCCCGACGTCGACGTCTTCTGGGACCTCGCTCCGCATGACCTGTCGATCATGGACTTCGTCCTTCCGGGAGGCCTGCACGCGACGTCGGTCTCGGCGCACGGATCCGACCCGCTGAGTTCCGGCAAGTCATCGATCGGCCACCTGGCGATGCCCCTCACCGATGGTGTGATGGCTCACCTGCACGTCAACTGGTTGAGCCCGACCAGGACGCGCCGCATGGTGATCGGCGGTACGCGGCACACGCTCGTATGGGACGACCTGAACCCGCAGCAGCGGCTCAGCATTTACGACCGCGGCGTCGACATCTCGTCGATCTCGCGTGCGACCGCGAAGGATCGGCGCGCGGCCAACATCTCCTACCGGGTCGGAGATACCCGAGCATCGGCTTTCGAGGAGCGGGAGGCCCTCGGCTCTGTCGTCGCCGAGTTTGCGGGGGCCATCCGCGAGAACCGGGACCCGCGAACGAGCGGCGCCGCGGGGCTGCGCGTCCTGTCGATTCTGGATGCTGCAGCGGGCAGCCTGGCCGCGTTCGGCGCCCCGCACCCTCTCGGACACGAGTCTCACCGAGCGGACGTGGCGGCATGACCCCGACAGCGGGCCCCCGCATCGACGTCATGGTCCCGTGCCTCGGTCAGGAGGAGACCGACGCGGTCGCCGAGGTGATCGCGAGCGGCTGGGTCGCGCAGGGGCCGAGGGTGGCCCGTTTCGAGCACGAGTTCGCGGCCGCGATGCAGGCGCCCTATGCCGTCGCCACAACGAGCTGCGCCACCGCGCTTCACCTCGCGCTCATCGTCGCAGGCGTCCGTCCCGGCGACGACGTCGTCGTGCCGTCGCTGGTCTCCCTCGCGACGATGAACGCGATCCGGTATGTCGGGGCGTACCCCGTCTTCGCGGATGTCGACCCGTCCACCGGCACGGTCTCGGGCGTGACGGTCGAGAGCTCTCTCACGCCCGCGACGACAGCGGTCATCGCGGTCGATCACGCCGGCGTTCCCGTCGATCTGCGGGGCATCCGCGCCGTCACCGATCCACTCGGGATCGTCGTGATCGAGGATGCGGCGTCGGCTGCCGGCTCGACGCACCACGGCCGCCCGGTCGGGGCTGACGCTGAGCTGACCGTGTGGTCGTTCCACCCGCACGCGGTGCTGACCACGGGTGAGGGCGGCATGCTCACGACGACCCACGCGGCGTGGGCTGCACGGGCGCAGCGCCTTCGCGAGCACGCCGCGAGCGTGCTCGCGGCGAATCGCAACGAGAACGTGCTTCCGCCTGCCGAGGGGGAGGGCGAGATCGGTTGGAATTTCCGGATGACCGACCTGCAGGCCGCTGTCGGGCTTGCGCAGCTGGAGCGTCTCCCCGAGATCGTGCGTCATCGGCGCGAGATCGCCGACCGCTACCGTTCCGAACTCGCCGATGTCACCGGTCTTCGGTTCGTCGCCGATCCTGACTGGGGGACGAGCAACGCGCAGTCGTTCTGGGTCGCGGTGGAGGAGGCGTACCCCGTGGATCGAGACGATCTGCTCGTCGCGCTCGCCGAGTCTGCGGTCACGGCCGAGCGAGGCAGTCCCGCGATCCACCGACTCGCGTCCTACGAGGCGCTGACACCGACGGAAGGCCTCTGGGGTGCGGAGCGCTTCGCTGAGGCCACGCTGGTCCTTCCCTTGCACCACTCGCTGACCGAGGCCGAGCAGAATCGCGTCATCGCGCTCCTCCGGGACCCTCGTACGCCGCTGTCGACCGGCGTCGCGGCCGAGACCGCGCGGTAAGAGCGGCATAGGTCGCCGACAGGACCGGCGCTCGCGCGCGCCGTGCCGGGACTTGAGAGCCCCTCGGATGACCGCGACTGCCTGGTAACTGTCGAGGACCTCAGGTGAGCCTCTGGGTGTCTGCTGACTGCTCTTACGAGCCTTTGAGCGCCTGGTGGTCAGAGCGGCGTCCCGAGGGCGCTGGGGGCATCCATCAGGCGGGCACGGACGGACGGGGGGAGGTCCGGCCGTGCCCGCGTGCGGGTGACGGTTCTAGCTGTGTGACGAGCCGAGCATCAGTGGACGGCCGGGAAGGCCGTGGGTCCCTCGACGAGGCACCGATTCACCGATCACTTCGGCTCGAGCATGAGCCGCCACGTTCATCCGGGTCTCGCGCGACCTCGCCGTTGAGGTGCGCGCAAGACCCGAGTTGCTGAGAGAGAAGACACGCCGTGCGCGGCGCGCGAGTCGAGTGGATGTGACGTCCGGCGTGACACCGTCGGAGGCCGCGATCGATGCGCAGCTCCGACGGTGTTCACGCTGGTGACGGAACGCGTCGGCTGAGGGGCTCAGCTTCTGCGCCGGGGCGTGATGCGAATCGGGTGACATCGGGTTCGGGCCCGTCGTCATGATTGCTCACCCGTCGTGACGCAGCAGGGCTCTGCGTCGTGGGCGGCACCGTGCCGGCGCGCGCCCGTCTTCCGTTCTGTCCCCATGAACGTGTTGTTCCCCCCAAAATCAACGCAGGCCCCAACCTGCGCTTTCCCCGATGTGCGGATCCGATCCGCGACCTTTCTTGCGTGACACCCGTCCCCTTCGGTGCCACCCCGGTGCGCCGACCCCTCGGCTCGCCGTTCTGTCTTCCCTCTCCCGGCCTGACAACGACCGACCACGCTCAGCCCCCGCTGATCGTGAGGTTTCTGAAACCCTTCGTACGGGCTCGTTGCGTGAACGAGGCCGTACGAAGAGTCCAGGCAGACATGGTCACGGCCCCCAAGCACGCTTCCACTTCCTCTGCAGCCACCTTGTGCCTTCTGACTCCCCAAAGTCCTTCCAGCGGCGATATTCGAACGTTACCGGCGCGCGGCGCGTCCACCAATAGGGGGACAAACCTAATCTTGTGTCCCCCAAATGGGGGACATGTAGGGGTGTGATTAGGGGGTTATGAGGGGATGACGGGAGCCCCCCTCCGCGGGTTCGGATGTAGCGTGACGAACGAAAGACGAGCGCGCGCTCACCCGAGGCGCGACTCGAAGGCCCTTGGGGAGGCTTACATGTGGGGGAATATTTGGCGCGCCACGATCGTGGTCGCCGTTGTCGCGGGTGCCGGAGCTACGCCGGCATTCGCAGCGGACGGGACGTACGTCCCGAACACTCCGGAACCGGGGTTGGGCGGGTCGGTCGTGCAGTCGCTGTGCGTTCGCCAGGCACCGTCGATCGACTACTCGATCGATCGCGTGGACGCATCAACGGCTGCACGCTCCTCGTCCGCTGAGCTCGTGCTCTCGCGGGGCGGTCGCCAGATCGTGGTGCCTCTCGCCGTGGATGCTGCGGGTAACGGGTCCGGCACCGTGCTGTGGCCGGGGGTCGAGGTTGCAGGGAACGGTGCGGTCACCGCGCTCCCGGGCTGGGTGCGTTCGGGCGACGACTGGGAGCCGCGCGATGACGCCGCGGTCTGGACGACCGGCGACATCACGGCTCAGCTGCGTGTCGGCGACGACACGGTCGCCGTTCCGCTGGCGTACCCCGGGTATTCCGACGACTGCGCGACGCCCGTGGGCGTCGCCTCGGGCGGAATCTCCGGCGGTTCGGGATCGGGGATCCTGGCGCACACCGGTGGGCAGCTGCCCGTCGCGGCGGCCGTCGGCGGAGCCGCTGCGGTCGCCGCAGGCGTGTTCCTCGTATCCCGCCGCCGTCGCCGCGTCGAAGCCTGAGTGAACGCCGGCGACCCGTCACAGGTCGCCGGCGGCACTCTGCATCGTGTGATCAGTGGCGTATCCGACCCGTCTGGGGAAGGCATACGGCCACTATTTACGGTGCCTGTGTGAAGATCGCGCTCTATCCCTGTTGCGGCAGAGGCCTTTCCATTAGCATGAGAGCGCCATCCCCAAGGATTCCGACCGTTCCCCAAGCGGCATAGACGCGCACTGTCCCCAAACTCTGGGCGTCTTCGGGTACATCCGGATGGCTACGCGGACCCTCTCCCGCCTCAGTCCCCACTGATCGGGCCCGAGAGGGTCCGCTCTCTTGTGCGGACCCTGCGGTCGTCGGACGTGTCAGCGGACGCCTGGTCCCGGCGCTTGGCCCTCGTCAGGCCCGACGATGGCCTGCAGCTTCGCGATGAGATCCGTGCGCGACGTGGCGCCGAGCCGGCGGCGGATCCGGGCGATGTGGTGCTCCGCGGTGCGGGGCGAGATGAAGATGGTCTCGCCGATCTCCGCGTAGGTCATGCCACTCAGCACCAGGCCCGCGACCTCCCGCTCGCGCGCACTCAGCAGACCGCCCTCCTCGAGCGAGGAACTCCCGTTCGCGGCGCTCGCCGGGACGGCGTTGGGGTGGATCTGTCGAGCGATCGCCGCGAGCCGGGTGCCAACGCGCCGATCGCGGACGCGCTCCGAGAGGATCATCGCCATTCTGGCGCCCTCCCACGCGTACCCGAGCGCCGCCAAGCGCGAGGCGGTCCGCTCGACTCGGTCGATGTCGCCTTCGTCCACGCGCGTGCGCGACCACTCGGTCGCTGCAGCGTTCATCGCGGCAGCGACGCGAGAGTCGCGGGCGGCGACGGACAGCGCGCGGCTGACGTGCGAGACCCCGTGGGTGTCCCCTGCGAGGCCCGCGCTCTGGTACCTCGACCACAGCAGCGGGATCCGCCAGAGCGGCGGGTCGCCGAGACCGGACAGGATTCCCCGCAACGCATCAACGGCGGGGGCCACGCGATCTCCATCCCCGAACATCGCGGAGGTCTCGATGAAGTCACGCAGCGGGTGAAGGAGGTACAGATCGGGCTCGACCTGGCGCACGTCGTCTCGGACGCGTTCCCACACAGCCTGGAGCTCCTCCGTGGTGCCGTAGCGCCGCACGTGGGCGAGCATGACGGCATCCCGGATCAGGACCTCGCGCGCGCTGAGCGGGAGGATGGAAGCGTCGACGTCGGCCAGGCGCGCCGCCGCTTCCTCGGGATTCTGTCGGTGCACCGCGATCCACGCCGACCAGAGCAGCAATCGTGAACGCGCCCACGGTCCGCCGTGCTCCTCCATGAGGGCATCGCTCATGAGGTTCGCAGCGGTGTCGATCTCGCCGATGTTAATCGCGACGATCGCGGCGATGACCGCGGGCAGCTCGGGGATGGGCCCGGCCTCGCCGGAGTCTCCGTAGGTTTCGCTCGCGCGCACAAGGTCGTCGAACGCGCCGCTCGCCGGTGAGGAGAGGGATGCCGCGAGTCCCCGCAGCATCGTCGTATGAGCGACCCGGACCGTCGTGGGCAGACCCCCCGGGTCGATGTCGTTCGTGCGGATCAGCTCACGCAGCGGGCCTGCGTCGCCCGTTCCGAACGCCACGATGGCGGCTTGCGCGCGGAGCACAGGGTCGCCGTCGCTTCCGTACGCGCGGTAGGCAGCGGAACTCGCACGGAGGAATCCGCGCGCACTCCAGGACGAACCGAGGATTCGAACCGCCTCATCGCGCTCGTCACCCGTGGCATCCGCTGCCACGCCGTCGACCAGTGCGGCGGCTTCGTCGATGTCACCCCGGGCCCAGGCGAGGCGCGCCTTGCGGATCGCGATCACCGTCGCGTCGGCTCCAGCCGAGAGTGCTGCGTCGTACAGCTCGATGGCGCGCTCGGCGTCGTAGGCGACGGCCTCGTCGGCGTGCGTCTGAAGTGCGCGGGCGAGACGGGGATCATGATGACGCCCGAGCGCGGACACGACGTCCGCGTCGAGGGGGACCCACGGTGTGCTGTCGAGAAGGTCGATCATCTCGCTGACCCGTGTCGTCCGCCGGACGGCGTCCGCCACGATCGGGATGGTGTGCCCGCCGCGCAGCAGTAGGCCCTCAGCGTGGCCCGCGGCCACGTCGCTCGCCACGGCATCCACCGAGGCGGGGAGATCGTCGCCCGCAAGGCTCGCCCGACGGACGACCCTCGATGTATCCGGATCGAGCGTGTCGAGCCGGAGCGCGATCACTTCCCCGACAGCTCGGATCGCGCGTTCGTGGGAGGGGTCGCGGCAGAACCCGTCGCCGTGTGCCGCAAGGACTTCTTTTACCAGCCAGGTCACGGACGCGGTGACCTCAACGATCCCCGCGATGCAGCCGGGATCGATCGAGCGCTGTGCGCGCTGCAGCGCGAGCGAGATGTCCTCGGCATCAACCTGCCCCAGCGCGAGCAGGGGCCGCGAATGCTCGACGCGGCGGATGAGGCTCGTGAGGGCGGGACGCCACGGCCACGGTCTGCACGCCAGAACCAGCCCGGCGTCCGGATCATCCAGGCGGGCGTCGAGGTCGCGCAGCTCCGCGTCCGAGAGCAGGTGCGCGTCGTCCACGAAAAGGGTGTCCCCTGTGGTCGGGGCCCGTCGGGCGATCTCAGCCAGAAGAGGGGATTTGTCGGAGCCCGCAGGTCCGACGACCACCAGCCGCAGCGGGTTCCCGTCGTCGAAAAGGGTCTCCTCGACGTGCGTGAGTGCGAGTTGGGGCCACAGGAAGAGGCTCGGCGACGTGCCACTGAAATGCGCGCGCGCCATCCGTTCTCCCTTCAGAAAGACATGATCGATCAGCTTCCTCGTACCCAGACGAACTTCGGGTTCGTCCGGCTCAACGCCGGCGGCGGAGTGGCCAGAATCTACCACTCCGGCCGGACACGCGGCTCTCTGGGTGCGAAGAATAGCGGAGATGTGATAGGTCCGTCGGATCCACCGAGCCGCGGGAGTGTGCAGGCGAGGCTCACCTAACTCGGATTGCGGGATTCATCTGGGAGAAATGTGCCGACTAAGGCTGTCCAATGTCGGGGGGTTCGGGGTTAGCCTCAACCCACGACCACTGAAGGAGGCTCTCATGAGCATGACTCTCGACGACCTGCCCCGCGTGTCCGAGTGCAACGCCCTCGGCTGCTCGTACAACGACCACTCGCACTGCCACGCGGCCGCTGTCACCATCGGGGGGACGCCCGGCGATGCCGAGTGCGCCACCTTCATCCCGCTCGGAACGAAGGGCGGCCTCGACAAGGTCGTCAGCCACGTCGGCGCATGTCAGCGCGCCGAGTGCGTCTTCAACTCGTCCCTGGAGTGCACGGCATCCGCCGTCCGCGTCGGTCCCGGCGCGGAGTCGGCCGACTGCCTCACCTACCAGTCGGCCTGATCTCGCACTGATCGATCAGCCTGCGGCCTCACCGGCGGGCGCGTCGGCCGAATAGACCTCGACGACGCCGTCGCCGAGCACGAACTGCAGACGCGTGCCGATGGGGAATCGCTCACGAAGGCTGCCGGGCGTCGTCGTCGAGACGATGAGGCTTGCGGCCGGCGCGAACGGCTCCGCTGCGCAGCTGGTGTACCAAGCCCCCGAGAACCCGTCCTCGGGGGAAGCGCTCCAGGCCTCATCGGGCAGCAGCTGTACGCAGCGCGTCATTCCCCCGTCGCCGGTGTCGTAGCGTCCGAGGATCGGTGTGAGGCCCGCGAGCGACGCGAAGATCTGTCCGTCCTCGGGCGGCGCACTGAGGACCTCCGGCCATGCGCGGTCGGTGTCGGCGCTGAGTGTCGTGACGTGGGTGACCTCGACCCCGGAAGGGCTCGTCACTTCCGCTGCCGTGGCGCGGTTGCTCACCGCCGCAGTGATACCGACGGCGAGCGTCGCGACCATCGCGAGGGAGCCCGCCCAGACGAGCCCCGCGAGCAGCCGTCGCGTGCGGGGCTGATGGCCGCCGTCGGCGCGAGCTGCGCGCAGGTCGGCAGCGACCGCCGCGGGGACTGTCGGCGCGGGTGGCGGGGTTTCCGCCGAAGCCGGCTGCACCAGGGACTCGGGTGCGCGGTCGATGAACGGCGGGCGACGGCGCTCATCGCGTGCCCGCGCCTCGAGGTCGTGCAGACGGCGCTGTTCGCCGTCGTCGAGACGTCCGCCCGGACCGTACGCCCTCGCCTGCAGTGCGCGTAGCTCGGCGTGGCGGGCGTCGTCCATCAGAGCCCGAGTGTCTCGGGGGTGACAGAATCCGCTTCGGCCTCGACCTCGGCGAGGGACTTCGTCTGCAGGAAGGTGCAGAGAATCGACACCATCGCGAGCTCGCCGGAGAGCTCGAGCGTCCGACCGGCATTCATCTTGAGATCGAGCTCGCGAGCTTCGAACGTGATGCCCCAGTGGATCGACCCCAGCGGCTCCGGCTGGATGTAGGTCAGTGTCATCGAGTCCAGCAGGTTCAGCGCGATGAGCCCGGTGTCGAGACCGTCCGCACCGTCCTGCGGAACCACCTTGACCCGATCGCTGATCGAGTACCCCAGCCCGGCGAACTCCTCGAGCCACTGCTCGAGCATCTCCTTGCTGTGAAACGGCATGAGCAGATCTCCCTGAAATGGATGCTGGACGGGATGCGACCATTATCACCCGCGTGGCCGGGCGTGAGCATCCCCCCGTTTAGGCTCGACGGATGGCCATCGGATCCACGATGCACACGTTCACGGTGCAGCTCGCTGACGTCGATCGCGGCGTCTACGAGGAGCTGTCGCTCCGCCTCGCGCGGCATCCCTCCGAGACGGCGACGAATGTGCTCCTCCGGGTGCTGGCGTACGCGCTCGAATACGAGGAGGGGATCGCCTTCAGCGAGGGCATCTCCGCGACAGACGAGCCTGCGGTCATGGTCCGCGACGCAACGGGTCGGCTGACCGCCTGGATCGAGGTGGGTGCTCCGGATGCCGGTCGCCTGCACGCCGCCAGCAAAGCCGCCGAGCGGGTGGCCGTGTACACGCAGCGGGAACCGATCAGGCTCGCGCAGGCCTGGGCGGGCAAGACGATCCACCGGGCGGCCGACATCCCCGTCTACAGCTTCGACCGGAACTTCCTGGACGATGCAGCATCCGCCCTCGAGCGTCGCAACACGGTCACGGTCTCGGTCACCGAGCGTCAGATCTACCTCGACGTGAACGGCCGGTCCACCTCGTCGCCGATCGAGGAGCAGCGGGTCGGCTGACGTCATCCTCCTCGACTGTCAACCCCGGCGGTCGACTGCTCGGGCCATTTCTATGGTGGCCGCCGAGGAGGTTCCCATGTTTCACCGAGCGCGCGCGGCGATCGCCGCATCCCTCATCGTCGGTCTCGGACTCGCCGGGTGCGGTGTGCGTCCCGCCGACGTCGACGGCACCCTGGCCACCGTCGAGGACAGCGGCGTCCTGCGGGCGGGGGTGAGTGAGAACCCACCCTGGTCGTCGATTTCGGGCGCAGAGCCCACCGGGTCGGAGGTGACGCTGATCGAGCGGTTCGCGGCGCGGCACGGCGCTGAGGTGGAATGGCGCGCGGGGACCGAGGAGGTGCTCGTCGACGCTCTCCACGCGGGAAGCCTCGACGTCGTCGTCGGCGGCCTCACGGATGCGACGCCGTGGCTGGACGATGCCGCGGTGTCCGACGTCTACACGGAGGTCGTCAGCCCGACCGGGGAGACGGAGAAGCACGTCATGCTCACCCGGGCCGGCGAGAACGGCTTGCTGATGGAACTCGAGACGTTCCTCAGAGAGGAGGTCGACGGATGACGAAGAGTGCGCTGAGAGACGGCCTCGACAGCGACGGGCGCGCGGCGCTTCGGAGCGCTGTCCGCATGGAGTGGGCGACGATCGCGTTCCTTGCCGTCACCATCCCCGTCGTCGGAATCGTGACCGGCAGCTCGCAGGCGATGCGCGCGGCGTGGATCGAGGACATGCTCTCGCTCGCCCCTCCGCTCGCGTTTCTCGTGGCGGTGCGGGTGATGGCCCGCGCTGCGACGCCGCGCTACCCCTACGGCTATTTCCGCTCCGTCGGCGTCGCGCACCTCGTGGCCGGCGTGGCCCTCCTGGCGATGGGCGCGTTCCTCCTCGTCGACTCGACGCTGACCTTGATCCGCGGGGATCGTCCGCCGATCGGTTCGGTCGAGGTGTTCGGCGAGTCCATGTGGCTCGGCTGGTTCATGATGGCGGCCATGGCCGCGACGATCCCTCTGCCGATCTGGTTCGGTCGCGTCAAGATGCGCTTGGCGAAGGAGCTCCACAACAAGGTTCTCTACGCCGACGCCGATATGAACAAGGCCGATTGGATGACCGCGGTCGGGTCCATCGTGGGCGTCGGCGGCATCGGACTCGGCCTCTGGTGGGCGGATGCCGCTGCGGCCATCTTCATCTCGGGCAGCATCCTGTGGGACGGTCTCAAGAACACGAAGGGTGCGGTGACGGACCTGATGGACACCCGCGCCACCACGTTCGACGATGCGAAGCCGCATCCTGACATCGACCGCATCCACGACCATCTCTCGTCGCTTCGCTGGGTGGATGAGGTCCGCACACGCACCCGCGACCAGGGGCAGTTCTTTCACATTGAAGCCTTCGTGAAGCCCCGGAAGCGGAGGATGCCGCGGCTTGACGACATCGAGCGAGCGCAAGACGAGTGCCGGGCTCTGGACTGGAAGATGCACGACGTCGTCATCGTGCCGGTGAGGAAATTCCCGGAGACCGCCTCCGCTCGATCCGGCGAGAGCTAGGACACAGCCTGGACGGCGCCTGGCAGTCCCGTGGGTATCGCCGATGCATGCCGTAGCGGAGATGTGCTTCCCCGTAGCGTGGCCCTCAGTGATCGACATTCGTCGGTGGCTCATCTCCGCCGCCGCGGATCACGATCCCAAGTAGGTGCACCCATCACTTCATCCGTCACCGAGTCACGTCTCGGTCCCGTCCGTCAGACGTACGCCGGAACAGCGCAGTTCCCCCCGATGGCGAAGGCGTTCACGGACGTCTCCCGCATCGTTCGCGAGACAGGGCTGCTTCATCGCACTCCCGTCTTCTATCTGATGGTCGGCATCGCACTTACGCTCGCTTTCGGCGGTGCAGTCACCGGCTTCATTCTCCTCGGCGACAGCTGGTTCCAGCTGCTCATCGCCGGAGCGCTGGGCCTCATCTTCACGCAGGTCGCGTTCCTCGCCCACGAAGCCGCGCACCGTCAGGTGCTCAGCTCGGGTCCGGCGAACGACCGTCTGGCGCGCATCCTGGCCGCCGGCGTCGTCGGCATCAGCTACGCCTGGTGGACCGGTAAGCACACGCGTCATCACGCGAACCCGAACCGAGTCGGCAAAGACCCCGACATCGAGATCGACACGATCTCATTCATCGAGACCGATGCGGCCTCTGCCCGCGGCCTCCGCCGGGCGATCACCAAGCGCCAGGGCTGGCTCTTCTTCCCGCTCCTCACCCTCGAGGGCGTGAACCTCCACTTCCTCGGCCTGAAGTACCTGGTGACCGAGAAGGACGTCAAGCAGCGCTGGCTCGAGATCGCGATGATCATCGTCCGTCTCGCCGTCGTCATCGTGCCCGTCTTCCTGCTGCTGCCCCTCGGGATGGCCTTCGCCTTCATGGGTGTGCAGTTCGCCGTCTTCGGCCTGTACATGGGTGCCTCGTTCGCGCCGAACCACAAGGGGATGCCGGTCATCGCACCCGATGCGAAGCTCGACTTCTTCAGCAAGCAGGTCCGCACCTCGCGCAACATCCGCGGTGGATGGTGGGCGACCTGGCTCATGGGCGGGCTCAACTACCAAGTGGAGCACCACCTCTTCCCGAACATGCCCCGTCCGCACCTCTCGAAGGCGCGCGAGATCGTCCGGGAGCACTGCGCGACGCTGAACGTCCCCTACACGGAGACCAGCCTCATCCGCTCGTACGCCATCGTCATCGACTACCTGAACCGCGTGGGCCTCGCCGCCCGCGACCCATTCGACTGCCCCATGACGGGGGAGTTCCGCCGGGGCTGAGGCTCAGGCGGACGAATCCTCGGCAGGAAGAGCGCCGAGGAAGGGCTCGGGACCGAGCACCTTCCTCGGCGCTTCGTCGATTCTGGCGCGGAGGTCGGCGTCGACGCTGCCGACGTAGAGCCAGCCCATCAGCAGCTCCGAATCGGCGAGGCCGTGCAGGCGGCGCACCGCGGGGGAGTTCACCGCGAGTCCGGTCCGCCACATGACGCCCCAGCCCGCCCGCCAGAGGGCGAGTTCGAGAAGGTGCGCAGCGCCCGCGGCCGTCGCGTGCTGCTCCCACACCGGCACGGCGGGGTGGTTCTTCGGGCTCGCCACGACCGCGATCAGCAGGTCGGCTCGGAACGGCTTGGCGTTGGCGTCGCCCGGCTCACGCTCGACACCGGCTGCCGCGTCGAGGGCGGTGCCCAGACGCGCGCGGTCGTCGCCGCGGAGCGTCAGGAGGCGCCACGGGCGCAGCGCCTTGTGATCGGCCACCGGCGTGACGGCCGCCAGCAACTCGCCGAGCTCCTCGTCGGACGGTGCCCCGGGCCCGACCTTCGCGAGCGAACGTCGCATCGCCATCGCCTGCAGGACCGGGTCGGAGAACATTGTCATGCCTCCATCCTCCCCGCTCCCATGGTCGGTGTCGCCGCCGCGCGATAGCCTCCCGGCATGACCTGGCCCGCTCGACACCTGTCTCGCGCGATCGCGCGCCCGCCGCGGGAGGTGATCGCCTTCGCCGGTGACGCCGCGAATCTCCCGACCTGGGCGGCGGGGCTGAGCAGCGGCATCCGGAACGAGGGTGGGCGCTGGCTCGCGGATTCACCGATGGGCGACATCGAAGTGGCGTTCGTCGGCCCGGTCGAGGCGGGCGTGCTCGACCACGATGTGACACTCCCCGACGGGACCGTCGTGCACAACCCGCTGCGCGTCCTCCGTAACGATGCGGGAAGCGAGGTCGTCTTCACGCTGTACCGGCGCGACGGCGTGACCGAGTCGGAGTTCGAGGCGGATGCCGCAGCGATCGACGCCGACCTCGTCTCCCTCCGGGCGGTCATGGAAGGCTGACCGATCGGGCCTTCCCGAGCCGGGGAGGCGGTGTTATCGTTCGACTGAGTTATCAATCGATAACTCAACGTGCACTCTTCCGGAGGTGCCGTCGACGATGACAGCCCCCACCACGTATCCCGACCTGGTCGCCGACCTCGAGCGGCGTCGCGCCGAGGCCGCACGCGGCGGTCCCGAGCGGGCGCGCGCGCGGCACACCGCCCGCGGCAAGCTGCTCGCCCGCGACCGCATCGACACCCTGCTCGACGTCGGAAGCCCTTTCCTCGAGGTCGGAGCGCTCGCCGGTCTCGACCTGTACGACGACGAGTGCCCCTCGGGAGGCGTCGTCGCCGGCGTCGGACTGGTCCACGGCCGGCACGTCATGGTCGTCGCAAACGACGCGACAGTGAAGGGCGGCACGTACTACCCGATCACGGTCAAGAAACACCTCCGTGCCCAGGAGATCGCCGCCGAGAACCGCCTGCCCTGCGTCTACCTCGTCGACTCGGGCGGGGCGTTCCTGCCGATGCAGGACGAGGTCTTCCCCGACCGCGACCACTTCGGGCGCATCTTCTACAACCAGGCACGGATGTCGCGGGACGGCATCCCGCAGATCGCGGCCGTCCTCGGGTCGTCCACCGCCGGCGGCGCGTACGTGCCGGCGATGAGCGACGAAACGGTCATCGTGCGGAACCAGGGCACGATCTTCCTCGGCGGCCCGCCCCTCGTGAAGGCGGCGACGGGGGAGGTCGTCTCGGCCGAGGACCTGGGCGGCGGCGACCTGCACACGAAGGTCTCCGGCGTCACCGACCATCTCGCCGAGAACGACGAGCACGCGCTGCAGATCGTCCGCGACATCGTCGCGACCTTCCCCGCCCCCGCGCCCCTGCGCGAACAGCCCGAGCGGGTGGCCCCGCCGGCCGCCGATCCGGCGACGCTCGTCGACGTCGTGCCGGTTGAACTCACCACCCCTTACGACGCCCGCGAGATCGTCCACCGCCTCATCGACGGCGGCACCTGGCACGAGTTCAAGCGCGAGTACGGCGAGACTCTCGTGACCGGCTTCGCCCGCCTCCACGGTCATCGCGTCGGCATCCTCGCGAACAACGGCGTGCTGTTCGGCGAGTCCGCCCTGAAGGGCGCGCACTTCATCGAGCTCTGCGATCAGCGTGGCATCCCGCTCGTGTTCCTGCAGAACATCACCGGCTTCATGGTCGGCCGGGAGTACGAGTCGGCCGGCATCGCGAAGCACGGCGCCAAGATGGTCAACGCCGTCGCGTGCGCCTCGGTACCGAAACTCACCGTCGTCGTCGGCGGCTCGTTCGGCGCGGGGACGTACTCGATGTGCGGCCGCGCGTACTCGCCGCGGTTCCTGTGGCTCTGGCCCGGCGCGCGGGTGTCGGTGATGGGCGGTCCGCAGGCGGCATCCGTCCTCTCCACCGTCCGTCGCGAGCAGATCGAGGGGCGGGGCGACGCGTGGTCGGTCGACGACGAAGCCGCGTTCCAGGCGCCCATCCGCGCGCAGTACGAGGAGCAGGGGAGCCCGTACTACTCGACGGCCCGCCTCTGGGACGACGGCATCCTCGCCCCCGCTGAGACCCGCGACGCGCTCGGCCTCGCCCTCGACGTTTGCCTGCGGGCCCCCTTCGACGCGCCGGGCTACGGCGTCTTCCGGATGTGATGAGCATGTTCTCCACCGTCCTCGTGGCCAACCGCGGCGAAATCGCGTGCCGCGTCATCCGCACGCTGCGGGAGCTCGGGATCCGCTCGGTCGCCGTCTACAGCGACGCGGATGCCGGTGCCCGCCACGTCGCGCTCGCCGATGAGGCCGTGCGGCTCGGTCCCGCAGCCGCCGCGCAGAGCTATCTCGACATCGGCGGGGTGATCGCCGCGGCCCGCGCCACCGGAGCGGAGGCGATCCACCCCGGGTATGGGTTCCTCTCTGAGAACACCGCGTTCGCCGCGGCGTGCGAGGAGGCGGGCATCGTCTTCATCGGCCCGTGCGCCGACGCGATCCGCACGATGGGCGACAAGATCGCCGCGAAGCACGCCGTGGCGGCCCGCGGCGTTCCGACCGTGCCGGGCGTCGCCCGCGCCGGTATGACCGACCACGAGCTCATCGCCGCGGCGCCCGAGGTCGGCTATCCGCTCCTGATCAAGCCGTCCGCGGGCGGTGGTGGCAAGGGCATGCACGTCGTGACGGATGCCGAGGGCCTCCCGACGGCGCTCGCCGCCGCGCGGCGCGAGGCGGGCGCGAGCTTCGGCGACGACACCCTGTTCCTCGAGCGCTACGTCGACACCCCGCGGCACATCGAGGTGCAGGTGCTCGCCGACGCGCATGGGAACGTCGTGCACCTCGGGGAGCGGGAGTGCTCGCTGCAGCGCCGCCACCAGAAGGTGATCGAAGAGGCGCCCTCGCCCCTTCTCGACGAGGCGACCCGCGCCCGCATCGGGCAGGCGGCGTGCGAGACGGCGCGGAGCGTCGACTACCGCGGCGCGGGGACGGTCGAGTTCATCGTCGCGGCCGATCGCCCCGACGAGTTCTTCTTCATGGAGATGAACACCCGGCTGCAGGTCGAGCACCCCGTCACCGAAGAGGTCACCGGCATCGACCTGGTCGCGGCGCAGCTGCGGATCGCGGCGGGAGAGGCGCTCGGCTTCGCGCAGGACGATGTGGTGCTCACGGGCCACAGCATGGAGGCGCGCGTCTACGCCGAGGACCCGGCCGCCGGCTTTTTGCCGACGGGTGGCCGTGTCATCCGGGTGGTGCACCCGGCGGGCCCCGGCATCCGTGTCGACAGCGCCCTCGCCGACGGTCTCGACGTCTCGGTCGACTACGACCCGATGCTCGCGAAGATCATCGCGACGGGCGCGACCCGCGACGAGGCTCGGCGGCGGCTCGTCGCAGCGCTCGGCGAGACGGCGGTGCTCGGCTTCGAGACGAACGTCTCCTTCCTGCGGGCGCTGCTCGAGCTGCCGGTGGTCGTGGCCGGGGATCTCGACACAGGACTCATCGCGCGCGAGCTCGACGGTCTCGTCGCGGCATCCGCCGACGCCGACGTGTTCATCGAAGCGGCACTGCTGCTCGACGCCGCGGTGCCGCGTGGCGCGGACCCGTGGCAGCGGGCGGACGGCTGGCGGCTCGGTGCGCCCGCACCTCGCCGGTACCGGCTCGAGGCCCGGGGAGAGGAACGCACGATCGAGCTTGTCGGTGATCGGGTGATCGACGATGGGGCGGAGGTCGCGGCATCCGTCCGCGCCGTCGGCGACCGATCCTCGGTCCGGATCGGCGAGCGGAGCGTCTCGATCGTCGCCGTCGCGGATGGCGACCGGGTCTTCGTGGCATCCGGCGGGCGCGCCCACGAGGTGCAGCGGGTGCGGCTGGACCACCGCCGCGATTCGAATGCCGCAGCCGTCCCGGAGCTCACCTCGCCCATGCCGGGGGTCGTCGTCATGACCTCCGTCGCCGAGGGCGCCGAGGTGGCGGCGGGTGACGCGGTGGTGGTCGTCGAGGCCATGAAGATGGAGCATGTGGTGAGGGCGGAGGTCACCGGCACCGTGTCGCTGCGGGTCGCGACCGGTGACAGTGTGGCCCGCGGGCAGACGCTGGCCGTCGTCACCCCGACCCAGGAGGAAAACGCATGAGCGAGGGAGCACCGCGGCGGATCGTGCAGCGGGGGCTGTACTTCGACGAGCTCGAAGAGGGTGCCGTCTACGTCCACAGTCCCGGCCGAACGGTCACCGAGGCCGACAACGTCCTGTTCACGACGCTCACGATGAATACGCAGTCGCTCCACCTGGATGCCGCCTGGTCGGAGCAGACCGAGTTCGGCGATCGGCTGGTCAACAGCATGTTCACCCTGTCGACCCTCGTCGGGCTCTCGGTCGCGCAGCTCACGCAGGGGACGATCGTCGCGAATCTGGGCTTCTCGGAGGTGACCTTCCCCGCCCCCGTCCGCCACGGCGACACGCTCTACGCCGAGACGATCGTCGCGTCGAAGCGCGCGTCGAGATCGCGCCCGGGGCAGGGGGTCGTCGAGTTCGTTCACACGATGCGCAACCAGCACGATCAGGTCGTCGCGACCGCTCGACGCTCGACGCTCATGCGGATGTCGCCGGAGGCGCACGCGTGATCCCCGGGCCCGCTCTGCTGTTCTGCCCCGCCGACCGGCCCGAAAGGTACGCGAAGGCGCTCGCGGCGTCCGATGCCGTGATCCTCGACCTGGAGGACGCCGTCGCCCCGGCCGACAAGGCGGGCGCGCGCGCGGCGCTGGCGGCGGCCGACGTGGACCTCGATCGGGTGATCGTGCGCGTGAACCCGGCATCCACTCCCGAATTCGACCGCGACCTCGAGACGCTGCGGGCGACGCCGTACCGTCGTCTGATGCTCGCGAAGGCGGAGGAGCCCGCCGATGTCGATCGGCTCGACGGGTACCGCGTGATCGCGCTCTGCGAGACGCCGCGCGGTGTCGAGAACGCCGGCGAGCTGGCGCGGCATCCGCTCATCGACGGACTCATGTGGGGTGCCGAAGACCTCGTCGCCGGGATCGGCGGGCGCTCCAGCCGCACGACCGACGGGCGCTACCGCGACGTCGCACGGTACGCCCGGTCGCGCGTTCTCATCGCGGCCGCTGCTGCCGGGATCGACGCGATCGACGCCGTGCACCTCGACATCGGCGATACCGCGGGGCTTCTCGCCGAGGCGACGGATGCCGCCGCCTCGGGGTTCGCGGCGACCGCCTGCATCCATCCGTCCCAGGTCGAGGTGATCCGCCGCGCGTATGCGCCGACGAGCGAGGAGGTCGAGTGGGCCGAAGCCGTGCTCGACGAGGCGACGCGTCAGCCCGGGGTGTTCCGGTTCCGCGGGCGGATGATCGACGAGCCGGTGCTGCGGCAGGCGCGGCGGACGCTGTCGTCATGACCACCTGGCGTGCGACGCAGAAGGCGAACCGTCGCGCGGAGCTGATGGCGTCGGCTGCGCGCCTGTTCGCCGAACGCGGGTTCGCCGCCGTCTCGACGGGCGACCTCGGCGACGCCGTGGGCATGAGCGGTCCCGCCCTGTACCGCCACTTCGCGAGCAAAGAAGCCCTGCTGTGCGACCTGCTGGTCGATGCGAGCGAGCGGCTGCTCGAGGGCGGCCGCGTGCTCACCGCAGCGGGCGGCGAGCCCCGCGCCGTGTTCGAGGCGCTCATCGCGTTCCACCTCGACTTCGCCACGAGCGACGCGGACGTCATCCGCGTGCAGGATCGCGAGCTCGCGAACCTGCCGGCGGACGTCAATCAGCGGGTGCGACGGCTGCAGCGCGAGTACGTCCAGGAGTGGGACCGGCCATTCGCCGAGCTCCGCCCCGATCTCGGCGATGCCGAGCGCGAGACCCGGCTGCTCGCCGCGTTCGGGCTGTTGAACTCGACCCCCCACTCGGCCGCACCGAGTGGGGAGCGGGCCGGCGGCATCCTCGCCGGCATGGCGCGGCGGGCACTGCTCGACGACTGACGCGGCGGCGATGACAGGATGAGGGGATGCCGCACACCATCGTCCTCACCGGAGCCGGATCGGGCATCGGACAGCTTCTCGCCGAGCGCCTGACCGAGCGCGGCGACCGCCTCATCCTGGTGGCGCGCGACGAGGACCGTGCCGTCGACCTGACGGTCGATCGCCCGGGTTCCTCGGCGATCGTCGCCGACCTCGCGCAGCCCGAATCGCTCGCGGCGGCGGTCGCGGCATCCGATCTCCCCGACGGGATCGACGCGATCGTGCACGCGGCGGGCATCGTCGACCTGGGGCACGTCGCCGACCTCACGGTGCGGTCGTGGGAGGACCAGCTCGCCGTCAACCTCGTCGCGCCCGCCGAACTCACGCGACTGCTGCTGCCGCGGGTGCGCGCCGCGCGGGGACAGGTGCTGTTCGTCAACTCCGGCGCGGGACTGACCGCCCACCCGCAGTGGGCCGCGTACGCCGCGTCGAAGCACGGGCTCAAGGCGCTCGCCGACGCGCTCCGCGGCGAGGAGGCCGAGCACGGCGTGCGCGTCACGACGGTCTACCCCGGCCGCACGGCGACTCCCATGCAAGCACAGGTCCACGCGCAGGAGGGCAAGGCCTACGACGCGGATGACTGGATCCAACCGGCATCCGTCGTCACCGCCGTCCTCACCGCCCTCGACCTGCCCCGCGACGCCGTCATCACCGACCTGTCGGTCAAGCCCGGCCCGCGCTGACCGTGATCCGGAGGCGAGGGTCTCCGGCATCTCCGTCGCCGCCTGCAGGCCCGGTCCGGCAGAGCACTCGCCCGGCCGCACCGTTCTCCGGATAGATCCCGCGACGGCACCCCTCACGCTCGCTCGACGTGCGTTCATCCGGAGAACGGGACCGAATGGTTGACAGCCTCTTCGGTTCGGCGCTCCGTCTCTGCGAGCGAGGAGCTCGCGCCCGCCCAGCCCGTTCTCCGGAGGGATGCTGCTGAAGAGCCGAAGGGTGCGCTTCGGGCTGCGTTCATCCGGAGAACGGCTCGCGGATGTACCGACTGCAGGTTCACCGCCCGGTTCGGGGACGGATGAGGCGTCTCACGGCCTCTCGCGCTGCATCCGGCACACGAGCGAGCCGAGCCCACCGCTCAGACCGGCTGCGGGTTCGACAGCACGCTCTCGAAGATCGCCTCGGCCGCGCCGATGAGCAGCCGGTGCTCGGCGAGGGCGGCGGGGAGGATCCGCAGGTGCTCACCGCAGGGCGGCATCGCTTGGGTGCGCACGGCGTGCTCGAGGGCGGCGACGTCGAGACCGGCCAGCACCGACAGGAACCCGCCGAGCACGATGGCCGACGGGTTCAGCACGTTGACCGCGTTCGACAGTGCGGTGGCGAGGATGCGGCGCTGCCGCTCGACCTCGCCCGCGACCGACGGGGTGTCGATCTGCGCCGCGAGCGCCTCGCCGAGTTCGCGGTCGTCGCCGCGGCCCAGCCCCACGACCGACAGCAGCCGGGCGCGGCTGACCTCGTCCTCGAGCACTCCGTCGCGGGCTCGTCGGTCGGCGAGGGTGGCGATGCCGGGGCGGTTCTGCCCGAACTCTCCGGCATAGCCGCCGGCACCGGCCACCGGCATCCCGTTCACGATGATGCCGCCACCGATGCCGCTCGCGCCGCCGTTGAGGTACACCGCGTGATCGATACCGCTCGCTGCGCCGAAGAGGTGCTCGGCGATGGTGCCGAGGGTCGCGTCGTTGCCGACGACGACGGGGATGCCGGTGGCCGCCGCGACGAGGTCTCGCAGGGGCGCGTCGACCCAGCCCAGGTGGGGCGCGTCGCGGACCAGGCCGTCCTCGATGCGGACGAGACCCGGCACGGCGAGCCCGACGCCGAGGACGCGGGCGCCCGCGAGTTCGGCGGCGCGCCACGAAGCGATCTGGTCGGCGACGAGCTCGGCGGTCCGCTCGGGGGTGAGGAGGTGCTCCTGCGGCAGGACGACGACGGCGCGGATGTCGCGGTCGAGTCCGACGGCGGCGATCTCGAGCGCGTCGACCTCGGGGTTGACGGCGATCGCGACGACGGAGGGGTCCACCGCGACGACGGGGGAGGGTCGGCCGACGCGGCGCGACGGGTCGGGCGCGCGTTCGGTGACGAGGCCGAAGGAGACGAGCGTGCCGACGAGGTCCGCGACCGTCGAGCGGTTGAGCCCGGTCGATTCGGTGAGTGCGGCGCGGGACTGCGGGCCGTCGCGGTGCACGATTCCGAGGATGCTGCCCAGGTTCGCGCGCCGCACGGATTCGACGGTTCGCCCCTGCTCGGTCACGGACCCACATTAGCCACGAATTCGGTTTTGTCGACGGGGCGCGCCTGGTATACGTTGCTGATAACAACAATTGTCCGGCTCGCGAAGGAGCGTCATGGTCACCCCCACCCCCGCAGACAAGTTCAGCTTCGGTCTGTGGACCGTCGGCTACAACGGCACCGACCCGTTCGGCGGCCCGACCCGCCACCCGCTCGACGTCGTCCACGCGGTCGAGAAGCTCGCCGAACTCGGCGCCTACGGCCTCACCTTCCACGACGACGATCTGTTCGCCTTCGGATCGAGCGACGCCGAACGCCAGCGCGAGATCGACCGCCTCAAGGGCGCCCTCGACGCCACCGGCATGATCATCCCGATGGTCACGACGAACCTCTTCAGCGCGCCCGTCTTCAAAGACGGCGGCTTCACCGCGAACGACCGCGACGTGCGTCGCTTCGCCCTCCGCAAGGTCTTCCGTCAGCTCGACCTCGGTGCGGAGCTCGGCGCCAAGACCTTCGTCATGTGGGGCGGTCGCGAAGGCGCCGAGTACGACTCCGCCAAGGACGTCCGCCAGGCGCTCGAGCGCTATCGCGAGGCCGTCAACCTGCTCGGCGACTACGTCACCGACAAGGGATACGACATCCGCTTCGCGATCGAGCCGAAGCCGAACGAGCCGCGCGGCGACATCCTGCTGCCGACCCTCGGCCACGCGATCGCGTTCATCGACTCGCTCGAGCGCTCCGAGCTCTTCGGTGTGAACCCCGAGGTCGGCCACGAGCAGATGGCGGGCCTGAACTTCACGGCCGGCATCGCCCAGGCGCTGTACCACGGCAAGCTGTTCCACATCGACCTCAACGGCCAGCGCGGCATCAAGTACGACCAGGACCTCGTCTTCGGTCACGGCGACCTGCACAACGCGTTCTCGCTCGTCGACCTGCTCGAAAACGGCGGCCCCGGCGGGGTCCCGGCCTACGACGGCCCGCGTCACTTCGACTACAAGCCGAGCCGCACCGAGGACGAGACCGGCGTGTGGGAATCGGCCGCCGCGAACATGCGCACCTATCTGCTCCTCAAGGAGCGCGCGCAGGCGTTCCGCGCCGACCCAGAGGTGCAGGAGGCGCTCGCCGCCGCGAAGGTCGACGACCTGTCGACCCCGACCCTGAACCCGGGCGAGAGCTACGACGACTTCCTCGCCGACCGTTCGGCCTACGAGGACTTCGACCCGAGCGTCTACCTCGGCGGCAAGGGCGCCGGCTTCGTCCGCCTGCAGCAGCTGGCGACCGAGCACCTGCTGGGTGCGCGCTGACGTGACCCTCGTGATGGGCGTCGACTCGTCGACGCAATCCTGCAAGGTCGTCATCGTCGACGTCGCGACCGGAGCGATCGTCCGCTCCGGTCGTGCGTCGCACCCCGACGGCACCTCGGTCGATCCCGACGCGTGGTGGAGCGCACTGCAGGCGGCGATCGCGGATGCCGGTGGCATCGACGACGTCGCCGCGTGGTCGATCGGGGGCCAGCAGCACGGCATGGTCGCGCTCGACGCCTCGGGCGCGGTCGTGCGCGACGCGCTGCTGTGGAACGACACGCGCTCGGGGCCGGCGGCATCCGCTCTCACCGCGGAGTTCGGGGCCGTCGCGCTCGCGGAGCGCACGGGTCTCGTCCCGGTCGCGTCGTTCACGATCACCAAGCTCCGTTGGCTGCGGGACGCCGAGCCCGACAACGCCGCTCGCGTCGCCGCGGTGGCGCTGCCGCACGACTGGCTGACGTGGCGACTCCGCGGCTTCGGACCTCAGAACCCGGCGCTCGATGAGCTCGTCACCGACCGCTCCGACGCCTCCGGCACGGGGTACTGGAATCCCGAGTCCGGCGAGTACGACCGCGAGCTGCTCGCCGCGGCGCTCGGTCACGACGCGGTGCTGCCGCGGGTGCTCGGCCCGCTCGAGTGGGTGACGGATGCCGACGGTCGCCGCGTCGGGCCCGGCGCCGGCGACAACGCGGGCGCGGCCCTCGGCGTCGGCGCGACAGCGGGGGACGTCGTCGTGTCGATCGGCACGTCGGGCACGGTCTTCGCCGTCAGCGACACCCGCACGATCGATCCGACCGGTACGGCCGCGGGCTTCGCCGACGCGACGGGACGGTTCCTGCCGCTCGTCGCGACCCTGAACGCGGCGCGCGTGCTCGACGCGACCGCGCGCCTGCTCGGCGTCGACCACGACGGGCTCACCGAGCTCGCCGCCGCGGCCGAGCCCGGCGCCGGCGGTGTGGTGCTCGTGCCCTGGTTCGAGGGTGAGCGCACTCCGAACCTGCCGACCGCTCGAGCCTCGATCGACGGGCTTTCGCTCGTCAACACGACGCGCGAGAACCTCGCGCGCGCGGCGATCGAGGGCATGCTCGCCGGTCTCGCGACGGGGCTCGACGCGATCCGCGACCTCGGCGTCTCCGCCGAACGCGTGCTTCTCGTCGGAGGTGCGGCGCGGAACGCCGCCGTCGCGGCCGTCGCGGCCCAGGTGTTCGACGTGCCGGTGGCGGTTCCCGCACCGGGTGAGTACGTCGCGCAGGGCGCGGCGCGTCAGGCGGCGGCGGTGCTCGGCGGCGCGTGGCCGGAGTGGGCCGTCGCGATGGACCGGGAGGCGGCATCCGACCCCCGTCCGGACGTCCGCGAGCGCTACGACGCGGTCGCTGCCCGGCGAGCGGCGGAGGCGCGATGAGTCCTCGCCGCGCGCTCATCGTCCGTGGCGGATGGGATGGCCACCATCCGATCGCGACGACCGACATGTTCGTCCCGTTCCTCGAAGAGAACGGTTTCGAGGTCACGATCGAGGAGTCGAACGAGGTCTACGCCGACGCCGGGCGGATGTCGGGGGTCGACCTCATCCTGCAGGCCGTCACGATGTCGTCGATCTCGGACGAGGCCCTCCGCGGGCTTCGCGCCGCAGTCGAGGCGGGCGCCGGTCTCGCGGGCTGGCACGGCGGCATCGCCGATTCGTATCGCGGCAGCTCGGACTACCTGCAGCTCGTCGGCGGGCAGTTCGCGACGCATCCCGGACGCCACCCCGACGAGCGCCCCGGCGACGAGAGCGACAACTACCTGGACTACACGGTCGAAGTCACCGAGCTCGGTCGGCGGCACGAGATCACGGCGGGCGTCGACGACTTCGTCCTGCACACCGAGCAGTACTGGGTGCTCCACGACGACCTGATCGACGTGCTCGCGACCACGACGCATCCGACCCAGGAATATCACCCCTGGCACCGCCCCATCGTGAGTCCCGCGGTCTGGACGCGGCTGTGGGGCGCGGGACGGGTGTTCGTCGCCACGCCGGGTCACACGCCCGAGGTCCTCGCCGACCCGAACGTCCGCACCATCGTCGAGAGGGGCCTGCTGTGGGCAGCCCGCACACCGTAGGGATCGTCGGGCTCGGGGTCATCTCGGCCCAGTACCTCGACCTGTTCGCGCTCAGCCCGTCGATCCAGGTGGCGGCGGTCGCCGATCTGCGGTTCGATCGTGCGGTCGAGGTGGCGGCGACCGTCCCCGGCGCGCGGGCGCTGTCGGTCGACGAGCTCTTGGCCGATCCCGATGTGCAGACGGTCGTGAATCTCACCGTCCCCGCCGCCCACGCGCAGGTCGCGCACGCGGCGATCGCGGCCGGCAAGTCGGTCCACGGTGAGAAGCCGCTCGCCCTCGACGTGGCTGAAGGACGAGCGGTGCTGGATGCCGCAGCCGCCGCCGGCGTGCAGGTGACCGGTGCGCCCGACACGGTGCTCGGCACCGGCATCCAGACCGCCCGGCGTCTCGTCGACGACGGTGCGATCGGCCGGCCCGTCGCCGCGAGCGCGACCTGGGTGTCGCCGGGTCACGAGCTGTGGCATCCGGCTCCCGGGTTCTACTACGCGCCCGGTGGAGGCCCGCTGTTCGACATGGGCCCGTACTACGTGACGAGCCTCATCCACCTGCTGGGGCCCGTCGTCGCGGTGACGGGCGCGGCCCGCCGTGCGCGTGCCGCGCGGACGATCGCGACCGGGCCGCGCGCGGGGGAGCGGATCGAGGTCGAGGTGGACACCCACGTGAGCGGTCTCCTCGAGCACGCCGGCGGTGCCGTGTCGACGATCGTCACGAGCTTCGACGCCGTGGCGACCCTGGCGCCGCCGATCGAGGTCCATGGCGAGAGCGGATCGATCGCGGTGCCCGATCCGAACATGTTCGACGGCGAGGTGCGCCTCGCGTCTCTCGGGCAGGAGGGGTGGCGCACCGTCGCGGCATCCGCAGGCTACGAGGGCTCCGGCCGTGGCATTGCCGTCATCGACGCCGCGAGGGGCGAGGGTCGGGCCAGCGGTGCCCTTGCACTCCACGTGCTCGATGTGATGGAGAGCCTGCTGCGTTCCTCGGCGGAGGGGCGCCGGATCACCATCGGCACGACGGTCGAGCGTCCGCCGCTCGTCCCCTTCACGCCGGCGTCGGAGTGGGCCCGCTTCGGCGGCTGACCCCTCTCTCTTCCGCGTCGACGCCGCCGCCCCAGCAACTGGCCGGGGCGGCGTCGTCGTGTGTCCGGAACGTGATGTTTGACGCGTTCGGGTTCGCGGGTTATCTTCATTCGAAGCGGTTCGATAGTTGCTCGGCGCAACATATCGGTCACGAAGGAGTGAGATGACCCGGCACATGTTCGAGCGCCCGAAGCGGTGCGTCCGATGACGCAGCAGGCGATCGTCACCGAGGCGGCAGCCGCGACGATCGAGGAGAAGGCCCCGCACCGCACCGAGCGACCGGTGTCGAAGAACCGGCGCTCGTTCCGGATGTTCCTCTGCATCGTGCCGTTCCTGGTGCTCGTCTTCCTCTTCTCGTACTTCCCCCTCTACGGGTGGATCTATGCGCTCTTCGACTACCGCCCCGCCCTCGGCCTCGGCGGCAGCGACTTCGTGGGCTTGCAGTGGTTCCAGCTGCTGGTCAGCTCGCCCACGCAGGTCGCCCAGGTCGGCCAGGTCGTCGTCAACACGCTCGCGATCAGCTTCCTCGGCATCGCGACCTCGGTCCTGCCGCTGGCCTTCGCGATCTTCCTCAACGAGATCCGCGCCCCCTGGTTCCGCAACGCCGTCCAGACCCTGACGACGCTGCCGAACTTCATCTCGTGGGTGCTCGTCTACATGATCGCCTTCTCGCTCTTCTCGAGCTCGGGCCTCGTCAACGGGGTCCTGTCGGATGCCGGACTCATCACCACACCGGTGAAGTTCCTCGACACCGACCAGAACGTCTGGCTGACGATGACCCTCTGGTCGGTCTGGAAGGGGCTCGGCTGGGGAGCGATCATCTACCTCGCCGCGATCGCCGGCATCGACCAGTCGCTCTACGAGTCGGCGGAGATCGACGGCGCGGGACGCTTCCAGAAGATGTGGTACATCACGGTCCCGCAGCTCATGCCGACCTACCTCGTGCTCCTGCTGCTGTCGATCGCGAACCTGCTCAACAACGGGATGGAGCAGTACTTCGTCTTCCAGAACGCCTTCAACAAGGAGCACATCCAGGTGCTCGATCTGTACGTCTACAACATCGGCATGACGGGCAACAACCTGTCGATGGCGACGGCGATCGGCATGTTGAAGAGCCTCATCTCCGTCATCCTCCTGTTCACCGTCAACGGCATCGCCAAGCGCGTCCGCGGCGAATCCATCGTCTGAGTCAGGAGCGCTCGTCTCATGGTCACCACGACTCCCACCCGCCGCGCCGTCCGCCGCGATGCCGACATCTCTGGCCGTGCGGTCTTCGCGATCGTCAACTACTCGGTGTTCCTCGCGCTCGCCTTCGTCTGCGCGTACCCGTTCTACTACCTGATCATCAACTCGATCAGTTCGAACGACCTCGCCGCGCTCGGCGAGGTCCGGTGGCTGCCCAGCGGCATCCACTTCGCGAACTACGAGCAGGTGTTCCAGCTCGGCGGACTGACCCAGGCGGCGATCGTCTCCGTCGGACGTACCGTCCTCGGCACCGTCGCCGCCGTCCTCGCCTCGGCGTTCCTCGGCTTCATGTTCACGCAGAGTCGGATGTGGGGGCGGAAGTTCTGGTACCGCTTCGTCATCATCACGATGTACTTCAGCGCTGGCCTCATCCCGGTCTTCATCGTGATCCGGAACCTGGGGCTGACGAACAACTTCTGGGTCTACGTCCTGCCGTTCGTCGTGCAGCCGTTCTTCATCATCCTCGTCAAGACCTACGTCGAGGCGATGCCGTCGGAGCTGCAGGAAGCGGCCGAGATGGACGGGGCGAACATCCTGCAGGTCTTCTTCCGGATCTACCTGCCGAACATGACGCCGATCCTCGCGACCGTGGCCATCTTCTCGGCCGTCGCGCAGTGGAACAGCTTCCAGGACACCCTCATCTACATCACCGATCAGAGCCTCTACACGCTGCAGTACCTGCTCTACATGTTCATCAACCAGGCCAACAGCCTGGCCCAGGCCATGCAGAACGGCGGCAACATCAGCTCGATCGTGGACGCGGCCACGAGTCAGACCCCCACGTCGATCCGGATGACGATCTCGGTCATCGTCATCCTGCCCATCATCTTCGTCTACCCGCTGTTCCAGCGCTTCTTCGTCAAGGGCATCATGCTCGGCGCGGTCAAGGGCTGAACCCGACCATCACGGTCACACCACCGAGAGGAAAGCAATGAAGCTATCAAGGAAGACCGCCGGGGCCCTCGCCGCCCTGGCGACGGTCGGGCTGCTGAGCGCCTGCACCGGCCCCGCCACGACAGAGAAACGCGAGGAGATCACCGCGTTCCCCACCTCGTGGGACAAGCCCATCACCATCGACGTGTTCGACGGCCTCGCCAACTACATGGGGATGCAGGAGGGCTGGTTCGGAAAGCTCGTCGAGGACAAGTTCAACATGAAGCTGAACATCATCGCCCCGAACGTCGCGGGTGGTGGCGACACCCTCTTCAACACGCGCGTCACGGCCGGTGACCTCGGAGACCTCATCATCACCGACAAGGGCCAGCGGCTCGAGGAGCTCACCGAGGGCGGGCTGCTCCTCGATTCGGCGAGCTTCTACCCCGCGATGAAGAACGTCGGCCGTTTCGACGCTGCCGTCGACAAGATCAACGAGGGCGCCGACGGAACGTACGCGTTCCCCTCGCAGGTGTCGTCGCTCAAGCCGACCGAGCCCTCTGAGGGCCTCGACCCGACCTTCGGACCGTACCTGCGCTGGGACCTGTACAAAGAGGCTGGCTACCCCGAGATCAGCACGCTCGAGGACCTCCTGCCCGTCCTCAAGAAGATGCAGGATGCCGAGCCCACCGCTCCCAACGGACAGAAGACCTACGCGCTGTCGCTGTTCAAGGACTGGGACGGCAACATGCTGAACAACGCGAAGCAGCCCACCACCTATTACGGCTTCGACGAAGTCGGCTTCGCCCTCGCGAAGGGCGACGGGTCGGAGTATCAGGGCATCCTCGACGACGACGGCCAGTACGTCCGTGCCCTGCGCTTCTTCCACGAGGCGAACGAGCTCGGCATCCTCGACCCCGACTCGACGACGCAGAACTACGACACCCTGTGGAACAAGTATCAGAACGGCCAGGTGCTGTTCTCGTTCTGGCCGTGGCTGGGCCAGGCCGCCTACAACACCGACGCCAACGTGAACGAGGGCCGCGGCTTCATGATGGCCCCGATGGACGACATGAAGATCTTCTCGTACGGCGCCGAGGCGTACGGCGGCAAGCAGATCTTCGCGATCGGCGCCAAGGCCGAGGACCCCGAGCGCATCGCCGCGTTCATCGACTGGCTGTTCTCGTCGGAGGGCGCGCTGGCCAACAACAGCCAGACGCAGGGTGCCGCCGGTCCCGAGAAGCTCACGTGGGAGGTCAACGCCGAGGGCGAGCCGGAGCTCACCGAACTCGGTCACAAGATCTTCTTCGAGGGCGACGCCGAGGTTCCCGCCGAGTGGGGTGGGGGCAGCTACATCGACGGCGCCTCGCAGCTGAACATCAGTGCCGTCCTCCCGGTCGACACCGACCCCAACACCGGCTTCCCGTACAGCTACAAGATGTGGCCGAGCTACCAGGCCGAGACGAGCAACCCGGTGACCGACGACTGGACCGCGAAGATGGGCGCCCCGACGACGATCGACTACCTGCGGGACAACGACCAGCTCCTCGTGGGCGCCGGCGCCAGCTACACCGCGCCGACCGACTCGTCGGAGATCGAGACGCTCCGCAACCAGGTCAAGGCGTCGATCGTGCAGACGTCGTGGCAGATGGTCTTCGCCGAGAGCGACAGCCAGTTCGACTCGCTGCTCAGCTCGCTGCAGGAGACCGCGAAGGGCCTCGGTTACGACAAGGTCCTCGAGGTCGACATGTCCAAGGCCGAAGAGCAGGATGGGGCTCGCAAGGCGGTCACGGCGGAGTTCGGCTGAGCGAACCCGCAGTAACGACGAAGGGCCCCGCCGGTACTCCGGCGGGGCCCTTTCGCGTGGTGTCTCAGGCTGCGGCGCCCGACCGTCGGCGGTAGATGCTGCGGAACAGGAACGCGCAGCCGTAGGCGCCGACGGAGAAGCCGATGGTGGCGACGAGGAAGATCGTCGGCGGGAAGACGATCACGAGGCAGACCACCGTGACGGGGATGACGATGAGTGCGAGGGTGCGAAGCGGTTCGGCGGACGGGAGCAGCACGGCGTTCTTCAGGGTCTGGCGGAACGGCGCGCGGTAGGCCGCGACGAGCCCCATCGCGTGGATGAAGGAAGCCACGGCGTAGGCCGACGCGGCGAAGGCGAGCGCCGCGAGCCCCGTGAGGAGCGGCTCGGGCGCGGAGAGCCAGAACACGCCGCTGAACGCGAGGGCGACGCTCGCCCCGAGGAGGATCAGGCTCAGCCCGGTCGCCGGCAGGAAGTTGCGCGCCAGTGCGGGGAGGAAGTCTCTGACAGGCCGACCGCCCTCCTCGTCGGCGTACCGCCTGGTCACCTCGAGGAGCGCGCTCGTCGCTGCCCCGATGGTGACGATCGGGACGCAGCAGAGGAGGAACAGGATGTTGAGGGCCACGAATTCGAGGAACGACGACAGGCCCTGGACGGCGCGGTTCTCGGGGTCGATCTGCATGGCTCAGCCCGCCTCGCCGGCGAAGCGGGGTGCGAGGAGTTCGGCCCCGAGCTGCCGCTCGCCGCGGATCGCGGCGAGGAGCGCGCGGGCACCCGCTGCGCCGAGTTCCTCGGCGGGCAGGTCGATCACGTCGGAGACGCCGGGAACGGGGAGCGCGAGTTCCGCGGGGCTGAGGGCGATGATCTCGATCGGCGACGCCGAACCCATGAGGCGTGCCGCGATGAACGGCAGAGCTGCCTCGTTGTGCACGAAGAGCGCGGTCGTCTCGGGGGAGTCGGTGAGGAGCGCGTCGACGACCTCCGTCGCGCCGGGGCCGGCCGGGCAGGAGTGGATCGTCGCGGTGAGACCCACCTCGGCGCTCGCCGCGCGGAACCCGCGGGTCAGGCGGTCGGAATACGAGGTGTGGCGGGCTTGCACCTGCGGCGGCGCGCCGAGGAGGGCGACTGTCGTGTGGCCGCGCTCGGCCAGGCGCTGGGCGGCCAGCCGGCCGGCAGCTTCGAAGTCGAAGTCGACGCAGACGAGCTGATCGGCTCCTTCGGGAAGGCCGATCAGGACGCTCGGGATGCTGAGCTCGGCGAGCGTGCCGACGCGCGGGTCGCTCGTCTCGACGTCGAGGATGAGCACGCCGTCGACCATGCCGGCCCGCGCGGCTCGTTCGACGCCCGCGGCGTCGTCGCTCGTGAGGAGCAGGATGTCGTGGTGGTGCACGCGGGCCTCCTTCAAGGCGCCCGCGACGATCTGCATGACGACGTGCACGTCGACTCCGGCGCGGATGGGTGCCTGGAGTCCGAGCACGCTCGTCGAGCGGGAGGCGAGCGAGCGTGCACTCGCCTGCGGGCTGTACGCGAGATCGACCATGGCCTGCTCGACGCGGTCACGGGTCTCCTGCGAGATCGTCCGCTTGCCGCTCATCACATAGGACACCGTCGAGATGGACACCCCGGCGGCCTGGGCCACATCGGCGATCGTGGGCATGGACACTCCTTCTCCGACGGCGTCGATCCCGTCCACCACCCGAGCTCTGGGGTCGGGTCCCGACGTCGACCTCGACGCGGGTGTAAAACCGAGCGTATCGGCTCGATTCACGCCCGGAGCGCCGCTCTGCCGACCGATGGACACGTCTGTGATCGCTAGTATAGGTTGGATTCGTTGAAGCGCTTCGACACCGTCGTCCACATCGCTGAAGGGCCCGTCCCGCATGAACTCCGTCGCCGTCACGGCCTTCGCAGAGCTGCCTGCTGAGCGCGGCATCCTGTTCGGCGGGGACTACAACCCCGAGCAGTGGTCGCCCGAGGTCTGGCGTGAGGATGTCGCCCTCATGCAGCGGGCCGGTGTGAACCTCGTGACCGTCGGGGTGTTCAGCTGGGCAGAGCTCGAGCCGACTCCGGGTGCGCGAGAGTTCGGCTGGCTCGACGAGGTCCTCGATCTGCTGCACGCGGGGGGTATCGCCGTCGACCTCGCGACCCCGACGGCCTCGCCGCCGCCGTGGCTCGGGGTGCGGCATCCTGACACGCTGCCCGTCGACCGCGACGGCGTGCGCCTCATCGCGGGCTCGCGCAACCAGTTCTCCCCGTCCTCGCGGGTCTACCGACAGGCAGCGCGCGCGATCACGGCTGATCTGGCGTCGCGCTACGCGCAGCATCCGGCCGTCCGGATGTGGCACGTCGGCAACGAGTACGGGCAGATCGACCACGGTGACGAGGCAGCCCGCGCGTTCCGTGAGTGGCTACTGCGCCGCTACGGCTCGATCGAGGAGATCAACCGCGCGTGGGGGACGGCGTTCTGGGCGCAGCGGTACTCCGACGTCGCCGAGATCCTGCCGCCTCGTCGCGCGCCCTACCTGATCAACCCGACGCAGTCGCTCGACTTCCGCCGGTTCACGTCGGACGAACTCCGCGACTGCTACCGCGAGCTCCGCGACACCATCCGCGAGGCGGGGGCGACGCAGCCGATCACGACCAACTTCATGGGCGCCTTCGCACACGTCGACTATTGGTCGTGGGCGGACCAAGTCGACGTCGTGAGCGACGACCAGTACCCCGATCCTGCCGATCCCGAGAGCCCTCTCGACATGGCCTTCGTGCAGGACCTCATGCGCGGTCTCGGCGGCGGAGCGCCGTGGATACTGATGGAGCAGGCGATCAGCGCCGTCCAGTGGCGCCCGCACAACCTCCCCAAGACGCCCGCGCGAGCGCGGCTGGACTCGCTGCAGGCGATCGCGCGCGGCGCCGACGGCATCTGTTTCTTCCAGTGGCGGCAGTCGACCGCGGGAGCGGAGCGCTTCCACTCCGCGATGCTGCCGCACGCCGGAGCAGACACCGAGGTGTTCGCGGGCGTCTGCCGTCAGGGCGCGGATCTGCGGCGACTGCGGCCCGTCGCGGGGGAGCGCATCGCCGCGCGCACGGCCGTGCTGTTCGACTGGCCGTCGTGGTGGGCCTCGGAGGAACCCGCGCGTCCGACGAGCCGGTTCGACGGCCTCGAGCAGATGCGACGCTGGTACCGCCCGCTGTGGCGACGCTCCGTTCCGGTCGACGTCGTCCGCTTCGGCGCCGACCTCTCGGGATACGACGTCGTCCTCCTGCCGCACGGCTATGTCCTCCGGCCGGAGGACGCAGCGCGCCTGACGGAAGCCGCCGAGCGCGGCGCGCAGGTCGTCGTCGGACCCTTCAGCGGGGTCGCAGACGAGCGCGGGCACATCCTCACGGGCCGCTCCCCGGCGCTCCTCCGTGACCTTCTCGGTGTCAGCGGCGAGGAGTGGATCGCACTTCCCGACGACGGGGTCGTCCTCGAATCGGCTGACGGGCGGTGGCCGGCATCCGTCGCCCACACCCTCGGCGAGAAACTCCGATCCGACGGCGCGGAGATCCTCGCGCAGGTCGCGTCGGGGGATGACGCGGGGCGCCCCGTCGTGACGCGCAACGGCTCGGCGTGGTACGTGGGCGCGGTGGTCGGCGACGATCTGCTCGACGCGGTCGTGGGCGACGTGCTGGCCGCGGCGGGTGTCTCGGGGGCGATCGCCGACGCGCCTGCGGGCGTCGAGGCCGTGCGGCGCGGAGACGCGCTGTTCCTTCTGAACCGCGGCTCCGCGGATGCGACGATCCCGCTCCCGGGAGCCTGGATCGACCTGTTGACGGATGACGAGCTCGACGATCGCGTGGTGGTCCCGAGGGGCGACGCGCGGGTCGTGACAGAAAGGCGAGTGACATGAAGTTCACCGACGGCTATTGGCTCATGAGGCCAGGAGTGACCGGGCTGTACGCGACCTCCGTGGATGACATCCGCGCCGACGCCGAGGCCGGCAGCCTCACCGTGTTCGCGCCGACCGCCGTCATCCGTCACCGGGGCGACACGCTCAACCGCCCGATGATCACGACGACGTTCTCGGCGCCCGCGCCGGGGGTCATCCGGGTGCGGGTGCAGCGTCATGCGGGCGGGCGCCATCGCGGCCCCGACTTCGCGGTGACGGCGGAGGAGGGCTACACGCCCGTCGTCTCGGTCGACGACGCCGAGGGTGTGCTGGATGCCGGTGACCTCCGCGTCCGCGTCTCGCGTGACGGCGCATGGCGGGTCGCTTTCGAGCAGGGCGAGAAGATCCTGACGACCTCCTTGCCGCGGTCGATCGGCCACATGACCGGCGCCGACGAAACGTGGGTGCACCAGCAGCTGTCGATCGAGCCGGGCGAGCGCGTCTACGGCTTCGGGGAGCGCTTCGGTGCCTTCACCAAGAACGGGCAGTCGATCGAGACGTGGAACGCCGACGGCGGTACGTCGAGCGAGCAGGCCTACAAGTCCGTCCCGTTCTACCTGACGAGCCGCGGCTACGGGGTCTTCGTCGACAGCCCCGACGCGGTTTCGTTCGAGGTCGGATCCGAGATCAACTCGCGGGTGCAGTTCTCCGTCCCGGGCGAGACGCTCGACTACTACGTCATCGCGGGGCCCGAGCCGAAGGACGTGCTGCGTCGCTACACGGCGCTGACCGGCCGCCCCGCGCGCGTGCCGGCCTGGTCGTTCGGGCTGTGGCTGACGACGTCGTTCACCGCTGCGTACGACGAGGCGAGCGTGACGGAGTTCGTCGACGGGATGGCAGAGCGTGAGCTGCCGCTCTCGGTCTTCCACTTCGACTGCTTCTGGATGCGGGAGTACCAGTGGACCGACTTCACCTGGGACCCGCGCATGTTCCCCGACCCCGACGGGCAACTCGCCCGCCTGCGGGAGAGGGGTCTCAAGATCTCGCTGTGGATCAACCCTTACATCGCGCAGCGCTCCGCGATCTTCGAGGAGGCGGCCGAGCGCGGGTATCTCCTGAAGACGACCGACGGCGGCGTCTGGCAGTGGGACATGTGGCAGGCCGGCATGGCCATCGTCGACTTCACGAACCCCGAGGCGGCCGAGTGGTACGCCGAGCACCTGCGCCGACTCGTGCGCCAGGGCGCCGACAGCTTCAAGACCGACTTCGGCGAGCGCATCCCGACCGAAGGGGTCGCGTGGCATGACGGGTCCGACCCGCAGCGCATGCACAACTACTACCCGCAGCTCTACAACGAGATCGTCTTCCGCGTGCTCGAAGAGGAGCGCGGCGTCGGCGAGGCGGTCCTGTACGCCCGGTCGGCGACGGCGGGCGGGCAGCAGTTCCCCGTGCACTGGGGCGGCGACAACGATTCGACGCTCCTCTCGATGGCCGAGACGCTTCGCGGCGGACTGTCGCTCGCGCTGAGCGGCTTCGGCTACTGGAGCCATGACATCGGTGGGTTCGAGGGCACGCCGGATGCCGGTGTCTTCAAGCGCTGGCTCGCGTTCGGTCTGCTGTCGTCGCACTCGCGCCTGCACGGGTCGGGGAGCGTCCGCGTGCCGTGGGCGTTCGACGAGGAGGCCGTCGAGGTGACGCGCCTGTTCACACGGCTGAAGCTGCGCCTCATGCCCTACCTGGCTCGGGTCGCGGAGGAGGCGCACGCCGGCGGCATCCCGATGATGCGCCCGCTCCTCCTCGAGTTCCCCGGCGACCGCACGACGCACGATGCCGATGTGCAGTACATGCTCGGCGACGCTCTGCTCGTCGCGCCTGTGTTCAGCGAGGACGGCAGCGTGGAGTACTACCTGCCCGACGGGCGGTGGACGTCGCTGATCACCGGCGACGTCGCGGACGGGCGGACGTGGCAGTCCGAGCGTCACGGCTACGATTCCGTGCCACTCCGGGTGCGGCCAGGAACGGTGCTGCCGTGGGGGTCGCGCGAGGATCGGCCCGACTACGACTGGGCTGACGGCGTGACGCTGCGGTGCTTCGAACTGCCTGACGGGTACGAAGCCGAGACAGTCGTCCCGGGCCATGACGGCGCCCCCGCGACGGCGTTCCGCGTCCGCCGCGACGGCGGTCGGATCGTCGCCGAGTCGACCGACGCGCGCGCCCCGTGGAGCCTCCAGGTCGGCGACCGGACGGCGTCCGTCGTGGGAGCGGGGACGGTCTCCCTGGAGGTCGCCCCGTGACGGACGACGCCTTCCGTCGCACCGATCTGCCACTCGCCGAGAGGTCCCGAGACCTGCTCGACCGGCTGAGCGCGGAGGAGCGCATCGCGATGCTTCACCAGGCAATGCCCGCGGTGGAGCGCCTCGGCCTCCGCTCGTTCCACACCGGGTGCGAGGCCCTGCACGGGCTCGCCTGGGTGGGCGTCGCGACGGTGTTCCCGCAGCCCGTCGGGCTCGCCGCGACGTGGGATCCCGAGCTCGTGACGCGCGTCGGCGACCTCGTGGCGACCGAGGTGCGCGCCAAGCGCGCGTCGGGGGCGGACGTCGACCTGAACGTGTGGGCCCCGGTCGTCAACACCCTCCGGCATCCCGCCTGGGGTCGAAACGAGGAGGGGTACTCCGAGGACCCGCACTACACCGGGCAGCTCGGCGCGGCGTACAGTCGCGGGCTTCGCGGCGATCACCCGCGCGTCTGGAAGACGGTGCCCTCGCTCAAGCACTTCCTGGCGTACAGCAACGAGACCGACCGGTCGGCGACATCGTCCGAGATGTCCCCGCGCACGCTCCACGAGGAGGAGCTGCCCGCGTTCCGGCCCGCCATCGAGCAGAAGGTCGCGGGCAGCATGATGCTCGCCTACAACCGGGTCAACGGCGTCCCCGCGCACACGCAGCCGGAACTGGTCGCCGAGGCGCGCAGCTGGAGCGACGAGTCGATCTCGGTCGTGTCGGATGCCGGTGCGCCGAGCTTCCTCGTGTCGATCCAGCGCGCGCAGCCCGACAAGGTGCACGGCGCCGCTGCTCTCGTGAGAAGCGGCATGGACTCCTTCACCGACGACGGTCCCGACCCCACGCCGAGCCTCGAGGCCGTCCGCGGGGCGCTCGCGCAGGGACTCCTCACCGAAGAGGACGTGGATGCCGCCGTGCTGCGCCTGCTCGAGATGCGCCTCCGCACGGGCGAGTTCGACGGCGAGGACGACCCGTACGCGGCGATCGGCGCCGACGAGATCGACACGCCCGCCGCGCGGGAGCTCGCCCGCGAGGCCACCGCCCGCCAGGTCGTCCTGCTCCGCAACGATGACGGCATCCTGCCGCTGTCCGAGCCGGCGTCGGTCGCCGTCATCGGTCCCCTCGCGGACGTGGTCCTGACCGACTGGTACTCGGGGACCCCTCCCTACGCGGTGGGCATCGCGCAGGGCGTGCGCGACCGGTACCCGACCGCGACGGTCGAGGTGGTCACGGGCGCCGACACCGTCGCGCTCCGCGCCCCCTCCGGCTTTGTGGCCGCGAGCGCCGACGGTGCGCTCGTCGATGCCGTCGCCGACGCCCGCGCCGACGCGAGCCTGTTCGATGTCACCGACTGGGGCGACGGCATCCTCACCCTGCGTTCTCGGGCGAGCGGTCTCCTGCTCACCGGCGGCGCCTGGCCGATGCGCGCCGACGCCGAGCGGGTGGGCGGCTGGGTCGTGCAGGAGAGCTTCCGCAGGCATCTGCACGAGGACGGGTCGTGGTCCCTGCTGCACCTCGGCTCGGGCCGGTGGGTGCGCGTCGTGCGCGACGTCGGTCTGCTCGTGGCCGAGGGCGTGACTCTCGACGATGCCGCGCGCTTCGAGGTCGAGACCGTGACGAGCGGGAGCGACGAGGTGGCCCGCGCCGCCGCGGCGGCCGACGTCGTCCTGGTCGCGGTCGGCAACGATCCGCACCTCTCGGGCCGCGAGACCGTCGACCGCGCGCACCTGCTCCTGCCGGCGGCCGCGACCGACCTGTGGCAGACCGCTCACTCGGCCAACCCGCGGGCGGTCCTGACGATCGTCTCGAGCTTCCCCTACGTCCTCGCAGATGCCGCCGATGCGGCGACCGTCGTGTGGTCGAGTCACGCGGGGCAGGAACTCGGCCACGGCCTGCTCGACGTGCTCAGCGGGGATCGCGAGCCCACCGGACGCCTCGCGCAGTCGTGGCCCGCGCACCCCGCTCAGGCCGGGGACCTCTTCGACTACGACACCCGACGTCAGCAGGCCACCTATCGGCATCAGCCTGCCCCGTACGCCTTCGCGTTCGGCCACGGGCTCGGCTACGGTGACGTCGTCTACGAGGCGATCGAGGTGGATGCCGTCTTGGTCGCAGCGCCCGCGCCCACCCGCCGGCATCCCGCCCTCGATCCTCGCGGAGACGAGCGGGTCGTGACGGCGGCGGTGACGGTGGCGAACCGGTCGGCTCGGGCGGTCGAGGAGCTCGTGCAGGTGTACGCGCTCGCGCCCGAGCTCCCGATCGCGGCGCCGCGCCGCCTGCTCCTCGGATACGCACGCGTGCGCGTCGAGCCCGGCGAGACCCGCACGGTCAAGATCCGCTTCGCCGTCGAGCGCCTCGCCGTGTGGGACGGCGAGGCGCTTCGCGTGCAATCCGGCGACTACCGCGTCGCGGCGGGCCCGTCGGCAGACGTGCTCACCGTCGACAGCCGGCTCACCGTCACGGGCTGACGACGCCGGCGCCCGCGAGGGAGTCGACCCGCGTCGCGACGATCCGCGCGTCGTCGGCCGTGACGGTGTGCTCTCCGGTCACCTCGAGGGTGGCGGTCGTCTCGCGCTCCGCGCACGACGGACCGGCCCAGAGGTCGATCCGGCCCGGCTCGACGACACGGCGTCCGTCGCGCCCCGTGAAGGCGAACCGGGCGGTCGGAAGCTCGAACACCACGCGTGCGCTCTCGCCCGGTTCGAGCGAGACGCGGCGGTACGCCATGAGCTGCGCGACCGGCCGGGTCAGGCTGGCGACGGGGTCGTGCGCGTAGAGCTGGACGACGTCCGCCCCAGCGCGGTCGCCGGTGTTCCGGACCACGACGGAGACCTCGACGGTGTCGCCGGCCGCCACGGTCGCGGGTGTATGCAGGTCCTCGTGCGCGAAGGTCGTATAGGTCAGCCCGTGTCCGAACGGACGGACGGGCGTCGGGTCGGCGCTCGTCACGTCGATCGGCCCGCCAAGGCGCGGGTGGAGGTAGCTGTACGGCTGCGCCCCCGCGGACCGCGGCAGGGTGACCGGCAGCCGGCCGGACGGCGACAGGCGCCCCGACAGGATGCCGGCGATCGCGTCGGCGCCCTCCTCGCCGGGGAAGAAGGACTGCACTGCCGCGGCGACGCGGTGGTCGCCGTCGAGCGCCCATCCGATCGCGTAGGGGCGTCCCGACAGGATCACGAGCACGACGGGGGTCCCTGTCGCGACCACGCGCTCCACGAGCTGACGCTGGATGCCAGGCAGTTCGAGGTGGTCGACGTCGTTGCCTTCGCCGACGGTCCCGCGCCCGAACAGCCCGGCGCGGTCGCCGACGACGACGATCGCGAGCTCCGCCGCGGTCGCGGCGTCGACGGCCGCGGCGATACCGCTGTCGTCGTGATCCTCCACGCCGCATCCGCGTTCGTGGGTGATCTCGGCATCCGGATACTCGGCGGTCAGCGCCTCGCGGACGGTCGGGAGTTCGATGCCGTGCGGCGTGCCCGGGTGGTGCGCGAGAACGTGGTTGACGAAGGAATAGCAGCCCATGAGCGCCTCCGCCGAGTCGGCGTTCGGACCGATGAGCGCGATGCGACGAGCGGATGCCGCCGGCAGTGCGCCGTCGTTGGTCAGCAGCACGACCGACTCGGCCGCGAGGCGACGGGCGAGCTCGCGGTGGCGCTCGCCGTCGAGGTCGACGTCGGTCGGGGGAGTCTCGAACGTCTCGTCGAGGAGGCCGAGGCGCTCCTTCTGCGCGAGGACGCGGAGGACGGCGGCGTCGAGCAGCGAGGCATCCATCGCCCCGGAGCGGATGCGCTCGAGCAGGGGAGCGGCGAACGCATCACCCGTCGGGAGTTCCACGTCGATGCCCGCGCGGAGCGCCTGCTCGGCGGCATCGCCGAGGTCGGCGGCGACCCCGTGTGTCGAGTGGAGGAAGGCGACGGAGAAGTAGTCCGAGACGACCGGGCCGGTGAAGCCGAGGCGGCCGCGCAGCACCTCGTCGAGGTAGTGCGAGCTGGCGCCGACGGGTTCGCCGTCGATCTCGGCGTAGGAGTTCATGACGGATGCCGCGCCGCCGTCGCGGATCGCCATCTCGAACGGCGGCAGCAGAACATCGGCGACTTCGCGGGCTCCGGCGTGCACGGGCGCGTGATTGCGCGCCGCCTGCGAGCCGGAGTACCCGACGAAGTGCTTCAGCGTCGCATCCACACCCGCCGACTGGACCCCTCGCACGTACGCCGTCCCCACGGTGCCGACGAGGTAGGGGTCTTCACCGATGCACTCGTCGACGCGTCCCCAGCGGGGGTCGCGGATGACGTCGAGCACGGGGGCGAGACCCTGGTGGATGCCGAGTTCACGCATCGAGTCGCCGATCGCGGCGCCCACCTCGGCGACGAGCTCGGGGTCGAACGATGCGCCCCAGGCGAGCGGGGTCGGGTAGGTCGCGGCTTTCCACGCGGCGAGGCCGGTCAGGCACTCCTCGTGGACGATCGCGGGGATCCCGAGGCGGGTCTGCGCGCGCAGACGCCGCTGCTCCTCCCAGAGCCAGGCGGCGCGCTCGATCGGGTCGACGGGTCGCGTGCCGTAGACACGGGTGAGATGGCCGAGGCCGTGAGCCGTGGCATCCGCGTACTTCGTCGTCGTCACCATCTCGTCGGCGAGAGGAGCGACGACCTCACCGCCCTGGTCGACCCAATACCCGACGAGCTGAGCGGCTTTCTCTTCGAGCGTCATCTGCGCGAGCAGATCGTGCACGCGGGCCGAGGCCTGCGAGTGGAGATCGGTCATGTCAGCCTTTCACGGCTCCGGTGAGACCGCCCACGATGCGCCGCTCGAACAGGCTGAAGAACAGCAGTGCGGGAAGCATCGAGAGCGAGGTGAACGCGAGCACGCGCGCCGTGTCGACGGAGTACTGCGACGAGAACGCCTGGACACCCAGCGGGAGGGTGAACTGCGATTCGTTGTTGAGGATGAACAGGGGGAGCAGGTATGCGTTCCAGCTGCCGATGAAGGCGAGGATGCCGACCGTGATGACGCCCGGCACCGCGAGCGGCAGCACCATCCGCCAGAAGAATCCGAGGCGGCTGCAGCCGTCGATCGACGCCGCCTCCTGGATCTCGTCGGGGATGGCCCGCAGGAACGGGACGAGGATGATGATCGTCGTCGGCAGCGCGAACGCGATCTGCGGCAGGATGATGCCCGGCAGGGTGTTCATGAGCCCGAGTGAGCGGATCACGATGTACAGCGGCGTGATCGCGACCGTGATGGGGAACATCAGGCCCGAGGCGAACAGGGCGTAGAGCACTCCGCGCCCCTTGAACGTGTAGCGGGCGATGACGTAGCTCGCGGCCAGTCCGAGCGCGACGGCCCCGATCGTGGTCGCGAGGGCGACGAGCGTCGAGTTGCCGACCTGGCCCCAGAACTGTCCGCTCGTGACGACGCCGACGTAATTGTCGACGTTCCAGGGGTCGGGGAACCCCGCCGGATCGACGGTGATCGCCGAGTTGGAGCGGAAGCCGCCGATGATGATGTAGATCACCGGGCCGAGCATGAGCGCGATGACGGCCAGCGCGACGAAGTAGACGAGGGGCGAGCCCCACGGCAGCTTCGGTTTCGGGGCGCGGCGGATGCGGGTGTCGTCGGCGGGCGGTGCCGTGACGAGGGTCATGGTGGCGCTCACTGCACGCCCCTCTCTGTGATGGCGCCGGCCGTGTCGCGGCGGAGCACGAATCGCTGATAGAACAGCGCGACGACGAGCGAGATGACGAAGATGACGACGGCGACCGCGTTGCCGTAGCCGAAGTTGCCGGCGTTACGTCCCGTGACGACCATGTAGATGGCCATCGTGTTGGTACCGGCGACCGACGAGACGTACTGACCCCAGATGATGTAGACGAGGTCGAACAGCTGCAGCGCGCCGATGATGGACAGGAACGCCCAGATACGGAGGGTGGGTGCCAGCAGCGGCAGCGCGATCTGGCGCTGGATCTGCCAGTACGACGCGCCGTCGATGGCGGCGGCCTCGTAGAGCTCCTCGGGGATGCCCTGGAGCCCTGCGAGGAAGAGGATGACGGCGAAGCCGACGTACTTCCAGGTCAGGATCGCCATGAGCGTCCAGATGGCGATGGCCGGATCGGCGAGCCAGTCCTGCGTGAGGCTGCCCAGTCCGAGCTTGTCGAGCATGCCGTTGGCGGCGCCGTTGGTCGACAGCAGCAGGCTGAACCCGGTGCCGACGACCACCTCGGCGATGACGTACGGCACGAAGATGAGGACGCGGATGACGGATTGTCCCCGCATCTTGCGGTTCAGCAGCAGCGCCAGACCGATCGCGATCGGGCCTTGCAAGACGAGCGACATGACGACGATGAAGGCGTTGTGCAGCAGTGCGCTCTGGAAGTTCGGGTCGCTGAAGATGGTGATGTAGTTCTTCAGCCCGACGAAGTCGGTGGCGGGACCGAACCCGGACCACCGGAAGAAGCCGTAGTACGCGGCCATCAGAACCGGCAGGATGACGAACCCGACGAAGAAGATCACGGCGGGTCCGGCGAGGAGGAGGACCTCCAGTCGCCCCGACCAGCCGAGGCCCCGCCGACGGCGGGACCGCGGCCGTGCCGGGGGCGACGTGTCGCCGCCCCCGGCGTGCGCCGCGAGAGCAGGGGTGTCCGAAGCGGACATCTCGCGAACGGTCATGTTCAGCCCTGCGCGCCTGCGGCGTTGACGGCGGCGATGAACTTCTGCGGGTCGCTGCCACCGGCGAGCATGTCGACGACCGCGACGTTCAGCGCGTTGCCGACGTTCTGGCCGAGGACGGTGTCGAGCCACTGTGACACGAACGGGGCACTGTTGTACGCCTCGAGGATCTGCTGCAGGTAGGGCTCGGTGACGGACTTCTGCGCGACCGAGTTGACCGGCGGCGACTGGAACGCCTCGTAGTACTTCGTCTGCTGCTCGGAGCTCGCGATGAAGTTGAGGAAGTCGGCGCACTCCTTGGGTGCCTGCGCAGAGCAGGAGTAACCGTCGACGCCGCCCATCATCGATCCGGGCTCACCGTCGCCACCCGAGACCTCGGGGAACGGGAACCAAGCGAGGTCGGGAAGGGGCTTCTCATCCGGCGTCAGCGACGCGATCACTCCCGGGTCCCACGCGCCCATGAGCTCCATCGCTGCCTTGCGGTTGGCGACGAGGCCTGCGGAGCTGCCGGCGCCCTGCTGGGCGGCGGTCGTGAGGAAGCCCTCGTTGAACGGCGAGATGCCGTTGAAGTCGACGAGGTCCTGAGCGGCGCGCGTCCAGCAGTCGTCGCTGAAGTCCTTCGAGTCGCCGGTCGCCTCGATCACCTTCGGGCTGCACTCGCGGATCGCGAAGAAGTAGTACCAGTGGGCGGCGGGCCACGCGTCCTTCGCGCCGAGGGCGATGGGTGCGATGCCCGTGCCCTTCAGCGCCTCGACGTCGCTCTTCAGGTCGTCGATGGTGGCGGGGGTGTCGGAGATGCCGGCCTTGTCGAAGGCATCCTGGCTGTAGAAGAACCCGCCCGGCAGCACCGAGAGCGGCATCGCCCACACCTTGTCCTGGTAGGTCTCCGCGGCGAACGAGCCCTCGGAGATCTCGCTGCGAATGTCGTCCGAGATGAGGTCGGTCAGGTCCATCAGCTGTCCGGCGTTCGCCATCGCGGTCATCTTGCCGCCGCCGCGCTGAAGGAAGATGTCGGGCGGATCGCCCGCGTTGAGGGCCGTCTGCAGCTTGCCGTCCATGTCCTCGTTCTGGACGGACTGCATCTTGATCGTGACCCCGTCGTTCTCCTTCTCGAAGGCCGCGATGGCGTCCTTCCAGAACTGCTGGCCGGGTCCCGTGGTCGAGTTCTGCCACAGCGTCATCTCGACGTCGCCGCCGCCGCTGCCGCCACCTGTTTCGCCCGAACACGCGCTGAGCGCGAGTGTCATCGCGGCGAATGCCGCGAGCCCCGCTGCGAACCGTTTGGTCCTCATGTGATCACCAATCTCCTCATTGAGTCGCACGCTCGGTCCTCGAGGTGCGGGTGGTCCCGGCGGTGCGTGCCGGGTCGGTCCCAGTGTCGGAATTGTTGTCGCTCACGTCAAACGTTTTCGAAAATGTTTTCCATGGGGCTACGCTTCGAGCCATGCGAAGGCGCACCACGATCCACGACGTCGCCGCGGCGGCCGGCGTCTCGGTCGCCACGGTGTCCAAAGCCGTCAACGGGCGCTACGGCGTCGCGCCCGCCACGGTGCAGCGCGTGCTCGCCGCGGTGCAGGACCTCGGCTACGAATCGAGCCTCGTCGCGAGCAGCATGCGCGCGCGCCGCACGGGCGTCGTGGGCGTCCTCGTGGCCGACTTCGAACCGTTCTCCGCCGAGGTGCTGAAGGGCGTGGGCGCCGCCCTTCGGGACTCCCGACTCGACCTGCTCGCCTACAGCGGATCGCGGGCGGTCTCGAGCGACGGCTGGGAACGACGTTCCCTGAGCCGCCTGAGCGGCACGCTCGTCGACGGCGTGATCATGGTCACCCCCACAGTCGTGAACGTCACGGCCGACGTGCCCGTCGTCGCGATCGATCCGCACACGGGCCCCGCCGACCTCCCGATGGTCGAGTCCGACAGCTTCGCGGGCGCCCGCCACGCCGTCGCCTACCTCGTCTCGCTCGGGCACCGCCGCATCGGCTTCGTTGCGGGCCGCCCCGACCTCCGGTCCTCGATGCTCCGCGAGGGCGGGTACCGCCGCGCGCTCGAAGACGCCCGCATCCCGTTCGACCCCGACCTGGTGGGCGTGGGGCGCTACGTCGAGGACATCGCGCGCGAAGCGGCGACGCGCCTGCTGCGGCGCCCCGACCGGCCGACCGCGGTGTTCGCCGCCAACGACATCTCCGCCCTCACCGTCATCCGGGTCGCGCACGAACACGGGCTTTCGGTGCCGGACGATCTGTCCGTCGTCGGGTTCGACGACGTTCCGGATGCCTCGCAGTCGGTGCCCGCGCTGACGACCGTCCGCCAGCCCATGCAGCGCCTCGGCGCCGAGGCGGTCACGATGCTCCTCGAGTTCATGGGCGGCGGCACCCCGGCGGCGACGCACCTGCGTCTTCCGACGGCTCTCGTCCCGCGGGCGACGACGGCGCCGCCTCGACCTGATTGAGGCATCCTTCACAGCGCACTCGGGGCGGGTCCCGATAGCGTCGCACCATGTCCACTCCGCTCGATGAGCAGCAGATCACGGTGTCCGCCTCTTCACTCCGGACCATGCGCGACGAGTTCCAGCGTTTCCTCATGGAGTACCGCTTCGGGCTCCAGGAGATCGAGACGAAGATCTCGATCCTCCGCGAAGAGTTCCACGAGATGCACGACTACAACCCGATCGAGCACGTCTCGAGCCGCGTGAAGTCGCCCGACAGTCTCGTCGAGAAGATCCAGCGTCGGGGGATCGACCCCGACTTCGACTCGGTGCGGGCCCACATCACCGACGTGGCCGGCATCCGCATCACCTGCAGTTTCGTGAACGACGTCTACCGCCTGTTCGACCTGCTGACCGCCCAGGACGACATCACCGTGCGCGAGGTCGAGGACTACATCGCCACCCCGAAGGGCAACGGCTACAAGAGCCTCCACGCGATCCTCGAGGTGCCCGTCTACCTTTCGACCGGGCGCGTTGACGTGCCCGTCGAGGTGCAGTTCCGAACGATCGCGATGGACTTCTGGGCGAGCCTCGAGCACAAGATCTATTACAAGTACGAGCGCCAGGTTCCCGACCACCTGCTGGGGCAGTTGAAGGACGCCGCCGAGGCAGCCGCCGAGCTCGACGCCCGTATGACGCGTCTGCACCAGCAGATCCGCGGCGCCGCGGCCCCCGGACCGACGCACTTCGTTTGACGCTCCCCGCCGGGGCTTCCCCTGTCGCGAAGTGCTGCCGCCTGTGGCGTGTTGTGACAGGGGAAGCGCCCCGCGGCGAACGATGCGCAGAATGGGACGGTGACGGATGCCTCGACGACCACCGGCCTGCTGCAAGCGGCGCGCGAGCGCCTGGCCGGATCGCCGCGCGAGCGGCTGGGGGAGTGGACGCAGGGCCGCCGCATCCTGGGCATCGGCCGTGCTCCCCGGATCGTCCCGGTGACCGAGGCATGGCACGTCGGCACTCTGCTCATCGGCGACGATCGCGTCTTCGCGACGGGCGAGGTGCTGCGCGCGCGCCAGGATGCGATCCGCGGGTACACCGCCGAGGCGCAGCGCGCGCGTTTCGAGCGAGCGGGCGCCGCGTTCCGGGGCGGGTTCGCGGAGGGCGAGGTGCTTCACGTGGGCTGGACCGAGATGGATGCCGCCGCCGTCGACCGCGGTGAGCGCTCCGGCATCCTCTCTCTCGTGAACGGCGCGCCGCATGTGGCCTGGAGCACGACGGGGCCGGCAAGGCCCCTCGCGGCCTACCTCGACGACATGCTCTCGCTCCGCTGACCGCCCGCAGAACGGCCTCCCCGCGGGCGGCTGTCAAGGGCCCCGTGACCGGTCACGCCCCCTCGGTAGTGTGGCCTTCCACCTATCTCGGGAGTTCGTATGCAGGTTTGGCCCGGTTCCGCTTACCCCTTGGGAGCGACCTTCGACGGCAATGGGACGAACTTCGCCCTGTTCAGCGAGTGCGCTGAGAAAGTCGAACTCTGCCTGTTCGACGAGAACGGCGCGGAGACGCGCGTCGAACTCATCGACGTCGACGCGTTCGTCTGGCACGCCTACCTGCCGTCGGTGCAGCCGGGACAGCGCTACGGCTACCGCGTGCACGGGCCCTACGACCCCGAGAACGGTCAGCGGTTCAACCCGAACAAGCTGCTCCTCGACCCGTACGCGAAGGCCGTGGACGGTCAGGTCGAATGGGACCAGTCGGTCTTCAGCTACACGTTCGGCGACCCCGACTCGACCAACGACGACGACTCGGCCGCGGCCATGATGAAGGGCGTCGTCGTCAACCCGTACTTCGACTGGCAGGGTGACCGCCAGCCGAAGACGCCGTACGCCGAGAGCGTGATCTACGAAGCCCACGTGAAGGGCCTCACGATGACGCACCCCGACATCCCCGAGGACATCCGTGGCACCTACAGTGCCATCGCGCACCCGGTGATCATCGAACACCTCAAGAAGATCGGCGTCACGGCGCTCGAGCTCATGCCGGTGCACCAGTTCGTGAACGACTCGACGCTCCAGGAGAAGGACCTCTCCAACTACTGGGGCTACAACACGATCGCTTTCTTCGCGCCGCAGAACACCTACTCGGCTGCGGGTGGCGTCGGCCAGCAGGTGCAGGAATTCAAGGCGATGGTGCGCGCGCTCCACGCCGCGGGCATCGAGGTCATCCTCGACGTCGTGTACAACCACACCGCCGAGGGCAACCACATGGGTCCGACGCTGTCGATGCGCGGCATCGACAACCTCGCCTACTACCGCCTCGAAGACGATGACAAGCGCTACTACACCGACTACACCGGCACGGGAAACAGCCTCAACGTCGGCAACCCGCACACGCTGCAGCTCATCATGGACTCCCTGCGCTACTGGGTGCTCGAGATGCACGTCGACGGCTTCCGCTTCGACCTCGCCTCGACCCTGGCCCGCGAGTTCTACGACGTCGACCGCCTGTCGGCGTTCTTCGAGCTCGTGCAGCAGGACCCCATCGTCAGTCAGGTCAAGCTGATCGCTGAACCGTGGGACATCGGCCCCGGCGGCTATCAGGTCGGCAACTTCCCGCCGCAGTGGACGGAGTGGAACGGCAAGTACCGCGACACGGTCCGCGACTTCTGGCGCGGCGAGCCGTCGACGCTCGGTGAGTTCGCGCTCCGCCTCACGGGCTCCGCGGACCTCTACGAGCAGGACGGCCGGTGGCCGGTGGCATCCATCAACTTCGTCACCGCCCACGACGGGTTCACCCTCCGCGACCTCGTCTCGTACAACGAGAAGCACAACGAGGCCAACGGCGAGGACAACAACGACGGCGAATCGCACAACCGCTCGTACAACCACGGCGTCGAGGGTCCGACGGACGACTCCGACATCCTCCGGGTGCGCGCGCGTCAGCAGCGGAACTTCCTTGCGACGATGCTCCTCAGCCAAGGCGTGCCCATGATCTCGCACGGCGACGAGCTCGGCCGTACGCAGGACGGCAACAACAACGGCTACGCGCAGGACAACGAACTCACCTGGATCGACTGGACTGCGATCGACCAGCCGCTCATCGAGTTCACCTCGGTGCTCGCGCGCCTGCGCCGCGACCACCCGACGTTCCGTCGTCGGCGCTTCTTCGACGGGCGACCTGTGCGCCGCGAGGAGGGGGCGCCGCTCCCCGACATCGCGTGGATCCGTCCGGACGGTTCGGCGATGCAGCCCGAGGATTGGGATTCTGGTTTCGGCCGCGCCGTGGGCGTCTTCCTCAACGGCGACGGCATCCGCGAGCGCGACCGCCGTGGCGAGGAGATCCACGACCGCCACTTCTTCGTGTTCTTCAACGCGAGCGACGAGGCGATCGACTTCACCATTCCCACGGCGACCGCCAGCCCGCGCTGGGAGGTCATCGTCGACACCGCCGGCGGCGTCGACGAGATTCCGATCGTCGACCCCGGCGGCACCGTCTCGGTCGGTGGCCGGGCGCTCGTCGTCCTGCGCGACCACGAGCAGGAGACGATCGAAGTCGATTCATCGGTGGCCGCGTCCCTCTCCGCGATGACCGGGGCGATCGACGTCCCCGCGCAGGCGCAGCAGAGCGAGCTTCCGCACTCATGACCGACGTTCCGAAGGCTCCGCTGTCCACCTACCGGCTGCAGATCCGGGCCGGATTCGATCTGGATGCCGCAGCCGACCTGACCGACTACCTGCGCGACCTCGGCGTGGATTGGGCCTACCTGTCGCCGATCCTGGCGGCGACGAGCGGGTCCGACCACGGCTATGACGTGATCGACCCGACCGTCGTCGACCCGGAGCGCGGCGGACCCGAGGGGCTGACACGATTCGCGTCGGCGGCACGGGCGGCGGGCCTCGGCATCCTCATCGACATCGTCCCGAACCACCAGGGCGTCTCCGATCCGCGGGCGAATCCGTGGTGGTGGGACGTCCTCTGTCAGGGGCAGGCGTCGCCGCACGCGGCGGCGTTCGACGTGAACTGGGCGCTCGGCGGGCGGCTGCGGCTGCCTGTGCTCGGGTCGGAGCTCGACGCGGCGCTCGAGGCGGGCGAGATCACGATCGATGCCGAGGCGGGCGTCGTCCGGTACTTCGACCACGAGTTCCCGCTGGCGGACGGCACCGGCGAGGGTGACGTCCGCGACGTCCTCGCGGCGCAGCACTACGAGCTGCTGTTCTGGCGCCGGGGCGACGCGGAGCTCAACTACCGGCGCTTCTTCGCCGTGACGACGCTCGCGGGCGTCCGGGTCGAGGACCCCGACGTCTTCGATGCGAGCCACGTCGAGATCGCCCGCTGGATCCGCGAGGGTCTCGCCGACGGCCTGCGCGTCGACCACCCGGACGGCCTCGCTGATCCGGGCGGGTACCTCGACCTGCTGGCGGATGCCACGAACGGCGCGTACGTGCTCGTCGAGAAGATCCTCGAGCACGGCGAAGAGCTGCCCTCGTGGTGGGCGACCGAGGGGACGACCGGGTACGACGCGATGGCCGTCCTCGACCGCGTGCTCATCGATCCGGCCGGCGAGCGGGGCCTGACCGCGCTCGACTCCGAGCTGCGCGGCGGCGGGGAAGCCGACTACGCCGACATGATGCACGAGGCGAAGCTGTCGTGGGCGACCGACGGTCTCCACGCCGAGGTGCTGCGCCTCGCCGCTCTCGTCCCCGACGCGGAGCGCGGCGGAGCCTCCGACGAGCAGTGGCTCGACGCGCTCGCCGAGCTCCTTACGGTGTTCCCGGTCTACCGCGCGTACCTTCCGGCCGGAGCCGAGCACCTCGACGACGCGGTTGCGCTGGCTTCCGCCCGGCGCCCCGAGCTCGTCGACGCTTTCACGGCGATCGCGGCCCGCCTGGTCGCCGGACCGGAGAGCGAGTTCACGCGACGATTCATGCAGTCGACGGGACCCGTCATGGCGAAGGGCGTCGAGGACACGACGTTCTACCGCTACACCCGGCTCGGCACGCTCACCGAGGTGGGCGGCGACCCGACGGAGTGGGCGGTCGACGTCGACGGGTTCCATGCGGCATCCGCTCATCGCCAGGCCTCATGGCCGGCGGCGATGACGTCGCTGTCGACCCACGACACGAAGCGCAGCGAGGACGTCCGCACCCGCCTGTCGGTGCTCGCCGAGATCCCCGACCGCTGGGCCGAGGTGCTCGGCGAGCTCCGCGGAGTGGCTTCCACCGGTGACGGGCCGTTCGACAACCTGCTCTGGCAGGCGATCGTCGGCGCGTGGCCCGCGAGCCGTGAGCGGCTGCACGCCTACGCCGAGAAGGCGTCGCGCGAGGCCGGGAACAGCACGACCTGGTCCGACCCCGACGAGGCGTTCGAAGAGAAGATGCACGCTCTCGTGGACGCGGCGTTCGGTGACGCGCGGACCATCGTCGAGGAGTTCGTCGACGAGATCACCCCGCTCGGCCGCTCCAACTCGCTGTCGCTCAAGCTGCTGCAGCTGGCGGGCCCGGGAGTTCCCGACGTCTACCAGGGCACCGAGCTCTGGGACCACTCGCTCGTCGACCCCGACAACCGCCGCGAGATCGACTTCGCCGAGCGTCGCCGCTTGCTCGGACGGCTCGACGAGGGGTGGAAGCCGCCCGTCGACGCGTCGGGCGCGGCAAAGCTGCTCGTGGTGTCGCGGACGCTGCGGCTGAAGCGCGACCATCCCGAGCTGTTCACGCGGTACACGCCGATGACCGTCGTCGGGGAGGCCGTGGATCACGCGGTCGCCTTCGACCGCGGTGGCGTCGTCGCTGTCGCGACGCGCCTGCCCGCAGGGCTCGCCGCCCGCGGTGGCTGGGGCGACACCGAGGTGCTGAGCCACCACGGCGCCGCGGTCGACGTGTTGACGGGGCGCCGCTTCGAGGGCGGGCGCCTCCGTCTGGCCGACCTGCTGGACACCTACCCCGTCGCGCTGCTCGCGCCGGCGGACGTCATCGAGGGGAACGCATCGTGATCGAGGTCTGGGCTCCGCGTGTCGAGCGGGTGCGGCTGCGTCGCCCGGGTCACGACGACCTCGCGCTGACCGCGGCCGGCGACGACTGGTGGCGTGCCGACGTCGCACTCCAGGACGGCGATGAGTACGGCTTCGTCCTGGGCGACGGCGATGACGTGCGTCCCGACCCGCGCTCGCGGCGTCAGCCCCGGGGCGTGCACGACGTGTCGGCGTGGTTCGACGCGGCATCCTTCGACTGGTCCGACGAGTCCTGGACCGGCCGCCAGCTCGCGGGCGGACTCATCTACGAGCTGCACCTCGGGACGTTCACCCCCGAGGGCACGCTGGATGCCGCCATCGACCGGTTCGATCACCTGATCGACATCGGCGTGACGCACATCGAGCTGCTGCCCGTGAACGCCTTCAACGGGACTCACAACTGGGGCTACGACGGCGTCCTCTGGTACGCCGTGCAGGAGACCTACGGGGGTCCTGCGGCCTACCAGCGGTTCGTGGATGCCGCGCACGCGGCAGGTCTCGCCGTCATCCAGGACGTCGTCTACAACCACCTCGGGCCCAGCGGCAACTACCTGCCGGAGTACGGCCCGTACCTGCGCGACGGCTCCCGCAACACATGGGGCGACAGCCTCAACCTCGATGAGGAGGCCGTCCGGTCCTTCATCGTGGAGAACGCGCTCATGTGGATGCGCGACTTCCACGTCGACGGGCTCCGTCTCGACGCCGTGCACGCGCTGCACGAGTCCGGCTCGCACCCGGTGCACATCCTGCAAGAGATCGCGGAGCGGACCGATGCGCTCAGCTCGCACGTCGGTCGGCCGTTGACGCTCATCGCCGAGAGCGACCTGAACGACCCCATCATGTTCCTGCCGCGCGAAGCCGGCGGGTACGGTCTCGCAGCGCAGTGGTCGGACGACTGGCATCACGCCGTCCACGTGGCGCTGACCGAAGAAGCCGTCGGCTACTACGAGGACTTCGCCGACCCGGAGGCCCTGCCGAAGGTCTGGACGAAGGGTTTCTATCACGACGGGACGCACTCGTCCTTCCGCGAGCGTGACCACGGCAAGCCGGTGCCCGACGAGTCGGCATCCTGGCGCCTCGTCACATACGCGCAGGACCACGATCAGGTCGGCAACCGCGCGGCGGGAGATCGCCTGACGGCGACGCTGTCGACCGACCGGCTGGCCGTCGCGGCGGTCCTGACGCTGACCGCACCGGGCACCCCCATGCTGTTCATGGGAGAGGAGTGGGGCGCGTCGACCCCGTGGCAGTTCTTCACCTCGCACCCCGAGCCCGAGCTCGCCGAGGCGACCGCGAAGGGACGCATCGCGGAGTTCGTGAAGATGGGCTGGGACGAGAGCATCGTGCCGCATCCCAACGATCCCGAGACGTTCCAGCGGTCGAAGCTCGACTGGTCCGAAGTCTCCCAGGGCGATCACGCCCGCCTGCTCGACCTGTACCGGCAGCTCGCGCGACTGCGCCGTGAGCGTCCCGAGCTGACGCATCCGGGCCCCGGTGGTCGGGATGCCGAGGTGGTGCCCTCGTCGTCCGGTCGCCGGTACGTGCTGCGCCGCGGTGCCGCACGGGTCGTCGTGAACCTGACCTCGGAGCCGTGGGAGGTGCCCGCCGGAGACGTCTGGATCGCGTCGGTCGAGCCGACCGTCCGCGGCGACACGCTCGTGGTCGCACCGGAGTCGGCGGTCGTCGTCGGCTGACCCGCTCCTCGTTCCCTGCTCGCCGTTCCCCTGTCGCAACACGCCGCACGGCGCTGCCGATCGCGACAGGGGAACGGCCGCGCGAACCTGTCAAGAGGTCGCTGCCGAGGCGGGGTAGGTCGTACCGTGGCCCGATGACGAGCTCCACCGCATCCCGTTCCTCTGACCTCACCCGCCAGATCGTCGTCATCTCGGCCGTGTCGTTCATGCTCGTCGCCGCCCTGTTCGGGGCGGGTGTGCTCGGCGGGACGCCCGTGCAGGACGTGCAGGACGGCGCACTCTCGGCGACGTCCACGGTGCTCGCTCCCGCAGCCCAGGCATTCTCGATCTGGAGCGTCATCTACCTCTTCATGATCGCGTACACGATCTGGCAGGCGCTCCCGTCGCAGCGCGGCAGCGACCGTCAGCGGAAGGCCGGCTACCCGATCGCCCTGACCGCCGTGCTCAACGGCTTCTGGCTGCTGGCCGCGCAGTACACGACGCTCCTCGTCACCGTCGTGACGATCGTCGCCCTCCTCGTCGCGCTGGGCTGGACCATCCGCATCCTCGTGCTGAACCCGCCGCGATCTTTCGCGGAGACCTTCTTCACCGACGTCACCGTCGGCTTGCACTTGGGCTGGGTCACGCTCGCCACCGTCGCCAACGTGACCGCGTGGCTCACCGCGGAGGTCGCGCCGAAGTCGTGGGGTGACGCAGCCACCGCGTGGGGCATCGCCGTCATCGTCGTGGTGGTCCTGATCGCCGCCTCGAGCGCGATCGGCACCCGGGGCCGCCTCGCACCCGCCCTCGCCTCGGCGTGGGGGCTGTTGTGGATCGGCATCGGCCGGTTCGCGACCGAGCCCCAGTCCACCCCGATCGCGATCGTGGCGTGGATCGCGGCCGCGATCGTCGTCATCGTGCCGCTCGTCCTCTGGGCCCGCGGTCGCCGCGGCGAACTCGCGTTCGCCCCCAGCTGAGCGCGGCGGCGGTCAGAACGAGGCGGCGAAGCGTCGCAACAGCCGCTGCGGCTCGTCGAGATCCGCGGCCATCACGCGCGCCGCAACGAGGTCGTACTCGTCGGCGTCGAAGTAGCCGTGGTTGCGGTAGATCGTCATGCGCTCGGTGAACGCGACCCCGGTGGGCTCCGGGTGGAACTGCGTCGCATACAGGCGCTCGCCCAGCCGGTAGGCCTGCACGGGGCAGTCGTCGTTCGTCGCGAGGAGGACCGCGCCCTCGGGTAACCGCGCGATCGCCTCCTTGTGAGCCGTCAACGCGGTGAACTCCGCGTCGAGCGCGCCGAACAGCGGGTCGTGACGGCCGTCTTCGGTGAGACGGATGCCGGTGGGCCCGGTGTCCTCCGGGTGATCGCGCGTGACCTCGCCACCGAGGGCCCGGGAGGCGACACCGATACCGAAGCACGTGAACAGCGCCGTCGTACGACCGGCGGCGGCGGCTTCGGCGACCGCGCCGAGACCTGCTTCGATGCGGAACTGCTCCGGGGGCTTCGCGTCTTCGGGGTCGGTCGTGTTGAAGGGGCTCCCGCCGACGACGAAACCTCGCCAGCGCGTGAACGCGTCAACGGGGAGGTCGTCCTCGACGAGGTTCCACCGCTCGAGGCCGCTCTCGCCGGTGCCCATGGCCTGGTGGAACGACGCATACTCGCCGTCCGCGGCATCCACCTGCGGGCGAACGCACAGATAGACGAGCGGAGCCATTCCTCGAGTCTAAATGCCCGATCGGAGGCCGAACGCCGCGTGTCAGCGCGACGAGTTCGAGGTGCGCCCCCGCACGATGCCCACGAAGGTGTCGACGTGCTCGCTGGCGCCCTCGACCGGCCAGGCCAGTGCAACGACGGATGCCGGGGCCCCCGTGAGCGGGCGGAACGTCACGTCCTTGCGATGGTGCAGTCGCGCGAGTGACATCGGCACGATGACGATCCCGACGCCGGTCGCGACCGTCTCGACGGCGTCGCCCGTCGTCCCGGGCGCCGTGAACCGCGGTGGCTCGGTGCCCGGGGCGTCGAAGGAGAGCACGTCGTCACGCGGCACGATGCGGACCTCGCCGGCGAGGTCGTCGAGAGCGAGGTCATCCGCAGCGGTCAGGTGCGAGTCCACGGAGCAGACGACGACCGGCGTCTCCTCGTACAGCGGGATCACGTGGAGGCCGTCGCGGTCGATCGGCAGACGAACGATCGCTGCGTCGACGTTACCGCGCGCGACGGCGTCGCGCTGACCCGCCACGGTGAGTGGGACGAGTTCGAGGGCGATCCGCGGCATCCGCGTCTTCCAGGTGTCGATCCATTTGCCCGGGGTCGCGCCGGGGATGGCTCCCAGGCGGAACGGCCCATATGACGGGGGAGGCGTGGCGGGGTCGTTCCGGAGGTTCTGCGCGGGCTTCGCCTTCGGCTTTGCTGCGACGGCGCGAGACCGGGCCGGAGCGGGACGACTGCCCTTGCGCTGGGGTCCGCCGCGTGTCGCCATGCCTGTCAGCGTAGCCGCGCCGCGCGGCTCAGCAGGTGCCCCATCGGCCGGCGTGTGCTGCGCGGGCAGCGGCCTCGACGCCGGCGAACTGCTCGGCGTAGCGAATGTTGGGCGGGATGCGGAGCGTCTCTGCGTGCCCCTCGGCGACGAGCGACTCGTTGATGAAGTCACCGTCGTCAGTCCACAGGTAGCGGAGCGCACGGTCGTAGCGATCCGTCGGCTCGCGGTCGGCCGTGGCCCAGATGCGATCACCCTCGGGGGCGAGGTTGCGGAGGCGATCTTTGGCGGCATCCGCTCCGCACTCGGGTGAGGGCCTGAGCTCAGGGGTGTCGATGCCGATCAGACGGATCCGGAGTCGGTCCCCGCCGTCACGCGCAATGAGGGTGTCACCGTCGACGACCCGTTCCACCGTGTACGCGACTGCCCCGGTGGGGATGTCATCCGTTGGCGTCCCTCGGAGAGTGGATGCCGCGGCCCACAGGCCTGCGAGCAGGAGCGCCCCCACGAAGCCTGCGATCACCGAACGGGAGGTTCGGCGCGGAGTCGTCACCCGTGGATGCTAACGGCGGGCACGGACGTCGGCCCGACCGCGTGGGCGACCGAGCCTGGGTCCCCGGGATCAGGCAGCGAGGCGAAGTCCGCGGCGGTCGGTGGCGACGCGCTCCCCGTCAGGGATGCTCTCGTCGTCGCCGATCAGGGATTCGCTCGCGACGCGCGCGCCGGCGCCGACGAAGCACCGCACGCCGATCTTCGCGCCGGCGCCGATCGACGCTCCCGCTCCGATGTGCGCGTGCGGGGCGATCTCGACGTTCGGGCCGATGATCGCGTCCGGTTCGATCCAGACGCCGCGGCCGATGCGCGCACCCGCTGCGATCTGTGCCCGGGGTTCGACGTAGCTGCCTGCGTCAACGATCGCGCTGGGGTGCACCTTGGCACCGTTCGCGATCAAGCCACGTCCGTTGGCGTGCTTGCGGTAACGCAGCGTCTCGCCTCGGTCGTTCTCGATGTCGATGTAGTTCTTGCCCACGGGAATCCTCCTTGGCGGATACAACGTCCCACAAGGCATTTCATTCCCATCCGGCACCCGAAATCATGGGGTTGACCGCGGCTGGGTAACCTGATTCGGTGACAGCCCACGCAGACCCGGTCGACCCCGCCGCCCCCGAGACGGGGCCTTCGCTCGTCTTCGAGGAGAAGGCCGCCCCCCATTCGTGGCTGGATGATGTCGTCGGACTCGCGACGGGGACTTTCACGGTCTCCCTCGGACTCTTCCTCCTGCACCTGAGTACAGCGGTGACGGGCGGCACGGCGGGACTTTCGCTGCTGCTGAATTACGCCCTCGACTGGCCGTTCTGGGCGCTGTTCGCCGTCGTCAACCTGCCGTTCGGTGCGCTCGCGGTGTGGAAGCGCGGGTGGAACTTCGCCCTCCGCACCCTCGTCTGCATCGCCGGGGTGTCGGGCTTCTCCGTCCTCATCGAGCACCTGTTCCTCGTCGAGAGCATCGACCCGATCTTCGGCACCGTTGCCGGAAACCTGCTCGCCGGGATCGGCCTTCTCATCGTGTTCCGGCACGGGGCGAGCCTTGGCGGGATCAATGTCGTGGCCCTCGTCATCCAGGATGCGACCGGCATCCGCGTGGGGTGGACCATGATGGTCTTCGATGTCCTCGTCATTCTCCTCGCCCTCCTCGTCGTCCCGTGGCCGTTCGTCGTGCTCAGCGCGGCCGGTGCTGTCGTGCTGAACCTGGTGCTCGCCCTCAACCACCGGCCCGGCCGGTACATCGGCCACTGATGGTCGACATCGGGGGGGTGCGCCTGTCGGGTCGCATGATCTGCGCGACGAAGGCCGAAGCGGATGCCGTGCGGCAACACCTCGACGCGCACATCGAACGGACCCGCGCCGAACCGGGCTGTCTGCTGTTCGAGATCACGCCGCTCGGCGGCGGTCACGCGTGGTCGGTCGAAGAGCTCTGGACCGATGCGCCGACGTTCCGGGAGCACCAGCGTCGGGCTGCCGACAGCGAATGGGGCCGGGCGACGGCGGGTATCGAACGTCGCTACCGCGTCGAGGGATTGACGCCGGAGGACTGACCTCTCTGTCAGGTCGGGTCAGGTCAGGGCTGGCAGACGGGGCACCAGAACACGATCCGTTCGCTGGTCGCGCGAGCACCGAGCTCCGACCCCTGAATGAGGGTGCCGCAGCGGCGACACGGCTTCCCGCCGCGGCCGTAGACCCACGTCTGCTTGCCCGGACGGCTGTCACCGGTGAACGTCCGCCCCTGCCGGTCGCGGTTCGCACGGATCATCCGGGTGCCGGTCTCGATGATGCCGGGCACATCGACGTCGCGCGCGAGCGCGGTGGGACGGATGCCGCGGACGAACAGCAGCTCGTTCGCGTACTCGTTGCCGAACCCGGCGACGTTCCGCTGGTCGAGGAGCGCGACGTGGATGGCGCGTTCGTCCGCCGCGACGTTGGCGATCGCCGTCGCCGGGTCCCAGTCGTCGGCGAGCGGATCGGGACCGAGGTGGCCGACGACGCGGTCCTCGTCGGCGGTCGGCAGGACTTCGACCATCGCGAGTTCGAAGCCGACGGCATCCGCGGGTCGGGTGCCGACGATCGCGCGGGCCTGGAACGCCGGTGCCCGCCACTTCTGGCCGGGCAGGTAGACGTGCCAGCGGCCCTCCATCTTGAGGTGGGAGTGCAGGGTCTGCGAGCCGATGCGCATGAGAAGGTGCTTGCCGCGGGGGACGACCTCGTGGACGGTCTCGCCGCGGAGGTCGACGGTGGCGCTCCGCGGGACGCGCACCTCGAAGCGGGTGACCTCGTGGCCCGCGAGCGCCTCGTGCAGCTTCCGCGCGGCTCGGAAGACGGTGTCGCCCTCAGGCATAAGTCGACTTCGGCTCAGGCATCAGTCGCCTTCGGCTCAGGCATGGAAAACCTCAGGCATGCTGCGGGGTCCGTGCGCCGCGACGGAGGGTGAGGCCCTTGGGCGATTCGACGAAGCCGGCGTCGCGGAGCGCACGGCCGGCCGCCGTCGTGTAGACGAACGCGCCGCTCACCTGCTCGATCGTGAGGGTGTCGAGCCCGCGCGTGCGGGAGGTCTCGACGAGGCTCCGCGCGGCGGCACCGAGCACCTCCTCGTCATCGGTGAAGGCGAGGGCGGTGCGCCCGCCGCGCTCGAGGTACAGCACGAGCGTGCCGTCGACGAGCACGACGAGTCCGCCCGCCTTGCGGCCGGGGCGGTGGTTCACGCCCTCGATCGAGGGCCAGTTCAGCGCCGCGCCGTACGGGTTGGCGGGGTCGGTGGCGGCGAGCGTGCGCGCCGTCAGCGGGGCGGGTTCCGAGACCGAGGCGAACTCGCGGAGCCGGTCGACGGTCGCCGAGGTGGCGAACTGCGCGGCGCCGAGCTTCTCGACGAAGTAGCCGCGCCGGCAGTGCCCGGCATCCTCGAATCCGGCGAGGATCCGGTAGACCTGCGCGAACCCACCCGGCACGCCCTCGGACTGCACGGATCCGCGCGTCACGACGCCGTAGCGCTCGAGCAGGAGGCCCGCCGTCGCGGTCGCCCGGAGGGTCGCATCGTCATCCGGCGTCGGCAGCAGCGACCAGCGTCCGCCGACCATCGCTGGCCGCTGCGGGGCGGGCCGAGTCGGCGCGGCGATCGGCGTACCGCGGAACATGCGAGAGCGCGGGGTGCGCCGGGTCACGCGGTGCGCCTGCGACCCGCCGCCGAGGAGCCCGCGGACGGGCGCGAAGGTGTCATTCGTCACGCGTCCCGACCACGTCAGGTTCCAGAGCGCCTCGATGACGGACTGCTCGTTGGGGGAGGCGACCATCCCGGCGAGCTGCCCGGCGAAGTACGCGCCACCCGCGCCGAGCGCATCGAGGATCGACTGTTCGAACGGCGTGGGCTCGTCTTCGGGCGTCTGCAGGGTGAGGGTCGCGGCATCCGCGGGGTGCAGGGCGATCCAGCCGTCGCGGCCCGGGAGCGACCCCTGTCCCGACCAGAGGACCTCGCCCGTCGCGGTCAGTTCGTCGAGGAGCGCGGGGGAGTAGTCCCGCACGCGGGAGGGCAGGATGAGCGACTCCCAGGCGCTGGCGGGAAGCGGTACCCCGGCGAGCTGCTCGACGACGGCGAGGACCCCGTCGACACCCTCGAGGGGACGGGTGAGATGCTGCCAGACCGGCAGGAAGCGCCCCAGGGCCTCGGGTTCGACGGGCTCGACGCTGCCGCGGATCGCGGCGAGCGACCGCATCCGGATGCGTCGCAGCACCTCGCTGTCGCACCACTCGAGGTCGTCGGAGTGCGTGGAGTCCGCGGGCAGGAAGAACCCGCTCGCGAGCCGTCCCTGCGCTTCGAGTCGCTGCAGCGTCTGGCGCGCGACAGCGCCGCCGACGCCGAGGCGGGACGCCACATCGGAGGTCCGGAACGGGCCGTGCGTCCGTGCGTAGCGGGCGACGAGGTCGGCGAGCGGATCGACGACCGGTTCGAGGAAGGCGGTCGGGATGCCGACGGGCAGGGCCGCGCCGAGGGCATCGCGCAACCGGCCCGCGTCCTCGATGCCCGCGACGCGGGCGACACCGCCGAACGTGACCCGGATGGCGCGGCGGGCGTCGATGAGCTCGTCGAGGAGGGCAGCGGCATCCGTTTCGGTCGCAGCCGGCGCCGGGGCATCGGTGTCGGACGACGCCCCTTCGAGCCGTTCGGCGACCTCGACGGCCGACAGGGGGCCGAGCAGGCGCAGCAGGTCGGCCACGCCCTCGACACCGCGGACCCGGCGGGTGGGATCGAGTCGCTGCAGCTCCCGCTCGTACTGCTCGATGACGCCGGGATCGAGCAGCTCGCGCATCTCGATCTTGCCAAGCAATTCGCTGAGGAGGGCGGGGTCGACCGACAGCGCTGCCGCACGCCGCTCGGCGAGCGGAGAGTCGCCCTCGTACATGAACGCGCCGACATATCCGAAGAGCAGGTCGCGCGCGTAGGGCGACGGGGAGCTCGTCGTCGTCTCGACGAGACGGATGCGGCGGTCCGCGATGCTCCGTGCGATGCGCAGGAGCGCGGGCAGGTCGTAGACGTCCTGCAGGACCTCGCGAAGCGTCTCGAGGATGATCGGGAAGGTCGGGTGCTCCTTGGCGACCTCGAGCAGCTGCGCCGAGCGCTGCCGCTGCTGCCAGAGTGGCGACCGCTTGTTGGGGTTGAGCCGGGGAAGAAGCAGCGCCCGGGCCGCGCACTCGCGGAAACGGGAGGCGAACAGCGCCGACCCGCCGACCTCCGAGGTGACGAGCTGCTCGAGCTCGTCGGCGTCGAACACGAAGAGCTCCGCGCCGGGCGGCTCCGCGTCGGTGTCGGGAACGCGGGCGATGATCCCGTCGTCGCTCGCGACAGCGGCTCCCTCGACGCCGAGGCGCTCCCGGATCCGGGCGTTGACGGCCAGCGCCCACGGCGCGTGCACATGCATGCCGTACGGGGAATGCAGGATGACGCGCCAGTCGCCGACCTCGTCGCGAGAGCGCTCGACGGTCAGGGTCTTGTCGGTCGGCAGACTGCCCGTGGCGTCGCGCTGCTCGCCGATGTAGGCGAGCAGGTTGCCGATCGCGTTGTCGTCGAGCCCCGATTCGCGCAGGCGTGCAGTCGCCTTCTCGGGCTTCGCCGTCGACAGCTCGCGCGAGAACCTGCCGAGTGCCTCGCCGAGCTCTGCGGGTCGGCCGAGCCCATCGCCGTGCCAGAACGGCAGCTTGCCCGGCTGGCCATAGGCGGGGAGGACGTTGACGCGGTCGTGGGTGATCTCGACGATCCGCCAGCTCGTCGTCCCGAGGGTGAAGACGTCGCCGACGCGGGACTCGTAGACCATCTCCTCGTCGAGCTCCCCGACGCGGGCATTGCGCGCCTCGCCGGAGATGAACACGCCGAACAGCCCTCGGTCGGGGATGGTTCCGCCGCTCGTGACCGCGATGCGTTGTGCCCCGGGTCGGCCCGTGATGGTCCCGGCATCCCGGTCCCACACGACGCGGGGTCGCAACTCGGCGAACGCGTCGGACGGGTAGCGGCCGGCGAGGAGGTCGAGCGTCGCCTCGTACGCCGAGCGGGGGAGGGAGCGGAACGGAGCGGAGCGTTTGACCGTCTCGAACCAGCCCTCGACGTCGAGCACGGCCACCGCGGAGGCGGCGATCGTGTGCTGAGCGAGGATGTCGAGAGGGTTCTGCGGCACCGAGATCGCCTCGATCTGACCCGCCAGCATCCGCTCGGTCACGACGGCGGTGTGCAGTACGTCGCCCCGATGCTTGGGGAACAGCGCGGCGCGGCTGACCTCACCCACCTGGTGGCCGGCGCGACCGACGCGCTGCAGACCGGATGCCGCCGAGGGCGGCGCTTCGACCTGGATGACGAGGTCGACGGCGCCCATGTCGATGCCGAGCTCGAGGCTGCTCGTCGCGACGACGCAGCGGAGGACACCCGACTTCAGCTCGTCCTCGACCTGCGCACGCTGCTCCTTCGACACCGAGCCGTGGTGCGCCTTCGCGAGGATCGCGGCGACGCCCGCAGAGGATCCTGCCTGCGCCATCATGGCCGCGGGTACGGTCTGGTCGGGCACGTCGATCCCCACCCGCTCGGCATAGATCTCGTTGAGCCGTCCGGTCAGCCGCTCGGCGAGGCGGCGCGAGTTCGAGAACACGATCGTGGAGCGGTGCGCGAGAATGCGGTCGACGATCGCCTCTTCGACGTGCGGCCAGACCGAACCCGTCATCTCGGATGACTGCGGCGGGGTGTACCAGTTGCCGCCGTCGCCGTCATCGTCGTCGGGATCGACGGCGACCGGCTCCTCCGCGTCTGCGCCCGGGGGCGGGGGAGGGTTGGTGAGGTCATCGATCGGAACGACGACCGAAAGGTCGAAGGCTTTCGTGGCCTTCGGCGCGACGATGTCGACGGGCGCGGCTCCGCCGAGGAACCGCGCGACCTCGTCGATCGGCCGCACCGTCGCCGACAGACCGATGCGCTGTGCCGGGGTGTCGAGCAGGGCGTCGAGGCGTTCGAGGCTGACGGCGAGGTGCGCACCGCGTTTGGTCGCGGCGACCGCGTGGACCTCGTCGACGATGACAGTGTGGATGCCGCGCAGCGTCTCGGCTGCCTGCGAGGTCAGCATCAGGTAGAGCGACTCGGGTGTTGTAATGAGGATGTCGGGAGGGTCGGCGAGAAGACGCCGCCGGTCACCGGAGGGAGTGTCTCCGGAGCGGACCCCGACCGTCACGTCGGGTGCCGGAATCCCGAGCCGGCGGGCGGACTGCCCGATGCCGACCAGCGGCGAGCGGAGGTTGCGCTCCACGTCGACGCCGAGCGCCTTCAGCGGCGAGATGTAGAGGACGCGCGTGCGGGGGGAGGAGGCATCCGGTCGCTTCTTCTTGCCGCGCGCGGGCTGCTCGCCCTCGGCGGCGGGCTTCTCGGCGACGCGGTCGCGGAAGATCCGGTCGAGCGCCCACAGGAAGGCCGACAGTGTCTTTCCCGACCCCGTCGGAGCCACGACGAGGGCGTGCTTTCCGGCGGAGATCGCCTGCCATGCACCGGCCTGCGCAGACGTAGGGGCGTGGAAGGCGCCACGGAACCAATCCTGCGTCGCAGGACTGAACCGCTGGAGGACGTCCGCCATCCTCCTATCATCGCGCGGACCACCGACATCGGGCCGGGGCTTGCGCCCCGGCCCGAACGTCAGGCCTCCGTCATCCGGCCCTCGCTGAGCTCCAGCGTCAGGTCGGGCCCGACGCGTCGAAGGAACGCGTCGTCGTGACTGACGACGAGCACCGCGCCGCGATAGGCCGAGAGGGCCTCGACGAGCTGGTCGACCGTGTCGAGGTCGAGGTTGTTCGTCGGCTCGTCGAGCACCAGGAGGTGCGGCGGCGGGTCGGCCAGCAGCAGCCGGGCGAGCGCGACGCGGAACCGTTCGCCGCCCGACAGCGCCGCCACGGGCCGCAGCACCGTGTCACCGCGAATGAGGAATCGCGCCAGCCGGTTCCGGAGGTCCACGTCTCCGACGCCAGGAGCCCCGGCGCGGATGTTCTCCAGCACCGACGCCGCCTCATCGAGCCCATCGATCCGCTGCGACAGGTAGCCGACCCGGTCGGTGTGCGCCTCTGCCCGTGCCGTTCTCCGGATGGATGCCGTGTCCAGGCCGGATCCGGGCGGCTCACCCGCCTCCTGACCGGAGATCGGGCCGACGGCCGGCGCAGCCGAGGCGACGAGCCGCTCGAGGAGCGTCGTCTTGCCGGCGCCGTTGCGGCCGATCAGGGCCACGCGCTCCGGCCCCTGGATGATCCAGGCGCGCTCGCCGTCGCCGATCGTTGCGATGCGACGGCCCGTCCCGACGTCCGGATCGGGCAGGTCGATGCGCACCGTGTCGTCATCGCGCACGCGCCGTCCGGCGGTGTCGACGGCGGAGCGGGCGGCATCCACCTTCTCGTTCGCCTCGACGCGCAGCCGGCCCGCCGTCACCTGCGCGGCCCGCTTCTTCGCGCCGAGCACGATGCGGGGTGCCGACCGCTCGAACGCGGCCTTGCGGCCCTGTGCGTTGCGGGTCCCGATGGCGGACTCGACGTGCGCCCGGTCGCGCCGCTCGCGCTTGAGAAGCTGCCGAGCGGCAGTCTCAGCCTGCGCCGCCGCGGCCTGTTCGGTGTCTAGCCATGCCTTCCATTCGGAGTACGGGCCGCCGAAGACCGACAGCTCGTTGTCGTAGATCTCCGCCGTGTCGTCCAGCTCCTCGAGCAACGCGACGTCGTGGCTCACGACGATCAGCGTGCCGCGCCAGGTGCGTACGAGCTCGTGCACGCGGGCGCGCGCATCGCGGTCGAGGTTGTTCGTCGGCTCGTCGAGCAGGGCGATGTCGGCGCCACGCAGCTGCACGCCGATGAGGGCGGCGAGCACCGCCTCGCCGCCCGACAGCTCGCCGACGCGGCGATCGAGCGCGCCGTCGGGCAAGCCGACAGTGGCGAGCGCAGCCGTCGCCCGTGCCTCGACGTCCCAGTCGTCGCCGACGGTGTCGAAGTGGCGTTCGTCGACGTCGCCTCGCTCGATCGCCCGTACGGCGTCGAGGGTGGCCCCGATGCCGAGGACGTCGGCGACGCTCCGGGACGTGTCGAGCGTCAGCTGCTGGGGCAGCAGGTCGACGCGCCCCGCGGTCGAGATCGAGCCCGAGGTCGGTGCGAGGGTGCCGGCGATGAGCTTCAACAGCGTGGACTTGCCGGAGCCGTTGCGTCCGACGAGGCCGGTGCGGCCGCCACCGAAAGCCCCGGAGAGCTCGTTCAGCGCGACGGTGCCGTCGGGCCAGGCGAGGGTGACGCGGTCGAGGACGACCGCTGAGGTGAGTGTGGTGGGCATATGCGCCTCCCTGTGATGAGGGGTGCGCGGACAGGTGTGTCCACGATCCGGCCTGCAGCGCTGGGTGCGGCCGGGCAGCACGGACGTGCTGCGATCGGAGGACGACGGTCCGCGCTGGTCGGTGAATCGATCACCGCGCGGACCGCCGGATTCATCCTCAAGGAGGGTCGACGGGTCAGCGCGGGATCACAGCGCGATCGCGTCGATAGCCTTCAACGGCTCTTCCTCACACTCGGGACAAGGACCGGGCCATGTTAGCGACGATCCGGAGCGGATGCCAGGGGTCGGCCGCCGTCCTCAGCCCTTCGGCGTGGCCAGCTGCTTCTCGAGGAACACCCGGACGTCGTTCAGCTCCTCCGCTGACACGCTGTGCGCGAGGTTCGGGTAGACCCGTCCGCTGAGGTCGACGTGCCCGGGCAGCCACTCGGCGGTGTGGTCGACGAAGCGGGCCGAGATGACCTCGTCGCGCGCACCGCGGCCCCAGAACACCGGCGGTCGGACCTCCGCCAGCTCCGCATCGCCGGCTGCGGGTTCGGGGAAGGCGTAGCCGGCGAGGTTCACGGCGAAGGCCGCGTCGCGCGGCCGCATCCGCATCATCTGCAGCGCGATCACCCCGCCCTGCGAGAACCCGAGAAGACCGACGGATGCCGCGTCCCCCCGCACCTTGTCGATCCACTCCCAGACGGCGTGGGCTGAGGCGGTCACCTCGGCGGGGTCGCGACTCTCGACGCCGTCGATCGTGAACCACGAGTAGCCCGGCATCGGGAAGCGGGGTGCGAGTGGTGCGCGGACCGCGACCGCCACGTACTCGGCGGGAAGGTGCGGAACGAGGCCGAACAGGTCCTCCTCGTTCGATCCGTACCCGTGCAGGAGCACGAGCAGCGGTCGGTCGCCGCGCTCGTCCACGGGCGCGGACCAGAGCACGACGTCGGGATCGAGCGGGGAAGCGGCCACCATGCGTCCATCCTGCACCAGGCCCGGCGACATCACCCGGACGCGCCATCGGCTCGGGTATACATGAGGCATGGCCGTCCGCACTCCCGACCCCGACCCGAACGAGCGTGACGACGAGGAAGGATCCTCGCGTGATCCGCTCCGAGGCCTCGGCTCGTCGATGGGGCGCCCCGGCTCCGCGGGCAACCCCGCCTGGCTGAGCGATGTCGAGCTGGCCGAGGCGCGACGGCGGTTGCCGATGCTCTACGTCGAGGCCGTGCCCGTCCGCCTGGACGGCATGGGAGCGGTGACCGAGGTCGGCATCCTGCTGCGTGCGACGCCCATGGGCGAGATCTCGCGAACGATCGTGTCGGGCCGTGTCCGCTATGGCGAGACCGTCCGCGACGCGCTGTTCCGCCACCTCGAGAACGACCTCGGCCCGATGGCGTTCCCGATGCTGCCGCCGCAGCCGGCGCCGTTCACGGTGGCCGAGTACTTCCCGATTCCCGGCGTGAGCGCTTACCACGACGACCGGCAGCACGCCGTGTCGCTCGCGTTCGTCGTTCCCGTCACCGGCACGTGCGAGCCGCGTCAGGACGCGCTCGAGGTCACCTGGATGTCGCCCGAAGAGGCGTCGTCCGACGCGCTCGCCGCCGAGATGGAGGGCGGCCGATCGTCGCTCGTGCGGCAGGCCCTCGCCTCGGTCGGCGCGCTGCGGTAGCCGTCAGGCGTGGGCGGTCGTCAGGCGGGAGAGGGCCGCGACGAACGCGTCGACGTCGGACTCGCTCGTGTCGAACGAGCACATCCAGCGCACCTCGTTCTTCGAGGCATCCCAGTCGTAGAAGCGGAACGATTCGCGAAGCTCATCGGCGACGCCGTCGGGCAGGGTCGCGAAGACCCCGTTCGCCTGCGTCGGCTGGCTGAAGCGCACACCAGAGATCGAGCCGTCGGCGAGGCCCGCCTCGACGGCCGCCCGCAGACGCGCCGCCATCGCGTTGGAGTGACGTGCGTTCCGCAGGTACAGGTCGCCCTCGTAGAGCGCGATCAGCTGTGCCGAGACGAAGCGCATCTTCGATGAAAGCTGCATGTTGAGCTTGCGCAGATACGGCAGGCCCTGGGATGCCGCGGGGTCGAGCACGACGATGGCCTCGGCTGCGAGAGCGCCGTTCTTCGTGCCACCGGCGCTGACGAGGTCGACACCGGCATCCTTCGTGAAGGCGCGGATCGGCAGATCAAGGGCGGCGGCGGCGTTCGACAGGCGTGCGCCGTCGAGGTGCAGGCGCATTCCGCGCGCGTGCGCGTGGTCGGCCAGCGCCCGGATCTCGTCGGGCGTGTAGAGCGTGCCGAGCTCGGTGGACTGCGTGATCGACACGACCAGCGGCTGCGCGCGGTGCTCGTCGCCCCAGCCCCATGCCTCCCTGTCGACGAGCTCGGGAGTGAGCTTGCCGTCGTCGGTCGGCACGTTCAGGATCTTGATGCCCGCGACCTTCTCGGGGGCGCCGCCCTCGTCGACGTTGATGTGGGCGGTGGATGCCGCGACCACAGCGCCCCAGCGGGGGAGCATCGACTGCAGGCCGGTGACGTTCGCGCCGGTGCCGTTGAACACCGGGAAGGCCTGCGCCTCTTCGCCGAAGTGGCGCGCGAAGACCTGCTGCAGCCGCTCCGTGTAGACGTCTTCGCCGTAGGCGATCTGGTGGCCGTCGTTGGCGGCGGCGATGGCCGCGAGCACCTCGGGGTGGACCCCGGAGTAGTTGTCGCTGGCGAAGGAACGGACCGTGGGGTCGTGGAGCGTCGTCACCCCTCCAGCCTAGGTTGCGCGGCGGGGTCTTCCCCCGTGTCGGAGCCCGGCGATACCCTCACCGCATGACCGAAGCGCCGCCGTCGCCGCGCACCGTCCCTCCCGGCGGGATGCGCGTGTTCCTGCACGTCCTTGTGAACACGGCCGTCGCGAACGTCACGACGAGCTTCTTGTGGTTCGCCCTCACCTTCTGGGTGTACCTCGAGACGAAGTCGGTGCTCGCCACGGGGCTCATCGGCGGCGCCTACATGCTGCTGCTCGCGATCTTCGGCATGGTGTTCGGCACGCTCGTCGACCGGTTCCGGAAGCACTCCGTCATGGTCTTCTCGGGTGTCTTCACCCTCATCGCGTTCCTCGCGGCGGGGGCGATCTACGTGTCCCAGCCGGAGTCCGCGATCCTCGACCTCGGCCGGCCGTGGTTCTGGCTGTTCTCGGGCATCATCCTCGCTGGCGCGGTCGTCGAGAATCTGCGCAACATCGCGCTGTCGACGACGGTGACCCTTCTCGTACCGACCGAGCGTCACGCGAACGCCAACGGCCTCGTCGGGACGGTGCAGGGCATCGCCTTCATCGTGACGAGCGCCCTCTCCGGCCTCGCGATCGGTCTTGTCGGCATGGGGTGGACGCTCGCGGTGGCGATCGCCTTCACGGCCGTGCCGCTCGTGCATCTGCTCTTCGTGCGGATCGCCGAGGACGCCCCGGCGCCCGACCCCGGTTCGAAGATCCTCGACGTCCGCGGAGCGGCCGCCGCGATCCGCGCCGTCCCGGGGCTCTTCGCCCTCATCCTCTTCTCGACCTTCAACAACCTCATCGGCGGCCTCTACATGGCGCTGATGGATCCTTACGGGCTCGAACTCTTCGACGTGAAGGTGTGGGGCATCGTCCTCGCGGTGACCGCCACGGGCTTCCTCATCGGCGGCGGGATCGTCGCGGCGAAGGGGCTCGGACGAAACCCCATCCGCACGCTTTTGCTCGCCGTCGCCGTCATGGGGCTGCTGGGCGCGGTCTTCACGCTCCGCGAGTGGTGGTGGCTGTACGGCTTGGGGATCTGGGCCTACATGACCCTCGTCCCCGTGATCGAGTCCGCTGAGCAGACGGTCATCCAGAAGGTCGTCCCGTTCGAGAGGCAGGGGCGTGTGTTCGGTGCGGCAACCGCGCTCGAAGTGTCGACCGGACCCATCACGTCGTTCGCGATCGCCCCGATCGCGGAGTTCTGGATCATCCCTTACTTCCGCACCGAGGAGGGGGAGCGGGCGTGGTCCTGGCTCCTCGGCGAGGGCGAGATGCGCGGGATCGCGCTGATCTTCCTCGTCGGAGGCCTCCTCATGGTGGCGGCGGCGCTCGCCGCCTTCCTCACCCGCTCGTACCGGACGCTGTCGGCACAGTACGAGACGGCGCCCGAGACGAGCGAAGCGGATGCCGGCCCCCCGGCCACCGGCATCCCGTCCTCGTCGCGCGAAGCAGCCGGCGGCGTCGCCGGCGAGTGATCCCGCCAGGTACGGCTTCGGCGCCCGAGTCCCCCAGGTCCCAGGCGCCGAAGTGGTGTGCCGTACGCCTCAGGCGTCGGTGGCGCGGATGCCGGCCACGCCGGCGATGACGGGTCGCATCTTCTTCTCGAGGGCCTCGAAGAACATCGACAGCGGGAACTCGTCGTCCAGCACCGCGTCGGTGTATCCCTTCGGAGCGCCGGCGAGGGTCTCGTCCGGCAGGCCGCGGGCCCACTGCGACGCCGGGTGCGGCGTCACGGTCTGGCGGACGAGGTCGTAGGCCGCGAGCCAGTGCGCGACCTTCGGCCGGTCGATCGACTCCCAGTAGAGGCGGTCGATCGCGTCGCTCAGGGCGATGACGGCGACGGCGACGCGGTCCCACTCGAACGCCAGCGAGGTGTCGGTCCAGTGGAGGACGCCGCGCTGGTGGAGCCACGCGAACAGCAGCTGCCCGCCGAGGCCGTCGTAGTTGCGGACGCGGGTCCCCGTGATCGCGAAACGGAAGATGCGATCGAACAGCACCGCGTACTGCACGAGACCGGCGTGCTCGAGCATCTCGTCCTCGGCATCCGTCAGCGATGCCTTCGCGGACAGATCCCGCTCGATCGCGACGCACTCGCGGAAAGCCGTGAGGTCGCAGCGCAGCTCTTCGAGCGAATACAGGAAGTACGGCATCCGCTGCTTGATCATGAACGGGTCGAAGGGCAGGTCGCCGCGCATGTGCGTGCGGTCGTGGATGAGGTCCCACATGACGAACGTCTTCTCGGCGAGGCGCTGGTCGTCGAGCAGACGTGCCGCTGCCTCGGGCAGATCGAGACGCGTGATCTGGGCGGCAGCGCGGACGACGCGGCGGTAGCGCGCGGCCTCGCGGTCCTGGAAGATCGCACCCCATGTGAAGGACGGCACCTCGCGCATGGCGACCGTTTCGGGAAAGAGCACGGCCGAGTTCGTGTCGTAGCCCGGGGTGAAGTCGAGCAGGCGGAACGAGACGAACAAGCGGTTCGTGTAGGTCTGCTCCAGCTCGGCGATGAACTCCGGCCAGATCGTCTCGACGATCACGGCCTCGACCTTGCGGTCGCGCGTGCCGTTCTGTGTGTACATCGGGAACACGACGAGGTGGCGGAGGCCGTCGATGCGGTTCTGCTGCGGTTGGAAGGCCAGGAGCGAATCGAGGAAGTCGGGCACCCCGAGGCCCTCCGACGCCCACCGCTCGAAGTCCGCGATGCTCGCGTCGAGGTAGGCCTCGTCGTGCGGGAAGGCGGGGGAGAGGGCTCGGATGCCAGCGGTGATGGCTTCGACGTGCGACCGGGCGACCTCGTGGTCGGCCGGGTCGGGCACCGAGCCGTCGGCGACCTGGACGGCCTGGAGGGCCGTTGCGGCATCCCGCAGCATCGTCCAAGCGGTGGAGGTCTCCGCCTGGCGAGCGTCCTCGAGAACCTCGGGCATTCCGATGATCGTCGACGTGGTGACGGTGCTCATGGGTGACCTCCTATCGGTTCTTCACGGTTTCCTCGCGATGTCACGAGAATATTTCCTGTGATATCAGCCTAAGGCCGTAAGGATCGCGTGTGCAAGATGGCTGCGGTACCGTCGGAGCGTGCCCGCAGACGAGACCGACCCCACCGATTCCGCGATCATCGCCGCGCTGTCGGCCAACGCGCGCGCCACGCTGGCCGAGCTCTCGGGGGTCGCGGGCCTGTCCGTTTCGGCTACCCAGGCGCGCGTGCGTCGCCTCGAGGCGCGCGGACTGATCTCCGGGTACCGCGCCGTCATCGACCCGGAGGTCGCCGGCAAGCCGCTCGCGGCGTTCGTCGAGATCACCCCTCTCGACCCCGCCCAGCCCGACAACGCGCCCGAGCTCATCGCCCACCTCGACGAGATCGAGGCGTGCCACTCCATCGCCGGCGACGCCGCGTACATGCTGTTCGTCCGCGTCGCGACGCCGCGCGACCTCGAGCGTCTGATCCGCGACATCCGCTCCGCAGCGTCGGTCAACACCCGCACGACGGTCGTGCTGCAGACGTTCTTCGAGCACCGTCCGCTCTCGCCCGCCTGACGCCCGCCGGCTGTCAAGGGGAGGCGGGTTCGCGCGTGCGTTCCTAGCGTGGAGGCATGAGCGACACCCCCATCGGCCGTGAAGTCCTCGTCGTCGCCAACAGCCGATCCGGCGTCTCGGTCGGTCGCCCCGATCGCGTCCCCGACGTGCGTCGACGGATGCCGGGCGCCACCGTGCACGAGCTCGCCGAGAACGAGACTCTCGATGAGGTCGTCGCGTCCGCGACGTCGGGGGAGAATCCGCCCGAGGTTCTCGCCATCTTGGGCGGAGACGGCTCGGTGTCCCGTGCGGCGCACCTGGCGCGACGTCACGACCTGACCCTCCTCGTCCTTCCCAACGGGACGTTCAACCACTTCGCGCGGTCGGCGGGCATTCCCGACGTGGATGCCGGTCTCGACGCGTATGCGGCGGGGCGCGTCCGACCGGTCGCGGTCGCCGAGGCGACCGTCGACGACGGCGACCCCATCACGGTCCTGAACGCGGTCTCACTCGGTGCGTACCCCGAGTTCCTCGCGGAGCGCGAGCGGCGCACGAGCCTCGGCAAATGGTGGGGCGGAGCCGTCGCGGCGTGGCGCGAGATGCACGACGCCACGGCGGTCGACATTGCCCGCGGCGGAAAGCGCGCGTCCGTCTGGTCGGTATTCGCGGGTGTCGGAGGGAACGACCCCGGGCGTATCGCGACGATGCAGCGCGCGACGCTCGACGACGCGGTCATCGACGTCCGTGTGCACCACGCGCGCGGCACTCGGGCGCGCGCGATCGTCTCGCTCGCGTTCGGGGAGAGGACCGTCCGGGTTCTTCGCGCTCTGCGGCTGATGCCCCCGGCATCCGACATCGAGCGCATCCTCGACGAGGACTTCGAGATCGTCGTGCAGCCCGGCAGTTCCCCCGACATCTGGGTCCACGACGGGGAGCTCGAAGAAGTGGGCAGGGACGGCTTCCGTCTGCGGGTGCGCGCCGTTCCCGAAGGCCTCCGGGTCTACCTTCCCGCGCCCTGAGGGGATACATCCTCCGACGGATGCGGCTGCCGACGGTGACCGCGTAGCGTTCAAGGGTGTTCCGCCCGCTCCGCCCGTACCAGGCTGCCGTCGATGCGGCGATCGCGGTGCTGTTCGCGCTGATGGCGCTGCCGTTCGAGCTCGGTGCCGCCTCTGGTACCGACGCCGGCAATCTCGGCGGGTGGAGCGCGATCCCCGTGGTCCTCCTTCTGGCTGCGGCGCTGGGGCTCCGTCGGTTCTCACCCGGGCTTGCGCTCGGTGTCGCGTGGCTCGGAGCGATCGTGCAGATGGGCTTCGGGCGCGGCCCGGGATTCGCAGACCTCGCGATCTTCGCCGTGCTCTACGCGACGGCCGCGTACGGCTCGAGGCTCGTGTTCTGGCTGGGTTTGAGCTCGGTCATCGTGGGCTCGGGCACGATCACGGTGTACCTCTTCAGGTGGGCGTTCCTCGGCAGCGGAGCGCTGTCCAATATCCCGACCCTGATCTTCGTGCTCCTTGCAGCGCTTTTCGCGCTCGGACTCTCGTGGACCGCCGGTGCCCTCGTCCGCACCGCGATGCGCGCCCGGGCGAACCGGGTGGCACAGTCGCGCGCCGAGCAGGAGACCGTCGCCGAGCAGGAGCGCACCCGCATCGCGCGCGACATGCACGACATCGTCGCCCACTCGCTCGCGGTCATCATCGCCCAGTCCGACGGGGCCCGGTACGCTGCGGCATCCGATCCCGAGGCGCAGTCCGCCGCGCTCGGCACCATCTCCTCCACCGCCCGCTCCGCACTCTCGGATGTGCGGCTGCTCCTCACGCAGCTGCGGCACTCGCAGGCGGAGGGCCCGCAGCCCACCCTCGCGGACCTCGAGCAGCTGTACGCGCAGGTGCGGGCGGCGGGCGTCGAACTGCGGGTGGATGTCGACCCGGCGCCCCGCGGTGAGGTTCCGGCATCCGTGCAGCTCTCGGTGTACCGCATCCTGCAGGAAGCCCTCACGAACGCACTCCGCCACGGCGGGGCGAGCGGGGTGGACGTCTCGCTCGCCTGGCACGCGGACCGCGTCGACCTCGAGGTCCGCAACGAGGTCGCCCCGGTCGCCGAGGGCGCGGAGCGGCGCACCGGCGGTCACGGCCTGATCGGCATGCGCGAGCGCGCGCAGCTGATCGGCGGACGATTGGATGCCGCGGCCGCAGACGGCGTGTTCACCGTCACCGCGTCCCTCCCCACCGGCGCTGCTCCCCAGCTTCCGACCCCCACCGAGAGGAGCGCTCGGTGAGCGTCATCCGCGTCGTCCTCGTCGACGACCAGGCCCTGTTCCGCGCCGGCATCCGGATGGTCGTCGCTTCGCAGCCCGACCTCGAGGTCGTCGGCGAGGCGTCCGACGGGGCGCAGGCCCTGCAGGTCGTCCGCGAGACGCGTCCCGACGTCGTCCTCATGGACATCCGGATGCCGGTGATGGACGGGCTCGCAGCGACCGAGGCCCTGCTCGCCGACGCCGACCCGCCCAAGGTGGTCATGCTGACGACGTTCGACCTCGACGAGGCGGCGGCGCGGGCCATCCAGCGTGGCGCCAGCGGGTTCCTCCTGAAGGATGCCGACCCCGAGTTCCTCCTCGCCGCGATCCGCACGGTGCACGCGGGATCGTCGGTCATCGCGGCCGCGGCCACCCGCCAGCTCTTCGCCCAGCTGAACGAGCCCGTGCGTGCGGTGCCGCCGTCCTTCGCCGAGCTCACCGACCGCGAGCGCGAGATCTTCGCCCTCGCGGCGCGGGGGCTCTCGAACGCCGAGATCGCCGCGCGCGAGTTCCTCTCCGAGGCCACCGTGAAGACGCACGTCTCGCGCATCCTGGGCAAACTGTCGCTCCGCGATCGCGTGCAGCTCGTGGTCTTCGCCTTCGAGCACGGCCTCGCCTGACCCCGCCGGGCTGACTCGCGATCATCCTTGCGATGTAGACCACCGCGACGAGCGACCGACGCGGCGCCCCGGGCCCCGTCCGTAGCGTCGGAGACATGCAGATCACGACCACCGAGATGGGCCTCGCCGCCCGCGTCCAGAACCTCACGAAGACCTACGGCGGTGGCGAGAACGCCGTCCGCGCGCTCGACGACGTCACCGTCGGCATCCGTCGCGGGGAGTTCACCGCGATCATGGGGCCGTCGGGATCGGGCAAGTCCACGCTCATGCACATCATGGCCGGCCTCGACGCGCCGGCATCCGGAACCGTCTGGATCGGCGACACCGAGATCACGGGGCTCTCCGACGTGGAGCTGACGATCCTCCGTCGCCGCCGGGTCGGTTTCGTCTTCCAGTCGTTCAACCTGGTCCCCACCCTCGACGCGATCGGCAACATCCTGCTGCCCTTCGACCTCGACGGCCGGCGCCCCACCTCCCAGGAGAAGACGCGCATCGACGGCCTCGTCGAGACGCTGGGTCTCGGGCCCCGCCTGCGGCACCGCCCGCACCAGCTCTCCGGCGGTCAGCAGCAGCGCGTCGCCATCGCCCGCGCCCTTGCGACCGCGCCCGACCTCGTCTTCGCCGACGAGCCGACCGGCAACCTCGACTCCCGCTCGGGTCGCGAGGTGCTCTCGCTCCTCGCCGCGGCCAGTCGCGAGCACGGCCAGTCGATCGCGATGGTGACCCACGACCCCGTGGCCGCCTCGTACGCGGATCGCGTCCTGTTCCTCGGCGACGGCCGCATCGTCGCCGACAAGCCCCGCCAGACGGCCGAGCAGATCTCGGCCCACATGCTCAGCACGGAGGTGACCGCGTGACCACGCTCGAGACCCCCGCGGCGGCGAGTACCGTCGTCCCCGAACCGGCCCGCACCTCGCGTCTCGCGTGGCTGCGTGAGCGCGGCATGGGCGCGACGATCCTCGTCTCGGCCATCTCGACGGCGTTCGGCGTCGTCCTCCTCTCCGCGACGGGGTACCTCTCCGTGGTGCTCGCCTCGAACGAGATGTACGGGTCGTCCGACACGTTGGCGGCCGTGCTGACGCTGCTGAGCGGCATCCTGCTCGCCGTCGCGGTCTACGTCGGCGCGATTGTGACCGCCAACACCTTCTCGACGATCATCGCGGGACGCACCCGCCGCATAGCCCTCATGCGCCTGATCGGCGCGACCGCCCGCTCCCAGCGCAGCGAGGTCGCGACGCAGGGGCTCATCGTCGGTGCGATCGGCGCGGTCGCCGGACTCGTCGCGACGACGATCGCGATGGTCCTCGCGCTTCCGCTGCTCAACGACGGGCTCGGTGTGACCTCGGACTGGTCGCCCGTCCAGGCGGTCCTCGTCATCCCGGCGGCGGCCGTCGCCCTGACGACGTGGATCGCGGCATGGTCGGGGTCGCGACGTGTGCTCACGGTGACCCCGCTCGAGGCGCTGGGTGGCTCGGTCGAGCGCTCCCGCGAGGAAATCGCGGGAGTCCGCGGCCGGAAGGCGGCGGCCATCGTGCTCGGCGTCATCGGCGTGGTGCTCCTCGCCGGCGGCATCCTGATCGGTCTCCTGCACCCCGTCGGCGTGCTGGTCGCCTTTCTCGGCGGTCTGTTCTCCTTCACCGCGGTCTCGATCAGCGCGGTGTCGATCATGCCGCCGCTCCTGAAGGCGACAGGACGACTGTTCGGCAAGTCGGTCACCGCGCGGCTGGCCGCCGAGAACGCGGTCCGCTATCCGGAGCGCTCGAGCCGCATGGCCATCGGCGTCGTCATGGGTGTCGCGCTCGTCGTGATGTTCGCGGTCGCGGCCGAGTCGGTCAAGTCGCTCGTCACCGTGTCGGGGGGAGGCGAACCCGACCCCGCGTTCAACGAGATGATCGACACCTTCTCGACGGTCATGATGTGCCTCGTCGCCGTCAGCGCGGTGATCGCGGCCGTCGGTCTCGTGAACCTCCTCACGATCGGCATCGTGCAGCGCAAGCGCGAACTGGGTCTGCTGCGGGCGCTCGGTCTCACGGCGGCGCAGATCCGCCGGATGGTGCTCATCGAGGCGGCTCACGTCACCGTGACCGCGCTCCTGTTCGGCCTCGTGCTGGGCGTGCTCTACGGCTGGGTTGCGGCGCAGTCGCTCCTCGGCTCCGTCGCGATGCCGCCGATGTGGCTGTCGCCGACGTTCGTCGCCCCGGCCATCCCGCTGATCCCGGTGGCGATCGTGATCGTCGCCACCGCCGCGCTCACGCTGGGCGCCGCCGTCGCACCGACGCGCATCGCGACCCGGACGGCACCCGTCGAGGCGCTGTCCGAGTGACGCTGACGTCCCTCCGCGTGACCTGTCCGGGCCTCGCGGAGGGACGCGTCCGTCGGTCAGTCGTTCTCGGTGGCGGGCGGGTCGTACGACCAGGTCGGGGCCATGGCCCGCAGGCGGATGCCGCGGTACTGCCACATCGCCCAGAGGACCGGCCACAGTGGCATGGCGGCCGCGCCACCGATTGTGAGGCGGTCGCGCCACAGCGTCTTGGTCGGGTCTCCCGGCAGCGGGCTGACCGCCATCTGGTGGTCCCAGACATCGAGCGCCGAGAGGGCTCCGGTGAGCGGGATGCCGCTGTCGCGGAAGATCCGCACGGGACCGTTGCTGTCCTCCGTGAAGCGGTCGCTCGCGTGGATCAGTTGCTGCCCCGCGGGGATGAAGCCGAGCGCGCGGATCTCGACGGGCACGTCGGTGCCGGGTTCGAGCGAGGTCGGCAGTTCACCGGACATCGGACCCATCTCGAGCAGCGGCCCGTAGAGCTCGGTGATCGCACGCGGCGAGTGGAGCGCACGCCATGCAGCATCGGCGGTGCAGTCGAGTTCGAGCTTCAGGAGGATCCGCATCGGACCACTCTCGCATTCCCTCGCGGCAGTCGGTACGTTGGGAGCGCTCCCATACTCGAGGCCTCACCGCCGACCTCCTCGGAAAGACCGTCATGCCCCTGGAACCCGCCATCGAATCCGGCGATCGCTCGCACACCCTCGCCCCCGTCGAGTCGGTCGCGCAGATCTCCTCGATGCTGCTCGACACCGATCCCACGCTCGACCCCGCCCTCGCAGAGGCGGCCCGAGCCGCCGCGGCCGAGGGGGTCGTCCTCCTGACGAACGACGGCACACTCCCGCTCGGCGAGCGTTCCGTCGCGGTGTTCGGTCGCGTGCAGATCGACTGGTTCGCCGTCGGTTACGGCTCGGGCGGCGATGTGAAGGTGCCCTACGTCTGGAACCTGCTCGCGGGGCTCCGTGACGCGGGGGTCCGCGTCGACGCGGAACTCGCCTCGCACTACTCGACCTGGTCCGCGGCGAACCGCCCCGTCTTCGCCGACTCCTGGGGCCAGTGGCCGCACCACTTCCCCGAGATGCCCCTCGACGAGTCCGTCGTTGCCGCCGCGGCATCCCGTGCCGACACCGCCGTCGTCGCCATCGGACGTGCCGCAGGAGAAGCGCGCGACAGCATCCTCGAAGCCGGCAGCTACTACCTGACGGACGACGAGCGGATGCTCCTCGACACCGTGACCTCCCACTTCGCGCGGACCGTCGTGGTCGTCGATGCGGGCAACGTCATGGACCTGTCGTGGGTCGCCGACTACCGGGATCGGATCGGCGCCGTGCTCTTCGCCTGGCAGGGCGGCATGGAGGGCGCTCGCGCCGTCGCGAGCGTGCTCGCCGGAGAGTCGTCGCCGAGCGGGAAGCTCACCGACACGATCGCCCTCAGTTACGAGGACTACCCCAGCGCGCCGCACTTCGGCCACCTCGACGTCAACGTCTACGCCGAGGATGTGTTCGTCGGGTACCGGTACTTCGAGACCTTCGCCCCTGACCGCGTGCTCTTCCCCTTCGGCCACGGCCTCTCGTACACGACCTTCGAGCTGTCGACCGAGGCCGACGCGGATGCCGGCACGCTCCGCCTCGAGGTCGTCGTCACCAACACCGGCGACCGCGCCGGCAAAGAGGTCGTCCAGGTGTACACGGGTGCGCCCGACGGCGCCCTCGGGAAGCCCGCGCGGCACCTGGCGGCGTTCGCCAAGACACGCCTGCTGGCCCCCGGCGAGAGCGACACCGTGCGGCTCGAGGTGCACGTCGACGACCTCGCTTCCTACGACGACGGCGGCGAGACCGGACACCGAAACGCCTGGGTCCTCGAGGCTGGCGAGTACCCGGTCTTCGTGGGGGCGGATGTCCGCTCCGCGGCAGAGGTCGCTGCCTTCGAGGTGCCCGAGACTCAGGTCGTGCGTGAGGCGACCGAGGTCGCGGCTCCGGCCCACGCGTTCGAGCGGCTCACGCTGGCTCGCGCCGCCGACGGCTCGGCCGTCGCGGCCCGCGAGCCCGTCCCCACGCGCACCGTCTCCCGCGCCGAGCGCGTCCTCGGCTCACTGCCCGCCGAACTTCCCCAGACGGGGGACCGGGGCATCGATCTCGCCCACGTCGCGAGCGGCACAGCATCCCTCGACGACTTCGTCGCGCAACTCAGCGATGAGGAGCTGTCGCTCCTCGCCCGCGGTGACGTCACGATGGACAGCCCGCTCGGGGCGCCCGGCAACGCGGGTGTGCTGGCAGGGGTGTCCGAATCGCTGCGAGCGAAGGGCGTGCCGCCGGTCACGACGACGGATGGACCGAGCGGCATCCGGCTCTCGGCCTATGCGTCGTTGCTGCCCTCGGGCACGGCGCTCGCGTCGACCTGGAACGTGCCGCTCATCGAAGAGCTGGCTGCCCTCCACAGCCAGGAGATGCTCCGCAAGGGCTCGGACGTGCTGCTGAGCCCGGGCATGAACATCCACCGCGATCCGCTCTGCGGGCGGAACTTCGAGTACTTCAGCGAGGATCCCGTGGTGACCGGCCGTATCGCCGCGGCCGTCGTGCGGGGCGTTCAGAGCACGGGGCTGTCGGCGTGCCCGAAGCACTTCGCCGCGAACAACCAGGAGACCAACCGCACCCGCAACGACTCGCGCGTCTCCGAGCGGGCTCTCCGCGAGATCTACCTGCGCGGCTTCGAGATCTGCGTCCGTGAGGCCGCGCCCCGCACGATCATGACGTCGTACAACCAGATCAACGGGGTGTGGTCGCACTACCACCACGACCTCGCGACGGTCATCCTCCGCGAGGAGTGGGGCTACGAGGGCGTCGTCATCACCGACTGGTGGATCGAGGACGCGGTCGACCCCGACTTCCCTGCGCTGGAGGACAACGCCTACCGCGTCCGCGCGCAGGTGGACGTCCTCATGCCGGGCGGGGTGAAGACGGATGCCGCGCCGCAGGCCTACGCCGACACCACGATCCTCGACTCGCTCGCCCGCGAGGACGGGCTGACGCGCGGTGAGCTTCAGCGGACGGCGCGGAACGTCCTCGGCCTGGCGATTGCGCTCAAGCCGGTCGTCGACGCTCGTACGCTGGAGGGATGACCGCGAGCCCCTTCGATCAGTCCCGCTACCAGTTGCGCTTCGACTGGGGGCGGGACGGATTGCAGCGTCTCGCGCCGGCCGACGTGGTCGTGGTCGTCGACGTGCTCCGCTTCTCATCGACGGTCTCGGCGCGCGTGGCCGGCGGCGAGACCGTGCCGCACGATGAGTCCGCCCACGCCGTGTCGCGCAACGGCGCCGCCGTCGCGTCGGCTGCAGCGGGCACCGGGGCCGTCGTGTTCCTGGGATGCCTCCGCAACGCGACGGCGGTCGCGCATGCCGTGCTCGCGGAGCAGAACCGACGCGGCGCGCGCACGAGCGTGAGTATCATCGCCGCCGGTGAGCTGGCGGGCAAGGGGGATGCGGCGGTCCTGCGATTCTCCGTCGAAGACCAGCTCGGCGCCGGTGCGGTGTTCGCCGCCCTCGAGACGCTCGGCCTCGATCACTCCTCGCCGGAGGCCGCCGCGGCATCCGAAGCTTTCCGCGGGCTCCGCTCCGCGGTCCGGCACCTGCTGACGGCGAGTGGGTCGGGCCAGGAGCTCCTCGCCCGCGACCGCCGTGCCGAGGTGCTGGCGGCGGCCGTGCACGATGCCGACGATGTCGTGCCGGTCCTGCGCGACGGTGTGTGGAGCGCCTACGAGGTCAGCGCGGGGTGAGGGCAGCGCGGCGGGTGGCCGCGGTGATCTCGCGTCGGCGCCAGGAGATCAGGTAGCGCTCGTCGAACGTGGGTGCGCAGCGCGCGCACGAGGTCGCCCGCGTCGCCTTGCGGTGGCGATAGGCGACATGACCGGCGGGGCACACGCCCACCCAGGGGGCGAGCTCGGTGGCTGTCTCGCCGCGATGGGTGACACCGCCGGTGTACCCGAGCGACGCGGCGACGCGCTTCCATTCGGCGCCGTGCCCGGCGGCAGCGCCCGCGACGGCGTGGGCGATCTCGTGCAGGATCGTCTGGCGGTTCGTCTCGGCGTCGTAGCGGGCGGCGAGGTAGCGCGAGAGCGTGATGCGCTTGCGCAGGTAATCGCATGCACCGGCGCGGCGCTTGGCATTGTCGAACGCGAAGCTCCACGAGTCGTCGAGCAGCTGCCGCAGCAGAGACTCTGCCTCTCGGCGGACGTCGATGAGATCGGTCATGCCAGAACTCTAGAACGCATGTACGACACTCGGGCGGAAAGACTCAGCTGGCAACGGTCGAGCGATTGCGGCGCCGGTCGACGGCGTCGATGGCGAGCAGCGTGGATTCGAGCTGATCCTCCGGGGCGCCCGCCTCCTGACGAAGGAACAGCGCCTTCTTGAAGTCGGCGCGCGCTCCCGCATCATCACCGGCGTCGAAGGAGACCTTGCCGCGGTGCTGGCAGCCGAACGCGGCGACCGCCGACCAGCCCTGGCCCTCGGCCTCTTCGACGCAGGTGTTCAGTTCCTGGATGGCCGCGGCGTACGCGCCGCGGAACTGCTGGACCGTCGCGTGCAGCATCCGGGCGCGGAGGAGATCCTTGCGAGTCCCCGCCATGCGCGCCAGGCGCACGGACTCCTCCGAGACGACGAGTGCGTCGTCGAGGCGGCCGAGGACCTTCAGCAGCCAGACCTTCTCGAGCATCGCTGCGAGGCTCCGCTGCTCGCCGAGTTCGGCGAGGCGCGCCTGGCATTCGTCGAGGTCGACGATCTCTCGGAGTGTCTCCGGGTCGTACCCCTTGATGAAGCCCACAGCTGTTCCTTCCGACCCCGCGACGTGTGTCTCCAGTGTCGCCGCGCACCCCCCGGAATCGGCTGAGGGCGCGCCGCGCGTCGTGGCCTCAGCGGTCGAAGACGGATGCCGCCGGCTTCGGCGACGGGGTGGAATCGGCATCCGTCATGATCCGCGCGTCGCGCGCGAACGCCTCGAGCTCGGCGCCGTGGGCGACCTTCGCGGGGTGCGGGCCGGCCGCCATCAGGCGGGGGAGCCACTCCATGGGCAGCGGTGCGGGCGACGCGGCGATCACGATGTTGCCGAACCGACCGCTCTTGAGCGTTCCCACTTCGGCGAGGATCACGACGTGCTCGAGAACGGAGCGGACGGTCGCCACCTGGCGCCGCGCGAAGGCGAGTCCGCTGCCGTCGGCGATGTTGACGAGAAGGATGCCGGCCGGCGCCAGCAGCCCCGCGAGGATGCGGTAGTACTCCACGCTCGTGATGTGCGCGGGTGTCTGCGCGCCCGCGAACACATCGGACACGACGAGATCCACCTTGCCCACGATTCCTGGGGGAAGGCGCGCGGCGACATCCCGGGCATCCCCGATGCGGACGCGCAGCTGGCCGGTCCGGGGGAGGGGGAGGTGCTCGCGGACGAGGTCGATGAGCGCCTGCTCGAGTTCGATCACCTGCTGGCGAGAGCCCGGGCGGGTGTGCTCGACGTAGCGCGGGAGAGTCAGGGCGCCCGCGCCCAGGTGGACGGCGGTGAGGGCTTCCCCCGGCATCCCGATCTGGTCGATCACGGCGCCCATGCGGGCGATGTATTCGAAGTGCAGGTGCGACGGGTCGTCGAGGTCGACGTGCGATTGCGGGGTCGTCTCGACGACCAGTTCCCAGCCTCCGGCGAAGCGACCCGGGATGATGCGCGCCTGCCGTCCGTCGGAGAGCTTCGCCGCGGGCGGGTCGATAGGGTCGCGGGAACGGGCCATCCGACTACGGTAGCCCGCAGGAAGAAACACGATCGAGATACAGCTGTAATCGCTTACCGGCAGTGCGGACGGTAGCGTCAGCCGCATCCCTTCGGCAGCGCCGCCCCGTGGCGTGCCGCCGACGAGCCCCATCGGAAGGTGCACAGCAATGCTCCCCATTTCCCGGAAGCGGGTGGTCGCGGGCGCCGCGGCCCTCGTCATCGGTGCGCTCGCGCTCAGCGCGTGCGCCAGTCAGCGAGGCGGCGACGACAACGCGGAAGGACCCGCGGACGTCGACGGCACGTTCGTCTTCGCCGCGTCGTCCGACCCCGCGAGCCTCGACCCCGCCTTCGCGCAGGACGGTGAGACGTTCCGCGTCTCGCGTCAGATCTTCGAGGGCCTCGTCGGCACCAAGCCCGGCACGCCCGACCCTGCACCTCTCCTCGCGGAGTCGTGGGAGACGTCGGACGACTCCCTCTCGTACACCTTCGCGCTCAAGAAGGACGTCACGTTCCAGGACGGCACCCCCTTCAACGCGGAGGCCGTCTGCGTCAACTTCGACCGCTGGTACAACTGGGAGGGCCTGGCCGCCAGCGAGGCGCTCGGGTACTACTACAACAAGCTCTTCAAGGGGTACGCCTCGAGCCCCGACAGTGCCGTCTTCGACTCGTGCACGCCCGACGGTGACTCCTCGGTCACCATCACGCTGAAGAAGCCGTTCGCCGGTTTCGTCGCCGCCCTGTCGCTGCCTGCCTTCTCGATGCAGTCGCCGAAGGCGCTGGAGGAGTACAAGGCGGACGAGGTCGGCGGTACCGCCGACGCTCCCACGCTCAGCGAGTACGCGATGGGTCACCCCGTCGGCACCGGCCCCTACAAGTTCGACGAGTGGGCCCGCGGTGAGCAGGTCACGCTGAGCTCCTACGAGGACTACTGGGGCGACAAGGGACAGATCGACAAGATCATCTTCCGCACGATCGACGACCCGACCGCGCGCCGTCAGGCGCTCGAATCGGGCTCGATCGACGGGTACGACCTCGTCGGCCCCGCCGACACCGGTGCGCTCAAGGACGCCGGCTTCACCATGGTGTCGCGCCCGCCCTTCACGATCCTGTACCTCGCCTTCAACCAGGCGGTCAAAGAGCTCCAGGACCCCAAGGTCCGCGAGGCGCTCTCGTACGCGGTCGACAAGGATGCGCTCATCTCGCAGGTCCTCCCCGAGGGCACCGAGAAGGCGACGCAGTTCATGCCGCAGAGCGTGAACGGCTGGAACGCCGACGTCACGACCTACGACTACGACCCCGAAAAGGCGAAGTCGCTCCTCGCTGAGGCCGGCTACACCGAGGCCAACCCGCTGAAGCTGACCTTCAACTACCCGGTCAACGTCTCGCGTCCTTACATGCCGGACCCCGAGCAGATCTTCACCGTGCTGTCGTCGCAGCTCAAGGCTGTCGGCGTCGAGACCACGCCGAAGTCGAACGAGTGGGGCGAGTACCTCGACCTCATCACCGGCGGCACGGACCATGGCATCCACCTGCTCGGATGGACCGGTGACTACAACGACACTGACAACTTCCTCGGTGTGTTCTTCGGTCAGAAGTCCGCGGAGTGGGGCTTCGACAACCCCGAGCTGTTCAAGGACCTCACCGATGCCCGCGGCATCGCGGACCTCGACGAGCAGACGCAGCTGTACTCCGACATCAACGAGGAGGTCGCCACCTTCATCCCCGGCGTCCCGCTCGCGCACCCGGCTCCCACCCTGGCCTTCGACCCCCGCGTCGAGAGCTACCCGGCGAGCCCCGTGAACGATGAGGTGTTCAGCCAGATCGTCCTCACGAAGTAAGCCGATCGAGGTGGCCTCGGCCGCCTGACCGGTGGGGGCGGGATACTCTCCCGCCCCCACCGACCCTCCACGAAAGCGACACCCGTGCTGCGAACCATCGGCAAAAGGCTCCTGCTGCTGATCCCCACCCTCCTCGGTCTGAGCATCCTGCTCTTCTGGTGGGTCCGAACCCTCCCCGGCGGCCCCGCCCAAGCGCTCCTCGGCGAGAAGGCCACCCCCGAAGCCGTCGCGCGCATCAACGAGCTCTACGGCTTCAACCGGCCCCTGATCGAGCAGTACTTCACGTGGATCGGACGCCTGCTGTCGGGCGATTTCGGCACGTCACTGCGGACCAGCCAGCCCGTGCTCGACGAGTTCCTCCGCCGATTCCCGGCGACCATCGAGCTGTCGATCGCGGCGCTCATCATCGCCGTCGGTATCGGCGTTCCGCTCGGCTACTGGGCTGCCCGCCGCCACGGAAAGGCCGCTGACAGCACCGCCGTCGTCTTCAGCCTCCTCGGTATCGTCGTGCCCGTCTTCTTCCTCGCGTTCATCCTGAAATACGTCTTCGCGGTCCAGCTCGGCTGGCTGCCCTCGGACGGCCGCCAGAATCCGCGCATCGAGGCGACGCATTACACGAACTTCTACGTCTTCGACGGCCTCATCACGGGGGAGTTCGACGCCGCGTGGGACGCTGTCCTGCACCTGATCCTCCCGGCCGTCGCCCTCGGCACGATCCCTCTCGCGATCATCGTGCGCATCACACGGGCATCCGTCCTCGAAGTGCAGAACGCCGACTACGTCCGTACCGGCAAGGCCAAGGGCGTGCCCGGCTCGCTGCTGCGCAACCGGTTCATCCTGCGAAACGCGATGCTGCCGGTCATCACCACGATCGGCCTCCAGGCCGGCCTGCTGCTGTCCGGGGCGATCCTGACCGAAACGGTCTTCGCCTTCCCGGGCATCGGCTCGTTCCTGTCGGGGGCGATCTTCAACCGCGACTTCCCCGTCCTGCAGGGCTTCATCATCTTCATCGCGATCGTCTACGCGCTCATCAATTTGCTCGTCGACGTCTCGTACAGCCTGATCGACCCGAGAGTGAGGGTCTCATGAGCACCGTCCTTCCCCCCGCCTCAGGTGGCAGCGCCGCCGAGGACTCGACCGTCGCCGTCCTCACCGCGGGCACCGGCGGCGCCCCGCGCGGCGGCTTCTGGCACGACGTGTTCCGCCGCCTCCGCCGCAGCCCCACCGCGTGGGTGGGTCTCGCCATCGTCCTGCTGTTCGTGCTCGTGGCGCTTCTCGCACCGCTGCTCGCGCCGTACCCCGAGACCGCTCTGCCGGGTGCTCGCGACATCACGCCCACGTACATCCCCGGCCCCGGCGAGATCGCCTCATTCCCGCTCGGCCTCGACCGCTTCGGCGGTGACGTGGTCTCGAAGCTCATCTGGGGTGCGCAGTCGTCGCTCCTCATCGGTGTCGTCTCGACCGCCTACGGCCTCATCGGCGGGATGCTGCTGGGCCTCGTCGCCGGCACGTTCGGCGGGTGGGTCGACAACGTCATCATGCGCCTCGTCGACATCCTGCTGTCGGTGCCGAGCCTGCTCCTCGCGGTTTCGATCGCCGCGATCCTCGGCCAGAACCAGAACTCGGTCATGATCGCCATCGGTGTCGCGCAGGTGCCGATCTTCGCGCGACTGCTGCGCGCCTCGATGCTTCAGCAGCGGTCGGCGGACTACGTCCTGTCGGCGCAGACTCTTGGCCTCGGCCGCGGGCGCATCACGATGACCCACGTCCTGCCGAACGCGGTCGGGCCGGTCATCGTGCAGGGCACGCTGTCGCTCGCGACGGCCGTCATCGACGCCGCCGCGCTGTCGTTCCTCGGACTCGGCGGCGGACGGCCCGAGACCGCGGAGTGGGGTCGCATGCTCACCTATGCGCAGGCGGAACTCGCCATCGCGCCGTGGCTCGCGTTCCTCCCCGGCATCTGCATCGCCATCACGGCGCTGGGCTTCACACTCTTCGGTGAGGCGCTCCGCGAGTCCATGGACCCGCGCACCCGCAGCCGCTGATGAGCCGTCGGGTCGCGATCCTGCTGGTCGTGGTTCTGGTCGTGCTCGCCGCGGCGCTCGTCATCGGATACACGTCGGGACTGCTGGGCAACGCCGCCGTCGCGTGAGCGCTGGCGTGCCGCTGCCGGGCGTGCAGCGGCATCCGCGTTCGCCTGTCACAGCACGCCGTGCGGTGGGGCGCGTTCTGTGACAGGGGAGGCTCCGCTTCAGACGGCGATGTCGAGTTCGTTGCCGGGGATCGAGGCGAGGAGGTTCCGCGTGTACGGGTCCCGCGGGTTCGTGAAGATCTCCTCGCTCGAGGCGGCTTCGATGAGCGCACCGTCCTTCATCACGCAGACGTAGTCGCTGATGAGGCGGACGACGGCGAGGTCGTGCGAGATGAACAGGTAGCTGAGGCCGTACTCGCTCTGCAGGTCGCGGAGGAGCGTCAGGATCTGGTCCTGCACGAGCACGTCGAGCGCCGACACGGGCTCGTCGCAGACGATGAGCTCGGGCGACAGTGCGAGGGCGCGGGCGATCGCGACGCGCTGTCGCTGACCACCCGACAGCTCCGACGGGTAGCGCCGCAGCGTCGACTCGGGCAGCGCGACGTCGTCGAGGAGCTTCCGCACCCGCGCGGCGCGGTCCTTCGCCGATCCGCGGTTGTAGAAGTCGAGCGGCTCCTGCACGATGCGCTCGATCGTGAACATGGGGTTCAGCGACGAGTACGGGTCCTGGAAGATCGGCTGCACCTTCTGGCGGAACTCGCGCAACTGACGCCCCTTGAGGGATGCCACGTCGGCGCCGTCGAAGCGGATCTTCCCCTCCGTCGGGTCGACCACCTTCAGCAGCATCCGTGCAGTCGTCGTCTTGCCCGAACCGGACTCGCCGACGATCGCGACGGTCTCGCCGCGCGGGATGGCGAACGACACGTCGCGGACGGCGGCGAAGTCCTCTTTCTGCCCGCGCACCTTGTAGAGCTTGGTGAGCCCCTCGACCTCGACGATGTTGTCGACGGGCTTCGGCGCGGCATCCGGAGTCGGCGTCGTGAACGCCTCGGGACGCAGGCGCGCGACGGCGACCGAGGGCGCCGCCTGCACGAGGGACTGCGTGTAGGGGTGCTGGGGGTCTTCGAGGATCTGCCGGGCCGCGCCCTGCTCGACGATGCGTCCGCGGTGCATGACGACCACGCGCGCGGCGCGCTCTGCGGCGAGGCCGAGGTCGTGCGTGATGAGGAGGACGGAGGTGCCGAGCTCGGTGGTCATGCGGCCGAGCTGGTCGAGGATCGTCTTCTGCACCGTCACGTCGAGCGCGCTGGTCGGCTCGTCGGCGATGAGAAGGCGCGGGTTGCAGGCGAGGCCGATCGCGATGAGCGCGCGCTGGCGCATCCCGCCCGAGAACTCGTGCGGGTACTGCTTGGCCCGCTCGTCGGCGTTCGGCAGACCTGCAGCGGCGAGGGTCTCGACGACCTTGCGGGCGACGTCCTTCTTCGTGGCCAGTCCGTGGGCGAGCAGGGTCTCGCCGACCTGCGTGCCGATCTTCGACGTCGGGTTGAGGTTCGACATCGGGTCTTGCGGGACGAGCCCGATCTGCGCACCGCGGATGCCGCGCATCGTCGACTCGGAGGCGCCCACCAGCTCCTGGCCGTCGAGGCGGATGCTGCCCTGCGCGATGCGGCCGTTGCCGGCCAGCAGGCCGATCACCGCCATCGCCGTCGTCGACTTGCCCGAGCCCGACTCGCCGACGATCGCGACCGTCTCACCGGCGGCGAGGTCGAGGTCGACGCCTTCGACGGCCCGCACGGATCCGTCGATGGTCTGGAATTCGACGGCGAGGTCGCGAACCTGCAGGAGGGGCGCGCCGGCGGCGGGGGAGGTCTCGAGGGGCATGGACCCATCCTGCCCTCCGCCCGCCTCGGGCGCACGGGTGGATCGCCCGGCTTTACCCAGCCGTAACGACCCGGGTGGGCTCAGCCGTCGCGGCGGGCGCCCTGGGAGGGGCGGACCGTGAAGACGTGGGGCTCGGTGTGGCCCGCAGCCGCGAAGGCGGCGAGCATCGCCTCGCGCACCGCGGGCACGGCGTCGCGATCGATCAGCGCGATCGCCGAGCCGCCGAATCCGCCGCCGGTCATGCGAGCACCGATGGCGCCGTTCTCGCGCGCGGTCTCGACGGCGAGGTCGAGTTCGGGTACCGAGATCTCGAAGTCGTCGCGCATCGATGCGTGCGAGGCGTAGAGCAGGTCGCCGATCGCGCGGGGGCCCTTCTCGCGGAGGGTGCGGACGGTGTCGAGCACGCGCTGGTTCTCGGTCACGACGTGGCGCACGCGGCGGTAGGTCTTCTCGTCGACGAGCTCCTCGACGCGAGGCAGCTGGTCGACGCGCACGTCACGGAGCGCCGGCACCTTCATCGCCTCGGCGCCGCGCTCGCACGCCGCGCGGCGCTCGCCGTAGCCGCCGGTCGAGTGGGCGTGGGCGACGCGGGTGTCGATCACCATGAGCTCGAGACCCGCGGCCTCGAAGCCGAGTTCGACCACCTGGGCGTCGAGGCTCCGGCAGTCGAGGAAAGTCCCGGCATCCGTCTCGCCGAGCATCGACGCCATCTGGTCCATGATCCCGGTCGGAGCGCCGACGGCCTCGTTCTCGGCGCGGCGTCCCGCTTGCGCGAGCGCGACGCGGTCGAGTCCGAGCTCCCACACGTCGTTCAGCGCCGAACCGGTCGCGCCCTCGATGGCGGCCGACGACGACAGCCCGGCGCCGACGGGCACGTCCGAAGCGAACGCGAGGTCGACACCGGTGACGGATGCCGCGTCCTTACCCGTCGCCTGCAGCAGCGCCCAGGCGACACCGAGCGGGTAACGGGCCCACTCGACGATCTCGTCACGACGCTCAGGGAAGAACGCGTCGAGGTCGGCGAGGGCCACCTCGACCGGGGCGGTGTCGAACGTCGACACGATGCGGATGCGGCCGTCCGTGCGACGGCCGAGGGCCACGTACGTGCGGTGCGGCGTCGCGAACGGGAAGACGAACCCGTCGTTGTAGTCGGTGTGCTCGCCGATGAGGTTGACGCGACCCGGCGCCGACCAGAGGCCGACGGTTTCGGAGCCGGTGAGGGTGGAGAAGAGGCCCTGGGCCTCGTCGGCAGCGGTCACAGGGTGACTCCTTCGATGGCGGTGCGGAGGCGCGCTGCGGCGTCCTCCGGGGGGACGTCGCCGATCCAGGCGCCCATGGCGGCCTCGGATCCGGCGAGGAACTTGAGCTTGTCGGCGGCGCGGCGGGGGCTGGTGAGCTGCAGGCTCAGGCGCACGGTGTCGCGGCCGACGTTCACGGGCGCCTGGTGCCAGGCGGCGATGTACGGGGTCTCGGACTCGTAGAGGGCGTCGACGCCGCGCAGGAGTCGCAGGTACATCGGCGCGAGCTCGTCCTTCTCGGGGTCGGACAGCATCGCGAAGTCGGGGACGTGGCGGTGGGGGAGCAGGTGGATCTCGAGCGGCCAGCGGGCGGCGAACGGCACGAACGCCGTGAAGTGCTCGCCGCGCAGCAGCACGCGGGGCCCGGCCTGCTCGAACTCGAGGATCCGCTGGAACAGATCGGGTGCCGTCCGGTCGATCGAGTCGAGCAGACGCGTCGTCCGCGGCGTGACGTACGGGTACGCGTAGATCTGGCCGTGGGGATGCTGCAGCGTGACGCCGATCGCCTCGCCCCGGTTCTCGAACGGGAAGACCTGCTCGATGCCGGGGAGCGCCGACAGGGCGGCCGTGCGGTCGGCCCACGCCTCGATGACGGTGCGCGCACGGGTCACCGTCTGCGTGCCGAACGAGCCGGTGCGCTCGGGCGAGAAGCAGACGACCTCGGTGCGGCCGACGCTCGTGCGGGTGCGACCGAGGCCGAGGTGCGCGAGGTCCTCGAGCCCGCGCGGTGCATCGGCCGCTTCGGGAGCGTCGCCGATCGCCGCGGCGAGGGCAGGTCCGAACGACGGCGACTTGTTCTCGAAGACGGCGACGTCGTAGACCGACGGGATCTCGGACGGGTTCGTGGCCGTCTGCGGCGCGAGCGGGTCGAGCTCGGCGGGCGGCAGGAAGGCGCGGTTCTGGCGGGCCGCGGCGACCGAGACCCAGTCGCCGGTCAGGATGTCCTGGCGCATCGTGGCCGTCTCGGGTCGCGCGCCGAGATCGCGGGTGTCGACGGCGCGTTCGGGCCCGAGCGCCGTGCCGGGGTCGTCGAAGTAGATCAGCTCGCGACCGTCGGCCAGGCGCGTGCTCCGCTTGACGACGCCGGCGCCGAGGTCGCTCGTCTCGGCGATCGCGTGCGTGGGCGTGCCGTTCTCCGGTGTGTTCACGTCAACACGGTAATCGAAGCGCTATGTTATCGTCAACATCACGTAAGTCTCCGGAGTTGGGCACCTCTTCGCGGGGAAGATCCGGGGCGGGGAGGATGCCGTGCAGCGACGCGTTTCGATGGTAGATGTGGCCGCGGCCGCCGGCGTCTCCGGCCAGACCGTCTCCCGCGTCGTGAACGGCAGTCCCCGCGTCGATCCCGACACCCGCGCGCGCATCGAGACGGCGATGGCCGAGCTCGGCTACCGCCCGCACCGCGCCGCCCGGGCGCTCCGCACCGGTCGCTCCGGCACGATCGGCGTGATCGTGGCGACCCTCGCGACGGTCGGCAATTCGCGGATGCTGGAGGCCGTGGCATCCGCTGCCGCCCACCGCGAACTCGCGGTCACCCTCGTCGCCCTCGCCGAGCGGGCCGATATCGCCGCCGCCTTCGACCGCCTGCACGACCTCGGGGTCGACGGCGCGATCGTGCTGAACGAGGCCTCTGCGATCGCCGAGGGCGTCACCGCGCCCCAGGGACTCGCGCTCGTCGCGGTCGACTCTCCCGGGGGCGCGTTCGCGACAGTGCAGTCCGACCATGCGGGCGGCGCCGAGGCGGCGACGCGTCGACTGCGGGATGCCGGGCGTCGCTCCATCGCGCACGTCGCCGGTCCCGCGGGTTCCTACGCGGCGGCCGAGCGCGAGCGCGGCTGGCGCGCGGCGCACGACGGCGCGCCCGCGCCGGAACCGTTGCGCGGCGACTGGGGTGCGGCATCCGGTCATGCCGCGGGCCGCCGCCTCGCCGCCGATGCCGACGTGGACGCCGTGTTCGCGGCGAACGATCAGATGGCGCTCGGCGTGCTGCGCGCGCTCGCCGAGGCCGGCCGCGACGACGTCGCCGTCATCGGCTTCGACGACGTCGCGGATGCCGCTGACTATCGCCCGCCGCTCACCACCGTCCGCCAGGACTTCGCGGCACTCGGCGAGGCTGCCGTCGCCGCCCTCGCGGCGACGCTCGACGGCGCCCCGCCCACGCGAACCGTCGTCCCGACGACGCTCATCGCCCGAGCGTCGGGCTGACGCACCCGGCCGAGCTCAGCCGGCGTTGCGGCGAGCGTCCCAACCGGTGCGGACCATCTCGTCGAGGCTGTAGCGCATCTGCCAGTCGAGGTCGCGGGCGGCGAGCTCGCCGGTGGCGACGATCCGATCGGGGTCACCGGCGCGGCGCGGGGCGATCTCGGGCGTGAAATCGATGCCGGTGACGCGGGCGACGGCATCCATGATCTCGCGGACCGACAGGCCGTTCTGCGAACCCAGGTTGTACGCCGGCTCGACGCTCTCACCGGCGCGGAGGCGCTGCGCCGCGACGACGTGCGCGGCGGCGATGTCGGCGACGTGGACGTAGTCGCGCACGTTCGTGCCGTCGGGGGTGTCGTAGTCGTCGCCGTTGATGCGCGGCGTCTTGCCCTCGATCAGCATCTCGAACACGATCGGGAACAGGTTGTGCGGGCTCGTGTCGTAGACGGACGGGTCGCCCGAGCCGACGACGTTGAAGTACCGCAGCGCGGTGTGGCGAAGCGGTGCATCGGATGCCGCGGTCGCGACGCCCTGGGCGGCGATCAGCCACTCACCGATGAGCTTCGACTCGCCGTAGGGCGAGGAGGGGCGCTTGGGTAGATCCTCGGTCACGAGCGGCACGTCGGGCGTGCCGTACACGGCGGCGCTGGAGGAGAACACGATGTTCGTGACCCCGGCATCCGCCATCGCTGCGAGGACGACGCGCGTGCCCTCGACATTCTGCTCGTACGTGTGGAGGGGGCGCGTCACCGAGACGCCGGCGTACTTGAAGCCGGCGAGGTGGATGACACCCTCGGCGTCGTGCTCGCGGAGCGTGCGGGAGACGAGGTCCTGGTCGAGGATCGTGCCCCGGACGAAGGGCACCCCTTCGGGGATGAACGACTCATGGCCGCTCGAGACGTCATCGATGACGACGGGGTCGAGACCCGCCTCAGCGAGAGCGCGGACGATATGTGCGCCGATGTACCCGGCGCCTCCGGTGACGAGCCAACTCATGGTCCCGAGCCTACTGGCGCGGGACCGACGGCTCCGACGGGGTCAGGAACCGAGTGCGGCAGCGACGACGGCGCGCGCTTCCTCTTGCACCTGCGCGAGGTGGTCGGGGCCTTTGAGGCTCTCGGCGTAGAGCTTGTAGACGTCCTCTGTGCCCGAGGGACGCGCGGCGAACCAGGCGAACTCGGTCTGCACCTTGAGACCGCCGATCGCTGCGCCGTTGCCGGGGGCGTGCGACAGCTTCGCGGTGACGGGGTCGCCCGCCAGCTCGCTCGCCGACACGGCATCGCCCGACAGCTTCGACAGTGCGGCCTTCTGCTCGGGCGAGGCGGGGGCGTCGACCCGTTGATAGGCGGATGCCCCGAACTCGGCCTCGAGCTCGGCGTAGCGCTGCGACGGGGTCTTGCCCGTCACGGCGAGGATCTCGGCGGCGAGGAGGCACAGGAGGATGCCGTCCTTATCGGTCGTCCAGACGGTGCCGTCCTTGCGAAGGAACGAGGCGCCGGCGGACTCCTCGCCGCCGAAGGCGACGGAGCCGTCGAGCAGGCCCGGCACGAACCACTTGAAGCCGACCGGAACCTCGAGCAGGGTGCGGCCGAGGGATGCTGCGACGCGGTCGATGATCATCGACGAGACGAGCGTCTTGCCGATGGCGGCATCCATCGGCCAGTTCTCGCGATGCGCGTAGAGGTAGTCGATCGCGACGGCGAGGAAGTGGTTCGGGTTCATGAGGCCCGCGTCCGGCGTCACGATGCCGTGGCGGTCGGCGTCGGCGTCGTTGCCCGTCAGGATGTCGAACTCGTCGCGGCGCGCGACGAGCGAGGCCATGGCAGACGGCGAAGAGGGATCCATGCGGATCTTCTCGTCCCAGTCGAGCGTCATGAACTTCCAGGTCGGGTCGACCTCAGGGTTCACTACGGTCAGGTCGAGGCCGTAGCGCTCGCCGATGAGGGCCCAGTACTCGACCGAAGCACCGCCGAGCGGGTCTGCCCCGATGCGGACGCCTGAGCGGGCGATCGCCTCGACGTCGATGATCGAGGCCAGGTCGGCGACGTAGCCCTCGCGGAAGTCGTACTCGCCGAGCGTGGCGTCGTCGATGTCGGCGTGACGGACCCGCTTCACCCCCTCGAGGCCGGCTTCGATGAGAGCGTTCGCGCGGTCGGCGATCCAGCCGGTCGCGTCGGTGTCGGCGGGGCCGCCGTGCGGCGGGTTGTACTTGAAGCCGCCGTCGCGCGGCGGGTTGTGGGAGGGGGTGACGACGATGCCGTCAGCACGCCCGGCATCCGATTCGTTACGGCCCTTGTTGTACGTGAGGATCGCGTGGCTGAGAGCCGGCGTCGGCACCCACGAGTCGCGGCTGTCGATGCGGACGTCCACGCCGTTCGCGACGAGAACCTCGATCGCAGTGTGCTCGGCGGGCAGTGACAGGCCGTGCGTGTCTCGGCCGAGGAACAGCGGGCCCGAGATGCCCTGCGCCGCCCGGTAGTCGACGATCGCCTGGGTCGTGGCGAGGATGTGGTCCTCGTTGAAGCTCCGCGACAGCGACGAGCCGCGGTGGCCGCTCGTGCCGAACGCGACGCGCTGGCCGGTGACCGACGGGTCGGGCTTCAGGTCGTAGTACGCGCTGATCAGCGCGTCCACATCGATGAGATCAGAGGCTTCGGCTGGTCGTCCTGCGCGGCTCATCCGCCCAGTCTGCCAGGGAACCACGGCATCGGCGTGGCGTGTCGCGGATCCGTGCCGGCCTCTCAGGCAGGCAGGCGGCCGGCGTCGGTCGCGATGCGCCCCGTGTGGTCGCTCAGCGCGTCGAGCACCGTCCGGAGAGCGGGCGAATCCGACATCGTCCTCCGGTGGATCGAGGAGATCTCGCGGATCGACTCGGGCGAGACCGTCGGAATCGCGACCAGGTCGGGCCCGAGTGGAGGGCGGCCGAGACGCGGCACGAGGGCGACCGCGATTCCGGCGCGCGCGATCTCGAGGTGGTTCTCGAACTCCATCGACTCGTGGATGATCCGGGGTGCCCCGCCCACGCCGTCGAACAGGCGCCGGAGCCACTGGCGACAGATCGTCGACTCGAACGTCGCGACCCACGGTTCGTCGCCGATGTCCTCGGGGCGGAGCTCGCTGCGGTCCGCGAGCGGGTGATCGCGGTGCAGGATCACGTCGGCGACGTCGGTGAACAGCGGTGTCTCGACGAGGTGATCGGGAATCGACAGTGCCACGTTGCCCCACCGGTGAACGATGCCGAGGTCCCGCTGTCCCGATGCGACGAGGGCGATGGTCTCCCAGGGTTCGCTCTCTCGTAGCGGTACGCGAAGGTCCGGATGCCGACGGCTGAGGTCCGCGACGAGGGGGACCATGACGCCGCGCACGACCGTGGAGAAGGCCCCGATGCGGATCTCGCCCGAGACCAGGTCGGGCTCCCCACCGCCGTGGAGGTCGGCACCGACCCGTTCGAGGTCGGCGAGGATCGGCGTGGCCGAGACGACGAGGCGCGTCGCGGGCTCGGTGAGGACGACGCCCCGCCCGACCCGCTCGAGCAGAGCCACGCCGGTGTCGCGTTCGAGCCGTTTGATCTGCTGCGAGACCGCCGAGGGGGTGAAGCCGAGCGCGGCGGCCGCCGCGGCGACGCTGCCCTCGGTCGCGACGGCGCGGAGGGAGACGACGGCCTCGAGATCGATCATGAAGTGATGCTACTGATTCAGGCGACGAAATGATCGCTTGTCCTTCACGAACCCTCCCGGCTGAATGGATCAGGTGACCCGCCGTGACATGCTCCTCGCCGCCCTCGTCGCTTCGCTCTGGGGACTGAACTTCGTCGTCATCGACTGGGGGATGAGCGGCATCCCACCCCTGCTCTTCGCGGCGATCCGGTTCGCCGTCGTCGCGCTCGCCGTCGTCGTGGTGCCTCGGCCGCAGACCGGGTGGCGCGTGATCGTCGGGGTCGGCCTGTTCATGAGTCTCGGGCAATTCGCCCTCCTCTACACGTCGCTCGCCCTGGGGTTGAGCCCCGGGCTCGCCGCGCTGCTCATGCAGGCGCAGGCGGTCTTCACGATCGTGCTGGCGGCTGTCGCGCTCCGCGAACGCCCCTCCGCGATGCAGGTGGCCGGCGTGAGCCTCGGTGTCATCGGGCTCGCGATCGTCGCGGTGTTCCGAGGCGGGGATGCCCCGGTCCTCGCGGTATGCCTCGCTCTCGCCGCTGCGCTGTCGTGGGCGGTCGGCAACGTCATCTCGCGCCGCGCGGGAGTGGTCACCGGGGTCGGACGCGGCGGCACGCTGTCGCTGACCGTCTGGTCGTCGCTCGTCGTCCCGGTGCCCGCGCTCGCACTGTCGTTCGTGATCGACGGACCCGCCGCGATCGGGGCGGGGTTCGCCGCGATCGGTCCCCAGGCCGTCATCTCCACCCTGTACACGGCAGGGCTCTGCACCCTGTTCGCCTACGCGGTGTTCAACGGCCTGCTCGGCCGCAACCCGTCGGCCGCCGTCGTCCCGTGGATCCTCCTCGCGCCCGTCGTCGCGATGGCGTCGGCGGCGCTGCTGCTCGGCGAGGCGCCGAGCGTCGGAGAGATGGTCGGCGGTGCGGTGCTCGTCGCGGGTGTGCTGGTGAGTGGCATCCGTCGTCGTCGGCGCGAGCTGCCTGCGGTCGAGCCCATGGGGGTGCCCACTAGGCTGTCCGCGTGACATCCGAGCCCCTGGCCGCCCCCACCCGTCGCACGTACAGCTTCCTCGGCCCCGCCGGAACTTTCACGGAGGCCGCTCTCGCGCAGGTCCCCGAAGCGCGCGATCAGAACTGGCGTCCCGTCCGCAACGTCGGCGAAGCACTCGCCGACGTCGTCGAAGGACGCTCGGATGCCGCGATGATCGCGATCGAGAACTCGGTCGACGGCGGCGTCTCGACCACGCAGGACGCCCTCGCCACCGTCCCGGGCTTGCGGATCGTGGGGGAGTACCTCGTCCCCGTCGAGTTCGTGCTCGTTGCGAAGCCCGGCGTCCGCCTCGAGGCCGTCTCGGTCATCGCGGCGCACCCCGTCGCCTACGCGCAGTGCCTCACGTGGCTCACTGCGACGCTGCCCGAGCACTCGCACATCCCGGCGGCCAGCAACGTGGCCGCCGCCGTCGGCATCGTCGACGGCGTGATCGACGCGGATGCCGCGATCGCCCCTCCCGGCATCCTCAAGCTGCATGACCTCGAGCTGCTCGCCGAGAAGATCGGCGACAACGCGCACGCGGTGACGCGCTTCGTGCTCGTGAGCCGGACAGCGCCGCCGCCCGCGCCCACCGGCGCCGACAAGACCTCGCTCATCGTCGAGCTGCCCGAAGACCACCCGGGCGCCCTGCTCGAACTGCTCGAGCAGTTCGCGACCCGCGGCATCAACCTGTCGCTGCTCGCCTCCCGGCCGATCGGCGACGAGCTCGGTCGATACCGGTTCGTCATCGACGCCGACGGGCACATCGAGGACGAGCGCATGGCCGACGCTCTGCTGGGCCTTCGCCGCTTCTCGCCTCGCGTGCTGTACCTCGGCTCGTATCCGCGCGCCGACCGAGCGATCGTCCGCTACCCCGACCGGTACTCGGACGAGGTCTTCGTCGAGGCACGCGACTGGCTGCGCGGCCTCGTCTCGGGCGAACCCGAGGCCTGACCCCGGGCTTGGCGTCCCGTTCTCCGGAAGGATCGGGGCGCGAGCGAGTCGACGGCGGTCAGGGCGGGATCGATCCGGAGTCCGGTCCGGGCAGCGCTCGACACCGGAGCGCCCCGGACCTCAGCCGCACGCCTCAGGCCGCGAGCAGCTCCAGCGTGCGGATGCGGGAGGGCGAGGCATCCATCGGCTCGTCCTCGGTCGCGCCGGAGACGGGCGACACCATGATCTCGTCGACACCGTGGCGGGCAGCGAACTCGGCGAGACGGGTGCGGACATCCGCTCCGGTCCCGACGAACCAGCGCGACATCATCGCGTCGAACACGGGGGCGGCGAGGGAATCGGATGCCTCGGCTGCCCTCGCCTGCTCCACCGTCTCGAGTGCCGTGAGCGGCTTGCCGCTGCGGAGGCGAGCCATCATGCGCGCCTGCGGCAGGGCGGCGGCGCGGGCCTGCTGGTCGGTCTCGGCCACGACCGCGTTCGCCGTCACGAAGGTGCGCGGCGCGTCGAGGGTCTCGGACGGCTGGAACTGGCTGCGGTACAGGTCGAGCGCGCGCTCGAGACCCTCGCCCGAGAAGTGGTTCGCGAAGACGTACGGCAGACCCATACCGGCGGCGAGCTGCGCGGAGTAGTCGCTCGATCCGAGCAGCCAGACCTCGGGGACGGTCGTCCCGGCGGGCGTAGCGGTCACGTTGTAGGTGCCGCCCGACGTGAAGCGCAGCGTCGCGCCCTCCGACGAGACGAGCGACCGGATGTCGGTCACATGGTTCGGGAAGCGTTCGACGTCGCTCGTGGTGCCCGACTGGCGGAGCAGCTGGGTGATGACGGGGTCCGATCCCGGCGCGCGGCCGATGCCGAGGTCGATGCGCCCCGGCGCCAGGGCTTCGAGGGCCGCGAACTGCTCGGCGACGACGAGCGGAGAGTGGTTCGGGAGCATGACGCCGCCAGAGCCGACCCGGATGCGGCGGGTCCGCGCAGCCGTCGCGGCGATGAGCACCGGCGGGGTCGTGGAGGCGACCGCGGGCATGTTGTGGTGTTCCGCGAACCAGTAGCGCCGGTAGCCGAGATCGTCGGCGCGCTGCGCGAGCGCGATCGACGCGGCGATCGCTTGGCTGCTGGTCTGTCCCGTGCGGACGGGGACGAGGTCGAGAACGGAAAGGGCCGGGGTCGCAGTGCTCATATCGAGAACTGCAACCCCGGCCGGGGGCGGCGCATTCCGCACCGCTGTGCGATCAGCGGGCGATGCGCGCGATTCCGGAGGTCCGGCTCGCCGTGTCGTAGCCGCCGAGGCTGCCCGTCACGCGCACCGAGATGCCGTCACCACGGTCGCCGCGCGCGACCGTGTAGGTCGCCTTCGTCGCGCCGGAGATCGGCTTGCCGTTGTTCAGCCACTGGTAGGCCAGCCGCGTCCCTTCGGTCCATGATCCCGGGCGTGCGGTGAGGGTCTTCCCGACCTTGGCCGTGCCCGTGATGATCGGTGCCGCGGTGCGGAGGGTGCCCTTCGCGACCTTGGCCGTCGCCGCGGACGTCTTGGCCGCCGTGGCGTAGCCGTTCAGGGTGCCGGTCACGCGCACCGAGATGCGTGCTCCCGCGTCCGCCGCCGTGAGGCGGTGCGTCGCGGTCACCGCGCCGCGGATCGGCGCGCCGTCTCGCATCCACTGGTAGGTGAAGGAGGTTCCCTTCGTCCACGAGCCGGTCTTCGCCGCGAGGGCGGAGCCGACCTTCGCCGTGCCGGTGATCGTCGGCGTGCCGACCGTCAGCGCGGCGGGGGCCACCGTGACGACTCGATCGACGCGGGCGCGGTTGCCGGCGGCATCCGTCGCGACGTAACGGAGGGTGTAGGTGCCGAGCTTCGTGGTGTCGACCGTGCCGCGGACCTTCAGCGAGGCCGTGACGTCGCCGTCGACGGCGTCACGGGCGGTGACGTCGGCGAGGGCGTCGAACGTCGCACCGAAGCGGACAGTGGTGGATGCCGGCACGCTGATCTCGGGCTTCACGAAGTCCTCGCGCAGGCCCGCCTCGCGGAAGTGCGTGGAGTGCATGCCGAAGGAGTCCTTCAGATGCGGCATCCAGCATGCGTCGTTGTGACGACCCTCGGGGTAGACGGCGAAGGTGTGCGAAACGCCCTTGTCGGTGAGCTTGGTGTCCATCGACCGTGCGGCGTCGTCGAAGCGGTACTCGTCGAACTCGCACGCGTCGAAGTAGAAATCGAACTTCTTCAGCTGCTTCGTGGACAGGCTGTCGACCTGCGTGAGCGGCGTCGGGAGCTGCGACGATCCGGCGTAGCTCAGCGAGCCGATGTGCGACGCGATGGACGAGAACATGCCGGGGTTCGACAGGCCGAGCGACCACGCACCGAAGCCGCCCATCGAGACACCCGTCAGCGCGCGGAAGTCGCGGCCTTCGAGAGTGCGGTACTCCTTGTCGACGAGAGGCACCATCTCGGTGAGGAACATGCTGCGCCACGGCGTGCCGCCGTTCGCCTGGTCGGCGTACCAGAGCGATTCGCCGTCGGGCATGATCACGATCGACTCGGCGAGGCCCTGCTTCCACAGGCCGTCGAGGACGTCATCGATGTCGCGGGGTTCCCACTCGCGGCTGCCGCCGTTGATGCCGTGCAGCAGGTAGACGACGGGGTACTCGCGGTCGGGCTGGCTCAGGTAGGACGGGGGCAGGTAGGTCGCGAACTCGCGCGGCTGGCCCTCGAGGTCGGAGTCGACCGTCTCGCGGAAGAACCGCGAGTCGTTGCCCGTCTCGCGGAGCGTCATGCCGTCGATGTGCAGGAACTGCTGCGAGGCGGGCTGGTACGTGTACGGCTCGCCATCACGCGTGCCCGTGATCGCCCGGTTCGTGTCGACGATGAGCGTGCCGTTCGCGCCCGTGACGACCTCGACCTCGCTGTCGGCGAGAGTCAGGGTGCCCGACGACTCCGTCATCCACTCGCGGAGCTCGCGGGCGCGACGCTCCTTCGAGCGGCCGTCGTGGAAATAGCCCTTGTCGAGCGTCTTCAGGTACGCGTCGACGTCGCCCGCCGCGAGAGCCTTCTTCTGCGTCTCGAGCACATCGGCGACGGCGCTGGACTGAGCGGCCGAGGCGCGGGCACCGGTGATGCCGTAGACGTTTGCGCGAACGGCATCCTTCGAGTAGATCCCGACAGGGCCTTCGTACCAGCCGCCGCCGCCGTTCATGTCGTAGAGGCGCACCGCAAGGGTGTTCTCGCCGCCGAAGTTGGGGGCGCCGGCGGGGACGGGGTAGAGACGCTTCTCGAACCACTGGCTGCTCGCCGCGGGCGGCATGGTGCCGGACCCGCCGATGCGCTGGCCGTTGAGAAAGGCCTCGTCGACGTCGTCCAGGAAGCCGAGCGAGGCGACGAGGTTCGTGCCCTCGGCGCCCGCCGGGAGGGTGAACGTCAGTCGGTACCACCCGAAGCCGTCATAGTCGGCGAACGGGGTGCCGTCGCCGGGAACGGTGATGTCCTGCCAGGCGGAGTCGTCGAAGTCCGGTGAGGCGTACGACGGGTCGTCGCCCTTCGCGAACTTCCAGGTGCCGGCGAGATCGAGGGAGACGCTGCCCCCGGCGGCCTCCGCGTCGTTCGTGCGGACGGCGGACGTCGGGGCCGACGGCGCGGCCGAGGCGGGGACGGCGATGCAGAGGGATGCCGCGACCGCGGCGACTGCGGTGACGGCGGCCAGGCGCCGCCTCGGAACGTGATGCTTCACGAACTCCTACTTCCTTGTGGGATGCCGGGCGTCTCTGCCCGGCTGTGACTGTGCACGTTCACGGAATCGCTAAAGAGTGTGCTGTGAACGTGCACACAGAGAGTCGCACCGAGCCGAACGCAATGTCAACGGCGAATGCCCGACGTGCGCATACGTGCACGCGTCAGGCGGAGGCGCGCCAGACCACGGGGCAGTCGAGGACGCGCCCGCTCGTGCCGGGGTCCTCGCCGCGGAGCTGGCGGAGCACCGATTCGGCAGCCGCGCGGCCGAGCTCGCCGGCCGGCTGGTGCACGGTCGAGAGCGGGGGATCGCAGCGCGTCGCCCAGGAGCTGTCGTCGAAGCCGACGATGCCGATGTCGTCGGGCACGATCTTGCCGGCTGCCTGGAGGACGTCCATCGCCCCCGCGGCCACCGCGTCGCTCGAGGCGAACACGCCGTCGATGTCGGGCGCACGTTCGAGCAGCGCACGCATACCCGCCTGGCCGTCGGAGTAGGAGTAGAGGGGCACCGGCTCGATGAGCTGCGGGTCGAAGCGGCTGCCGAGGGCGTCGACGAATCCGGCGAGGCGATCCGAGCCCGAGTCTCGGTCGAGGGCCGAAGCGATCATCCCGATGCGGCTGCGGCCGGTGCCGATGAGGCGGTTCGTGATCTCACGCGCCGCGCCGCGGTTGTCGATGGCGACGTACGCCGCATCGCCGATGTCGCGCGGGTGACCGACGAAAGCGGCGGGCAGACCGAGGTCGGCGACGGCGCGGGTGATCGGGTCTCCGACGCGCGCCGAGACGATGATCACGCCGTCGATGAGCCCGCCGCTGAGGTAGCGCGCGAGCCGCTCGATGTCGCGGGTGGTGTCGGCGATCATGAAGGACAGCTGGTAGTCGGCTTCCGACAGCGCCGCGTTCGCGCCGAGCAGGATCGAGCCGATGTTGGGGTCTTCGACGAAGAGCGAGTGCGGCTCGTGGACGATGAGTCCGATGGCCTGCGAGCTCTGCATGACGAGGCTGCGCGCGGCCCGGTTGGGGACGAATCCCACCTTCGCGATCGCGGCCTCGATGGCCTCGCGCGCTTCGTCCGAGACGTACGGCTGCCCGTTGAGCACGCGGCTGACCGTTCCACGCGAAACGCCGGCTTCATTGGCCACGTCCTTCACGGTTGCACGTCGACGTCGGCCGATGACATCCGTGCGGTCGCTGTTCACGCGTTCATCGTATGTGCACGCACACACCCGGTGTCCACCCGTCCCGGCAAGGGCGTGCGGTGGCGGAGAGTGCGCATCCCCGCGTTTCCGCGGCGAAGGTCCCTCTTTGTGCGGCGATGTTGACATCCAGGAATCGCTCTGTCTACTCTGTACACGTTCACAGAGACTCAATGCGGAGGAACACCGCTCGAACCTGTGCACGTTCACAGGATCCTGAGGAGAACATGTCGGCCCCTGCCCGCCCCTTTGCGCACGACGGCATCGCGTTCGGTTGTGACTACAACCCCGAACAGTGGACGCCGGACGTCTGGGACGAGGACATTGCGCTGATGCGCGAGGCCGGTGTCGATCTGGTCGCCATCAACATCTTCGGCTGGGCGCACGTCGAGCCGCGCGCCGGCGAATACGACTTCGCCCGCCTCGACGACATCATCGGCCGGCTGCACGCCGCCGGAATCCGGATCAACCTCGGTACCGGCACAGCCTCCACCCCCGCGTGGCTGACCACGGCGCACCCCGAGATCCTCCCCGTCGTCGACGATGGCACGCGCCGCTACCCGGGCGGCCGTCAGGCGTGGTGCCCGAGCTCGCCCGTCTACCGCGAGGCTGCGCTCGCCCTCGTCGACGCCGTCGCCGCCCGCTACGGCGCGCACCCCGCCGTCGCGCTCTGGCACGTGTCGAACGAACTCGGATGCCACAATGCGCTCTGCCACTCCGACGAGAGCGCCGGCGCGTTCCGTGAGTGGCTGCGCGCCCGCTACGGCACGGTCGAGGCCGTCAATCGCGCCTGGGGCACGGCCTTCTGGAGCCAGACGTACTACGAGTGGGACGAGATCCTCACTCCGAAGGCGACGCTCTCGAGCCGCAACCCCGGCCAGGTCCTCGACTTCCACCGCTTCAGCAGCGACGCCCTCCTCGCGCACTACCGCGACGAAGCTGAGGCCATCCGCGCGCACAGTGCGATCGCGATCACGACGAACTTCATGGTGACCGCGCACATCGAGAACCTCGACTACTGGTCGTGGGCAGGCGAGATGGACATCGTCGCGAACGACCACTATCTCGACCACCGCCTCGGCGACCCCCGTTCCGAGCTGGCCTTCGCGGCCGACCTGTCGCGCGGTCTCGGCGAGGGCGCTCCGTGGCTCCTGATGGAGCACTCGACCGGCGCCGTCAACTGGCAGCCGCTCAACAAGCCCAAGGCTCCGGGCGAGATGATCCGCAACTCCCTGACCCACGTCGCCCGCGGCGCCGACGGCGTCTGTTTCTTCCAGTGGCGCGCCTCGGTCCAGGGCAGCGAGAAGTTCCACTCCGCGATGCTTCCCCATGCCGGGACGGACTCCACCGTGTGGCGCGAGGTCGTCGAGCTCGGTGGCATCGTCGACCGACTGGCCGAGGTCGCCGGCTCCCGTGTCGTCGCCGACGTGGCCGTCCTCTTCTCGTGGGAGTCGTGGTGGGCGACTCAGAGCGAGACGCGCCCGAGCCAGGCGTTCGGCTACCTCGACCAGGTGCACGCCGCCTACGGCGCACTCCACGCGAACGGCCTCACCGTCGACGTCGTGGCCCCCGGCGCCGACCTCTCGGCCTACCGATTCGTCGTCGTCCCCGGCCTCCACCTCATGACCGAAGCGGATGCCGCGGTCCTCACCTCGTGGATCGCCGACGGAGGCACGGCCCTCATCACCTTCTCGACGGCGATCGTCGACGAGAACGACCGCGTCTACACCGGCGGCTACGCAGGACCCCTCCGCGAGGCCATCGGCCTCCACATCGAGGAGTTCGCCCCCGTCGCCCCCGAGGCCGCGCTCACCCTGAGCGACGGCTCGACCGCGCGGCTGTGGTCCGAGCGCTCCCGCGCCACGACCGCCGAGGTGCAGGCATCCTTCACCGACGGTCCTGCCGTCGGGATGCCGGCGCTCACCCGCAACGCCTGGGGGGAAGGTGTCGCGTTCTACCTCGCGACTGTTCCCAGCGAAGCCGACTACCGTGACCTCGTCGCGCGCCTCGCCGATGAGGCGGGAGTGGCTCCTGCCGCAGTCGTCGAGCCCGGCACGGGAGATCTCGAGATCGTCCGCCGCCGCGGCGACCACGCGTCTTATCTCTTCGTGATCAACCACGGCGAGACCGATGTCCACGTCGAATCCGACGGTGTGGACCTCGTGACCGGCACTCCCGTCGCCGGTCGCGCCACCGTGCCCGCCGGCGCGGTGCGCATCATCAGAGAGGAGGCGGCAGCATGACCGCCACGGAACTCCTCGTGACGCGATCGTCGGCGAAGCCGCCGCGCGCGAAGCGAATCCCGCGGGCCAAGACCCCGCACAAGGGGGCGATCGCGGTCTTCCTGGGCCCGTTCGGCATCCTTTTCCTGCTCTTCTACCTGCTGCCCATCGGCTACGCCATCTGGCAGTCGCTGCTGGTCGTCCAGCGCGACGGGCTGTACGGCGAGCCGACCGAGGTGTTCGGTGGACTGACGCAGTACATCCAGGTGTTCCAGAACGCGCCGTTCTGGGAGTCCGTCGGCCGCGTCCTGCTGTTCGGCGTCGTGCAGGTGCCCGTCATGCTCGGCCTCGCGCTCCTCTTCGCGCTGCTGCTCGACTCGCCCGCGCTCAAGGGCAAGCGGTTCTTCCGCCTCGCCTTCTTCGCGCCGTACGCCGTCCCCGGCGTCATCGCGGCGATCATGTGGGGCTTCCTGTACTCGCCCAACCTGTCGCCGTTCACCGACCTGACCCGCTCCGTCGACTTCCTCTCGCCCGAGATGATCCTCTGGTCGATCGCGAACGTCGTGACGTGGGTGTTCGTGGGCTACAACATGCTCATCATCTACTCGGCGCTCCTCGCGATCCCCGCCGAGGTGTACGAGGCCGCGCGTCTCGACGGCGCGGGCCAGATCCGCATCGCCTGGTCGATCAAGATCCCCATGGTGGCGCCCGCCATCATCCTCACCGCCGTGTTCTCGATCATCGGAACTCTGCAGCTGCTCGCCGAACCCCAGGTGTTCCGCTCCTTCAGCACCGCGGTGTCGTCCTCGTTCACGCCGAACATGACGATCTATGCAACGAGCGCGGTGCCGAACCCGTATCTCGCAGCGGCCTTCTCGGTCGTGCTGGCACTCGCCACCTGCGTCCTGTCGTTCGCGTTCTTGAAGCTCACCCAGCGGAAGGCCGAGCAATGAGCCTCCTCACCCGTACCAACGGCGCCCTGGCGACCGACCTGCCGAAGACGCGTGGGCCGCGCGAATCGATCCTCTCGCGGGGCGCGGCGCTGCTCATCATGGGCATCTTCACGCTCTACTTCCTCGTGCCGATCTGGTGGCTGTTCATCGCCTCCACGAAGGACCGCGGCCAGCTGCTGACCACCAACGCGCTGTGGTTCGCCGACTGGAACCTGTTCGCCAACATCGGCGACCTGGTCTCGTACAACAACGGCATCTACTTCCGCTGGCTCCTCAACAGCCTCGGATACGCCGGACTCGGGGCGCTCCTGGCGACCGTGTTCGCCGGCATGGCCGGCTACGCGCTCGGCAAGTACCGCTTCCGCGGTCGTGAGGCGTTCTTCAACGTCGTGCTCGGTGGCGTCCTCGTCCCGGCGACCGCGCTGGCGCTCCCGCTGTTCCTGCTGTTCAGCCAGGTCAACCTGACGAACACGTTCTGGGCGGTCCTGCTCCCCAGCATCGTGAGCCCCTTCGGCGTCTACCTCGCTCGCATCTACGCGTCGTCGTCGGTTCCGGACGAGCTCATCGAGGCTGCCCGCCTCGACGGCTCGGGTGAGGTCCGCACGTTCTTTACGGTCTCGACGCGGCTCATGGCCCCGGCGCTCGTGACGATCTTCCTGTTCCAGTTCGTCTCGATCTGGAACAACTTCTTCCTGCCGCTGATCATGCTCCGCAGCCAGGATCTGTTCCCCGTCACCTACGGCCTCTACACGTGGAACACGCAGCTCAACCAGATTCCCGAGCTCCGCACCTATGTCCTGGTCGGCGCGTTCCTCTCGATCGTGCCGCTCATCATCGCTTTCCTCTTGCTTCAGCGCTTCTGGCGCAACGGACTCGGCACCGGTTCCGTGAAGTGAGCTCCCGCCGCGGGCGAACCCCCCGGCATCCCTGAAGTACCACCTGTCACCCGATCAAAGATCAGATTGGAAATCCCATGCAGCACACCAAGAAAGCAGTCGTCGCCGGCGTCGCACTGCTCACCGCCTTCGCTCTCGCCGGTTGCGCCGGCGGAAACGGCGACACCAGCGGCGGAGCCGCGGCAGACCCCGCCGCCTGCGCTCCCTCCGACGGCAAGGTGACCCTCGACTTCACGTCGTGGATCCCGGGCATCGAGGACGCCGCCAAGACCTGGAACGCCGAGAACCCCGACATCCAGGTCAAGGTACAGACGGGCCCCAACGGCAACTCCGGCACCTACGCAAGCTTCTTCAGCCAGCTCGAAGCCGGCAACGCTCCCGACCTCGGCCAGATCGAGTACGACGCCCTGTCGAGCTTCCGCGTGCAGGACGGTCTCGAGGACCTCTCCGCGTGCAAGGACGTCGTCGCGGCGAAGGACAAGTTCATCCCGTGGACCTGGAACCAGGTCACCCTCGGCTCCGACGGTGTCTATGGCATCCCGCAGGACTCGGGCCCCATGGCTCTGTTCTACCGCTCGGACCTGTTCAAAGAGAACAACATCGCCGTTCCGACGACGTGGGCCGAGTACAAGGAAGCAGCCAAGGCGGTCCGCAAGACCGGTGGCTACATCACCAACTTCTCGACCGCTGACATCAACCAGTTCGCCGGCCTCGTCTGGCAGACCGGTGGCGACTGGTTCTCCAACGACGGCAAGGCGTGGAAGGTCAACCTGACCGGCGACGAGTCCAAGACCGTCGCGGACTACTGGCAGGACCTGATCGACGAGGACCTCGTCTCCACCTACCCGGCGTGGACCGAGGAGTGGAACAACGCCTACAACTCGGGCAAGGTCTGGAGCTGGAACTCCGCCGTCTGGGGTGCCAACTCCATCTCGTCCGGTGCTCCGGACACGTCGGGCAAGTGGTCGGTCGCTCCCTCCCCGCAGTGGGCCGCGGGCGACAAAGCTTCGGGCAACTGGGGCGGCTCGTCGGTCGCCGTCTTCAAGGGCACCAAGCACCCCTACGAGGCTGCGAAGTTCGCGCTCTGGCTGAACACCTCCCCCGAGGCGCTCACCGCTCTGAACAAGTCGGCGAACATCTACCCCGCCACCACCGAGGGACTCAAGCTCGAGTCGCTCCAGCAGGGTGTGGACTTCTACGGCGGACAGAAGATCTACGACGTCTTCGCTGAGGCCGCTGCCCAGGTCAACCCCGACTTCGTGTGGGGCCCGACCATGACGCAGACCTACGCCGACGTGTCCGACGGCTTCCAGAAGGCCGCCAGTGGCCAGGGCACGCTGCTCGAGGCCCTGCAGTCCGCGCAGACCAAGACGGTCGACGCCCTCAAGGCGCAGTCGATTCCCGTCTCCGAGTGACCGCTCGCTGATACGACTGATTCACTGATACGACTGATTCACTGACACCACGCATCCGCGCCGCGGGTCGGGCCTTCGGGCTCCGATCCGCGGCGCGGTCGTTGGTGCGGGCCGTCAGCTCTGGCGTGAGGCCTGCTTGACCTTCTCGTAGGCGGCGAGGGCGTTCTGCCGGGTCGCCTTCAGGTCGACCATCGGCATCGGGGGCTGACCGTCGGCATCCCGGTACTCGGGGGCCCACCGCCCGATGTACTCGCGGCTCTTGTCGAACTTGTCGGCCTGGAGCTCGGGGTTGAAGACGCGGAAGTACGGCGCCGCGTCCGCGCCGGAACCGGCGACCCACTGCCAGTTGAACGTGTTGCTCGCGCCGTCGGCGTCGACGAGGCAGTCCCAGAACCACTCCTCGCCGCGCCGCCAGTCGATCATCAGGTTCTTGATGAGGAAGGATGCCGTGATCATGCGCACGCGGTTGTGCATGTAGCCGGTCTCCCAGAGCTCACGCATCCCGGCGTCGACCATCGCGTAGCCTGTCTGGCCCTTCTGCCACGCCGCCAGGGCCGAGGGCTTCAGCCGTGGCCAGGGGAACGCGTCGAACTCCGGGCGGAGGTTCTTCGTCGCGAGGTCGGGGAAGTGGTAGAGCGTGTGCCACGCGAACTCGCGCCACCCGATCTCGGAGAGGAAGCGCGACGTCCCGGGGGTGTCCACGGCCGCGTGCCACACGGTGTACGGGCTGAGCTCGCCCCAGCGCAGTCGCGGCGAGAGCATCGAGGTCGCGCCGGCCGCCGGGCGGTCGCGGGCATCGTCGTAGTGGCCGAGGTCCTCGTCGAGGAACTCGCGCAGCCGTCGCTGGGCGGCCGGTTCGCCCGGCTCCCACGTGTCGCGGAGGCCCTGCGCCCAGTCGGGCGCGGTGGGCAGAAGCGTCCAGTCAGCGAGGTCGTCCGACGCGGGGTAGGTCGCGGGGCCGGGTACCTCCCGCGGCTCGGGAAGCGGAGCGCGGGGCGCAGGCTGAGCCAGGCAGGCCCGCCAAAAGGGGCTGTAGACGGAGAAGTGCGTGCCGGCGCCGGTCGTGATCGTCCACGGCTCGAAGAGGAGGGATGCCGCGAACGACGCGACCTCGACGTCGCCCTCCCGGAGGCTCGACTTCAGTCCGGCGTCGATGTCGCGCTCCGGTCCGCCGTAGCGGCGGTTCCAGAAGACCGCCCCGGCGCCGGCATCCGTCACGACCTCGCGGACGACTCGGTCCGCCGGACCCTGCCGGAGGATCAGCCGCGAGCAACGCTCAGCGAGACGCTCGGCGAGAGAGGCGAGCGAGTGGTGCAGCCACCAGCGGGCTGCGCCGCCGAGCGGACGGATGCCGTCGGACACCTCATCGAGCACATACAGCCCGATGACGGGCTCGCCGCGATCCAGGGCGGCACGCAGCGCGGGGTGATCGGCGAGGCGGAGGTCGTCGCGGAACCAGACGATGGAGGGGGACGGCATCTCCTCATCCTCGCTGCCGACGGCTGAGGGCGCCGCCCCTTGCATTCAGGCGCGGAATGACCCCGCGGACGGATCAGACCGCGTCGAGGGAGTGGCCGCGGGGGATCGCGAGGGTGAGCCCGCCGGCGACGACGCGGACCGCGATCCGAGTGGCTTCACCGAATTCGTCGCCGTCGAGCTGCACGGGGTGCGCCTCTTCGGCAGCCAGGTCGATGCCCTTGCCACGGGAGTAGCGGACGGAGTTGTCGGCAGTCCGGACGGCCAGGATCTTGCGGCCGGCGCGGAACTTCCGCAGCACGCTGTTGTCCCAGGCCAGGCGCCGCCAGACGAGAAGCCAGCCGAACGCGGTGCGCGGCTGCAGGATGGCGACGTCGAGTTCGCCGTCGGTGATGGATGCCTCGGGGATGAGCTCGAGGCCCGCCTGGAGCGACCCGCAATTGGCGAACAGGACGCTCTGCACGTCTGCGCGATGGATGCGGTGGCCCGGCACCTGGTAGACGACCGGGAACGGCTTCGCCTGCGCGATCGAGCGGGCAGCGCCGTCGACGTAGGCGACCCAGCCGACCTTCTTCTTCAGGTCGCTGTTCGTGTTGGCGATCATGGCGGCGTCGAGGCCCATGCCGCCCATCACGACGAAGGCGTGCTCGTCGACCTGGCCGTCGGCGCGGCGCAGCTGCGCGAGCCCCACGTCGATCGCGACGGTGTCCCCGTCGAACGTGGCAGCGATCATCGCGGCCGGGTCGGTGAGGGGGAGTCGGAGGTTGCGTGCGAGGAGGTTGCCGGTGCCGCTCGGGACGATCGTCAGGGGCACGGATGACCCGGTCATCGCCTCGCTGACGGCGCGGACGGTGCCGTCGCCCCCGGCGACGAGCACGGCGGTCACCCCTTCGGCGAGGGCCTGGCGGGCGACGTCGTCGCCGAGGTCGTCGACCGTCGTCTCGTAGAAGAGGGGCTCGGACCAGCCGGCATCCTTCGCCAGCTGCGCGACCTGCTCGCGCAGCTCGTCACCGTCGACCTTGATGGGGTTGTAGACGAGTGCTGCCTTCGGAGCGGGGCGGCCCTCGACGTCAGGCATCGGCTCGGGCGATCCCGTCCGGTCGACTCGGCGCGCTTCGCCGGTCTCGCCGTCCTGCGTGTCCGGGGCGATGTCATCCGGTTCGCGGATCACGCCGTCGGGCTCTGCGGCTGCCGCCGGGTCGTGCGCGTCGTCGGAGCGGTGCGTCGTGCCGGGATCGGTCGCCATGGGAACAGGATAGGGCCAGGCATCCCTCCTTCCGGGACCCCTTGCGCTCGGGCGTTCTGCGCACCAGGGCAGGGGCCGGGAGGGCCGCGACTAGACTCGTCGGGTGATCGATCTCGCCCTTCTCCGTGACGCCCCTGACCTCGTGAAGCGCTCGCAGGAAGCCCGTGGCGAGTCGCCCGACACCGTCGACGACGCGCTCGCGGCCGACAAGGAGCGTCGCGCGGCGATCACCACCTTCGAGGAGCTCCGGGCTGAGCAGAACGCCCACGGCAAGCGCGTCGCGAAAGCGCCCAAAGAGGAGAAGGCCGCCCTCGTCGCCGAGGCGAAGGACCTCAGCGAGCGGGTGAAGGCCGCGCAGCAGGCCGTGACGGTGGCTGAGGATGCCGCATCCACTGCCCTCGCGCGCATCGAGAACATCGTCATCGACGGCGTGCCCGCCGGTGGCGAGGACGATTTCGTCACCCTCCGCACGCACGGTGAGCCGGTCGCGTTCGACTTCGAGCCTCGCGACCACCTCGCGCTCGGCGAGATGCTCGGGGCGATCGACACCGAACGCGGAGCGAAGGTCTCCGGCGCCCGCTTCACCTTCCTGACCGGCATCGGCGCCCGCCTCGAACTCGCGATCATGAACCTCGGTATGCAGCGGGCCCTCGACGCCGGCTTCATCCCGATGATTCCGCCGACCCTCGTCCGTGCCGAGGTCATGCGCGGCACCGGCTTCCTCGGCCAGCACGCCGACGAGGTCTACCGACTCGACGACGACGACCTCTATCTCGTCGGCACGAGCGAGGTTCCGCTGGCCGGATACCACATGGACGAGATCCTCGACCTGGAGCCGGGTGCGAAGCGCTACGCCGGGTGGTCGACGTGCTACCGCCGCGAGGCCGGGTCGTACGGCAAGGACACGCGCGGCATCATCCGCCTGCACCAGTTCAACAAGCTCGAGATGTTCGTCTACACGACCCCCGAGGATGCCGAAGCCGAGCACCTGCGCCTCGTCGAGATGCAGGAGCGCATGCTCCAGGATCTCGGCCTCTCGTACCGCGTGATCGACGTGGCCGCGGGCGACCTCGGGTCGTCGGCCGCGCGGAAGTACGACGTCGAGGCGTGGGTCCCGACGCAGGGCGCGTACCGCGAGCTCACCTCGACGTCGAACTGCACGACGTACCAAGCCCGTCGCCTCGACATCCGCTATCGCCCCGAGGGTGGTCGCACCGCGCCCGTCGCGACGCTGAACGGCACGCTCGCAACCACACGCTGGATCGTCGCGCTGCTCGAGACGCACCAGCGCGAAGACGGCTCGGTCGTCATCCCCGAGGTCCTCCGCCCCTACCTGGGCGGCCTCGAGGTGGCGGAGCCGATCGCGTGAGCATCTCCCCGGATGACGCTGCCGAGGTCGTCGACGAGATGGTGTCGGATGCCGCCGAGCCCCCGCGCGAGCGGTTGCTCATCGCGCTCGACGTCGACGGCACGATCCTCCTCGAGGACGAGACGTACAGCCCCGGCGTGGTCGACGCGATCGCCGATGCGCAGCGCGCCGGTCACGAGGTCATGCTCGCGACCGGGCGCTCGTGGGAGAGCACGCGCCACATCATCGTGCATCTTGCGCTGACCCCCGAGTACGTCGTCTGCTCGAACGGCGCCGTCATCCTCAAGCGCGCCGGCGCGGGGGAGTCGCCGGCGTACGAGCGGTTCCACACCGAGCAGTTCGACGCGACCGAGGTCCTGACGCTCCTCCGCGATCACCTGCCGTCGGCGCGGTACATGGTCGAGCTGCCGAGCGGGCGACGCCTGTTCACCCACCACATGGACGACTGGAGCCTCGCCCGCGCCGATCGCGTGACGTTCGAGGAACTGTCGGCGCAGCCGGTCTCCCGCGTCGTCGTCGTCTCCGAGGAGGACACCGACGAGGACTTCGTCGACCTCGTCTCGCGCATCGGCCTCAACGAGGTCTCGTACGCCGTCGGGTGGTCGGCCTGGCTCGACATCGCCCCGCAGGGCGTCGACAAGGCGACCGGGCTCGAACTGGTCCGCGCCTGGCTCGGCATCGAGGCGAAGGACGTCGTCGTGATCGGCGACGGGCGCAACGACATCGGCATGTTCCGGTGGGCGCGCGGCCACGGCGGGCGTGCGATCGCCATGGCCCAGGGCCCCGACGAGGTGCGCTCCGAAGCGTCGGAATCGACGGCATCCGTCACGGAGGGTGGCGTCACGGCGGTGCTGAAGGCCCTCTGACCTGGCCGTTCAGGGCGTATACAGGCGATCCCGCGAGAATGTAACGGTTCTGGGTTCGACTAGACTCGGCCTGTTCGATCGGCGCCACTCGGCGCGGTCGGGAGGGTTGTCCGAGCGGCCGAAGGATCCGGTCTTGAAAACCGGTGGGCAGCAATGTCCCGTGGGTTCGAATCCCACACCCTCCGCACTGTCCGAAAGGTGATCCGTGAGCGCTAGGCACGACGCGAAGGCGACGAAGTTCCGCCGCCAACCCGTGGCCCGTCACGGAGAGCTGTCTTCTCCGCATCCGATGCGGCAGATCTTCACGATCCTCGCCGCGGTCGTCGCCGTCGTCCTCGTCAGTACGACGGCGATCGGTGGCTTCTACGTGTGGGATGCCGCGCGCAGCCTCGACGAGAGCGGTGTCTCCATCGGCGGCGGGGACGCGAGCCTGCCGCCGCACATCGGTGAGATCGAGGGCGGCGTCAACATGCTCGTCGTCGGCACCGACTCGTGCGAGGGCCAGGACCTCAAGCTCTTCCCGCGTTGCGCCCACGACGACGGCGGTGAGCGCAACGACGTCACGATGCTCGTGCACATCAGCGATGCGCCGCGCCGCGTGACCGTCGTCTCGTTCCCTCGCGACATGATCGTGCCGATCCCCTCGTGCAAGAACCCCGCGGGCGGCGAGTACTCCGCGATGAGCGCGCAGATGATCAACGTCTCGTACAGCTACGGCGGTCTGGGCTGCTCGGTGGCGACCGTCGAGGCCTTGACCGGCGTCGACATCCAGTTCGCCGCGGCCATTCGCTGGACCGGCGTCATCAACATGTCCGACGCGATCGGCGGCGTCGACGTCTGCCTCAGCGGCGACATCAACGACAAGCACACCGGCCTGAACCTCAAGGCCGGCGAGCAGACCCTCGTCGGAGCGCAGGCGCTGCAGTTCCTCCGCATCCGTCACGGCATCGGCGACGGGTCGGACCTCGGTCGCATCTCCAACCAGCAGCAGTTCATGAGCTCCCTCGTGCGCAAGCTGCAGTCGGGCGAAGTCCTGTCGAACTACCCCGCCCTGCTCAACCTCGCCAACACGGCGCTGCGTCAGGTGAACGAGAAGCAGCTGGTCCTCAGCGAGTCGCTCACCAACCCGCAGCGGATGGTCCAGATCGCCATGGCCGTCGCCGACGTGCCGTTCAAGGACATCGTCTTCGTCCAGTACCCGACCGTGTACGCGCCCGGTGGCGGCCGCGTCCTCCCGGTGTCGTCGGCCGCCGACGTGCTCTTCACGGCTCTGTCCGAGAACAAGCCGATCCGCGTGACCGGTGCGGCCAGTGGCGGCGGCGGCGTCGAAGTCGTCGGTGAGGCCGGCCCCGACGGCACGCCGACTCCGACGAAGACCCCGGACGCGAACGCGCCGACGCCGACTCAGACCCCGGGTGGGTCCGGCGCGCCGACCCAGGGTGCGAGCGACGGTACGGTCGACCTCCCCAGCCAGATCACCGGACAGTCGGCCAACGAGAAGACCTGCACGGTCGCGCAGCGCTGACCGTCGGTTCGGAAGGGCCCCGGGAAACCGTTATGCTTGCGGGGTGCATTCGCGCCGTTCGCGGTCGGATGCCTGGAGACGTCGCATAGTCAGGCCTAGTGCACCACCCTGCTAAGGTGGAGTCCTCGCAAGGGGACCGAGGGTTCAAATCCCTCCGTCTCCGCCAGGAAAGCCCCGGTTCGCCGGGGCTTTTCCCGTTTATGGGATGACGCGTCCCGACGCGCGCCGCCGGTCGCGGTCACTCCGCCTCGGACACATGCTCGTCCGTCGCGCGGGAGCCGGTCAGAGCCATCGCCCCGATGATCGAGAGCGCGCCGACGGCGGCGGCGAGCGCGACGAAGGCGACCTGCTCGCCGTGGAAGTACGTCGACACCTGCACCGCGCTCCATACGCCGTCGGGGAGGGTCGAGGTTACGAGGACGGCGATCAGCGTGCCGACGAGAGCCGTGCCGATGCTCGACCCCACTTCCTGGGCCGTGTCGTTCAAGGCGGCGCCCATCGATGTGCGCTCTTCGGGCACCGCGCCGATCAGTGCCACCGCGCAGATGGTCATGACGGTGCGCAGCCCGATCGTCATGACGACCATGGCGACGGCGATGGCGAGGTAGTCGCGCTCGACGGCCCACGCCATCATGCCGAGTCCCAGCGTCAGGACGACTGCGCCGATGATGCACGCGATGCGGTGTCCGAACCGCCGGATGAGGGCTTCCGTGAGGGGAGTGGCCAGGATCATCGTGAGGATGAGCGGCAGATTGGCGAGCCCGGCCGCCATCGGACTCCATCCCCAGGCGTACTGGAAGTGCAGGATGAGGGCGAACATCACGCCCGCCATGGCGATCGACGTGCCGATCTGCGCGATCGCCGCGCCGCGGATCGTGCCGACCGAGAACAGCCGCAGGTCGAGCATGGGGGCGGACGATCGTCGTTCGTTCACGATGAAGAGCGTCACGGATGCGGCGGCGCAGGCGCCGACGAGGAGAGTGGTCGGGGCGAGCCATCCGGACTGCACACCGCTGGTCAGCGTGTAGCAGGCGAGACCGATCGACAGGACGCTCAACGCGGCGCCGGCCAGGTCGAGACGGTCCCGTGTCAGCCCGCGGGGATCGTCGGCGGGGACGCCGAGTCGCACGCCGAGGCCCGCGATGAGGGCGAGGGGCGCGTTGATGAGCAGCAGCCACTGCCACGGCAGGTGCGTGAGGATGGTGCCGCCGAGCAGAGGTCCGACGACGAAGCCCGACATGCCGACGACCATCATGAGCGTGATCGCCCGCATCCGCAGTGCGGTGTCGTCGAAGAGACGGAAGACCAGCGAGTTGGTGATCGGCGCCATGGCGGCGGCCGCGATTCCGAGGGCTGCGCGGACGGCGATGAGCTCGCCGATACTGCTGACGAACAGAACGGCCAAGCTGACCACCCCGAAGACGGTGAGCCCGATCTGCAGGACGCGCCGCCGTCCGAAGCGATCCGCGATCGAGCCCGCCGTGAGGAGGAGGCCTCCGAAGGTCAGGGAGTACGACCCCGTGATCCATTGCAGTCCGGTCGTGTCTCCGCCGAGGTCGCGACCGATGGTCGGCAACGCGATGGACAGGAGCGTGTTGTCGACCATCTCGACGAAGAATGCGAGGCAGAGGGCGGCGAGCGGCATCCACGCGGCGGCGAGGGAGGTGTACGTGCGCGGTGGGGTGGCAGTGACGGTCATGGCGATCCTTCGTATCGAACAGCGTTCGAACATCGAGCGCCGTTCGATACGATAGAACGATGTTCGACAGATGGCAAGACTCGCGGCTCGGTGTGATGTGATGGCTGTCATGAGCGAGCCCGCGGCGTCCTCCCGCACACGCACCGGGGTCCCGCGCGGGCGCGCACGAGCATCGCACTCCATCGATGCCGTCATCGCCGGAGCCGTCGAGATCCTCGACGAGTCTGGGGCGCAGGGACTGACCACTCGCGCACTCGCTGCGCGCCTGGGTGGCGGGCCGGCGAGCATCTACTGGTACGTGTCCGGCCGCGAAGAGCTTCTCGATCTCGCTGCCGATTCGGTGCTGGCGAGTGTCCTGACGGCCGTGTCGGGCGTGGGCGACAGTGACGACAGCGATCCGATCGCCTGTGCGCGGATGATCGCCGTGGCGTTGTTCGACGCCATCGTCGATCGCCCGTGGCTCGGGGCGTATGCGATGCGCAACACCGCCCAGCAGATCCACTCGCTCCAGCTGTACGAGAAGCTGGGCCAGCAGGTCATGCGTCTCGGACTCTCGCCGCGCGACTGCTTCCACGCCACGTCGGCGATCGTGGGATTCGTCATCGGCACCGCCGCCGACATGGGGCAGCAACTCCCTGTCGAAGTCGCGTCCGGTCAGATGGGACGCGAGGAGTACCTCGCGGGAGCCGTCACGCAATGGCGGGCGTTGGATCCTCTGCAGTACCCCTTCGTGCATCACATCGTCGACGAGTTCGCCGGCCATGACGACCGCGATCAGTTCCGCGCCGGCCTCGATCTCCTGCTGGACGGGCTCCGTCTGAGCGCCGGGCGCCGCTGAGCGCACCCCGCGACCAGTCGCTCGTCGTCATGGAGCGACGTTCGTCGCGCGCAACTACCACGATTCGCACGGCGAGTTCGACTCTGTCCCGGCGGTCGCGTCAAACGCGGTAACGCCCGGTCATGGGGCGTCTCGCAACTCGTCCCTCGAGGTTGCGCCGGGCTAGGAATGTCGCACAGCCAGCAGTCCGACATCCCGCACCACGAGGAGACCCACCCATGTCCGATGAGAACAAGACCCCGCAGAGCGATCTTCGAGCGGCGGTGGCAGGGGAGAAGAAGCGAACCCGTGTCGGCATCGCCATCGCGATCGCCGTCGTCGCCGTCGGCGCGATCGTCGGCGGTGTCGCGCTCGCGCTACCCGCACTCCGACCTGCGGAGGCCAGTGCCGCGGGAGGGGGCGCCTCGAAGGAACCGATCAACGTCAAGATCGCGGTCTCGGAGGACAGCCCGTTCCAGGATGCGGTGAAGAAGGTCGCTGCGGAGAAGGGCCTCAACATCGAATGGGTCAACGTCGAGGACTGGGTGCTGCCGAATACGGAGCTCGCCGCCGGTACCGTCGATGCCAACGCGTTCCAGCACATCCTGTATCTCAGTGCGTTCAACGCCGAGAACGACGAGCACCTGACGCCGGTCTTCTCGACGATCATCACGCAGTGGGGGATCTTCTCCGCATCGGCGACGTCGGTCGACGACATCGCCGACGGCGCCAAGATCGCCATCCCCGACGACCCGTCGAACGGTGGGCGAGCGCTCAACATCCTCGAAGCGGCCGGCCTCATCACCCTCTCCGACGACAAGGGCGACTTCCCTGCCGTCGAGGACGTCACGGACAACCCCAAGAAGCTCCAGTTCGTCGAGCTCCCCGCGACGTCCATCGCGCAGCAGTACGACGACCCGAGCCTTGCAGCCGTCGTGGTCGGCACGTCCTACTTCGACCAGAGCCAGGGCATCACGACGAAGGACGCACTGTTCCTCGACGACTCGCTCTCCGCGCAGAACCTGCCGTACGTGAACGTCATCGCGACGCGCGACGACAACAAGGACGACCCCGCCTGGGACATCCTCAAGGACGTCTATGCCGACAAGCGGATCGCTGCGGCCAATGAGAAGGAGAACCAGGACACGACGGTCCTCGTCGACGTTCCCGTCGAGAAGCTTCGCGCGAAGCTCGCCGACCTCGAGAAGCAGGCCGCGAAGAACTGACGGGACGGTACTCCCCGAGGCCGATCGCCAGAGATGAGGAACCCATGACCACCGCCATCGCGTTCGAGAACGTTTCCAAGTCCTACACCGTGAAGGGCCGCCCCTTCGAGGCCCTCCGGGCCGTGAACCTGACCGTCGAGAAGGGGGAGATCTTCGGAATCGTCGGATTCTCCGGCGCCGGCAAGTCGACGCTCCTGAGGACGGTCAACGCCCTCGAGCGGCCGACGAGCGGCCGGGTGGTCGTCGACGGGCGGGAGATCTCGGCGCTGCAGGGACGGGATCTCTACGCGGCGAGGCAGCGGATCGGCATGGTCTTCCAGCAGTTCAACCTCCTGGAGTCTCGGAACGTCTACAAGAACATCGCCTACCCGCTCCGCCTTGCCGGGCTGTCTGCGGAGGAGACCCTCGACCGCGTCGAGGAGCTGCTGAGCTTCGTCGGGCTGGCGGACAAAGCCCTCGCCTATCCGTCGCAGCTGTCAGGTGGCCAGAAGCAGCGCGTCGGCATCGCGCGTGCTCTGGCCACCCGGCCCGACGTCCTCATCTCCGACGAGGCGACGAGTGCCCTCGACCCGCAGACCACCGGCGAGGTGCTCGACCTCCTCCGTCGGGTGAACGAGGAGTACGGGGTGACGATTCTGCTCGTCACCCACGAGATCGACGTGGTCCGCGAGCTCGCCGACAAGGTCGCCGTCATGGAGAACGGCGAGGTCGTCGAGCAGGGCAGCATTTACGACGTCTTCTCTTCGCCGCGGCATCCGACGACGCGGCGGTTCGTGTCCTCGGTCCTGCATCACGTGCCGTCTACCGAGGCGCTGGAGAAGATCCGCGCCGTGCATCACGGTCGACTCGTGCAGTTGCACGTGGAGGACCGCGATACCAACCACCCGTTCCTGTCGCAGGTCGCGCGCGAGCACGGCGTCGACTTCAACGTCGTCTTCGGCGGTGTCGACGAGCTGCAGGGACGTCTGTTCGGCAGCCTGACGGTCGAGCTCCTCGGCACGGATACTGCGATCGACGCCGCGATCGAGGGCCTCCGACGGACGGCCACCGTCTCGGAGATCTCCGCGGCCCCGGAGCGCGAGGTCGCACATGCGTGACTTCGATCCGGATGCCTTCTTCCCCAGGCTCTGGGACGCGATCGGCGAGACCGGGCTCATGGTCGTCGTGGCGTTCGCGGGAGCCGCCGTCATCGGTGTGCTCCTCGGGCTCCTGCTGTACGCGAGCCGGCCGGGCAACCTCCTGCAGAACCGCGTCGTCTTCTCGGTGCTGAACGTGATCATCAACGTCATCCGACCGATCCCGTTCCTCATCGTCGCGATCGCCATCATCCCGCTCACGCGCTTCCTCTTCGGGACGGGGCTCGGCCCGCTGCCGCAGACGATCCCGCTGATCATCGTCGCGTGCGTCGCGATCGCCCGCGTCTCGGAATCGAACCTCGTGGCGGTCAGCCCCGGCTCGATCGAAGCGGGCGCGGCCATGGGTGCGAGTCCCGCACGGGTGCTGTTCACGATCGTGGTGCCCGAGGCGCTCGGGCCGCTGACTCTCGGCCTCACCTACATCCTGGTGGCGCTCGTCGATGCGACAGCGGTCGCCGGCGTGCTCGGCGGCGGCGGGCTGGGCTCGCTGGCGATGAACTACGGCTACCAACGGTTCGACTGGATCTCCGTCGCGATCGTCGTCCTGACCCTCATCGTCCTCGTCCAGCTCGCGCAATTCCTCGGCAATGCCGTCGCGCGGAAGGTGATGCACCGGTGACCGCCGCATTCGACGAGTTCGTGACCCGCGTCGGTCCCGGCGCTCCGGAGCGCGAGCGCGAGCGGCGACTGCTGACGGCGGAGCTCGCCGAACTCCGGGCGATCGGATTCGGCACCTGGCGGGTGCCCGCGGAGTTCGGAGGCTCGCCCCTCGCCCTGGAAGAGCAGTTCGCCCGCCTCATCCGGTTGTCCGCCGCGGATGCCAGCCTCGGCCACGTCTGGCGAGGTCACCTCGCGTTCGTCGAATCGCTCCGGCTGCAGCCCGCGGATGCGGCACGCCCCTGGTTCGAGCGGATCCTCGCGGGCGATTTCGTCGGCAACGCGCAATCCGAGCGTCACGCGACCGCTCACCTCGAGACCCGCATCGACCGGGCGAGCGGCCGACCGCTGCTGTCGGGAACGAAGTACTACACGACGGGCAGCATTTACGCGGACTGGATCCACCTCGCCGCCCTCGACGGCGACGACCGGGTCGCGGTCACGGTCTCGGCCCACCATGCGGGTGTCCGTTCTACCGACGACTGGGACGGCTTCGGCCAGCTCCTCACCGGCAGCGGCACGACGGTGTTCGATCGTGTGCCGGTGGCGGGCGACGGCATCCTGCCCTCGGTGACGACGGATGCCGCGGCCCGCGGAGCCCACCTCGGCTCGGTGCTGCAGCTGGCACTGATCGCGGTGATCGCGGGTATCGCGCAGCGCGCACTCGACGACACGATCGCCTTCGTCACCCCGCGCCGCCGGACCTTCGGTTTCGCGGGCGAGACGCTGCCGCGGGAAGACCCGCTGGTCCAGCTCGTCGTCGGCGAGCTCAGTGTCGCCGCGGCGACGGTACGGCGCCTGGTGCTGTCGGTCGCGGCCGACCTGGGTGCGGCATCCGATCAGGGAGCGACAGCGGAGGAGTTCCGCGAGATCCAGTTCGAGGTGTTCCGGTTGCAGGAAATCGTCCCGCGTCTCGTGCTCGAGGCGACGACGCGGCTGTTCGAGGTCGGCGGGGCATCCGCGGTCGGCACCGGCCCGGCACTCGATCGGCACTGGCGGAACGTCCGCACGATCGCCTCGCACAACCCCGTGATCCAGCGCACGCGAGCGCTCGGCCGGTTCGCCCTCACGGGAACCCTCCCCGAGTGGTCCGCGCCGGCTGCGGAGGAGACCCGCACCCCTCGATACGCCAGAGTCGGGCAGGCATGACCCGGGTGACGGATGCCGTGGCTCGCTTCACCGCCGTCTTCGACGATGTGGGACGGGATGCGGTCGCCCGGGAGCTCGACCGTCGACTCCCGCACGCGGAGGTCACCGCGCTCCGGGATGCGGGTTTCACGCGGGTGACGGTGCCGGAGGAGTTCGGGGGCGGCGGGGAGCCGCCGTCGGTGCTGTTCGCGCTGCTCGCCGAGCTCGGCCGTCGGGATCCGAACCTCGCACAGTTGCTCCGCTCCCACTTCTCGTTCGTCGATCGCACGATCCTCGCGGCACCTTCCGCCGAGCGGAACCGCCGGCTCGAGATGCTCGCGGGCGGCGCGATCGTCGGCAACGCGACCCATGAGCGGTCCACCGCCAAGGTCGGCTCGCTGTCGACGACGCTGACGGCGTCGCCCGACGGGCTCCGCCTCGACGGCACGAAGTTCTACAGCACCGGCACCCTCTTCGCGGATGTGGTCTCGGTCGCGGCGCAGGACGAGGACGGTGCTCTCGTGGCGGCACTCGTCCCCACCGCCGCATCCGGTGTCGACGTCGTCGACGACTGGCGAGGGTTCGGGCAGCGCCTCACCGGAAGCGGGACGACGGTCTTCCGCTCTGTCCGCGTCGACGAGCGTGCCGTGTCGCGCCGCGTCGTCGGCGGGCCCTCGCACGGCGGGGCCTTCGTGCAGCTCGTCCTTCTCGCCGCCGTCGCGGGGATCGGTCGCGCCATCGTCGACGACGCGGTCGCGTTCGTCCGGAACCGCACCCGCACCTACAGTCACGCCTCGGCGGCGACGGCGCGGGAGGATCCGCTCGTGCAGGAGACCATCGGCCGGTTGTCCGGGCTGTCGTTCGCCGCGGACTCCGCTCTGACGGCGGCAGCGGCTGGTGTCGACGGTTCGGTCGCGGCGCAGCGCGCCGGAGTCGATGGCGACGATCTGCGCGAGATCATCGCCCCGATCGAAGCGGCGACCGCCCGGGCTCAGCTCGTCGTGCTTCCCTCGGTGCTGGAGGCGGCGACGCTCCTGTTCGAGGTGGGCGGCGCCAGCGCCGTCGACACCGGGCTCGCGTTGGACCGACACTGGCGTAACGCCCGAACCCTGGCATCCCACAACCCCGTCGCCTTCAAGGCGCGGGCGATCGGTGACCTGTTGCTCAACGACAGCCCGGTCCCCGGCTGGTGGAGCACCGGTGAGGCGTGACGGAACTCTCTGAGAAAGGCACGACATGGTCGAGCGCAAGAAGCTCATCCTGAATCTGTTCGAGATGAACACGGTCAGCCACATCACCCACGGGCTGTGGTCGCTGCCGGGCAACAACCGGCATCGCGTCAACGACATCTCGTACTGGATCGAGCTGGCGCAGATCCTCGAGCACGGCGGGTTCGACGGCGTGTTCCTCGCCGATGTCGTCGGGGCGTACGACGTCTTCCGAGGCGGCCCCGAGACGGCGATCCGCGAGGGGCTGCAGATCCCCTCGAACGATCCGCTCCTCGTCATCCCCGCCATGGCGGCCGTGACCGAGCGGCTGGGGTTCGGCGTCACGTTCTCGACGAGTTACGAGCCTCCGTTCGCATTCGCACGCAGGATGTCGACGCTCGACCACCTCACTCGCGGACGGGTCGGCTGGAACATCGTGACGTCGTACCTGCCGAACGCTGCGCGGAACTTCGGCCTCGCCGACGAGATCCCGAAGGAACGTCGCTACGCGATCGCCGACGAATTCCTCGACGTCGTCTACAAGCTGTGGGAGGGGTCGTGGGACGACGACGCGGTCGTCGCGGATGCCGCGACCCGGACGTACACCAACCCCTCGAAGGTCCGCTACATCGATCACGTCGGCGAGAACTTCCAGGTCGCCGGCCCCCACCTGAGCGAGCCCTCGCTGCAGCGGACGCCGGTGCTGTACCAGGCGACCGGCTCGCCCGCGGGCATCGAGTTCGCGGGTCGTCACGCGGAGCTCGTCTTCACGGGTGGGCGCTCGACGGCCGACTTCATCCGCAACGTGGCGCACATGCGAGAGGCGGCCGAGCGGCACGGCCGCGGGCGCGAGGATCTCCGGTTCATCGTGCAGGCCGGGGTCGTGGTCGGTCGCACGGAAGAGGAGGCTGCCGACAAGTGGCGGACCTACCGCGAGAACACGAGCGTCGACGGCATCCTGGCCCACGCGGGCTTCCCGTTCGACCCGACCGCCTTCTCACGCGAGACCCTCGTCCGCGACGCGCTCGCCCAGGCCGGAGTCTCGGACGATGCGGTGCCGTACGCGGCCCCGGACTCGACGATCGGCGCCCTGCTCGACAGCGTCGCCACTGGACGAGAGGGCAGATTCTTCGTCGCAGGCACCCCCACCGTCGTCGCCGACGAGATCGAACGGTGGCTCGACGAGGACGGTATCGACGGCATCAACCTGCGGCAGTACCACTCCTTCGACACCGCGCGCGATTTCGCCGAACTCGTCGTGCCCGAGCTCCGCCGCCGCGGACGCCTTCTCGAGGGCGGTCCGACGCTGCGCGAGCGTCTCTTCGAGCGGGGGCCACGACTGCCTGAGAACCACATCGCCGCCCGATACCGCGGCGGGGCGAACCTCGACGAGCCCGTGCCGCCGCTGTTCGACTGATTCATCCAATGAATGGAGGCCGATTAGGGTGATTATGAGGCATTCGCCGGTATGTCCGCATCGGACATCGGATGTCTGCGCTGTCAGGAGGCATCCGCATGACCACCCGCATCGAGATCGGCAACCCTGACTTCGAGGTCGTCATCCTCGCCGAAACGGATGCCGCTCCTCGCCTCCTCCGCGCCGGTCCGCGGGGGAGGACGGCGGACATCCCCGCGGGCCAGCCGCTCATCGAGATCGTCACGGGCGACTCGGGTCACGCGCCGTCCACGACCCGGATCACCTACGGCGAGCTCAGCGGTCGGCTCCGCTACGTGAGCCACGAAGCGAGGGAGCTCGGCGGCGGATGGACCGAGCTCTCGCTGTCCACCCGCGAGGCGGTCGACGGTCCCGCGCAGCGGTTCGGGCTCGTCGCCGGAATCGGGATCGAAGCCGTCCTGCGGCTCACCATCCCGCCGCGCGGGTGCGCGCTGCGCTCGAGCGTGACCGTCACCCACGCGGCAGACGCGTCCGACACGCGCACACTGAAGTCCGTCGCGAGCCTCGCTCTCCATCTCTCCCTCGGACCGAGCGGTGCCGTCACGCCCGACGCGTTCACTCTCGCCACCGCGCGGAACGACTGGATGGGGGAGTCGCGGTGGAGCGTCGCTCCGCTCCGGTCCTCCGGTCTCGAAGACCTGGGCCTCCGCTTCCGGAACATCGGCAGCCGCGGCCACGTCACCTTCGCCTCGGCCGGCACCTGGTCGACCGGCACGCACCTCGCATCGGGCGCGATCTGGAACACGGCCGACGGCTCCGCCGCGACGTGGCAGATCGAGCACAACGGCGGGTGGCGGTTCGACCTCGCCGAGAACGCCGAAGGCACTTCGCTCGCGCTGAGCGGCCCGACGGACGACGATCACCACTGGATCGCCGTCCTCGCCCCCGGCGAGAGCTTCACGACCGTACCGGTCTCGATCGCCTTCGGGAGTGATCTCGACGCCGCCGTGGCAGCGATGACGGGCCTACGCCGCCTCAGCCGCCGACCGCATCCCGACAACGACGAACTGCCCGTCGTCTACAACGACTACATGAACACGCTCATGGGTGATCCGACGACCGAGAAGCTCATTCCGCTCATCGACGCGGCAGCCGACGCGGGCGCCGAGTACTTCGTGATGGATGCCGGCTGGTACTCGGACGACGACGACTGGTGGGCGACCGTCGGAGACTGGATCCCCTCCACCGTCCGCTTCCCCGGCGGAATGGGCGCGGTCTTCGACCGCATCCGCGACCGGGGAATGCGTCCGGGGATCTGGCTCGAGCCGGAGCTCGTCGGGATCGACTCCGAGGCTGCGCGCACGCTGCCGCCAGAGGCGTTCTTCCAGTCTCGCTCGCAGCTCACCATCGAGAGCGAGCGTCTGCACCTCGATCTGCGGCATCCGGCGGCGAGGAAGCACCTCGACGACGTCGTCGACCGCCTCGTGGCCGAGTTCGGGATCGCGTACTTCAAACTGGACTACAACGTGAACATGAGCCTCGGCACCGATCACGATGCCGACAGCGTGGGTGCGGGGCTGCTCGCGTACAACCGTGCGCACGTCGACTGGCTGGCCGGCATCCTCGACCGTCATCCCGAGGTGACGCTGGAGAACTGCGGCTCGGGCGCGATGCGGGCCGACTGGGCGCTGCTCTCCGTCACGCAGCTGCAGTCGACCAGCGACCAGCAGGAAGCCGAGTACTACTCGGCGATCGCGGCATCCGCTCCCTTCTCGATGCTGCCGGAGCAGGCGGCGAACTGGGCGTACCCAGCGGCGGACATGACCCTGGAGAAGACCGCGTTCACGCTCGCGACGGGTGTGCTCGGCCGCTTCTGCCTCTCGGGATTCCTCGACCGGCTCGACGCGCGCCAGAGCGAGCTGACCGCAGAGGCGGTGCGCGTGCACAAGGAGCTTCGCCCGTTCATCCGCACGGCGACCCCCTCCTGGCCGCTGGGTCTCGACCAGCGGGAGGAGCCGTGGCAGGCCCTCGCCTTCCGCGGAGACACGGAGACCCTCCTGACGCTGTGGCGGCAGGAGGGGGCACCCTCGACGGTGCGGATCCCGCTGCCCGCGCTCGCCGGGGCGGAGCTCGACATCGAGACGATCTTCCCCGTGACCGCGCCCGGGTGGGAGTTGACGTGGTCCGCCGCCGACGCCGTGCTCGACGTCGTCGCGACCGACCCCGCGCTCGCCGCTCGCGTCGTCCGGTTCATCGTCCGCTGAGCGGTCGCGGTCAGAAGCTCGTGAGGGCGCGGGCCCCATCCGCGCTCCGGCGTTCGGCGAACACCGAGTCGAGCGCGGGGCGGAATACGAAGACACTGCGGACGTACCGATCGCGTCGCCGAGACGCCCTCGTCTCGAGCCAGGATCGCGGCAGCTGCAGCGACCCCGCCGCCGCCGGAATCGCCCATGACGGCGATCCTGCCCGCGTCGCCGTGACGGTTTCATCACACGGTGCATCCACGGAGCCCTCTCGGCCGGAATACACCTGCAGCGCCTGACACCTCCGCCGGGCGCCACTCTTCTCATCGAAGGAGCAACGTGATGAACAAGAAGCTCGGAATCGCCCTCGCCACCGTGGTCGCAGGCGCCCTCGCCCTGACGGCCTCCCCGGCCTCGGCCCACCAGGCGACGAAGCCTGCCGGCACGATCGTGGATGTCGCCGTCGCCGCATCCGGCGGAGGTGCCCCGGACGCCAACGGGTCGGACTACGACATCCTCGTCCAGGCCCTCGTCGCGACCGGACTCGACAAGACGCTGGACGACTCGAACTCGACCTTCACGGTGTTCGCACCCAACGACCGCGCCTTCGAGCGTCTCGTGACCGACCTGACCGGCAAGGCACCCGCCTCTGAGGCGGCTGCGCTCAAGGCCATCACCTCGACGTTCACGGCCGACCAGATCAGCGACATCCTGCTGTACCACGTGGTCGCGGGCAAGAAGCTGTCGCCGCTCAAGGTGCTGTTCTCGCACGAGATCACGATGGCTAACGGCGGCACCATCGAGCCCCGAGGCATCACGCTTCGCGACGAGACGCCCGAGCTGAAGAATCCGAAGCTCGTCCTCCGCGCCGTCAACATCAAAACGTCGAACGGTGTCATCCACACGATCGACCGGGTCCTCGTCCCGGGCTCCTGACCGTCGTCGAACGGCCCGTCACCCGTGTGGACTCCACGGTGACGGGCCGTTCGGCCGTTCGGGATGCCGCGGCTCAGCGCGCGAGCAGTCGACGCAGCCAGCGAAGGCGCGCGTCGCGGGCGTCGCGCGACAGGGGTGCGTCGGGGACCAGCGCGTCGAAGGCGTGCGCTCCGCCGGGCCAGACGTGGAGCTCCGCCTCGCCGCCGGCGGCCCAGATGCGTCGGGCGTAGTCGACGTCCTCATCGCGGAACGTCTCCGCCGATCCCACCTCGAGGAAGGTCGACGGCAGGCCGCTCAGGTCGTCCGCCAGGGCAGGAGAGGCGTACGCCGGCACGGCGGCTCGGTCGAGACCGCCGAGGTACGCCGCCCACCCCGTGGCGTTCGCGCGGCGGTCCCAGGCTCCGACGCCCTCCAGCTGCCGAGCGGATGCCGAGTCGTTCCGGTGGTCGAGCATGGGATACACGAGCATCTGCCCGATCGCGGACGGCCCGCCGCGGTCACGCGCCGCCAGCACGGCACCGGCGGCGAGGCCGCCTCCGGCGCTCACCCCATGGACGACGACGCGTGCGGCGTCGAGGCCCAGCTCCGATCCGTTGCGGGCGATCCACTCCCACCCGGCGTACACGTCGTCGAGCGCGGCGGGGTAAGGATGCTCGGGGGCGAGGCGGTACTCGACCGAGACGATGGCGCAGCCGAGGTCGAGCGCCAGGAGTCCCAGGTCGGGAAGGACGTCGTAGGCGCTGCCGACCACCATCCCGCCGCCGTGGACGTGGAGGAGGACGGGATGCGGACCCGGAACCCCGCGCGGAGTCAACACGACGAGACGCACCGGAGAGCCCTCAGCGGAGGCGGTCTCGACCTCGTGATCGTCGAACCGGCCGCCGAGCGTGTACTCCTCGCGCGAAGGCATCACGGCGCCGGCGCGGAGTGCCAGGATGTCGTCGGCGGCGAGCCCGATCACGACGTCGTCGCGCTCCGTGAGCGCTCGCCGGACGTCGGGATCGAACGGCGGGTGGGCGGGTCGGGTGTCGCTCTCGCTGGGGCTCCGTTGCTCCATGCTGTCCTCTCCACGCGTCGAAAAGCGCGTGCTAAATCGCGTTAGCTCAGAGAGTAGCGGATGTCGCGGGCCGGATCCCGATCAGTCGTCGATGGTGCGCACCGACCCGCGGTTGCGCAGCGGCATCGTGATCCGCTCGACGGATGCCGGGGCGTCGGGCGAGGACGTCAGCAGTGTCTCGACGGCCTGCAGTCCAAGTTCGAAGTGGGGGATCGCGAAGGTCGTGAGCCCCGGATGCACCCAGCTCGCGAGCTGGTGGTCGTCGAACGAGACGACGGAGAAGTCGCCGGGCACGGTCAGACCGGCCTCCGAGATGGCTTGGTAGGCCCCGAACGCGATGCGGTCGTTGAAGGCCAGGATCGCCCCCGACCGCACCCCCGACGCAATGAGGTCCGCCGTCGCCTTCCACCCGTCCGTGGGGAGCCAGATGCTCAACATGCGGCCAGATGCGGGGGAGACGCCGGCGTCGGCGAGCTCGTCCAGGATGCCGGTCAGTCGCTCCCGTCCGGCGACCGTGCCGCGGGGGACCTCGGCGAGCGTCGGGCCCGCCCCGATGAGGTGGATGTCGCGGTGCCCGCGATCGAGGAGGAGGCGAGCGGCGCGGCGGCCGGCATCCAACTCGTCCGGCAGGATGGCGTGCGCGTTCTTCGCCGGGCCCTCGGGCAGCGTGTTGAGGAGCACCACGTTGCGGTTGGCGAGGGCGGTAGGCACGGGCCGCTCACGCGTGAACATCGACGCCATGATGACGCCGTCGACTTGGCGGTCGAGCATGGCTTCGATGAGGCGTTCGCGCTCGGAATCGTCGCCCTCGTACTCGCCGATGAAGAGCATGTGGCCGTGGCGTCGCGCACCCTCGAGGGCGCCCTTGATCATGTCGCCGGCGAGTTGTGAGGTCGCCACCGAGTCGGAGATGAAACCGAGCGTCCGGCTCGTCCCGCTCCGAAGGCCCGCCGAGATCATGTTGGGGCGGTACCCGAGTTCGGCGGCGACGAGTCGGACGCGTTCCTGCGACGCCTCGGCGATGCGCATCTCGTCGCCCCGGCCCGACAGCACGAGCGACGCCGTCGTCCGCGACATCCCCGATGCGCGTGCGACATCGGCGAGCGTCACCCGATTCCCCGTCACTGCGGCCTCCTGTCTCCGGCGATCCTAACGGGGTCGACCGCCCGGGCACGGCGCTCGTCGGGATGCGCATGCGACACGCCTCGAAACCATTGACACGGTGCTGCCCGATGACGCATCATGACCTTGCTAACGCGATTTAGCACCGAGGCTCACCAGGCCTCCCTCCCGAACACCGTGGTTTTCCGAAAGGAGACAGTGATGTCTCGATTCACACAGCACCCCCTCCGTCCGCTGATCCTCGCCGGGGTTCTCACCTCGCTCGCCGTGGGTGTCACCGCCTGCGCCCCTCCCGGCGGAAGCGCCGCACCCCAGGCATCCTCCACCTCCGATTTCGGAGCCGAGGGTCCCACCTGCGGTGACGAGGACGTCGTCCTCAGCGGCTACTTCGAAACCGGCTTCCCGCTGCCGAAGGACCTCACCGCAGAGTTCACGAAGCAGTACCCCAACGTGACCTTCGACATCCGCGAGGACCAGTTCGCGGTCATCACGCAGAACGCACCGCGCGTCCTGCAGGACTCGCCGCCGGACCTCATGCGTCTGCCGCAGATGTCCGAGCTCGCCACCGACGGCCTGCTCCTCGACCTCGACCCGTACGCCGAGGCCTTCGGGTGGACGAAGTGGCCCGAGTCGCAGCTCCAGCAGCTGCGGGTCGATGAGAACGGTCGTCGCGGTAGCGGCCCGCTCTACGCGCTCGGCCTCAACTACTCGATGACCGGTGTCTTCTACAACAAGAGCCTCGCCGAGAAGATCGGCATGACCGAGGCTCCGAAGACCCTCGACGAGTTCGACGCCGCTCTCAAGGCGGCGAAGGATGCCGGCATCACGCCGATCACGCAGTTCAACGGCGGCGCGACCGGTGGTCTCGCCTTCCCGCTGCAGGCGCTCATGGCCTCCTACGGAGACCCCGCCAAAATCAACGACTGGATCTTCCAGCAGCCCGGCGCTTCGATCGACACCCCGGAGAACCTCGAGGCCGCCAAGCACCTCAAGAAGTGGATCGACGAGGGCTTCTTCGCCGACGACATCAACTCGCTCGACTACGCGCAGATGATGAGCCGCTTCATCGGCGGCGACTCGCTGTTCATGTTCGACGGCGACTGGGAGTCGGGCAACCTCGACACCCAGATGCCCGGCGAGGCCGGCTTCTTCCTCATGCCCCCGCGTGAAGAGGGTGGCCAGATCGGTGCGATGTCCGCTCCGCTCACCTACGGTGTCGCGGCCACGGCCAAGCACCCCGACTGCGCCGCGTTCTTCCTGAACTGGACGGCGACCAACGAGAAGGCGCGCACCATCGGCGTCGAGGTCGGCGGCTCGCACCCGATGGGTCCGGCCGACGCGTTCATGCCTCCCGTCAAGGAAGGCTCGACCACGGCCGCGACGCTCGCCGCCGGTGCTCAGCTGTCCGAGGCGAACGGCGCGATGGACTTCATCGCCAACGCGACGGGCGCGATCTACGCCCAGAGCTGGACGCCCAACCTGCAGAAGCTCGTCGCCGGCGAGCAGACCGCGGAGGGCCTGCTGTCCTCGGTGCAGTCCGACTACGAAAGCCAAATCGGGAACTGAGTGATGGTCTCTGCTCCTTCTGCTGCTGCGCCGGTGGTCTCCACCGGCGCAGCAGCGCTCGACTCCGCGGCGGCTCAGCGCCGCCGTCGGCGTAAGTTCCGCGCGAGCGTCGCGGCGTACCTGCTGGTGGTCCCCGCCGCGGGGTTCTACATCTTCTTCGTGCTGCGGCCCATCGCCCTGTCGGCGCAGTACTCGCTCTACGAGTGGAACGGCATCGGTCCGGCGACGTGGGTCGGCTTCGCCAACTACGTTGAGGTCTTCAGCAACCCGAAGCTGACCGGCGCGATCGGCAACGCGTTCGAGCTGATCATCTACTTCAGCATCATCCCGGTCGGCATCGCCCTCGTGGCGGCCAACATGATCCGCGCGATCGCCGCGAGCCGTCTGGCCGCCATCTCGCGTACCGTCCTCTTCCTCCCGCAGGTGATCCCGCTCGTCGCAGCCGGCATCATGTGGAGCTGGCAGCTGTCGACCAACGGCCTGGTCAACCAGCTTCTCGGCCTGTTCGGCCTCGGCGGGGTGACCCGTGCATGGCTCGGTGACTTCTCGACCGCTCTTCCCGCCGTCGGTGTGATCGGCGCGTGGGTGCAGGTGGGTCTCTGCCTCGTCCTGATCCTGGCGGGCATGACGAAGATCGACCCCGCCCTCTACGAAGCCGCACGCATCGACGGCGCCGGCCCCATCCGCGAGTTCTTCAGCATCACGCTCCCGGGCGTCCGCCAGGAGGTCGCGGTGTGCGTCACGGTGACCGTCATCGCCGCGCTCGCGAGCTTCGACATCATTTACATCGCCACGCAGGGCGGCCCCGGCGACAGCACGCTCGTCCCCGGCCTCCAGATCTTCTATCTCGCGTTCTATCAGCGCGAGGTCGGAACCGCGTCGGCCTTCGCCATCGTCCTCATGGCCCTCGTCCTTCTCATCGTCCTGCCCCTGCAGCGCATCCTCCGAGGGAAAGAATCGTGATCGTCCGCGCACGCGAGAAGTGGCTCGGCCGCGTCTTGCTGATCATCCTGATGCTCGTCACGATCATGCCGTTCATCAGTCTCTTCGTGACGGCGCTTCACGCACCGGGCACCTACCCCAGCGGCCTGGAGTGGCCGGCGGAGCCCCGGTGGGACAACTTCGTCACCGCCTTCCAGTCCGCCAACATGGCGGCGCTGCTCGGGTCGAGCTTCCTCATCGAGATCGCCGTCGTCCCGGCTGCTGTGCTGTTCGCGACCCTCGCCGGCTTCGCGCTCGGACACCTCCGGCCCGCCGGTGGGCGCATCGTGTTCGTCGCGTTCATCCTCGGCCTGACGCTGCCGTTCGAGGGGATCATCACGCCGCTGTACTTCCAGATCCGCGAGATGGGCCTCCTGAACACCCGGTGGGCGATCATCCTGCCGCTCATCGGTCTGTTCATGCCGTTCGCGGTGATGTGGATGCGGGCGCACTTCATCACCATGCCGGCCGACCTCTCCGAGGCTGCCCGCATGGATGGCGCGACGACATGGCAGCTCTTCTGGCGCATCCACATCCCGCTGTCGGTCCCGGCGCTGTCGTCGCTGGCGATCCTGCTGTTCCTGTGGACCTGGAACCAGTTCCTGCTCGCGATCGTGCTCGTCAACGATCCCGAGAAGCGGACGATGGCGGGTGCTCTCGGCGCGTTCCAGGGGCAGTACGGCACGGACATCCCGCTCTTGTGCGCCGGATCGCTGCTCATCCTGACCCCGACGCTGATCATCTTCCTGATCTTCCAGCGTCACTTCGTCTCTGCTCTCATGCAGGGGTCGCTGAAGGGCTGACGTGGCGTTCTCTCTCGAGGCGCACTGGGTGTGGGACTTCTGGGTCGCTGACGACGGCGAGACGTTCCACCTGTACTACCTGCGCGCGCCGATCTCGCTCGGCGACCCCGATCTCCGCCACCGGAACGCGCGGATCGGGCACGCCACGTCTCCGGATCTGACCGAATGGACCGATCACGGGGAGGTCCTCGGCCCGGGCGTCGCCGGCGCGTTCGATGAGACGGCCACCTGGACGGGATGCGTCGTCCGCGGCGACGACGGCCTCTGGCGGATGTTCTACACGGGCACGGTCTTCCTCGAGGCGAGCTCGGTGCGGAACATCGAGTCGATCGGGATGGCGACCTCGGTGGATCTCTCCGTCTGGGACAAGCGCGACGGATTCGTCCTCCGTGCCGCGGGGGAGTACTACGAAAAGCTCGGCGACACCGCGTGGGCCGACGAAGCGTGGCGGGACCCGTGGGTCTTCCGCGATCCCGCCGGTGACGGGTGGCACATGCTGATCACGGCTCGGGGGAAGGATGCCGACTCCGCGGCCGGCGGCGTCATCGGGCACGCGTGGTCTCCCGACCTCGACACGTGGACGGTGCAGCCGCCCCTCATCGAACCGTCGCGGCGGTTCCCTCATCTCGAGGTGCTGCAGGTCGCGGAGGTCGACGGCACCCCCGTCGTCCTGTTCTGCGCCACCCGCTCCGACGGCGCGGACGGTGTCTGGGTGGTAACGGCGGACGCGCTCCCGCGGCACGCTCCGGTCGACGCCGCGCGGCTGCTCCTGCCGGCCCCGGGGTACGCGGGACGCATCGTCGCGGACCGGGCGGGTGTCCCGGTCCTCCTGGCCTTCTCCCGGGACGACAGCGGAGCGCCGATCGGCGTCACCGATCCGACGCCCGCGGGTCCCCTCTGGCGTGAAGCCCGCGGTCTGGGATGATGGCCGCATGGTCATCGCCGGTTTGGTGTTCGCGGCGCTCGGCGCCCTCATCCACCTCTACATCTTCTTCCTCGAGTCCATCGCGTGGACGGGGGCCGCTGCGCGGCGCACGTTCGGGACGACAGACGCGACCGTGGAGATCACGAAGCCGTTCGCGTACAACCAGGGCTTCTACAACCTCTTCCTCGCCATCTCGGTCTTCCTGGGCATCATCTTCGTCGCCACCGGGTCGACCGCGATCGGTGCGACGCTCGTGTTCGTCGGTGCGGGCTCGATGGTCGCCGCCGGCCTCGTGCTCCTGCTCTCGGACCGCTCGAAGGCACGCGCCGCGATGATCCAGCTCGCCGCGCCGCTCGTCGGTGTGGTCCTGCTCGCGATCGGTCTGGCGCTCTGACGTGAGGCTTGCGGTCGTCGGTGCGGGCAAGATCGTCGCCGAGTTCCTCCCGCACGCCCGGGACATCGCGGGGCTGGCCGTCGCCGCCGTCGTCGGCCGGGAGAGCAGCCGGGACACGACCGAAGCGCTCGCGGCGAGTCACGGCATCCCGCTCGTCTTCACCGACCTCGACGACTGCCTCGCCGACGGCGACATCGACACGGTGTGGGTGGCGGTGCCCAACGTCCTGCACGCCGACGTCGCACGTCGCTCGCTCCTGGCGGGCAAGCACGTCATCTGTGAGAAGCCGTTCGTGCTGCGGACGGAGGAGCTCGCGGAGCTCCGCGCCCTCGCGGCAGAGCGCGACCTGATTCTCGTCGAGGCGATCAGCAACCAGTACCTCGCGAACGTCGCGTGGATGCGGGAGAACCTCCCGCGCCTGGGAGAGCTCCGACTCGTGCAGTGCGAGTACTCGCAGTACTCCTCGCGCTACGACGCCTTCCGGGAGGGCACTGTCCTGCCCGCGTTCGACCCGGCGGCGGGCGGCGGTGCGCTGATGGATCTCGGCGTCTACGCCCTGCACCTGGTGATCGGCTTGCTCGGCGCTCCGAAGACGGTGTCCTACACGCCCCGCATGGAGCGCGGCGTCGACACGTCCGGTGTCGCCGTCCTCGGGTACGACGGCCTGAGCGCGGTCTGCGTCGCGGCGAAGGACTCGCCGGGGCCGTGCCGCACCAAGATCCAGGGCACGGAGGGCGTCATGGTGTTCGACGGGCCGCCGAACGAGATCCCGGCCGTCGAGCTCCAGCTGCGCGACGGCACGCGCGAGCGAGTCGCGCTCGACGATGATCCGCACCGGATGACGGCCGAGTTCCGCGCGTTCGTCCGGATGGTCGACGAGCGAAACCTTGCGGAGCGCGACCGCCGCCTCGACCACAGCGCCGCCGTGCTCGACACCGCCGTGCGCGCGCTGGCGTCCGCAGGCATCCGCCTCGGTTGATCGGCGTCGATAGCCTGGCGACATGAGCGAACCCGTCCGAGCCACCGCATCCGTCGACTGGTCCGAAGGGACGTGGACCACCCCGCCGCACGCCGTCGAAGAACGGGACGGGATGCTGCGGGTCACCGCCGAGGAGGGGAGCGACGCCTGGCGGCTCACCTCCTACGGGTTCGTGCACGACACCGAGCATGCTCTCGTCGCACGGCTGCCGGACGGCTCGGCGATGGAGGTCGAGTTCGAGATCCCCTTCGAGGAGCAGTTCGACCAGGCCGGCCTGTTCGTCCGCGTCGATGAGGCTCGCTGGGTGAAGGCGGGCATCGAGTACGCCGACGGTGCTCTGCAGCTGGGCGCGGTCGTGACGGACGGCATGTCGGACTGGTCGCTCGCACCCGTGCCCGACTGGCGCGGCCGTCGCATCACGGTGCGCGTCAGCCGCGACGGCACCGCGCTCACCATCCGGGCGGGCGCCGCCGGTGAGCCGCTTCGGCTCGTGCGGGTCATCCCGTTCGACGCCGAGCTGGATGCCGCGGCGGGCCCGTTCGTCTGCGCGCCGAGCCGCGCGGGACTCACCGTGCCGTTCACGGGGTGGCGCCGCGGGGACGCCGACGCCGACCTGCACTGAGGCACCCGAACGGGGCGCCTGAGCGCCCGCGTGAGGATCCCGTGAGGACGACGCCCGGGGCCGTATGGATTCCGTGAGGAGACCCGAGCGCGTTCGCTCGGAGGTGTTCCATCAGGGATGCGCCTCACCGGCGTGCCGGCCCGTTCGGGGCCTGCGTTCCCTCGAAACGGAGCCTCACTCGTGCTCGACATCGTCTACGTCCTGGGCGTCCTCGCCCTGTTCGTGATCATCGGTCTGTTCGCCAAGGCGGTGGACCGGCTGTGAACCTCTTCGACATCGTCGCCGCAGTGCTCGCCGCTGCCGTGGTCGTCTACCTCTTCGTCGCTCTCGTGAAGCCGGAGAAGTTCTGATGACGTGGCTCCCCGCGGTCCTCACCCTCGCGACCCTCGCGCTCATCCTGGCGGTCGCCTATCGTCCCCTCGGCGACTACATGGCGTGGGCCTACACCTCGACGAAGGATGCCCGGGCCGAACGCGGTCTCTACCGGCTCATCGGTGTCGACCCGGCATCCGCTCAGACCTGGCAGGCGTATGCCCGCAGCGTTCTCGCCTTCTCGGTCGTGGGCGTCCTCGCGGTCTACCTGCTGCAGCGCACGCAGCAGTGGCTGCCGTGGTCGCTCGGCCTCCCGGCGCCGAGCGAGCACCTCGCCTTCAACACGGCGGTCTCCTTCGTCACCAACACGAACTGGCAGTCGTACTCGCCCGAAGCGACCGTCGGATACACGGTGCAGTTCGCGGCCCTCGCGGTGCAGAACTTCGTCTCGGCGGCCGTCGGCCTCGCCGTGGCCGTTGCGCTCGTCCGGGGCCTCGCGTTTCGGCGCAGCGGCGTCGTCGGCAACTTCTGGGTCGACCTGACCCGTGGCACGTTCCGCCTGCTGCTGCCCCTCTCGGTGGTCGCTGCGATCGTGCTCCTGGCGGGCGGCGTCATCCAGAACGTCGCCGGCTTCACGGACGTCACCACCGTGACCGGCGCTGCCCAGAGCATCCCGGGCGGCCCCGTCGCCTCACAGGAGGCGATCAAGCTCCTCGGCACCAACGGCGGCGGCTTCTTCAACGCCAACTCCGCGCACCCCTTCGAGAACCCCACCGGCTGGACGAACCTCTTCGAGATCGTCCTCATGCTGATCATCCCGTTCTCGCTGCCGCGGACGTTCGGCACGATGCTCGGCGACAAGCGCCAGGGCTACGCGATCCTCGGCGCGATGGGCGTCCTGTACCTCGGGTCGACGCTCGCGCTGACGGCGTTCGAACTCGCCGGTCGGGGTGCCGCTCCCGCCCTCGCCGGCGCGGCGATGGAAGGCAAGGAAGCCCGGTTCGGAATCGTCGGCTCGACGATCTTCGGGTCGACGAGCACGCTCACCTCCACCGGTGCCGTCAACTCGATGCACGACTCCTACACGGCCCTCGGCGGGATGATGCCGATGCTCAACATGATGCTCGGCGAACTCGCGCCCGGCGGTGTCGGGTCGGGCCTCTACGGCATGCTCGTCCTGGCGGTCATCGCGGTCTTCATCGCGGGTCTGCTCGTCGGGCGCACCCCCGAATACCTGGGCAAGAAGATCGGTCCCCGCGAGATCAAACTCGCGAGCATCTACATCCTCGTGACCCCGATCCTCGTCCTCGGGGGCGCGGCGCTCAGCTTCGCGATCCCCGCCGTCCGCGAAGACGTCACGAACACCTCGATCTTCAACCCCGGCATCCACGGATTCAGCGAAGTCCTCTACGCCTTCACGTCGGCGGCGAACAACAACGGCTCCGCTTTCGCGGGCCTCACCGCGAACACGCCGTGGCTCAACACGGCCCTCGGCGTCGCGATGCTGCTCGGCAGGTTCGTGCCGATCGTCCTCGTCCTCGCGCTCGCTGGCTCCTTCGCCGCACAGGACCGGGTGCCCGCCACCGCGGGGACGCTCCCCACGCACCGGCCGCTGTTCGTCGGGCTCCTCGTCGGCGTGATCCTCATCGTGACCGCCCTCACCTACTTCCCCGTACTCGCACTGGGCCCCCTGGCAGAAGGACTGATCTGACATGTCCACCCTCACAACCTCCGAACTCGCCGACGCCCCGGCGCCGACGCCCCGTCGCGGCATCGACGGTGCCGCGATCGCGGCCGCCCTTCCCGGCGCGTTCCGAAAGCTCGACCCCCGCGCGCAGTGGCGGAACCCCGTCATGTTCATCGTGTGGCTCGGTGCCGCCCTCACCACCGTGCTCGCGGTCCTCGAGCCCTTCACGGGCGGGCCGTCCGACTCGGGCGGCACCGCCGTCCCGGTGTCGTTCACGGGCATCATCGCCGCGTGGCTCTGGCTGACGGTGCTCTTCGCCAACGTCGCCGAATCCGTCGCCGAAGGCCGCGGCAAGGCGCAGGCCGAGACGCTCCGGAAGACCCGCACGAGCACCGTCGCGCACCGCGTCACGGGGTACGACGAGCGGACGGATGCCGCGGCTCAGCGCGTCACGATCGACGACGTCTCGTCGGCCGACCTCACCCTGGGCGATGTCGTCGTCGTCGCGGCGGGCGACCTCATCCCCGGCGATGGCGACGTGGTCAACGGCATCGCGTCGGTCGACGAATCGGCCATCACGGGCGAGTCGGCCCCCGTCATCCGCGAATCCGGCGGCGACCGCAGCGCCGTCACGGGTGGCACCCGCGTGCTGTCCGACCGCATCGTCGTCCGCATCACCTCGAAGCCGGGTGAGACCTTCGTCGACCGTATGATCGCGCTCGTCGAGGGCGCGGCGCGGCAGAAGACGCCCAACGAGATCGCGCTCAACATCCTGCTCGCGAGTCTGTCGATCATCTTCGTGGTCGTCGCGCTGATCCTGAACCCGGTCGCGTCCTACGCGGCGGCACCCGTCAGCATCCCGGTCCTGGTCGCGCTTCTCGTCTGCCTCATCCCGACGACGATCGGGGCTCTGCTCTCGGCCATCGGCATCGCCGGCATGGACCGACTCGTCCAGCGGAACGTCCTCGCGATGTCGGGTCGCGCCGTCGAAGCGGCGGGCGACGTGACGACGCTGCTCCTCGACAAGACCGGCACGATCACCTACGGCAACCGGCAAGCGGCCGAGTTCGTCCCGCTCGCGGGCATGGCCCAGGCCGAACTCACCCGCGCGGCCGCGCTGTCGTCCCTTGCCGACCCGACGCCGGAGGGCAGCTCGATCGTCGACCTGGCCGTCCGGCGCGGCGTCGACGTGACCGGCGAATCGCAGGGCGTCATCGTCCCGTTCACCGCGCAGACCCGCATGAGCGGCCTCGACCTGCCCGACGGCTCGTCCATCCGCAAGGGTGCCGGCTCCGCCATCCTCGGCTGGCTCGAGCAGGGCGGCACGGCGCTCGCCGCGGACGTCCGTGCCGACCTCACCTCGCGCACCGAGGCGATCTCGCAGTCCGGTGGCACGCCGCTGGTCGTGGCGACGCGGGATGCCGCCGGCACCGGGCGCGTGCTCGGCGTCGTCCACCTGAAGGACGTCGTCAAGGACGGCCTGACCGAGCGCTTCGCGGAGCTCCGGTCGATGGGTATCCGCACCGTCATGATCACGGGCGACAACCCGCTGACGGCAGCCGCCATCGCGAAGGAGGCGGGTGTCGACGACTTCCTCGCCGAGGCCACCCCCGAGGACAAGCTCGCCTACATCCGCAAGGAGCAGGAGGGCGGCAACCTCGTCGCGATGACCGGTGACGGCACGAACGACGCCCCCGCGCTCGCGCAGGCCGACGTCGGTGTCGCGATGAACTCGGGCACCTCGGCCGCGAAGGAGGCCGGCAACATGGTCGACCTCGACTCCGACCCGACGAAGCTCATCGACATCGTCCGCATCGGAAAGCAGCTGCTCATCACGCGCGGGGCGCTCACGACGTTCTCGATCGCGAACGACATCGCCAAGTACTTCGCGATCATCCCGGCCATGTTCATGGGTGTCTTCCCGCAGCTCGGGGCCCTCAACGTCATGGGGCTCCACTCCCCGGCATCCGCCGTCCTCTCGGCGATCGTCTTCAACGCGCTCGTCATCGTCTTCCTCATCCCGCTCGCCCTCCGCGGCGTGAGCTACCGACCCGGCGGCGCGTCGACGATCCTCGGCCGGAACCTCGCCGTCTACGGCCTGGGCGGTGTGATCGCCCCCTTCATCGGGATCTGGCTGATCGACCTCCTCGTCCGCCTCCTCCCCGGCTTCTGATCCGAAGGACATCCCGCTATGAACAGCACTTCCCGCGCCACCGGGCGCACCGTCCTCGTCGCCGTCCGGGCGATGGTCGTCCTCACCCTCGTCCTCGGCGTCGGATACACCGCCCTCATCACCGTCATCGGCCAGGTCGCCCTGCCCGCGCAGGCGAACGGCTCGCTCGTGCGGAACGCCTCGGGTGAGGTCGTCGGCTCGTCGCTGATCGGCCAGTCCTACACGGATGCCGACGGTGCCGCGCTCCCGCAGTACTTCCAGTCCCGTCCGTCCGCCGCCGGCGACGGCTACGACGGCGCGGCATCCTCGGGCTCGAACCTCGGCCCCGAGAACCCCGACCTCGTCGCCGCGATCCGGGAGCGCAAAGCGGCGATCGCCGAGCGCGAGGGCGTCGCGGAGTCCGCGGTCCCCGCCGACGCGGTGACGGCCTCCGCCTCCGGACTCGACCCGCACATCAGCCCCGCGTACGCTTCGATCCAGGTCGACCGCGTCGCCGAGGCCCGGACGCTTCCGGTGTCGGAGGTTCGCAGGCTCGTCGCCGAGCACACCCAGGGCCCCGACCTCGGGTACCTCGGCGAGCCGACCGTGAACGTGGTGGAACTCAATCTCGCCCTCGACGGGCTAGGAGGCTGACAGTGGGCGGACGCGGACGGCTGCGCGTACTGCTCGGCGCAGCCCCCGGCGTCGGCAAGACCTACGCGATGCTCGAAGAGGGTCGACGCCTGACGAGCGAAGGCGCCGACGTCGTCATCGCCGTCGTCGAGACCCACGGCCGCACCGCGACCCAGCGGATGACCGAGGGGCTCGAGCAGGTGCCCCGGCGCGAGATCACCCACCGGGGCGTGACGCTGACCGAGATGGACCTCGACGCGGTGATCGCGCGGCATCCCGGTGTCGCCCTCGTCGACGAACTCGCCCACACCAACGCGCCCGGCTCCGAGAAGGACAAGCGCTGGCAGGACGTCCAACAGCTGCTGGATGCCGGGATCTCCGTCATCTCGACCGTCAACATCCAGCACATCGAGTCGCTCAACGACGTCGTGGAGCAGATCACCGGGGCGCCGCAGCGCGAAACCGTCCCCGACCAGGTGCTGCGCGCCGCGGACCAGGTCGAGGTCATCGACCTGGCACCGCAGGCCCTCCGCGACCGTCTCGCCGGCGGGCTGGTCTACCCCGCGGAGCGGGTGGATGCCGCGCTCTCGAACTACTTCCGACTCGGCAACCTCACGGCGCTCCGCGAGCTGGCGCTCCTCTGGCTGGCCGACGAGGTCGATCAGGCGCTCACGTCCTACCGCGCCGAGCACGGCATCGACAGCAGGTGGGAGGCGCGGGAGCGCGTCGTCGTCACCCTCACGGGAGGTCCGGAGGGCGAGACGTTGCTCCGCCGCGGCGCGCGGATCGCGGCGCGGTCGGCGGGCGGGCAGCTCCTCGCGGTGCACGTGACCAGCAACGACGGCCTCCGAGGCGGCGACCCGGGCGCGCTCGCCGAGCAGCGGGCGCTCGTCGAGAAGCTCGGCGGCACGTTCCACCAGGTCGTCGGCGACGACGTGCCCACCGCGCTCGTCGAGTTCGCCCGGTCGGTCAACGCGACGCAGCTCGTCCTCGGCGTGAGTCGTCGCAGCCGCCTCGCGGCGGTCTTCTCGGGCCCGGGCATCGGCGCCACCGTGATCCGCGAATCCGGTGACATCGACGTGCACATCGTGACCCACTCGGCCGCGGGCGGTCGGTTCGCCCTGCCTCGCTTGGGCGGTGCCCTCTCGATGAAGCGGCGCCTCGCGGGGTTCGCGGTGGCCTTCCTCGGTGGGCCGCTGCTCACCTGGCTCCTCTTCCTCACCCGCACCGACGAGTCGATCACGAGCGACGTCCTCAGCTATCAGCTGCTCGTCGTCGTCGTCGCGCTCGTCGGCGGTATCTGGCCGGCGCTGTGGGCTGCCCTTCTGAGCGGCGTCACCCTTGACTTCTTCTTCGTCGAGCCCCTGTTCACCGTTCACGTCCACGAGCCGCAGCACCTGCTCGCATTGGCGCTCTACGTCGTCATCGCGATCCTCGTGAGCGTCGTGGTCGACCGCGCGGCGCGCCAGACCCGCGCCGCCCGGCGCGCGGCCGCCGAATCGGAACTCCTGCAGACCGTCGTCGGCAGCGTCCTGCGGGGCACCGGCGCCGTCGAAGCCCTCGTCGAGCGGACCCGTGAGGCGTTCCGCCTCGCCGGCGTGCGCCTGGTCTCGGGTGACACGACCCTGGCCGCCAGCGGTGAGCCTCTCCGCGGCGGTCGGCACACGGCTCTCCCCGTCGGTGACCGCGCCGTCCTCGAACTCCACGGACACGACCTCCGGGCGTCCGAGCGTCGCCTGCTCGCCGCGATCGTCGCGCAGATGGATGCCGCGCTCCAGCGCGAGGACCTCGCCGAGGTCGCGAGCGGCCTCGCCCCGCTCGAGGCCTCCGACCGGGTGCGGAGCGCGCTGCTCTCGGCGCTCAGTCACGACCTCCGCCGGCCCCTCGCCGCGGCGACGGCGGCCGTCGGCGGGCTCCGCAGCGGCACCTACAGCGATCAGGACCGCGATGAGCTGCTGCAGACGGCGGACGAATCGCTCGGCATGCTCGCCTCGCTCGTCACCGATCTCCTCGACGTCAGCCGGTTGCAGGCCGGCGCCCTCGCCGTCTCGCTCCTGGCCACGGATCCCGCCGACGTGATCCTCCCGGCGCTCGAAGAGCTCGGCGCGGGCCCGGCATCCGTCGACATCCATCTCGAACCGGATGCCGCGGTCCGCGCCGACCCGGTCCTCCTGCAACGCGTGGTCGTGAACCTCCTCGCCAACGCGCTGCGTCACTCGCCCGAGGGGCGCAAGGTCCGGGTCGCGACGAGCAGCTTCGGCTCGGCGGTCGAGATCCGGATCATCGATCACGGCCCCGGCATCCCCGCAGAGCGTCGCGACGACGTGTTCGTGCCGTTCCAGCGGCTCGGCGACACCGACAACAGCACCGGCCTCGGTCTCGGGCTCGCCCTCTCGAAGGGGTTCGTCGAGGGGATGGGCGGTACGCTCACCCCCGAAGACACGCCGGGCGGCGGACTGACGATGGTCGTCTCGCTTCCGGTGGCCGACGAGGAGGAACGCCCGTGAGGATCCTCATCGCCGACGACGACCCGCAGATCGTCCGTGCGCTGCGCATCACCCTGGCGGCCCGCGGGTACGAGGTGTTCACCGCCGCCGACGGCGCGCAGGCCATCGCCGCCGCGGTGGATCACCACCCCGACATCTTCCTTCTCGACCTCGGGATGCCGGAGCTCGACGGCATCGAGGTGATCCACGCGATCCGCGGCTGGTCCGAGGCGCCGATCCTCGTGGTGTCGGGACGGACCGGCGCGGCCGACAAGGTCGACGCGCTCGATGCCGGGGCCGACGACTACGTCACGAAGCCGTTCTCGATCGACGAGCTGCTGGCACGGATCCGTGCCCTGACACGTCGGGCCCCGCAGCAGGAGCCCGACCCGGTGACCGAGTTCGGCTCGATCTCCGTCGACCTCGCTGCTCGCAGTGTGATGAAGACCGTGGACGGTCACACCGAGCGGGTGCGGCTGACGCCGACCGAGTGGCAGTTGCTGGAGATCCTGCTTCGCAACCCCGGCAAGCTCGTCACCCGCCAGACGATCCTCACGTCCATCTGGGGGAGCGAGCACGTGAGCGACACCGGCTACTTGCGTCTCTATGTGTCCCAGCTGCGGCGCAAGCTGGAGGACGACCCCGCGCAGCCGCGCCACATCCTCACCGAGGCGGGCATGGGCTACCGCTTCGAGCTCGGCGACACCCTCGGCTGACACGTCGGCGGAGGAGGCGCAAGCCCCTCCCTCCTCGGCATCCCACCGACCAGGCTCGCCGGGAACCTGAGGAGGACTGATGAAGGCGATGACCTATCGCGGACCGTCGAAGATCCGCGTCGACCGCAAACCCGACCCCGTGCTCGTCCACCCGAACGACGCCATCGTGCGCGTCGAGCTGGCGTCGATCTGCGGCTCCGACCTGCACCTATATCACGGCATGATGCCCGACACCCGCGTGGGGCACACGTTCGGTCACGAGTTCATCGGCTGGGTCGAAGAGGTCGGCTCGTCGGTACAGAACCTGAAGCCGGGTGACCGCGTCATGGTGCCGTTCAACATCTTCTGCGGGTCGTGCTTCTTCTGCGCCCGCGGGCTGTACTCCAACTGCCACAACGTCAACGCGAACGCGACGGCCATCGGCGGCATCTACGGCTACTCGCACTCGTCGGGCGGCTTCGACGGCGGACAGGCGGAGCTCGTGCGGGTTCCGTTCGCCGATGTCGGTCCGCAGGTCATTCCCGACGACATCGCCTCAGAGGACGCACTGCTCTTGACCGACGCGTTCTCCACGGGATATTTCGGCTCCCAGCTCGCCGACATCGTCGAGGGCGACACCGTCGTGGTGCTGGGGGCGGGCCCGGTCGGTCTCGCCGCCGCGCGTTCGTGCTGGCTCATGGGTGCGGGCCGTGTGATCGTCGTCGACCACCTCGACTACCGTCTGGCAAAAGCTCGCGACTTCGCATTCGCCGAGACCGTCCACTTCGGCGAGGTGGACGACATCGTGCTGACGCTGAAGAAGATGACCGACGGCCTCGGCGCGGACTCCGTCATCGACGCCGTCGGCGCCGAAGCGGACGGCCACGTCCTGCAGCACGTCACGGCCGCCAAGCTCAAGCTGCAGGGCGGCTCGCCGGTCGCGCTGAACTGGGCGATCGACGCGGTCCGGAAGGGCGGCACCGTCTCGGTCATGGGTGCATACGGCCCCCTGTTCAGCGCCATAAAGTTCGGCGATGCCATGAACAAGGGGCTCACGATCCGGGCCAACCAGGCACCGGTCAAGCGGCAGTGGCCGCGCCTCATCGAGCACATCCGCGCCGGTCGCATCGCGCCGCGCGAGCTCATCACCCATCGCTTCGAGCTCGACGACATCGCGGAGGGTTACCACGTGTTCTCGTCGAAGCTCGACGGCATCATCAAGCCCGTCGTCACGTTCGGCGCCTGAAGCACCCCGAGGAGGAATCATGCCGTACACCGCAGACAAGCCCGGCCAGACCCCTGATCCCGACGAGCTCCGTCGCCGCATTCCCGGCTGGGGTGCCGACCTTGACCCGACCGATCGTCCCGCCTTCCCGAGGGAGCAGCCCGACATCGACACCGGCGCCCACTGGGACCTTCCCGAGCAGCAGACGCACGGGGAGGGCCGCGAACGCTCGATCGAGCATCAGCGCCTCACCCCCGTGTTCGGCACCGCGCAGCCGCTCCACGGTATGTCGGGCGCGATCCGACGCCTCGCTTATGCGCGATACAGCGAGGGGCAGACGCCGCACTGGATGCTGCTGATCCTGGGCGACCGTGTCGAGTCGTCGGGTGCGCACGTGAGGTCGCTGTTCTCGCGGCATCCCGATGACCCCGTGACCCAGTCGGGCGTGCTCGGAGAACGCGGGCGGCGGCCGATCGCCTCACGGTTCGGACGTGGCCGTGTCGATCTGAAGCACGCGTGGATGGACCCGTTCCTCGTCGTCGGCCCGTGGGTCGTCGCCACCGTGGTGGTCTTCCGGATCGGGCGCGCGGCCTTCGTGCCGGCATCCCGCCGCCACCGCTGACGCGCAGGTGCGACACGCCTGGGCGGATGGAGCCGCGCGACGAAGGAACCGGCACGATCGAGTCGCTCTGACCGAGGATGCCGGGTCTCGCCGAGCCACGGGTTAGCGTGGTGCGGGCACCGACCGGGGGAGGGCGCAGATGGCCGCACGCCGCACGACCCCCTTGGTGCGCGCGCACCGTCGCCGGTTCGCTGCGCTTGCCGTGGGGCTCGGCATCGCGCCGGCAGCTGTCGTCGTCCTCCTCGCCGCGTGCCTGCCGACGGTCTCAGCGCCCGCTGAGCGGCCCCTGCCGCCCGTGTCGTCCCGGTGGGCGACGACGCCGCCGCCTGCCCTCGCCGTCGCGGGAGCCGACCCGTCCCGGGCTCCTGCGATCGACCTGGTCGACGGTGAGTGGGCGGCGAGCGTCGCCGGGGCCACGGGCATCCCTCGTCGAGCCGTCATCGCCTACGCGGCGGCGGATCTGACCGTCGCGCACGAGGAGCCAGCGTGTGCGATCGGCTGGACGACGCTGGCGGGCATCGGCTGGGTCGAATCGCACCACGGCTCGTATGGCGGGGCCACGCTCGACGACAGCGGTCTGGTGAGCCCGCGCATCCTCGGTCCGCGCCTGAACGGGGACGGGGTCGGCGCGATCGAGGACACGGACGGAGGGAGCCTCGACGGCGACGACCAGTGGGACCGCGCCGTGGGGCCGCTGCAGTTCATCCCCGAGACGTGGCGGCGATGGGGAGCAGACGGCAACGCCGACGGCACGCGCGATCCGAACCACATCGACGACGCTGCTCTGGCCGCCGCGCGCTATCTCTGCAGGTCGGGTCCCCTGGAGTCGGAGCGCGCATGGCGAGATGCCGTGTTCACGTACAACCCGCTGACCCGTTACATCGACGACGTCGCGACCCGGGCGAACGAGTATGCGCGGAGCGTCTCGCCGGGCTGATCCGGTCAGCTGTCCTTGCGCTTCAGTGATCGGCTGGAGTCAGCGGAGTCGGGGTCGACGCCTGGCTGGATCTGCTCGATGGGAACAGGTTCGTCGCCTGCCGCCGCATTCGACACGCTCTCGATCGGGTCCTCTTCGGGCGTCTTGTGATCGGTCATCGCTGCTCCTCTGATTGCCGGGAAAAGGTGAGGCCCCGGCGATAAGCCCGATCGCCGGGGCCTGTCGTAGACGTGGGAGCGGATCGGTGACCCGAACACCTTTCGACTCGACCATCTGCCGCCTACTTACCTTGCGGTTATCACGCTAGGCGGGCGGCCTCCAGAGCCCGGGGGGATTGACGGCGCGCCTCCCGCTCTGCTAGCCACTCGGCACCGGCTAATCCCCGCCCGGGGCGGTGTCAAGCCCCTCGGCAGGCCGTGACCCCGGAGGGATCGTGAGGAGCGCAAAGGCTTGGCCCCGTGCCCGATCGACGACGATCGTCGCACACGAACCTCGGAGGTGCGCCATGAGTGCCGACCCCGTTCATCAGCTATCGCTGCAACCCCTCTCGTCGTCGACCTGGCGGCTCTGCGACACCCGCGTGGCGAGTTCGGACGCAGCGAGCGTCCTGGCCTACATCGAGGCGGCCGACGAAGGCGGGTTCGACGTGACCTGGGTCTACGGCGGCGCGGGCACCGCCTGGTTCCCGACGATGGACGAGCTGCTCAATGGGGCCGTCCGCCACCTGGTGGCCTGCGCGTCCCGCCGCGGCAAGCCGAAGCCGATCGCCCACCGGCCTCCGCTCGCCGCGCTCTAACCGTCCCACCGGGGACGTGTCAAGAACGTGACAATCGGCCCTCGAGGTCAGAGGCTGGACATTTCCCGGCCGCATCCGAGAGGACCCGATGACCCGCATCGACATCTCCTACGGCGGGCAGCGTTACAGCGTCGGTAACCGCACGGTCGAAGAGCTCCACCGCGAGATCCAAGAAGGCGCCCGCACGGGGCAGCACTGGCTCGCCGTCAATGACGGGGAGGGGAGTGCGAGCCCCGCCTACCTCTTCATCACGCCGGGTGTCCCGATCGCCGTCATCCCGGTCCCGGAACCTCACGATCCTCCGAGCGAAGGAAACGGGACCCCCTTCCCGGAGTCCGAGCCCGAGGGGTTCTCGCCGCTTTGGAACGGCCCGACGATCCACCCCGGACGCTCCCCTCGGTTGTGACGCCTATCGGCGGTTCCGGAGCGGGTCAAGGGGATGACGCGTGACCCCCTCTCCGCGCACACTGGGTGCCATGAGCGATGCGAAGGATGCCGGTCAGCCCGGCGAGGTGGTCCAGAACGAACCTGCCATGTCGCAGAACGACGCCGACGCGGGTCAGAAGCTCGACGGCATCATCGTGCAGACGCGCGCCGATCTCGCCGGCCAAGACGGCGTCGACCCCGAGAACGTTCTCGCGCAGCGCTTGAGCGACGCGGGCATCTCGCTGTCCGACGACGAGATGGCCGCCGCAGTCGCCCGACTGGACGGCTGAGACCTGCGCGTCGCGTCCGAAATATCACCGCCTCTCAGGCGACGCAACCCGCTGCCGTCCGGTGGCTCGCCGTCCTACCGTTGAGGCATCCACGATCCGCGAAAGAAGGGTGTTGTTCCCCATGACGACCACGCAGACGAAGCCCGCCACCCGCAACAAGCGCCGTCCCGCCAAGTCGGGGGCGCAGCTGACCGAGGAGCAGAACTCCGAGCGCGGGTTCAGCGCCTCTCAGAAGCTCAGTGACAACCTGCAGGCCGTCCTCGTCGACCTCCTCGAGCTTTCGATCCAGGGCAAGCAGGCGCACTGGAACGTCGTCGGCAAGAACTTCCGCGACACGCACCTCCAGCTCGACGAGATCATCGACGCGGCACGCGAGTTCAGCGACACCGTCGCCGAGCGGATGCGGGCCCTCCACGCCGTGCCCGACGGTCGAAGCGACACCGTGGCCGAGACCACGACGCTTCCCGAGTTCCCGCACGGCGAGGTGCTCACCTCCGACGTCATCGACCTCGTCACCGAGCGTCTCGAGGCCGTCATCGGCACCTGCCGCGACGTCCATGACGAGGTCGACGACGAAGACCCGACGAGCGCCGACATCCTGCACAGCATCCTCGAGAGCCTTGAGCAGTTCGCGTGGATGATCAGCGCCGAGAACCGTACGCCCCGGTAATGATCCGGTGGGAAAGTTCATCTACGACAGCACGCTGAAGGTCGACTTCGACGACCGTGCGCTCGCCCACCTGCAGGTGGTCATCATGTCGAAGCTCCGTCGCGGCGAGTCCTTCCACTTCACGTGGAAGGACGACGCCGCGATCGGAAACGGTCGCACCAGCATTTGGCTGCATCCGCGGTGCACGCTGGTGTTCAAGTTCTACCGGGGTCAGCGCGAGCCGCTGAACCTCGCCTGGGTGGACGCGCTCACCGCTGTCGCGAACTCCCCCACGGGCCTGTACATCGTGCCCGAACCTGCTGCGGCGGAACGAGAGGGTGTGGGAGCGTGAAACGGATCGACGTGCACTACGGGGGCGCGCTGTACAGCATCGGCGAGGAGTCCTTCGAGGACTTCGCGGCGCAGGTGTCGGCAGCTCTCGAAGCTGGTCACGGGTGGATCGTCGTCAACGACGGTGAAGGGGCACCGCGCCCTGCGCACCTGCTGATCTCACCCGGTGTGCCGATCGCCCTCATCCCGATTCCCGACGAATCCTCGCCTGAGCCCGAGGACGCAGCCGACGGACACTTCATTCCGTGACGTGCGAGTCCGGTTCGTCCTCGAACATCCGCGCCGACAGCTGAATACCGCCGGACGAATTGGCGGATGCCGCGAGCTCCTCGATCCACTCCCGGTTGAGCGTCGGCGGCTCGGCGTCGTCGAAGACGAAGCGGAGCGGGATGGCGGGGTGGAGCCAGATCGTGGTGCGTCCGAGGGGCGAGTCGTCGGGATGCTGCCACGAGACCGTGAAGCTCTCCGAACGACGGAGCTTCGTCGCCACGACCACTTTCAGGTGAGCAAGTGCGCGGTCATCGATGCGGATGGGCATCGCCGAGCCGCCGTAGTAGATCAGGCCCATGGGGACACCATAATGGGAAGACGTCGCCTTGATACCGAGACGACACGACGAGAGGGTCGCAGTGGGCAAGTTCATCTATGAGGATTCCATCAAGGTGGACTTCGAAGACCGCACACTCGCGCACCTGCAGCAGGTGATCGGCAACAAACTCCGCCGCGGCGAGTCCTTCCACTTCACGTGGCGTGATGACAAGAGCATCGGCGAGGGCCGCACGTCGGTCTGGCTGCACCCGCACGCGTCGCTCGTCTTCAAGTATTACGGCAGTCGCCAGTCGCGCATCAACCGCGCCTGGTCCGAAGCGCTCATGTACGCGGCGAACTCGCCCGCGGGTCTGCACCTGGTTCCTGAGCCCGCTGACGCCGGCGACGGCGAAGCGAGCGTCTGACCGGCGGCATCCGCCCGTACACGAACACACCGCCCCATCAACGCCGTGGGGGGAACGGCGGATAGGGCGGCGCGAGGGCGTTCGCTCAGCGAGCGACGGTCAGACCAGGAGTGGTGGAGTTCCGAAGCGCTCCGTGAAATCAGCGGCGAGGGCGTCCTCGTAGGCGTCGGCCTCGTCGCTGAGCTCAGGGTGGGTCACGCTGCGGCCACCGAGCGGCGTGCCTCGGTGCGAGCTGCGGAGATCTCGGGGATGTCGAGATCGGCGTCAAGCACGAGGCCACCGTTCGAGGTGGCCTGGTCGGCCATCTCGCGGAGCGTCGCGGGGTTCAGAGCGATGGCCGCGGACTGGTCGTAGACGAACCGCAGGGGGATCGCCGGCTGGAACCAGAGCGTGGTGCGGCCTTCGCCGTCACCGGCCGTGCCCTTCCACGACACGACGAAGCTCTCGCTGCGGCGCAGCTTGGTCGTCGCGATCGCGGCGAGGTGGGCGAGGATGCGGTCGGGCATGACGATGGGGGATTCGACGTTCCCGTAGTAGAGGCTTCCCATGACGTTCTCCTGGTGTGGTGCGTGGTGCGTGGTCAGTGGTGAGCGGGCTGCGCCGTTGTGCGGTGCGGTCGCTGTCGTGTGAAGGAGGCGAAGAGAGGCGTCCACCATCCCGTGCGCTGCTCGGGGATGAGCGCGACCCCGATCGCCGAAAACGGCGCCGAGAGAGGCTGTGCGGGTGGAGGAGTCATCTGTCCGTTCCTGAATTACTAGCTAGGTAATAGATCTAGTGGATTTCACATCTCATGTCTATCATTGATTTCGAGAGTGACACGAACTGTCACAGATTCAGACATGTAAGGTGGTGAAGTCGATGGAGCTGCTCGACTCGTACGATCCCGTGAGCGTCCGCGAAGAACTCGCGACGTGGCATGAGGTCGAGGCGGGCTTCTGGGTCGGCAATACCCACGGCCGGTTCCTCGGAACCGTCGAACAGAGCCCCACCGGTTGGATCACCCGAGATCACGCCGGGGCTGTCGTGGGGAAGTATCCGGATGCAGCAACGGCTCGGGCGGCGATCGGATGATGTTCGACAACCGTCACGAGCCGAGGAGTTGACATGCCTCAGTCGATAGTGCGCCATGAGCACACCCACCTGTACGCCTCGCAGCCTCAGACCGAGGCAGGGCGCCAGTTGAGCAGCGCCATCCTCGAGCTCCGCCACGCCGAGCAGGTGCAGGCGGACCGATCGCAGCGCATCTCAGGCCTCGGCGGCATCGACCTGGCCGCACTGCGTTATCTCGTGCAGGCCCGCCGCGAAGAGCGGGAGATCAGCCCGAAGGACTTGATCGTGATGCTCGGCACCTCAAGTGCAACGGTCACGAATGTGATCGAGCGCCTGGTCAGCAAGGGCTATGTGACCCGCGAGCAACACCCGACCGACCGGCGTGCGCACTATCTTCTGCCGACAGACTCGGCCAACGATCTCGTCGACGAGGTCTACGGAGCGCACCATGCTGCGGTGGTGTCAGTCATCGACAGCCTCGACGAGCGTGAGGCAGCGACCACCGCCGAGACCATCCGACGGGTTGCCGCTGCTCTCGACGCCCTCGCTCGCCAGTCCTGACGGGCGAGTCGCGGCGGCTCAGATAGCGGTATCCGGGCCCAGACTGTGCCAGGTGCGGTTGTGGTAGACGAGCGCCGCGTCGGAATCGCGGGCGATGTTGGCCTGGATGGCGTGGGCTGCGATGACGGTCGAGCCGCCGGCGTCCATCCGATCGATGACGGCGCACCGCACCCACGCGCGGACCCCGTTGTATACGGTCTCGCCGGTCACGAGTCGTGACCACGGCAGCTCGGCGAAGCGGTCGATCCCACTCGTGGCGCCCACCTGCGCGACTCGCAGGTCGTCGGCGTCGAGAAGATGCACCACGACGGTGTCGGCCGCCGCGAGGACGGATGCCGCGGAGGACTGCGCCGACACGGAGAAGATCAGCAGCGGCGGGTCGGCGCTGACGGACGACACCGAGGTCGCCGTCAGGGCGACGGGTCCGTGACCTGCGTCAGCCGTGATGACGGCCACACCACCGGGGTGTCCCCGGAAGACGGCTTTGAATTCGTCAGGAGACAAGGACTCCGTGAACCCGGGGGTGGAGGGTTCGCCCGGTCCGGCGTGTGCGGCGGAAGTCATACATCGAACCTACGATCGCTCGGACGGTGTGCGGGCCATGTGTCCGAACCTTTCCTTCTGTTGCGGGAGATGACGAGTCGACACGAACGGGGCGCGGATGCCGAGCGTCCGCTACTCTGGTCGGGTGCTGACCCTTCGCTGTTGTCGTCGCTGACCGCCGGTTAACCGGCGACCTCCGCGACCCCCACAGCCACCGCGCCTCTGCGAGCGCGGCATCCCGTCAGGAAGAACACGTGCGTTACGCCACCTCCATCGCCGATCTGGTCGGCAACACCCCTCTCGTCCGCCTCAACTCGGTGACCGAGGGCATCGCCGCCACGGTCCTGGCGAAGGTCGAGTACTTCAACCCCGGCAGCTCGGCGAAGGACCGCATCGCGCGGAACATCATCGACGCCGCAGAGCGCGACGGGCACTTGCAGCCCGGCGGCACGATCGTCGAGCCGACCAGTGGCAACACCGGCGTCGGCCTCGCCCTCATCGCGCAGCAGCGCGGGTATCGGATGATCTTCGTCGTGCCCGACAAGTTCGCGGGTGAGAAGGTCGCCGTCCTCAAGGCCTACGGTGCCGAGGTGGTGATGACCGCCACGAGCGTTCCGCCCGAGCATCCCGACTCCTATTACAGCGTGTCCGATCGTCTCGCAGCGTCCATCCCGGGAGCCTTCAAGCCCAACCAGTTCGCGAACCTCAACGGGCCGCGCGGACACTATGAGACCACCGGACCCGAGATCTGGCGGGACACCGACGGGAAGGTGACGCACTTCGTGGCCGGCGTCGGCACGGGCGGCACGATCAGCGGCACGGGCCGATTCCTCAAGGAGGCGACCGACGGCGAGATCACCGTCGTCGGTGCCGACCCCGAAGGGTCGATCTACTCCGGCGGCGAGATCCACGGCTACCTCGTCGAGGGCGTCGGTGAGGACTTCATGCCCGCCACCTTCGACCCGACGGTCGTCGACCGCTACGAGCGGGTGAGCGACGCCGAGGCGTTCACGATGACCCGCCGACTCGCTCGCGAGGAGGGTCTCCTCGTCGGAGGGTCCTCGGGTATGGCCGTGGTGGCGGCGCTCCGCGTCGCCCGCGACCTCCCGGCGGATGCCGTCATGGTGGTCCTCCTGCCCGACCACGGCCGCGGCTACCTCAGCAAGATCTACAACGACGACTGGATGACCGACCACGGTTTCTCCATCGCCACCGAGTCCGAGACCACCGGGAGCCTCGCATGAGTGCACAGTCCTCCGCTCGCGGCTTCGCGAGCCTCGCCGTCCACGCAGGCCAGGAGCCCGATGAAGCGACGGGTGCGGTCATCCCGCCCGTCCACTTCTCGACGACCTACGCGCAGGACGGCATCGGCGGCCTCCGCGGCGGGTACGAGTACGGCCGCAGCGGCAACCCGACCCGCACGGCGCTGCAGACCCAGCTCGCCGCGATCGAGGGTGGCGCCCACGCGCTGTCGTTCGCGTCGGGTCTCGCCGCCGAAGACGCGCTGCTGCGCGCAGTCCTCCGCCCCGGTGATGAGGTCCTCCTCGGCAACGACGTGTACGGCGGGACGTTCCGGCTCCTCTCCCGTGTCCTCGGCGACTGGGGTGTGAAACTCCGCGTCGTCGACATGAGCGACCTCGACGCCGTCCGCGCCGCGATCGGCGAGCAGGCGCCCCGCATCCTGTGGGTCGAGACGCCCTCGAACCCGCTGCTGCGCATCACCGACATCACCGGCCTGGCTGAGCTCGGTCACGCGGCCGGCGCGCTCGTCGTCGTCGACAACACGTTCGCGACCCCCGCGCTGCAGCGGCCGCTCTCCTACGGCGCCGATGTCGTCGTGCACTCGACCACCAAGTACCTCGGCGGTCACTCCGACGTCGTCGGTGGTGCGCTCGTCATGAACGACGACGAGCTCGCCGAGAAAGTCGGCTTCATCCAGTTCGCCGTCGGCGCGGTCTCCGGCCCTCTCGACGCCTGGCTGACGACGCGCGGGATCAAGACGCTCGCGGTGCGCATGCAGCGGCACAGTGAGAACGGCATGGCCGTGGCATCCTTCCTCGACGCACATGACCGCGTCGCGCGCGTGTACTACCCGGGCCTCGAATCGCACCCCGGGCACGAGCTCGCCGCACGGCAGATGTCGGGCTTCGGTGGCATCGTGTCGCTGGCCCTGGAGTCGGGCGAGGCCGCGCGCCGGTTCGCCGAGTCGCTTCGCCTCTTCACGCTCGCCGAGTCGCTGGGTGGTGTCGAGTCGCTCGTGAACTACCCCGACGCGATGACGCATGCGTCCGTGCGCGGCACGGAGGCGGCCGTTCCAGTCGAGGTCGTCCGTCTGTCGGTCGGCATCGAGGACATCGACGACCTGCTGGCCGACATCGAGCAGGCGCTCGAGGCCTGACGGCGGCTCGGCGCTGCGCCGTGACGTTGCGTGTGCCGAGTGCAGGGAGAACTGTTCGATCGGGGCGCCATCGGCACCCGAAGAGCAGCTGAACCTGCATTCGGTCCGTGACGCGGGCGATAGCGTTGCCGGATGACACACGCGAGATGGGCCATCCTCGGCGCCGGGGCGATCAGCGGTGACTTCGCCCGCGCACTCCCCGAATCGGAGCTCGGGCGGCTCCACGCCGTCGGCGCGCGTGACCAGTCCCGCGCGGAGGAGTTCGCGGCCGCTCACGGGGCGCCGGTCGTTGGGACGTACGACGAGATCCTCGGCCGCGACGACATCGACGCCGTCTACATCGGCACGGTGCACACGACGCACACGGAACTTGTGCACCAGGCGCTGGCCGCAGGCAAGGCCGTGCTCTGCGAGAAGCCCCTCGGGGTGTCTCCCGCCGAGACGGATGCCGCCATCCACGCCGCCCGCGAGGCGGGACTCCCGCTCGTCGAGGCGTTCAAGTATCGGTTCGGCCCCTTTGCCGACCGTCTGCGTGAGATCGTCGGGAGCGGTGCGCTCGGGGACCTCGTCGAGATCGAGTCGTCGCTCGGCTTCGCCGCCGGCTCGCACACGGGGCGGCTCTTCGACCCCGCCACGGCGGGCGGCGCGATCCTCGACGTCGGCTGCTACCCGTTGTCGCTCGTCGTGGGCGTCGCGGCCTGGTCCGGCCGGGACCTCTCTGCGCTGGTCGTGGAGGCGGTGGCCGGCACGATCGGCGAGACCGGCGTCGATGTGAGCGCCGCGGCATCCATCGATCTGGGCGGTGCGACGGCGAACATCCGCACCGCCATCGTGCACGACCTGCCGCGTCTCACCCGCATCGTGGGTCGTGACGCGTCGCTCGAGATCCCGAACGTGTGGGGCAGTCGCACCGGCAGTACCGAGGCGGCCACCCTCATCCGCACCGAGGGCACGCGCGAGGAGATCGAGGTGTCGACCGTGCAGCCGATGGCGGCGGAAGCGGATGCCACCATCCGGGCGCTCCGTGACGGGCGGACCGAGGTGCCCGAGGTTCCGTGGGAGGAGACCCGCACGATCGCGCGGCTGCTCGCTGCGTGGCGCGGCTCGATCGACTGAGTCCTACCGGCGCCGCCAGCGACGTCGCGGCTTTTCCTGCTCTGCCGGGGGAGGGGATGCCGCGGCCCGCTCTCCGCGCCGCTGCCGCCAGGCGGCGACCTCCTCGTCGGGATCGCGCGTCGGCGTCACCACGGGAGGCCCGCCGAGCAACTGACGGCGTGCCTCGACGACCCGGCGGGAGAAGTCCGCGGCGTACTCGCGGACGTCCTCTTCCCGATGGAACGCGTCGACGCGGTCCTCGAACTCGGCATGCTCGATGCGCAGGCGAAGCGCCGGAGGTCCGAGCCCCGTGAGCTGCTCGGTGTGGATCTTGCGCTTGATCCACCAGTCCGGATCGTGCGAGCCGCCGAGGCCCTCGAGCGGCTTGCCGGCACCGGGCAGATCGTCGAAGTCGCCGCGGCGGATCGCCTGCTGGATGGCGGTCTCGACGTACAGGGCCCGCTCGGTGCCCGTCGGCGTTCCCGCGTGACGTTCCGGTTCGGCGGGCGGATCCTCGCCGTTCTCCTGCGCCGCCTTCTCGACACGGTAACGCGCCGCGGCGAGGCGGGGGTCGTCGTTCGCGGCGCGGTCTTCGGCCATGGATCCAGCGTACGACGCCTCGATGTTGCGGGGATGTTGCCCGGTATGCATATACTCAGAAAACACATACTCGGTATGCAGCAAGGAGTTCCGATGTCGGTACGACAGAGTCTGTTGGCGATCCTCGATCAGGGGCCCTGCTACGGCTACCAGCTGCGCGCGGAGTTCGACCGCCGCACCGGGTCGACCTGGCCCCTCAACGTGGGCCAGATCTACAACACCCTCGACCGTCTCGAGCGTGACGGACTCGTCGAGAAGGGCGACGTCGACGAGCAGGGGCACGTCTACTGGCAGATCACGGATGACGGGTCCGCCGAAGTCGCGGCGTGGTTGGACGCTCCCGTCGAGCGGACGCAGGGAACGCGTGACGAACTCGCGATCAAGCTCGCGATCGCCGCGACCCTGCCGGGCATCGACGTCGCCGCGGTCATCCAGCGACAGCGCTCCGCGTCGCTGCGCCAGCTCCAGGAGCTGAATCGCGCGAAGTACGCCGGCTCGAACCCCGACGGTCCCGAAGAGCTCGCGTGGTCGCTCGTCGTCGATTCGATGATCTTCGCCGCAGAGGCCGAGGCGCGGTGGCTCGACCACACCGAGCAGCGGCTGGCGCGGCATCCGCACCGCACGATGGGCCTCGAACTGTCGACGGAGACTCCCAAGCGCGGGAGGCCCGCGAGAACCGAGGCGAGCGACGCTGAGGCGGCGCTGAAGTGAGCGGCGCCGTTCTGCAGCTGGTGGGGGTCACGCAGCAGTACGGCGAAGGCGAGACGAGCGTCTCGGCACTGTCGGGCGTCGATCTGACGGTCGACAAGGGCGAGCTCGTCGCGATCATGGGAGCGTCCGGTTCGGGCAAATCCACGCTCCTGTCGATCGCCGGCGGGTTGCAGAAGCCCACCAGCGGCGAGGTCGTCGTCGAGGGAACGTATCTCTCGACGGCGACCCGTCGCGACCTGGCGCAGCTCCGGCGGCGCTCCCTGGGGTTCGTCTTCCAGGACTTCAATCTCATCCCGACCCTCACGGCGGTCGAGAACGTGACGCTGCCGCTCGAGCTCGACGGCTTCCGAGCCCGGGTGGCGCGCCGTGCGGGTCGGGATGCGCTCGCGTCGGTCGGTCTCGAAGACAAGATCGATTCCTACCCCGATGACCTCTCGGGTGGGCAGCAGCAGCGCGTCGCGATCGCCCGTGCGGTGGTCGGCGGGCGGCGGTTGATCCTCGCCGATGAGCCGACGGGCGCGCTCGACTCGGTGACGGGGGAGGCTGTCATGAAGATGATCCGCCACCGCGTCGACCAGGGGGCCGCGGGCATCCTCGTCACTCATGAGCCGCGCCACGCGGCGTGGGCCGACCGCATCGTCTTCCTCCGCGACGGCCGGATCATCGACGAGACGCAGCGCCACGGCGCCGACGCATTCCTGTCGAGCACCCGATGACGACGCTGCGGGACCGGTCCCGAGCGGATGCCGGGGCGCGCCGCCGCGCGGAGCGACCGAAGCCCTCGCGCACCGCGCGGATGTGGGTCTCGGCGCGGATCGCTCGGCGTCAGGTGCGCCGGGCGTGGGTGTCGTCGCTGCTGATCATGTCGCTCATCGCGCTGCCGATCGCGGGGATGGCGGGGGTGGCGGTGGTCGTCTCGAGCACGTTCGCGACGCCTGCGGAGCGGGTGACCGTCGAACTCGGGCGGATGTCGGCCTGGGTCGAGCCGCTGTGGTCGGCGGAGTCCGGATTCTGGCAGAAACCGGACGACCCCTACGAGTTCGGCAATTCCTCGCAGTGGGGCGGGTCCGACGGGTCGAGTGAGCCCGAGCTGTCCGCTGACCCGAGGGCTGCGCTCCCCCCGGGAACGGAGATCGTGCCTGTCTCGTCCGGTGACGAGCGCATCGAGACGGTCGCCGGCACCGCCCCCGCGCGCGCCGTGGCGGGCGATGTGACGGACGCCCGGTTCCAAGGCGCGTACGCGCTCATCGACGGTCGAGCTCCCTCGGACGACGGGGAAGTGTTGGTGACGCCCGCCGTGCTCGAGCGAGCCGGAGCGACGATCGGCGGCACGCTGACACTCGCCGACGGCGAACGGTTCACCGTCACGGGGACATTCGACGCCTCTACCGCCGCGGATGCCGACCTCGTGATCGCGTTCTTCGACGCTGATCGGTACAGCCCGATCCGGTCCTTCCTGCCGCAGGCGGACATCGATTCTGAACGGCTCGGTGCGCTGAACGCGGCGGGGTTCGGCGTCTATGCGCGACAGCTGGTTCTCAACCCGCCTCCGTTCGATCAGCCGTACGACGACTACACCTTCCCGACCTCTGCGGAACAGGACCAGCAGCGCCAGCTCGCCCTCGCGGCGGGTATCGGCGGCGGCGGTATCGCCGCCGGATACATGGTGGTCATGCTCGCCGGCGCCGCCTTCGCCGTGAGCGCGCGTCGCCAGCAACGCGCTCTCGCGATCGCCGCCAGCGTCGGTGCCGAGCCGCGGGACCTGCGTCGAATCGTGCTCTTGCAGGGCGCGGTGCTGGGCCTCATCGCCGGTGCCGTGGGGCTCGCGGCTGGAGTGGGACTGTCGGCTTTCCTGATGCCCATCCTCAACAACGGCTCCGCCACCGTGTTCTGGGGATTCCACGTGCCGTGGCTGCTGCTCGCGGGCGTGCTGGTGTTCGCTGTCCTCGTCGGCTCCGCGTCGGCGTGGATGCCTGCGCGGACGGTCGGGAAGTCGGACACGATCTCTGCGCTGCGCGGGGCGCGTCGACCGATGACCGTCACGGCCGCGAGACCGCTGTGGGGATCCCTCCTGATCATCGTCGGCGTGGCGCTGACTGTCCTCTCGGGGATCGCCGCGGGCGCGGTCGCAATCAGTGACACGATCCCGGGCGACTCACCTCTGCGGTGGATCCCCACCGTGGGGATCGTCGGCGGCCCCATCCTCGCGCAGGTCGGCATCCTCGTGTCCGGACGGTGGCTGCTGTGGCTGTCGTCTCGCCTCCTCTCACGTATCGGGCTCGCCGCGCGACTGGCGTCGAGGGATGCGGTCGCGAACGGGGCGCGGACCGTCCCCGCGTTCGCCGCGATCGGCGCCACGGTCTTCGTCGGCGTGTTCGCCGTGGCGATGGGCATGATGACGGCTGAGCAGTCGGCGCGGAACTACACCTACAGCGCTCCGGCGGGAACGGTCGTCTCGGACGTCTCCTCGATGGACGCTTCTGTCTTGACCGCAGACGTCGCCCAGGATGCGGTCGACGACGTCCAGCGGCTCTTCTCGTCGTCCGGGGCGACGGGGATCGGCGTCGTGAGCGCACAGCCGCCCGTGTACTTCGCCGAGACGTCCGCCGACATTCCCGCGGACCTCGACCATGCGATGCTCGTCGCCCCCGCCCGGTCGCTGCTGGCGCCCGATGAGGACGACTATCGGGGGATCTCCTACGAAGGCAGTCCCACCGACAACCTCTCGGTCGTGGTCGTCGACGACCTGGAGACGGTGATGGGGGTCACTCTGAGCCCTGCCCAACGTGCTGCCTACGCCGAGGGCGCGGTGATCGTCGCCGACGACCGCTACCTCACCGACGGTCGCGTCGAGGTCGGTTCGTGGAGCGCGCGCGACGCCTACGACCGCATGATCCCGAGCAACATCTGGGCAGGCGACGAGATCGGGAATCGACAGTGGGCGCGCAGTGCCCCGGCGATACCGGTGACCGCCCCGCACCAGAACATCGTCGCTGCCATCGCCCCGACGACGGCCCGTGAGTGGGGGATCGCCGCGGTGCCCCTCCGGGTCATCGCCGAGTTCCCCGAGGGCGCTGAGATGAACTCCCAGGACCACCTGAACGCCCTCGCGGGCAGTCTCGACACCGATGAGTACCAGGTGTCCATGTGGCGGGAGACCGGCCCCGACAGCCCCGCCGGCTGGCTCGTCCCCCTCCTCGGCGCCGTCGCGGTGCTCGTGCTCGGTGCGAGCGCCGTCGCGCTCGGCCTGGCCCGCTTCGAGCGGCGCCCCGACGACGCGACGCTCGCCGCCGTCGGCGGTACGCCGGGCCTCCGGCGCAGGGTCGGCCTCTGGCAGGGCCTCGTGATCGCCGGGTTCGGCACATTCGCGGGCGCTGCCGCCGGCATCCTTCCGCCCATCGGGTTCTGGCTGCAGTCGCAGACCTCGTACCAGCCCCTGGACCTCGCCGACATCCCGTGGTGGCTGCTCGGTGCGCTCGCCGTCGCGCTGCCGCTGGGGATCGCGGCGGTCAACTGGCTCGTGCCGCCGCGGGAACCCGAGCTCACGCGACGCAACGTCATCGCGTGAGCCCGACCCGCCGGTTCACAGCTGCGCGGATGCCTCGGTGAGCACCGTCCGGAGGATGCCTTCGATCTCGTCGAACTCAGCCGGCCCCATGGTCAGCGGGGGAGCGAGCTGGATGACGGGATCGCCCCGGTCGTCGGCGCGGCAGTAGAGCCCCGCGTCGAACAGCGCCTTGGAGAGGAAACCTCGCAGAAGGCGCTCCGACTCGTCGTCGTCGAACGTCGTCTTCGTCGCTTTGTGCTTCACGAGCTCGATGCCGAAGAAGTAGCCGTCACCGCGCACGTCGCCGACGATCGGCAGGTCGAGCAGCCGCTCGAGCGTCGACCGGAAAACCGGGGAGTTGTCGCGCACGTTCTGCAGCAGCCCCTCCTCCTCGAAGATGTCGAGGTTTTCGAGCGCGACCGCGGTCGAGACAGGGTGGCCGCCGAACGTGTAGCCGTGCGGGAACGAGGTCGTCCCGTGCGAGAACGGCTCATGGATGCGGTCGCTGATGATCGTGCCGCCGAGCGGCGCGTACCCGCTCGTGACGGCCTTCGCGAACGTGATCATGTCGGGCTGATATCCGTAGCGGTCGGCGCCGAAGTACTCGCCCAGGCGGCCGAACGCGCAGATCACCTCATCCGAGACGAGCAGCACGTCGTGTCGGTCGCAGATCTCGCGGACACGCTGAAAGTAGCCGGGCGGCGGCGGGAAGCATCCGCCCGAGTTCTGCACCGGCTCGAGGAAGACCGCCGCGACCGTGTCGGCGCCTTCGAAGAGGATTGCCTCCTCGATTCGATCAGCGGCCCACCTGCCGTACTCCTCCGGGGTCGTACCCGTGAAGCCCTGCTCCGCCGCGCGGTACCAGTTCGTGTTCGGCACGCGGAAGCCGCCCGGCGTCACCGGCTCGAACATCGACTTCATGGCCGGGAGCCCCGTGATCGCCAGGGCGCCCTGGGGAGTGCCGTGGTACGCGACGAAACGCGAGATCACCTTGTGCTTCGTGGGCTTACCCTGCAGTCGCCAGTACTGCTTCGCGAGCTTGAACGCGGTCTCGACCGCCTCACCGCCGCCCGTCGAGAAGAACACCCGGTTCAGGTCGCCGGGCGCGAGGTGTGCGAGACGGTCGGCGAGCTCGATGGCCGACGGGTGCGCATACGACCAGATGGGGAAGAACGCGAGTTCCTCCGCCTGTCGGGCCGCGGCCTGCGCCAACCGGGCGCGACCGTGGCCGGCGGCGACGACGAACAGGCCGGACAGTCCGTCGATGTACTTCTTGCCCGAGGCATCCCAGATGTGATGCCCTTCGCCTTTCACGATGATCGGGACGCCGGGCCCCTCCGTCATCGACGACTGGCGAGCGAAGTGCAACCAGAGATGGTCGCGCGCCATGGCCTGCAGGTCGGTTTCGGATCGGGCCATGGTGTCCTCCGTGCGTCGGTGCGGGGTGGGATGCCGGCGGGCTCAGCGCATGGTGTCGAGGATGCCGACGAGGTCCTCGAAGCGGGTGCGGGGGTTCAGGATCGCGAAGCGCGCGTTCGTCCGGCCACCATGGCTCGACGGCGTGACGAAGGCGTGCTGGTCGTCGAGGAGGCGGTTCGACCAGGTCGTGTAGTCCGCTTTGTCCCAGCCGCGACGCTCGAACACGACGACGCTCAGCTGAGGGCGACGGACGAGTTCGAGCTCGTCGCGGGACTCGATTTCGGCGGCGATCTGCTCGGCGAGCGTGATCGACGCCGTGATCGCCTCACGGTAGACCTCGGCACCGTAGGTGGCGAGCGAGAACCACAGCGGCAAGCCGCGGGCGCGCCGCGTGAGGTGGGCAGCGAAGTCCGACGGGCTCCAGTCGCTCGTCTCGGTGAGCGTGTCGAGGTACTCGGCGTGCTGCGTGTGCGCGCGACGGCCGAGCTCGGGGTCGCGGTACAGCAGGGCGCAGGCGTCGAACGGGGCGAACAGCCACTTGTGGGGGTCGACGATGAGGGAGTCGGCGTGCTCGAGGCCGGCGAAGTAATGGCGTGCCTCGGGCGACAGTGCAGCGGCGAGACCGTACGCACCGTCGACGTGCAGCCACACACCGAGTTCGCGGGTGACCTCGGCGACCGAGGCGATGTCGTCGACGATGCCGAAGTTCGTGGATCCCGCCGTCGCGACCACCGCGAACACGCTGTCGCCGTGCTCCTCGAGGGCTGTGCGGACCGCATCGCCGTGCAGGACGCCACCGGCGTCGGGTGCGACGGTGACGACCTCGACGTCCATGACCCGGGCCGCTGATGCGATCGAGGAGTGCGCCTCGGCCGAGCAGACGACTCGCCAGCGATCGGGACGGATGCCGCGTTCCCGCGCCGTCTCACGTGCAGCGACGAGCGCCGAGAGGTTGCCGAGCGTCCCGCCCTGGACGAACACGCCGCCCGCGGTCGCCGGCAGGCCGAACTCGCCGGCGAGCCAGCGGAGCACCTCGTTCTCGGCGTGGACCGCACCCGCTCCTTCCAGCCAGGAGCCGCCGTACAGGGCACTCGCCGACACCACGAGGTCGAACGCCGCGGCGGCCTTCGACGGCGCGCTCGGGATGAACGACAGGTACCGCGGGTCGTCCGTGGTGATGCACGCCGGAGCGAGCACGTGCTCGAAGACTCCGAGCGCCTTCTGCGCGCCGATGCCCTTCTCGTTGATCGTGACGCCCGCCAGACGTGCCAGCTCGGCCGGGGGGAGCGGCTTGTCGAGCGGGTTGTCGTCGGTGAGCAGGCGCTGACGCGAGTAGTTCAGGACGAGGTCGACGATGTGACGCGTCTCGTCGGTCACGTCGTGCATGCGGGCGGGTCGGGTCATCGGTTCTCCGAGATCAGGGCAGCGCGGGTGTGCGCGGCGGTGGCGTCCGGCGGGTACCCAGACGTTCGAAGGCTACGCCCAGACGCAGCAGCGTGGCATCGTCATGGCCGCGACCGGCGAAGGTCAGGCCCACCGGCATTCCGATGTCGGACATCGTGCCCATCGGGACGGTGACGGTCGGGATGCCGAGGTGTCGGATCGCGAGGTTGCCGTTGGCGATCCACACGCCGTTTCGCCACCCGAGGTCCGCCGAGGCCGGGTTCACGTCCATGTCGGCGGGACCGACGTCGGCGACGGCGGGGAAGACGACGGCGTCGAGGCCGGCGGCATCCATCCACTCCTCGAGGTCCACGCGACGCGTGCGCTCGAGTCCCGACAGGCCCTCGGCGAGTTCGGGCATGTCGTCGAGCGTCGCACCGGGGTGCTCGCGCACCCACTCCGGGTAGACGGCGATGTCGTCGTCGAACCCGGTGTAGCGGTCGGGGAGTGCCCCGGGCGGGTGGGGGAAGATCGCCTGGCCGTCCACGTCGGCGAGGGTCGACAGCGCCGGGTCGCCGTTCGCAGCGAGGAAGTCGTCCCACGCCCACGCCGACAGGTCGACGATCTCGCGGAGGAGGTAGCCCTCGGGGAGGAACCCGCGGTTCGCGATCGTGGGCGCTCCGACGCGGTCGCCCTCGTAGTTGCTCACGACGGGGAAGTCGACCTCGACGACGTTCGCTCCCGCGGCCTCGAGGTCGGCACGGGCCGCGCGCCAGAGTGCGAGCACCGAGTCCCGCGTCTCGACCCGCTGACCGGTCGGGCCGCCGATCGTCGTGCCGGTCCCGGCATCCTGATCCTCGCCGATGTACATGCGCGGGATGCCGAGGCGCACCCCTTCGAGCGAGGCGCCCTGCGCGAGCGCCGGGTACGACGCGGGCCGCAGGGACGATGCGGCCGGCAGTTCGATCCACAGCTGGGCGCGCCAGAAGTCACCGCGGGTCTCGGGATCGTCCGCGACGATGACGTCGAGCAGTTCGAGCAGGTCCGCCATCGTGCGGGTGTGTGGCACGACGACGTCCATCGTCGGAACGAGCGGCCAGTTGCCGCGCACCGAGACCACGCCGCGCGACGGCGTGTAGGCGCACAGGGCGTTGTTCGAGGCGGGTCCGCGACCCGACGACCACGTCTCTTCGCCCAAACCGAAGGCGGCGAAGCTCGCGGCCGTCGCGGTGCCCGACCCGTTCGACGAGCCCGACGCGAAAGGCGCGGTGAGCCAGTCGGCGGAGTACGGGCTCTCGGCGCGGCCGTACACGCCGCGCTGCATTCCGCCGTTGGCCATCGGGGGCATGTTCGTCAGGCCGAGGCAGATGGCGCCCCCGCCGCGCAGTCGCTCGATCGTGAATGCGTCGCGCTGCGCGACGAGCTCGGCGAAGGCGGGGGAGCCGGCGGCCGCGGTGAGCCCGCGGACGAGGTAGCTGTCCTTCGCCGTGTACGGGATGCCGTCGAGTGGACCGAGCGTCTCGCCGCGGGCCCGACGCGCGTCCGACGCCTCGGCCTCGCCGCGCGCGTCGGGGTTCCGGACCACGACGGCGTTGAGCGCCGTCTCGGTGTCGGGCCCGTCGTAGGCGTCGATCCGGGCGAGGTAGGCCTCGACGAGCTCGACCGCCGTCGTCTCGCCGGATTCCAGCGCCGCGCGGAGGTCGGCAATCGAGGCCTCGACGACGTCGATCATCGAGTCACCGCCGGCTGCTGCTGCGTGATGCAGTGGATGCCTCCGCCCCGGGCGAACAGGCCGCGGGCATCGACCGTGACGACCTCGCGGCCCGGGTAGGCCTCCGCGAGGATCGCCCGCGCCTGTGCGTCCGCGCGCTCCTCCCCGAAGCCGCACGCGATGACGCCGCCGTTGACGACGAGGTGGTTCACGTAGCTCCAGTCGACCGGGCCGTGCGCGTCGGTGAGGGTTTCGGGTGCGGGAAGGGACACGATCTCGAAGCGGCGGCCGGCGGCATCCGTCTGCCCTTCCAGCTCGGCGCGGAGCTTCGCGGTGACGGCGTGATCAGGGTGCGACGCGGCGCGCTGGTCGTGGAGCAGGAGGCGTCCGGGCGAGGTGATCGTCGCGACGATGTCGACGTGACCGTTCGTGCCGAGGTCGTCGTAGTCACGCGTGAGGCCCTGGCTCAGCCAGACGGCGTGCGTCGCGCCGAGGGTGCGGGCCATCTCCGCCTCGATGCGGGCGCGGTCGGCGTACGGGTTGCGCCGCGGGTCGAGCTGCACGGTCTGCGTGAGCAGCACGGTGCCTTCGCCGTCGACGTGGATGCCGCCGCCCTCGTTCACCATCGTGGAGGAGATGAGCTCGGCACCGACCTCTGCCGCGACGATCCTGGCGTGTTCGGCGGAGTTCTGCCACTCGGCCCAGTCGGGGGCGCCCCACCCGTTGAAGATCCAGTCGACGGCGCCGAGGACGCCGGGCCGCTCGTCATCGACGACGAAGGTGGGGCCGTGGTCCCGCATCCAGAACTCGTCGACGGGTGCTTCGATGATGGTGACCTCACCCGGGAGCATGCGGCGCGCGCGAGCCGTCTCGGTCGGGTCGACGACGATCGAGACGGGTTCGAACCGGGCGACGGCCGCGGTGACGGCCGTCCAGGTGGCGTAGCCCTCCTCGCGCTCGGCGTCGGTGTCGCCGAGGGTGATGCCCTCGCGGGGGAACGCCATCCAGGTGCGCTCGTGTGCAGCGGTCTCGCTCGGCATGCGCCAACCCATGGCGGGCTCCTCGATCGTCGGGTAGCTTATTGATCGATTGATCAATAGTGGGGAGGCTACCGAGTCCATGTCGCAGACGTCAACTGTCCGTCGGGCCCGCAAGAGCCCGGCCGAGCGTCGCGAGGAGATCGCTGCTGCGGCGCGCGACATCGCGCTCGCCGAGGGGCTCGCCGCCGTGACGCTGCGCGCGGTCGCCGCGAAGGTCGGCGTCGCCCCCGGCCTCGTCGCCCACCACGTCGAGGGGATGGACGCGCTCGTCGCCGACACCTTCGGCCGCATCGTCGCCGACGAACTCGTCGTGCTCCTCCGCCTGATGCACGAGCAGGATGCCGCCACCGCCCGGCTCGGGGCGCTCATCGACGCTGTGCTCGGCGACGAACCGAACGACGTCACCTTCGTCTGGGTGCAGGGCTGGGCCCTCGGCGCCCGCAGCGAGCCCCTCGCGGAGCGCGTGCGTGCCGAAATGGACGCCTGGCAAGCCGCGCTCGCGGCCGAGATCGCCCGCGGCCACGATCGGGGCGAGTTCGGCGACGCGGATGCCGACGCGATCGCCTGGCATCTGCTGGCGATCTTCGACGGCCTCGGCGCGCACGGCCTCGTACGCTGGCGCGACGACCCGTCGCGCGCCGACCTGACCCGTCGCGCGCTCGCGGGTCTGCTGGGTGTCCCCGCCCACGCGCTGCGCCCCTGAGCCGCCGCCGACCCGACCATCTCGGACGCCTCGACCCGACGGGAACGGCGGTCACCCGCGAAGAATGAATGCCGTTTGCGTCGGCTCGGCAACGCTCAGACTTCGCGAATGCCGCGGTCGGTCAGTCCTCGGGGCGAGTGACGTCGATGGTGACGAAGTTGGTTCCGGGGACGGGGCGTACCTCGAACGTCGCGCCGTCCAGCGCGCCCGGCGTGAGACCGAAGCGTTCCTCGAGGCCAGCCTGATTCAGTCCACGCAGCTCCGACGCTTCGCCGGCGGGAGCGAGGAACTCCATGTCGCCGCTGCCCTTCTTCCCGTAAGCGTCGGGGTTGTCTTGCCCGATGGCGTCCTCGTACAGCTCCTCGACGACCTGTCCGGGAATCTTCTTCGGAGTGTCCAGTACCTCGTTCAGCACATCGCGCGGGGTCTCCCGCACCGCCTTGCCGATCGAGGTCCCGAGGTCATTGGCGACGTTGTAGTCCGGCGCGGCGTGGCGGCCGGTGCGCCCGAGCTGGTCCACTCCGCGAGTGACATCCGTGAGCATGTCGTACTTCTTGGCGTGGGTGGGGACCGGCGCGTCGCGACGGTGCCGTCCGGCATCGGCGCTGTTTCGCCGGTCCGTGCCGCGGATGCGGGCGGCGTCGGCGCGGTGCTTGCCGCCGCGCTTGCGGAACGCGCCTCCGAACCCCTTCTTGAACTCGCGGCCCGCGCCGTCGACGGCATCGACGATCTCGCGCATGAGCTTCTTCATGGTCATGTCAGTCTCCTGAGATCTGCAGGTTGGCGAGATCGGCGAGCAACCGATCGGTGCGATCCTCGATGTCCACGGCCTGCGCGTCCATCTCGTCGGCGGCCGCCTCGAGTGCTTCGAGATCAGCCTGGAACTCGTCCACGTCGCCGACAGCACCCTCCACGACGGGGGCGTCCATCAAGGCCATGACGATCACCGGAACCTGCTCGACGAGCGGCTCGACCGCGAGCGGCAGCACCTCGTTGATGACCTGCTCGAGGGTCGCCTCCATCGCCATGGCGAGGAGCTTCTTCCGCGCGAGCAGCAGCAACGCCGCGCCGCCGGCGCCGAAAGGACCCGCGGCGAGCAACGGAACGAGCTGGATGAGGGTCAGGGTCACCTCGGCGATGACCTTGATCTTCATCGCCAGGACGATGCCACCCGCGATGTCGATCCCGGTCGCTGCGGGGCCGAGCACATCGAGGAGCTTCTGCATATTGTCGGAGCGGTTGCGATTCCACCCCTCGACCTGCGCCGTGCCGGCGTTGCCCTGCAACGCGGTGGCCAGGTCGCCGTTCACGCGGCTGTCGACGGTCTGAATGATCGACTCCATGTCATCGCGGTAGCCGCGTACGAGCTCGGCCGCCTTGTGGACCTCGTCCTCGTCGATGTCGGGCCACTCGAGCCCCATCTTGTCCATGATCCAGATCAGCTCATCGGGCAACATCATTCCCACGGGGACCACCTCCGTCGTCGACCCTAGTGAGCAGGCACCCCCGAGGGCGATGGGGAGAAGGCCCCATCCCGGTCATCCCGACGCGCTGCGGCGCCGACCGCAACGGCTCGGCCGCCGGTGAACTCGCGCACGGTGGGGCGGCTCAGATCAGCACTGCCGCACGGCTCATAAGAAGCTTTCAGGATGCCGCTGACCACCGCGTCTTTACGGGGAAGAGGGGCCTGCGTCACGCCCTCGCCGACGCCTCTTCTCGGCATCCGGTCCAATCCGATTCCGTGCCTCGCCCCGGACCACCCACTGTGCGAAAGCCGCACTGAAGGAAGGAAAACACCATGCGTACCAACCTGAAGCGGACCATCGTTCTCGGCTCGACCGGCCTGGCGGCCGTCGCCCTCACCGCAGGATTCGCCCTCCCGGCGAACGCTGCCCAGAGCGAGGACACCACCACCACCACCACCACGGCGACCGAGGCGTTCACGAACTTCCTCGACGCCAACGACGCCTTCCAGGGCTCAGTCGGCTCGTTGCTGGACGGACCCCTCCTGGGCGACATCTCGACCGGCGACCTCTCCGTGGGCGACATCGGCTCCGGTAACGACGCCCCCATCGGCTCGGGCAACGACGTGAGCGCGCCGATCGGCTCGGGCAATGACACCTCCGTCGACGCTCCCGTCGGCTCGGGCAACGAGGTCGGCAACGGCAACGACGTCGGCTCGGGCAACGACACCGATGTCTCGCCGAACACCGACGTGTCGCCGAACACCGATGTCTCCGGTGAGGTCGGCGACGTCACGACCGACGTCACCTCGAAGACCGGCGACCTCGTGAAGGACATCACGAGCGACGTCGACAGCACGGTCGGCGACGTGTCGTCGGACGTCAACGACCTGGTCGACGGCGTTTTGGGCAACTGATCGCCCGCGGTTCGGCCCAGCCGATCCGCACCCGCTCGACACGCGTGCCGGGGTCCCACGGGGCCCCGGCATCGTCGCGTTCGGGCGCCGTCGAGCCGTCGCAGTCGGTCGCCGCGCCGAGCCGGAAACGACGAAGTGCGACGGCTCGACGCACGCACCGGGCGGGCCGTGCGACGTAGGGTCGGGGCATGTCACGCGCGCGATTGATCGACCCCCACGAGCTCGACCGGATGATCAGGGATGCCGCTCCGCTGACGGTTCTCGACGTCCGATGGCGCCTCGACCGACCTGACGGACGTGCGGACTACGAGGAGGGGCACATCCCGACCGCGGTGTACGTCAGCCTCGACGATGAGCTCGCCGCCCACGGCGCGCCGGAGGACGGGCGGCATCCGCTCCCCGAGATCGCCGACCTGCAGACGGCTGCGCGCCGCTGGGGCATCGACAAGGGGCACACAGTCGTCGTGTACGACGACTGGCAGACGTTCGGGGCGTCTCGGGCCTGGTGGGTGCTGACGGATGCCGGTGTGCCCGACGTCCGCGTCCTCGACGGCGGCCTGCGGGCCTGGCGCGACGCCGGCCTTCCGCTCGAGTCGGGCACGGTCCACGCGGCCCGCGGTGACGTGTCGCTCACCCCCCGGCATCTGACTCGCCTCGACATCGACGAGGCCGCGGCGCTGCCGGCGACCGGCATCCTGTTCGACGTGCGCGCCCCCGAGCGCTATCGCGGCGAGGTCGAGCCGATCGACCCGCGGGCGGGCCACATACCCGGCGCGGTAAATGCGCCGACCGGCGGCAACGTCGATGAGCACGGCCGATTCCGCTCGGCCGAGGAGCTGCGCGCACGGTACGAGGCGCTCGGCGTCACCGGCGACACGACGGTCGGGGTCAGTTGCGGCTCGGGCGTCTCCGCCGCGCAGGCGGCGTTCGCGCTGAGCCTGGCGGGTATCGACGCGGCACTGTACGGCGGGTCGTGGAGCCAGTGGTCGAACCACCCCGACCGTCCGGTCGCGACCGGCGACCAGCCGTAGGCGTCAGCCCAGGATCGCGCGCGCCGCACGCTCGCCCGACACGAGCGCGCCCGCGATCGAAGGTGTCTCGCGGTGGTCTCCCGCGAGCACGACGCGCTCCGACAGCCGCGCCGGCGACCGGTGCCGCATCGGCGCTCCGAGGGCGGGCAGCGCGTTCGGGATGTCGTCGCGCCGCAGCAGCTCCCACGACGCGGCCTCGCCGCCCCACATCCTGGTGAGCTGCGCGCGCACGCTCGCTTCGTCGGCGGCATCCCCCAGCAGACAGCTCGCCGAGACCAGGTGGCGACCGCTCGGGGCGTAGTCGGGCGCCGTCCGCGACATCACCACGCTGTTCACGATCGGGCCGCTGCGCTCGCCGTCGACGGTCAGCAGAGCGGATGCCGGGGCCCCCGCATCCGTCCCGAACCACCACGTCTGCAGCCCGCGCATCGCCGGCGCCGGCTCGCCCGTCAGGCGAGAGACCTGATCGCCGCCCACCGCGACGATCACCTCGCGGGCAGCAACCGTGTCGCCGCCGACCACGCCGATCTCCGCCCGGTCGTCGCGCACGTCGATCGCGTCCACGGCGTGCGACAGACGGATGTCGGCCCCCGCCGCGCGGGCGAGCGCCGCCAGCCGCCGCGGCAGCACCGCGATGCCCTGCGCGGGAACGCCCGGCCGGCCGAGGGCGAACAGACGCGTGAGCAGCGTCGCGTACACCGCGGACGTCTCCGCACCGTCGTCGGCGAGCACCCCGGTGAGGAACGGTTCGAGCACGGATCGGCGCAGCGGCCCGGTGAGTCCGGCGCGGTCCCACGCCTCGTGCAGCGTCGCATCCGGTCCGTCCGCGACGGATGCCGGGCGCACGAGCGCGGGCATGAGCCACCGCGCGGCGCCCACGACATCGGCGGGCGACACGAGACCCGACAGTGCGCCGGCGATGGTGGCGGGGAGCATCCCGGGGTGCCGCAGCGGGTGCGCGAGGACGTCCGACCGCGTGCCGCGCACCACCCGCACGCCGACGGGGAATGCCCGCAGGTCGAGGTCGGCGAGGTCGACCGCCCGGGCGAGGGCGTCGTACCGCGGGTTCAGCACCTGGAACCCGCGGTCGAGGCGGAACCCGTCGACCACGTCGGTGCGCTGCCGGCCGCCGACGTCGTCGCCGGCGTCGAGCACGACGACATCCCGCCCGGAGCGGGCGAGCATCGCGGCGGCGCGGAGCCCGGCGAGGCCCGCACCGACGATCGCGACGTCGTGGAGAGCGGTCATGGCGACAGACTCGCACAGCCCGGCGCCCCGGCATCCGTAGTTGAATCGGAGGATGCGAGCTGCTTACATGTACGGCCCCGGTGACGTCCGCGTGGTCGACGCCCCCGAACCCCGGATCGAACAGCCCACCGACGCCGTGCTCCGCACCGTCGTGGCGTGCGTGTGCGGCAGCGACCTGCATCCCTACCACTCGATCGAGCCCAGCGAGGCGGGCCGCTCGATGGGGCACGAGATGATCGGTGTCGTCGAGGCGATCGGGGCGGACGTCCGCACCGTGACGCCCGGCGACGTCGTCATCGTGCCGTTCGTCTTCTCGTGCGGCGAGTGCGAGTTCTGCCGCGCGGGCCTGCAGACCTCGTGCCGGTTCGCCGGCCTGTCGGTCCCGACCGGCGCCGGGGGCGCGCAGGCCGAGCGTCGCCGCGCTCCCTTCGCTGACGGCACGCTCTACCGCGTCGACGTCGCAGAAGACGACGAGCGGATGCCGGGGCTCCTCACCCTGAGTGATGTCTACGGCACCGGCTGGCACGCCGCTGTCACCGGCGGCGTGGCACCCGGCAAGGACGTCGTCGTCATCGGCGACGGTGCGGTCGGCCTTCTCGCGGTCCTCTCGGCACGTCGGTTGGGCGCCGAGCGCATCATCCTCATGGGTCGCCACGAGGTGCGCACCGATCTCGGCCGTCGCTACGGCGCGACCGACGTCGTCGCCGAGCGCGGCGACGAGGGCGTCGCCGCCGTCCGCGAGCTGACCGGGGGCTTCGGAGCCCACGTCGTCATCGACGCGGTCGGGCACCTTCCCGCGTACGAGCAGGCGCTCGGCGTGGTGCGCGACGGCGGCACCGTGACCCGTGTGGGCGTGCCGCAGTACGCCGATGCGCCGTTGCAGCGCGTGCAGTTCCAGAAGAACGTGACCGTCACCGGCGGCGTCGCCCCGGTGCGCGCCTACATCGACGACCTCCTGCCGGGCGTCCTCGACGGTACTGTCGACCCCGGGGCCGTCTTCGATCGCGAACTGAGCCTCGGCGAAGCCGCAGACGGCTACCGCCTGATGGATGACCGCGCCGCCCTGAAAGTGATGCTCCGCCCGTGACCACAGCCCCCGCCCCGCTCTCGGGCGTCCAGTTCTCGCTGCGCTCCGGCGCATACGACGCCGTCATCGCCTCGGTGGGTGCCACCCTCCGGGAGCTCCGCCACGACGGCCGCGACCTCGTCGTCCCGTTCGAGGCCGACCAGGTGCGACCCGACTACCGCGGCGCGACCCTGGCGCCCTGGCCGAACCGCATCGTCGACGGCGAGTACGAGTTCGACGGCGAGGAGCTCGTCACCGCTCTCACCGAGCCGGACCGGTCGCACGCCCTCCACGGGCTCGTCGCGTGGCTCGATTTCGCCGAGGTCGAGCGCACCGACAGCAGCGTGACGCTCGCCGCGACGATCGAGCCGCAGACGGGTTATCCGTGGCGCGTGCGCGTCGAGACGACCTACGCGCTCGCCGTCGACGGCCTCACCCAGACCGTCCGAGCGCGGAACCTCGGCACGAGGCCCGCGCCGTTCGGCACCGGCCCGCACCCGTACGTGGTCGCCGGCCCCGCGCCTCTCGACGAGTGGACGCTCGTGCTGCCTGCGGCATCCGTTCTCGAAGTCACCCCCGACCGGCTCAGCCCCGTCGCCGTCCACCCCGTCACCGACTACGAGCCCGAGCGGTTCGACCGGCGCGCGCCGCGGGTTCTCGGTGACGTCGAGCTCGACCACGCGTTCACCGACATCGAGACGGATGCCGACGGCGCCGCCACGGTCCGCGTCACCGACCCGTCGGGTGTCGGCGTCGAGGTCACGTGGGGCGCCGAGTGCCCGTGGGTGCAGGTGCACACCGCCGACAAGCCGACCGGAGCCGCCCACCCGGGGCACCGGAAGGGTCTCGCTGTCGAGCCGATGACGTGCGCGCCCGATGCGTTCAACGCGAGCGCGTACGACTACGACGCGGGACTGCTCGTGCTGGCGCCCGGGGCGACGTTCGCGGCATCCTGGCGCATCTCGGCCCTCTGATAGCCGTCGTCCTTAGGATGGCGACATGACGTCGACGTCCTCCTCCCTGCCCCGGTCCACTCCGTCTGCGCAGGGGGTGGATGCCGCCGGCGTCGACCGCCTGATCGACGCGATCAGCCAGACCGACACCGAGATGCACAGTCTCATGGTGGTGCGTCACGGACACGTCATCGCCGAGGGATGGTGGGCGCCGTTCGCGCCCGACCTGAAGCATCTCGTCTACTCGCTGTCGAAGACGTTCACGTCCGCCGCGGCGGGTCTCGCGATCGCCGAGGGCCGGTTCGGACTCGATGACGTGATGGTCGATCACTTCCCCGAGCTGGTCCCCGACGACCTCGACGAGAAGTACCGCCGCTACCTCGTGCGCCACGCGCTGACGATGGCGAGCGGCCACGAGTCCGAGGCGCTCGATCGCGCCGCGGCGGCCTCGCGCGAGGTCGGCGGCGACGTCCTGGGCGGATTCTTCCGCGTCGCGCCCGACCGTGAACCCGGGTCGGTCTTCGCATACAGCCAGCCCACGATCTACGGGGTCGGGCGCCTGGTCGCGAAGACGACCGGCGGCACGATCCTCGACTACCTGCGCCCGCGACTGCTCGACCCCCTCGGGATCGACGAGGCGCAGTGGATGATGCTCGGAGACGTCGAGATGGGCTTCAGCGGCATCCATGTCTTCACGGAATCGCTCGCCAAGACCGGTCAGCTCATGCTCGACGGCGGACGCTGGCAGGGTGAGCAGATCCTCGACCCGGAGTGGGTGGCGACCGCCACGTCGAAGCAGATGGGCAACGACACCGCGCATCGTGGTCCGGGGGCTCCGGATCCGATCGACTGGCAGCAGGGCTACGGCTTCCAGTACTGGATGAACCGGCACGGGTTCCGCGGTGACGGTGCGTACGGGCAGTTCATCATCGTGTGGCCCGAAGAGGATGCCGTCATCATCACGACGGCCGAGACGGTCGACATGCAGACGCTGCTGAACCTCATCACCGAGCACCTTCGCCCCGCCATGACCGGGGCGGGGACGGACGAAGCGGATGCCGCGCTCGCCGAGCGGCTGTCGTCGCTCGCCCTGCCGCTGCCCGATGACGCGGGCACCGGCTTCTCGGGAACGTTCGACGTCGACGCGACCGCGTACCCGCCCGGACCGTTCACGAGCGGCGGCCCGGTGCCCGGCGCCGAGCGCGTCGAGGTCAGCGAGACCCGCGAAGGATGGGCGATCCGCTTCGTGGGAGACGGCGTCGACGCGACCCTGCCCGTCGGCCGCGGCGACTGGGTGTCGGGGGAGTGGCCGGCGCCGGCGGACGGGCTCGACGGAGTGCCGTTCAGGTCGGTCGCCGGTGTCGACGCCGACGGCGTGTGGCACGCGCGCCTGCGCATGATCCAGACTCCGCACGCCCTCCGGGTCGACATCGCCCCCGGCGGAAAGGCGTCGCTGGCCTGGCGGTTCCCGCCGCTGCGCGGTGACGGGCCGGCCGGTCACGCCCTGCCGTCGCTCGACTGACCGGCATCCCGAGGCCCTTGCTCGGTAGACTGGACGGCAAGGGGTGAGCGGTGGCGGAGAATGAGCGGGTCAGGACCCGGGACGTCGTCGCCGAGGGGCTCTACATCGCGTCCGCGGCGACACGTTTGGCGTTGAAGAACCGCATCCTCGTCGACATCCTCGTGCAGGGTGACGACTTCGATTCGGAACGCTTCATGGGCGACGCCCGCGACATCCTGATCTCGCTGGCCGAAGAGGCTGAAGCGGATGCCGCCCGCACCGAGCGCGAGCGCAAGGCCGCGCGCAACCGGTACTCCGACTCGAGCGGAACGCATGATTACCGCAGTCGCGACGTCCGGAACCTCCGTCGCCGGCGCAAGCAGTCGCTACACGTCGCGAAGGAGCTCCGCGTCCGTGCCGACGACCAGGAGGAACTCCGCAAGCTCATCGCCGACGCGCGCGACGCCGCGTGGGCCGAGGTGTCGAACAACATCGACCGGTCGCTGCGGATCGCGGCGGCCCGTCCCGACCTCGACGCCGACTACGACCGGATGCGGGTTGCCCGCATGCAGGCGCTGCGCCTCGTCGACCTCCCGAAGCTCCGCGCCCACCGCCGGAGTGCCGCGAAGCAGCAGGCGCTCCGCGACGAGGGCGTCGAGCCCGAGCCGATCCTCGAGGCCGGGCCCGCCGGGATCGACCCGGGCGAGCTCGAATAGCGCCCCGATTTCGGATTACGGGCCGCGGTGACGTATGCTTTTCCTCGGCCCGGAAACAGGCCATGCGCCCGTAGCTCAATGGATAGAGCATCTGACTACGGATCAGAAGGTTAGGGGTTCGAGTCCCTTCGGGCGCACACTGTGTTGAGACAGTCTGAGAAAGGCCCCGCTTCGGCGGGGCCGTTCTTGTTCTCCGCCCGTTAGCCCAGCAGCCAGTGCGTGAGCCGCCGGACGAGCTCCGGCGCGAGCGGCGACGCGTAAGCCCCCGCGTCGTGACCGAGCGCGCTGTAGGCGGCGCGGCATCCTTCGTTCTCGTGCGTCCACACGAGGGGGTGCGCGACCCCGTCGGCGTCATCGTGCACGAGCAGAACGTCTGCGTCGGGGGAGACCCGCAGGGCTGTGTACGCCTCATCCACCGTCTCGAACGCCGCGAGGTCGGCCACGGATGCCGAGACGGCACGCACGCGCAGCGGTCCGCGCTCGGGGTGGAAGGTCACGTCGCGGACCCACCGCCCGCCGAGACGCGCCTCCCAAGCGGCGCGCTCCGGCATCAGCGTCGCTGAGACGTGCAGGGCGAGCAACGGCCCGCCGTACCCCGCGAGGATCTCGGCGAGGTGCGCGTCGAGCGGATGCGGCGCGGTCCCGCCGCCGGCGTTGATAACGAGCAGATCCGCATCGCCGATCCGCTCGGCGAGGGCGTCGAGCGTGCCGACGACCGTGACGTCACCCTCCTCGCGGAGCACCTCCGCCACGATCGCACTCGTTTCGCCGAACGGATGCCACGGGTCGGCGTAATCCGCACCGCCCGAGAAGACGACGACGCGGCTCATTCAGATCCCGCCGGTGAACAGGCTCACCAGGCCCGCAGCGCCGAAGACGAACAGCACCACGGATACGACGCCCTTCCACGCGGCATCCTTCCGCCGGTGTCGGAGGGCGTCGGCGACGCTGAAGCAGGCGAAGGCGACGGCCCACGCTAGTGCGAACAGGCGCGACCCGAGATGAGCGATGAACGGTGCGGCCGGGGTCCAGAAGATCACGACCGCGAAGGTCACGACCAGCGTGATGACGATCAGCGCCGCGAAGACGGCCATCGCGCTACCGCCCCGCTCGTCCCACGCTTCGGCGGGCGTGCGGCGCACTCTGCCGGCCGCGAGATCCGCGACGAAGTCCTCCGGCAACCGTTGGCTGTCATCGAGGAGGCTGAGGCGTCGGACGCGCGCCTCGTCGGTTCCCTGCGCGATCGCCCAGCGCAGGTAGGCGGACACCTCGTCGGGGTCCGCGTCGGGCGCGGCGACGGAGTATCGACCGGCTTGCTCGCGCGCTCCGCTCGCGCGGTAGAGCGCCACCAGCGCGGTTCTCAGGTCGGCGTCGTTCGGGTTGCGCTCGAGGGCGGACCGCAGCGGCCGGGCAGCGCGTCCTGTGCCGACGATCGCCGCCCGTTCAAACGCGTCGGCCATAGCGGCATCCGTCGTCCCCATGACCTCAGTATGGCCGCGCCGATCGCTCACTTTCGGTTAAGTTGCGCACAACTCAATTGCGTGCAACCATACTGATATGAGAGCGACCGACCAGATGGTGTGCTTCGGGGTGTACTCGGCCAGCCACGCCTTCGGGCAGGCGTATCGGCGCGTGCTCGCGCCGTGGAAGCTGACGTACCCCCAGTACCTCGTCATCGTCGCTCTCGGGGACCAGGAGCCCCGGTCTGTGAAGGAATTGGGCGAAGAACTCTTCCTCGACTCGGGCACTCTGTCACCCCTCATCCGCCGCCTCGAAGCGCGTGGCATCGTCTCCCGTTCGCGCAGTCCTCACGACGACCGTGTCGTCGAGGTCACGCTGACGGACGACGGACGCACGCTCCGCTCGGAACTGTCCGTCGTCGGCGCGGAGATCGCGCGCTGCACCGGACTGACCGAAGAGAAGGCTCGGATGCTGCTCGACGTGGTCCACGACCTGAACCGCGTCATGCGCACCACCGACGAGGCAATCGCCTCCTGACCCGAAGGACATCATGGAAGCTCTCTACACCGCAGAAGCACTCGCAACCGGAGGCGGCCGCAACGGACACGTCCGCACCGTCGACGGCCTCGTCGACACCGACGTGCGCGTTCCCAAGGAGATGGGTGGCGCCGGTGGCGCACCGAACCCCGAGGTGTTCTTCGCCGCGGGCTACGCCGCGTGCTTCCACAGCGCCCTGCAGTCCGTCGCCCGCGCGCAGAAGGTGACCCTCGAGGACACCAGCGTCGGCTCGCGCGTCAGCATCGGCTCCAACGGCGAGGGCGGCTTCGGTCTCGCCGTGCAGCTCGAGGTCGTCATCCCGAACCTCCCGCACGACCAGGCGCAGGCACTCGCCGACGCCGCACACCAGGTGTGCCCCTACTCGAACGCCACGCGCGGCAACATCGAGGTCACGGTCACGGTCGTCGAGGACTGACCTCCGCCGGACTCAGGCGACAGGGCTCACGCGCAGCCAGCGGAATCCGCAGGCAGGCAGCGTGAGCCCTTCGCTCATGTCGGCCTCGACGCTCTCGACGAGATCGAGCGCCGTCGGAGCGAAGCCCGAGAGCGTCACCGCCGGGATGTGCGCCGGCTCGTCCGCGACATTCGCGAGCACGAGCACGACGCTGCCGTCACCGGGGCGCTGATACCCCACCACCGACGGCACCGGCACCTCGAAGCCGATGAGATCCGCTCCATCGAACTCCGGCGTGGTGTGCCGCACCGCGATGAGCTTCGTGAGGTCTCGGTGGATGCGGCCCGCTGACGTCGCGGCATCCGACTTCTGCGCGTAGCTGTCGCGGGGCTTCTGTCCCCGGTGGGTCCAGCGTGCATCGTCGCGGCGCTCGGGGTCGTCGCGGAACGTCGGGTCGTTGAGCTGGCCGACTTCGTCGCCGAGCCACAGCATCGGCAGTCCCGGCACGCTCAGCATGAGAGCGTGCGCGTGGGCGACGCGGGCCTCGCCGAGCGGGTCGCCAGCCTCGACGCCTGCGAGCGAGGCCGTCGTCCCGGCGACGCCGCCGTCGGTCGCGAGCCCGCGCCCGAACGACGACTCGTCGGTGTACCGCGCGGTCAGAGCCGCGGCATCCGTCTCCCAGATGACGGCGTCCGCGTCGCGGACCGCGGCGACGTCGGTGCTGCCGTCGCGGCGCTCGATCGCGCGCTGCAAGGGCGCAGCGTCGCCGGTGGCGAGTGCCTGCCAGAGCGGGGCCGAACCGGGGGATGCCGGGAGCACATCGACCCCCGGTGCACCGATCGCGAGCACGGCAGCGGCGATGTCCACCGCCGCGCGGTCGGAGAGGAGGAAGACCTCGACGCCGCGGCCCGCGAGGAAGAGGAGATCGTCGATCAACATGCTCAGGTCGTCGCTTGCGGGCACGTCCACGGCGAGCGAGATGCCCGACAGGCGCAGGTCCCCGGCGAGGTCGGACAGCCGATCGATCGACCCGAGCCCGGGGTCGCCGCGGCGGAGGTCGACAGTGCCGTCCTCACGGCGGGCGAACGGCGATTGGACGTGCAGGACGCTGACGCCGAGGTCTCGGAGCGCGGGGATCTCATCGCGCAGGCCCGCCAGGTTGCCGGCGTAGCGGTCGGCGTAACAGGCCGCACCGAGGGCGAACCGCGACGCCGTTCGCGTCGTGTTCGCGGCGCGCTGCTCGCCGTGCACCTTGAGGTCGAGCGAAAGCCCGTTCGCGGCGACGACGGCGGTGGTGACGAGGTCGGCGAGCTCTGCCGACGAGGCATCCCGTGCCGCCAGCGCCGCGTGCAGGGCAGGGAAGTGTCGACGGATGCGGTCGGCAGCCGCGTCGTCGACGCGGGTGCGTTCTGCCACGGCGGACAGCGTCGCCGCCAGCTCGTCCTCGACGGTCCCGATGGTGCTCATGCGGTGGACCTCCCGCCCCCAGCGTAGAGGGCGGGCCCTCGACCCTCAGTCGGCGCGCGCCACCGTCCGGTCGAGGAACGCGTGGATCGTCGCGTGCAGTGCCGCCGTCGACGCCGCATCGATTGCTCCCGAGTGACCGCCTTCGATGGGCTCGAGGTAGTGCACCTCGGCATCCGTCTCGTCCGCCATGCGCGCCGCCATCTTGCGCGCCTGCACGGGACCGACCCGGTCGTCGCTCGCCGCTGCGTAGATGAGGGATGCCGGGTACCGCCGCCCGGGCTCGATCAGGTGGTACGGCGAGAAGGTCTTCACGAACTCCCACTCGGCGGGGTCGTCGGGATCGCCGTACTCGGCGATCCAGCTGGCACCGGCCGACAGGCGCGTGTAGCGGCGCATGTCGAGGAGCGGCACGCCGCACACGATCGCGCCGAAGTCGTCCGGGTACTGGGTGAGCATGTTGCCGACGAGCAGGCCGCCGTTGCTGCGACCGTGGCAGGCGATCCGGTCGGGGGTCGAGACACCACGGGCGACGAGATCGCGGGCGACGGCGGCGAAGTCCTCGTAGGCGCGGTGGCGGTTCTCGCGGAGCGCGGCAAGGTGCCACTCCGGGCCGAACTCGCCGCCGCCGCGGATGTTCGCGACGACGTACACGCGGCCCTCTTCAAGCCACGCGGGGCCGACGATCGTCGGGTACTCCGGGGTGAGCGCGTGCTCGAACCCGCCGTACCCGTTCATCAGGACGGGGAGCGCGCCGGAACGCTCGCGCGGGCCGACCTCGAAATAGGGCACGCGCGTGCCGTCGGCCGAGGTCGCCCAGTGCTGCTGGGCGACCAGGCCGGAGGAATCGAACGTCGCCCGGCTGCGGTCGACGACGCGGGCGTCCTTCCCGGGCTCGATGACGAGCAGGGTCGGCGGGGTCAGGAAGCCGCGCGCGACCACCCACAGCTCGTCGTCCTCCTCGTCATCGACCGTCGCGATGTTCGCGCTGAAGAGGTCGGCATCGCCGAGCCCCAGGTCGATGTCGGTGCCGAGGAGCGTGTCGGGATCGAGCGACACGAGTCGGCTCTGCACGCGGTCGAGGATCGTCAGGACGAGGCGGGTGCGGGTCCACGTCCACGTCTCGAGCACGGCGGTGTCGGTCGGCGCGAACGCGACGCGGAGGCCCGACCCATCGCCTTCCGTGACGGTCTCGAGTGGACCGATGAGCAGGGTGCCCGACGGATGCGTCGTGTCGCCGATCTGCCACGGGGTCGTCGTGCGGACCGTGACGAGCTCGCCGTGCACGTCGACGTTCGCGTCCTGCGGCACGGCGAGGAGGCTCGGCTCGCCGCCGTCCCAGACCCACGACTCGGAGTGGAAGAAGTCGTGCGCGACGACGACCATCGGGGTCGCCGTGCCGCCGGTGTGGTCGACGTGCGTGAACACGCCGACGTCCGACGCGACACCCGTCACGATGGGCGGCGCGTCCTCGAGGGGCTCGCCCCGGCGCCATGCGCGGGCGCTGATCGGGTAGCCCGAGTCGGTCACGCCGCCCCCGTGCAGGGCGGTGGCGACGAGCAGGGTGTCGCGGTCGACCCACGCGATCATGGTCTTCTCGGCGTCGAGGGTGAACGGGGTGTCGTCGACGAAGCGACGCGTCTCGAGATCGAACTCGCGCACCACGGCGGCGTCGCCCCCGTCGGGGCTCAGTCGTACGAGCGCGCGGCCGGTGCCGGCGGGACCGTGGGCCGCGCCCGCGAACGCCCAGGCGGTGCCCTCTTCGCGGCCGAGGGCGTCGATGTCGAGCAGGACCTCCCACGTCGGGGTGCCTCCCGCGAAGGAGGCGCGCGAGGTGCGACGCCAGAGGCCGCGGGGGTTCTCGGCATCCCGCCACAGGTCGTACATGAGGTCGCCGTGGCGACTCGGGACGACGAGTCGGTCGGGGTCCTGCAGGATGCCGGTCAGCCGTGTCTCGAGCGCCGTCCGGGTATCGCCGGCGAACGCCGCCTCGGTCTCGGCTGTCCGCTCCGCGGCCCAGTCGCGGGCGGCGGAGCCGTCGATCTCCTCCAGCCAGAGGAACGGGTCAGCGGGCTCGGGGGCGATCTCGTGGGCGCTCATATCGTCAGCCTACGGGCAGGTTTCCGAGGGTCGTTCGCCGTGCGCGAATCGTTGGCACTCGATGTGGGTGAGTGCTAATCTGAAGCTACTTGAGCCGATAAGGCTCAACTTTGAACCACCACACCGAAGGAGAGAATCATGGCAACCTACGACCCGTTCCGTGACATCGACCGCCTCGCGTCGACCCTCTTCGACACGCGCCGCGGTCCGCGACGGATGCCGATGGATCTGTACCGCGACGGCGACCACTACGTCCTCAACGCCGACCTGCCGGGCATCGATCCGGGCTCGGTCGACATCGACGTGGACGGTCAGCTGCTCACCATCCGCGCGGAGCGCACGCTCGGCTCCGGCGAGGGGGTCAAGTGGATCACGCGCGAGCGCGAGACCGCGAGCTTCCTCCGCCAGCTGAACCTCGGCCAGGGCATCGACACCGAGTCGATCACCGCGACCTACAACAACGGCGTGCTGACCGTCACCATCCCGGTGAGCGAGAAGGCCAAGCCTCGCAAGGTTCAGGTGGTCGCCGACGGATCGTCCCCGACCATCACGGCCGGCGAGAGCGAGCACCCGCAGCCGATCGACCAGTGACCGGCACAGCGCTCCCGCAGTGAACGCGAATCGCCCCGCATCCCGTCTCGGATGCGGGGCGATTCGCGTTCGGTCAGACGCCGCGGAGGCGGGCGGTGAGCTGCTCGAGCTGCGAGAGCTCGTCGTCGGTGAGCACCGACATCCGTTCGGCGATCGTGCGGCCGTGAACGGTTGCGACGCGACGGAAGGTCGAGGCGCCCTTCTCGGTGGCGCGGAGGATCGCACCGCGACCGTCCTGCGGGTCGGGGCACTTCGAGACGAGGCCGCGGGCGACCATCCGATCGACCAGTCGGGACACGCTCGGCTGGCTGATCAACATGTTGGCGGTCACGTCGCGCAGTCGCGCCGTGTGCTCCTCGCAACGGGTCACGGTGAGGAGGACGTCGTACTCGGCACCCGAGAGCTCGTCCTCGTCGAAGTCCTTCGAGATCTCAGCCATCACCTCGTGCTGCGCGCGGAAGAGGCTCTCCCAGGCAGCGATGGCGAGGCGTCGGTCGGTCATGGCGTCAACTGTATAGCGGTGTGCCACGCCGAAGACGCCGATGGATGCCTCGTCGTCACCGTGGCGTCACCGGCCGTTCTCGTGAAGAGGAGAGCATTCTCACGAACCCTGTTGTCGCTATGTCCTGACAAAGCGGCCCCGCGCCGATAGTCTGCGACAACCCCCGCAACCGATGGAAGTGAGGCGCGCCCATGAGCGTGAAGAGACAGACACAACGAGCCGGTACTCGCACCGGCGTGGCGATCGGGGGACTCGGCATCCTTGTCGCCTGCGCCCTGACTGCCGGACCGGCCTTCGCAGCCGACGGCTTCACCGAGGCGCAGAAGACAGCGACCTATTCGTCCGACGCGACCGCGTCGACCGGCACGTCGTCGGCCCCCAGCGCCGACAACTGGTCGGTGCAGATGATGGACATCTTCGACGGTCTCCGGACCGACCGGGGCGACGGCGGCAACCCCGCGGTCATGAACTACAACGACAAGCTGACGAGTGAGATCAACCTCACGGCATCCGATGCGCAGGTGCAGCGGGCCATCGTCGACCAGTACCAGGACATGTCGGTCAGCATGGGTGACGCGTTCGGCAAGAAGCTCGGCGCGATCTACGCAGAAGCCATTGCCGACGGCGAGCTGCCGAAGCTGACGTGGCTCCTGAATAAAGAAGGCGGCAAGCTCGGGTCGACCTCGTCGAGCAACCCCCCGAAGAACTACTTCGACTACAAGCGCCCCTACCTGCGGCTCGACACCACGAAGGACCTCGTCTACCGAGACAAGGAGGGCGGCGACGCGTGGGGCTCCAAGAGCGGGTCCTTCCCCTCCGGCCACACATCGCAGGCGTACTGGCAGGGCACGGCGCTCGCCGAGATGCTGCCCGAGCTCGCGCCGCAGATCCTCGCGCGCACCGCGGAGGCCGGCAACAACCGCGTCGTCATGGCTGCGCACTACCCGCTCGACGTCATCAGTGGTCGGATGATGGGGCAGAAGATCATCGCGCTCCGCCTCGCCGACCCGGAGATGCGCGAACTCGTCGACGAGGCATCCGACGAACTGCGCGGCGTGCTCGAGCGAGGTTGCGGCGACACCCTCGAGAACTGCATCGCGAAGGATGTCCCCTACCTCCCGACGGACAAGGCACTCGCGTACTACGAGGAGCACCTCGGCTACGGGTTCCCCGCCACCGGTCCGAAGGGCGCGAAGGTCGTGGTCCCCGCAGGAGCCGAAGAGCTGCTCGTCTCGAGCCACCCCGATCTGACGCCGAAGCAGCGTCGACAGGTGCTCGCGCTCACCGCGACGGACTCGGGCCACCCGCTCGACGTCGGTGAGCAGGAGAGCTGGCAGCGGATGAACCTCGCCGCGGCGATGGCGGCGAAGGTCACCGTGAAGGACGACGGTTCGGTCGTCATCGGCACGCCGGGCACCGGACCGACCCCGGAGCCGTCGCCGACGCCTGTGCCGTCTCCGTCGCCCGATCCCGAGCCGTCGCCTGCTCCCGAGCCCACGACCGCGCCGTCGCCCACGCCGGAGCCCACCTCCACGCCCGCTCCCGGCGAGCTGCCGTCCACGGGCGGCGCGCCCAGCGCTCCCGTCGCGAACGGCGACGACCTGCCCGCAGCGGCGGAGGGGAAGATCCAAGCCTCCGTCCGTGGTGACCGGATCTTCGTGTCGGGCCTGGCCGCGGGGGAGCGGTACTACGGCTTCGTCTACTCCACGCCGACGGCGCTTGGAGGGGTGACAGCGGATGCCGAGGGTGCCGCGAGCTTCGCGCTGCCGAACGATCTCGAGGCCGGGTCGCACCGGGTCGCGGTCGTCGATGAATCCGGGGAGCTCGTCGGCTGGGCCGCGGTGACCGTGGGTCAGGCCGCCGCCGTCGACGATGAGCTGGCGTCAACGGGTGGTCAGGCTGCTCCGCTGTGGATCGCGGGCAGCGCCGGCACGGCGCTTCTCGCGCTCGGTGTGGTGCTGGTCCTGCGACGCCGACGGAGCTCGACCGTCTGACGGGTGATGCAGTAAGGGCCGGCTGGAGAGGCATCCAGCCGGCCCTTGTCCCTTTGCACCAAGAGTGTCCTGCAATCACATGTCGGTAGCTGCCACAGCAAAACAACTACCTGGCATTGACTGTATAACGACGGGATAACGGCGGCAAGGATTTCCTGTTATCAATTTGTGATGAGCGAGCTTGGCGTGTACTCCGGCCGGCTCGGGCGGGGCGCGCAGCCCTGGATGGCGTCACCCGGCGTCATGGTCGGACACACGCGGTCACATCGATTGACACCCTCCGGCCGGCCGGCGGAGAGTTCCGGGAAGCCACCCGATGCGACGCCTCAGGGCGCCGTCCTCACCCGGAGATCTCATGACTGAGCAGACACCCCCGCACGACCCGGCGTCGACGCACGAGCCGCTGAAGTTCGCCTATTGGGTGCCCAACGTCAGCGGGGGCCTCGTGGTCTCGAACATCGAGCAGCGGACCTCCTGGGACTACGAGTACAACGTGAAGCTCGCTCAGACGGCCGAGCGCGTCGGGTTCGAGTACGCCCTGAGCCAGGTGCGCTACCTGTCGAGCTACGGCGCTGCTCAGCAGCACGAGTCGACGTCGATCAGCCTCGCTCTGCTGCTCGCGACCGAGAAGCTGAAGGTCATCGCCGCCGTCCACCCGGGCCTGTGGGAGCCGGCCGTGCTGGCCAAGTTCATCCTCACGGCCGACCAGTTCTCGAAGGGCCGCGCGGCCGTCAACGTCGTCTCGGGCTGGTTCAAGGACGAGTACACGAAGCTCGGCCTCCCGTGGCTCGAGCACGACGAGCGCTACCGCCGCTCCGCCGAGTTCATCGAGGTGCTGCGAAAGCTCTGGACCGAGGAGAACGTGCAGTTCCACGGCGACTTCTATCGGGTGAACGACTTCACGCTGCGCCCCGGGCCGTACCCGGTGCCCGGCCGCCCGCATCCCGAGATCTTCCAGGGCGGCAACTCGACGGCGGCACGGTTCAACGGCGGCGCCCACTCCGACTGGTACTTCTCCAACGGCAAGGACTTCGACGGCTTCACCGAGCAGTACGACGACGTCACCCGGGTCGCCGCTGAGCACGGCCGAACCGTGCGGTTCGGTCTGAACGGGTTCGCGATCGTCCGCGACACCGAGGCGGAAGCGCGCGAGCAGCTGCGCGAGATCATCGCGCAGGCCGATCCGGCGTCCGTCGAAGGCTTCCGCAAGTCGGTGCAGCAGGCCGGGGCATCCACCGCGGACCGCAAGGGGATGTGGGCCGACTCCTCGTTCGAGGACCTCGTGCAGTACAACGACGGCTTCCGCACCCAGCTGTTCGGTCCGCCCGAGCAGGTCGCCGAGCGCATCATCGCCTACAAGAAGCGCGGGGTGGACCTGTTCCTGCTCGGCTTCCTGCACTTCCAGGAGGAGCTCGAGGCGTTCGGCGAGAAGGTCATCCCGATCGTTCGCGAGCTGGAGGCCGACCTCGCCCGCACCGGCGACCCGATCGGCGTCGCCCGCTGATCAGGGGCGGATGAGGACCTTCAGCGCCTCCCTCGAATCCATCAGGCGGTAGCCCTCGGCGATGTCGTCGAGGGGGAGCTCGCGGTCGAAGACCTTGCCCGGCTCGATGGTGCCGTCGAGCACCTGGGGGATGGCGCCCTCGAGGTAGGCGCGGACGGTGGCCGGCCCGCCGGTGAGGGTCGCGTTCTTGCCGAACAGCGAGGTGAACCCGACCGCGGCATCCTCGTACTGGGGGACGCCGACGCGCGAGATGACGCCGCCGGGGCGGACGATGCCGTAAGCCTGCTCGTATGCCGGCATGTGGCCGACCGCCTCGAGGACGACATGGGCGCCCTCGCCGCCGGTGATCTCGAGCACCTTCGCGACGCCGTCCTCGCCGCGCTCGGCGACGACGTGTGTCGCCCCGAACTCGCGGCCGAGGTCGGTGCGGGCGGTGTGCCGGCCCATCAGGATGATGGTCTCGGCGCCGAGCTGCCGCGCAGCCAGCACGGCGGAGAGGCCCACCGCTCCGTCGCCGATCACCGCGACGGTCTTGCCCGCCTCGACGCCGCCGCGGATAGCCGCGTGGTAGCCGGTGAGGTAGACGTCGGACAGCGTCAGCAGCGACGGCATGAGCGCCTCGTCGGTGCCGGCCGGGATGGCGACGGCGGTGCCGTCGGCGTACGGCACCCGCAGCTTCTCGGCTTGGGTGGCGGATGCGGCGCCGTCGAAGAAGCCCCCATGGATGCAGGAGGTCGTGATCCCGTCGCGGCAGAACGTGCAGGTGCCGTCGGACCAGGCGAAGGGGACGATGACGGTGTCGCCGACCCGGAGGGTCGTCACGTCCTCGCCGATCCGCTCCACCACGCCGACGGCCTCGTGCCCCATGCGGCGTCCCTCGGGGGTGTCCTCGAGGTCGTGATACGGGTGCAGGTCGGAGCCGCAGACGCACGCGTAGGTGACGCGGATGATCGCGTCCGTGGGCGCTTCGAGGGTGGGCTCGGGCACGTCGATGACGCGGACGTCGCCCGCGGAGTACATGAGGGTTGCGCGCATGACTTCTGTTCCTTGTCTCAGTGGTCAGTCGATGATCTCGAGTGTGACGGGTCCGCCCACGAGGAGCGACAGTTGTTCTTCGGTGGCGTCGTAGGTGCCGATGTGGAGCGTGTCGTCGGAGTACTCGATCCCGGAGGCGTCGTAGTAGAACCCGAGGTTCCCCCAGGGCGTGTAGTAGATGAGGTCGCCGTCCTCCGGGTCGGAGCCCGGTGATCCCTGCCAGGCGAGTTCGCGGGGCAGGGACGCGATCTTCTCCCGGCTGTTCAGGTCCTCGAACGACAGCTCGGCCGGGAGGAGCGACAGGAGATCGCGCACCGCCGGGCTGTCCTCGCCGATCGTGACGTCGATCGTGGTGCGGTCGGACGAGAACCGGATGCGCGTCCCCACGATCTCCGCCGGAACGGATGCCGAGGCCGAGGGCGTGTCCGGGCGGGTCGCCGCGGGCTGCGGAGTGGGTTCGGCGGCGCAGCCGCCCAGCAGGGCCACGCCGAGCAGCCCGAAGCCGACAGCTGCCCTGCGGCGCGGCATCCGTCCGCGGGGGTCGCCGATCACGAGGCGCTCCCGACCTGCGGGGAGCGGACCGCCGATGCGGTGCGTCCGCGGGCGAGGATTAGGAAGGAGGCGCCCGCGAGGAGGACGGAGACCGTTGTGACGATGCCGAGCGGCAGGATGCTGAGGGCACCGGCGACCCCGACCAGCGGAGCCGCGATCCCCCCGAACCCGAACCTCACCATCCCGAGGAGGGATGAGGCCGTGCCCGCCATCCGCGGATAGTCGGCGAGGGCGAGGGTCGTCGCCGGGGGAGACGAGATCGCGACCCCGCCCGCCAGGAGGAACAGCGACACGATGACGACCCACAGGGGAAGGGCGGTGAGGCCGGCGACGAGGAGTCCGATCGCGCCGACACCTGACGTCAGGACGCCGGCGGTCAGGGTGCCGGGAATGCTCCACCGCTCGGCGGAGCGCCCGGCGAGGTGTCCCAGGGTCATGAAGCCCGCCGAGTTCAGCCCGAAAGCGAGCGCGTAGCCGAGCGGGGACAGCCCGTAGACGTCCTGCAGGACGAAGGTCGATCCGGCGAGGTAGGCGAACAGGGCGGCGTAGAGGAACCCCTGGTTCAGGACGGCCCCGACGAATGCCCGGTCTCGCAGGAGCGTCCGGAAGTCGGCGACGGTGTGCGCGAAGCCGCCGGCGGTCCGCTCCTCGGGTGCCAGCGTCTCGGGGAACATCCGCAGCGTGACGACCAGGATGGCCGCCCCGATCGCGGCGAGGAAGACGAACAGGCCGCGCCAGTCCGTGACCGCGTCGAGGAGTCCGCCGAGGAGGGGCCCGATGATCGCGGCGAGGCCGCCGACGACCGTCAGGCGCCCGTAGAACCGGATCAACGCGCCGCCAGTGTACACATCGCGGCCCGCGGCCTGCGAGATGACGATGCCGACCCCGCCGGCCAGCCCCTGCACGAACCGGGCCGCGATCAGCAGTTCGACCGTTGGGCTCAGCGCGCATACCGCCGACATCAGGATGTACGCGGCGATGCCGACGAGCAGGATGCCGCGGCGTCCGACCCGGTCCGACAGGGGGCCCGCGATCAGCTGGCCGGCGGCGAGCCCGATCAGGCAGGCGGTGACGGTGAGCTGAGCCACGGAGGTGACGGCGTCGAGCTCCGCCGTCAGCGCGGGGAGGGCCGGGAGGTAGAGGTCCATCGAGATCGGGCCGAACACGGTCAGCAGCAGGAGCAGGGTCGGCAGCGCCCTCCGGGAGCCGGTGCGTTGCGTGAGAGCGGATGCGGTCATGTCCTTCAGCGTCGTCGCGCTCGGGCGCGGGCGGGAGTCCCTGCCGGAAGGTGTACCGAGAGGGCATCCCTGATCCGGCTCGGCCGATCTAGCCTGTGGGCATGGACAATCGAGCTGAGGTCCGTGAGTTCCTCATGACGCGTCGGGCACGCGTGACGCCGGATGCGGCGGGGATCCCCGCGGGACCGGGCCGAAGGGTCGAGGGGCTCCGGCGCAGCGAGGTCGCTGCCCTCGCCGGCGTGAGCGTGGAGTACTACGCCAAGCTCGAACGAGGAGCGATCGCGGGCGCGTCCGGTGCGGTGCTGGAGTCCCTGTCCCGCGCCTTGCACCTCTCCGACGCCGAGCACGCGCACCTTCTCGACCTCGCACGCAACGCCGACGGGATTCCCGCCTCGGGGCGCCATCGTCGCCGCGCCTCGAAGTCGGGGCCGATCCGTCCGAGCCTCGAGTGGGCGCTGTCGTCGATCACGGATGCGGTGGCCGTCGTGCGCGACCAGCGTCAGGACCTGATCGCGTTCAACGATCTAGGCCGAGCCTTCTACTCGCCTCTCATCGGTGACGGCGGACGCGTCCCGAACTTCGCACGCTTCCAGTTCCTCGATCCCGTCGCGCGGGACTTCTATCCGGACTGGGATCTGTTCGCGGACATGTGCGTCGCCGTCATCCGCGCGGAGGCCGGCCGCGACCCGCACGACAAGGGCATCCAGGATCTCGTCGGCGAACTGTCGACCCGCAGCGACGAGTTCCGGAAGCTGTGGGCCGCCCACAACGTCCGGGCCCACGGTTCCGGGAAGAAGCGCTTCCGGCATCCCTCGGTCGGCGAACTCACCCTCGTGTACGAGGAGCTCGCCGTCACCGCCGAGCCCGGTCGTGTCCTGTTGATCTACAGCGCCGAGCCCGGCTCACCCTCGGCGGAGCGGTTGGGGCTGCTCGGGTCGTTGGCGGTGGACGATCGCGCCCGCGTCAGCCCGCCGGCGGGCTGACGCGGGCATCAGATCAGCTCCGGTACACCTGCACGACCGCCGGTCGAGGCGCGTTGGGGATGTCGCCCCGTCGCGTCGAGCCGTAGTCGGGGAACAGCGAGGTGGGAGCTGCGACGGTGCCGTTCTCGCCGGGATGCTGCACCGCGACGAACACCAGCTGTTCCCGCGCGTGGATCACGGGGCCGCACGTCTCGGCCTCGCGCGGGACGGCGAGGAACTGCTGCACGTGCCCGCGCTCCCGCCCGGTGAGGGGGACGCGGAACAGGCCGTCGTTGAAGCCGATCGTGCTGGGGGCGCCGTCGGTCGAGATCCAGAGGTTGCCGTCCTCGTCGAACGCGAGGTTGTCGGGGCAGGAGATCGGCGACACCTTGTCCTTCGGGTACCCCGCGAAGTAGGTGCTCGGGTCGGAGGGGTTGCCGCACTGCAGCAGAATGCTCCACCCGAACGAGGTGCCCGTCTGGCCGCGGCGCTCGGTGATCTCGAGCACGTGGCCGAACCGGTTGCCCGTGCGGGGGTTCGCCTCATCCACCATCGAGGTCTTGCCCCGGTCGGAGTTGTTCGTCAGGGCGACGTAGATCTTGCCGGTGCGGAGGCTCGGCTGCACGTCCTCGGGGCGGTCCATCTTCGTCGCGCCCATCTTGTCGGCCGCGAGGCGCGTGTAGACGAGGACCTCATCGGTCGTCATGCCGGGCACGACGCTCTTGCCGTGACGCGTGAGCGCGATCCACTCGCCGCTGCCGTCGAACGCGCCGTCGGCGGGGAGCGTGCCCGAGCCGTCGATCTGGCTCGCGGGGGAGTCGCCCCGGAAGCGCGCGACGTACAGGTCGCCTTCCGAGAGGAGCGTCATGTTCTTCTTGCGCGACGAGCTGATGCGGTGCTTCGACACGAACTTGTAGAGGTAGTCGTTGCGCTCGTCGTCGCCCATGTAGGCGACGACGCGGCGGTCGTCCGCGACGATGACGTTCGCGCCCTCGTGCTTGAAGCGCCCCATCGCGGTGTGCTTCTTCGGCGTCGAGGTGGGGTCGTCCGGATCGATCTCCACGATGTAACCGAACCGGTTGGGCTCGTTGACGTAGCCGGGGTCGAACGAGTTGAACCGCGGGTCGTAGGCCTCCCAGCCGGTCGACGTCGTCCGCGAGGCGGTCGCCTGGTAGCGCTTCTGCCCCGCGGTGTCGGCGGCCCACGCGAAGTAGCCGTTGAAGTTCTCCTCGCCCGAGAGGATCGTGCCCCACGGCGTCGTGCCGCCGGAGCAGTTGCCGAGCGTGCCCTTCACCCACCGGCCCTCGGGGTCGGCGGCGGTCTTCACCAGGTCGGAGCCGGCGGCGGGGCCGGTCAGTTCGAACACGGTCTCGACCGTGATGCGCCGGTTGCGGCGGCCGTCGACGACGTAGCGCCACGGCTTGCCGCGGCGACGGCGCGTGATTTCGACCACGGACATGCCCTGGGCGGCCTTGTAGACCTCGCCGCGACGGCGGAGCTCGGCGGCATCCGTCGTCGGGGCGAACATGATGTTCGGGTTCACGTACTCGTGGTTGTTGACGAGCACGCCCGTGCGTCCGCCGCGGTCGGCGAGGATGTCGAGGTAGTCGCTGTTGTAGCCGAACTGCCGCGCCTGCGCGGCGGGGCTCTGCGCCTCGAGCGAGAACGCGGGCGCGTCGGAGAAGAGCGGGTCGCCCCACCGGATGATCGGCGACCACGTGTAGCCCTTCGGCACCGTGAGCGCGTCGACGGATGCCGGGACGGGAGCGATCGGCTGGAACGGAAGGCTGTGCGCACCGCCCCATCCCCACGTGGACTCGACCGGTCCGCCGGTGAGCGCGGACGCCGGCGCCGGGTTCATGATGCCGAACGCGTCGGTCGCGACGACGACCGCTCCAGCGGCAGCGGCGCCGATCAGGGTACGGCGCGAGAGGGCGAGCTCGGCGATGCTCCGGAACGTCGGGTTGTCCGACCCGTTGCACTCGGGGCCGAGGCACGCGTTCGCGCACTTGAACTGGCAGGTCACGGCCGAGCGCTTGCCGACGGCGTGCGCGGCGAGTGGGAGGGTCTTGCGGGCGGTGGGGGGGTCCAGAATCGTCACGGGGGATCCTTTCGTGCAGGTCCGTTCCAGGATCCGACGGCGTTCCTGCAACGGAGTGAATCGCCGGTGAACAGCGGGTGACGGTCGCCCCGCGGATGCCACGATGAGCTCATGCGCCCCTCGTTCCGGACTGCCCCGAAGCTTCGCGCGGGCGACCGGGTCGCGGTGCTCTCGCCCTCGTTCGCCGCTCCCGGGTTCGCGCCCGCCGTGCACGAGCAGGCGCTCCGCCGCATCCGCGACGACCTCGGCCTCGAGCCGGTCGAATACCCCACGACGCGGATGCTGGGCGCCGACCCGCGCGCCCGCGCAGCGGATGTCGAGGCGGCGTTCGCGGCATCCGATGTTCGTGCGATTCTCGCGAGCGTCGGCGGCGACGACCAGATCACCGTCGTGCCGCACGTCGACCTCGCCGCGGCGATCGCCGACCCGAAGCCGTACCTCGGGTACAGCGACAACACGCACCTCCTGAACGCGCTGTGGCAGGCGGGCGTGCCGGGGTTCTACGGCGGGTCGACCCAGGTGCACCTCGGTGCCGGGCCGGGGATCGACACCATCCACCTGCAGTCGCTCCGCGCGGCGCTGTTCGACGGCGGGGAGCTCGAGCTGACCGAGCCCGGCGAGTCGGAGGACATCGGGATCGACTGGCTCGACCCTCGCGCGCTCACCTCTTACGGCGACCGGCAGAAGACCGAGCCGTGGACGTGGTCGGGCCCGGAACGGGTCGTCGAGGGGCGGACGTGGGGCGGGTGCCTCGACGTGCTCGACGAGATCGGCCTCGCGGGACGGATGCCGGAGCTCGATGCGTTGCAGGGCGGCATCCTCCTGCTGGAAACGAGCGAGGAGTTGCCCTCGCGCCGCCTCGTCGCACGCTGGCTGCGCGCACTCGGCGAGCGTGGCGTGCTCGGGGCTGTCGCCGGCGTGCTGGTTGCGCGGCCGCCGGTGAGCACGTTCGGTGACGAACCGGATGCCGAGACCCGCCGCGCGCGCCGCGACGCGCAGCGCGACGTGGTGACCGCGCTGGTCGCTCGCTACAACCCGGAGGCCGTCGTCTGCATCGGCGTGCCGTTCGGTCACACGCGACCTCAGTGGATCGTGCCCTACGGCGGTCTCATGCGGCTCGATGGCGCGGGGCGCCGCGTCTTCGGCTCCTACGACTGAGGCGGCGCGGCGACGAGGGAGTACGCGCTGCCGGAGCGCGTGCGCTCGACGATCTCGTGGTCGACGAGGTGACGGCGGAGCGCCGGGATGTCGTCGGTGAGAGCGGCCAACCGGTCGTTCAGCTCCGGCTCGTCGATGATCTCGCCCGGAGCGAGCACCCGCTGCGCGAGGGTCTCGAGCAGGTCGCGCCTCTCGTCCGGATGCGACGGGTAGCGGACGAGTCGGCCCTCGCTCGACAGGAATCGGTCCGCACCGGTGGGCCGCGGAGCGGGCGGAACCGCGGCGAGCACCCGCGCGAACGCCGTGCCGTCGGCGCGGAGATCCGCCGTGACGAGCCCGGCGCGGTGCAGCGTCTCGACGACGTGGCGTCGCCGCGAGGGCGACAGTCCGTCGAGGGCGTCGTCCGCACTCGCGCCGAGCGTCAGCCGGGCGAACGCCTCGCGCACCCGGTCGTTCGCGAGCGCCGCGACGAGAGGTCGCCAGGTGTCTCCGCTTCGGTCCGTCACCATGCTCAGCACGCTACCGCGCGGCGGGCAGACGCAGCATCGCGACCGGCGTCGCGCCCGGAACGCCGTCGATCGGGCTGAGCTCCTCGAACCCGAGCCGCCGGTAGAGGCGACGGTTGTCGGGCGTGGAGGACTCCAGGTACGCGGTCTGGCGGGTGGTGTCGAGGGTGTCGAGCTGTGCGGCGAGGAGCGCTTTGCCGACCCCCTTGCCGCGGGCGGCGGCACTGACCCCGATCTCGGCGAGATACCAGTGCGGTGCGCGGGGGCGGTGGCGGGCGAGACGCGACAGCAGGGCGAGGGCCCGCGGCATCCCGAGCCAGCCGAGCGCCCGCGCGAAGCGGGGGAGCTCCCCGGTCTGCCGACCGAAGGCGCCGCGCTCGGCGTGAGGACCTTCCCACGCGGCGACGCCGAGGAGAGTGCCGTCGGCATCGCGGGCGAGGTCCACCGTCCCGGTGGCGTACGGACCGCTCGCGAGGAGGCCGTGGAACAGGTCGGTGAGCCGCTCATGACGCCGACGCGACCCGGGAACGATCGCCGACATGACGGGGTCCTGCGCGAACGCTTCGGCGAGGACCACGGATGCCGGGGCGAGGTCGGTGGCGCGGGCGGGGGTCACGGTGATCATGATGTCTCCTCGATTGGTCCAAGTGGATAAAACTAGTATGGAGACACCACCGCGCCGCATGCTCGGAGACCACTGTGAACGACCCGTCCCCTCGCCGGACCTACCTCGACGTCGACGACCGACGCCGTCAGCTGCTCGACGCCGCCGTCGCCGTGATGGTCGACGACGGGGTGTCCGCGCTGTCGCTGCGGACCGTCGCGCAGCGCGCGGGGGTCGCCCACCGCGTCGTGAGCTACGCGTTCGGCTCGAAGGCCGAGCTCGTGACCGCTCTCCTGCAGCGCGAATCGGAGCTGCTGACCCGCCGCCTGTGGGCCGAGCCGCTCGCGCCTCTGCCCCTCGCGGAGGCTGTCTCCGCCGCGCTCCGCACCTTCATCGCCGAGCTCCAGCGCGACCGCGTGAGGCACGAACGCCTCGCCGAACTCACCGCCATGGCGCGCGCCTCGGCTGCGCTCGCCGTCGCTGCACGCGCTGAAGTCGAGTCGGTCCAGTCCGAGATCGGGCGGCTCGTCGAGGCGTGGCGAGAGGTCCGCGGCGCCGAGACGACCGTGCCCACTGCGACCCTCGTCGCCGTCGTTCACGCCGCCGCAGAAGGGCTCGCGGCGTGGTGGCTCGCGACCGACGACGACGCGCACGTCGAGGACGTCATCGACGTGCTGACGTCCGGCCTCGCCGGTCTCGAGCGCCCGTAGCGAACGCACAGCAGACGCATGAACACGCCGCCCTACGCTGGCGGGACACCGAGGAGGACAAGACGATGAGCCCGACACCCCCGGCATCCGATCTGCAGGATCGCCCCTGGCTGGCTGCCTACGCGCCCGGCGTCCCGACCGACATTGATCCGGTCGACGAGACGCTCGTGGATCTGCTCGATCACGCGGTCGAACGCTATGGGTCGAAGGTCGCGACGGAGTTCTTCCGCTCCGAGACGACCTACGCCGAACTCGGCGAGCAGGTGTCGCGCGCAGCGAACGCGCTCCGCAAGCTCGGCGTGCGTAAGGGCGACCGCGTCGCTCTCGTGCTGCCCAACTGCCCGCAGCACATCGTCGCCTTCTACGCGGCGCTTCGCATCGGCGCGATCGTCGTCGAACACAACCCCACCTACACTGCGCGCGAGCTGCGACACCAGTTCGAGGTGCACGAGGCGGTCGTCGCGATCGTCTGGGACAAGGTCGCCGACATCGTCGCCGAGTTCCCGAGCGACGTCGCCCCCGCCGCGATCGTCGCCGTCGACATGACCGACGCGCTCCCGTGGGTCATGCGCACGGCGCTGCGCGCACCGGTGCCCGCCCTCCGCGAGCGGCGCGAGGCGATGACCTCCAAGCCCACCGCGCGCGGGGTCATCCGGTGGTCGCAGTTCACGAAGACGCGCCGCCTTTCCCGCAAGTGGGCGCGTCCCGAGCTCGACGACACGGCGCTCCTGCAGCTGACGAGCGGCACGACGGGGATGCCGAAGGCCGCCGTGCTGTCGCATCGGAACCTCCGGTCGAACGCCGAGCAGGGGCGTGCGTGGGTGCCGGGACTGCACGAGGGCGAAGAGACCTTCTACGCCGTTCTGCCGATGTTCCACGCCTACGGGCTGACCCTCTGCCTCACGTTCGCCGTGTCGATCGGCGCGCGGATCGTGCTGTTCCCCAAGTTCGATGTCGACCTCGTCGTCGGCGCGCTGAAGAAGTCGCCGCCGACCTTCCTTCCGGGCGTCCCGCCGATCTACGACGCGCTGTCCCGCGCGAGCACTCGCAAGGACGTCGACCTTTCGACCATCCGCTTCGCGATCTCGGGCGCGATGAGCCTGCCCGTCCCGACCGTGACGCGGTGGGAGGAGGCGACCGGCGGGCTGCTCGTCGAGGGCTACGGCATGACGGAGACGTCGCCCGTGGCGCTCGGCAACCCGATCGGCCCGACGCGCCGCCCGGGCACCGTCGGCGTGCCGTTCCCGAGCACGTGGATCCGCGTGGTCGACCCCGACGACCCGACCGTCGACCGCCCCGCCGGTGAGGCGGGTGAGCTGCTGATTCGCGGACCGCAGGTGTTCCAGGGGTACTGGCGTCGCCCCGAGGAGACGGCGGAGGTCTTGCTCGACGGCGGCTGGCTCCGGACCGGCGACATCGTCACGGTCTCGGACGACGGGTTCGTGACGGTCGTGGACCGCGTCAAGGAGCTGATCATCACGGGCGGGTTCAACGTGAGCCCGAGCGAGGTCGAGCAGGTGCTGACGCTGCACCCCGATGTCGAGGCCGCGGCCGTCGTGGGCGTCGCCCGCCCGTCCGGCGGCGAGGACGTGGTGGCAGCCGTGGTGATGAAGGAGGGGGCGGCGTTCGAGGCATCCGCTCTCAAGGACTTCGCCAAGTCGCACCTCGCCCCCTACAAGGTGCCGCGCAAGGTCGTGCAGCTCGATGATCTGCCGCGCTCGCAGATCGGCAAGGTGCTTCGCCGCCAGGTGCGGGAGCAGCTGACCGCGCGCTGATCTGTCAAGGGTCGTCGCTGTCGGCGGTCTCGGATGGCAGGGTGGATGCCGCACCCCACCACGTCGAAGGAGACTCATGTCGCAGCGCACTCTCGGACCGTTCACCGTCTCGGCCATCGGACTCGGCGCCATGCCGGTGTCGATGAACGGAAACGGCATCCCGTCGCACGACGACGCGGTGGCGACCGTCCGGGCGGCCCTCGATGCCGGCGTGACGTTCGTCGACACCGCTGACATCTACGCGCCCAGCTGGGACCAGATGGGACACAACGAGCGGATCGTTGGAGACGCGCTCGCCGGGTGGGATGGCGACCGGTCGTCCATCGTCGTCGCCACGAAGGGCGGCATCACCCGCACCGAGGAGAAGGACTTCGGACGCAACGGGTCGTTGGAGTACCTCCGGAGCGCCGTTCAGAAGTCGCTGAAGAACCTGCAGGTCGACGTGATCGATCTGTACCAGTACCACCGTCCCGACCGGTGGATGGTCTACGGCGAGGTCATGCAGAATCTCAAGACGCTGCAGGACGAGGGACTCGTGCGGACGCTCGGCATCTCAAACGCGAGCGTCGAGGAGATCCAGATCGCCCAGGAAGTGCTCGGCGAGGGGAACCTGACGAGCGTCCAGAACGAGTTCTCGCCGCGGCATCCCGGCAGCTACGGCGAACTGACCTACTGCGTCGAGCACGGGATCGCGTTCCTGCCGTGGAGCCCGCTCGGCGGCATCGGCGGCGCGGGCTCGATCGGCGAGCGGTTCGCAGCGTTCGCCGAGATCGGGGCCGACCACGGAGTCAGCCCGCAGCAGGTCGTCCTCGCGTGGGAGCTCTCGCTCGGTGAGACGGTCATCCCCATCCCAGGAGCGAGCCGCTCGGCATCCATCACAGACTCGGCCAAGGCCCGCGACCTGGTGCTCTCGACCGACGAGCTCGCCCGTTGCTCGGCCGCTGTCGGCATCGAGGTCTGAGGGGGCCCGGATTCGGAGATGTGACGCCGATTCGGATCGGGAAGCATTCCCCGGTCCGAATCCGGCGGTGCGGTCCGAATCCGAGTGGTACGTCAGCCGGCCTTGAGCAAGTGCTCTCGTTCGACGATCTCGAGCGAGAGCACCTTGTAGCCCTCGCTGTCGAAGAACACCCGCATGCGGTCGTCGTGGATCGAGACGACCGTGCCGGCACCCCATTCGCGGTGCGACACCTTGCTGTCGATCTCGAATCCGGCGGCCGAGACGGATGCCGGGTCCCGAACGGCGTCGGCCGCCCCCGCCGCGCAGGTGTCGCAGTTGCCGCACGACTTGTCGAGGTCCTGCCCGAAGTAGCCGAGCAGCACCTGTCGTCGGCAGCGCCGCGTCTCGGCGTACTCGCGCATCGTCTCGATCCGCGAGCGCTCGATCCGCTCACGCTCGTCGACCCGTTCGAGCGCCGCTTTCACGGCCGCCCGCTCGTCGAGGTTCCGCAGTAGCGACACCCCGGACTTCGACGCACGAGCCGACCCTGTGTCGATCAGCAGCGTGAGCAGTCCCGTGACGCGGCGCGGTGAAAGCCCGGACTCCGTCGCGAGAGTGGACTTCAGGCGCGCCCGCGTCGACATCGACCGCATGAGGCGGCGGAGCTCGGCGGCATCCGGGTTCTTCGTCGCGAAGTAGCGGCGCAGGGCGAGGTCCTCGGCGCGGTAGTGAAGCGTGCCGTGCGCCTCTTCGCCGTCACGGCCGGCGCGACCGAGCTCCTGGAAGTAGGCGTCGATCGACTCGGGCACGTCGGCGTGGATGACGAAGCGCACGTTCTCCTTGTCGATCCCCATGCCGAACGCGCTCGTCGCGACGACGACGTCGAGCTCGTCGCAGAGGAACTGCCGGTGCACCTCGGCGCGCTCCCTCGACGGGAGCCCGGCGTGGTACGCCCGCGCCCGCTTGCCGCGCTCGGTCAGGTCGTCGGCGTACTGCTCGGCCGAGCGTCGCGTCGACGTGTAGAGGAGCCCCGGGACGGGCAGTGAGGCGACCTCGTCGACGACGGCGGCGCGTTTCTCTCGGTCGTCGCCGTGGCGGCGCACGCCGAGGCGGATCGACGGACGGTCGACGTCGCCGATGTGGATCGACGGGTCGTCGAGTCCGAGCCGGGCTGCGATCTCCTCGCGAACGGGGGTGGATGCCGTCGCGGTCAGCGCGAGGATCGGTGGCCGCCCGAGCCGCTCGGCGACCTCGCCGAGACCCAGGTAATCGGGACGGAAGTCGTGCCCCCACGCGGCGATGCAGTGCGCCTCGTCGACAGCGAGGAGGGCGATGTCGAGGGCGGCGAGCTCGGCGACGACCTCGTCGTTGGCCAACTGCTCGGGAGCGAGGAGCACGTACGTCGCCTCGCCCTCGCGCAGGCGCCGCCAAGCATCATCGCGAGCCTTCTCGCCGCGGCTGGAGTTGAGCGCGACGGCCTTGGGTGCGTCGGGTGCGTGCTCGAGCCCGGCGAGCTGGTCCTCCTGCAGCGCGATGAGCGGAGACACCACCACGGTGACGCCCGGCCGCAGGGCTGCGGTCACCTGGTAGACGGCGGACTTGCCCGATCCGGTCGCCCAGACGACCATCACGTCGCGCCCGCCGGCAGCCGCCTCGATCGCGTCGAGCTGCGCCGGTCGCAGCTGCGTCAGTCCGAACCGCTCAGCGGCGATGCGCTCGACCTCGGCGCGATCGGGTGCGGACGATGCAGGGGTGGAGCGGTGTGGCATCCCTCCACGGTCGTCGATGCCGCGACCTCGGAGGACACCCTTGACACCGGATGCCGCAGCCCTCCACCTGGCAGGATCCCGCCGCACCGTGACAGCCGCTCGCCGGCGCCGCGTGCCAGGCTCGGAACGTGCAGATCCCGCCGCGCCAGCTCACCCTCGACCGTGCCGCGCTCGTCGTCATCGACGTGCAGCGCGGGTTCGACGACTCCGCCTACTGGGGCGAGCGCGACAACCCCGACTGCGAGGCGAACGTCGCCGCGCTCATCGAGCGTTGGCGTGAGCGCGGGTGGCCCGTGGTGTTCGTCCGGCATGACTCGACCTCGCCGGCGTCACCGTTGAGACCCGGCCAGGCGGGCAACGACCTCAAGCCCGAGGTCACCGGCATCCCGGATCTGCTCGTCACGAAGAGCGTGAACTCGTCGTTCCACGGGACTCCCGACCTCGATGCGTGGCTGCGCGCGAACGGGATCGAGCAGATCGTCGTCACCGGCATCTCGACGAACCACTGCTGCGAGACGACCGCCCGCGTCGGTGGCAACCTCGGGTACGACGTGTACTTCGCCCTCGACGCCACCCATTCGTTCGACCGCACGGCGCCCGACGGCAGGGTGATCCCCGCAGCGACGCTCGCGGCCATCACCGCGACGAACCTCGACGGCGAGTTCGCCACCGTCTGCTCGACCGCCGACCTGCTCCGCTGAACCGACCCTGTCGCCGCGACAGGGTCCACGGTTAGCGTGGAGGGATGCCGCAGAACCCTTTCGCCTCGCTCGAGGACTACATCACCCTGCCCCGCATCGACGCCGTCGCCCTCTCGCCCGACGGCACCCGCGCCGTCCTCACGGTCGCGACCCTGAACAAGGACAAGACCGGATACGACCGCGCGCTGTGGGAGGTCCCGGCGGCGGGCGGCGGCACGCCGCGACGGCTGACCCGCTCGGCGAAGGGTGAACAGGGAGCCGCGTTCACCGCGAACGGCGACCTGCTGTTCGTCAGCGGCCGTCCTGACGCGGAGGGCGACGGCGAGGACGAAGCGGCGCAGCTGTGGCTGCTGCCCGCCGCGGGCGGCGAGGCCCGAGCGATCACGCGCCTCGCCGGGGGAGTGTCGGGCATCGAGGCCGTCGCGGATGCGGCATCCGTCGCCGTGCTCTCCGCAGACCTGCTGCCGTCCGCGGACTCGTTCGAGGCCGACGCGAAGCTGCGTGCAGAACGGAAGAAGCGCAAGCTGTCCGCGATCCTGCACACGACCTACCCGGTCCGCTACTGGGACCACGACCTCGGCCCCGCCGAGCCGCACCTCCTCTCGCTCGAGCTCGGCGACCTCGCCGACACGATCGGGTCGCTGGCGGCCTCCGACACCGCCGAAGACGAACCGGATGCCACGACCCCCTACCCGGCATCCCTTCCGCGCCCGCGCGACCTGACGCCCGCACCTGGTCGCACCGCCGACACCGCCGGCACGGCGCTCACCCCCGACGGCCGCACGCTCATCGCCGCGATGCGCTTCCCCGAGGGGCGCGCCGAACGCTTCGCGATCGTGTCGATCGACGTCGCGTCGGGCGAGCACACGACGCTGTTCGAGGAGCGCTCGACCTACTTCGAGGGTCCGGCCATCAGCCACGACGGCTCGCTGATCGCCTACGTCCGCGCCACATTCTCAGACCCGACCGGTCCCGCCGACCAGGAGCTCTGGGTCGCGGGCATCGACGGCGCCGCGCCGCGCCGCCTCGCCGAGGGCTGGGACCGCTGGCCGACCGACGTTACCTTCGCGCACGACGACACCGCACTCATCGTCACGGCCGACCAGGACGGGCGCGGTCCCGTCTTCCGCGTCCCGCTCGACGGCGGCGCTCCCGTGCAGCTCACGACCGACGACCACGCCTACTCGAACGTGTCCGTCGACCGCGCGACGGGTGCGCTCGTGGCGCTCCGCTCATCGTGGATGGTGCCGCCGCACCCGGTCCGCATCGACCCCGACGGAACCGTGACCGCGCTCGCGACGCCGGCTCCGCTCCCGGCTCCGGCGGGCACGATGACCGAGGTCGAGACGACGGCCGAGGACGGTGCGCGGGTGCGCGGCTGGCTGCTCCTGCCGGAAGGGGCGGATGCGGCATCCCCCGCCCCACTGCTGCTCTGGATCCACGGCGGGCCCCTCAACAGCTGGAACGCGTGGAGCTGGCGCTGGAACCCGCAGCTCGCCCTCGCGCGCGGCTATGCGGTGCTGCTGCCCGACCCGGCGCTGTCGACCGGTTATGGTCTCGACTTCATCGCGCGCGGCTGGAACAGCTGGGGCGTGAAGCCCTACACCGACCTCATGTCGATCACCGACGAGGTCGTTGCGCGTGCGGACATCGACGAGACCAAGACCGCCGCGATGGGTGGCTCGTTCGGCGGGTACATGGCGAACTGGGTCGCCGGGCACACCGACCGCTTCCGCGCGATCGTGACCCACGCGAGCCTGTGGGCCCTCGATCAGTTCGCGGGGACGACCGACAGCTCGTCGTACTGGCAGGAGATCTTCACGCCCGAGGCGATGGTCGAGAACTCACCGCACCGCTACGTCGAGAACATCTCGACGCCGCTGCTCGTCATTCACGGCGACCGCGACTACCGCGTGCCCATCGGCGAGAGCCTCCGCCTCTGGTCGGAGCTCAACGAGCACTTCGGTGAGGACGACGGATCGACGGTGCACCGGTTCCTTTACTTCCCCGACGAGAACCACTGGGTGCTCAAGCCTCAGCACGCGGTGGTCTGGTACGAGACCGTGTTCGGCTTCCTCGGCGAGCACGTGCACGGGACGCCCGCACCGACCGTCGCCGGGCTGGGTTGACCCGGCCTCCGGGGACCCGATGTGCCGCCGGGATGCCGGTGGCACGACACATCGGGTCCCCGGAACCGCCGCAGGGCTGGTTCCGAGGACCCGATTCGCCGAGCGGGATGCCGGGTCGTGGCATGCCGCTATCTGCGTCGCGCCTCAGCGCACGGCGAGCTTCGGACGCGTGAGGCGCGGGACGAGCACGGGCGTCGCCGTCTTGTACGCTTCGTAGTCGGCCTCGCCGCCCCAGCGCTTGTCGGCCTTCTTCTCGAGCAGCGGCACACCGCTCACGCGGGTGAGGAGCAGCACGACGAAGATGGGCGAGAGGAGCCCGATCCACTGCCAGCCGTCGAAGACGGGCGCGGCCACGATCGCGACGCCGACCCACGCGAGGATTTCGCCGAAGTAGTTCGGGTGGCGCGACCGCGACCACAGGCCGCTCTGGATGAACCGGCCCCGGTTGGCGGGGTCGGCCTTGAACGCGGTCTTCTGCACGTCGGCGACAACCTCGATCGCCATGCCGATGAGCCACAGCGCGATGCCGATGCCGGCGAACACGTCGAACGCGGCGCGGTCGGCGGGAGCGGTGGCAATCGCGATCCACGCGGCGGCGGCCGTGATGCTCACCCAGAGTCCCTGCATGATCCAGACGCGGAGGAACGACAGCGGGTGGACCTTGATCTCGTCGAAGCGGTCGTCGCTGCCGGAGCGGTGGATGCGGACGAACAGGAACGAGCCGAGGCGAGCCGCCCAAGCGATCACCATGACCGCGAGTGCGACAGAACGCGCGTCGGGGGAGGGGGAGAGGAGCAACACACCCAGGGTGACGAGGATGAAGGTCGCGCTGCCGGTCGCGTCGAAGAAGCGCTCGGTGCGGGCGATCGCCGACGGGATGAAGACGATGACCTGCACGAGGAACGCCGCGGCGACGGCGAGGGCGAAGACGGGCACGCCGCCGGCGGTCGCGCCGCCCTGGCTGCCCGCGAGCGCGACGAGCGCGCCGATGACGAGGCCCACGATCACGGTGATCAGGGCGGAACGGTTCTGCGAAGACATGGGGGCCTTTCGGGAGGGTGTCAGCTGTAAAGCGCGGCGACGACGTCGGAACCGCGCTCGAGGAGGATGCGGCGCTTGATCTTCAGCGTCGGCGTGATGATGGTGGTGTCCGCGAGGTCCGCGGCGATGAGGGTGAAGCGCCGCACCTGTTCGCTGCGCGAGACGAGCGCGTTGGCCGCGTCGATGCGCCGCTGGATCCGCGCGCGGAGGTCCTCGTCGGGGATCTCGTGCAGCCGCCCGTCCGCGGGGGTGGCGCCCTGTCGGGCGGCGACCTCTTCCGGGTCGACGACGATGAGCGCGGTCAGGAACGAGCGCCCCTCGCCGACCATGACCGCGTGCGAGACGAGCGGGTCGGCCTCGACGGCGAATTCCCACGGTGCGGGGACGATTGTCTTGCCGGTCGAGGTGACGATGACGTCCTTCACCCGGCCCACGATAATGAGACGTCCCTCGGCATCGAAGCGGCCGAGGTCGCCGGTGCGGAAGAAGCCGTCGACGAACGCGTCCGCGTCGTGCGCGCTGTCGCGGTAGCCGCGGAAGACACCGATGCCCTTCGCAAGGATCTCGCCGTCGTCGCCGATCCGCACGGTCGATCCGGGGAGCGGCCGCCCGACGGTGCCGGCGCGGATGTCGCCCGGCAGGTTGCCGGTCAGGGGAGCCGTGGTCTCGGTGAGGCCGTACCCCTCGATCACGGGCACGCCGATCCCGCGGAAGAACAGCGACACCTCGGGGTCGAGCCGCGCCCCTCCCGACAGGATGTAGTCGACGCGGCCACCCATGACCGCGCGGAGGCGACGGTAGAACAGCGCCTCGAACAGGCGGTGCCGAACGGATGCCGGTGCCCGCCCGTCCGCGCTCTGCTCGGACGCACGCCCGCCGGCGACGGCGGTCGCGACCGCGGCCCGCCACACGCGGGTGAGGTGAGCCGCCTCGGCCTTCTGCGCCGCGGCGGCCTGGATCCGCTCGAGGACGCGCGGGACGACGACGAGGAACGTGGGTCGCAGGACCGACAGGGTCTCGACGACGGTGCTCGGGTCGCTGAGGTGCGCGATGCGCATGCCGTTCGCGAGGCAGATGAGCTGCAGTCCGCGCGCGAGGACGTGCGCGAGCGGCAGGAAGATGATCGTGTTGCCGCCCTCGTGGACGACTTCGCCGTAGGCCGCGGCGATGTTCAGCACCTGCCCGAGGAAGTTCCGGTGCGTGAGCACGGCGCCCTTGGGCTCGCCCGTCGTCCCCGACGTGTAGACGATGGTCGCGGCCGCGTCGAGGTCGGCGGCGGTGCGGTGCCGCTCGAGGTCGGCATCCGTCACCTCGTCGGCGCGTGAGCGCAGCTCGTCGAGGGTCGGGATGCCGCCGGTCACCCGCTCGCGCGGGTCCATCGCATAGGCGCCGAGGCCCCCGGTGCCGGTCTCGGCGAAGGCATCGATCAACCGGCTGGTCTGGGCCTCGGTCCCGCCGACGCCGAGAACGACCCCGGCGTCGCGGACGATGCCGGCGACCTGGACCGGAGAGGACGTCTCGTAGACCGGGACGACGACGGCGCCGGCGAACCAGGCGGCGAGGTCGGTGACGGCCCACTCGAAGCGCGTCGAGGCCATGATCGCAAGAGCGTCGCCGGGACGGATGCCGGCGGCGATGAAGCCCTTCGCCAGCCGCTGGACCTCGTGGAGGAACGATGCGGTCGAGATCTGCTGCCACGATCCGTCGCCGGTGGCGACGTCGAAGGCGGCGTGGTCGGGGGCCTTCTCGGCGCGCCGGACGAGCAGGTCGGTGACGTTCCGATGCCCGTCCGCGGGCGCGAGAAGGGGGGTGTGTATCTGCGGCACACAGAATATTCGGAGCCGAACCCGAATCGGATTCCGCTATGTTCCGCGCGGGTGCGCGATGGGATCAGCGCAGCCGCAGCACCGCGTCCCACAGGGCATCGGCGACGGCGCGCTTGGTCCCGGAGGCCTGCCCAGCGACGTCATCCGTCGCATCGACGAAGAGCACGGCGTTCTCGCTCGCCTCGAAGCCTTCCTGCCACCCGACGCGGTTCACGACCAGGAGGTCGACGCCCTTCCGTGAGCGCTTCCGGATGCCGCGCTCCCGCAACTCCCCATCGTCGGCCGCGGTCTCGGCCGCGAATCCGACGATCGTCTGGCCGGGGCGCCGCTCCTCGACGAGGCCGATGAGGATGTCGGGGTTCTCGACGAGGTCGAGGGCGAAGGTCCCGTCCTCCTTGCGGATCTTGACGTCCGAGACCTCGGGAACCGAGAAGTCGGCGACGGCCGCGGCCATGACGACGACGTCGGATTCGTCGCTGACAGCGCGCATCGCGGCATCCATCTCGACCGCCGTCAGTGCACGTTCGACGGCGATCCGCGGGTGGTGCAGCGCCTCGTGAAGCACGCCGTCGTCGACATGCGCGGCGACGAGGTGCACGTATGCGCCGCGGTCGGCCGCGGCGAGGGCGACGGCGACCCCCTGCTTTCCGCTGGACCGGTTGCCGAGGAAGCGGACGGGATCGATCGGTTCCCGCGTGCCGCCGGTCGACACGGCGACGCGGAGCCCGGCGAGATCGGATGCCGGGGCGTCGACCGCGGCGAGGGCGGCGGCGACGATCTCGTCCGGCTCGACCATGCGGCCCGGGCCGCTGTCGCCGCCGGTGAGCGGTCCGTCGGCAGGACCGACGATGTGGATGCCGCGTGCCCGGAGCGTCGCGATGTTGGCCTGCGTCGCCGCGTGGTCCCACATGGCGGTGTGCATCGCGGGTGCGACGACGACGGGGGCGGTCGTGGCGAGCAGGGTCACGCCGAGGAGGTTGTCGGAGATGCCGGCGGCCATCTTGGCGAGGGTGTTCGCGGTCGCCGGCGCGACGATGACGAGGTCGGCCTTCGTGCCGAGGGCGACGTGGCGCACCTCGGCGACGTCGTCGTGCACGCTCGTCGTGACAGGATGGCGGCTGATCGCCTCCCAGGTGGCGGTCCCGACGAACTTCAGGGCGTCGTCGGTGGGAACAACGTGCACCTCGTGCCCGTTGGTCACCAGCGCACGCACAACCTGCACCGTCTTGTATGCGGCGATACCGCCGGAGACGCCCACGACGACGAACATGGTCCGATCCTCCCACGGGGTGCGGACACGAGAGGCCCCACCGATGTGCACCGTGATCGTCCACGTGCCCGAGGACTCGACCGCCGCGATCCGTGTGCTCGCCGTCCGCGACGAGGATCCGGCGCGGGCGTGGGACCCGCTCGGTGCGTGGTGGCCGGAGCTGCCCGGTGTCGTAGGCGTCCGCGACACGCGTGCGGGCGGTGCGTGGCTCGCGGCCGACCCCGCCGAAGCCCGTCTCGCCGTCGTGCTCAACCGGGCGGACCTCATCGACGACTCGCTGGCGACGGGCTCCCGCGGTCACATCGTGCTCGAGGCCGCGGCGGGACGCGACCTGCCGATCGCGCCGCCGACGCACGGCTTCAACCTGCTGACCGTGACCCCCGGCCGCGCCCGCGTCGCGATGTGGGACGGCGACGCGGTGCGCGCGGTCGACCTCGCCCCCGGCGTGCACATGATCGCGCACGACGATGTCGACGACCCGAAGACCGCGCGCATCGCCACGTGGCACGACGCGTTCGCGGCGCCGTCCGGCGAGGACTGGGTCGCCGAGTGGGTCGCGGCGCTCGAGCGGACGACCGCGCTGCCGCCGACCGACGATCGCGCGATCATCCGCGACAATCGCCCGCACGGCTACCCGACGCTGTCGCTGCTTGTGTGCGCGGCGTCCGTCTCGGCGGCCGGAGCCGATGTCATCTACGGCGAGCTTGACGAGCCCGGAGCGTGGAACAGCCTGCAGCTGCGCTGACAGAGTCGGATGCCGGGTGTAGCTTCGCGAGCATGGCGGCAGCGGCATCCGATCCTGAACCGGTCTTCTTCGCGTCGGCGGAGGAGTTCGGCGAGTGGCTCGAGGCGAACCACGCCACGGCGACCGAGGTGTGGACGCTGTTCTACCGCAAGGGCGACCCGCGTCTGGGGCTGACCTGGGCGGCAGCCGTGCCCGAAGCGCTGCGATTCGGGTGGATCGACTCCATCGCCCGCGGCATCGGCGATGGTGCGCGCGTCCAGCGGTGGACGCCGCGGAAGTCCCGGTCGATCTGGAGCGCCGTCAACATCGCGCACATCGAGCGGCTGCAGGCCGAGGGGCGGATGCATCCCGCGGGGCTCGCCGCCTTCGAGCGGCGGACGCCTGAGCGCAGCGGCGTGTACTCGCACGAGCAGCGCAACGAGCTGACGGAGGAGCAGGCGGCATCCCTCGCAGCGAACCCGGCCGCCCGGGCATTCTGGGAGGAGGTGACTCCGTCGTACCGGCGGGCCGTGGCGAACTGGCTGCAGAGTGCGAAGCGCGAGCAGACCCGCATCGACCGGCTCGCGACGCTCGTCGAGGACTGCGCGGCGGGCCGGCTCGTGCCGTTCCAGCGGTACGGCGAACCGCCGGCGTGGCTGGCACGCGCCGCCGCGGCCGCCTCAGCTGCGCGCGAGTGACGCGATTGCGGCGTCCTCCATCACGAGCGCCGCGTTGAGCCCGGCGCCCGCCATGGAGCCCTGACCCATCGAGAGCGGGACGTTGCCGAACGGGGTCGCGACGTTGCCGGCCGCGAAGACGCGCGGATGACTCGTCGCGCCGCGCATGTCGAGGCGAAGACCCTCGCCGGGCTCGGGTGAGATCGCGAGGTCGAGGTTCGCGGCGTACTCGAGGTGCAGGCGGGGCGTCGGCGCGGTGAAGAGCGCGTCGATCGGGTGGGCGGTGCCGTCCGCCGTCAGAACTGCGGTCACGACGTCGTCCTCCGCGCGGAGCTCGGTGACGATGCTGTCGACGAGGCGGATGCCGCGGCCCGCCAGTCGTGCGGTGACCGTGTCGTCGACGTCGCCGAGTCCCGCGGTGAACGCCGTGACGTCGTCGCTCCACTGCCGGACGAGTTCGATCTGGTGCAGGCTCGCGGGCGACGTGGCGAGCACTCCGAGGCGGCGTCCGGCGACCTCGTAGCCGTGGCAGTACGGGCAGTGGATCACGCCACGGCCCCACTGCTCGCGCAGGCCGGGGACGTCGGGGAGGTCGTCGACGACGCCGGTGGTGAGGACCGCGCCGCGCGCGGAGAGTGTGCCGCCGTCGTAGGCGACCGAGAGACGGCCGCCGGCGTCGTCGATCGAGGTCACGGTCGTACGGAGGAACTCGACGCCGTACGCCTCCGCCTCGGCCCGGCCGATGCGGAGGAGCTCGGCGGGGGAGCGCCCATCGTGACCCAGCACACCGTGCATGTGTGCTGCGAATCGGTTTCGGGGTGCGGCGGCGTCGACGACGAGTACGCGGCGACGCGCGCGCCCGAGCATCTGCGCGGCGCTGAGTCCAGCGGTGCCGCCGCCCACGATGACGGCGTCGTAAAAGGTGTCTGTCATGCCTCCACGCTCCATCGGTTCGGGCATTTTTGGCAATGTGGTTTGCAGAAGTGGCAAACTCGATGGCATGGCGACGGATCTGACCCGGGTGGGGCCGCGGTTGCGCGCGGCGCGGCAGCAGCGCGGCTGGACGCTGGCAGACCTCGCGGGGAAGGCGGGGATGTCGATCAGCACACTCTCTCGGCTCGAGGCGGGGCGACGACAGGCATCCCTCGAACTGCTTCTGCCGCTGGTCTCGGTCCTCGACCTGCGGCTCGACGACCTCGTGCGCGGGGAGCCCGTTGACCCGCGGGTGCGCCGCGCAACCGAACGAAGGCACGGCATGGTCGTCGCGCCGCTGACCCTCGAGCATTCGCCGATGCAGACGTACAAGATCCGCTACGCCGCGGCATCTGTCGCTCCGCAGCCGAAGGTGCACGACGGCGTGGAGTGGTTCTACGTGCTGAGCGGCACGATCCGCCTGCTGCTCGACGGCGAGGAGCATCGGATCGGGGCGGGGGAGGCGGCGGAGTTCGACACGGGGCTGCCGCACAGCATCAGCGCCACCGACGACGGCCCCGCGGAGGTGGTGAGCATCTTCAGCGCATCGGGTGAGCGGATCCACGTGCACGGGGCGTGACAGTGTCGGCGGCCGGTCGTACGGTGTCGACATGAGAACCGACGAACTGTTTCTCGAAGCGGATGCCGCATTGCGCTCCGTCATCGATCGCATCGATCCGGCCGACCTGTCGAAGCAGGCGCCGCAGGAGTGGACGTCCACTCCTGACCCCACGTTCCGCGACATCGTGTTCGCGCACGCATACGACGAGGCCTGGGTCCCCGGCGTCCTCGCCGGGAAGTCGATCGCCGACGGCGACGAGTACCGGAACGCCGACTTGCTCGGCGACGACCCGATCGCGTCTTACGACCGGCTGAATGACACAGCGACGGCTGCGGTGCGAGAGGACAACGCGGCGACGACCTTCCGCTTCCAGTACGGCGACTACTCCGCCGAGGAGGGGTTCGCGCACCTGGCGACGTACCGTGCGTTCCAGGCGTGGCTGATCGCGAAACATCTCGGCATCCCGTTCCACATGTCGCCTGAGCTCATCGCGGGACTCAACGAGAACGTCGTCCCGCACGCCGATGAGTGGCGCCAATTCGGGGTGTTCCCGCCCGCGATCGAGCCGCTGGCGGATGCCGATGACGAGACTCGCCTGCTCTGCACCCTCGGGTTCTGGATCCCCTGACGCTCACCGCTCGTGCACGGCGAGCACGTTGCCGGCGGGATCACGGAACCACGCGATCGTCGGCCCGTGGCCGCGCATGATTCCCTTCGAGTCAGTGGGCATGTCGTCGTAGATCGCGGTCTCGACGCCCTTGGCGTTGAGGTCGTTGACGGCGGCGTCGACGTCGTCGACCGGGAAGTTGAGGATGGTGAAGCTCGCGGGTTCGTGGTGCGGCTTGCCGTAGACGAGCACCGTGCCGCCTGACGCGAGGTTCAGGTGGAGGAAGCCGCTGTCGAGCGTCGACACGTCGAGACCGAGGGTGTCAGCGTAGAACGCTCGAGCCGCATCGAGGTCGTTGACCGCGAAACCGCTGTACGCGCCGTCGTTCTGGAACATGGCCGTCTCCTTCGTCCGGGGTGTGTGCGACCAGAGTCGCGCTCTCGGCGGCGGTTGTCCAGGGTCAGGCTCGGGGTCGCGCGGTCGTGGCGGGCTGCGATCCTGCACAGGGATCTGCGTTCGCGCGGAGACCTGCGCTCGAGCGGAGTCGGCGCGCTCCGAACGTCCTCGGGAGTGCGGATCCCCGCTCGGCGGCAGATGGCCCGGGTCAGGCATCCGGTGCGGAGTCGTTCGGTGAGGAGAAGACGGGGACGGATGCCGGTCGCTCCGACGCGACAGCGACGAGGGCCAGGATGCCCAGGCCCACAGTTCGGGTGAGGAAGCCGAGCATCCCGAGCGCCGAGGCGAGGCCGACCAGCTGGGCGGCGCTGGCCTGATCGGTCATGAGAGCCTGTCCGAGGGCGACGGACGCCACGGAAACGCCCAGTGCCACGGCGGGCGCCCATCTCCATCTGCGCGGCACGACATCCGCCCGCCCGATCTGCACGACGGCCACAAGGCTCAGAGCGAGCGGGACGAACGTCGTCACCTCCCACGGGATGAGAGGTGTGGGGTCGGTCGGATCCTGGAAGAGACCGACGATCCATAGCGCCAGGGGAGAGACCGCGACCAGTGCGAGGGTGATGAGGCCCAGCGGGCGACGGGCGACGACGCTGTCGCGCACCGACGAACCGATTGCGAAGATGAGGACGGCGGCCGCCCACAGGACGTCGACCAGCAGTGCCAACGTGTCGGTCAACGATGAGCCCAGCGTCGCGCTGAGAAGGATGCCGGCCACGCCGGAACCGATCAGTCCGACGCCGCCGACGGTCCAGGTGAGTCTGCGTCCTCGCATGACTGCACGCTACCGAGTCGGGCTGGTGGTGCCATCACACCCCGGAGGGAGGTGAAAAGGTGAGCCATTCCTCGTCGACCCGGTATCCCAGGTGCTGGTTGGAACGGAGGATGACGCGGTTCTTCTCGGCGCCGCCGGTTCGGAAGACGTCGACGCCCTCGCGAACGAGACTCAGTATGGAAGCCGCCTTCACCGCCGTGCCGAGGCCCAACCCGCGCACGTCCGCAGCCGCGACCGTGAACTCGGTCTCGGCGGTCCGGTCGTCAACATCGACATAGGTGACCGCGAGAACCCGGCAACCCCCGGCGACGACGCCGAAGCCACGCCTGGTGCGCGACATTCGAGCGGACGACTGCGTCAGCGGACGGTGCTGAGTGGCGACACCGCCGGGATAGTGGGCCAGTGTCGCCGCGTCGAGCAGGAGAACCGAATCGAGATCCGCGTCTCCGAGCTCACGGACGTCGCCGTGGCGCCGGCCTCGCTGAACTGCGCCGGAGAGCGCATCGACATCGACACCCGACGCCGTCAGCTGCGCGGCCCACGATCGTGAAACGACGACCCACCCTGCGGCCTCGAGCTCAGCGCATCGCGCATCGTCGGACTCCACGACGATCTGCCCCGGCTGCATCCACCCAGTGTGGCCGAAAGCGCTGGTCGCCTCACTTCCCTCGCGCCCCGCGCACTCGTTGGCGGCGGCACCGCGCCAGGAGCGATGTCGGAAACCCCTCCTAGTCTGGGAGTATGTCCAGCCCATCCCCGTATATCGACGAGGTCCCCGAGGGGATCCCGACGACCCTGGACTGGGTTGTGATGAGCGCGGACATGGCGACCATTCACGCCGCGCAGCGGTACCGGTGCATCGTCGAACTGTGGGATGACGCGATCAAAGCCGCGAACCGGGATGACGGTGCGTCGGTCCTCGTGGAACGGTCCGTGCGCCTGGAAGTGGCGTCGGCGCTCCGGATCACCGAGCACGCCGCGGGACGGCTGATGGGGGTCGGGCGGGCGCTCGTGTACCGGTACCCGCGGGTGTGGGAGGCGATGAGCCACGCGGACATCACCGACACGCAAGCGACGATCATCGTCGACGGACTCGACGAGCTTGAGATCGTCCGCGACGAACTGGTCGGCGAGGTGCTCGACCGGGCGGAGCACATGCCGACCGGACCGTTTCGACGCGCGTTGAAACGCATCGTGGATCGGGAACGGGAGGCGAGTCTCGCTGAACGTCACGCGGATGCCGTGACGCTCCGGCACGTGCGGGTCGAACCCGGTGTGGACGGGATGGCGTGGTTGACCGCGCACCTGCCCGCGGTGGAAGCGCACGCGATCCACGGCAGGCTCACCGCGATCGCGAAGACCCTCGACGGCGAACGCACGCTCGATCAGAAGCGTGCCGACGTGTTCGGTGACCTGCTCATCGACGGGGAGGCATCCTCGCTTCCCGACTCCGCGCGCGGGATCCGTCCGACCGTCGCCGTCACCGTCCCCGCGCTCACCCTCCTCTCCGGTGACGGCCTGGCCGCGCAGGTGGACGGTGTCGGCCCGATTCCTCTAGACCGTGCCCGCGAGTTGTGCGGGGCGGCATCCGGGTGGATGCGGGTGCTTACCCACCCCGACACCGGTGTGGTCCTCTCCGTCGGACGCGAGCAGTACCGACCACCCGCGGACCTCCGTCGCCTCGTCGCGTGGCGGGCGGCCCGGTGCATGGCACCCGGATGCGGGATCCCCGCCGACCGGTGCGACATTGACCACACCGTCGACTGGCACCACGGCGGACACACCGACGCCACGAAACTCGCACCGCTCTGCCGAGGGCATCACACCCTCAAACATCACACCGACTGGCAAGTCAGAGGCAGACCCGGCGGCGCGCTTGAATGGACCTCACCCACAGGCAGGGTTTACCTCGTGCAGCCGGAGCGGCGGATCCCGCAGTTCACCACCGACCCACCGCCGTTCTAGGTTTCGGTACGTTGGCCCCATGGGGAACGAGACCGAAGCGCGTAGGCGGGCTCTTTGGGCGAGGCAGGATCGGCAAATTAAAAGCCGCACCCCGCCGCGGCTCGACGACGGTCGGCGACTGATCCGCGTCTTCCCGGAGTACACCACCGATCTCCCGCTCTGGGAAAACTTCACCGATCACTACCTCGTCGAACGCGGGATGCTCCCTCTTTCCAGCGACCTCGATGCCGCGCTCGCGGAGTGGAACGAGAAATGGTCGCCAACCCGCTCGTCCGAGGATCCTGAAGAGCAACGCTGGCTCGCGCAGGGACACGCCCTCGTCCGGCGTCTCCGCACGGAGCTTCACGGCATCGCCGAGATCCGGGCGGAGTTCGCCGACTGAGCCTCAGGCCCGGTGGTCGCGGTAGTACTCGAGCAGCGCCTTGGTCGAGGCATCCTGCGACTCGAAGGCGTCGCTGTCGCCCTCGATCGCCGGTGCGATCTGCATCGCGAGCTGCTTGCCGAGCTCGACGCCCCACTGGTCGAACGAGTTGATGCCCCAGACCGCACCCTGCGTGAACGTGATGTGCTCGTACAACGCGACGAGCTCGCCGAGCACGGTCGGCGTCAGCGACGGCGCGAAGATCGACGTCGTCGGGCGGTTGCCCGGGAACGTCCGCGCCGCGACGAGCGCACCGGTCGTGCCCTCGCCCTCGACCTCCTCGGCCGTCTTGCCGAACGCCAGCGCCTTCGTCTGCGCCAGGAAGTTCGCGAGGAACAGCCCGTGCACGTCGCGGTCGCCGTCCGTCAGGGCGTACGCCGGGTTCGCGAAAGCGATGAAGTCCGCCGGGATCAGCCGCGTGCCCTGGTGGATCAGCTGGTAGAACGCGTGCTGCCCGTTCGTCCCGGGCTCGCCCCAGAACACCTCTCCGGTGTCGGTCGTGACGGGGGAGCCGTCCCACCGCACCGACTTGCCGTTCGACTCCATCGACAGCTGCTGCAGATACGCGGCGAACCGGCTCAACTGCTGGGCGTACGGCAGCACCGCGTGCGACTGCGCACCGAGGAAGTTCGTGTACCAGACGTTGAGAAGCCCCATCAGAACCGGCACGTTCTGCGCCAGCGGCGTCGTCCGCACGTGCTCATCGACGGCGTGGAAGCCGGCGAGCAGTTCGCGGAACGTGTCGGCGCCGAACTCGATCACGAGCGACAGGCCGATCGCAGAGTCCACCGAGTAGCGGCCACCCACCCAGTCCCAGAACCCGAAGGCATTGGCGGTGTCGATGCCGAAGTCCGCGACCTTGTCGAGCGCGGTGGACACTGCCACGAAGTGGTGGGCGACGGCATCCTTCTTCTTCTCGTCGCTCCCGTCGATCGCGCCCGCCGACTGCAGACCCTCCCACAGCCAATCGCGAGCGAGGCGCGCGTTCGTCAGCGTTTCCAGCGTCGTGAACGTCTTCGAGGCGACGATGAACAGCGTCGTCTCGGGGTCGAGGTCCTTCGTCTTCGACGCGATGTCGAACGGGTCGATGTTCGAGACGAAGCGCGCCGAGATGCCGGCATCCGCATACGGCTCCAGCGCCGCCGAGATCATGACGGGGCCGAGGTCGGAGCCGCCGATCCCGATGTTGACGACCGTCTCGACCTTCTTGCCCGTGATGCCGGTGAACTCGCCCGTGCGAACCCGGCCGGCGAACTCGGCCATCGCGTCGAGCACGCCCTGCACGTCGGCATCGACGTCCTGGCCGTCGACCGTCAGCCCCGGCACGGCGTCGGCGGGACGACGGAGCGCAGTGTGCAGCACGGCTCGGTCCTCGGTCGTGTTGATGTGCTCGCCCGCCAGCATCGCGGCATACCGCTCCGCGACACCGGTCTGCTCGGCGAGACGCACGAGAGCGGCGACGATCTCCTCGGTCACGAGGTTCTTCGACAGGTCGACGTGCAGGTCGGCGACGTCGTGCGTCAGCTTCGCGACTCGCTCCGGGTCTGCCGCGAACCAGCCGCGCAGATCGGGAGTGAAGTCGGCCTTCAGCGACTCGAGTTCAGCCCAGGCGGACGTGGTGGTGGCATCGATCGGAGCGTTGGTCACCCCTCAACGCTACTCACGTTCGCGCCCCTCCGCCCCCGCGTGTCAGACGCGGTCGCCGCGGGGACGATCCGCCCCTCCGCGAGGGTGACGACCTCGTCCACATCCCCGAGCTCGCCGAGGTCGTGCGTCACGACGACGACTGCCGCGCCACGGCCGGTTGCGACGCGCAGAGCGGATGCCGCGGCTCGCCGCGACACGTCATCGAGACCGCTCGTCGGCTCGTCGAGAAGGAGCAGATCGGCCTGCTGCGCAAGGGCCTGAGCGAGGAACGCCCGCTGGCGCTGACCTCCCGAGAGGGCGCCGAGCGGACGCGACGCGAACCGCGCCATCCCGACGGCATCGATCGCCTCGGCCACGATTGCCCGGTCGCTGCGGCGCAACGGACGGAATGCGCCACGCTCCCGCCACCGGCCCATCGCGACGAGGTCGCTGACGGTCAACGGCAGCCGTGCGCTGTCGGCGGTGTGCTGCGGCACGAGCGCGACGGGGATCCCGGGGTCTCGTGTCGCGGACCCCGACGTGGGGGAGCGGAGCCCCGCGAGCACCGAGACGAGCGTCGATTTCCCCGACCCGTTCGCACCCACGACCGCGGTGAGGCGCCCCGCGCGCACGTCGAGGCTGACGCTGTCGAGCGCGCGGTGGCCCTCGACGTCGACACGCACCTCCCGCAGGCGGACGACAGGCTCGGAGGCGGCGAAGTGAGGCATCCGACCAGTATTGCAAATGAAAACCGTTATCAATTACGTGTACAGTCGGGCACCGTGTCCGTGCTCCTCGACCCCTTCACCGTCGCCTTCGTCCAGCGCGCCCTCGTCGGCGGTGCGCTCGTCGCCGTCGTCTGCGCGGTCGTCGGCACGTGGGTCGTGCTCCGCGGCATGGCCTTCCTCGGCGAGGCGATGGCCCACGGGATGCTGCCCGGAATCGCCCTCGCGACCCTCACCGGGTTCCCGCCGGTCGCTGGGGCGGCCGTCAGCGCGGCGGCGATGTCGGTCGGCGTCGGCGCCCTCCAGCGGCGCGGCCGGCTCTCGGCCGACACCAGCATCGGCCTGCTCTTCGTCGCGAGTCTCTCGCTCGGCGTCATCGTCATCTCGGCCTCGCGCAGCTTCGCAACGGACGCCTCGGCCATCCTCTTCGGCGACATCCTGGCGATCGAGCAGGCCGACATCGTGCTCCTCGCGCTCGCCGTCGCTGCGACCCTGCTCGTCGCCGCCGCCGGGCATCGCTCGTTCGTCGCCCTCGCCGTCGACCCCCGCCAGGCGCAGTTGCTCGGCCTCCGCCCCCGACTCGCGCACATCCTGCTCGTCGGACTCGTGACGCTCGCCGTCGTCTCGGCGTATCAGGCGGTCGGGTCGCTCCTCGTCGTCGGGATGCTGCTCGGCCCCGCCGTCGCCGCGGGCGCCTGGACCCGGCGCATCGTCCCGACCATGGTCCTCGCCGCGCTCATCGGCGTGGTCGCCGTCGCTGCGGGGCTGCTCCTGTCCTGGCACCTCGGCACCGCCGCGGGAGCCACCGTCGCGTTCACGGCGATCTGCTCCGGAGCGGTGTCCACCGGCATCCGCGCGCTGACTCGCTCGACCCGCACCACCCGCTCCGCCCTCGACGAAAGGACCGCATGAACCGTCGCGTCCCGATCGCCCTCCTGCCCGCTCTCGCCCTGATCCTCGCCGGGTGTCAGACCGCACCCGCACCCGCATCCGCTCCCGCGTCAGAGACAGACGACCACGGCGCCATCGCCGGTGCGACCGAGCTCGCCGAACCCGCGCTGCACCTCACGAGCGTCACGCCGTCCGGCGCCGTTCGACACCTCGACCTGCTCGACGAGAAGAGCGAGACCCTCGGCGAGATCACCCCGCCCACCTCGGTCGACACCGACGGACGCTTCCTCTACGCCGGTCACGACGGCGGTGTGGAGATCGTCGACAGCGGCGTCTGGACCTGGAATCACGTCGATCATTTCCACTACTACGAGGCGCCCGCCGCGATGCTCGGCGAGCTCGACGGCGAGGGCAGTCCGACGGTCGTCGCGAGCGACCTCGGCGCGGGCGTGCACTTCGACGGCGGCGAGGCGGTCCTCCTCGACCTCGACGCGCTGAAGGGCGGCCGCATCGTGGAGCGCTTCCGCCTCGACCTCCCCGCCGGGCCGGGCATGATCGTCCCGCTTCCGACGGGCGCCCTCGTGACGGATGCCGACGGCCTCCGCCACGTCGACGCGACCGGCGCACCGCAGGAGACCGTCCGCTGCGACGACCCCGCCGGATCGATCGCGACGAACGTGGGCGTCGTCGTCGGGTGCGCCGACGGCGCTGTGCTGGCGGTGACGGATGCCGACGGCACGACACTCGAGCGGATCCCGTACCCCAACGGAACCACCGACCGCGCCGTCTCGTTCGCCGCGCGCGAAGGCCGGCCGACGGTCGCAGGTCTCACCGAGGGCAACGCCTTCTGGCTGCTCGACACCCGCGAACGCACCTGGACGCGCCTCGACGCCGGTGAACCCCTGGCACGGGTTGCCGCAGTCGACGACGCCGACCAGCACGTCGTCGCGCTGACGCAGGCGGGAGAGCTGCTCGTGATCGACGGCGAGACGGGAAAGACGCTCGCCCGTACCGAGCCGCTCGTCGCGGCATCCCTCGCCGATCCCGCGCTCGCCGCCGGAGTGACGCTGCAGATCGACCCGAACCGCACCTACCTGAACGGACCCGCCGAGAACGTGATGTTCGAGATCGACCACGCCGACGACGCACGCATCGCGCGTACCTTCGAGACGACCGACGCTCCCGCCTTCATCGCGGAGACGGGCCGATGAAGCGTGCGCTCGCCGCAGTCGTGGTGGCCGCCATCGCTGCGCTCACGGGATGCGCCGCCGTCGGCAGTGACCGGCCGACCGTCGTCGTCACGACAGACCTGCTCGGCGACATCACCGCGAACCTCGTGGGCGACGAGGTCGACGTCATCACGCTCATGCCGCGCGGCAGTGATCCGCACTCATTCGAGTTGTCGGCGCGCGAGGCCGCGAGCATGCGAAGCGCCGACCTCCTCGTCTCGAACGGGCTCGGACTCGAAGAGGGCGTGCAGAGTCATGTCGACGCCGCGGTCGCCGACGGGGCCCCCTCGTTCGTCGCCGGTGACCATATCGAGCCGCTCGACTACGCCGACTCGGATGCCGTCGACCCCCACTTCTGGACCGACCCCACGCAGACCGCGCGCGTCGTCGAGGCGCTCGCGCCGCAGTTGGCGCGCATCGACGGGGTCGAGGCATCCGTCGTCGACACGGCGGCCGCGGCGTACCTCGGCGAACTCGACGAGTTGGATGCCGAGATGTCCGACACCCTCGGTGCGATCCCCGCGACGCACCGGGCGCTCGTCACGAACCACCACGTCTTCGGCTACCTCGCGCGGCGGTACGACGTGCGGATCCTCGGCGCGGCGATCCCCGGCGGGACGACGCTCGCCGCCCCCAGCGCCGCCGATCTGCAGGACCTCGTCGATGCGATCGACGAGGCCGGCGTCACGACGATCTTCGCCGACTCCTCGCAGCCCGACCGGCTCATGCAGGTGCTCGCCGACGAAGCCGGCCGCGACGTCGACGTCGTCTCGCTGTTCACCGAATCCCTCGCGCCCGAAGGGTCACCGGGCTCCACCTACCTCGACATGATGCGCCGCAACCTGCAGAGCATCGCTGACGGCCTCACCCCATGAGGCATTCCCTGGAAAGGAAACCCATGAAGAAGACCCTGCAGTTCGGTGCCCTCGCCGGCGCCGCTGCCCTGCTCCTCGCGGGCTGCGCGTCCGCCGCGCAGCCCGCATCCGACCCCGCCGAAAGCGCGGCCGTCCCGGACGGCCCCCGCGTCGCCGTCGGGTACGAGGGGGGCGTGCTCGTCCTCGGTGGCGACGACTACGCGAACCTCGGCGAGTTCGACTCCGAGGACTTCATCCGCCTCAACGCCGCCGGCGACGGCCGACACGTGATGGTGACCACGTCGAAGGGCTTCCAGCTGCTCGACGCGCAGCAGCCAGAGCTCACCGACCTCGTCGTGCCCGCCGCCACCGCGGGGCACGTCGTCTCGCACGGCGGCAAGACCGTCCTCTACGACGACGCGACGAGCGACACCACGATCTTCGACTCCGCCGAGCTTGCCAAGACGACGGACGCCCTGCCGAAGGCCGAGGTGATCCCGGGCGTCACGGCCCACCACGGCGTCTCCGTCGAGCTCGAGGACGGCACGCTCCTCACGACCGTCGGCAACGAGTCGGGACGCACCGGCATCCGTGTCCTCGACGAGGACCGCAACGAGGTCGCGTCGAACGACGAGTGCCCCGGCGTGCACGGTGAGGGAACCGCCAAGGACGAGGCCGTGGTCTTCGGCTGCGAGAACGGCGCCCTCGTCGTGAAGGACGGCACGATTACGAAGCTCACGTCTCCCGACGAGTACGGCCGCATGGGCAACGCCTACGTGTCCGAGAACAGCCCGCTCGTGGTCATGGACTACAAGGACGACCCGGATGCCGAGGGCTACCTCCTCCGCAACATCTCCCTGATCGACACCGAGGCGAACACGCTCGAGAAGGTCGCACTGCCCGACGGCGTCGAGTACACCTACCGCGGCGTCGGCCGCGGCCCGGACGCCGAAGCGGTCCTGATCGGGACCGACGGCAAGCTGCACTCGATCGACCCGGACACGGGTGAGATCATCTCGTCGCTGCCGGTCGTCGACCCGTGGGAGGGCCCGGCCGAGTGGCAGGACCCGCACCCGTCGATCAAGGTCGCGGGCTCCTTCGCCTACGTCACCGACCCGGCCGACAGCGAGCTCGTCGTCGTCGATCTGACGAAGGGCGAGATCGCGAAGACCGTGAAGCTCGACCACATCCCGAACGAGATCGCCGCCGTCGGCTGACCTCAACGACCGCGAGCCGTTGCGGATGGTCGTTCCCCGGTCCTCGGGGCGACCATCTGCGACGGCTCGCGGCGTGGGGCGGGGGTCAGTTGCCGGGGCGGAGGGTGACGGACCCGGCGGAGACCTGCACGTCGACGGTGCGCGAGGCGGCCGCCGAGGTTTCGAGCAGGTTGTCGAGGGAGCCCGCCGACACGTCGGACGTCACGTCGTACGACGTGTCGGGAATCGTTGCGACAAGGGTCCCGGCGCTGACATCGATGCGGACGTCGTCGAGCGCGTCTCCCGTGAGATCGGCGGTGATCTGTCCGGCCCCGATGGTGAGGTTCGCGCGGGCGGCCCCGTCGACCCTCACATCGGCATCGCCGGCGCTGACGTCCACCCGCACGTCGTCGGCCGATCCCGACACGTCGATGTCCCCCGCGCCGACCGACACGTCGAGCTTTCCGTAGGTGCCGTCGGCCGTGATCGACCCGGCGGAGACGTCGAAGTCTGCATCGAGACGCTCGTCGGCCATCGCGTCGGGGAGAGTCAGCGTTACGCGGTTGTCAGCCCAGTCGAAACCGGACTGCAGCGCCCACCACGGGCGGTTGTTCGAGAGTGACAGGGTGTCGCCGCGGCGTTCGAGGTTCCAGTCGCGGCTGCCACTGGTGATGTCGAGGACCGCCTCGTCGACGTCCGCGTACTGGACCACGACGTGTCCCGCCGAGACATCCAGCGACAGAGCGCTCACCCCGGTCGTGGCAGCCGACCGGTTGCTGGGCCCGCTGTCGGTGGCGGCGTACACGATCGAGCCGATCCCTGAGATGAGTGCCCCGCTCAGCACCACCCCGCCGACGCAGATCGCGACGATCGAGACGATCTGCGCCGAGGAGCGCCGAGGCTGCTGCGGCGGCAGGGCTGGCGGTGAAGCGGGAGCCGTGGGCGGGGGAGTGAGGTCGATGCTCATCGGAGTGTTCCGTTCTGATCGGGATGCCCGCCGGCGGGCGGCGTGCCGTGTTCGAGGTGGACGAGTGCGGCAAGCACCCGTCGGTTGCCGTGCTCGTCCTGTTCGAGGCCGAGCTTCTGGAAAAGCGAGGTGATGTACTTCTCGACGCTCGCCTCCGAGACGAAAAGCGCGGTCGCGATGGCGGCGTTGCTCTTCCCCTCGGCGATGAGCGCGAGAACGGAGCGTTCCCGGTCGGTGAGGCGCGACATCCGCTCGTCGCGTGCCCGGCGCGTCAGCAGCTGGGCGACGACCTCGGGATCGAGGACCGTGGCCCCCGCAGCGATCCGGTCGATCGAGTCGAGGAAGTCGCGGACGTCGGCGACGCGATCCTTCAGCAGGTAGCCGAGGGCGGCGTTCTGGCCGGTGATGAGGTCACTGGCGTACCGCTCTTCGACGTACTGGCTGAGGACGAGCACCGGGAGGGACGGATGCTGCGCCCGCAGGTCGAGCGCTGCCCGGATTCCCTCGTCGGTGAACGTCGGCGGTAGGCGGACGTCGAGGATGCAGAGTTCCGGCGCGGTCTCGGTAACGGTCTCGACGATTCCTTCCGCGCGGGGGAGGGCGGCGACGACGGTGTGACCGGCGTCTTCGAGCACGCGGATCAAGCCTTCGCGCAGCAGCGTGGAGTCCTCGCAGATCAGGATGCGCACGGGACCGTCACCTCCAGGGCCGTCGGTCCGCCGACGGGGCTGTCGAGGGTCGCGGTGCCGCCGGCGGCGAGCACCCGGTTCATGATCCCGTCGAGACCGCCACCGGGGAGCACTCGAGCCCCGCCGATCCCGTTGTCCTCGACGCGCCCCCAGATGAGGCGCCCGCTGGCCGCGTCACCGCGGCTCCGGACCACGACGCGCACCTCGGTGGCGCGGGCGTGTTTGGCGGCGTTGGTGAGCGATTCGGCGATGACGAAGTAGACGGCCGCTTCCGAAGTCGCGCTGCAGCGTTCGTCGAGGCGGATGTCGAGCGCGACAGGCACATGGGATCGTGCCGCGAGCGCCGAGAGGGCGGCATCCAGTCCGCGGTCGTCGAGGACGGAGGCGTGGATGCCGCGGGCCAGCTGGCGGAGCTCGGTGATGGCGGCCTTCGTCGAGGTGTGCGCCTCATCGATCAGCGCTTTCGCGGCCACCGGGTCGGAGTCGATCTTCTGCTGCGCCATGCCGAGGGTCATGCCGACCGAGACGAGGCGCGGCTGGACGCCGTCGTGCAGGTCGCGTTCGATGCGCGTGCGTTCGACTTCGCTGGCCCGAACGGCCCCCGCTCGCTGTGCCCCCGCCGTTCGTGCGGCCTCAGCGAGGACCGCCTCGCGGGAGGGGACGAGGATCGACCGCGTGAGCAGGTCGTCCAGAAGGGAGACGCCGAACAGGATGCCGAGGCTTGCGATCGCCGCGATGATGCCGCCGGCGACCGCGCCGCTGTCGGCGACCGGGATCCCGACCAGCGGAAGCCGGCCTCCGGTGCCGTCGCCGAGCGGCGAGACGGCGAGCGCCACGCCGGTGATGACCGCGGACGCGGCGCCGACGACGATCCAGCCGAGGACGGTAGCGATGGCGAAGCTGCCGATGCCGCGCCACATCGCCCCGTCGGTGAACTGCAGCCACAGCGTGCGAAGGAACCCGCGGAACCCGGGCTCACCACTCGTGCGGAGCTGCAGACGGGGGATGCCGTGGCCGTACAGACCCTCCGCGCGTTCGTGCTCGAGCCAGGCCGCAGCCCACGCGATGTAGAGGGCGCCGATCATCAGAACGATGCCGATACCGAGGACGAGCGCCAAGCCGATGCCGGTGCCGAAAAGAGTCGCCGCGGTGGTGAGGATGCCGACGCCCACCAGGGCGATGGCGGCGAGCTGAGCGAGCGCGCCGAGGCGCCGCAGTGGTCGGAACCGTCGGGGTCGCGGAGAGGTATCGGAAGTCATGTCCCCACGCTAGGGGCGACGCGAGGCGCCCACAGTGGGGCGGGCCCGAGACGTGGTTTCGGGTTATCCCCCACGGGCGGGGATGGGCGTACGGTGGCGGAATGGTCACCATCCCCACCGTCTCCCTGAACGACGGCACCGCCTTCCCGCAGCTCGGTCTCGGCACGTACAACCTGCGCGGCGAGGACGGGACACAGTCGATCGTCACCGCCATCGAGGGCGGATACCGGCTCCTCGACTCCGCGGTCAACTACGAGAACGAGCAGGAAGTCGGCGAGGCCGTTCGGCGAAGCGGCATCCGTGACGAACTGATCGTGACGACCAAGGTGCCCGGTCGCGACCACGGCTACGACGAGACCCGACGGAGCGCCGAGGGTTCGCTCGAGCGGCTCGGCCTGGAGCGAATCGACCTGTACCTGATCCACTGGCCGAACCCGAGCGTCGACAAGTACGTCGACACCTACCGCGCCATGGTCGATCTGCAGAAGGAGGGACGCGTCGGCTCCGTCGGCGTCTCGAATTTCACCGAGCCGATGCTCGCCCGCATCATCGAGGCGACCGGTATCGTGCCGGCCGTGAACCAGGTCGAGCTCCACCCCTACTTCCCGCAGGCGCACCTGCGGGCGTTCCACGCCTCGCAGGGTATTCGCACGGAGAGCTGGAGTCCGCTCGCTCGTCGCTCGGAGCTGTTGAGCGAGCAGGTGGTGGCGGATGCCGCCGCCGCCCACGGGGTCACGCCCACCCAGGTTGTGCTCCGCTGGCACGTGCAGTTGGGGACCACCCCGATCCCGAAGTCCGCTGACCCCGCCCGGCAGGCCGAGAACGTCGACGTGTTCGAGTTCTCGCTGACGGACGAGGAGGTCAGCGCGATCTCCGGCCTCGAGCGCGGCCGGCTCTGGGACGGCGACCCCGACACCCACGAGGAGATGTGAGCATGGGTGGACTCGTCGGCTGGCATCTCCTGATCCTGCTCGGCGTCCTCGTGATCATCGCGTTGATCGTCGGGGGCATCTATTGGATCGTCCGGCTCGCGGCGCGCCACGGAAGCGAGGATGCCGCCGAACGCCGCTCCCGCGTGGGGTAGAGCTCAGCCGAGGTAGCCCCACCAGCCGTCGCGCAGGTGGAGGGCCCAGTCCGCGTGGCGGAGCACCGGCATCCCCAGGATCAGCTCGAACGGTGGATCGCCCGGCCGCGCGAGTCCCGCGATGTCAGCGACGGCCGCGATCGACGGAGCGAACCTGCGCCCGCCGATCGTCACCTCCGGCAGCAGGACGAGCGCAAGCGCGTTCGCGGCACCCGAGGCATCCGTCCCCTCTGCCTCGCCCGCAGCACGGAAGTGCCCCGGATGTCGCGCCACGACACCCCGGTCGATGACGCTCACGCTCGCGCCCGAGTCCCAGATGGCGGCCCACGCGCCGCCCGCCCAGGCGACATCGACGTAGGGATGTCCGCGCGAGGACTGCACCAGGTCGCGCCACTCGTCGACACTCGCCTCGGTGTCGAGCGCGAGCAGCGCGTCGGCGAAACGGAAGTCCAGCCGATGCCAGCGCAGCACGTCGAGCCCGAGCAGCGAGGGTGCCGCGGGATTCGGTTCGAGGTCGAACACCGGTCGCTCCACGACGAGGTCGCCGACGCGAAGCTCTCCGGCGGTGACGCTTTCCGTCGACCCGGTGCGGGAGAACACGCCGCCGCCGCCGGGGTCCTGCGGTGCGAGCCGCGTGAGCCCCGCCGTCAGCGGACCGTCGGCGAGGCCGCTGCGCGCGCCGCCCGTGTCGACGATGAGGCTGTGTGTCGTGCCGTCGATCTCGGCGATCACCCGCACCGCGATCGCGTCCGAAAGGTCCGGATCAGCGTCCAGGTCGAGCGGGATGACGGCGGCCACGGGAACACCCTAATGAGCGCTCAGACCGTCTGCAGCAGCATCCGCATCCGTTGCAGCACCTCGTCGAGGTGATCCGTCAGCGGGATTCCGCTCGGCTCGGATGCCCACGCCTCCAGCGCCGCCTGAAGGGCTTCGACCGTGATTCCGGCGATCGCCGCCGCCGTCGACTCGTCCTCGCCACGATGGCGGAAGCCGTCTCGGATGGCGTCACGCAGATCCGCCTGCTTGCGCAAGTCCCGCTCACGCAACGCCGGCTCGGATGCGATGACCTGACGCGCGAAGCGGATTTCCGCACGCTGGGGCTCGAAGCGTTCACGCGCCAGCACCCGGAGCCCCCCCATCACGATCTCCATCGGCCGCGCCTCCCGAGGTGCCTCGGAGATCATGCGCGTCGCGATCTGAGGGATCTCGTCGCCGTCGAAGAAGACCTCGCGTTTGTCGCTGAAATGGCGGAAGAACGTGCGGCGCGTCACGCCGGCCCGGTCGACGATGTCCGGCACGGTGGTCGCCGAGTAGCCGCGCTCCTCGAAGAGCGAGAGCGCCGCCGTACGCAGTCGTTCCCGGGTGTCCGGTGCCCATCTGGCCATTCGGACAGCATAGTGACGACACCTGGTGTCATGCGAGGTACAGTGATGACACCACGTGACATCACGATCGAAGGAATCGACATGCCCCGACACCACGACGCCGCCGTCCTCGCATCGCCCCGCGCGCGGCTTTCCGTCGAGCGGATGCCTACGCCCGACCCGGCGGCAGGCGAGGTCGTCGTGCGCGTCGGCGCTGTTGCGGTCAATCCGATCGACTGGGTCATCCAGGGCACCGGATCGGTCACCTACCGGTGGCTCCCGACACCGGCCGTGCTCGGCTCGGACGTCGCCGGCGAGGTGGTCGCCATCGGCTCGGGGGTCACGCGGTTCCGGGTCGGCGATCGTGTCTTCGGTCTCGCCACAGGGACGGACCGTGGTCGCGACTCCCGGCGCGAGGGCGCGTTCCAGGAGTACACAACCCTCCTGGAGCACCTCACAGCCCCGACTCCGGCCGGTGTCACGGACGTGCAGGCAGCCGTCCTTCCCCTCGGCGTCTCCACCGCCGCGTGTGCGCTGTTCCAGCCCCGCCACCTCGGACTGACGGTCCGCGATCCCGCCGACACTCGTCCGCGCGAGCGCGGTGTCGTCGTCGTCTGGGGCGGGTCGACGAGCGTCGGGATGAACGCGATCCAACTCGCCCGCGCGGCCGGATACGACGTGGTCAGCACGGCGTCGCCTCGCAATGCCGACCTCGTCAGGTCGCTCGGCGCCGATGTCGTCGTCGATCACGGTTCCGCGGGCGCCGTCGATGAGCTCGTGGCAGGGATCGACGGTCGCCCCGTCGTCGGTGCCGTGGCCCTGGGTGAGACGTCGACGGCCGGATGCATCGAGGTGCTGCACCGAACCGGCGGATCGGTGCTCGCGATGGCCAGCACGCCTGTCTCGCTCGCGGCGCTCGCCGGTCGGCGCCGACTCTTCCCCGCAATGGTGCCCGTGTTCGCGCGCCTGGGGCTGAAGACTCTTCTGCTGAACGCTCGTGCGCGTCGGGCCGGCATCCGCGCCGCCTTCGTGTGGGGGACGAGCCTGCGCGACGACGAAGTCGGACGACGGTTGTGGGGGCGGCTGCTGCCGGAATGGCTGGCGGACGGCACCGTCCGTCCCCTGCCCGAGGCGATCGTGGCCGGCGACGGGGTGGGCGCGATACAGGAAGCGCTGGATCGTCAGCGTGCGGGCGTCTCCGCGAGGAAGATCGTCGTCACGCTCTGATCCCGTTCTCGTTCCGCCCTCTGCTCAGAGCTGTGCGCCGTCGTCGTCGCGGTCGTAGATGCCCTGATTGCGGCCCCGACGGGACTCGTAGGCGATGAGCCATCCGATCGAGATCGCGGCGGCCAGGACGAGCCCGACCCAGACGTTCTGCCAGACGAGTCCGAACAGGATGCCGCCAGCGAACAGCAGAACCGTCCCGAGGATCCAGAAGCCGCGGCCTCGCCGTCGTTGCGCCATGCGGCCAGCCTACGGTTCTCGTCGCCCGGCGCTCGCGCATCGGGTCGCAGACCGTTACCGTGACGCGGATGAGGCTCATCCGTCCGGAACTCACCGACCACGTCGTCCACGCCAGCGTCGAACGACCGGGAGCGGAGCGCCCGGTGCTCCTATGGCATCACGGCTCCCCGCAGACCGGCGCCGTCCTGTCACCCGTCGCCGCGATGGCGGATGCCGCGGGTCTCGACGTCGTCTCGATCGCGCGGCCGGCGTACGGGGGAGCGCCTCGTCTGCCTGAACGGTCGGTACGGGACGCAGCCGCACGGGCCGCCGAGGTGCTCGACATCCTCGACCTCCGGAACGTCGTGTCGGTGGGAGCCTCCGGCGGCGGACCCCATGCGCTCGGCGTCGCAGCGCTCTCACCCGAGCGCGTCGCCGGCGTCATCACCCTCGCGTCGATCGCCCCGTTCCGTCCCGGCGACGGGTCGTGGTTCTCCGGCATGGCCGATCCGTCCGGTCTTCGATCCGCCACCGCGGGGATCGCGTCGCGCACGGCTCATCTCGAGGTCGAGGAGTTTGATCCGACCAGTTTCGTCGACGCGGACTACCGTGCGCTCGAAGAGACGTGGGCCTCGCTGGGGGAGGACGTCGCGGCCTCGGCGCAGTGGGGGTTGGACGGATTGGTTGACGATGACGTCGCCTTCACCCGGCCCTGGGGTTTCGCGCTCGCCGACGTTGTCGCTCCGGTGATGGTCGTGCAGGGTGAGCTCGATCGTGTCGTCCCGCCATCGCATGCGGCTGCGATCGTTGACTGCATCGCTCGCGCGACGTTGCTGCGGATCCCCGACGCCGGACACATCGCGGTCCTCGACCATCTGTCGACGGCCCTCGCTGCGCTCCGCCGCGGCTGACGTCAGCGGTTCCGGTGATCCTCGGGGGCGAGGCGGGGTCCGCGGCGGGGTTCGACCACGCCGCTCGCCCAGATGAGGCGGATGACCCGCTGCCGCTGCCCTTTCCACGGCTCGAGCAGCTCCCGCATCCCGTCGTCGTCGACGCGTGAGCCGGTCAGCGCGTAGCCGACCTGATGGGCGACGTGATAGTCGCCGAAACTGACGGCGTCAGGGTCGCCGAACGCGCGGATGCGGGCCTCTGCGCTCGTCCAGATGCCCACGCCCGGCAGGCTCATGAAGACCCGATCACGGTCGTCCCCCGTCGTGGCAGCTGCGGCGGCACGCTCGATCGAGGCGCGTCGGCGTGCGGCGTCGACGATCGTGCGGGACTGCGGCGGTTCGAGGCCGGCACGGTGCCACGACCAGCTCGGGATCATGCGCCAGTCGGCCGGCGGCGCGTACATAGGGCGCGGGGTCGGTCCGGGCGCGGCGTCGCCGTAGTGGGTCAGGATCCAGCGCCATGCCCCGAAGGCCTGGAGCCCCGTGACCTTCTGCTCGAAGACGCCGCTGACGAGCGCGTCGAAGACGAGGTCGGTCGCCCCGATCCGCAGATCGGGCCTCCTCCGGTGCACGTCTTCGATGAGCGGATGCCGAGACGCATCGAACTCGGCGGGGTCGTCGTCCGCGCCGCACAGGCGCGGCAGCTGATCCAGGGTCCACGCCGCACCGGGGCCCCACGCGGCTGCTCGAACCGTCCGCAGTCCGGGGCGGATCGCGATCGTCGCGACGCCCTCGGGGGTGCGGACCGCCCGCCAGATGACGCCGTCCACGGTCGTCTGCGACGGGTCGTGCGCTCCGCGCTGTTGATAGCGGATCGCGCCCGCCACGTCGGTCGGGACCTTCGGACGGTACTCCGCCTCGAGCGGCTTGAGATGCGGGGACGGCGACGGATGCGGCATCCGTTCACGCAGTCCCGACCTCATGCCGACACCCTACGTCCGGGCGCCGACAGCGGCCTGGTCAGAAGCGGTCGGGCGAGGGGGTGCCGTGGCCGTAGCGGATGACGACGTCGGCATGCCGGTCGAACCGGTACCCGATGCCGCGGACCGTCCGGACGATGTCCTCATAGCGGCCGAGCTTCGATCGCAGGCGGCGGACGTGCACGTCGATCGTCCGCTCGCCCGGAGCGTCGTCGCCGTCGGCGTGGCTCCACAGGGAGGAGACGAGTTCGGTGCGCTCGATCGTCTGACCCTCGCGCAGCACGAGATACTGCAGGAGTTCGAACTCCTTGAACGTGAGCGCGGCGCTCTCGCCGTCGATGTGCACGCGGCGGCGGGAGATGTCGATCGTGACGCCACCGGGGACGTGCTCGTCGAGCGGCTCCTCGGGCTTGGTGCGGGCGACGGCGGCCGGCTCGTGAAGGGCCAGACGGACGACGTCCACATCGCGACCGCCGGCGCCGACGGGAGCGAGGGCGACAGTCGCGTGAGTCTCGGCGGAGGGGGCGAGATCGGCGATCGTGCGACGCAGTGCATCGACGATGACGGAGAGGCTGACGCCGTCAGCGGCGGCCTTCAGCTCGTCGAGGCCGACGTAGAGGGCGAAGCCGCGGGGTGCGGTCCCTGCCGGAAGGCCCGAGGCGGCCGGGCGAGGTGCGGCGGCCGGGGCGGGCGGGATGTCCTCGACGGCGCGGAGGTGACGGGGGGCGGCGGGTGCGGAGAGGAGAGCGGAGGTCGACATGGCGATGTCCTTCAGAGGGGGAACCCGGGTGCGGTAGCGGGTTCGGGAGTGTTGCGCGGATGGCCTCACTGGGGCCGATGTGCGAGACGCCCGGCATCCGCGTTGTGGGCGGAGGAGCCGGAGCCTCGGGGGTCTGACGACGCCGTGTTCAGAAACGGCGGCGCGACCCGGCGGGGATCACCGTGTCAGCGACACATTCGGCAACACATGACTGCACGCTGCGGCATCATGATGCCGGCAGTTCCGTTCGCCTCCCGGGCGGACAGAGTGCGTGCGAGTTCAGTCATGTGGCTGATTATGACGAACCGCGTCGGGATGTGTCAAACCGCCCCGGCGTGGCGCGGTCTGCATGACGGAATGTGACAGATTGCTCAACTCGCACCCGATCGTCCGGCTCCACACGTGATCGGCGTAGCGTGAACGCATGAGCGACCTGATCTTCACCGACGAGAAGGATGCTGCGCGGTACACGCTGCACCGCGGCAAGGACCTCGTCAGTGTCCTCGATTACAACGACGACGGCCGGACCGTCGCCCTGACGCGGGCGTACACGATCCCGACCTTTCGCGGATCGGGCTACGCCGGGGAGCTCGTGAAGCGGGCGGTGTCCGACCTCGAGCGTCGCGGTGACCGTCGCGTCATCCCGGTCTGCTGGTACGTCGCCGACTGGTTCGAGGCGAACCCCGGTCACGAGGCGCTGCTGCAGGAGCGCCGGACTGCCTGAGCGCTCAGGCTTCGCCGGGGCGCGGATCGCGGATCCGCCACCCCAGGTTCTCCAGCGCGCCCTTCAGGCGATCAGCCGCCGCGCGGGCGACCTCCGTCGACTCGTCGGAGCAGACGTCGATCGCGAGCGGAGGGGGATCGGCGAACTTCGGGATCTGCACCTCGGCCCACGCACCGGGCGACAGGCTCACCCGCGGGTAGGCGGTGCGGGCGTGCTCGACCGTGCCGTCGCAGGCGAAGGCGATCGTTTCGAGCGCATCGGGCTTCGTGATCGGAAGGTCCACGACGAGGGTGACCACGAAGGGCCCACCCGCAGTGTCACGGCCGTGTCCCGGCATCCGGTCCCCTTTCGATGCGCGTGCGTGTGTCTTCGTAGCCGCCCCGGAGCGATGCGGTCAAGCCCGTCGCCGTGCGGCGCGTACGCGCCCACGATGAGGCGAAGACGATCACAAGGAGACTGCCATGGATCACGACCACGCGGACGCGGAAGACAAGACGATCGAGGGCGCACCTGCCGGCGGATGGTCGACGGAGGGCAGCCCCGACGGTGCCGCCTCCGGCGCAGTGACGAACGAACAGAAAGAAGCCGAGGATGCCGCTGACCGCGGCCGCGGCGAGGGGGCTCCCATGCCGGAGCCCGCATCCGACCCGTTCGTCGAGAGCGCCGAGATCCAGCAGGGGCTCGACCCCGATGTGCTCACCGACGAGCAGGCGGATCGCCGCGGGGAGTGAACTCGCCCGCCTCTCCGTGCCAGGAGGCCGGTAACGTGGGACGGTCATGACATCGCCTGTAACCGCCAGCATCCCCCTGTCCTCATCGCAGCGCTGGCGGGCTTTCTGGGTATGCGTGTCGGTCGCGGCGTTCACGATCCTCGACCTCAGCAAGGTCAACGTCGGTCTGCCGGCGATCGAAGAGTCGCTCGGAGCGACTTCGACCCAGCTGCAGCTCGTCGTCTCGGGATACATCCTGACGTTCGGTCTCGCTCTCGTGCCGTTCGGCCGACTCGGCGATCAGCGTTCGCGCAAGACCCTCTTCGTCATCGGGCTCAGCCTGTTCACCGTCATGAGCGCGGTGTGCGCGCTCGCGCCGACCATCGAGATCCTGCTCGCAGCGCGCATCGTGCAGGGCATCGCCGCCGGCATCCAGATGCCCCAGGTCATGGGCACGATCCAGCAGCTGTTCACCGGTAAGGAGCGCGGGCGGGCCTTCGGCCTGTTCGGCGCGACGATCGGTATCGCGACCGCCTTCGGCCCCACGCTCGGCGGACTCATGATCGCCGTCGGCGGCAAGACTGACGGGTGGCGGGGCATCTTCTGGTTCAACGTGCCGCTCTGCTTGCTCGTCCTCGCCGGCGTCATCTGGCTCCTGCCGCAGACCCGAAAGGCGAGCGGCCGTCCGCTGCAGCTCGACCCCGTCGGCATCGTGCTGTTCGCGCTCATGATCATGTCGCTCATGTGGCCGTTCCTGTTCACGACCGGTTCCCCCGACGACGACCCGAACCGCTGGTGGCTGCTCATCGTCTTCGTGCTGTTCGCGGCGGCATTCTTCTGGTGGGAGAGGCGGTATGCGGCATCCGGTCGTCAACCGCTCATCCCGTTCCGGATGTTCCGCATCCCGTCGTTCCGCAACGGGACGTTCGTCGTGGTGGCGTACTTCACAGCGATCCCGCCGATGTTCCTGTTGGGGACGCTGTTCCTGCAGGTCGGCGTCGGCCTCGAGCCGGTGTTCGCGGGCATGGTCTCGATCGGTTTCGCGGTCGCGAGCGCCGTCACGTCGTACTACGGCGGCCTGCTGGTCGCCCGGTTCGGCCGCCAACTCGTGACGATCGGGCTCGCCACTGTGCTCGTCAGCGTCGTCGCACTGACGATCGTGACCTACACGATGCCCCCCGAGACCGTCGCCTACGGCATGGCCGCCGCGCTCCTCGTCGCTGGTGCCGGCGGTGGATTCGTCGTCTCGCCGAATCAGACGCTCACGCTCTCCGAGATCGCCGTCCGGGAGGGTGGTCTCGCCGGTTCGGTCGGCCAGCTCGGTCAGCGCGTCGGCACCGCGGTGGGCACCGCGGTCGGTCTGTCGCTGTTCTACTCGACGATCTACCGCGAATCGGATGCCGGACTCGAGTCGCTCGCGATCTTCCACGACGCGTACGCCTACGGGATGATCGCCGTCGGTGTCTTCCTGGCGCTTGCGACCCTCGTCTCGGTCGTCGACCTGGTCGCCCTCCGGCGCCGCGGCGTCACATCGGCCATCTCGGAGTGACCCCGCCCCGGCACGCCTGGACGGCGATGTCGGAGCCTCGATCTACCGTGTGAGCATGCGCATCCTGCACACCTCCGACTGGCACATCGGGCGGACCTTCCACGGTCACTCCACGCTCGAGGCCCTCCGCGGTGTGCTCGATGAACTGATTGTGCAGGTGCGGGAGCACGAGGTCGACGTGGTGATCGTCGCGGGCGACGTCTTCGACTCCGCGACCCCCGCCGCGTCCTGCTACACGCTCCTCTCCGACACGCTCCGCGGCATCGCCGACACCGGCGCACGCGTCGTCGTCACGAGCGGCAACCACGACTCCGCGGCGCGGCTGGGCTTCCAGGCCGGGCTGCTGCGCGACGGCATCCACGTCCTGACCGACCCGGATGCCGTGGGCGCACCTCTCACGATCGACGACGCCCACGGGCCGGTCCACTTCTACGGCATCCCGTACCTCGAGCCCGCGCTCCTCCGGCACAAGTGGGAGGGCGTGCGGACGCAGGCCGCGGTCCTGGGCCGCGCGATGGACCTCGTCCGGAGTGACCTCGCCGCCCGCGGTGGCCGCTCGGTCGCGATCGCGCACTGCTTCGCGGCCGGCGTCGAGCCGACGCCGCACCTCGAGCGCGACATCCAGCAGGGCGGTCTCGACGTCGTGCCGCTCGCCACCTTCGCGGGCGTCGACTACACGGCGCTCGGGCACATCCACGGCCGGCAGACGCTCGCAGAGGGCGTGCGCTACGCCGGGGCTCCCCTCCACTACAGCTTCGGCGAGGGGGCGAAGCCGCGCGGGTCGTGGCTCGTCGACCTCGACGCCGACGGGCTCGCCGAGGTGCAGTGGCTCGATCTGCCGGTGCCGCGTCGGCTCGTGACCCTGCGCGGCCCGTTCGCGGACATCCTCGCCGATGAGGCGCTCGCCGTGAACGAAGACGCCTGGGTCTGCGTCGAGTACACCGACGCCCTTCCTGAGGCCGACCCGCTCCGGCGGCTGCAGCAGCGGTTCCCGTTCTGCGCGAAGGTCGTACATGCCCCCGCTGCGGTCCGCTCGGGGGAGCGGCGCAGTTACGTCGAGCGTGTCCGCGCGGCGCGGAGCGACCGCGAACTCGTCGAGGCGTTCCTCTCGCACGTGCGTGACGGGCAGGGGGCGACGGAGCGCGAGGGCGAGATCCTCGACGACCTCCTCGACGAGCGTGTTCGCCAGGAGGCGATGGCGTGAAGCTCCACCGTCTCGAACTGACCGGGTTCGGGCCGTTCCGCGAACGTCAGGTCGTCGACTTCGACGCGTTCGACGACGACGGACTGTTCCTCATCTCGGGGCGCACGGGCGCGGGCAAATCCAGCATCCTCGACGGGGTCAGCTTCGCGCTCTACGGCTCCGTTCCGCGCTACGAGGGCGGCGACCGTCGGCTGCGCAGCGACCACAGCTTCCTCACCGACCCGACCGAGGTTCGCCTGGAGTTCACGGTCGGCGACGTCCGCTGGCGCGTCACACGGTCACCCGAGTACGAGCGGCCCGCCAAGCGCGGCGGCGGTCTCACGCTCGAACCCGCTCGGGCGGAGCTGGAAGAGCAGGTCGACGGGGTCTGGATCGGTCGCGCAGCGAAGCAGCGCGAGGTCGGCATCGCCCTCGATGAGATCCTGGGACTCAGCGCTGCGCAGTTCCAACAGGTGATCCTGCTCGCACAGAACAAGTTCTCGCGGTTCCTCCTCGCGGGCAACGCCGAGCGACAGCAGCTCCTCCGGACCCTCTTCGGGACGCGCCGTTTCGAGCAGTACGAAGAAGCCCTCGAGCAGCGCCGGCGCGAGGCGCAGAAGCGGCTCGATGAGAAGGGTTCCCGAGTGCGGACCCTGCTCGAGGTCGCCGAGCGTGACATCGAAACGCACGGCCTCGCCGGTGAAGACGCCGATGTCGCCGACGCCGACGTGGCCGCGCGGGCCGCCGCCGTCGACCGTGCCGTCGTGCGCGCCGACTACCGGGTCGAATCTCGCGGGCACGAGCGTGACGCCGCCGTCGCGCGAGCGGATGCCGCCGCGGCAGCTCTGCAGCGTCTCACCGACCTCGCCAAACAGCTCGCGGAGCTCGATGCTGCCCGACGCGACCTCGACCGGCTCGACTCGCTCGCCGATTCGATCGCGGCCGATCGCGCCCGCCTCGAGGCCGCCCGGTCTGCGGAGGTCCTCCGCATTCCGGTCGAGAGCGCCGCGCGGGCGGTCGACCGCCACTCCGACGCGGCAGCCGTCCTCGACGCCGCCCTCGCCGACTGGCGAGCCGGCGGCGGTGTCGACGACGACGAGTTCGACGCGATCGTCGAGGCGCTGACGGCGGAGATCGCTCGCGCCCGTGCCGCCGCCGAGGCGGAGAAGGATGCCGCTGCCCTCACCCGTGCGCAGGGCTTGCGTAGAGGCACGCTCGAGGAGCTCGACACCGCACGCGCCGAGATCGAGCGCACCCGAGCCGCCGTCCCGGCGCGACGAGACGCGCTGACGGCTGAGCTCGCGACCGCGCGTGAGATTGCCGCCCGCCGGGACGTCCTGGTCGCCGAGCGCGACAGTCTGACGGTCCAGCGGGATGCCGCTCAGAAGCTCGCCCGCATCGCCCCCGAGGCGGCGGACGCCGACGAGGCGTACGTCACCGCGAGCGCGGCCTCGGCCGAGGCATCCACCGCCGTCGCCGACCTGCTGCGACGGCGACTCCGCGGGCACGCCGCGGAACTGGCGGCAGATCTCGTCGAGGGTGAGCCGTGCGCGGTCTGCGGGGCGATCGAACACCCGTCACCGGCGACCAGTGACGAACGTCCCGTCACCGACGACGACCTCGCGGCGGCCGAGCGCGCCCGCGATGACGCGGCCCGACGCGAGCAGGACGCGGCCAAGACGGCGACCGCTGCTCGGGAGCATCTCTCCGCGGCGACCGCCGCTTCGGGGGGAATAGCGCCGGAGGAGCTTGCGGACCGCCTGACCGAGACCGAGACGCGCCTCGTCGCCGCCGAGAAGGCGGCTCGGCGAGTGGCCGAACTCACCGACGAGCTCGTCGGCATCGAGCGCCTCGACACGGACGCCCGAGCAGAGTCCGAGGCGCTCGGGGCGCGTATCGCCACGACCCGCGAGGAGATCGCGGCCGCCGACGCCACCCTGGCCGCTCGTCAGACGGAGATCGACGCCGCGCGCGGCGACCACCCGAACGTGGCCGCTCGCATCACCGCCGACATCGAGCGTCGCACGCTCGCGCAGCGGGTCGTGGCCGCCCGCCGCGACGCCGCCGAACGCGCTCGGGTGCGTGACGAGACGGTGATCGACCGGGACGCTCGGGTGGAGGCGTCTGTCTTCGCCTCGGCCGACGAGGTGCTGGCGGCACTGCTCCCCGACGCCGAACGCACCGCGCTCGCCGCTCGCATCGACGAGCACACCGCCGCCGTGACTGCCGCGCAGGCCCGCCGGCTCGACCTCGAGCTCGCGACCATCGGCGAGGAGGTCGACGACGTCGCCCTCGAGGCCGCGCGGGGCGCCGCCGATGCTGCCGCCGCCGAGCGTTCCACGGCGATCGCGTCCGCCGCGGACGCCGTGAGTGCCGCCGCGAGCCTCCACGAGCTGGCCGCGAGCATCCACGCCGCTGCCGACGCCGTGACGGGGGAGGCAGCGGATGCCGCCGTCGTCACCCGGCTCGCCGACACCGTCGCGGGGCGCGCTCCCAACACGATGAAGATGGATCTCGAGACGTTCGTGCTCGCCGCGGAGCTCGAGGAGATCGTGGCCGCCGCGAACCTTCGACTGTCCGAGATGTCGTCGGGGCGCTACACGCTCCACCACTCCGACGCGCGGCAGGCCCGAGGCGCCGCATCCGGTCTGTCGATCGAGGTTCAGGATGCGCACACCGGCCGGCTCCGCTCGCCGCAGTCGCTCTCGGGCGGAGAGACGTTCCTCGCCTCCCTCGCCCTCGCCCTCGGGCTCGCCGAGGTCGTCACGTCCCGCGCGGGCGGCATCCGACTCGACACCCTGTTCATCGACGAGGGTTTCGGATCGCTCGACCCGGAGACCCTGGAACTCGCGATGCGCACGCTCGACGAGCTGCGCGCCGGCGGACGGGTCGTGGGCGTCATCAGCCACGTCGAGGCCATGAAGGAGCAGATCCCCGCGCAGCTGATCGTCGAAGCGACCCCCGAAGGACCCAGCATCGTCCGCTAGGCAGTCGGCCTCGATTGAGCCCCGTAGGCTGAGGGCATGAAAAAGGGCACGATCTGGACCATTCTCGGCGTCGTCATCGCCGTCGTCATCGCATGGATCGTCGTGGACATCGCGCTCAAGGCGGTCTTCCTCATCGGGAAGCTCCTGCTCGTCGCCGTCGTCGCGCTGATCGTCTTCTTCATCCTTCGGTCACTGTTCAGCCGCCGCGACGCCTGACCCTGGGGCCCGTGAACGGGAGGCGGATCAGACGCCGTAGAGCTCGGTGATCCGCTCACGCAGTTGCGCGCTGCAGATCGCGACGGCGTCACGCCAGTCGGTGATCGCGTCGTCCTGCGCGTTGTCCGAGACGGCCTTCAGGATGCGGATCGGCACCCCGAACTGCTGCGCCACCCAGATGTAGGCATATGCCTCCATATCGACGAGCGTGCCGCCGAGCGCGCGGATCGCCTCGACCGTGTCGGCGTCGTCCACGAAGTGGTCGCCCGTCGCGATGGTCGTGCCCTCGCGGCCCGCGATCGACACCGTGGTCGGCAGCGACACGTGCTGGCCGGCGATCCCATCGACGTCCGACACATCGTGCTGCAGGGCGGTGGTCACCTCGTGCACACCGACCGTCGCGGCATCCACAGAACCGGCCGTGCCGACGACGACGATCTCGTCATAGGTTCCGCGGTCGAGCGCGCGCGTCAACGCGTACGTCGCCTGCAGCTTTCCCGGGCCTGTGACGAGCCGATCGAAGCCGGGGAGCTCTTCGGGAAAGGCGACCAGTTCGGATTCAAGGGCGGCGACGAGGAGCTTCACCGAACCATCATCCCACCCGTCGGTCAGGCGCCCTCGCCGGGGAAGGTCGCATCGAGCTCGGCGAGCCAGGCCGTCGCGTTGCCGTCGGACGGTGCGCGCCAGTCGCCGCGCGGCGACAATGATCCGGCGGGGGAGACCTTCGGCGCGTTCGGGACGGCGCTGCGCTTGAACTGCGCGAACCCGAAGTAGCGCTTCAGGAAGACCCGGAGCCACCGAACGATCGTCGCCCGGTCGTAAGCGAACCGCTCGTCGACGGGGAAGCCTGCGGGCCACGCCCCGGCATCCGCGTCGGCCCACGCGTGCTCGGCGAGGTATGCGATCTTCGACGGACGGAAGCCGTAGCGGAGCACGTGGAAGAGCGTGAAGTCGTGCAGCGCGTACGGCCCGATCGTGCTCTCGGTGGACTGCACCTTGCCGTCCTGACCGGCCGGGACGAGCTCGGGACTGATCTCGGTGTCGAGGACGGCCTGCAGCACCTCCTTCGCACGATCCGTGAGGGTCGCACCGGATTGGTCGCTGTTCGCGATGACCCAGCGGATGAGGTGCTGGATGAGGGTCTTCGGCACGCCGGCGTTGACGCCGTAGTGCGCCATGTGGTCGCCGACGCCGTACGTCGCCCACCCGAGCGCGAGCTCGGACAGGTCGGACGTGCCGATCACGATCCCGCCGCGCTGGTTGGCGAGGCGGAAGAGGAAGTCGGTCCTGGCGCCGGCCTGCACGTTCTCGAACGTCACGTCGTAGACGGGCTCGCCCTGCGCGAACGGATGCCCGAGCCCGGCCAGCAGCTCCGTCGCCATCGGGCGGATGTCGATCGTCTCGATGGTCGCACCGATCGCCTCGGCGAGGGCGATCGCGTTCGACTTCGTGTGCTCGCCGGTCGCGAAGCCGGGCATCGTGAAGGCGAGGATGTCGCTGCGCGGGCGGCCCATGCGATCCATGGCGCGCGCCACGACGAGGAGAGCGTGGGTCGAATCGAGGCCGCCGGAGACACCGATCACAGGCTTCGGCTGACCGATCGCGCGGAGGCGCTGCTCGAGGCCGGACACCTGGATGTTGAACGCCTCGTAGCAGTCGAGATCGAGGCGAGCGGGGTCGTCCGGGACGAAGGGGAACCGATCGAGCGGGCGCCGGAGCCCGGTGACGGATGCCGCCGGTGCCGCCTCGAACGGGATCCGGCGCACCACGGCGCCGGTGGTCCGCAGGTTGTCGTCGAACGTGCCTTGGCGCAGGCGGTCCTGGCGGAGCCGGTCGAGGTCGACGTCGGCGATCGCGTGCCGCGGCCCGTCGGGGAAGCGCTCGGTCTCGGCGAGCAGCATCCCGTTCTCGTAGATCATCGTCTGGCCGTCCCACGAGACATCGTTCGTGGACTCGCCCTGACCTGCGGCGGCGTAGACGTACGCGGCGAGGCAGCGGAACGACTGCGACTGGACGAGCGTCCGACGGTCGTCGGCCCGGGCGATCGTGATGGGGCTCCCCGAGAGGTTGACGAGCACGGTCGCTCCTGCGAGAGCCGCGTGGGACGACGGTGGCACCGGCACCCAGAAGTCCTCGCAGATCTCAGCGTGGACGACGAGGCCCGGCACATCCGTCGCCTCGAAGAGCAGGTCGGTGCCGACGGGCACCTCGCTGCCTGCGAGCGTCATCGCCGCGGGAGCCGCGTCGCCGCGGGCATACCAGCGCGACTCGTAGAACTCGCGGTAGGTGGGTAGGTGCGACTTGGGTGCGACGCCGAGCACACGGCCGCGGTGGATCACGACGGCGCAGTTGTAGAGCCGGCTCCGGATCCGCAGCGGCGCGCCGACGATGAGGACGGGGGAGAGGTCGACGGATGCCGCGACCAGCCGATCGATCGCGACGAGGACCGCGTCGAGCACGACGTCCTGCATGACGAGGTCCTCGATCGCGTAGCCCGAGAGACAGAGCTCCGGGAACACGGCGACGGCGACGCCCTCGTCGTGGCACTCGCGGGCGCTCCGCAGGACCGTCTCGGCGTTGGTCGCGGGGTCCGCGATCGCGACCGGCACCGTGCACGCGGCGATGCGCGCGAAACCATGCCGGTAGGGGTTCTCGTAGGGCAGGTCCTGGGTCACGGCTCCAGTCTGTCAGGTGGCCGCCCGCGGGAGGCAGTGTCCGAGGCGGTGGTTAGGGTCGAAGGCGAGAGGGGATCATGCGATACATCGAAGACGCCGGCCGGATCGTCTGGAGCGCGAGCGACCTGAAAGCCGCAGCCGAGTGCGAGTTCGCCTGGCTGCGCGCGATCGACGCGAAGCTCGGCCGGATCGCGGCGGTCGAAGACCCCGAAGACCTCACCCTCGAGCGCGCGGGCCGGCTCGGCACGCAGCACGAACGGCGGGTGTACGAGGCGTACCGCGACGCGCATCCGGGTGCGGTCGTCGAGATCCCCGAAACGCGATCGTCGGATGCCGCGGGCCTCGCCGCCGCGGTCGCCGCCACCGACGCGGCTCTGGCCGACCCCGACGTCCACGTGGTCTACCAGGCGGCGTTCGCCACCGACGAGTTCGTCGGATTCGCCGACTTCCTCGTGCGCGGGGCCGACGGCCGGTGGATCGTGCAGGACACCAAGCTGGCCCGTCACGCCCGTGTCACCGCTCTCATGCAGCTCGCGGCATACGTGGATCAACTCGACCGCCTCGGCGTTCCGCGTTCCGACGAGGTGCAGCTGCTGCTCGGCGACGCTACCGTGTCGACGCATGCCGTGCGAGATCTCATGCCCGTGTTCTCGCTCCGACGCGAGCGCCTCCGCTCACTCATCGCCGACCGCGACGTCGCTTCCGGCGCAGCGGGTCAGCCGATCCCGTGGGGCGACGACCGGGGCGATCTCCGGGTAATCGCCTGCGGCCGGTGCGCGACGTGCGACCTCGAGGTCGTCGCCCAGCGGGACCTGCTGCTCGTCGCCGGGATGCGTCCCGTGCAGCGCGACCGCCTCCGGGCGGCGGGTGTCACCACGATCGACGAGCTCGCGGCATCCCGCGAGGCACCGCCACGGATGTCGTGGGACACCTTCTCCGGGCTCCGCACGCAGGCGCGGCTGCAGCTCGAGAGCCCTGCCGGGGGCGTCGACGACGCGCCGCAGGGACCCGGGCCGGCCGTTCCCACGTTCGACGTGGTCTTTCCGAAGGCGCTCGGCGGGCTGCCGCGCCCCGACCACGGCGACCTCTTCTTCGACTTCGAGGGCGATCCGTTGTACACCGAGGGTGCCGCTGTGCAGTGGGGGATCGACTACCTGTTCGGGTGGGTCGACGAGACCGAGCAGTACTCCGCGCTGTGGGCGCACTCCTTCGCCGACGAGAAGCGAGCCCTCGAGGAGTTCCTCGAGTTCGTCGCGCTCCGCCGGCGGACACACCCGGGGCTGCACATCTACCATTACGCCCCCTACGAGCCGACCCACCTGCTCGCCATGGCGGCGCGGCACGGCGTGGGAGAGGCCGCCGTCGACCGGCTCCTGCGCGACGGGGTCTTCGTCGACCTGTACCCGATCGTCCGTCGCGCACTCCGGGTGGGCTCCCGGTCGTACTCGATCAAGAAGCTCGAGCCGCTCTACATGGGCGACGAGGTGCGCACGAGCGACGTGCAGCGCGGGGACGACTCGATCGTCCGTTACGTCGAGGCCCGCACGCTGCAGGATGCCGGTGACGCGGCCGCTGCCCGGATCATCCTCGACGACCTCGCCGACTACAACCGCTATGACTGCGTCTCGACGCGACGCCTCCGCGACTGGCTCGTCGACCGCGCTCGTGAAGCGAATCTCGTGCCGTCGCGGGAGCCCGATGCCGGGGAGGCCGTCTACGAGCCGTCGCCCCGCGCGGAGGCGCTCGCGCGCTTCGCCGCGGACTCCGAGGACGAGTCCGTCGCACAGGCGCTCCGACTCGGAGCGGCGGCCATCGACTACTACCCGCGCGAGGCGAAGACGTTCTGGGCCACGCACTTCCTCCGCCTCCGGGAACCCGTCTCGGTTTGGGAGGACACGCGCGACGTCGTCGTGGTCGACAGGGACCGTTGCCGCGTCCTCACGGACTGGCACCGCCCGGAGGGTCTCACGGCCGTCCGGCGCGTCCTCGAGATAAGAGGTGAGTTCGCACCCGGCACACGGATGACGGTCGGGCAGAGCCCGTACGCGGTCTACGAGCTTCCCGCGCCGTTCCCGATCGAGACGAGCCCGCGGTGGATCCACGCCGCGCGATCGATCTCCGTGGTCGACGTCCTCGACGACGGCGTCGTGATCGAGGAGAACGCGTACCAGGGCTTCACGTGGCAGGAGCTTCCCGTCGCCCTCACCCCGCCGTCGCCTCCGCGGGCCGGCAGTCAGCAGGCGGCGATCGACGAGTGGGCGGATGCCGTCCTCGCAGCCGCCCCGGCGCTTCCGACCGACCCGGCGACGGACCTGCTCCTTCGCCGCCCACCGCGTCGCGAGACCCCGTTGCCGCGCACCGGTGACGACGTCGCCGACATCTCGGCGGCGCTCGCCGGCGTGACCGACGGCTACCTCGCGGTGCAGGGCCCTCCCGGCACCGGCAAGACCTACGTCGGGTCGCACGTCGTGGCGCGGCTCGTCCGTGAGCGTGGGTTCCGAGTGGGAGTCGTCGCCCAGTCGCACAACGTCGTCGAGCACATGCTCGAGCGCATCGTCGAGGCGGGACTGGATGCCGCGCAGGTCGCGAAGGCGCCCAAGGGGCCGGCCACCGGCCTGGAGAGCTACACCGTCATCGCCAAGAACCAGCTGGCTGCCTACATCGAGGCGCAGCCGGCGGGCTTCGTCGTCGGCGGCACCGCGTGGGATCTCACCCACTCAGGTCGAGTCGCCCGCCGCTCGCTCGACCTCCTCGTGATCGACGAGGCCGGGCAGTTCTCGCTCGCCTCGACGATCGCCGTGTCGGTCGCCGCACAGCGACTCCTCCTCCTCGGCGACCCGCAGCAGCTGCCGCAGGTGAGTCAGGGCACCCACCCCGAGCCGGTCGACACGTCGGCGCTCGGCTGGGTGATGGACGATCACGCGGTGATCCCCGCCGACCGGGGCTACTTCCTCGCGCGCACGCGACGGATGCGACCCGAGGTCGCCGAGCCCGTGTCTCAGCTCGCGTACGAAGGAAAGCTCGAGGCACATCCCGACACGGCGCTCCGCCGGCTCGAGGGCGTTCCGGCGGGAGTCATCCCGGTTCCCCTCACGCACACACGCAACGCGACGCAGTCGCCGGAGGAGGCCGACGAGGTTGTTCGTATCGTCCGCGATCTCGAGGGCACGCCGTGGGTCGACGGCGACACCCGCCCGCTCGAGGCGACGGACATCATCGTCGTCACGCCGTACAACGCGCAGCAGGTGATCGTCGAGGAAGCCCTCGTCGCAGCGGGCTTCGCCGGCGTACGCGTGGGAACGGTCGACCGTTTTCAAGGCCAGGAGGCGGCTGTCGTGATCGTCTCGCTCGCGGCCTCGTCCGGGCGCGATGCGCCTCGCGGTCTCGAGTTCCTGCTGCTGCAGAACCGCATCAACGTCGCGGTCTCGCGCGCGATGCACACGGCGTACGTCGTCTACAGCACCGGACTGCTCGACGATCTGCCACGCACGCCGGACGGCGTGGCCCGACTCAGCGCGTTCGCGCGCCTCGTCGGGGTCGACGGCGCCCTGTCACCGGTGTCATCGGCAACGGGTCAAACGGTGCCGTCTCAGACCGTCCCGACTCAGACCGTCCCGTAGAGCCGGTCGCCCGCGTCGCCGAGGCCGGGCACGATGTAGCCCTTCTCGTTGAGGCGTTCGTCGAGCGCCCCGAGGACGAGGGTGACATCGCGGTCGCCGACCTGCTTCTCGATCGCGGCGACGCCTTCGGGTGCCGCGAGGATGCAGACCGCGGTGACATCTTGCGCGCCGCGCGCGAACAGGAAGTCGATCGCCGCGCCGAGCGAGCCACCGGTGGCCAGCATCGGGTCGAGCACGAAGCACTGGCGGTCGCTGAGGTCGTCGGGCAGACGTTCGGCGTACGTGTACGGCTCGAAGGTCTCCTCGTTCCGCGCCATACCGAGGAAGCCGACCTCGGCGGTCGGGAGGAGCGTCGTCATGCCCTCGAGCATGCCGAGTCCGGCGCGGAGGATCGGGACGACCAGCGGCCGCGGCTCGCTGATCTTCAGGCCCGTGGTCCGCGTGACGGGTGTGTCGATCTCGATCTCCTCGACGCGGACGCCGCGAGTGGCCTCGTACGCGAGAAGCGTGATGAGCTCCTCGGTCAGCTGGCGGAAGACCGGCGATGTCGTGCGCTTGTCGCGCAGCACCGTGAGCTTGTGGGTGATGAGGGGGTGGTCGGCGACATGCACACGCATGTGCCCAGGGTACCGGGGCTACGCTGACCTCGTGAGCCTGCCCGTCCCCGCCGCCGACGATGCGGCGATGACCCGGGCCCTCGACCTCGCCGCCGCAGCCCCACGGCACGGCGATGTCCCGGTCGGTGCCGTCGTCACCCGGGAGGGCCGCGTCGTCGGCGAGGGGAGCAATCTCCGCGAGCGCGACGGCGATCCGCTCGCGCACGCCGAGATCGTGGCGCTGCGAGCCGCGGCATCCGCTCTGGGTTCATGGAACCTCGAGGACTGCACTCTCGTCGTCACCCTCGAGCCCTGCGTCATGTGCGCCGGCGCGATCCTGCAGACGCGCATCGGTCGCGTGGTGTTCGGCGCCTGGGATGAGAAGGCAGGCGCTGCCGGCTCGATCCACGACCTGCTCCGCGACCGACGGATGCCGCACCGCGCCGAAGTCCTCGGCGGCGTCCGCGCCGAGGAGTCGGCCGCCCTGCTGCGCGACTTCTTCGGTCAGAAGCGCTGAGCGTCAGTCCGACGAGCTGAGGATGATCGCCTCGGTCGGAGGGGCGGGGGATGCCGGCGAGCCGATGTACCCGGTCAACTCGAGCAGCGCGCGGCGGAAGACCGCGGGCCGCTCGAGGTGGGGCGTGTGGCCGACGCCGGGGAGCGCGAGCTCCGTGGCGGTACCCCCGGCATCCGTGTAGCGGCGGAGCACCTCGCGGGTCTGCGACACCATCGGCTGGGCGGGGGCGACGTCGGCGCCCGGCCAGTCCGGAAGGATGCCGAGCGCGCCGAGGTGGTTCGGGTCGGAGAACGACGTATCGGAGACGAGCAGGTCGAGGACTCCGCGCATCCAGAGGATCGTCGGCTTCTCCGCGAGATCGACGATCCCGGAGACGTCGAAGTTCGACGGTGCGAGTGCGTTGAGGATGCCGAAGCGGCCGGGTGCGTATCCGGGCCAGTGCGGGCTCGTCACCGCTTCGCCCGGGTAGTTGCCGGTCGCGGTCGAAGTGGAGAGCATCGCCTCCACCCACATGTCCTCGTGCTCCGTCGTGAAGTCCTCGGCGACGAACGATGCGCGAAAGACGCTCCGAGGCGACGTGGGTGATTCGGCATCGGCCTCGCGCGCCGTCAGTCGCCTCACGAACTCCGCGTTCGCCATTCCTCCACCGCAACCGGCGTCGTCGTCCGTCAGCCGCGTTCCGTCGAGTCGCGTGCCGCCGACGCCGTAGGGCGAGACCGGGGACTCGAGCAGGATTGTCTGCACGGGGTGATCGAGCGCGAACTGCAGAGCGACCGCGCCGCCCAGGTCCCAGCCGACGAGGTGAGGCGCCTGGATGTCGATAAGGGCGAGCGTGGCGGCGACGTCCTCACTCAGATCGCGGACGCCACGACGCGCGTCGACGGGCATGTGCTCTGTGCCGCCGAATCCGCGGAGATCGATCGCGACGACCCGGAACTCCGCGGGAAGGTCCTGCATGAGTTCCTGCCAGACGAGCGCCGACGACAGTGCTCCGTGGAGCAGCACGACGGTGCGGTCGGGAGCCGCGGCCGGGTCGTCGCCCGCGCGCTCGAGGATGTTCACGCTCAGGCGATCGGTGTCGATGATGCGGGACGTGATTCCGTCGAGGAGTGCCATGAGCCGATGATAGGCCGGGCTCCTGCGTCGCGCCGAGGAGGTGGATGACAGGATGGGGGCATGACGCACCACCTCCCGCCTGTGGCCATCCTCGGAGCCGGTTCGATGGGAGGTGCGATCGCGCAGGGCCTCGCGCGATCCGGTCAGGCCGTGTCGGTCACGGTCACCAACCGCACCGCCGCGAAGGCGCGCGAACTCGACGGACTCGACACGGTGACGAGCGTTGCGCTCGCGGATGTTCCGTCGGCGAACACGGATGCCGCGGCATCCGCTGACATCGTCCTCGTCGGTGTGAAGCCGGCCATGGTCCCCGACCTCCTGCGGGAGATCGCCGAGTCCCTGCGGCCGGGGACGATCGTCGTCAGCCTGGCGGCAGGAGTGACGATCGAGACCTTCGAGACGATCGTCGGTCCCGACGTCCCCGTCATCCGCTCCATGCCGAACACTCCCGCCGTCGTGGGAAAGGCTGTCACCGGCCTCGCCGCGGGGTCATCTGCGTCGCCCGAGAACGTCGCTCTCGTTCGTCGATTGTTCGAGACGTGCGGGGTCGTCATCGAGGTGCCCGAGGGGCAGATCGACGCGCTCTCGACGATTTCGGGATCCGGCCCCGCCTACGTCTTCCTGCTGGTCGAAGCGCTCACCGAAGCCGCCCGTGGCAAGGGATTCGAGGAAGCCGACGCGCGCCTCATGGCGGAGCAGACCTTCATCGGGGCGACCGCACTCCTGGCCGCGAGTGGCGAGGACCCGGCCGAGCTCCGACGCCGCGTCACGAGCCCCAAGGGCACGACCGAGCGCGCCATCGGAGTCCTGCAGACGGGCAACCTCGACGGCTTGTTCTCGCAGGCGACGGATGCCGCCCTGTCCCGCGCCCGCGAGCTCGCGACCGGCGTCTGACGAGGGTCAGGCCTCGCCGAGGGTGAGGTCTTCGGCCGTCGTCCGCTCGCTGAGGTCCGCGGTGTGGTCTGCCCGGACCACGAGGTGGCGGAGGGCGAACAGGAGCGCAGCGCCGAGTGCGGCCGATACCGCCGCGGCGGCATAGGGCGCCCCGACTCCGAACACCGCGAGGGCGGTGCCGACGGGTGCGCCGATTGCTCCTCCGAAGAATCGGAAGCCCGAGTAGGCCGAGCTGGCGACGGCTCGAGGCAGTGTGGTCGCCTCCATGGCGGCCTCGGTGAGGATCGTGTTCACGGCTCCGATCTCGATGCCGAGGAGGACGACGCACACGACGAGCAGCGGACGCGACCCCGCGCTCAGCGCTGCGGCGACGTGGGTCGCGGCGAAGGCGACGAGGAACCAGAACAGGACCCACACGACCGAGTACCGCCGCGTCAGTCGGGGCGCGATGAGGACGCCCGCGATGGCCAGGCCGATGCCGAACCCCATCATCACGAGGCCGATGCCGACGGCCGGCAGCTCCAGGGCGTAGGGCGTGTACGAGAGGGTGACGAAGAAGCCGGCGTTGTAGAGGAAGGCGACGACACTGATGGCGAGCAGCCCGCGGTCGGCGAAGGCCCGGAACGGTGCGCTGACCGAGCTTCGCTGTGCGGCGAGTCCGCGGTCACGGACGAGGACGAGGAGCGCCGCGACGCCGACGGCGAAGAGGGATGCCGTGCCCCAGAAGGGTGCGAACCAGCCGATCTGTCCGAGCAGTCCGCCGAGGAGCGGGCCGACCGCGAGGCCGATTCCGAGTGCCGCCTCGTAGAAGACGACGGCGTGCTCGCTGCGTCCACCGGATGCCGAGACGATCGAGGCGAGGGCGGTGGAGAGGAAGAGGGCGTTGCCGAGACCCCAGACGGCTCGGAAGCCGATCAGTTCACCCACGTTGGTCGACAGAGCGCACCCGATGGCCGCGAGCGCGATCACCGCGAGCCCGAGGATCATGACCGCGCGGGTGCCGATCCGTGTCGACAGCCAGCTCGTGAAGAACATGGCCGACGCGGTCACGGCGAGGTAGCTCGTGAACAGCAGCGACGTCTGCACCGGCGTCGCATCCAGATCGGCTGCGACGGTGGGGAGGATAGGGCCGACGAGGCCGATCCCCATGAACGCGACCATCGCGGCGAAAGCGATCGCCCAGACGGCGGGCGGCTGCGACAGGAGTCGCTGCTGTTCGGGCTCCGCGCGTGTCACGGAGGAGGTCGGGACGGTTCCGGTGTCGAGGGCGGTCATTCCTCATATGCTACACCGATGTTTTACCAGTGAATTAACTTCGTCCACGTCGCTAGAGTGGAATGGTGACCGACCCCGCCGACCTGATCGACCGCATCCGAGCCGCCTGGGCGTCGACGATGCCCGAGATCGACACGTCGCCGGTCGACGTGTGGGGGCGCCTCAACCGCACGAGCACGCTGGCCACGGCGCAGATCGAGCGCCTGCTCACGGAGAGCGGGGTCTCGCGGTCGGAGTTCGACGTGCTCTGCGCCTTGGCGCGGACCGGCCGGCCGCTCCGCGCCAGCGAGGTCACGGCCGAGACGATGCTCAGCGGTGCCGCCACGACCAAGCTCACGAGCCGGCTCGAATCCGCGGGGCTCATCAGAAGAGAGCGTTCCGACCGCGACGGTCGTGCCGTGCAGCTGTCGTTGACGGATGCCGGTCGTCACCTCGTCGAGCGCGAGATGCCCCGCGCACTCGCACACGATGCGCGACTGCTCGACGGGTTCAGCGACGACGAGCAGCAGGTGCTCGCCGGTCTGCTCGCCCGCCTGCTCGCGAACGCGCAGCGCGAGGCCTGATCCGGATCAACGCCGCCGGATCAGCGGTCGAGCGAGGCGAATCGCTCGATGTCGGAGTTCGTCCCCGACACGATGATGAGGTCGTGGTTGGTGACGACGGTGGTCGCCTCCGCATAGCGGAAGGGCTTACCGGGGCTCTTCACGCCGACGACGGTGACGTTGTACTTCGAGCGGACGCCCGACTCGTTGAGGCCGACGCCGCGGATGAAGCGCGGCGGGTACATCTTGGCGAGGACGAAGTCGTCGTCGAAGCGGATGAAGTCGAGCATCCGGCCGCTGACGAGGTGCGCGACGCGCTCACCGGCTTCGCGCTCGGGGTAGATGACGTGGTTGGCGCCGACTCGGGCGAGGATCTTGCCGTGCGACTGCGAGACCGCTTTCGCCCAGATCTGCGGGACCTTGAGGTCGACGAGGTTCGCCGTGATGAGGACGGACGCCTCGATGGACGACCCGACGGCGACGACGGCGACCTGGAAGTCCTGCGCGCCGATCTGCTTCAGCGCCTCGATGTTGCGCGCGTCGGCCTGCACGGCGTGCGTGACGCGCTCGGACCACTTCTGCACAAGGTCGAGACTGTCGTCGATCGCGAGCACGTCGCGATCGAGTCGGTCGAGCTCGCCCGCGCACGCGGCGCCGAAGCGACCGAGTCCGATGACGAGGACGGGCGAATCGCTGCGCAACTGCTCAACCAACGATGGGCCTTTCCACGGGCAGCGCATAGTGCTGCGTTCGGCTGGTCGCGGCCACCGCCGCGGCGAGTGTCACTGTACCAACGCGCCCCATGAACATCGTGACGGCCATGACGAAGACGGCGGGGTCGGGGAGCTCCTGCGTGAGTCCGGTCGACAGCCCCACGGTCGCGAAGCCCGACACGACGTCGAAGAGGACCTCGTCGAGCGGCGCCCTCGTCAGATGCGCGATCGTGATGGTCGACAGCGCGACGATCGTGGCACCCCAGGCGACGACGGAGAGGGCGACCCGCTGAACGTCGCTCGGGATGCGGCGGCCGAACACCGAGACGCTCGGGCGGCCCTTGGCCTCGGACCAGACCGCGAGCGCCAGGACGGCGAGTGTCGTCACCTTGATGCCACCGGCCGTCGAGGCCGAGCCGCCGCCGACGAACATGAGCATCGATCCCACGACGAGGGAGGACTCGTGCATCTCGCCGATGTCGATGATCGAGAACCCGCCGGACCGCGTCATCGCAGAGAGGAACAGGGCCTGGAAGGTCGTGTCCCAGGCATCCAGTGTTCCGAAGGTCTTCGGGTTGCCGTATTCGAGGATGACGAAGGAGAGCGCCCCCACGAAGAACAGGACGACCGTCGTGATGAGCGTGAGCTTGACGTGAAGCGACCACCGGCGCACGTGCCAGTGGTGCTTCCACAGCGCGTAGATGACGGGGAAGCCGATCGAGCCGAGGAAGACACCCGCCATGAGGATGCTGAGGAGCAGGTAGTTCTGCGCGAACGGCGCGAGGCCCTCGGCGTTCGGAGCGAAGCCGGTGTTGGTGAACGCCATCGCCGAGTAGTAGGGCGCTTCCCACAGCGCCGTGAGCGGATCGACGCCGCTGGCGAGGAGCGTCGGATACAGCAGGACGGCGAGTGCGGCCTCGATGACGAGCGTCGACAGTGCGACGGTCGCGAGTAGCTGGCCGACCTCGCCGAGGCGGACGGCCTGACCTTCGTTCACGGGTCCGCCGTGGGCGCGCATGGGGTTGCTGTCGCCGGCGGCGAGGAGCTTGGCGCGTAGGCCCAGGCGCTTCGAGATGACGAGGCCGAGGATCGATGCGAGGGTCAGCACGCCGAGCGCGCCGACGTTGACGCCGATGAAGACGAGGACGTGACCGAGCGGCGACCAGTGCGTCGCCATGTCGACCGTCGCGAGGCCTGTGACGCAGATCGTCGAGACGGCCGTGAACAGAGCGTCCGGTAGGGGCGTCACGCGGCCGTCGGAGGCCATGATCGGCAGCGAGAACAGCGCCGTGAAGAGCAGGATCAGGGCAGAGAAGATGAGGACGGCGAAACGGGATGGGGATGCGGTGGCGAGATCGCGCATCGCCGAGAAAGCGCGTCGATACCACGCCGGTCCGCCCCGCTGGGCGCGCTCGTCGACGGCTAAGCCCGTCATCCGCGCCCCTTCCTGATTCGGATCGTTGTCATGGTACTCCCGCGCGCGGGGCGGGCTAACCTAATGCCATGGCGGACATCTTCGACGTGATCGCCGACGGCACCCGTCGGGACATCCTCCAGCTCCTGCGCGAACGCGGGGCCTCCGGGGAGAAGGGGACGAGCGTCTCGCAGATCGTCACCGCCCTGGGAGTCAGCCAGCCGACGGTGTCGAAGCACCTGAAAGTACTGCGAGAGGCATCCCTCGTCTCGGTCCGCGAAGACGGCCAGCACCGGTACTACAGCCTGTCGCCCGAGCCGCTCGACGTCGTCGACGACTGGTTGTTCCCCTTCTTCGCCCTCGACGACGACGGCCTCGCCGCCGCGACGGGCCTGACCGAGAGCGCCGCCCACGCCGCCGATGTGGTCGGGCGCGCGGCCGCCTCGGCGAAGCACGCTGTCGCGAGCGTCTTCAACAAGCTGCCGGGCCGCTGAGTCCTCGCTCGGCCCCACGAGTCACACAGGTTTACACGCGTCCCAGCGACCCCCTAATGTGGAGGAATTCGCGGGGGATGAAAAATTCAAAGGGGACACACATGTCGGACATCTCGGATGTGCGCTTTCTCACGGTTGCAGAGGTCGCTGACCTCATGCGCGTCTCGAAGATGACCGTCTATCGACTCGTCCACTCGGGCGAGCTCCCGGCCGTGCGCTTCGGCCGCAGCTATCGTGTCCCCGAATCCGCGGTCACCGCAGCCCTGCAACGTCCCATCGCTGACGTCGGCTAGACTGATCCGAGGCATTTTTTCCGTTCTGCCGTTCCCGGACGCCGACACCGGGCGTCCAGACCCCTACTTAGTGAGGTTTACCGTGGGTTCAGTCATCAAGAAGCGCCGCAAGCGCATGGCGAAGAAGAAGCACCGCAAGCTGCTTCGCAAGACCCGCCACCAGCGCCGCAACAAGAAGTAAGCGGCACCGCACACAAGCGCCCCCGACCGGTTCGCCGGTCGTCGGGGCGCTTCGTGTTGCGTCCGTGAGGTGCATTCCCGAGGGAGAATGGATGCCGTGACCGCACTCACCCTCATCTCCAAACCGGACTGCCACCTCTGCGACGTCGCGCGCGAGATCGTCGACTCCGTCGTCGCCGACCTCCCCGAAGGCCAGGTGGACGTCGAGGAGCTGTCGATCGCCGATGACCCCGCCCTCTACGCGACCTGGTGGGAGAAGATCCCCGTCGTGTTGATCGACGGTGACCTGCACGCGCACTGGCGGCTCTCGGCCGACCGGCTGCGGACGGCTCTCAGCGCGAAGGCCACGGCATGATCCGTCACGTGGTGATCTGGAAGATGGCGGCGGACGATGCCGAGACGCGGGCCGCGCACGCCGCCGAGGTCGTGCGACTGCTCGAAGGACTCATGGGTGTCGTGCCGGCGATCCGTTCGCTCACCGTCGGCGGGAACGTCGCTGCTCCTGAGGTCAACGCGGATGTCGCGCTCGTCATCGACCTCGATGATCTCGACGCGCTCGAGGCCTACCAGAAGCATCCCGCCCACCAGGAGGTCGCCGCCTACATCCGCCGCGTGACCGGTGATCGGATGGCCGTCGACTTCACCGTCTGACGCGAGGCGTCAGGGCGAGGTCGCGCGCGTCGACGCGACAACGGGGACCGGGGTGACGGCGATTCGCACCCGCTCGCCGAACTCGAGGCGTTCGGCCGCGGGGTGCTGCATGCGCACCAGGGCTCCGTCGTCGGTGCGGACGAGCGAGCGGCGGATGCTGCCGAGGAACGTGCTCTCCTCGACGACGGCCCCGATGCCTAGCCCGGCCCCGACCAGCCGGACGTGCTCGGGGCGGAGGAGGACGTCGACCTCTCCGTCGGGCACCGTGGTCTGAGCCGGCATCTTCGTGCCCCACACCGTGACGGCGCCGCCGGAGGCGACACCGGGAACCGAGCTCGACAGGCCGATGAACGCGGCCACGCGCGGTGTCGCCGGGCGCAGGTAGAGCTCCTCGGGGGTGCCGATCTGCTCAATGCGACCGGCGTCCATGACGGCGATCCGATCCGAAACCGCGAGGGCCTCCTCCTGGTCGTGCGTGACGAACACGGTCGTCGTACCAAGGCGCAATTGGATGCGGCGGATCTCGTCGCGCAGCTGCACGCGGACCTTCGCGTCGAGCGCAGACAGCGGCTCGTCGAGGAGCAGGACGCGGGGCTCGGTGACGAGCGCCCGCGCCAGCGCGACGCGCTGCTGCTGGCCGCCCGACAGCTGGTGCGGATAGCGATCCGCGAGGTGGTCGAGGCCGACGAGCTCGAGAGCCTCGCCCGCCCGTCGACGTGACGTTCGGGCATCCACTCGCCGCCGCCGGAGGCCGAAGGCGACGTTGTCGAGCACGCGGAGGTGCGGGAAGAGCGAGTAGGCCTGGAAGACCATGCCGATGTCGCGCTTGTTCGTCGGCGTCCTCGAGACGTCGGTGCCCCCGAACGACACGGTGCCGGCCGTCGCCTCCTCGAGCCCGGAGATCACCCGGAGCGCGGTCGTCTTTCCGCATCCGGACGGACCCAGCAGCGAGACGAATTCGCCCGGGGCGATGTCGAGGTCGACGCCGTGCAGTACCCGCGTGGCGCCGTAGTCCTTGACGATTCCGCGCAACGCGACGCGCGTGCCGTCACCCGCAGCAGCGAGAAGGTGGTTGTCGGCGGTGCGGGGCAGCGCCCGGGCGCCAGCTGTCGCGTCGATGGTCATGGAGTGTTCCTTCCGGCGCCGACGCGTCCCGCGCGGCCGATGATGAGCAGGAGGGTGAAGGCGAAGGCGAGTGCCAGCAGCGTGAAGATCGCGGAGGCCCAGGCATCCTGCTTGTTGATGAGGACGAGCCCCGTCTGCAGCACCTGACGATTCAGGAGCGACGCGATCGTGAACTCGCCGAGGACGACGGCGACGGTGATGAGGGATGCCGCCAGCAGCCCTTGCCGCAGGTTCGGCGCGATGACGCGCAGCAGCACGGTCGGCCAGCTCGCTCCCAGTGTGCGTGCCGCTTCGGCGAGCGTCCGGAGGTCGACGGCGTCGATGGAAGCCTGGATCGAGCGGTAGGCGAACGGGAGGACCACGATGCCGTACGCGAAGGCGAGCGTCCAGGCCCCGGTGCCGAGGGTCCGCCCGATCGTCAGGTAGATCGGCGCGAGGCCGACGACCAGGACGATCGCGGGGATCGTGATCGGCAGGAGGGCGAGGAACTCGAATGCCCGACGCATGCCGGGAAAACGCAGGGTGACGAGCACCATCGTCGGGGCGAGGACGACCAGCACGATGGCGACCGTGACGACCGCGAGGATGAGCGAGTTGACCAGTCCGGTCCAGACCGGGCGGTAGGCCGCAGCTCGGGTGGGATCGAACAGTGCCGCCCAGCGGTCGAGTGTGAGCGAACCGTCCGCTGCGGTCAGGGTGAACAGCAGCGTCGCGACGAAGGGGACCGCGAACACCGCACCGACGAGGATGCCGATGACCCACCGCGTCGTGCGGGAGGGGGCGAGGGGCGACCGGCTCATGCCTGCCACCTCGATGCGCGTCGCTGGACGAGGCTGTAGACGAGCATCGCTGCGGCGACGACGAGCACCATGCCGAGCGCGAGCGAACCGGCGAGGTTCTCGCGGCCCAGCACGGTCTCACTCGTGAGGGCGGTGCGGATCTGCAGCGGCACGATCGACGAGCCCTGGCTTGCGAGGGCTGCCGCGGTCGCGTACGACGAGAACGCGTTCGTGAACAGGAGCAGGAAGCTCGCGAGGAAAGACGGTGCGAGGACGGGAAGGCCGACGTGGGCCCAGAAGCCGGCTCGCGTGCCGCCGAGTGTCAGGTGCGCCTCCGCCCACTGGGGGCGAAGGGCGGCGAGGGCGGGCATGAACGTGATGACCATGAGCGGCACCTGGAAGATGATGTACGCCGGGATGAGACCGGGGAGCGCGTAGATCCAGGCGCCGTCGGAGAAGATGTCGATTCCGAGCACATCGGACAGCAGGCGGGTGATGACCCCCTGCGTGCCGAGGGTCGCGACCATGACGAAAGCGAGCATCACGCCGCCGAACTGGGCGAGGACGCCGGATGCCGCGTCCACCGACGCGCGGATCGCACCCGTTTCGGGCAGTCCCAGCATCGCGAAGCAGACGAGCGCGCCTACCGCGGCCCCGATCGCCGCGGTAAGCAGCGACACCCAGGTCGAGTTCCAGAAGGTGGCGGTGATCACAGGATCGACGAGGGCTGTGACGTTGTCCCATGTGAAGGCACCGGCGCCATCCTGGAAACCCGTGACGACCGCGAGGATCGTCGGGAGGAGGAGGAAGAGCGCGAGGTAGGCGAGGAACGGGACGAGCCCCAGCCACGCCCACCCGATACGCCGGGAGCGGGGGAGCGGGGAGCCCGTGATCGGGCTCCCCGCAGGTGCGACGGTGGTCACTGGACCGCGGCCGCCCATTCCTTGCCGAGCAGCGTGCCGGCCTTCGTCGACTGGTCCTCGGTCGGGACGACCGTGTCGGCGGGCGCCTTCGGCAGCTTGGCGGCGAGGTCGGCGTCGATCGTTCCGGCCGTCGTCATCGCCTCCATCCGGACGGGACGTGCGCCGCCCTTCAGCCAGAGGTTCTGCACCTCGTCGCTGTAGAGGAACTCCTGCCACAGACGTGCGGCGGCAGGATGCGGGGCGTCGGCGTTGATGGCCTGGTTGTAGTAACCCGCGTATCCGACGCCGTCGAAGACGACCGTCTTCCAGGTGGGGACGTCGGCCGTGTGCGCGGCGTTGAGGTAGTCCCAGTCGAAGACGACCGGCGTCTCACCGCTGGCGACGGTCGCGCTCGTGACATCGAGCTTGAGCATGTTGCCGGCCTTGTCGAGCTTCGAGAAGAAGTCGATCCCGGGCTGGAAGTCATCGAGCTTGCCGCCCGACTGCACGGTCGCGAGGCCCACCGCCGCGAAGGCGGCGCCGGCCTGGGTCGGGTCGCCGTTGATGGCGACCGAGCCGCGGAACTTCTCGCCGAGGAGGTCGGTGAGCTGGGTGGGCGCTTCGAACTTCGCAGAGTCGTAGCCGACCGACATGTACCCGCCGTAGTCGCCGACGAAGAGCCCCGTCGGCTCCTTGAGCTCAGCCGGGATGTCGTCCCAGGTCTGCACCTTGTAGGGCGCGAAACGGTCGGTGTTCTGGAGGGCGACGGTCAGCCCGAGGTCGAAGACGTCCGGCGCGGTGTCGAGGCCCTCGTTCGTCTTGGCGGCCGTGATCTCCTCGGCGCTCGAGAAGTCGGGCGACTGCTCGGTGATGGCGATCTCCGGGTAGCGCTGGGCGAACAGATCGAGGATCTCGCCGTAGTTCGCCCAGTCGCGGGGAAGGGCGATGACGTTCAGAGCGCCCTCGGCCTTCGCGGCCTCTTCGAGCTTGGCGAACCCGCCGAGGTCGCTCACGCTCTTCGCCGTGGCCGCGGCGGGCTTCTCGCCGGAGGCGTTCTCGGCGCCGGTGGCGCAACCGGCCAGGGACAGTGCGGCGATCGTGGTGATGGCGAGTACGGCGGCTCGCCGCCGGGACATGCGGGACATGCGGTTCCTCTCGGGTGCTCCAGCGTGCGCGGGCTCGCGACACTGGGGGGACGAGGGGAAGCTACGGCCGGCCGGTGACCCGCGGGCCCCCGGCACGTGAACGAGCGGTGACGCTACGTCGACGGCTCCGGGTCGTCCTCGCGGAGGACGGGGATCGCGTTCGTGAAGGTGTTCGCGCGCCGCTCCGCCTCGGCGCTACCGGTGAACAGGCCGTCGCTCGTCGGTGTCGGATCTGTCCGAGGCCGCGAGGCGGGGGCCGCGGCATCCGTCATCAGGACACGCTGCACGGGAAGCGCCTGCGGCAGGGACTCCTGCACCCACGCGACCATGGCCTCGCGGACGAGGCAGCGGAGGTCGAAGAGCGTCGGTGCGTCCTTCGCCGTGACGAGGATGCGGACGCGCACGTAACCCGCCACGGCGTCGGTCACCTGCAGCACAGCCGTCCGGCCGTCCCAGAGCTCGGTCCGCTCGACCACTCGGCGGAGCTCTGTCCGCATGAGGGCGGGGGAGACGTTCCAGTCGAGGTCCATCTCGACCGCGCCGAGGAGCTCGGACCCCCGCCGGGTCCAGTTCTCGAACGGGGTGGTCGTGAAGTAGGTGCAGGGGAGCACGAGGCGCCGGTCGTCCCAGAGGTCGAGGACGACGTAGCTCAGAGTGATCTCGCCGACCCGACCCCACTCGCCCTCGGCGACGACGACGTCGTCGACCCGCAGCGCGTCGCTGAAGACGATCTGCAGACCCGCGAAGACGTTCGCCAGCACGGACTGGGCGGCGAGGCCCGCCACGACCGATGCGATTCCGGCCGACGCGAGCACGCTCGCACCGATGGCGCGCACCGAGTCGAAGGTGAGGAGGACGGCGCCGATCCCGATCACGATGATGATCGCGATCGCGAGGCGTCTGACGACGAGGGTCTGCGTCCGGATGCGGCGCGCCACCCGGTTGTCGGGCACATCGATCCGATATCGACCGAGTGCGACGTCTGTCGCGACGACCACGAGCGAGGCGAGGAGCCACGCGCTCGCCGCGATGATCAGGATCGTGAGGATCTGACCGAGGATGCCGCGCCACGTCTCATCGGGGAAGGCCACCCGGACGGCGACCCAGAAGGCCACCGCGAGCAGCAGCATCCGGAAGGGGGCGCGCGACTGCCGGCTGAGGACACCTGCCCATCGACGGCGGCGGGCGACGACTGCCAGCGCGATCGTCGCAACGACGGCCACGACGGTCGCCGCCGCGATGCCGATGAGTACCGCGACACCGAAGTCGATCCAGCGATCCCACATGAGGCTCACCCTTCTGTCGAAGAGTCAGCCACGATACGGCGACGGATGAGCGGATGCCGAACCGTCGCCGCGCGACGGGCGTGTCCCGTCTTACGGTGCCAGGCGGGTCGGGCCGCGGAAGAGGTAGGTGACCTCGCGGATCGACTCCTGGCCGAGCAGCAGCATGAGCACGCGCGCGAGGCCCATGCCGAAACCGCCGTGCGGCGGGGCGCCGAAGCGGAAGAAGTCGAGGTAGAAGTCGAGGTGCTCGGGGTCGAGACCCTTCTCCTTCGCCTGCTCGATCAGGACGTCGACCCGGTGCTCGCGCTGCGCGCCGGTCGTGATCTCGACGCCGTTGAACAGCAGATCGTACGACTTCGTCAGCCCGGTCTCCTCGTCGCGCATGTGGTAGAAAGCGCGGATCGCGGGGTGGTAATCGGTGATGAAGACGAACTGGTGACCGTAGGTCTCCTGCACGTGGGCCGCGATCTGACGCTCGCCCTCGGGGTCGAGGTCGCCGTCGGTACGGGGGATCTCGTAGCCGCGGGCCGCGACGATCTCGCGCGCCTCGGCGAGCGGGATCCGCGGGAAGGGCAGCTCGGGGACCACCACGTCGATGTCGAACAGGGCCTTGATCTCGTCGCCGTGCTTGTCGGCGACGGCGCGGATCGCGGTCTGCAGGAGCTCTTCCTGCATCTTCGCGACGTCCTCATGCGAGTCGATCCAGCTGATCTCGGCGTCGATCGAGGTGAACTCGGTCGCGTGGCGCGATGTGAAGGAGGGGTCGGCGCGGAAGGCGGGGGCGATCTCGAAGATCTTGCCGAAGCCGGCGACCTGAGCCATCTGCTTGAAGAACTGCGGGCTCTGCGCGAGGTACGCCGTCTTGTCTTCGAAGTACGGGACCTCGAAGAGCTCGGCGTTGGACTCCGACGGCGAGGCCATGAGCTTCGGGGAGTGGACCTCGATGTAGTCGCGCTCCACCCAGTAACTGCGCATCGCGTGCTCGAGGGTGGTCTGGACGCGGAAGACGAGGTTGTTGCGACGCTGGCGCAGGTCGATGAAGCGCCAGTCCATGCGCTTGTCGAGGCCGGAGTCCGCGGCGATCGGCGTCTCGGGCAGGGCCGCGGCGGCGATGTCGAGGGCGGCGAGTTTGATCTCGACGCCGCCGAGCTTGACGCGCTCGTCGTGCTTGAGCTCGCCGGTCGCGGTGAGGAAGGTGCCGGTCGACAGGTTCGAGATGAGATCCGTCAGCGCCAGGGCCGCGGCATCCTGCTCACTGCCGTCCTCGGCGGGACGCGTCGCGGGGTTCACCAGCTGCACCGCGCCGGTCTCGTCGCGCAGGATGACGAACTGCACCTTCTTCTGATCGCGGACGGTCTCGACCCATCCGGAGATCGTGACGGGACCGTCTTCACGGGACTGCAATTGCTCGACAAGGGTGCGTTCGCTCACGGGGGGAGAGTCTACGCGGCACCCAGGTGGCGCCGATCCTCGCAACTTAGGCTGGGTGGCCCAGGGGGCCCGGCCGGGCATCCGATCACCGAGCGCGAAAGAGCACCCGATGACCGCAGCGAACGCCTCTTCTTCTTCCGGGGACGGATCTTGGCTCTCCGCGATCGCGGACTGGGTCGTTTCTCTGATGGACCTCATCGGTCCCCCCGGCGCAGCCGTCGCCGTCGGTCTCGACAATCTCTTCCCGCCCATCCCGAGCGAGGTCATCCTGCCGCTGGCCGGGCTCGCTGCGTCGCGCGGGTCGTTCACCCTCGCCGAGGCGATCGGGTGGACGACGTTCGGGTCGGTGTTCGGCGCCTACATCCTCTACGTCCTCGGGCGCGTGCTCGGCGCGGATCGACTCACCCGGATCGCCGACAGGATCCCCCTCGTGAAGGGGGAGGACATCACGAAGACCGTCGCCTGGTTCGAACGACACGGCGCCGTGGCCGTGTTCTTCGGGCGCATGGTCCCGCTCTTTCGGAGCCTCATCTCGATCCCGGCGGGGGTTTCGAAGATGCCCTGGTGGAAGTTCGGGCTCCTGACGACCGCCGGAAGCCTCATCTGGAACTCGATCTTCGTGCTCGCGGGATTCTTCCTCGGCGAGAACTGGCACGTCGTCGAGCAGTACGCGGGCATCTTGCAGAACATCGTCCTCGTCGTCGTCGCTGTCCTCGTGGTCTGGTTCCTCGTCGTCCGCATCCGCGCCGCCGTGCGCGGCAGGCGGGAGTCGACCGAGGATGCCGCGGGCTGACACCCGCTCGCAGCCTGCGCTCAGGCCCTGCATAGAACCCCCTCACGTAGACTGAAGGGGTGCCCGCTGCCCGTCTCCATCTCGTGCGCCACGGGGAAGTCCATAACCCTGAGCGCGTGCTCTACGGACGGTTGCCGGGCTTCCACCTGAGCGACGACGGCCGCGGCATGGCCCGCGCCGCCGCTGAGCATCTGAAGGCACAGGGCCGCCCGGTCCGCTCCCTCGTCTCCTCGCCGCTCGAGCGTGCGCGCGAGTCCGCCGCACCGATCGCAGAGCTGTTCGGCCTGTCTCCGGTGATCGACGCCCGCGTGCTCGAGCCGACCAATATCTTCGAAGGCAAGCGGATGCGGAGTGCCCTCCGTAACCCCCTGAACTGGTGGCATCTGCGCACACCGGCGCTGCCGAGCTGGGGCGAGGCGTATCTCGAGGTCGTCGAGCGCATGGAGGCCGCGATGCGCGACGCCTGGAACCGCACTCCTTCCGGTGACGCCGTGATCGTCTCCCACCAGCTGCCCATCTGGATCACGCACCTCTCCGTCGCGGGGCTCCCCCTCCGGCACGACCCGCGTCGTCGCCGCTGCGAGCTGTCGAGCATCACGAGCTTCGAGCTCGACGGTGACGTCTGGCGCGAGGTCGAGTACGCCGAGCCGGCCGCCACCGCAGGCGCCGTGGATGTGGGGGCGGTATGAAGCGCCGCATCCTCGCGGCCGTGGCCGCCGTGACGCTGGCCGTGGGGCTCTCGGCGTGCGCAAGCGAGAACGACAACCTCTCCGACCTGTACCGCGAAGGCAACACGCAGGGCTTCATCTCCAGCGATGGTCGGGTCGAAACGATCCCGGCCGCCAAGCGCGGCGAGGCGCTTTCGTTCAGCGGCACGGGCGTCGACGGCTCGACGGTGTCGAGCACGGACTTCGCGGGCGACGTCCTCGTGCTCAACTTCTGGTACGCCGCGTGCGGCCCGTGCCGGGCGGAAGCGCCGGTGCTCGAGCAGACCTTCCAGGACACGAAGGATGACGGTGCGCACTTCCTCGGCGTCAACATCTATGACGGTCCCGAGCAGGCGACGTCGTTCGACGAGACCTACAAGATCACCTATCCGTCGATCCTCGCCCGCGGCGACGTCGATCTGAAGCTCGCCTTCGCGGACTGGACCTCGCTGCAGGCCGCCCCGACGACGCTCATCGTGGATCGCAAGGGGAGGGTCGCCGCGCGTCTGTTCGGCCAGTTGCCCGATGCCACGACGCTTCGCGACCTCGTCGACGACGCCCTCGCGGAGAAGGGATGAACCCCGGCTCGATCGTGATGGACGGGTCTCTGTGGATCGCGATCCCGATCGCCGCTCTCGCCGGTCTCGTCTCCTTCCTCTCGCCGTGCGTGCTGCCCCTCGTCCCGGGCTACCTCGGGTTCCTCGGCGGTGCGGTCGCGCCGCGTGAGCCGCGCACACGATCGACGGATGCCGCGGCCACCGGCACTGCCACGCGCGTCCGCGCCGAGGCTCCGCCGCGAGGCCGCCTCATGCTCGGCGTCGCCCTGTTCATCGCCGGGTTCACCGTCGTGTTCTTGGCCTTCGGGGTCTTCGCCGGCGTGCTCGGCCGGGTCTACATCGAGTACCAGGACCTCATCACGCGCGTCCTCGGCGCCGTCGTCATCGCCCTCGGTCTCGTCTTCATCGGCGTCTTCGGGTTCGCGCAGAAGATCTACCGCCCGCAGCTCAAGCAGAACCTCGGCCTCGTCGGCGCTCCGCTTCTGGGCATCGCGATGGGCGTCGGCTGGGCGCCGTGCATCGGTCCCACCTTCGCGGCGATCCTCACGATGGCCTACAGTCAGGCCGATCCGTTGCGTGCCGGAACGCTGGCCGTGGCGTACTCGCTCGGCCTCGGCATCCCGTTCGTCCTGATCGCGCTCGGTGCGGGCTGGGCGACCCGTTCGGTCGCCTTCGTGCGGCGCCACATCCGCACCGTCAACATCATCGGCGGCGTCCTCCTGGTCGCACTCGGTGTGCTGATGGTGACGGGTGTGTGGACCGCTCTCATGTCAGCCTTCCAGGGGGTGGTGGCCGGTGTCCCGACGTTCCTCTGAGGATTCCGTCAGCGAGACGGTCGACGGTCCGCTCCGGCCGAACGACCACCTCGATCAGACCGGCCAGACCGACCAGCCGGGCGACGACGGCGGATCCGCCTCCGCCTTCTCCGGTGGGCAGCCCGTACTCGGCGTGGTCGGCTGGCTCCGATGGGGCTGGCGTCAGCTGACGAGCATGCGGACGGCGCTCGTCCTGCTGCTGTTGCTCGCGATCGCTGCGATCCCCGGCTCGCTCGTCCCGCAGCGAAGCGCCGACCCGAACGGCGTCACGCAGTGGCGGGCCACGAACCCCGACCTGTACCCCACGTTCGAGACGCTCCAGCTCTTCGACGTGTACTCGTCGGTGTGGTTCTCGGCGATCTACATCCTGCTCTTCATCTCGCTCATCGGGTGCGTCCTGCCGCGCACCAAGCACCACTGGAAGGCGCTCCGCGCCCGTCCGCCACGCACCCCGGCACGCCTGTCCCGACTGACCGATCATCGCGAGACGACGGCCGGCGTACCCGAGGGCGAGGATGCCGCCGGTCACGCCGCGCATGCCGTCGACCTCGCGGAGGCGCAGCTGCGCTCTGCCCGCTACCGCGTCGAACGCTACGACCGGGGCGGCGTCGCCTCGGTTTCGGCCGAACGCGGCTACCTCCGCGAGACCGGGAACCTGATCTTCCACGGCGCCCTCGTGGGCGTGCTGATCTCCGTCGGCATCGGCGGCGGGTTCACCTACACGGGGCAGACGGTCATCACCGAGGGGGATGGGTTCGTCAACTCCCTCGGCCTCGGCTACACCTCGTTCAACCCGGGTCGCTTCGTCGACACCGAGGCGCTGACTCCGTACTCGATCAGCCTCGACCGCTTCGACGTGACCTACGCCAAACCGGGCACTCCGGGATCCGGTCAGGCGGGGGACTTCGAGGCCCATGTCACGACGCGCTTCCCGGGTCAAGAAGCCGAGGACCAGGTCATCGAGGTCAACCACCCGATCACGATGGCGGGTGACCGTGTCTACCTGATGGGCAACGGCTACGCGCCAACCATCACGGTGAGAAACCGCGCCGGTACCGTCGTGTTCAGCGAGGCGGTGCCGTTCCTGCCGCAGAGCCCTACCATGACTTCGCAGGGCGTCGTGAAGGTCCCCGACACGGGCGGCAAGCAGCTCGGGCTCGTGGGCTTCTTCTACCCGACCGTCGCGAAGCTCCCGAGCGGCGCGCTCACGTCGGCTTACGGCGACCTCGTCGATCCTCGCCTGACGTTCTTCGTCTACGAGGGAGACCTCGGCATCAACAACGGCGATGCTCGGTCGGTGTACGCCCTCGACACCGACGGCATGACCGAGATCGCCGGCCGGAACGCCGACACCCCTTCGCTCGAGCTCTCCCCGGGCCAGACGGTCGACCTCCCGGGCGGACGCGGCACCGTCACGTTCGAGGACGAGACGAAGAACGGCGCACCGGAATCCGTGAAGCGCTACGTCTCGCTGTCGATCCACAACGACTCGAGCGCTCCGTGGGTCCTATTCTTCGCGATCCTCTCGCTCCTCGGTCTGTTCACGGCGCTGTTCGTCCCTCGGCGACGCATGTGGGTGAAGGCGACGCCGGACGGCGACGACGTGCGGATCGAGTACGCGGGGCTCGCCAGAGGCGAGGACCCCGCGATCGGGGTCGCGGTGGCCGACCTCGCGGAGCGTCACGGCAAGGCGCTCGGTGACGAACCGGCATCCGCCCCCGCCACCCCCGCGAACGTAAACTGAATTCACCCACTTCTTGCGAAGGACTCCACATGTCGTTCGATGACATCTCCGTGCTGCTGCTGTGGACCGCGATCGCGATCTACACGCTCGGCTTCCTCGCGTTCACCGTCGACCTCGCCCGCCGCTCCGAGCTGGCGATCGCGGCGCAGGACGCCAAGGCGCGCACTCTCGTCGCCGCGGGTGGTGGCGGCCAGTCCATCGAGGACATCCGCGCGGAGGAGGCCGCCGCGAAGATCGCCCTCGAGGCGGCGCCGTCGAAGCGTGGACGCTACCTGTTCGCCCGCCTCGGTGTCGTGCTCACGACGATCGGCTTCCTCTTCCACGTGGGCGCCGACGTCACGCGCGGGATCGCCGCCGGTCGGGTGCCGTGGTCGAACAACTACGAGTTCGCCCTTACAGGCACGCTGCTCGTCGTCATGGTGTTCCTCACCGTGCTGGTCAAGTACGACCTACGCTTCCTCGGGGCCTTCATCAACGGCCTCATCGTCATCCTCCTCGGCGGCGCCGCACTGGCGTACTACGTCGAGGTCGTCCCGCTCTCCGACCCGCTGAAGAGCGTCTGGCTCGTCATCCATGTGTTCGTCGCGTCGCTGGCCTCGGCCTTCTTCGCGCTCGCGTTCGCCCTGTCGGTCGTGCAGCTGCTGCAGTCCCGTCGCGAGCGCAACGCCCTCGCCGCGGTGGGGACGGATGCCGCGCCGCGCACGCGCCTGCCCTTCCTCCGCACGCTGCCGAGCGCAGAGGTGCTCGAGTCCCTCGCCTACCGGTTCGCGATCATCGGCTTCGTCCTCTGGACGTTCACCCTCATCGCCGGTGCGATCTGGGCCAACGACGCGTGGGGCCGGTACTGGGGCTTCGACACGAAGGAAGTCTGGACGTTCGTCATCTGGGTCGTCTACGCCGGGTACATCCACGCTCGTGCGACGCGTGGTTGGCGCGGCACCCGATCGGCCTGGCTGTCGATCGTCGGCTTCACCGCGGTGATCTTCAATTTCACGATCGTCAACCAGTTCTTCCAGGGCCTGCACTCCTACAGCGGCCTGCCCAGCTGAGCCGGTGATGCACATCCCCGCCACCGTCGTGACCTACCCCGACGGGGAGCTCACCGGCACGACCACCGTAGTGCACACCGTTCCGCTCGAGGACGGCCGCGTCGGCGTCGTCCTCGACCGCACGCCGTTCCACCCCGTCGACACCGCGTGGCCCGATCAGCCCGCCGACAGGGGCGTGCTTCGCACCTCCCACGGTGACGTCGTCGTCGTCGAGATCCGCACGGGCGGAGTCCACGAGGGTGAGCTACTCGTGGGCGATGACCTCCCGGTGCGCATGGGCACGGACGGCTGGATGTTCGTGGTCGTCCACGTCGTCGACGGTTCCGCTCCCGCCGTCGGAGAGAGCGTCGAGGCGCACGTCGACGCCGAGCTCCGCGCGGCGCTGTCGGCCGGCCACACGGCCTGCCACCTCGCCTCCCTCGCGCTGGACGCCGCGCTCGCCGATGCGTGGACGAAGGACGTGCCGACGGATGCCGCGGGTCGCCCCGCGTTCGACATGCTCGCCATCCAGACTTCGCGGATCACCGAGTACGGCTCGACCGATGTCTACCGGGTCGGCAAGTCGCTCCGGAAGAAAGGTTTCGATCCCGCCGCTCTCGCTGACCTGCCGTCGATCGAGGAGCGTGCGAACGCGACGCTCGCCTCTTGGGCCGGCGCGGCCGGCGCCATCGTCATCCACCGTGACGACCAGACTCTGGCGGGACGGCGGTCCTGGCGCTGCGAGCTTCCCGAGGGGGCGGTGGAGCTGCCCTGCGGCGGCACGCACCTGACGTCGCTCGCGGACATCGACGAGATGACGGTGTCGCTGGAATCGAGCGAGGTGCCCGGTGGCATCGAGCTCATCATGACCACGTCGATCCGCGTCACCCGCTGAGCCCCACGCGCACGGCGGCGGCTCAGCGGGTGACGCGGGATGCCGATCAGGCCGGCCGCGTGAGCACCGCCCGGGCGGATGTCGAGCGGTGGCGCGTCACGGCGAGGATGCCGGCGCCGATGGCGAGGACCGTCCAGAGCACGAGGCCCACAGCGGCGGAAGCGCCGCCCCCGGCATCCGTCAGTGCGGCCAGCATCGCTGTGTAGGCGGGAGCCGTGGGGAGCAGGCCCGCGACGTCGAGCAGGGTTCCTGGCACCGTCGAGACGATTCCCGTGGCCAGCGCGAGGACGCCGACGAGTGCGGCGATCCAGCGACCGATGCCGCCGAACAGGGCGACGAGCGCGTGGTTGACGGCGGCGAACGCGACTCCCGCGAGTACGCACATCGCGGCGAAGAGCCACCAGGCGCCCATGTCGTAGCCCGCAGCGAGCTGGACGATGATCGCGACCAGGACGCCCTGCAGGGCGCCGATGAGCGCGCCCGGTGCGAGCGCTCGAAGCGCGAGGCTCGCCGAGGAGCGACGCGACGCGAGGGCTGTCCTCGGAACCGCGCGGAGCACCACGAACGAGGCGAGACCGCCGAACCACAGCGCGAGCGTCGCCAGGAGCGGCACGGCCGACGCGCCGAACAGAGCCGTCCCGGCGCCATCGGCGACGACCGGCTTCGCCACGATCGACGCGAGATCAGCGGCCTGTGTCTTCGTGTAGGTCGGTACCCCGTCGACGGCCTTGTCGAGGCCCGTCGCGAGATCGCCGGTGCCGTCGGCCAGCTTGTCGACGCCGGTCGAGAGGTCGCCCGCTCCGGTCGCCAGAGCGTCCACACCGCCGGCGAGCTTGTCGGTACCCTCGGCAGCGCTTCCTGCACCGACCGCGAAGGCCTGTGCTCCCGTGGCCAGCTGACCAGCGCCGGAGGAGAGTTGGTCAGCTCCGCCGGCCAGCTGGTCGGCGCCGTCGGCGAGCTTGCGCACGCCGGTGGCGGCCTGCCCCGCACCATCGGCGAGACCCGATGCGCCAGACGACAGCGCGCCGGCCCCGCCAGCGAGCTGGTCCGCACCGTCGGCGAGCTCGTTCATCCCACCTGCAAGCTTCTGCGCGGCGGCGGCGGAGGAACTGAGGCCCTTGTTGAGGTTCGGGCCGAAATTGGCGAGGGCGTCGAGGTCCTTCGCGAGTTGCTCCGAGTTGCTCACGGTCTTCTGCAGCTGGGGCAGGGCCTTGGTGGCCTGAGCCGAAGCATCTTTCAGCTGGTCGCACAGCTCGGCACCTGCCTGCGCGGGAACGCACGAGTCGGCGGCTGCAGAGAGCGCATCGACGACCGACGTCACGGCCTGGCTGTTCTGTTCACCGTCGGCGCTCAGAGCTTTGAGGCCGTCCACGAGGTCGGACGGGATCGCGGGGATCGCGGCAGTCTGCTCCGCGGCCTGCGCGAGGCCGTCCGCGAGCTGCTGCGTGCCCTCGGCGATCGGGCGAGCACCGGCGGACCATTCGTTGAGGCCGTTGGAGGTCGCGGCGGCGCCGCCCGCGAGCTTGTCGGCTCCGCCCGCGAGAGTGTCGATGCCGTCGGCTGCGGCGCCGGCGCCGTCGGCGAGCCGATGCGCTCCCGTCGCGAGGTCGGACGCACCGGTGGCGATGCCATCGGCTCCGGTCGCGATGCCGGCCGCGCCGGACTGCAGCTTGCGGATGCCGTCGGCCAGCGAGTAGCCGCCGTCGGACGCGGTCGATGCGCCGTCGGCGAGCTTCGCGGCGCCGTCGGCTGCGCCGTTCGCGCCGTCGGCGAGCTGGGTTGCTCCGTCAGCCGCCTTGCCCAGCTGCTCGTTAAGGGTCGTGAAGCCGAGGAACACGTTCTCGAGGTACCCGGTCGTGAGCCGCTCACCGAGCACGGATGCCGCGGTCGAGGTCACCTGCGACGTGATGGCGTCGTCGACGATGCGCGCGTCGGGCGACGCCTCGAGATCGATCGTCGCGCGCTCGGGAGTCTTGCCGGGAGCGGTGGAGGTCGCGGCCGCGGAGAAGTTCTTCGGGATCGTGACGATCGCGTCGTAGGTGCCGTCGGCGAGCCCTTCCTCCGCGTCCTCCGTGTTGGAGATCGTCCAGGTCAGGTTGCTGTCGAGGTCGTCGGAGCCCTTGACGAGGCCCGCCGTCAGCAGGCGACCGAGCGGAGTCGTCTGCCCGTTCACCTCGACCGGCTCGTCGTTGTTCACGATCGCCGTGTTGAGGGCGTCGAGTCGCTCGGTCGGGTTGTAGAGCGCGGCGACGAGGATGCCGCCGATGACGGCGGGCAACAGCAGGACGCCGAGGAGCGTGAGCCACGAGATGGGGCGCCGGGTCTGCGCGCGTTCGATGGGAAGAGTCATGAGGAGATCACCTGAGTGGGGGCGTCGGCTTCGAGAGGGGAGGATGCGGCGAGGCGCAGGAGGTCGGGCTTCGGACGGTACGCATCGGCGAGGATGCCGCGCGCCGCCTCGACGTCGCGGGCGGAGGCCACGATGGTCAGCTCACCGGCCTTCGCAGCGATGGTGTTCGCCGCATCGCGGAGGAGGGCTGCGGCCTGATCGCGGTCGGCGCCGGTGAGGGTGTCGAGTCCGATGATCACGACGAACGGGGTGCGACCCGCCAGAGCGCGCCGCAGGTCGGCGAGGGGTGCCTCGGCGCCGGAGAGCTCCGCCACCGAGACGTGGGCGCGGACCCACGCGGCACGACCGGGCAGGAGGTGTCCCGAGACCCGGAGAAGGCCGTCGCTGGGAGCTATGCGCCCCGCCACCGTGAGGAGGAAGGCCCGTGAGGCGTGCGGGTCGGGGGCGGTCACGAGGAGCGTGCCGCCCTCCGCCACACGGGCGGTCGCACCGGAGAAGACGACGATGTCACTGTCGGCCGACTCGGCTCGCACTTCGAGGTCGTCGGCAGCCAGCGCGCCCTTCCACTCGGGGTCGGGCCAGTCGGCGTGAGCTCGTTCGTGCTCGACGGCTTCGCCCTCGATGTCGACCTTGGGGAGGAGGCGCTCGAGCCAGCGCGGCATCCACCACGCCTTGTCGCCCAGCAGGGCCATGACCGCCGGGGTCAGGGTCATGCGGACGAGGAAGGCATCGACGGCGATGCCGACGGCGAGACCCAGCGCGATCGGTTTGATCGAACTGTCCCCCTCGGGGACGAATGCGGCGAACACCGCGAACATGATGACGGCAGCGGCGACGACGACGCGCGCCGAGGCGGTGAATCCGCTGCGGACGGCCGCGATCGCGGTCTCGCGATTCGCGCGTCCGCCTCGTGCGCGGACGGCGTGGACGAAGTCCTCACGCATGCGTGAGACCAGGAAGACCTCGTAGTCCATGGCGAGACCGAACAGCACCCCCATGAGGATGATCGGCATGAAGCTGATGACCGGGCCGGTGCGGGTGACGTGCAGGAGGTCGGCGAGCCAGCCCCACTCGAACACGGCGGCGACGGCGCCGAAGGCGGCGAGGATAGACAGCAAGTAGCCGAGTGTCGCCTTGAGCGGCACCCAGATCGAGCGGAAGACGACCATCAGGAGGATGAAGGAGAGCCCGACGACGAAGATGCCGAAGGGGAGGAGGGCGGCTCCCAAGCGGTCGGAGACGTCGATGCCGACAGCCGTGAAACCGGTCACCTTGAGGTCGACGCCGTACTTGTCCTCCCATTCGTCGTGGTGCGAACGCAGCTCACGGACGAGGTCGGCGGTCGCCGGGTCGTCGGGGGCGGTCGTCGGGACGATCTGGATGAGGCCCGTGTCGGCGGTCTCGTTCGGGGTGGCGAGGGCGACGCGCTTGACGCCAGGGATCTCCTCGACCTCCTTCTTCAGGTCCTCCATGAGCCCGAGCGGATCGGTCGAGGTGACGATCGTCCCGGTCATGACGAGCGGTCCGTTCGATCCGGCCCCGAAGTACTTCGCGTTGAGGTCGTAGGCCTGACGCGCCTGGCTCGACGGCGGCTGGACGCCCGCGTTCGGAAGTGCCAGGTGCAGGCTGGACGACGGGATGGCCATGATGCCGAGGCCGACGACGACGGCGACCGTCGCGATGATCGGATGCCGCGTCACGAGCATGACCCAACGGTTCGGGCGCATGGGCGCGACCGGGGCGGCGGTGCGCGGCTCGTCTGTGGCGGGTGCCTCGTCGTCGGAACCCTCGGCGTCCGCTGTCGAGCGGCGACGGCGGGTCGACACGCCTCGCTGCAGCATCCGTCCGCCCCAGCCGACGACGCGGCCCTTGGCGAAACCGAGGAGCGCGGGGGTGAGGCTGACGGCCACAGCGACGGCCACCGCCACGGCGACAGCGGCAGCGATGCCCATCGTCGAGAGGAACGGGATGCCGGCGATGCTGAGACCGACGAGTGCGATCATGACGGTCACGCCGGCGAACACCACGGCGGAGCCTGCCGTGCCGACGGCGCGGGCGGCGGATTCCTCCGGATCCATCCCGGCGCGGACCTGGTCTTGATGTCGGGAGACGATGAACAAGGCGTAGTCGATCCCGACCGCCAAGCCCAGCATGACGGCGAGCATCGGCGTGGTCGAGGAGATCGTGGTGACGGCGGTCGCGAGGAAGATGAGCGCGATCGCGAGCGCGACGCCGATGAGCGCGCTGACGAGCGGGAACCAGGCGACGGCGAACGAGCGGAACGTCACGATGAGGACGAACAGCGCGACGAGCACACCGACGACCTCGACGATGGACAGCGCCGGGATGGACGAGGCGAAGAGGTCGCCACCGAGGGCGGACTTCGCGCCGTCGGGGAGTTCCGCGCTGAAGGCCGCGGCGGCCTTCTCGACGGCATCCACGGTGTCCTTCGACACGTTTGCGGCGGTGCCCTCGAACTGCATCTGGACGAGCGCGGCCCGATCGTCGTCTGCGACGAGGCCGGTGACCATCTTGTCGAAGGGCGAGGTCGTCGACGTGACGCCGTCGATGTCGCCGAGGCGCGTGACGAGATCGTCGATCTCGCCGCGCAGCGGCTGGTCCTTGACGGAGTCGCCTTCCGGTGCGACGACGATGAGCTGGGCGCTCGCGCCACTCGCCTGCGGGAAGGTGCGGTTCAGGAGCTCGAGACCCTGCTGCGCCTCGGTGCCCGGGATCGCGAAGGCGTTGTCTGTGCCCTTCATGAACACGGCGACGCCGCCGCCCACGATTCCGAGCAGCAGGATCCACGCGATGAGCACGCGCCACGAGTGGCGGTAGGCCCATCGGCCGAGGGTGAAGAGGATGGTGGACACAGGCGCTCCTGGATCAGAGAAGGACGGATTCGATACAGCGCTGTATCCGATACATATGTGTATCGTAGACCCGCACGTAGGTCGCGAGCCTGAAGGGTGGGTGTGAGATGGCGCGAAGCCGTGAGAACACGAGGGCTCGACTGCTCCAGGCGGCGCACGAGGTGTTCGCAGAAGTCGGTTTGGATGCGGCATCCGTCGAGACCATCTGCGAGCGGGCCGGTTTCACCCGGGGGGCGTTCTACTCGAACTTCGAGTCGAAGGACGAACTCTTCCTCGCCCTCATCACGCAGCTGTCCGAGGACAAGCTCGACGAGGTCTCGGTGCGGGTGAAGAAGCTGTCAGGCTCCCGCGACGTGGTCGATCTGGTACGCCAGATCGCCAGCATGTCGCTCGCGGAGCGGATGGAGCCCCAGCTGCTCAGCGAGGTGCGGACCCAGGCGCTCCGCGACCCGCGTCTGGCTGAGGCGTTCCTCGCGTGGCGCGCGCAGATGCTGGGGCGCATCGAGACGATCGTCCGCGACGTGAGCGAGCTGCATGCTCTGCCGTTGCGGATGCCGGTGGCCGACGCCGCGGTGCTCCTCCTCGACATCTCCGAGCAGTGCAGCGTGCAGGCCGCCCTCGAGCGCTTGTCGGAGCGTCAGGCCAACCGCGCGATGCAGTCGCGGCTCGAACAGGTCGTGCCGCTCCTCGTCGGACCGGTCTGAGCCCCGTTCACGCGCTCGCGGCGAGCACTGCGTGGCAGCGCTCGAGCCGGGCCAGCCACCACTCCCCGCGCTCCGCCGGCGCGGCGTGCGCATCGAGGAATGCGCTGTCGACCGTCACCCGTCCGACGGGGAGTGAGCCGCCCTGCGGCCGCAGCGGGTCGCGGGTCACATCGGCGGCGAGGAGCGACGCCGTTCCGAGGCCGCAGTCGAAATCGAGCTCGGGGAGGGACGCCGCCAGGGCGACCCCCATCGCGAGCCCGACCGAGGTGTCGAGTGCGCTCGACACGATCGCGGGGAGGCCCGCTTCTGCGACGACGGACAGAGCCCGGCGCACTCCGCCCAGCGGCTGCGCCTTGATGACCAGGAGATCCGCCGCCCCCGCGCGGGCGACGGCGACGGGGTCGTCGGCCTTCCGGACGCTCTCGTCGGCCGCGATCGGGATGTCCATGTAACGGATCCGGGCGCGCAGCTCCGCGAGCTCCGCCACCGTCGCGCAGGGCTGTTCGACGTACTCCAGGTCGAACTCGGCGAAGGCGTGGATCGCGTGCTCGGCCTCATCGAGGTTCCATCCGCCGTTCGCATCGACGCGGATGCGGCCCTCCGGGCCCATCGCCTCGCGGACCGCGCGAACGCGCGCCACGTCATCGGCGAGCACCTGACCGGGTTCGGCGACCTTGATCTTGGCGGTCCGGCATCCGTCGAAGCGGGCGAGGACCTCGGCGACGGATGCCGCGGCCACGGCCGGCACCGTCGCGTTTACGGGGATCTCGCTCCGGAAGGCGGGCGGGGTCGGCTGCCAGCCGTACTCGATCGCCGCCGCCAGCCAGGTCGCCGACTCGATGTCGCCGTACTCGGTGAACGGCGAGAACTCCGTCCACCCCTCGGGGCCTTCCAACAGCAACGCCTCGCGGACGTCGATGCCGCGGAAGCGGGTGTGGAGGGGGAGTGACACCACGCGCGCCGTTGCGCGGAGGTCGGCGAGCGGTGGCAGGTGCATGACCCCATCCTGGCCCGCCACAGTCAGAGGCGGGTGTACCGGGCGCGGAAGAAGGCGTAGACGCCGTAGGCGATCCAGCCGACACCGATCAGGACGAGCAGGATCTTGCCGGCCGGGAGCTCGGCGAACGACCGCAGTGCACCGTCGAGTCCGGTCGACTTCTCGGGGTCGTTCGTCGCCGCTCCCACGAGAAAGAGCACTCCGACGCCGGCGAACGCGATGCCGCGTGCGACGTAGCCGATGGTGCCGAGGATGCGGACTCCCCGACCGGCCGTGCCCGACGGCATGTTCAGGTCGCGCTCGAAGCGGTGCGTCACGCCCTTGAACACCAGGTACGCGGCGATGCCGATCACGACGAGTCCGATCGCGACCACGACGAAGACGCCTCCGGAAGTCGAGAGGAGATCCGCCGTCAGGGAGCTGGTCGACCCCGACGAACTCGTGGAGCCGCCCGCGGCGAACGTTCCCGCACTGAACGCGATGACGAGGTAGACGACCCCCTTCGAGCCGTTCTTCACGATGTGCAGGGTGCGGTCCTTACCGGAGGAGGCGCTGCGGTCGAGGAAGGCGCTCAGGAGGTGCCACAGTCCCAGGGCCGCGAGCCCTACCGTTGCCGCCCACAGGAGGAAGACGCCCCCGGGAGCCGCCGCGAGCTGCGCCAGGGCGCCGGACTGATCAGCCTGCTCGCCACCGGACTGGCCCAGCGCGAGCGAGATCGCGATGACGCCGACGATGATGTGGACCACGCCGCTCGCCGCGAAGCCCGCCCGCGCGAGCACCTGGACTGCTCTGCTGTTCTTGGCGCCGTGTGCCGCGCTCTTGGCCGAAGAGGTCATCGCGCCAGCGTACTGATGACGCGGTCCGTCCGCCGGGGGCTTGCGCGGGCGGTACAGTGACGCGCGGGAGGGCGGATGACACCGACATTGCACGACGTCGCGCGGCTGGCCGGCGTGTCGATCAAGACGGTCTCGAACGTCATCAACGGGCATCCCCACGTGCGTCCGGCGACGCGCGAGACGGTGCAGCGTGCGGTCGCCGAGCTCGGGTACACCCCCAACCTCACGGCGCGGAACCTCCGAAGTGGACGGACCGGCGCGATCGCGCTCGCCGTGCCCGATCTCGCGCTCAGCTACTTCGCCGAGTTGGCAGGCATGGTCATCGCGCAGGCCGAGGAGCGCGGCGTCGTCGTCCTGGTCGAGCAGACCGGCGGTGAACCCGGCCGAGAGCGGGAGCTGCTGCGGAGTCCGCGGCTCGGGCTCACGGACGGCCTGATCCTCAGCCCTCTGGGGCTCGACGCGTCCGACCTGGCTGCGCGTTCGGCGGCGTATCCGACCGTTCTCCTCGGCGAGCGGGTGTTTGACGTGCCGCTCGACCACGTGACGATGCGCAACGCCGAGGCTGCTGAAGCCGCCACCGCACACCTGTTGACCGCGGGCCGGCGGCGCATCGCCGTGCTCGGCGCGCAGGACGGCGACGCCGACGGGGCGGCGGGGCTGCGATTGCAGGGGCACCGGACGGCCCTGGACGCCGCGGGCGTCGGGTTCGACCCCGAGCTGGTCGTCGCCACACGATTCTGGGACCGGTCCGGCGGTGCCGACGCCGTGCGCGATCTCGTCGCCCGCGGGGTGAGGTTCGACGCCGTCTTCGGGCTCAACGACACACTCGCGCTGGGAGCGATCCGCGCGTTGCAGGAGGCGGGACTGCGGGTGCCGCACGACGTCGCCGTGATCGGCTTCGACGATCTGGACGAGGCGCGGTACTCGATTCCTTCGCTGACGACGATCGACCCCGGTCGGCGCTGGATCGCGCAGACCGCGGTGGACACGCTCCTGGGGCGGATCTCCGACGCGACGGGCGACCCCGCACAGGTGCTGTCGGGTGAGTTCGCCTTACGGGTGCGGGAGTCGTCGCCCGGGGCATTTCAGCGCTGACCGCTGCCCAGCGCGGTGTGCGGCCGTGCGCGGATGCAAGGGATCCTGCGCGACATCCCGTACCACCGGCCGTCCCGCCGGCGTGTCGCCGCGGATACATTGCATCGGCCACCGCCCGCAGGGGAGCGCCGCGTCGCGGAGGTCTTGACGGCGCGGCATCCACCTCGCCATCATGATTTACAACGTTTACCTTTCTCGAACAAGGAAGCCCCAATGACCTCCGCACGCCTCACCGTCGACGCCGCATCCCCCATCGGGGAGGTCCGCCGCAAGATCTTCGGCGGTTTCGTCGAGCATCTCGGCCGCCACATCTACGACGGCATCCACGAGCCCACGCATGAGACGGCGGATGCCGAGGGGTTCCGCACGGACGTCATCGATCTCGTGAAGGAGCTCGGGGTCGACACGATCCGCTATCCCGGTGGCAACTTCGTGTCGGGCTTCCGCTGGGAGGATTCGGTCGGCCCCCTCGAGGAGCGGCCGCGCCGACTCGACCTCGCATGGCACTCGACCGAGACGAACGAGGTCGGCCTGCACGAGTTCTCGTCGTGGCTCGACAAGGTCGGCAGCGACCTGATGATGGCCGTGAACCTCGGCACGCGCGGAACGCTCGAGGCGATCGATCTGCTCGAGTACTGCAACATCGGCTCGGGCACGGCGCTCAGCGATCAGCGCGTCGCGAACGGTGCGGAGATGCCGTTCGATATTCGCATGTGGTGCCTCGGCAACGAGATGGATGGGCCGTGGCAACTCGGGCACCGCTCGGCGGAGGACTACGGCAAGCTCGCGTCCCGGACCGCGAAGGGGATGCGGCAGCTCGACCCGTCGATCCAGCTCGTCGTCTGCGGCTCGTCGGGTGCGACGATGCCGACGTTCGGCGAATGGGAGCGCGTCGTCCTCACGCACACCTACGAGGACGTCGACCTGATCTCGTGCCACGCGTACTACGAGGAGAAGGACGGCGACATCGACAGCTTCCTCGCCTCGGCCGTCGACATGGACCGCTTCATCGAGACGGTCGTCGCGACCGCCGACCACGTGGGTGCGGTGCAGCGGTCGTCGAAGAAGATCGACATCTCGTTCGACGAGTGGAATGTCTGGTACCTGTCGCGGTGGGAGAACGTCGAGAAGATCGACGGCATCGACAACTGGCCGGTCGCCCCGCGTCTGCTGGAGGACGTCTACTCCGTGGTGGATGCCGTCGTCTTCGGCAGCCTGATGATCTCGCTGCTGAAGCACGCCGACCGCGTGGCCAGCGCCTCGCTCGCGCAGCTCGTCAACGTGATCGCGCCGATCATGACCGAGCCGGGTGGGCCGGCATGGCGCCAGACCACGTTCTTCCCCTTCTCGCTGACGTCGCGCCTCGCGCAGGGGACCGCCCTGCGGGTACTGGTGGATGCCCCGTCGTACGAGACCGCCGTGTTCGGCGAGGTTCCGCTCGTCGACGCCGTCGCGACCCGCGACGACGAGTCCGGGCGGAGCTCGGTGTTCCTCGTGAACCGCAGCCGCACCGAGTCGATCGAGGTGACGGTCGACGTGTCCGGGCTGGGCGTGGCGTCGATCACCGAGACCCACACGCTGTCGGACGACGACGTGTACGCGAAGAACACGCTGGCCGATCGGGAGCGTGTGGCGCCGCGGGCGAACGAGTCCGCGCGCGTCGAGAACGGCACGCTGACGATCACGCTGCCGCCGGTGTCGTGGACGGCGGTCGCCCTCAGCTGACGCCCCGCAGGAGGCATCCGATCGTTCTGGCGAGACGGATGCCTCTGGTGCGACACTCTCGGATGAGGGGGTCGGCATGAAGCGTGCGCTGGTCATGGCGGTGTTGCTGGTCGCTGGAACGTTGACGGGATGCACGTCGCAATCGTGCGCGTCGTGGGTGGCGTACGAGTCCGACGAGGACCGCTCCCGTGATGCGGATCTCGTGGTGGTCGCGGACACCGTTGTGGCCGACGGCACCATGAGCATCTTGGGGTTCGACGCGAACGCTTATCGAGTGACGATCGGTGATGTCGAGAAGGGTGACGCCTCGGAGGGTGAGACGATCCGGGTGGGGTCGACGGCCGACAACTGCTCGGACAGACCCTACGGAGCCGGCGACCCGATGCTCGGCAGAAGCGCGCTGCGCATGTTCCTGGTCTCCGAGGGTGGGCAGTGGAGGACGCTCTCGCCCTTCGACGGCGTGCGGCCCGCGCCGTGAGGTTCGTCTTCCACCAGTGCGTCCCGCTCGTGGGTGACCTGCTCGTCCCGGCATCCGATCTGGCGGAGATCGACCCTGACGGGTACGCGCGGGCGATGGCGAAGTGCGACGACACCCCGGAGCGGCAACATCTCAGGAACACGGCGATCCCGGGCACGGGCCGCACGTGGACCGAGGTCGTCTTTCTGAGTCCGGTGCATCCGCATGCGATCTGGCGGGCCTGGCGCGAGGTGCGCGGCAAGGATCTCCCTCGTGTGGAGTTCTGGGCGATCCCCGCGGCGGACCTGCCGGTAAGAACGGTGGTTCTCGACCGCAGCGTGTCTGCCGTCGGTGACCCGATCGACGCGTCGGAGGTTGCGCCCTTCGACGCGGCGTCGTTCACGACGGCGATCGAGGTACCCGCGGTGAACCGGGTGTGGCTCGAGGAGATGGCGCGTCGCGGTGTGAGCGGAGCCTGGTTCCACGGCATCCCGCATGTTCTGGCGCCAGGCGCGGTTCCGCTCGGGAATGCGCGCGTGATCGGCTGGGAAGAGCCGGTCTGACGACGCTCCTCACCCCCCGCGTATCCCCACACCAGATGGTCACCTCGCCGGCCGATCTAGAAGGGCGGCGGCGGGGTTGGATCCGGCCTGAAGTACGGTCCGCGTCTCGGCGGTGGCATGGCCACGTCCGGATCCGGCGGCGGATCGAGGTGTGAGATGAAGCGCGCCGCGCGAGCCGGTCGGTCGGTGTATGTGCGGCCGGTCGGGCTGGTCCAGCGCAGCACGCCCGCCTGCGTCTGGACGACACTCCACGCGGACGCGTGCTTCAGCACATGATGGCGTCGGCAGAGGTGCGCCAGATTGTCGGGTCGCGTGGCACCGCCGTGCGCGGCATCGACGGTGTGGTCGATGTCGGAGCGCCACACCGGGAGGCGGCATCCGACGAATCGGCAGTGCTCGTCCCGCGCGCGAAGGAAGCGGCGCAGCCGCTCGGACGGCCGGTAGCGGTCGACGGCGAGGACGGTGCCTTCGACCGGGTGCGTCATGACGCGATCCCAGCCCGAGGCCGCGCCCGCCAGGCGCAGAGCGTCATCGAGGGGAACCGGCCCGTAACCGGCGAGCACGCAGGGCTCGGTCGAGCCTGCGACGGCCGTCATGACAGGAACCGTCACTTGGACGTGGCCTGTGATGCCGGCCAGACCGTCCCCATGAGCGACGGGATCTGCGCCGAGGAGAAGATCGGTCAAGACGTCGGCGCGCAGTTCGTCGAGTGAGCGCGAATCGGCTGCGGCGTCACCACCCGCATCCCGCACGGCACGCGCCATCGCCCCCAGACGATCGACGATCCCGTGCGCCTCGACCGCTGGCAGATCCGCGATCAGCCGCGCCATGCCGTCTGCGCTGTTAGCCACGATCACGCGCCGCGCAACTCTCGCGCGGGCATGGCGGTCGGCGAGCGACGCAGGATGCGCGCGCTCGGCGAGGGCGACGGCGATCGGCCGCAACCGCGTGGCCGTCGTCTCTTTCGCCTGTGCGAGCACGCGCCGCTCGAACCACGCTCGCGCGTCGTCGTCGAACAGCCCGGCGGATGCGTCGACGATCACCGAAACGTGCCGCCGGTCGATCGCCCCCTCCTGCCACGCCGCGAGGGTTGCCGGCAGAAGCGTGGACAAGGATGCCGCGGCATCCATTCGCGCCTGCACTGTGCGATCGCCGATGCGGGTCGCTGCGCCCAGCTGCGCGGCCAGATCGCGCGCGGCGAGGTCGGATCCGTGCGAGGTGGTTCCTTGCGCGTCGAGGGACCTCACCCAGGCGTGCGCCTCGGCGAGGAGAGCGACCTCAGCGGCCTCTGCCACGGCAATCCGGCGCCTGGCCGCGAGGGCTCGCTCAACGAACCGTTCCGCCCTGCGGAGGTCGTCGATCGCGGATCCTGACATGCCTCGATCATGGCACCGACCTCAGACATTGATTCGAAACTGCGTCTCGATTGTGGAGAACAAATGTTCTAGCCTGAGTGTCATGGAAGCCCGGGCATTCGAACACGATCTGACGCTGTGGTTCGTCGACGACGTGCCTGCGCGCATGTTCTTCGGTGGTCGCCGGTGGAGCGTGACCGACACCCCCACTCGCCTCGGGCCAGCGACGTGGCCGTCGCCACCCGAGCCGGTTGCACACGCCTGGCGGTTCCAGGCGACCGACCGATCCGGTGTCTCGTTCGTCTTCGACGTCTACGACGACGGTGACCACTGGCATGTCCACCGTGCGTACTCCTGAGCTCACCGAAGGTACGCATCCACCATGAGCTCTCCGCGGATGCCGCGCAGCGCGTCGACGATCGTGGGAACGGTCCGCGATCCGGCTGACCGCACCACCACGTCGTTCGGTCCCAGCGCCTCGAGCCCGCCCGTTCGCACCCGCACGACCTCCCACCCCGCCGCGCGCAACAGTGCGTCCTTGCGCCGGTCGGATGCCTCCCGCTTGCCCACGTGTTCCAGTCCGTGGCGGCCGGGGGTGTCGTACTCCACAGCCACGCGTAGTTCGGGCAGCAGGATGTCGGGCCACACCTCCCGGTGTCGGAAGAGGGGGCGCCCGACCCGGACCGCGGTCATCCCCTCCGTGAAGAGGAGCGCGGCGGTGAGGTCTGCGCGCAGGCGCGCTTCTGCCGCGGATGCCGGGCGGGGAGCGCACTCGCTCGTGAACGGCTCGCCGACGGGAAGGTTCGGCGTCTTCTCGCAGATCGAGGAGGCCGCACGCTTCTTCACGGATGCCGGGCCCGGCGCCACCGGCATCCGCACAGCCTTCGCCTGCACCACCGCCGCGAGGACGGCCGCCGAATCGAGGCGCTCGACGACCTTCACGGGGCGAGGCGCCGCGAGAGCGGAACACTCCGGGCACCACGCCGACCGCCGCCGCACGCGGCCCGGTCGCTCCCGCTGCTCTGTCGGCGTCGCGGCGAATCTGTGACCGGCCGAACACTCCCAACACAGCAGCACGTCGGCGGCCGGAGGGACTTGCGACAGGACGATGCCCTCGTTGAGGTCCGGGTGGTACTGCCGGACGAGCTCCGGATAGGCGGCCCACGTGGACCGGTAAGTCCCGACGGCGTAGGGGACATCGGTGCCGCGCGAGAACTGTCGCCGCTCCCACCACCACCGCACCGGTTCCGCCACGGTGCCGACGGTAGAGGCGGGTTCGGACACGGCATACTGCGAGGATGCGTCCACTTCGACTCGTGCTCGTGCTCATCGCCTCGATCGCGCTGACGGGCTGCGTCTCCACGGCGAGCCTTGAGTCACGGCAGACCCCGATGCTCGACGCTCAGCGGCCACCAGCGGAGCAGGCCGAGGCGGTGACCGACCCGCCGCCCTGCGCGGAGTGGGCCGGTGACCTGACAGAGGTTGTGTCACTCGAAGAGGTGCTCGAGGTGATCGAGGGCGTCGATCCGATGGCGGGCTGGTCGGCGAGCGGTGATGACAGGGTGAGGGGCGACGGCGCGTGCGCCCCGGTCTCCAGCCAACCCGTCGGCACCGTCGAGGCGTGTGCGGCACCGACCGCACCGCTCGACGATGTGACGCGGGCATTGTCTGGCGCCTCCGTCGATTACATGTTCGCTGGGGGAGCGCAGCGTCAGATTGCGGGCTGGGTCAGCGGTCGCACGAGCGGCGAGGAGTCGATCGTCCTCGGGATGCTGGCATGGCGGTTCGCGACGCCATCAGAGGCGCGGGACGCGCCTATCCTCGACGCTCTCGCCGCCTGCCCTGAAGCTCAGACCGGTGACGACGGTCGGGTGCGGGTATTCGAGGGCGCGGAGCCCGCGGTCGTCGCGTCGGTGAAGGGACGGGACGTCTTCGTCGTGCGCAGCGCACGCCCCGTCACCCCCGAAGGCGAGAATGCGGGGCTGACCTCCACGGCATCGACGCTCTTGCCCACCGCACCGGTGGTCGCAGCCGAGGAATGGTGGCGGACTCAGGCGGCTACCGCGTTGCACGGCCAGCCGCGCGAGCCCTGAGCTCGCAGACTGAGCCCGCTCAGACGACCTGTCGTCCGCACATCCCGCAGACGCCTGCGGCGGAGACCTCGACGAAGCAGTCCGGGCACATCGCCCGCACCACGTCGAGCGAGGGGCCGGGGCGCTTGGGTGCGACGGTCCGCTCGGGGCGCGCCTTCGGAGCCGCGCCGCGCGCCCGACCGGGGCTCGCGACCGAAGCCGGGGGTGGCGGCGGCGTCTTCGGGCTGTGCTCGGCGCAGTAGTAGCGCACGAATCCGGCGTGGTTGTTCGGATGCCGGTGCTTGACGGCCCACAGTTCGGTCCGCTCCCGCGGCTCACTGCCCGCGGGGCAGCTCACGCATCGTGTCGGCTCACCGGGCACGGCCTCGGCGGCGAGGACGGGTACCTCGAACGGAAGAGCGTCCCGCCAGTCGGATGATCTCGTGATCTTCATGCGGGGGTCCCTCCGCGGCGCTCGTTTCGGGGTGAGAGCCGCCCTACAAGCTTCGCACGATCGGAACGCCCGTGGGGCCCGCGCGTAGGCTGGCCCGGTGACCGTCTCCGAGCTCTTCGACCCGTCGGAGTGGACCGAGGCGCCCGGCGCCCAGGGCTACACCGACATCACCGCGCACGTCTCGAACGATGGGCGGATCGCCCGCATCGCGTTCGACCGTCCCGAGGTGCGGAACGCCTTCCGCCCGCACACCGTCGACGAGTTGTATCGCGCTCTCGACATCGCGCGGCAGGATCCGAAGATCGGCGTCGTCCTGCTGACGGGTAACGGTCCGAGCGCGAAGGACGGCGGATGGGCCTTCTGCTCGGGCGGCGATCAGCGCATCCGCGGACGCGACGGCTACAAGTACTCCGACGACGAGACAGCGGTGCACGATCCGGCTCGCGCGGGGCGTCTCCACATCCTCGAGGTGCAGCGGCTCATCCGCTTCATGCCGAAGGTCGTCATCGCCGTTATCCCCGGGTGGGCGGCGGGCGGCGGGCACTCTCTCCACATCGTCTGCGACCTCTCGATCGCCAGCGCTGAGCATGGAAAGTTCAAGCAGACCGACGCTGACGTCGGTTCGTTCGACGCCGGATACGGTTCGGCGTACATGGCACGTCAGGTCGGTCAGAAGGTCGCTCGCGAGGTCTTCTTCCTGGCGGAGGAGTATTCCGCGCAGCGGGCGTACGAGATGGGCGCTGTCAACCGTGTCGTCCCGCACGCAGACCTCGAGCGCGAGGCCATCTCGATGGCGCGGACGATCCTCGGCAAGTCGCCGACCGCCATCCGCATGCTGAAGTTCGCGTTCAACGCGGTCGATGACGGCATGGTGGGCCAGCAGGTGTTCGCCGGCGAAGCGACCCGTCTCGCGTACGGCACCGATGAGGCCGTGGAGGGGCGCGACGCCTTCCTCGAGAAGCGCGACCCCGACTGGGCTCCATACCCGTACCACTTCTGAGATTCGCGCATGCGACTGAGCCGACTCGATTCCGCCGATCCGCGTGACGTCCTTCGTGCGCTCCGCGGCGCCGTCCTCGGCGCGGGACCCGCGGTCGCCCTCGGCGCCCCCGAAGGCGTGCCTGACGACGTCCCCGCAGGTACCGCGGTCGTCGTCACGACGAGCGGGTCGACCGGCTACCCGAAGTCCGTCGCCCTCAGCCGCTCGGCCCTGACCTCGTCCGCGCTCGCGACAGCGGAGCGGATCGGGAGCGGGTCGTGGCTCCTCGCCCTCCCGGCCACCTACGTCGCCGGTGTGCAGGTGATGGTCCGGGCCCTTGTCGCCGGTCGTGACCCTGCGATCCTGAGCGGCTCGTTCACGCCGCAGACGTTCACCGCCGCGGCCTCGGCGATGGCGGCCAGCGAGGCCGGTCACCGCATCCCGACCTACACGTCCCTGGTTCCTGCTCAAGTGCAGACCCTCGTCGACGCGGGGGAGTCGGATGCCGCCGTCGCCCGCGCGCTCGCATCGTTCGAGGCGGTACTCGTCGGCGGCCAGGCGCTTCCTCCTGCGCTCGCCGACCGCGCCGCCGCACTCGGCGCCCGCATCGTCCGCACCTACGGCTCGACGGAGACCAGCGGCGGCTGCGTCTACGACGGCCGCCCGCTCGAAGGCGTGCGGCTGCGCATCGAGGACGGCGAGGTCCAGATCGGCGGCCCGATGATCGCCGACGGCTACCTCGGCGATCCCGCGCGCACCGCCGAGGCCTTCGTCCGCGACCAGGACGGATCCCGTTGGTACCGCACGGGCGACGTCGGCTCGTTCGACGAGGGGATGCTGCGCGTCACCGGCCGCCGCGACAACGTCATCGTGACGGGCGGCGTGAACGTCTCCCTCGACCGGGTCGAACGAGTGGTGCGGACGGTCGAGGGACTCACCGGTGCGGTCGTCGTGCCGACCACGGATGAGCGGTGGGGCGCGGCATCCGTCGTCGTCCTGTCGCGCCCCGCGCTCGCCGGACGCAGCGAGGCGGACCTGCTGGCCGAGCTGCGGCTCGCAGTGAAGAACGAGATCGGCGCGCCGGCGCGCCCGCGTGAACTGCTCGTGCTCGAGGAGGTGCCGCTGACCTCCAGCGGCAAACCCGATCGAGCGCTCCTGCGGTCGCTCCTCGCGGACGAGGACGGGCTGGCGCCGCGCGGGGAATAGGATCACTGCTCGTGGCAGCATCCCGGAAGACCCCCCGAAAGCCCGCTCCGAAGCGCACCGCGCCGCGTGGCAACCCCGCGAAGGCGCGCGTCTCGTCGGCTCCGTCGAAGCCCGCTCCCGTGACGGCACGCGACTGGATCGGTGCAGCCCGGCTTCGCACGCTGCCGCTCGCGATCAGCCCGATCATCGTCGGTACGGGCGCCGCGATCGCCGTCGGCGGCGGCTTCCACTGGGTGCTCGCCCTCTGCTGCCTCGTGGTCGCCGTCTCACTGCAGATCGCCGTCAACTTCGCGAACGACTACAGCGACGGCATCCGCGGCACCGATGATCACCGTGTGGGTCCGGCACGGCTCACCGCGTCGGGCCGGGTCACCCCTCGAGCCGTGCTGTTCGCCGCGCTTCTGTTCTTCGCGATCGCCGCGATCGTCGGGATCGCCGTGGTCATCCGCACGCAGCACTGGTGGCTGCTCGCGGTCGGTGCCGTGTGCATCGTCGCCGCATGGTTCTACACCGGCGGAAAACGCCCCTATGGCTACTTCGGGCTCGGCGAGCTCTTCGTCTTCGTCTTCTTCGGGCCGGTCGCCACGATCGGGACGACGTTCGTGCAGGTCGGCTCGGCGCCGCAGGAGTCGTGGATCCCTTCGATCGGCGTCGGCGCGCTCGCGTGCGGTGTGCTCATCACCAACAACCTCCGCGACATCGACCAGGATCGCATCGCCGGCAAGCGCACCCTGACGGTCCTCGTCGGCAAGCGCGTCTCGCAGGTGCTGTTCACCGTGTTCATGCTGGTGCCGTTCGCGACCGTGTTCGTCCTCGCGCCGTTCTATCCGATCGCGTGGCTGTCGCTGCTCGTGCTGCTCGTGACCCTGTCGGCGACGCTCATCGTGTGGACGTACCGCACCCCGCGCGAGCTGCTCGTCGCCCTGCAGCTCAGCTCGTTGGCATCGCTCGCCTGGAGCGCGTTCATCCTCTGGGCGTACGTCGCCGTCTGACGCTCAGCGAGCGGTGTCGTCGGATGCCGGTTGCCCGGGCGTCGTGCCCGCGGCGTCCGTGTCGTTCTCCTCACGGAAGGCGTCCTCGACCGCTTCGTCACTGTCGTTCTGTCGGCGTGCGGCGCGGCGCTCCGCCATGCCGATCGACACGTCGTCGAGGGGGCGGCGGAGGAACAGCATCGACAGACTGAGCCCGATGAGCGCGGCGAAGATCGCGGCGAGCCAGTACTGCTCGCGCAGCACCGGGAAGAGCATCATGATCCCGAACGGGACGAAGAAGGCGAGCAGCCGCAGCAGCGCGTAAACAAGGGCGGACCGGGCACGCATATGGCCATTCTACGGGCGTCCGCCTGAGCGGCTGCCCTGCCGCCTCGGGGAGCACGAGCGCGCCTAGGATGGAGGAATGGCGCGCTTCTACCTTGTTCTGGCGCTGCTGCTGACCGCGTTCTGGGTCTACAGCATCGTCGACTGCGCGCTGCAGCCGCCGACCCGGCATCGCGGCGTCAGCAAGCCCATCTGGCTTCTCATCGTCGTGCTTCTGCCCGTCGTGGGGGCCGTCCTCTGGTTCGTCATCGGTCGTGCTCGGGCATCGTCTCAGCGCGTCGTGTTCCGAGCTCCCGACGACGACCCCGACTTCCTCGGTCGCATCGGCACCTCGAGCGACCAGGACGAGCGCATCCGTCGTCTCGAGGAAGAACTCGCCGCGCTCGACTCGGAAGCCCCCGATCCGCGTGACACTCCCGCGGATCCGCCGACCGACGACGACACCGACGAGCAGTCGCGCGGCTCGCGCTCCTGACATGGCGACGGACGGACCCGGCCGGGCGCCCGCGACCGATGCGGCGGCTGCGCTCCTGACCCGCCTAGTCGAGCGTGGGCTTCGGCACGTCGTGCTCTCGCCAGGGTCGCGCTCGCAGGCGCTCGCCCTCGTGGCCGCCGAGCTCGAGGATCGCGGCCTGATCCGACTGCACGTGCGCATCGACGAGCGCGTGGCCGGGTTCACTGCACTCGGGATCGGCCGCGAAGACCGGATGCCGGCGGCCGTTATCTGCACGTCGGGCACCGCGGTCGCGAACTTCCTCCCCGCGGTCCTCGAAGCCCACCACTCGGGGGTGCCGCTCCTGCTCCTCACCGCCGACCGTCCTCCGGAGCTCCGCGGCATCGGCGCCAACCAGGCGACGCGTCAGCCCGGGATGTTCTCCGGTTTCGTCCGCCACGAAGCCGACCTCCCCGTCGCCGAGGCGCTCGCCGCCGCCGTCGACGCCGATGAGGTCGCCCCGTTCCGAGCCGCCGCCGACGAGGGCTGGGATGCCGCAACGGGGGTCGGATCCCGCGTCGCCGGACCCGTGCACCTCAACGTGCCTTCCCGCGAGCCGCTTGCCGGCGAGCTGCCCGCGTGGCTGCCGTCCGCCGCCGCCGTCGTCGCGGCATCCGAGGCGCCGGGCGTCGATGCCGAGTCGGTCGATGTGGAATCGATCGAAGCGGATTGGGGCGCTCACTATCAAGGCGGCGGCGGTGTGGGCGCTGCCATCGAGGTCGTCGAGGCAGAGCCGGTCGCCCTGGAGGCCGGGCCACGCACGGTGGTCGTCGCCGGTGCGGACGCGGGAGCGGATGCCGAGCAGCTCGCGCACGAGGGCGGCTTTCCGCTCATCGCCGAGATCGTCAGCGGTGCCCGTTTCGGACGGCACCTGGTGCACGGCTATCGCCGGCTCCTGTCCGACCCGGAACTCGGTGGCGGCATCGAGCGCGTCGTCGTCTTCGGGCACCCGACCCTCAGCCGCGAGGTCGCACGGTTGCTCAGCCGAAGCGAAATCGAGGTCCTGGCCGTCCGCGGGCCAGGCGAGCAGCTGAACCTGAACGGCACGACGGTCGCCGTCGACGGCGTGACCGCGCCGCACCGCGGAGACCGCGACTGGCTCGGGGCGTGGATGCGCGCGTCACGCGATCAGGTCGTCGACCTCAGCCCGGCGGCGCCCGACGCCGACGCGCTGTCGTCCGCGGTCCCCGCCGAACGGCTCGGAGCGATCTCCGCCGAGCTGGGCGCCATTCGTGCTCCCGTCGATCGGGCAGGTCTCGTCGACGCGCTGTGGCGCGCGAGCTGGCCCCACGACCGGCTGGTGTTCGGGTCGTCCCGGCTGGTGCGGGTGGCCGACGAACTGCTGAGCGGCAAGAAGGTGCCCGTGCACGCCAACCGGGGGCTCGCGGGAATCGACGGCACCATCGCAACGGGTCTCGGCATCGCCGCGGCCTCGCAACACGGCACCGCGCCAGGTGTCACCCGGGTCCTGCTCGGCGATCTCGCTTTCCTGCACGATGTCGGCGCTCTGCTGCACTCGGCGGCCGAGCCCGAGCCGCGAATCCAGGTCGTCGTCGGCAACGACGGCGGCGGCACGATCTTCGATGGTCTCGAGGTCGCCGGGGTCGCGGGTTCGCACGCGTTCGACCGGGTGCAGTACACCCCGCAGACGGCGCGGATCGAAGAGCTCGCCCGGGCCTACGGGTGGGAGTATCAGCGCATCACGACGCGCGGCGCGCTGGATCAGGCGCTGACGTCCCCGGCCGGTGGGCGCCAGATCATCGAAGTCCCGCTGACGCGATAGTGCGGCATCCGCAAGACCGTCGCGCGGACGTTCGCGGCACGGCAGGATGAGCCGCATGACTGACGCTCACTGGACTGATTCGCCGTCGACGCTGCTGCGGGTCGGGCCCGGATTCCGCCTCGCCGATGTGGACCCGGCAGCCACTCCCGGGTACGGCGGCGGCAAGAAGGCCGGCCAGGCCGACCTCTCCGCGGCCGCGGAAGAGTTCGATCAGCTGCAGGAGCGGCTCTACGCGCAGAGCCGGACGCAGCCGGATTCGCCGTCGGTCCTCCTCGTGCTGCAGGCGATGGACTCCGCGGGCAAGGGCGGCATCGTCCGTCACGTGATCGGGGCGACCGACCCGCAGGGCGTGCACCTGAAAGCGTTCAAGAAGCCGACGGCTGAAGAGCTGACCCACGACTTCTTGTGGCGGATCGAGAAGGAGGTGCCGGGTGCCGGGTACATCGGCGTCTTCGATCGGTCGCACTATGAGGACGTCCTGATCGGACGGGTGCGCCAGCTCGCCCCCGCGGACGAGATCGAGCGACGCTACGGCGCGATCGTCGACTTCGAGCAGCGTCTGACGGAGCGTGGCGTGCACATCGTGAAGGTCATGCTGCACATCTCGGGCGACGAGCAGAAGGCGCGGCTGAGTGAACGTCTCGACCGCCCCGACAAGCACTGGAAGTACAACCCCGGCGACGTCGACGAGCGCGAGCTCTGGCCGGCGTACATGGGCGCGTACCAGGCGCTGTTCGAGCGAACGTCAACCGACCAGGCGCCCTGGTTCGTCGTGCCCGCGAACCACAAGTGGTACGCCCGACTGGCGGTGCAGGCGCTCCTTCTCGACGTGCTGAAGCGCATCGATCCGCAGTGGCCGGTCGCCGACTTCGACGTCGAGGCCGAGAAGGCGCGGCTCGCGGCGACCTGAGTCGATCAGCGGAGGGCGGACCGGATGGCGCGGATGACGGCATCCGGTCGTTCCACCGGGACGAAGTGCCCGCACCCCTCGACGACGTTCAACCGCGCGTCCGTGAAGTGCTGAGCGAGGTTGTCGGCCCATTCGAGCGGGAACAGGGGGTCGCGGTCGGGCCACAGCATGGTCGTCGGCACGGTGATCGGTCCGGTTTCAGCCGCGTAGCCGCGGTTCGCGACGTACCACTGCAGGCTCGCGGCGAACGCCCCCGGCCGTGCGTAGGCCGCGACGATCTGATCGAGGTGCGGGGGAGGAGCGGCATCCGCTCGCCATTCGTGCCAGAGGTACGTCAGGTATGCGCGAACGGCGCGCTCGTCGCCGTCGATGAGCTCTGCCGCGATCGGTTCGCGGTGGAAGTGCTGGTACCAGAACACTGAGGCGAGGGCGGGGGATGCCGCCCGGTCGCCGATTCCGGGATACGCGGGCGTCAGCACCGCGCCGTCGAACCGGTCGGGGTCCGTCTGCAGCGCCGCCTGCGCGATCCGGCTGCCGATGTCGTAACCGGCGATGACCACGCCGCCGCCGATGCCCGCGTCGTCGAGGCTTGCGAGCATACGGTCTGCGTGCGATTGGGCTGTGGATGCCTCTACCGGAACGACTCCGTCGAACGCGGCGCCCATTCCTCGCAGGTCCGGGACGATCACGCGCACGTCCGGGAGTCCGGCCAGGACGGCGTCGTAATCGGCCGGGAGTCCGGGCCAGCCGTGCAGAAGGACCACCGTCATGCCTCGAGGCTAGCGTCGGCCCGGAACTGGTGACACATGTCACGGCAGGTGGTGACGTCTGAGACTGTCGCTTCCGGTGCCCGGCTGGTCGGCTGAGGGGGTGAAGAAGTCTGTCGAGAAAGCCCTCGTGATCACCCTTGTCGTGGTGCTCGGCCTCCCTGCGTTCGGCCTGATGGCCACGGCCGGTGTGAACGCCGTCGCGACGAGCATCGAAGCCTCGGAGATCGCGTCGTACGGGCAGAAGGTCCGAGTCGGCGATCGTGAGCTCAATGTGGTCATCAGCGGCGATCACGCGGACACCGTGGTGCTGCTGCCGGGCCTCGGGACGGCCGCACCGGGGCTCGATTTCGCGCCGCTCATCGATGAGCTCGACGACACGTACCGCGTGATCGCGGTGGAGCCGTTCGGAACAGGGTTGAGCGATCAGACCGACGCGCCGCGGACCACGGCCAACATCGTCGCGGAGGTCCACGAGGCGCTCGCCCAGCTCGGCGTCGCGCGGTATGCGCTCGCCGCCCACTCGATCTCGGGGCTCTACGCACTGACGTACGTCGAGGAGTTCCGCGACGAGGTGTCGGCCTTCGTCGGGATCGACAGCAGCGTTCCCGGGCAGCCCGGCGGCGAGGAGCCGATCCCGATTGACCTGATCGCGACCCTGAACGACCTGGGAATCACGCGTGCCATCCGAGCGGTGTCGCCCGATCCCTACGCGGGGACGCCGTTCACCGCCGAGACGAAACGGCAGATGGGGCTGCTGGCCACAAAGAATTCCGCGGCGTCGACGATGGTCGACGAGATGGCCCACGCGGCCGACAACTTCCGGGATGCCGCCGGTCGATCATTCCCCGTGGATCTGCCCGTGCTGCTCTTCGTGCGCCTCGACGACACCGACGTCGAGGGGTGGGTCGGCCTGCACCGGGAGCAGGCCGCCTCGGTGACCCACGGCATCCTCGTGGAGATGCACGGCGATCACTACCTGCACTACGCGAACTCGCCGCAGATCGCTCGGGACATGGACTCCTTCCTCGCCGAGGTCGACCGACGCTGACGCGGGGAACTGGGTAGTGTGCGGCGGGGGACCGTGCCACGCCGTGGCCGGGGAGGGATGACATGTTCTCGCAACGCCGGGCGCTCGTCGCGTGGATCGTGGTGGCGGGACTCATCGCCGCGACGCTGCTCGTCGTGCTGGCGTCGGCCATGATCACCGCGACCGTCCTCGTGGATCAGGTTCCCGGAGGCGATGCCGGTCTTGCCACGACCCCCGAGCTCGACGGCGCCTACCGCGCCATGACGTGGTCGTTCGTGGCGCTCCTCGCGGTCACCGCTATCGGTGTGAGCGTGCCGTTCGTCGCCCGGCGCCGCGGTGAGCAGCGCACGCAGGGGTCGCCTCAACTACCCCGCTGACGGCGGCGGACGTCTGACCGTGACGGCATGCACTGCGCCTATGTCGTGCGCGGCCGGGTCGAAGGGAATCGATCGCCGACGTCGAGGCCGGGACGCCGCGGCTCGCCGTCATGTGGGCGCGCTCGCTCAGAACGGTGCGGGTTCTGACAGCGGCGGTGGGTCGGCAGGGGTGAACGCGACGGCCGGTGTGGGTGCGTCTTCGCGGTAGAT
>NZ_BCRG01000002.1 GCF_001552475.1 Microbacterium oleivorans NBRC 103075
GAGCCGGTTGTCGAGCCCGAGCCGGTTGTCGAGCCCGAGCCCGAATCTGCTATCGAGTCTCTGCCCGAGTCCGTCGTTGAGTCGGAGTCCGCGGCCGTCGGGACAGGGAGTCGAGAGCTCGACGCTGACGAGCAGGATCCGTTCGCGGAACTGCTGAGCGACGACGAGACGCGGGAAGAGGACGAACAGTTCGGCGCCGTTGCGCCAGCGACGGCCGTTCTGACGCTGGACGAGCCCGAGAGGACTCCGACCGGTCCTGTCCCCGCTCTCCGGATGTCGAACGTGTCGAAGTCGTTCGGTCGCACCCGAGCGGTGGATGCCGTCCATCTCGAGATCCCCGCCGGAACCTTTTACGGCATCGTCGGGCCGAACGGGGCCGGAAAGACGACGACCCTGTCGATGATCGCCGGGCTTCTTCGTCCTGACGCCGGGACGATCGAGGTCGGCGGGGTCGACCTCCGTCGCGATCCTCGCGCCGGTAAGGCGCTCATGGGCGTGTTGCCCGATCGTCTTCGCACCTTCGACCGCCTCACCGGTCGTCAGCTCCTGCACTATTACGGCGTCCTTCGGGGGCTCCGTCCCGCCGTCGTCGCCGAACGGACGGAAGATCTCGGCCGCGCGTTCGACCTGATGGCAGCGCTCGCTCGCCCCGTCTCGGACTACTCCGCGGGTATGACGAAGAAGATCATGCTCGCGGGCGCAATGATCCATGCGCCGCGCCTGCTTGTCCTCGACGAGCCGTTCGAAGCGGTGGATCCCGTGTCGAGCGAGGTGATCCTCGACATCCTCTCGGCGTACGTGGCGCGCGGTGGCACCGTCGTGCTGTCGAGTCATGGGATGGAACTCGTCGAGCGCGTCTGCGACGGCGTTGCCGTCATCGTCGCCGGCCAGGTGCTCGCACAGGGCACGATCGAGGAAGTGAAGGGCGACCACACGCTGGCGGAGCGTTTCGTCCAGCTGACCGGTGGTCTCAGCGATGTGGAAGGCCTGGAGTGGTTGCACACGTACTCCGACTGAGGCTCGCCCTGCTGGTCGGTGCATTGAATGCGCGTCCCCTGGTCCTCCTGCGGCGGCTCGCGGCGTTCGCCGTGCTCGCACTCGGGGTCGCGGCGGTCTGCGTCGCGCTGATCCGGCTCGATCGGGTGCCCGACGCGGATGCTGCGACCCTCACCGTCGTCGGGGGTTCAATACTCGTCGCGGGCTTTTTCCTCGTGCCTTTGTTCTCGGGTGCGGACGACCCGCTCGACCCGCGCCGGTTCGCCGTCACGGGAGCGGAGCCCCGCCGGGTCGCCTGGGCGGTGGCGCTCGCCTCGCCGCTCGGCGTTCCAGGCGTCGTCGTCATCGCCATCGCAGCCGCCCTCGTCGCCTCGTGGACCGACCACGGCGCGCCGATCGGGCTTTCGGTGCTCGGCGCTTTCCTCCTCGTCGCGACGTCGGTGCTCGCCGCGCGGTGCGCGATGGCGGTGTCGGCGTTGGCGCTTCGTGACCGGCGATCACCGCAGCTGACCGGCCTGATGGTGACCGCGGCCGGGGTCGTCGTGATCCCCGTCGCCGCGTTCGCCTTCTCGCTCGAATGGTCGGGTGGCTTGCCAACGCAACTCACGGAGGCAGCGCAGGTCCTCGCCGTCACACCGTTCGGAGCGGCCTCCGCGATCGCGGTTCGAAGCGGAGGAGGACTCGTCCTCTCGCTTCTCGTCGCTGTCGGCACGCTCGTCGCGCTCGCGCTCCTCTGGCGGTTGCTCGTCCACCTGACGATGGCCACGACCGAACGGTCCGTCTCACTCCGAGAGCGTCGCGGTCTCGGATGGTTCGCGGTCATGCCCGGCGTGCCCGGCGGCGCGGTCGCCGCGCGAAGCATCGTCTACTGGTTCTCCGATCCCCGTCACCTCGCGAACGTGATCGTCGTCCCCATCGCCTCGGTCCTCATCGTGACGCCCCTCCTGGTGGTCGGGGTGCCTCTGCCGACCGTGGCGCTCATCCCGCCGCCGATCCTCGCGCTTTTTCTCGGGTGGTTGGTCCACAACGACCTGGCCTACGACTCGACCGGCGTCTGGCTGCACATCTCCGCGGGCGTCCGCGGTGTCGCCGACCGGATCGGACGCCTCGTGCCCATCGTCCTCATCGGAGTCCCGCTGCTCGCCCTCGCGATCACGGGGTCGATCTGGTTGCACGGACGCTGGGCGATCCTGCCCGCCCTGGTGGGGGTGTGCGTCTCCCTCTTCGCGACCGGCCTCGGGCTCAGCTCCATCTCGTCTGTCGCTGCGCCCTACGCCGTGTCGCAACCTGGCGAGGGTCCCTTCGAGCAGCCGCAGCGCACCGGCGGATCGATGGCACAGGCGGCCGTTCTGTTCGGCGCCCTGGCGTTGACCGCGCCGGCGCTGTGGTGGGGATGGCTCGCTCTGAGCGGCGATGAGGATGCGGCATGGACGGCGTTCTGGTCCGGGGTCGGTGTGGGAGCGACTGTTCTCGTGCTCGGTGTCGCCATCGGCGGGATGCTCTTCGAGCGTCGCACGGGACGCATCATGGAGTTCGCCGAAACCCACTGACCCCCGACCACGCGACCCCGGGTCGCAGTACACTCGGGGGAATGAGCACGCCGATCGACAGCCCTGATCAGGGCGGCCTCGCCACACTGGACCGAGAGCTCGAGGAGCTCATCCGCGAGGAGTCCGTCGAGCCGGGCGACCATGAGCGGTTCTCGCACTACGTCAAGAAGGACAAGATCCTCGAGTCCGCCATCACCGGCAAGCCGGTCCGGGCACTCTGCGGCAAGAAGTGGACTCCGGGGCGTGACCCCGAGAAGTTCCCCGTCTGCCCGACCTGCAAAGAGATCTACGCCTCGCTGACCTCGTAAAGCGTCTCGAGCGCCGGGTCGGCGCGGCTGAGTGCGAGGGCCATCACGGGCAGCTCCTCGCGCACGCGCATGTGGTGCGCCCGGGCAGCTGACACCCCGTCGACGCCGAGATAGGCGGCATCCGCTTGGCCGCCCTCGACCAGCACCGTCTGCAGGGGACGGGCGTCTGGATGCGCCGAGGCGGGGTCGAGCTCTTCGAAGCCGTCGGCGATGGCGATGACCTCTGCCGTCGCAACCCCATCGGAGCGCCGTCGGAAGGCCGCCTTGCGGCCGCCCACGGACGCTTTGGACGTCGACGCCTTCGCAACGGAGACCCACCCGCCGTCCGAGCCCTGGCGGGCGACGAGTTTGTAGACCATTCCCGCGGTCGGCGTCCCCGATCCGGTGACGACCGAGGTCCCCACGCCGTAGGCGTCGACGGGGGATGCCGCGAGTGCCGCGATCGCGAATTCATCGAGATCGCTCGTCACGGTGATCTTGGTCTTCGTCGCGCCGAGCTCATCGAGCTGCTGCCGCACCGAGGCGGCGACGGTGGGAAGATCGCCGGAATCGATACGGACGCCGCCGAGGTCCGTTCCGGCCACGCGGATGGCCGTGTCGACGCCCTGTCGGATGTCGTAGGTGTCGACGAGGAGGGTCGTCGAGGTTCCCAGGGCCGCGATCTGACTGCGGAAGGCGTCCTCCTCCGAATCGTGGAGGAGGGTCCAGGCGTGGGCGGCGGTTCCCATGGTGGGGATGCCCCACGAGCGGCCGGCCTCGAGGTTGCTGGTCGCCGAGAATCCGGCGATGTACGCGGCGCGGGCGGCAGCGACTGCGGAGCGTTCGGACGCGCGCCGCGATCCCATCTCAGCCAGGGGGCGGTCACCGGCCGCGATGCTCATGCGGGCCGCCGCGGTGGCGACGGCGGAGTCGTGATTGAGGATGCTGAGCGCGAGGGTCTCGAGGATGACGGCTTCAGCGAAAGAACCCTCGACGGTCAGGATCGGGGAGCCGGGGAAGTACAGCTCTCCCTCGCGGTAGCCGCTGATCGTGCCCGTGAAGCGATAGTTCTCGAGGTAGGTCACCGTCTCGGGACTGACGATCGCGTTGTCTCGGAGGAAGGCGAGTTCCGCCTCGTCGAATCGGAAGTCGGCGAGTTCCGTCAACAGCCGCCCGGTGCCGGCGACGACTCCGAAGCGCCGACCCCCGGGCAGGCGCCGGCCGAAGAGTTCGAACACGCAGCGTCGGTCAGCGGTGCCGTCGCGCAGGGCGGCATCCACCATCGTGAGCTCGTAACGATCGGTCAGCAGCGCCGTGGACATGCCCATGTCGTCACTCTATCCACGCACGAATCACCCTCCGACCGAGACTAGGCTGGTCGATCGTGACGGACGCGCCGATCGGGATCTTCGACTCCGGAGTCGGCGGCCTCACCGTCGCCCGTGCCGTTTCGCAACTGCTGCCGAGGGAATCGATCCTGTACATCGGTGACACCGCGCACTCGCCATACGGCCCGAAGCCGATCGCTGACGTCCGCCGCTACGGCCTCGAAGTCCTCGATACGCTCGTCGACCAGGGCGTGAAGATGCTCGTCATCGCCTGCAACACGGCCTCCGCTGCACTGCTTCGGGACGCGCGGGAACGGTACGACGTCCCTGTCGTCGAGGTTATCGGTCCTGCCGTCCGCACCGCCATCTCGACGACCCGCAACGGTCGAATCGGCGTGATCGGCACAGCGGGAACGATCGGATCGGGCGTCTACCAGGACATGCTCGGCGTGAACGAGCGTCTCAGCGTCTTCGCCCAGGCCTGCCCCCGGTTCGTCGACTTCGTCGAGGCGGGCGTGACCGACAACACTGACGTGCTCCGGGTCGCGGAGGAGTATCTCGAGCCCCTGCGCCACGCGGGGGTCGACACGGTCGTCCTCGGCTGCACGCACTATCCCTTCCTCGAGGGCGCCATCAGCTACGTGATGGGCCCCGACGTGTCGCTCGTCTCGAGCGACACCGAGACGGCGAAGGACGTCTACCGCCAGCTCGTCTCCCGCGACCTGCTCGCGGGGCACGACGCCACACCCACCCACGTCTACGAGGCCACCGGCGACTCCGCCGACGACTTCCTCCGACTCGCGGACCGGCTGATGGGACGTGGCGTCAGCGCCGTCCGCCTCGTCCAGACCGGCGCGATCGACCTACCGAAGGAGAACTCATGACCGAGATCACCCGTGCCGACGGCCGCGCCGTCGACCAGCTGCGCCCCGTGACCATCGAACGCGGCTGGAGCGCTCACGCGGAAGGATCCGCCCTGATCTCCTTCGGGGGCACGAAGGTGCTGTGCACGGCATCCTTCACCAACGGTGTCCCGCGCTGGCTGACCGGCAAGGGCAAGGGCTGGGTCACGGCCGAATACGCGATGCTGCCCCGAGCAACCAACTCCCGCAACGACCGCGAATCCATCAAGGGCAAGGTCGGCGGCCGCACTCACGAGATCTCGCGTCTGATCGGAAGGGCGCTCCGCGCCGTCGTCGACACGAAGGCGCTGGGCGAGAACACCATCGTCATCGACTGCGACGTGCTGCAGGCAGACGGCGGGACCCGCACCGCCGCGATCACGGGCGCCTACGTCGCGCTCGCGGATGCGATCGAGTGGGGTCGCGCGAAGGGTTTCGTCGGCAAGAACGCGAAGGCGCTCCACGACTCCGTCGCCGCGGTCTCCGTCGGCATCATCGACGGCGAGCCCATGCTCGACCTGGCGTACGTCGAGGATGTCCGCGCCGAGACCGACATGAACGTCGTCGTCACCGGCCGCGGCCTGTTCGTCGAGGTGCAGGGTACGGCCGAGGGGGCACCGTTCGACAAGCGCGAACTCGATGCGCTGCTCGAGCTGGGCGTGAACGGCTGCGACGACCTCCGCGTCGCACAGCTGGCCGCCCTGGCGGAGGACCTCGCGTGACGCGGAGCCGCATCGTCCTCGCAACGCACAACGCGCACAAGATCGAGGAGTTCGGGGTGATCGTGGCCGCCGCTCGGCCCGACCTCGAGGTCGTGGGCTACGACGGTCCGGAGCCGGTCGAGGACGGCGTGACGTTCGCCCAGAACGCCCTCATCAAGGCTCGCGCCGCGGCGCTCCACACGGGGCTGCCGGCGATGGCCGACGACTCCGGCATCAGCGTCGATGTCCTCGGCGGCTCGCCGGGCGTGTTCTCGGCGTACTGGGCCGGGCACAAGAAGGACGGCGTCGCGAATTACGAGCTGCTCCTCGACCAGCTCGCGGACATCGCCGACCCGCACCGTGCCGCCCAGTTCATCTCGACGATCGCGCTCGTCACCCCCGGCGGCGACGAGCACGTCGTCGAGGGCATCTGGCCCGGTCGGCTCGCGACGGCGCCCGCCGGTTCGGGCGGGTTCGGGTACGATCCCGTCTTCCTCCCCGATGATGCGGACGGTCGAACGGCCGCCGAGCTGTCGTCGGCGGAGAAGAACGCGACGTCGCACCGGGCGCGGGCCTTCGAATCGCTCGGCCCGCTGCTCGCTGCGCTCGGAACGCCGCGAAGCTGAGAATCGGACTCATTCCCGAGTTCTCCGATCGGGCCGGTCCGGCCCTCGGCTCACCGTAGCCTCGAATCATGCACGACCACGCGCCCGCCGGCATCCGTTCCGGTCACCCGCGCCGCCTCCTGGCCATCTCGCTCGGGATCACGGCGACGGTGCTCGTGGTGCAGGTGATCGGCGCTGTCCTGACGGGATCGCTGGCGCTGCTGGCTGACGCCGGGCACATGCTCACCGACAGCTCGGGGCTCATCATCGCCCTGATCGCGGCGTCGGTCGCGGCGCGGCCGGCCGACGAACGCCACACGTACGGGTATCAGCGCGCCGAGGTGCTCGGTGCGCTTCTGAACGCGGTGATCCTGATCGCGCTGTGCGTGTGGATCGGCGTCGAAGCGGTGGGCCGTCTCGTCGCACCCGGCGAGGCCGAGGTACAAGGACTCCCGATGCTCGTCGTCGCCGTCATCGGCCTCGTTGCCAACGGGGTGTCGATGTACCTCCTGAGCGCCGCGCAGCGCTCGAGCATCAACGTCCGCGGTGCGTACCTCGAAGTGCTCGGCGACCTGATCGGATCCGCCGTCGTCCTCGTCGCGGCGGCCGTCATCTGGCTCACAGGATGGATGCCGGCCGACGCCGTCGCCTCGCTCCTCATCGCCGTGCTGATCGTCCCCCGCGCCATCACACTGCTCCGCGAAGTGTTCGCCGTGCTGGGGGAGCGGGCGCCCGCGGGAACGAAGGTCGCGGACATCCGCGACCACATCCTCGGTACGGACGGTGTCGTCGACGTGCACGACGTCCATGTGTGGCAGCTCACGCGCGGCGCTCCCGTCTTCACGGCCCACGTCGTCGTCGCGCCCGAACTGTTCGCGCACGACCAAGCGGGTGGTCTGCTCTCACAGCTCCAGACCTGCCTTGCGCGGCATTTCGATGTCGAGCACTCCACGTTCCAGCTCGAGCCGGCCGGTCACGTGGAGCACGACGCGCACGCCTGACGTGCACCGTCCGGAGAGGGGAGGGGGGCGCGACTGAGTACGCGGTCAGCCGCCCGGGCGCACTTCCGACGGCGTCTTGTCCGGCCTCAGCCCGCGCCAGCGCGCATGTCGGAGGGTCCCGTTCGGCGTTGCCTCCGCGTATTCGACCTCTCCCACCAGCTCCGGCTTCACCCAGAGCGCATCGGATGCCTCGGCCCGGCCGACGTCGACGAACGGGTTCTCCTCGGTGCGGAGGGGGGTGAGTGCGGCATCCAATCGCGCCAACGTCGCGTCGCTGAAGCCGGAGCCGACGCGGCCGACGTAGTGCAGCCCGTTGTCCGTCGGGACGCCCATGAGAAGGGAGCCGATCGCACCGCTCCGGCCGCCTTTGCCGGGACGGATGCCGCCGATCACGACCTCCTGCATGAGGGTGAGCTTCACCTTCAGCCATTGCTCACTGCGTTCGCCGCGGCGATAGGGCGAGGACGGATCCTTCACGACGAGGCCCTCCAGACCCAGCTTCTCGGCTGTCGCGAGGGCATCGTCGACGTCGTCCGCGACAGGGGGGAGGACGATCGTGTCGGTCGTGTCGGCGGCGATCCGTTCGAGAAGCTCCCGACGCTGCGCGAGGGGAAGTGAAGAGGCATCCGTCCCATCGACCTCGAGCACGTCGAACAACAGGTATTGCACCGGGATGCGCGTCGCTTCGCGCTGGATCTCCGCGGGCTTCGTGAGGTGCATGCGATGTTGGAGAAGCGGGAAGCTCGGGCGGTTCCGCTCGTCGAGCGCGACGATCTCGCCGTCGATCACGCAGGGCGCGGAGCCGAGGCCCGGATCCGCGGTCAGCTCGGGGTAACGCGCGGTGATGTCCGTGCCGCTTCGGGCACGCAGGTGCAGACGTGCGCCGTCCCAGACGCCGAGGGCGCGAACCCCGTCCCATTTGAACTCGACCCACCCGCCCCAGCGATCCGCCGCCAGCCGCGCGAGCGACGGCGTCGAGTTCGTCGCGAGCATGGGACGAGGCGCCGAGGGCGGCGCAGGCGGTGTCTTCGGAGTCGCGGCATCCGTCTTCATCCGGTGCAACAGCCACTGCGAATTCTCGCCCTGGCCGCTCGTACGGATGAGCGCGAGTCGCACCGAGCCGAGCGGACCGTCGCCGCGTCCGGTTGCGGTGAAGATCACCTCGTCGTCACGCCACTTCTCGAGCTCGAACGTCCCGGTGTCCCAGATCGACATCGAACCCGCGCCGTACTCTCCGGCAGGGATGTCGCCGGCGAAGTCGAGGTACTCCATCGGATGCGGCTCGGTCATGACGGCGAGGTGGTTTGTCGAAGCCGACTCGGGGATGCCGCGGGGCACCGCCCAGCTGACGAGCACCCCGTCGCGTTCGAGGCGCAGGTCGTAGTGAAGGCGCCGTGCGTGGTGCTCCTGGATCACGAACCGGGAGGCGCCGGGGGAGGCCGCACCGGCGGGGGAGTCGGGCACCGGTTCAGGCGTCTTCGCCGCCGATCGCTTGGCGATGTAGGAGCGAAGCGGACCGGCATCCGTCGGGGCGAGTGGGGCGAGGAGGTCGCCGTCGGCGGCCACCCGGGCGAGCACCTCGTCGAAGAGCAGGTGGCGGAGATCGGGATCGGCGAGTTCGGCCCACGTCCGGGGCGCGGCGACAGCCGGGCGCTCGCGCCCCCGCAGCGAGTACGGCGCGATCGTCGTCTTCTTGCCGTTGTTCTGACTCCAGTCGAGGAAGACCTTGTCGGGCCTGGCCGCTTTGGACATCTGGCTGACGACCAGATCGGGGTGGTCGGCTTCGAGGGCGCGGGCGAGCTCTTTCGCGAACGCGCTGATCTCCTCGCTCGTGCGTGAACCATCCAGCGGGGCATAGAGGTGGATGCCCTTGCTGCCGCTCGTGACCGGCAGCGGATCCATGCCCAGGTCCGTCAGGATCGCGCGAGCCCATCGGGCGACCTCGGCGCATTCGGCGAGACCGGCACCAGGCCCGGGGTCGAGATCGAGGACGAGTCTGTCCGGGTTGCCGCGCGCGCCGTCGGGGTCGAACCGCCACTGCGGCACGTGGAGCTCGATCGATGCGACCTGCGCAAGGTAGACGAGCGCGGGGATCCCGTCGACGAGGGGGTAGTCCTTCGCGCCGGTGGAATGCTCGATCGGACGCCGCGCCACCCACGACGGCGCCCCCGCCTCGAGGTGCTTGGCGAAGAACGATCCCTCGCCGGTCCCGTCGGGCCAGCGGATGCGGGTGACCGGGCGACCGTCGAGATGCGGCAGCATCGCCGGGGCGATGCGGGTCAGATAGTCGATGACCTCGCCTTTGGTCGTCCCCGTCGCGGGATACATGACCTTGTCGAGGTTCGTCAGCCGAAGACGACGCCCGTCGATGCGGACCTCCTGCGGCGCGGCTGGCATGGGCCCAGAGTAGTGCGCAAGCCCTGTCGGATCCGGCTTCGACGGGTGTCTACTGGGTGCCATGAGAGCGATCTGGAAAGGCGCATTGACCTTCGGCCTCGTGAACGTGCCCGTCAAGGTCTACTCCGCCACGGAGGACCACGATGTGTCGCTGCACCAGGTGCACGCAGCCGACGGCGGCCGTATCCGCTATCAGCGCATCTGCGAGATCGACGGCGAGGTCGTCCCGTACGCCGACATCGACAAGGCTTACGACGACGGCGAGCGGACTGTGGTTCTGACGTCCGACGACTTCGCCGCGCTGCCGAGTGAGCGCAGTCGTGAGATCGAGGTCGTCGAATTCGTCCCGACCGAGCAGATCGACCTCTTGACGCTCGACAAGGCGTACTACCTCGAGCCCGACTCGAAGAGCCCCAAGGCCTATGTGCTTCTCCGGCAGACGCTCGAGCAGACCGATCGGACGGCGATCGTCCGGTTCGCACTGCGCCAGAAGACCCGCCTGGCAGCGCTCCGCGTACGCGGCGACGTCCTGGTCCTCCAGACCTTGCTCTGGGCCGACGAGGTGCGCGAAGCGACGTTCCCCGTGCTCGATGAGCCGGTGAAGATCTCGAGCAAGGAGCTGGAGCTCTCGGCATCCCTCGTCGACAGCTTCTCGAGCGATTTCGATCCCACCGAGTTCGCCGACGAGTACCAGCAGGAGCTCCGCACCCTCATCGACGCGAAGCTCGAGAAGGGCGACGCGTTCGACACCGCGGAGACCTTCGGCGAGAAGGAGGATGCCGGTGGTGGCGAGGTCATCGACCTGATGGAGGCCCTCCGTGCGAGCGTCGAGAAGAGCCGTGCGGCGCGGTCGGGCTCGGGACCGACAAAGAACGACGTCGACGCCGACACGGAGTCGGCGCCGGCGAAGAAGAAGCCTGCGAAGAAAGAACCTGCGAAGAAGAAGGCGTCCTGATCAGAGGTGAGGCGCGTCCCCATGACGGCCGTCCTGCTTCTCGTCGAACGCCTCAGGCTCGAGGACGAGGTCTTGTGCTTCGTTCGGGTCGACGACGCCGTCTGAGCCGGCTGCGATCTCGCGCTTGACCTTGCGCTTCTCGGCGAAGTAGTGCCACACGATGAAGACGAGGGTGCCGGCGACGGCCGCGAGGAGGATGACGTCGATGTACGAGGCGACGAACTCGCCGACGCCGGGGATGAGGCTGACGAGGTATCCGATCACGGTGAGACCGAAGCCCCAGATGATCGCCCCGATCAAGTTGTAGAGCGAGTACTTGTGCCACGCCATCTTGCCGACGCCGGCGGCGACCGGCGCGAAAGTGCGGACGATCGGGACGAAGCGGGCGAGGATGACCGTCACGCCGCCGTACCGCTCGAAGAAGGCGTTGGTGCGATCGACGTTGCTGCGGCTGAAGAGACCGGATTCCTTGCGTTCGAAGACCGCTGGGCCGCCCTTCCGCCCGATCAGGTACCCGACTTCGCCGCCGAGGAAGGCGGAGAGGCCGATGAGGAGCCCCACGATCCAGACGTTGATGCCGAAGACGCCGTTGGGGGCGTGCGTGACGGGGTTGGAGAGCAGCCCCGCCATGATCAGGAGCGTGTCGCCCGGGAGGAGGAAGCCGACGAGCAGACCCGTCTCGGCGAAGATGATGAAGCAGACCACGACGAGCGCCCAGGGACCGGCCGCGTTGATGATGGTCTCGGGATCCAGCCAGGGGATCAGAGCGAAGGGGTGCACAGAGGTCCTTCAGATCGCGACGGGGGACCCGCCGACGGAATGGGCGCAAGGTGTGAGGCACGACGGTGCCTCGTGCGGAAGGGGGGACTTGAACCCCCACGCCCGAAGGCACAGGAACCTAAATCCTGCGTGTCTGCCGATTTCACCACTCCCGCTGGTGGGTTCAGTCTAGGGCGAGCGGTGAGAGACACCTGGGAGGGCTAGCCCCCGAATCGGGTGTGGATAACTTCAGCCACTGCGGCGCCGGGGTTGAGAGGATCCCAGGCCATGAGCCTCGCGTCCCCCGCCACGTCGACCCGCGGTCTGAGCGCGGTTGCCGAGCGGGTGCGCGAACGCCTGCGGACCGAGGAGGTCGACCCCGCCCGCGACCCGGACCGCGCCGCCTTCATTGCACGCGCCGAGGTGCGTCGGCACAACGACTTCGCCCTCGCGCGGGGAGTCGACGTCATCGAGGACGAAGCGGCATCCGTCCGCGACATCCTGTCCACTGTGGCAGGCTACGGCCCGCTGCAGGCGCTCTTGGACGATCCCGACGTCGAGGAAATCTGGATCAACGCGCCCGACAGGGTCTACGTCGCCCGAGAAGGGCGAAGTGAGCGCGCTCCGATCGTCCTCAGCGACACCGCCGTGCGGGACCTTGTCGAGCGGATGCTGCACGCCACCGGGCGTCGCGTCGACCTCAGCCAACCGTTCGTCGACGCCTCCCTGCCCGACGGGTCGCGACTCCACGTCGTCATCCCCGACATCACCCGTCGCCACTGGGCGGTGAACATCCGGAAGTTCCTGACCCGGTTCCGCACACTCGACGATCTCATCGCCGCTGGATCTGTCCGCCCCGAGGCGGCCGGGATACTTCGGACGGCGATGAGAGACGGCACGAGCGTCATCGTCTCGGGTGCGACCCACGCGGGCAAAACCACGCTGCTCGGTGCGCTCATCGCTGCCGCCCCCGCGGACCACCGCGTCGTCACCGTGGAAGAGACCTTCGAGCTCAACGCGCAGGCGCCCGATTTGGTCGCACTCCAGGGCCGTCAGCCGAGTCTCGAGGGGACCGGTGAGGTGTCGCTTCGCCGACTCGTGAAAGAAGCGCTCCGCATGCGCCCCGACCGCCTCGTCGTCGGCGAGGTCCGCGATGCCGAAGCCCTCGACCTCCTCCTCGCGCTCAATACGGGGGTGCCGGGCGCCGCGACGATCCACGCGAACTCCGCGACCGACGCCCTGCGAAAGCTCGCATCGCTTCCGTTGCTGGCAGGACGCAACATCGACCGCGACTTCCTTCTCCCGGCGATCGCCGCCTCCGTCGGTCTCGTCGTTCACTGTCGGCGGGATGCCTCTGGTCGCCGCGCGGTCGTCCAGATCGTCGCTCCGACGGGTCGCGTGGTCGATGGCGCGGTGGAAGCCCGCCAGGTGTTCGGCGGGGAGACGGTATGACCACCGTTCTCGGGGTCGCATTGGCAGCCGGCATCCTGCTCACTCTGGCGCCGTGGCTGTGGCCTCCGCGCCCCACACGCAGAGAAGCGGCTCGAGGTGATGGGGCGGCTGCCCGACTCCTGCAGAGCGCAGGGTTCGGGCATGCGACGACGGCCCATCTCGCGTCGGTCAGTCTCGCTGCCGCCGCTCTCGCGGGGGCCGCCATCTGGCTCGTCACGGCGCTCCCCGCGTTCGCGGCGGTCGCAGCCGTCGCTGGGTTCTTCGCGCCCGCCGGGTGGCTTCGAGGGCGGGCCCGTCGACTGCAGAAGAGTCGGCGTCAACTGTGGCCGGACGTCTGCGATCTGCTCGTCGCCTCAGTCCGCTCGGGAATGTCGCTCCCCGACGCGGTGTCGGCTCTGGCGGAGGTGGGTCCACCCTCGTTGCGGCCGGCCTTCGCGTCCTTCTCGTCGGATGTCTCCGCTTCGGGACACTTCGACTCGAGCGCACTGCGTCTGAAGGCACGCCTTTCGGATCCCGTCGCGGACCGCATCCTCGAAGCCCTTCGGATGGCGCGGCAGGTGGGCGGCACCGAGCTCACGAGCGTCCTTCGAGCACTATCGGCGTCCGTGCGAGCGGAGGCTGCTCTCCGGGCCGAGATCGAGGCCCGCCAATCGTGGATCCGTGGCGCGGCGGTGCTCGGTGTCGTTGCGCCGTGGGTCATCCTCGGGCTCCTCGCCCTGCGACCCGAGGGCGCCGCGGCATACAGCAGCGCCGAGGGAGTGGCGGTCATCCTCCTCGGAGCCGCGGTGTCGGTCGTGGCCTTCCGACTGATGGTCGGCATCGGTCGTCTTCCGGAACCGCGACGGTGGTTCGCGTGAGTGCTCTCACCGAGATCGCTCTGGCCATCGTCCTTGGCGGCGCCCTCGCCACTGGTCTCGTGCTCGTCGCCACGCGGATTCCGCGGCTCGCAGCCCCGACGCTCTCGCGTCGCATCGCGCCGTACCTCCGCGACATCGCCGATCCGCAGGGGCTGACGCCGCTCGCGTCTGTTCCGAGCGATTGGCGTGCCCGTCGCGATCGCCTGGTCGCTTCGCTCGGGGGAGCTGCGCGGCTCGAACACCGTCTCCGCCAGGCGGGACGGACGCAGGACGCCACGGCCTTCCGCGCGCGGCAACTCACGTGGGTCGTGGTGGGCGCGCTTATCGGCGGCATCGTCTTGGTCTGCCTCGCCCTCGCCGGCAGGCTGACACCGGGAGCCGCTCTGCTGCCTCCGGTGGCGGGACTCTCGGCGGCCGCCCTTGTCGACATTCGGCTGACGTCGGCTGCTCGACGACGGCGCGCCCGTGTCGAAGAGGAGTTGCCCACCCTGCTCGAGTTCTTGTCGCTGTGTCTCGCCGCAGGCGAGGGCCTCCGCGATGCGCTTCGCCGCGTCGGGGAGATCGGCTCGGGGGAACTCACGGGAGAGATCCGCCGCGCCGTCCTCGACAGCGGGACCGGATCGAATCTCTCGGACGCGCTTCTCGACCTCGGACGTCGGCTCGACGTCCCCCCGCTCTCGCGTGCGCTCGAACATCTCGTCGCGGCGATCGACCGCGGCGCACCTCTTGCAGGTGTCCTCCAAGCGCAGGCGGGCGATGCCCGCGAGGACGCCAAGCGATCGCTCATCGAGCAAGCGGGGAAGAAGGAGATCGCGATGCTCTTCCCGATCGTCTTCCTGCTCCTGCCGATGAGCGTCCTCTTCGCCGTCTTCCCCGGGATCGTGATGCTGCGACTTGGGGTGGGCTGACCTGAACCGAAAGGAGAACAAAATGATCCGTCCCTCACTCGCACGCCTCCGGACCGCCTGGGGTGCCGTCCTCGCGGACCTGCCCGACGAGGAACGCGGCGACGTTCCGGGCTGGGTGCTCATCACGCTCATGACCGCGGGGCTCGTCGTCGTCATCTGGGCCCTCGCCGGGCCCGCGCTGTCTCAGCTTTTCCAGCAGGCGATCGACCAGGTTTCGAGCTTCTGAGGTTCGTGGCGTGCGTCGGTTGCTTTCTGATGAGCGCGGATCGACCCCGGTCGAGTTCGTGCTCGTCGGGGTGCTACTGACGGTGCTCACCCTGGGGGTGCTTCAGTTGGGGCTCGCCGTGTACGTCCGCAACGTCGTGCACGACGCCGCCGTCGAGGGTGCGTACTACGCGGCGCTGGCCGACGTCGACACGGTGGCCGGTGCGACGCGTGCACGTGAACTCGTCGAACGCGCCGTCGGTGGAGGCTTCGTCGAGAGCGCCTCCGCGACGGACTCCCGCGCGCTCGGATACGACACGGTCTCCGTGACCGTGACCACGCGCCTGCCGCTCATCGGTCTCCTCGGTGTCCCACACGGATGGGAGGTGACGGTCCATGCGCCGGCGGAGAGCTTCGACTGAACAGCTCATGGATGACGAACGCGGATCAGCTGCCCTCGAGTTCATCGTGGGCGGTGTCGTTCTCCTCGTCCCGATCGTCTACCTCATCGTGACGCTGGGGATCATCCAGTCCCATGCCCTCGGTGTGGAATCCGCCTCGCGCCACGTCGCCCGAGCCGTGGCATCCGCCGAGAGCGTCGAGGATGCCGACGCGCGCGCCGCCACCGTGCTCGACTCGCTCGTGCGTGAGTACGACATCGACGAGGAGTCGCTGGACGTCGACGTCTCCTGCGTAGGTCAGGCGAAGGCGTGCCCCGCGGCGGGGGCGATCGTCAGGGTCACGGTCGCGTCATCCGTGCCACTGCCCCTTGTTCCGCCCGTGCTCGGGCTCGACGAGGCGGCACGCGTCGGCGTCGAGTCGTCGTCTGTGCAGAAGGTGTCACGGTACTGGAGGGACGGATGATCGCTCACGACGAGGAGGGCAGTGTTCTCCTTCTCACCATCGGGTACGCCCTGCTCGCACTCGTCTTGGTGTTGGTCTCCGTCGACGCGACGAGCCTGTACCTCGCGCAGAAGCGCACGCAGTCAGCAGCAGATGCCGCGGCCCTCGCCGGCGCCGACGGCTTCACCCTCGAGGTGGTCGACGGCGAGCCACGTGCCGAACTCACCGACGCGGGAGTCCGAGAGCAAGCCGCCGCCATCGTCGCCGCCGGACAGGACGTGAACCTCGTGTCAGCCACGACGCCCGACGGTGTCTCTGCTCGCGTCGTGGTGACATCGCTCTGGCGTCCGCCGATCTCGACGCTCTTCGTACCCGACGGTGTTCCGCTGGATGCGACGGCGACCAGCCGGACGGCGCTCGACTGAACCGGGCGAGCAGGACCCGAAACGGGATCGTCGGCGCCCTCAGTCGCGCACGTGCGGCACGAATCGTGGGAGCCACCGCACGAACGCGACAGCGCCGAGCAGGCCGATGATCCCGACAGCTCCCGCCGCGAACGACAGCGACGAGATTGCGGTGATCCCCGTGACGATCAGCGGGGTGGTGGCACCACCGGCATCCGTCAATGTGCGCCACGAGCCGAGGAATGGGGCAGGGTCGTCCTTGGGGGCCAGGTCGGCACCGATCGTGAGGAGGATGCCGCTCGACAGACCGTTGCCCACGCCGAGGACCGCCGCGAACAGGGCGAACCACATCTCCGCGCTCGACCCGTCGTGCGTGATCGACAGCGCGAGGAAGCCGCTCCCCATGAGAACCATCGCGGGGAGCGCCGCCCACAGTCGACCGAAGCGATCCATGACCTGGCCGCTCGCGTAGAACAGGGCGAAGTCCAGCGCGCCCGAGACGCCGACGACGAGGGCGATCGTCTGCGCGTCGAGACCGATCGACACACCCCAGAGCGGGAGGACGACCTGGCGCGCCGAGCGAACGGCCGAGAGGCAGGCGGCGGCGAGCCCGACGCGGGACAACACCCGCCGGTGCAGCCACATCGTCCGGAAGACGCCGACTCGCCCTGCCACCGGGATCGAGCCGGTCACCGGCTCCCCGGAGTCCTCCGACTCGTGGCTCCGCTCGGGGCGTTCGGCGGCGAACTGCTTCTCAGGGTCCGGGCCGAAGGTCACGAGCACGATCAGCGCGACCAGGCAGACGGCGAAGAACCAGATCGTCGCGCGCTCGTCGCCGAACAGGCCGATGAGGGCGGCCGCGATGAACGGTCCCGCGAACATGCCGAGACGGAAGGTCCCGCCCAGCAGGGAGAGGGCTCGCGCACGGAACATGACCGGCACGCGCGTCGTCATGAACGAGTGACGGGCGAGACCGAAAGCGGCGGCACAGAACCCGATCAGGAAGACCGCCGCGGCGAAGACGGGGAGAGAGGGGAGAAGGGCCGCCGACAGCGCCACGACGAGCGCCAGCGTGCCCGCACCGATCATCGTGATCCGTTCGCCCACCCGAGCGACCGCCCAACCGGCGGGCAGGTTGCCGATCAGCTGACCCACGACGAGCATCGAGGCGACGAGCGCGGACAACGCCACATCGGCGCCGAGGTTCCCGGCGAGGATCGGGATGAGGGGGAGTACCGCCCCCTCGCCGATCGCGAACAGGACCGTGGGCGCGTAGACCATGGGGCCGAAACGCCAGAGCACCTCGCGTGCGCTGGGGGATTCGGGTCGGTCGGTCATCACCATCCACGTTACTCTGGGACTGCCATGCTCGAATTCGATCCGTCCGCGGACATCCACGCCCTCCGTTCCACCTTCAGCGACATCAAGTCCGTCGTCGACGTGGACTCCCTCACCGCCGAGATCGCCCGTCTGTCCGAGGAGGCGGGTGCCCCCGATCTCTGGGACGACGTCGACAAGGCGCAGAAGGTCACCAGTGCCCTCAGCCACCGGCAGACCGAACTGAAGCGCGTCGCCGAGGTCGAGCAGCGCCTCGACGACGTCGAGGTTCTCGTGGGGCTCGCGCAGGAGATGGAAGACGAGGAATCCGCGGAAGAGGCCCGACGGGAGATCACCGACCTCGAGAAGGTCATCAGCCAGCTCGAGGTGCAGACGCTTCTCGACGGCGAATACGACGACCGGGGCGCCGTCGTCACGATCCGCTCCGGCGCGGGCGGCGACGATGCCACCGACTTCGCCGAGATGCTCATGCGCATGTACCTGCGCTGGGCTGAGCGCCACAAGTACTCCGTCAAGGTGATGGACACCTCGTTCGCCGAAGGCGCGGGCATCAAGTCGGCGACCTTCGAGGTCGACGCCCCGTACGCCTACGGCACCCTCTCCGTAGAGGCGGGCACCCACCGTCTCGCGCGCATCAGCCCGTTCGGTTCCGCCGACAAGCGGCAGACCAGCTTCGCCGCCGTCGAGGTCATCCCCGTCATGGAGGAGGCGCAGGAGGTCGACATCCCCGAGGGCGACATCCGCGTCGACGTGTTCCGCTCGTCCGGCCCCGGTGGTCAATCCGTCAACACGACCGACTCGGCCGTGCGACTGACGCACCTTCCGACCGGCATCGTCGTCTCGATGCAGAACGAGAAGAGCCAGATCCAGAACCGCGCCGCGGCGATGCGCGTCCTGCAGACCCGGCTCATGCTGCTCCAGAAGGAAGAAGAAGCGGCGAAGAAGAAGGAACTCGCCGGGACGATCACCGCGAGCTGGGGCGACCAGATGCGCTCCTACTTCCTCTATGGCCAGCAACTCGTGAAGGATCTGCGTACCGGGCACGAGGTCGGGAACCCTGCCGTCGTCTTCGATGGTGACCTCGACGGCTTCATCGCCGCCGGGATCCGTTGGCGCAAGCGCAAGGACGACGACTGAGTCGACGTCGGGGATTTTTTCCGACCTTTTCTCATCCAGCTGCATCCACATCGGGTGAGCCGGGGGAATACCTCTGTGAAAGCGCGAACAGCTCGCGCCGGATCAGAAGGAGTTTCCCATGCGCAAGACACTCTCTGCAGGCGTGGCGCTCGGTGCCGCGGTGGCATTCGCGGCATTCGCACCGGCCTCCGCCGCTACGGCGGACAATGCCGATCTCGCTGTTCTGCACGCGATCCCGGACACACCGGTTGATGTCTACGTCGACGGCAAGCTGACGATCGACGACTTCCAGCCCGGTGACCTCGGCGGTCCCCTGGAGCTGCCCGGTGGCACCTACTCGGTGGCGCTGACCGCCGCTGACGCCACCGACGACTCCGCTCCTGTCCTCGGGCCCATCGACCTCACTCTCGAGGCGGGGAAGAACTACACCGCGGTGGCGCACCTCGACGCCGCGGGCCAGCCGACCGCGAACCTGTTCACCAACGACACCTCGAAGACGGCTGCCGGTGAAGGACGTCTCACCGTCCGTCACGTCGCAGCCGCGCCGGCCGTGGATGTCCTCGCGGGCGGCGACGCCGTGATCACCGGACTCGAGAACCCGAACGAGAAGTCGCTCGACCTGCCCGCGGGCAACGTCAGCGCCTCGGTCGCCCTCGCCGGCACCACCGACCCCGTGATCGGACCGGCTGACGTCGCCGTCAGCGAAGGCGAGCTGACCGTGGTCTACGCCTGGGGCTCAGCGGAAGCAGGGAACCTCGCGCTCGCGACGCAGACGATCGACGGCCTGCACTCCGGCCCCGGCGGCGTGAACACCGGTTCGGCCGGCCTCGTCGCGGAGAACGGCACGAACGGCTGGCTCTTCGCCGGTGGTGCTGCTCTGATCGCCGGCCTTGCCGCCGGTGGTGTGTTCGCGACGCGTGCCGCCAAGGCTCGTCGCTGAGGTAATCAATATGCGCCGCGTACCCGTCATCGCCGTCACTCTGACGGTCATGATGCTCGCGGCTTGCGCGCCGGTCTCGGAGGTGGGCACGATGTCCGCCCCCGAGACCGGCTCCGCCGCGGCCGGGACGGTCCCCCCGACGCCTGCATCCCCCACACCGCAGGCATCCGTCCCGGTCGCGCCGGCGACCCCGCAAGCCGATGCCCCCGCCCCCACCCCCGATCGGCTCGAGCTGCCGTCTCTGGGGGTCGACATGCGCGTCCAGCCGGTAGGGGTCGAGGGAAGCGGTGAGATGCAGATCCCGGAGCGTCCATCCGTAGCAGGCTGGTACCGGTTCGGAATGGCCCCCGCCGACGATCGGGGAACGACGGTCATCGCCGCGCACGTCGACGACCGCGTGTACGGCATCGGTCCGCTCGCCAAGTTGCGGGAGGCCCGCGAAGGCGATGTCGTGACCGTGACGGATGCCGATGGCACGGCGACCGACTACGTCACCGAGTCCGTGACATACATTCCGCGGGCTGAGCTCCCGGTGGAGGAGCTGTTCACCCGAGAGGGTCCCCGGACGCTCGCTGTGATCACGTGCGGTGGTGATTTCGACCAGCAGACCCGTACCTACAGCGATAACGTGGTGCTCATTGCACGGGCACGATCATGAGTCTGACGATCGAGCCCCGGCTCGCTGCACGGAAGGAGCAGGCCGTAGACGACGACATGGAGCTCGCGGAGAGATTCGCGGCAGGCGACGAGAGAGCGGTGAAAGCCATGTACGACCGCTGGTCGCGCATCGTCTACACCCTCGCGGTCCGCTCACTCGGAGACACCACGGAAGCCGAGGATGTCACGCAGCGGACGTTCGTCTCGGCATGGACATCTCACTCGTCTTTCCGGCCCGGCCAGGCTCCGCTCGGGGCGTGGCTCATCACCATCGCGCGCCGGCGCATCGCCGACGCCCATGAAGCGCGGGCCCGGACGGCGAGACTCGAAGAAGCACTGAAGGCGGTCGCGCCGGAGGTTGCCGTCGAGCACGACGTCTCCGACGCGATGCTCGTGGCTGACGAGGTCGCGCAGCTCGAACCCGACGCGCGCGCGGTGTTGGCTCTCGCGTTCTATGAGGATCTGACGCACCAGCAGATCTCCGAGCGGCTCGACATGCCGCTCGGTACCGTGAAAAGCCACATCCGCCGAAGTCTCACCCGCCTGCGAAGCCGATTGGAGGCGCACCATGTCACATCTTGACCCCGAGGTCGCGGCCCTCCTCGCCATGGGGGAGCAGCCGTCGGCTGACGAGAGCCGGCACCTGGATGCCTGTCCCGAATGTTCCGCCGAGGTCTCCTCCTTCTCGAGGGCCGTCGTCGCCGGCCGAGCCACGGGCGAGGGCCAGCCCCTGCTGACCCCGCCGGACCGCGTGTGGGAATCGATCCGCTCCGAACTCTCCCTGCCTGTCGACGAGCCGGCGCGCGGTGCGTCCTCGCTCGCGCCGGCACCGGCGGCATCCGTCGGACCGTCCTCATCGCGCTCGCACCGCGCTCCGCGCGGCCGGCGGATGAGTCGTCGGCCGGTCTTCTTCGTGCTGGCGGCGGCGGGAGCCGCGGTCGTCGCCATCGTCGCCGGTGTCTGGGCCACGGGTGGGATCGTCCCGCGGCCGGAAGTGATCTCCGAAGCGAAGCTCGACGGGTTCCCGTCCTGGGCGGGAGCTGCGGGGGAGGCGCTCTTGGAGCGCGTCGACGGCCACGACCGCGTCGTCGTCGACCTCGACGCCTCCGTTCCGGATGACGGATATCGCGAAGTGTGGCTGCTGACCGCCGACGCGGGCGATCTCGTGAGCATCGGCGTCCTCGATGGTTCGTCGGGCAGCTTCGACATCCCCGACGACATCGATCTGTCGCGCTTCACCGTCGTCGACATCTCGCAAGAGAACGTCGACGGCGACCCGGGACACTCCGGGGACTCGATCGTGCGAGGAACCCTGTCAGCCCCCTGAGTGCCTGGGAGTGTCGCTGACGGATGCCGTCGGCCCGGCGCTTAGGCTCGTGAGGCCATGATCCGGTTCGAAAAGGTTTCCAAGCGTTACCGCGGCACCAGCAAGCCCGCTCTGAGCGACGTCGAATTCGACGTTCAGCGCGGGGAGTTCGTGTTCCTCGTGGGCGCCTCCGGCTCGGGGAAGTCCTCGTGCCTCCGCCTCATCCTCCGAGAGGACACCGCGTCCGACGGGCGTGTGGTCGTGCTCGGTCGAGACGTCCGCGGGCTCAGCACCCGGAAGGTTCCGTACTTCCGCCGTCACATCGGTTCGGTGTTCCAGGACTTCCGCCTGTTGCCCAACAAGACGGTGTTCCAGAACGTCGCCTTCTCCCTGCAGGTCATCGGGTCGAGTCGGGCGTTCATCCAGCAGTCGGTTCCCGAGGCGCTCGCGCTCGTCGGACTCGCCGGCAAGGAGAAGCGCCTGCCGCACGAACTCTCCGGCGGCGAGCAGCAGCGCGTCGCGATCGCCCGCGCGATCGTCAACCGCCCGCAGATTCTCCTCGCCGACGAGCCGACCGGAAACCTCGACCCCGGAACCTCGATCGACATCATGCAGCTCCTCGCCCGGATCAACGCGGGCGGGACGACGGTCGTGATGGCGACCCATGAGGCCGGCTTCGTCGACCAGATGCAGCGCCGCGTCATCGAGCTCAGCGGCGGCGTCGTCGTCCGCGACGAGCGACACGGCGGCTACGGCGATACTTCCGGATTGCCCGTTCTCACTCCGGAGACAGTGAAGGGAGCGGCGGCGACGGCGGCTCTCACAGCCGTCCTCGAACTGCAGAAGCAGATCGCGTCGTCGGGCGACACCGGTCCGGTGGAGCCGTTGCCCGAGCCGGTCGAGCCTCCCGCTCCTCAGCCCGACGCCGTTTTGCCTCCCGTGGCGGTCGTCCGAGACGCGCCCGTCGCGTCGGAGTCCGTCCGGGCCGAGGAGCAGACCTCGGATGCCGGAGCTCCGTCGTCCGAGCCGGACACCGGAACCCGCGGCATCCCGATCACGCCGGCAGACATCGATCTGACCGACATCGACGGACTCGGGGCAGCCGACCGGCTGGGCCTCGGGCGCCGCGACGACGACGAAGTGGGTCCGACAGCATGAGAGTCCGCCTCGTTCTGGGCGAAGCGCTGACAGGTCTTCGCCGCAATGCCTCGATGGTGATCTCGGTCATCCTCGTCACCTTCGTGTCGCTGACCTTCGTCGGCGCCGCAATGCTCATGCAGATGCAGATCGCGAAGATGCAAGGCTACTGGGCCGAGCGCGCCCAGGTAGCGATCTTCATGTGCCGCGACGGCTCCACGCAGACGACCTGCAGCGACGGCGAAGCGACCAAGGAGCAGCTGGCCGCAGTCGCGGACAAGCTGAAGAGTCCCGCTCTGGATGGCATCGTCCGAAGCGTTCGATTCGAGACGCGGGATGAGGCCTACCAGAACGTCCTCGACCTCATGGGTGAGGACTACAAAGACTTCATCACCCCGGCTCAGCTCAACGAGACCTACTGGGTGAACCTGGTCGACCCGACCCAGACCGACGTCATCGATGAGGCCTTCAAGGGCATGGATGGCGTCGAAGAGGTCAAGGACCAGCTGGAGTACTTGCAGCCGCTCTTCTCGGCCCTCACGATCGCCACATACTTCGCGGTCGCGATCGCAGGGTTGATGCTCGTCGCGGCAGTCCTCCTCATTGCGACGACGATCCGATTGTCGGCGTACGCACGGCGCAAAGAGCTCGGGATCATGCGCTTGGTGGGTGCCTCGAACCGGTTCATCCAGACCCCCTTCATCCTCGAGGGTGTTTTCGCCGCCTTCCTCGGGTCGGCGCTCGCGAGCGTGACGATCTGGCTGGGTGTGCAGTACGGAGTACACGGATACCTCGTGAACGAGATCGACTTCGTCACGACCTGGATCGACGGTAGGGATGCAGTCCTCGTCATCCCGGTCGTCGTGGGCCTCGGTCTGGTGCTCGCCGCGCTCTCGGCCAGCTTCGCGATACGCAGATGGCTGCGCACGTAGGCGCAGCGCTCCGTTAGACTGGCAGGCCGGTCGCGCGCGGAGCGTGGCCGCGTCGAGGAGTCATCATGCCCAGGGAACGCGGGGAACAGGTCGTCGCGACCAACCGTCGCGCGCGCCACGAGTACGCCATCGAAAAGACGTATGAGGCGGGTCTCGTCTTGACCGGCACTGAGGTGAAGTCGCTGCGACAGGGGCGTGCGAACCTCAGCGACGGCTACGCGTTCATCGACGGTGGACAGGCTTGGCTCGACGCGGTGCACATCCCCGAGTACTCGCAGGGGCACTGGACGAACCACGCCGCCAAGCGCACCCGCAAGCTGCTGCTGCACAAGGAAGAGATCATCAAGCTGTCCCACGCGGTCGCCGCGGGGGGCTACACCCTGATCCCCTTGAAGCTCTACTTCTCCGACGGTCGCGCGAAGGTCGAGATCGCTGTCGCCAAGGGTAAGCGCGAGTTCGAGAAGCGTCAGACGATCCGCGAGCGCGAAGACAAGCGCGAGGCCGAGCGGGCGATGCGCGGCCGCAACCGCCTGGGCGACTGAGGCTCAGCGGCGCCGCGGCTCGGGCGGCGGGGGCACGGCCTTCGCCGCGATGATCGCCCCACGGGGGATGCGCTCCATCCCACGCTTGCCGTCGACGACCACCACGTCGGACTCTGCGCTCATGAGCTCACCCAAGGCATCCGTCGCGCGACCGTCCGGGAGGAGGTAGCGGACGACGACGCGTGTACCCGGTTCGGGGAGCGAACTCACCATCGGCTTGGTGCGTAGTCCTTGAGGAAGACGCCGAAGACGTCCTCACCGGCTTCGCCCCGCACGATGGGGTCGTACACCCGCGCCGCGCCGTCGACGAGGTCGAGCGGAGCGTGGAATCCCTCTTCAGCGAGTCGTACCTTCGTCGGGTGCGGACGCTCGTCGGTGATCCACCCGGTGTCCACGCTCGTCATCAGGATGCCGTCGGATTCGAACATCTCCCGTGCGCTCGTGCGCGTCAGCATGTTGACGGCAGCCTTGGCCATGTTCGTGTGCGGATGCCCCGGCCCCTTGTAGCCGCGATCGAAGACGCCCTCCATCGCGCTGACGTTGACGATATACGTGCGCCGCGCTGAGCTCGCCGCGAGGGATGGCCGGAGCTTGGAGATGAGAAGGAACGGTGCGGTGGTGTTCGCGAGCTGGACCTCCAGCATCTCGAGAGGATCGACCTCTTCGACCCGCTGAACCCAGGAGTTGGAATGGTCGAGGTCAGGGATCAGCCCGCCCGCATCGATCGCGGTGCCCGCCGCCAGCCGATCGAGCGAGGTCGATCCGGCCGCCATCGCCTCGCGGGTCAGCGTCTCGGCGCGGTCGGCGGCGGCGGCGAGAATCGGGTGCGCACTCACGGATCGTTCCAGCGCTTCAGGGTGCTGGTCGTTCGTGTGGCCGAAGGTGACGAGTGCGGGGAGGGGGCCGTCCGGGAGAGGCGCGAGCTCGGCGTCGACCAGGGGCTGATAGGCGCCGGGGGAACGGCGCACGGTCTGGGTCGCGTTGTTGATGATGATGTCGAGGTGGCCGGCGGCGGCGACATCGTCGGCGAGAGCGATCACCTGTGCCGGGTCGCGTAGATCGATCCCGACGATCTTCAGACGGTCGATCCAGTCCGAGGAGTCGGGGAGGGCGCGGAAACGCCGCACGGCATCGCGCGGGAAACGCGTCGTGATGGTCGTATGTGCGCCGTCTCGGAGGAGGCGGAGCGCGATGTACATGCCGATCTTCGCCCGCCCGCCGGTGAGCAGGGCTCGCCGGCCGGAGAGATCGGTCCGGGCTTCGCGCTTCGCGTGGCTGAGCGCTGCGCACTCGGGGCAGAGCTGGTGGTAGAACGCGTCGACGATCGTGTACGGCTGCTTGCAGATGTAGCAGCCGCGCGCCTTCTTCAGGACCCCTGCGATCGGTGCGGCGGTGCGGGTCGCGATAGGGATGCCGCGGGTCTCATCGTCGATGCGGTCGGGGGCCCCGGTGGCGGTGGCGTGGACGACATCGCGGTCCGCGTTGGCGATCGCCGCACGGATCTCCCGTCGCCGCTCCTTCTTCGCAGCCTTGAACATGGCGGCGGTTGCCTGTCGGACCTCGATGAAGTCGGGGTGGGTCTGCGGCAGGGATGAGAGCTCGGCGAGCACACGGAGAGTCGTGGCAAGATCAGCGGGATCGATCCCCTGGTCGTCGGGGGAGATGTCGGGGAGCACATGCGATTGTACGTCGGGACGCCTGTTAGCGTTTTCGCGTGCTCCCCTCCGACGCCGCATCCGCTCCTTCCATCCGTGTCTCGGCTGCGGTGATCCGAGACGTCGACGGTCGGTTGCTCCTGGTCCGCAAGTCGGGGACGACCGCGTTCATGCAGCCGGGCGGCAAACCTGAGGCCGGTGAGACGCCGGCGGAGACGCTCGTCCGTGAACTCCGAGAAGAGTTGGGTGTCGAGGTCGACCTGGCGGACCTCCGGTCGCTCGGAGTCTTCCGGGCCGACGCCGCGAACGAACCGGGTCACTCCGTCGTAGCCGACGTTTTCGAGGTCTCGATCTCCGACCAGACACCCGTCGCCGCGGCCGAGATCGTGGAAGTCCGCTGGGCTGCACGCGCCGATGCGGAGCGCGTCGAGATCGCCCCGTTGGCAGCGGAGAACTTCCTCGACGGATGAGACGAGTCGGGACGGTGGTAGTCTGGGATGCTCGGACGCCGCGGTGCCCGAAGCATGACAACTCCACAGAGTGACAACGGTCCATGCGCCGCCAGGCGTTGCGGGGATGATCGGTTTCGACATCGCCTGTGACTCTGCGAGAAGCGGGCCGAGGATGCAGGGTTATCTCGTAAACGATCTCTGCGAACCAATAACTGCCAATAAGAAGCAGTCCGACTTCGCCCTCGCTGCGTAAGCAGCTAGCTCGAGTCCGTCAGTCCGTGAGTGATCCCCTCATGGTCCCTGGCGTCATTTAAGGGATCTCGCTGCGCGGCGTCGCCTGAGCGTCACGCGGGACTTTTTCAGGCTGGGCTCGTCGACTCATGTGTCTGTACGAAGTGTCGGGGCCGAGTAGAACGCCATTTACAGACTGCGCCCGGAGAAGACGCCGTCTCTCAGCGATGGACGGGGGTTCGATTCCCCCCATCTCCACGAACCGTTGTCACGGAGCAGAAGCCCCCGATCCGTTCTCGGATCGGGGGCTTCGTCGTTGGCTCACCCGAGGTCGATGAGGTCGAGACCCTGCTTGGTGTCCGACACCTCGACCCACCCCTCACGGAAGAGGTAGGTCATTCCGTACCCCTCGTCATCGACGCGCAGGGCGGATGCAGGGTCCTCGGTGACCAGGACGCCTCGGGAGTCGTCTTCGAGGAGCCAACCTTCCGCTTCGAGCGCTGTCCGTGTAGCGGACGCATCGGCATCGCTGATCGGCGACCACCCGAAGAGCACCAGGTCATCGTTCGTGGGGGAGGTGAAATCACCCCAGGTGCAGGATGTGCCCTGCGGGAGTTCCAGGTCGAGGATCACGAACGGATCCTCGCGGACGGTCCAGCCCGTCGCCGTGAACGTGTCCACGGTCTCGGACGACAGCATGTTCTCGCACGTGACGTCCTCGGGGTCTATCGTCGGCGACGCGACGGGCGGAGCGCCGGGGGCGTCGGGGGAGGCGCTTGCGCCGGGAGCGGTACTCGGGCCCCCCTGAGGAGCGCACCCGGTCGTGAAGGCAGCCGTGGACACGACCGCCGCGAGGACCATCACCGCACGCCGCGAGCGCGCCCGGGGAGCCCTCACGTCTGCAGCATCCCGAGGAACGAGTCATGGAGGATGCCGTTCGTGGCGAGCGACGAACGCGAGTCGAGGCGCTCCGCCCCGTCGATGTCGGTGAAGCGGCCGCCGGCCTCGAGGATGATCGGCACGTGTGCGGCGATGTCGTACTCGCGGACGCCGAACTCCGCCACGAACTCGAGACGGCCCTCCGCGAGCAGCATGTACGGCCACGCGTCCCCGTAGCCGCGGTCGCGCCAGACTGCGCGAGAAAGCCGCAGCAGGTCGTCTGTGCGACCCACGGCATCCCACTGACCGATGCTCTGGAAGCTGATGCTCGACTCTTCTATCGTGGCGACGGTCGAGGCGCGGATAGACCGAGTCGATCCGTCGGGGCCGCAGGTCCAAGCTCCCTCGCCCGTCGCCCCCCACCATCGGCGCGAGATCGCCGGCTGGCTGACGACGCCGACACGGGGGACGCCGTCGATGACGAGAGCGATCAGGGTCGCCCACATCGGAATGCCCTTGAGATAGTTCGCCGTGCCGTCGATGGGGTCGATGATCCACTGACGTCGCGTGTTGCCGCTCGTGCCGTATTCCTCACCGAGAATCCCGTCCGCCGGTTGTTCGCGGGCGAGGAGTTCGCGGATGGCACGCTCGGTCGCCAGATCGGCTTCGGTCACGTGTGTGGCGTCCGCTTTGGTGCTGATCTCGAGATCGGCGGCGTCGAAGCGTTCCATCGAGACGCGGTCCGCGGCATCCGCGAGGCGAAGGGCGAAGGCCAGGTCGTCTCTGAGGTCGCCGTCGTAGGGGGCGTTCCAGTCCGTCGAAGGGGGAGGGGGCGTCACGCCTCCAGGATACGGCGTCCGCCTGGGGCCTCGATTGGCGGAGTACCTGATCGTGATGCTAGTGTTGACCCTCGGTTCGAGTTATTCGAATCACGCACCTCTAGCTCAATCGGCAGAGCAACTGACTCTTAATCAGTGGGTTCTCGGTTCAAGTCCGAGGGGGTGCACGGACGGCCCCGGTCACTCTCGCCAGTGACCGGGGTCTTCTTCTTTTCGAGGAGTGGACGGCCTCTCAGAGCCATCGCTTCTTCTTGAAGATCACGTAGAGGACGACCGAACTGACGACCATCAGTCCGAGCGCCATCGGGTAGCCATAGGTCCAGTGCAGTTCCGGCATATTGTCGAAGTTCATGCCGTAGATCGTTCCGACGAGGGTCGGCCCGAACAGGATCGCCGCCCACCCGGAGATCTTCTTGACCTGCTCGTTCTGTTCGAGCGAGGTGTCGGTCTGACGCTGCGTGACGAGCGTGGAATGCACCGTGAGCGCGTTGTCGAGGATGGATCGGAACGCGACGATGCGCTCGTTGAGGCGGATGACGTGGTCCAGCACGTCCCGGAGCGACCGCTGCAGCTCGATGTCCACCCCGTACTTGTCTGAGCCCTGGAGAAGGCGCTGCAGCATGTCGTCGAGGGGGAGGGTGGACTTGTGAAGGCCGATGACCTCGCGCGCGAGCGCGTAGATTCGCTGCGACAACCCGGCGTCGTCACCGCCGAACAGCTTCTCCTCGATCTCGTCGATGTCGTTCTCGACTCCGGCGAGGACGGGGGCGTACTCGTCGACCACCTGATCGAGGATCGCGTAGAGGATCGCCTCGGGGCCCATCCGGAGGAGTTCGGGCTGCTTCTCCATGCGGGCCCGGACCTGGGCCAGGTCGGGGGAGTCCGCGTGGCGGACGGTCACGACGAAGTCCGGCCCGACGAAGACGTGAAGCTCCCCGAACGCCACCGACTCGTTGGCGTCGTCGTAGTGGGCCGGGCGGAGGACCGCGAACAGGACATCGCCGAAGCGCTCCAGCTTCGCTCGCTGGTGACCGGTCAGGGCGTCTTCCACGGCGAGCGGGTGGAGGGAGAACTCCGAGGCGACAGCAGCGACCTCTTTTTCGGTGGGACGGTACAGGCCGATCCACGCCATGCCCTGGTGGTCGCGCATGTGCTCGAACGTCTCAGTGAGGTTCGCGGGATCCTGGATGCGGCGGCCGTCCACGTACACGGCGTTGTCGACGATGGGCATGCGTCGATTCTCCGCCCTGCAAGATGAGCGGATGCCGCGCGCCGCGCCGCGCGGATCTCAGCCGAGCGTCGGGCGCAACTCCGCCTCGATCGCGTCGAGGTTGGCGGGGGTCACCTTCCACCGGGACGCATCCGAGTCCTCGAAGGTGATCTCGTACGCCTTGACGTCGCGATCGAACTGCACCAGGAACTTGACGGGCAGAGCCTGTCCGTCGGGGTAGCGGTCCGCGAGGTAGGCCTCGACGGCGGGCATGATCTGAGACGGGCGAGCCGTGACCGCAGAGACCGCGCCATCGGGTGAGTACGCGAAACCGGACACGGCGCTGAGTCGGCCCCCGCCCAGGCTGATGACCATCGAGAACGACTTCCAGTCATCCGCCGCGCCGATCATGTGAGTGACGACGGCCCGGATGAGGTCTGCGGTGGGATCGGTGGTCATGTCGCTCCTTGTCGCCCGTCAGCGTCAGGGCATGTCCCGCGAGGGAATGCGGTCAAAGACCTGATCAGGCTGGTTGTAGAAGTGCGGGGTGTTCTGATACCGGACGCGGTTCGTCACCGGGTCGGTGACCGTGTAGACGACTTCGAACGTATCAGGGACGGTCGCGCCGGGCGGGTACACATCGATGGTGTAGTCGATCTGATAGCCCTTGGAGGTCCAGTCCGCCCATTCGTTCTCCATCGTCTTCCAGGCGCCTCGGTTGAGGTTCGCGATCTGCGGGACGATACCCGGGTTCGGTGTGTCGCCGAAGAAGCGGTGGGCGCCCAGGTGCCCGCCGTCGTAGCCTCCGTCGCCGAGCCGTCCGATGTCCGTGGCGTTGTCGCCGCGCGTCGAACTGCCGAAGTCTTCTCGGATGTGTCCGTACTCGGTGATGGGACGGTTCGTCTGGGGGTCGTAGACGGTGACCTTGGCGTTGCCGTTGCGGGTCGTGACGACCGCGTCGTTGAAGTTGTCCTCGTCGCGGACGCGGCGAACGATCGTGTCGAGATGGCCGTCCATGTTGTCGGCGAGCTGGTGCAGCTTGTCTTTCATGCGGCCAGCACCCGTGATGACCGCTTGGCGGGCTTCGCGGAAGACGGGCTTCAGTGCGCTCATCAGGAATCGCCTCCGAAATCGAGCGCGGAGAAATCCGCGAAGAACGTCGTCGTGATGCTCTGGATGTCGGCGCCGTGGAGCTTCATATCCGACCGAGCGGACTCGAGCGCCGCGAGATCGGCGTGGAATTCGTCCGAGTCGCCAGCCGCGCCTTCGACGAGGGGTGCGTCGAGGACGGCGTCGATGATGGCGGGCAGTTCTTCGGACAGGGGCTCGATCACGGCCGGAGCGAGCTGCATGAGGAGTTGCTCGACGGCGATGTCCACCGCGGCGTTGAGGAGCTTCTTCTTGATGAGGAGCATGGGGCCCGCGCCGGCAGCGGTGATCGGGTTGGTCAGCATCGCCACCAGTGTGATGAGCGTCGACGACACATCGACGATGACCTTCATCTTGAGAGCGAAGATGGCCTCCGCCCCGATGTCCATGGCGACGGCTGCCGGGGGCATGAGGTCGACCAGTTTCTGCAGATTCTGGGAGCGGTTCGCCGTCCATGCTCCGACTGTTGCGGGACCTGTCTGGCCCTGAATCGCTGCGCTCACGTCGTTGTTGACCTTGCGGTCGACGGATTGGATGACCTCTTCGAGGTCGGAGCCCAGGTTGCGGAGGAGGTCGGCGCCCTTTCGCACCTCATCCTCGTCGATGTCCGGCCAATCGAATCCGAGCTTCTCCATGACCCATACGAGGTCATTCGGCAACATCATCCCCATCGCGCACCTCCTGGGGAAAGAGTACGAACGACGCGGGCTCGAGGGAATGGGGAGAAGTCCCCACCGGATGCCGCCGCCGGGTTCGGAGCCCGCAGCGGCATCCGGCGTCAGGACGACAGCTTGTTCAGCGCCGACCCTTTGTGAGCAGCCTGGGCCCCCGTCTTCTCCGACTCGACGATGAACGCGGGTTCCTCCGTGGAGGCGGTGAAGTGCTGTCCATCGAACGTGAAGTCGCTGGTCTTGCGCTCCGTGACTGTGCCCTGGGTGCGCCCCTGGGACGTGTTCCAGCTGACGCGGTCACCCTTCTTCAGATCTGCCATGCTCTTCCTTCCTGTTCGCCGCGACGAGCGCGGTCCGGCTGAGGGGGATGCCGGCGGTCAGGACGCCTGCCAGCAACGCACCGAGCCCACCGATGGACATGTCCCCGATCGTGTCGCGGTAGGTGACGAAGATGTCGGGCGCGAGGAAGGTCTTGCCCAGCCACTCGATCATCTCCCACACGGCACTGATCGCGAGGCCGATGGTCGGGACGAGGACGACGGTGCTCCGGCGAGTGCCCGGCGAGGCGACGACGTCGAATCGCCGGAGGAGCAGCAGCGCCATCGCCGCGATGACTCCCGTGGCGACGAAGTGGACCACCAAGTCCCACCACGCGATCGTCCGGTAGAGATCGAGGACGTTGCTCCAGGCGGCCACCGTCACTGTCGCGCCGAAGAGGACATCGAACCCAGGGCGTGAACCGATCAGTCGCGGCACCAGGAGGGCCGGGAGAGCGAGCGCGAGGATGCCGGCATCCGTCGCCGTCGACCAGATGAAGGCTGCCAGCACGCTCAGCAGGCCGAGGGTGCGGATGCCGTCGGCCGCCCACTCCGTGACGGTGGTCGGTGGACGCAAGAAGTCGTTCCTCACTGCGGCACCTCTATCACGGCGTGGACGGCCAGGTGGTCGGACGGCGCGACACCATCCTCGAGTCGGGCATCGATGCCGATGCGTTCCACGGCGATGTCGGTCGTGACCAGAATCCAGTCGATACGCGCACCGAATCGCACCGGTGGCCGATAGCCCGCATAGGTGCCGTACGGCGGGGTGACGCGCTCTGCCGCCACAGCCCACGCGTCGAGCAAGAGGTCGCTTCTCTGCAATGCAGCGAGGGCCGGCGAGCCCGCGCCCGCGTTCAGATCTCCCATCACGACGGTGGGAAGGCCCGTTCGCCGGACTTCCCGGCGAACGGCTTCGGCTCCTCGGATACGTGATCGCGAGGAGAACGGGTCGAGATGCGTGTTGATGACGGCGAGGTCACTGCGCGTCCGGCGGTCGCGGAACACTCCCACGACCATCGCACGAGGAAGAGGATTGCCCCAGGAGCGGGACCCCGCCTCATCCGGGGAGTCCGACAGGGCGAGCTGTCGGCCCTCGAGGAGCTCCAGGCGAGTCTGGTCGAAGAAGATCGGGCACCCCTCTCCCTGTCCTCGGCGTCGCCGGCCCGCACCGATCCGGGCGTAGGAGGGCCCGAGAGCGCGACGTATGTCGAGCGCGGGAGCGGGGAGGACCTCCTGCGCGCCGAGGAGGCTGGGTGACTCCCGCGAGAGCACCTGCATCATCGCTGGCCGGCGACGGTCCCAACGGTCGACGGATCGAGTCAGCAGTCGAGGGAGCGGGCGGCGCACGTTGAACGTCGCCACGTGAAGCAGGTCGTCATCGACGTCGCCCAGAACACTGCTCATCCGGTCGGCTCCGACGGCGTGATGCGGCGCGCCGTACGGCGCCGGGTGAGCCGGGCCCACCGGAGCGGCGGGAAATCGGCGGGCCAGTGGCGGACGACCGTCCGGCGGCCACGGTCCACCCGCTGGAGGAACGCCGAGGCGGAGGAGAACGGGCGCATCGAGATCCCCATTGCTGCTGCGGGGACGAATCTGATCCGGTGGCGTTCTCCCAGGTGGAAGGAAAGGTCGAGATCGTCGTGGATCTCGGGGTCGTCACGGTGAACCGTCGCGCTCACGCGCTGCCAGGCATCCCGACGCATACCCAGATTCGAGCCGAAGAGCGGTAGGTGGCCGAGCGTCGGGGTGAGCACGAGCGCGTAGACGCCGAGGTACGCGGCGGCGAGCGTCGATCGGAGAGTGCGCGGGCCGTCGATGAACCGCGCGCCGCCAGCGAAGACATCGACGTCCGGGCGCCGTCCGGCGAACGTCCGCATGGTCCCCACCCACGTTGCGGCGGGAAGGCAGTCTGCGTCGAGACGGAGGATCAGTTCTCCGGCGGCAGCGTCGTAGCCGACGGCGGCCGCGGCAGGGATGCCGGGGCGTTCACACGCGAGGACAATTGCTCCGCCCTCGCGGGCCACACGGGCGGAATCGTCCTGTGAGCCGTTGTCGACCACGATGATCTCGTCTGCCGGTTCGGTCTGAAGCGCGAGGGCCCGCAGGCACCGCCGGAGTCCGGCCGCATCGTCCTTCACGGGGATGACGACGGTGACGGATCCGGCGGTCGGCCGCGGGCCCTCAGCTGTCATGGGTCAGCCGAGGTTGTCGGCGATCCACTTCTTCGCGATGTCCTCCGAGGAGCGCTGGTCGACGGTCGACTCGACGTTCATGGCAACGAGCTCTTCGGGGCTCATCGCCGCGCTGACCTTGTTGATGACGCCCGCGATCTCGTCTGCCTTGTCGGCGTTCGCGATGGGCACGACGTTCGAGGCGAGGAACAGACCCTTGGGGTCCTTCAGGGTCACCAGGTCCTTCGTCTTGATGGCGGGGTCCGCGCTGTAGACGTTGGCGACCTGGATGTTGCCGGCGACGAGCTCGTCGACCGTCGTGTCGGCGGTGGCCTCGAACTTCGCGGTGACGCCGTAGACCTTCTCCAAGTCGGTGAAGTACGGACGCTTCTCGAGCTCCGGTGCTCCGCCGAACGTCAATCCCGTGATGCCGGCGAGGTCGCCGATCTCGGTGAGGTTGTTCTTCTTCGCGAAGGCAGCCGTGACGTTGTACGAGTCCTGGTCGGTCGCCGGCGAGTAGTCGAGCGCCTTCAGGTTGTCGGGAAGGGCCTTCTCGAGCGCCGCGTAGACATCGTCGGCCGTGGTCGCCTTGGCGTCCTTGTCGAAGTACTGCAGCAGGTTGCCGGTGTACTCGGGGAACAGATCGATAGAGCCGTCTTCGAGCGAGGGCATGTAGGCGTCGCGCTGGCCGATGGAGAAGTTCCGCTCGACCGTGAACCCGTCTCCTTCGAGCGCCTGCGCGTAGATCTCGGCGATGATCTCGTTTGACGGGTAGGCCTGCGAGCCGACGACGATCGTCTTCGACGTCTCGCCGCCATTGCCGCCGTTGTTGTTCGAGCCGCTGCCCTGGAGGGAGTCGCTCGAGCCGCAGGCGGACAGGGCGAAGACGGCGACGGCGGCGAGGCCGACGGTGGGCAGGATGCGGTTGCGTGTGATGGACATGGATGCCTCCGGATGGGGTGGTGGTCAGGATGCCTGGGGCTCAGGCGGTGGGTACGGACGTGCGCCGGGTGCGGCGACGCGCGGAAGGAAAGTTCTGGACGGCGACGCCCCGGGGGACGACGACGCGCTGGAACACGGCGAACAACCCGTCGAGGGCGAGCGCGAGGACGACGACGACGATGGACGCGCCGAGGATCTGCGATGCATCCCGGGTCTGAATGCCCTGGATGAGTGAGAAGCCCAAACCGCCGAGGCCGACGTAGGCGGCGATGGTGACGGTAGCGACCACCTGCAGGACGGCAGAGCGGATGCCTCCGATCAGAAGCGGCAGTCCGAGGGGGATCTCGATCTTCCACAACACCTGCAGGGGCGTCATCCCGACCGCTCGTCCCGCCTCGATCGTTGACCGGTTGATCGCCTCGATGCCGGCATATGCGCCGGCCAGGATCGATGGGATGGCGAGGAGGACGAAGGCCACGAACGCAGCCTGTTCTTTGAAGTTCACGCCGATAACGAGGTAGAGAAGGACGACGAGTCCGAGCGAGGGGAGCGACCGGGCGGCTCCGGAGAGGAAGACGGCGATCTCGCGTCCCTTACCCGTGTGTCCGATGGCCCACCCCGCCGGGACGGCGATCGCTGCCGCGATGGCGACCGACCCGAACGTGAAGCCGAGATGCTGCACGATCGCCTCCCACAGCGGGAGGTAGCCGGTCGAGCGGTCGGGGGAGAATATCCACGCGAAGGCCTCGAGGAAGACGTTCATGCGGTCACCTCCTGTACCTGTGCGCGCTCACGCGGGGTGCGGATGCGGCGGGTCCACGGCATCAGAGCGCGGCCGGCGAGGACGAGGATGAGGTCGATCAGCAGGGCGATGATCACGACGGCGAGGACCCCCGAGAGCACCTCCGGGATGATCCGTCGCTGGGAGCCGTTCGTGAACAGGTACCCGAGGTTCTGGACACCGATCAGCGCGCCGACGGTGGCCAAGGAGATCGTCGAGACGGCCGTGACACGCAGGCCGGCGAGCATCACGGGACCCGCCAATGGGAAATCGACCGTCCAGAACCGGCGAACCGGCCCGAAACCGACGGCTACGGCGGCGCCTCGGACCGCGGCGTCCACCGATGCCAAACCGTCGGTGACCGATCGAGTCATGATCGCCACGGCGTAGATCGTGAGCGCGACGACGAGGTTCGTCTCCGAGAGGAGGCCGATACCCGTGGTCGCACTGATGAGCGCGAACAGCCCGAAGGACGGGATCGTGTAGAGGATGCCGACGACACCGAGCAGCGTTCCGCGCAGACGTGTGAAGCGGAACGCGGCCCAACCGAAGGGGATCGCGATCACGAAGCCGAGAACGATCGCGATGGCGCTCTGGCGAAGGTGAGCGAGCGTCAGCCGCCCGATCAGGTCGAGGTTGTCGAGCACCCAGTTCATCGGGTCGTCACCTCGTGTCCTCCGACGCGTCGGGGAGGAGCACACCCTGAGTCCGCCCCGACCCGTCGACGAGGACTGTTCCATTCGGGGTCTGCTTCGCGCGGAAGGCGCGCGCGCCGCGATCCGTCCCGATGAAGCTCGCGACGAACTCGTCTGCCGGCGACTCGATGATCTCCGACGGGGTGCCGCGCTGAGCGATATGAGCGCCCTTCTGGAGGATCACGACCTGATCGCCGAGGAGGAACGCCTCGTCGATGTCATGGGTGACGAAGACGATCGTCTTGTCCAGCTCTCGCTGCAGGCGGATGACCTCGGCCTGAAGTTCCTTGCGGACGATCGGATCGACGGCCCCGAAGGGCTCGTCCATCAAGAGGATGTTGGGGTCGGCGGCGAGAGCCCGCGCCACGCCGACGCGCTGCTGCTGGCCGCCCGACAACTGCGCGGGATAGCGATCAGCGAAAGCGGTGTCGAGCCCGACGACCTCCATGAGCTCGAGCGCTCGACGTCGTGCCGCCGCACGGGTCTGCCCGGTCAGAACGGGGACGGTGCCGATGTTGTCGACCACCGTGTAATGCGGCAGGAGGCCCGCGTTCTGAAGCACGTAACCGATGCTCCGCCGCAGCTGCACGGCGTCGCGGGACCGGATCGACTCGCCGTCGATCACGATGTCGCCGGACGTGGGCTCGATCAGACGGTTGATCATCCGCAGGAGGGTGGTCTTGCCACACCCTGAGGATCCGACCAGGACCGTCGTCTTGCGAGCCGGCATCTCCAGCGAGACATCGTCGACGGCGGGTGCGCCGTCGCCGAAGCGCTTCGTGACGGACCGGAACTCGATCGCCATAAGGGGTCCTTTCGACCGGTGTTTCAGCAAACCACAGACCCCGGACATCGGGGCAGTCCCCGCCGACCATTGACGTCACACATCGCGTATGGCAATGGGCGATTCCGGCCCGACGGAGCCGTGCCGTCGCTACGGTGATGTGATGAGCACACGCGAATACGATCTCGTCGTCATCGGAGCCGGACCCGTCGGCGAGAACGTCGCCGACCGGGCGGTACGCGGAGGCCTGACGGCGGTGATCGTCGAGAGCGAGCTCGTCGGTGGCGAGTGCTCCTACTGGGCGTGCATGCCCTCGAAAGCGCTGCTGCGCGCCCCCGCCGCCCTTCGCGCAGCCCGCGACGTGGCCGGCGCCGCAGAGGCGGTGACGGGTCACCTCGATGTCGGCGCTGTGCTGGCGCGCCGCGACCGCATGGTCAGCGACTATCAGGACACCTCCCAGGTGTCGTGGCTGCAGAAGGCGGGGATCGACCTGGTGCGCGGCCATGGCCGTCTCTCCGGGGAGAAGGAAGTGACGGTCGAAGCGCCCGATGGGACCACGACGACACTCCGCGCGCGACACGCGGTGGCCGTCTGCACCGGATCCGCCGCGCTCATCCCCGACATCCCGGGACTGCGGGACGCTGCGCCGTGGACGAGTCGTGAGGCTACCGGGGTCCGCGTGGTGCCGTCCTCCCTCGTCGTTCTCGGCGGAGGAGTCGTCGGGGTAGAGATGGCGACCGCTTTCACCGCCCTCGGGGCAGCCGTGACCGTGATCGCTCGCTCGACCCTGCTCGGTGGGCTCGAGGACTTCGCGGGCGAGGCGGTCGGTGCGGCGCTCACCGCTGCCGGGGCGACCATCCGTACCGGCGTCGAGGTGGATCGTATCGAGCGTTCGGGCGCCGAGGTCACGGTGTCGCTCAGCGACGGTTCCCAGATCCTTGCCGATGAGATCCTCGTCGCGACCGGTCGCGTGCCCCGCACCGAGGACATCGGGCTCGACGTCGTCGGTCAGGAGCCGGGGTCATGGATCTCCGTGGACGACAGCCTCCGTGTCCCTGGCAGCGGCTGGCTCTACGCGGTCGGCGACGTCAACCACCGAGCCCTCCTGACGCACCAGGGAAAGTACCAGGCGCGGGTCGCCGGGGACGTCATCGCACGTCGAGCGGCCTCGGCGGACGTCGACACCTCCCCGTGGGGTCCGCTGGCGGCGACCGCTGACCACAGCGCGGTCCCGCAGGTCGTGTTCACGGATCCCGAGGTCGCGGCCGTCGGACACACCGCGGCATCCGCTCGTGCTGCCGGGATCGACGTTCAGGTGGTCGACTACGACCTGTCGTGGGTCGCGGGTGCGAGCACGCATTCGGATCGATACGAGGGGATGTCGCGAGCCGTCATCGATACCGATCGCGGCGTGCTGGTGGGCGCCACCTTCGTCGGGCCCGACGTAGCCGAGCTCCTGCATTCAGCCACCATCGCCATCGTCGGCGAAGTTCCGCTGCACCGCCTGTGGCACGCGGTTCCCGCCTACCCGACGGTGAGCGAAGTCTGGCTCCGGTGGCTGGAGACGGCGGGACTCTGATCCCGCTCAGCCGCGGCGGACGGACTGCACGCGAGTCGTCAGCTGGTGGGCGTGCGCGAGGAGCAGTCGACCCAGCTCGGGGAGGCGGTCCGCACCGAACCGGAACTCGACGCCCGTCAGGCTGAGCGCCCACGCGGGCCGTCCGGCGTGATCGAAGACGGCTGCGCCCAGGCCCCATGACCCGGGCACGATGAGGCCCGGATTGACCGCGTATCCACGGTCGCGCGTCTCGGCGATGCGCTGGCGGAGGGATGCCGCATCGTGGGTATGTCCCCACCGTGACGAGAGCTCGGGATGCCGACTGAGGTACGCGTCCGTGTCGTCCTCGGGCAGGAACGACAGGATGGCGAGTCCCGCTGAGGCGACGCCCAGCGGGAAGCGGACCCCTTCGCTGAGCACGAAGGATCGGATCGGGAACGAGCCCTCTTCGCGGACGAGGCAGACCGACTCGTCGCCGCGACGGACGGAGAGAAACGCACTCTCCTCCGTCTTCACGGCGAGAGAGCGCACGATGTCGCCGGCCACGTGAGTCACGTCGTAGCGGGGGGCGGCTGCAGCCCCCATGAGGAACAGTTCGGGACCGGCGAGCCAGCGCGCCGTCCGCTCGTCCTGGTCGACGAGACCCTCAGCGCGCAGCGCGGAGAGCAGGCGGTGCGCGGTCGTCCGCGTCAGCCCAGCGTCGGCAGCCAGCTCGCGGACGCCCTTGCCCGTCATCCCCGCCGCGCTGACGAGGCGGAGCAGGTGCGCGGCACGAGCGATGGCCTGGGCGCCGGGGACGGTTGCTGTCGGTCGGTCCACAATGTGGACCCTAGGCGCGCTGGTGACCACATCGCAATGAAATCCTCGTGGTGTCTGGCCCGGACGACGCATGCTGGTAACGACCGACACGAGGGAGTGCGCAGTGATCGACAAAACGGTGGCGAGCGCGGTGGAGGCTGTGGCGGACATCCCGGACGGCGCGAGTCTCGCCGTCGGCGGCTTTGGGCTTTCGGGCAACCCGATCGTTCTGATCGAGGCTTTACTCGCCCAGGGCACCCGCGACCTGTCCGTCGTGTCGAACAACTGCGGGGTTGACGATTGGGGACTGGGGGTCCTCCTCCGGGCGCGACGCATCCGAAAGATGACCTCGTCCTACGTCGGCGAGAATAAGGAGTTCGAGAGGCAGTTCCTTTCGGGTGAGCTGGAGCTGGAGCTGACCCCGCAGGGCACCCTGGCGGAAAAGCTGCGTGCCGGAGGCGCCGGCATCGCCGCGTTCTACACGCAGACGGGCGTCGGCACGCAGGTCGCCGAGGGAGGACTCCCGCGCCGGTACGACGGCAGCGGGGGAGTCGCCGTCGCGTCAGCGCCGAAGGACGTCCGCACGTTCGACGTCGCCGGCGGTGCCAAGGAGTTCGTCCTCGAAGAGGCGATCACCACCGACTTCGCCCTCGTCCACGCCCTGCGGGGCGACCGTCACGGCAACCTCGTCTTCACCAAGGCGGCGCGTAACTTCAACCCGCTCGCCGCGATGGCAGGCCGGATCTGCATCGCCCAGGTCGAGGAGCTGGTCGAGCCAGGCGCGCTCGACCCGGATGCGGTTCACCTCCCGGGTGTCTTCGTGCATCGCATCGTGGCGGTCGGCTCCGACATCGAGAAGCGCATCGAGCGACGCACCGTCGCGGCGGAAGGGAAGTGACATGGCGTTGACCAGGAGCGAGATGGCGGCGCGTGCCGCGGTCGAACTGCAAGACGGTTCGTACGTCAATCTCGGCATCGGGCTGCCGACGCTCGTCCCCAACCACGTACCCGACGGGGTGACCGTGGTGTTGCAGTCGGAGAACGGCATCCTCGGAGTCGGTCCGTACCCACGGGAGGAGGACGTCGACGCCGATCTCATCAACGCGGGAAAGGAGACGGTGACGACGCTGCCCGGCGCGGCCTTCTTCGACTCCGCGCTGAGCTTCGGGATGATCCGGGGCGGCAAGATCGACGCCGCGATCCTCGGTGCCATGCAGGTCTCGGCGACCGGCGACCTGGCCAACTGGATGATCCCCGGGAAGATGGTCAAGGGCCCCGGTGGAGCGATGGACCTCGTCCATGGCGCCGAACGCGTGATCGTCCTGATGGAGCACGTCGCCCGCGATGGGTCCCCGAAGATCGTGGTCGACTGCACTTTGCCGCTGACCGGCCGCGGCGTCGTCGACCGCATCATCACCGACCTCGCCGTCATTGACGTCACTTCGGAGGGGCTGGTCCTCATCGAGACGGCGCCAGGAGTCAGCGTGGAGGAGGTTCGGGATGCCACGGAGCCCGAGCTCCTTCTCTTGGACGGTGCGAAGGTGGAGTCATGAGCGAAGAGATCGTCATCGTCGGAGCAGCGCGCACCCCGCAGGGAAAACTCAAAGGTGCGCTGTCGTCCTTCTCCGCCCCGCAGCTGGGGGCATTCGCGATCCGCGGCGCCCTCGAGCGCAGCGGGGTGGATCCTGCCGCCGTCGACGCCGTCATCATGGGTCAGGTGCTCCCGGCGGGTTCGGGGCAGAACCCGGCGAGGCAGGCGGCGCTCGGGGCGGGGATCGGCTGGAACGTTCCGGCATCCGCCGTCAACAAGGTGTGCTTGTCCGGTCTGACCGCGATTATCGACGCCAAGCGGATGATCGCGTCCGGGGATGCCGCGGTCGTCGTCGCCGGCGGAATGGAATCCATGTCACGCGCGCCCCACCTGCTCATGGGATCTCGCGATGGGTGGACCTACGGCTCGATCGAGGTGCTGGACCACATGGCGCTCGACGGACTGACGGATGCCGCGGACGGGATCTCGATGGGACTCTCCACCGAACAGCACAACCCCGCGCTCGGCCTCACGCGCGCGGAGCAGGACCACGTCGCCGCGCTGTCGCACCAGCGCGCTGCGGCGGCGGCCGAGCAGGGTGTCTTCAACGCCGAGATCGTGCCCGTGGCGGTGCCGCAGCGCAAAGGCGACCCGCTTCGCGTCGTGGCCGACGAGGGCGTCCGCCCCGGCACGACGGTGGAGACGCTCGCGGCTCTCCGTCCCGCCTTCTCGAAAGACGGCGACATCACCGCAGGCAATGCCTCCCCGATCTCCGATGGGGCGGCGGCTGTCGTCGTGACGACGCGGGCCCGAGCGGATGCCGAAGGGTGGACGGTCCTGGCAGCCGTCGGCGCCGCGGGCCAAGTCGCCGGGCCCGACAACTCACTTCACTCGCAGCCCTCGCGCGCTATCGCGCAGGCGCTCGAACGTCAGGGGGTCGCGGCATCCGACCTCGACCTCGTGGAGATCAACGAGGCGTTCGGCGCGGTCGTCGCGCAGTCGCAGCGTGAACTGGGTGTCGATGAGTCGATCGTGAACATCCACGGCGGCGGAATTGCGATCGGTCACCCGATCGGTGCCTCGGGCGCTCGCCTCGTGGTGCACGCCGTGCACGAACTCGCCCGCCGGGGGAGCGGTACCGCGGCGGTGGGTCTCTGCGGCGGCGGTGGTCAGGGTGAAGCGCTCATCCTGACGCGCTGACCCTGCGCGACGGCTCCGGTCAGCGGCGCGACACGCGACGCTTCAGCAGCTTCTTCTTATCGTCGTCCCGGGGGGAATCCATCGGAATGAGCTTGCCGCGCGAGGCGCGACGCGTGTCGACGACGGAGCCGACCGCGAGTGCCAGGGTGATGCCCCAGCTCAGCCACGCGAGGGCGGTGCGCCAGGTGAAGGGCTCGGGGCTCCGAGCGGAGCGCAAGAGCGTGACCCCGCCTGTGACGGCCGAGAGAAGTCCGGTTCCGAACAGGTATTTGCGCATACCACCACGCTATCGCGCGGAACGCATGCCGCGGTGGTTGTTAGCCTGAACTCATCCATCGAGAGGAACACCGTGACCGTGGCTTCTGACTTCGTCGTCGTGTCCAACCGCCTTCCGGTAGATCGGACAGATGACGAGAACGAGCCCTGGCGCCGCTCTCCCGGCGGCCTCGTCACCGCCGTCGATCCCGTGATGCGGAGCAACAACGGTGCGTGGGTCGGTTGGCCCGGACAAGCCGATGTCGAGCTCGACCCGTTCGAATTCGATGGGCTGCAGCTGGTGCCGGTCATGCTGACCGCCGACGATGTGCAGCTCTACTACGAGGGCTTCTCGAACGACACGATCTGGCCGCTGTACCACGACGTCATCGCGACTCCGACGTACCACCGCACGTGGTGGGACGCCTACGTCAAGGTGAACACCCGCTTCGCCGAGGCGGCATCGCGGCACGCGGCCGAGGGCGCGACGGTCTGGGTCCACGACTACCAGCTGCAGCTCGTGCCGAAGCTGCTCCGCGAGCTCCGACCGGACCTCACGATCGGCTACTTCCATCACATTCCGTTCCCCGCATACGGCCTCTACGCGCAGCTGCCCTGGCGTCGGCAGGTGCTCGAAGGTCTGCTCGGCGCGGATGTCATCGGCTTCCAGCGGGTGGCGGATGCCGGAAACTTCGCCCGTGCTGTGCGGAGACAGCTCGGGTTCGACACCAAGGCCGGCGCGATCTCGGTGCCGACCCCCGACGGCGGCGTCCGGACAGCGGTGGCGCGCGCCTACCCGATCTCGATCGACGCCGCCGAATACGAGGACCTCGCGAAGCGCCCCGACGTCCGAGCCCGCGCGGAGGAGATCCGCACGAGCCTCGGCAACCCGAAGGCGATCCTCCTCGGGGTCGACCGGCTCGACTACACGAAGGGCATCCGACACCGCCTGAAGGCCTACGGCGAACTGCTGGCAGACGGTCGGTTGTCGGTCCACGACGTGATCCTCGTCCAGGTGGCGAGCCCGAGCCGGGAGCGGGTGCAGACCTATATGGAGCTCCGCGACGAGATCGAACTGACGGTCGGTCGCATCAACGGCGACGCCGACGAGCTCGGGTACAGCGCGATCCAGTACCTCCACAACTCCTACCCCCGCGAAGAGATGGTCGCGCTCTTCCTCGCGGCGGACGTCATGCTCGTGACGGCGCTCCGCGACGGGATGAACCTCGTCGCCAAGGAGTACGTCGCCAGTCGTGTCGACGGCGGCGGTGCTCTCGTGCTGAGCGAATTCACGGGGGCTGCCGACGAGCTGACCCAAGCGATCAAGGTCAACCCGCACGACATCACCGGCGTGAAGGACGCGATCATGCAGGCGATCGACATGCCCCAGAAGGAGAAGGACCGCCGGATGCGGGCTCTCCGTCGCCGCGTGCGTGAGAACGACGTCGCGAAGTGGTCCGAGCGCTTCCTGTCGGATCTGAACGCGGCTCGGAAGGAGCACCCGTGAGCGATCTCACCACGGTCACTCGTGCACAGCGACTCCTCGTCGCCCTGGATTTCGACGGCACCCTTGCGCCTCTCGTCGACGACCCGATGAGTGCTCGCATGTTGCCCTCCGCCCGGCGCGCCGTCGACGCGCTCGTCGCCGCGCCCGAGACCGTCGTTGCGTTCGTGTCCGGTCGATCGCTCCGCGACCTCCGGGTCATCGCCGAGTACGCGGAGGGGTCGCCGATCCTCCTCGCCGGCTCCCACGGCGCCGAGTACCTGATCCCCGGCGGGCCGGCCGACCAGACGCTCCATCCGGACGACACCGCTTTGCGCGACCGGCTGCGAGCCGAGGCCGAGGAGCTCGCGACAGCGGTACCCGGTGCCTGGATCGAACCCAAGACGTTCGGCTTCGGAGTCCACCTCCGCACGGTCTCGGACACCACGGCCGCCGCCCGGCTCCGTGAATCCGTCGACACCCTGATGGCGGAGGCCGCACCGCACTGGCGTCGACGCCAGGGCCACGACATCGTCGAGTACGCGTTCACGGACGCCGGGAAGGATGCCGCCGTCGCCCACCTCCGCGACGTCGTCGGCGCCACCGCGGTCATCTTCGCCGGCGACGATGTCACGGACGAGGACGCGATCCGCTCGCTCGGCTCCGACGATCTCGGCATCCGCGTCGGGGCGGGGCAGACGGCGGCCTCGGTTCGTGTGGGAGACATCGAAGAACTCGCCGCTTTGCTGTCGACTGTCGCACGCGAGCGCGTCGCCGCACAGCAATAGACTTCGAGAATGCCCTCTCCCGACGAGACCATCGACATCAAGCCCCGCAGCCGCGCGGTCACCGACGGCATCGAAGCCACCACTTCGCGAGGAATGCTCCGCGCGGTGGGAATGGGCGACGAAGACTGGGACAAGCCCCAGATCGGAATCGCCTCCAGTTGGAACGAGATCACCCCTTGCAACCTGAGCCTCGACCGGCTCGCTCAGGGCGCCAAGGAGGGTGTCCACGCCGGCGGCGGGTACCCGCTGCAGTTCGGCACCATCTCGGTCTCCGACGGCATCTCCATGGGTCACGAGGGCATGCACTTCTCCCTCGTCAGCCGTGAGGTCATCGCCGACTCGGTGGAGACCGTGATGATGGCGGAGCGTCTCGACGGTTCCGTCCTCCTCGCGGGGTGCGACAAGTCGATCCCCGGCATGCTGATGGCGTCTGCCCGCCTCGACCTCTCAAGCGTGTTCCTCTACGCCGGCTCGATCGCGCCGGGCTGGGTCAAGCTCAGCGACGGCACCGAGAAGGACGTCACGATCATCGACTCCTTCGAGGCGGTGGGCGCCTGCCTCGCTGGCAAGATGAGCGAAGCCGACCTCAAGCGCATCGAGTGTGCGATCGCCCCCGGCGAGGGAGCGTGCGGTGGCATGTACACCGCCAACACGATGGCCTCGGTCGCCGAGGCGCTGGGTCTCAGCCTGCCCGGCTCCGCCGCCCCGCCCTCGGCCGACCGGCGGCGCGACTACTACGCGCATCGCTCCGGCGAGGCGGTCGTCAACCTGCTCCGCCAGGGCATCACGACCCGCGACATCCTCACGAAGGAGTCGTTCGAGAACGCGATCGCACTCGCCATGGCCCTCGGTGGATCCACGAACGTCGTGCTCCACCTGCTCGCCATCGCCCGCGAGGCGGAGGTCGACCTGACGCTCCACGATTTCAACCGCATCGGCGACAATGTTCCCCACGTCGCCGACATGAAGCCGTTCGGCAAGTACGTCATGAACGACGTCGACCGGCACGGCGGCATCCCGGTCATCATGAAGGCCATGCTCGACGAGGGGCTTCTCCACGGTGACGCTTTGACGGTGACGGGCAAAACCCTTGCTGAGAACCTCCGCGACCTCGACCCGGACCCCATCGACGGCACCGTCATCCACACGTTCGACGACCCGATCCACGCGACCGGCGGCATCACGATCCTGCACGGTTCGATGGCTCCCGAGGGCGCCGTCGTGAAGACCGCGGGGTTCGACGCCGCGGTCTTCGAAGGACCCGCTCGTGTGTTCGAGCGTGAGCGTGCCGCGATGGATGCGCTCGAAGCGGGCCGCATCAACGCCGGTGACGTCGTCGTCATCCGTTACGAGGGTCCGAAGGGGGGCCCTGGCATGCGCGAAATGCTCGCCGTGACGGCCGCCATCAAGGGCGCTGGCCTCGGAAAAGATGTACTACTGTTGACGGACGGACGATTCTCAGGCGGCACAACCGGCCTGTGCATCGGCCACATAGCTCCCGAAGCAGTGGACGCAGGTCCCATTGCCTTCGTGCGCGATGGTGATCTGATACGGGTCGATATCGCTGCTCGCTCTCTCGACCTACTCGTCGACGAGGCTGAGCTGGCCTCCCGCCGTGACGGCTGGGAGCCCCTTCCCCCGCGCTATACCCGTGGCGTGCTGGCCAAGTACTCGAAGCTCGTGCGCTCCGCCGCGGAGGGCGCGACGACGGGCTAGGCCCCACACACCCGTCATCCATCACCACAGAGGTCCCATTCATGTCTTCTGACACCGTTGCCGCTGTGCCCCGTCCGCCGGCCGGAGGCCCATCCACGCCGATGCTCACCGGAGCGCAGGCCGTCGTCCGCTCGCTGGAGCTCTTGGGCGTCACCGACGTCTTCGGGCTACCGGGCGGAGCCATCATCGAGGTCTACGACCCGCTGATGGACTCGACGGAGCTCCGCCACATCCTGGTCCGCCACGAGCAGGGTGCGGGTCACGCCGCCGAGGGGTACGCCGCGGCATCCGGTCGTGTCGGCGTCGCCATCGCGACGTCCGGTCCGGGCGCCACGAACCTCGTGACCGCGATCGCCGATGCGTACATGGACTCGATGCCGATCGTCTGCATCACCGGGCAGGTGTACTCGACCCTGATGGGGACGGATGCCTTCCAGGAAGCCGACATCGTCGGTATCACGATGCCGATCACGAAGCACTCCTTTCTCGTGAAAGACCCGGCCGAGATCCCCGCCGCGATCGCAGCCGCGTTCGAGATCGCGTCGACGGGTCGCCCCGGCCCTGTCCTCGTCGACATCACGAAGGACGCCCAGCAGGCCAAGGCGCCCTTCGTCTGGCCTCCCAAGGTCGACCTCCCCGGCTACCGGCCGGTCACGAAGGCCCACGGCAAGCAGATCCAGGCCGCGGCGCAGCTGATCTCCGAGGCCAAGAAGCCCGTGCTTTACGTCGGCGGCGGCGTGGTTCGCGCCGGTGCGGCCGCCGAGCTCCGCCGGTTCGCTGAAGCGACCGGCGCGCCCGTCGTGACGACGCTCATGGCTCGTGGGGCGTTCCCGGACTCACACCCGCAGCAGCTCGGCATGCCGGGCATGCACGGGACGGTCCCCGCGGTGCTCGCCCTGCAGGAGTCCGACCTGTTGATCGCCCTCGGTGCCCGCTTCGACGACCGTGTCACGGGCAAGGCTGCGCTGTTCGCGCCCGACGCCAAGGTCGTGCACGTCGACATCGATCCGGCGGAGATCGGCAAGATCCGCTCCGCCGACGTCCCGATCGTGGGCGACCTGAAGGATGTACTGGTCGATCTCGACGCCGCGTTCGCCGGGATCGCGAAGCCCGATATCTCGGAGTGGTGGTCGTACCTCGACGGTCTTCGCACCGAGTTCCCCCTCGGGTACGCGCCGACGACCGATGGACTCCTCTCGCCGCAGCACGTCATCCAGCGCATCGGCGAGATCACCGGGCCTGAGGGCGTATTCGCTTCCGGCGTCGGTCAGCACCAGATGTGGGCGGCGCAGTTCATCGGGTACGAGCGGCCAAACGCGTGGCTCAACTCCGGCGGCGCCGGCACGATGGGTTACGCCGTTCCCGCTGCCATGGGCGCGAAGGTCGCACAGCCCGATCGTGCGGTGTGGGCGATCGACGGCGACGGCTGCTTCCAGATGACGAATCAGGAACTGGCCACCTGCGCGATCAACAAGATCCCCATCAAGGTCGCGATCATCAACAACTCGTCGCTCGGCATGGTGCGTCAGTGGCAGACCCTCTTCTACGACGGTCGCCACTCGAACACCGACCTCAACACGGGCCATGACAGTATCCGCATCCCGGACTTCGTCAAGCTCGCCGAAGCGTACGGCTGCCTCGGCATCCGTGTCGAGAAGGCCGAAGACGTGGATGCCGCCATCGCCCTCGCCCTCGAGACCAACGACCGTCCGGTCGTCATCGACTTCGTCGTGAGCGCGGACGCGATGGTGTGGCCGATGGTGCCGCAGGGTGTCAGCAACAGCTACATCCAGTACGCGCGTGAACACGCGCCGGCGTTCGAGCAGGGGGACTGACGATGAGCAAGCACGTCCTGAGCCTCCTCGTGGAGGACAAGCCGGGTCTGCTGACCCGCGTGGCGGGCCTCTTCGCCCGCCGCGGATTCAACATCGACTCGCTCGCCGTCGGCGTCACCGAGGTGCCGGGACTGTCGCGCATCACGGTCGTCGTCGACGTCGAAGAGCTCCCGCTCGAGCAGGTGACCAAGCAGCTGAACAAGCTCGTGAACGTCATCAAGATCGTCGAGCTCGATTACGCCAGCTCCGTCCAGCGCGAGCACATGCTCGTCAAGGTCCGCGCCGACAACCAGACTCGATCCAACGTGATCGAGGTCGTCAACCTCTTCCGCGCGTCCGTCGTCGACTACGCGACCGACGCCCTCGTCGTCGAGGTCACGGGCGACCGAGGCAAGGTCGACGCGTTCCTCAAGGCGCTCGAGCCCTTCGGAGTGAAGGAACTCGCGCAGTCCGGCATGGTCGCCATCGGCCGTGGCGGCAAGAGCATCACCGAGCGCGTCCTGCGCGGCTGACATCCCGAACTTTCTCTACCGACATCTACAAGGAGATACACACGAACATGGCTGAGATCCTCTACGACGCCGACGCCGACCTCTCGCTCATCCAGGCCAAGAAGGTCGCCATCGTCGGGTACGGCTCGCAGGGCCACGCCCACGCCCAGAACCTCCGCGACTCCGGCGTCGAGGTCGTCATCGCCCTCAAGGAGGGCTCGAAGTCCGCTCCGAAGGCGAGCGAGGACGGCTTCGAAGTGAAGTCCGTCGCGGATGCCGCTGAGTGGGCCGACCTCATCATGATCCTCGCGCCCGACCAGCACCAGCGCGGCATCTTCAACGACGAGATCAAGCCTCACCTCGCCGCGGGTAAGACCCTCGCCTTCGCGCACGGCTTCAACGTGCGCTTCGGCTACATCGAGGTGCCCGATGACGTCGACGTGATCCTTGTCGCCCCGAAGGCGCCCGGTCACACGGTGCGTCGCGAGTTCGTCGCGGGACGCGGCATCCCCGACATCATCGCGGTCGAGAAGGATGCTTCTGGCCACGCCTGGGACGTCGCCCTCGCCTACGCGAAGGCGATCGGCGGCACCCGCGCCGGCGTCATCAAGACGACCTTCACGGAAGAGACCGAGACCGACCTGTTCGGTGAGCAGGCCGTCCTCTGCGGTGGCGTCTCGCAGCTCGTCCAGTACGGGTTCGAGACCCTTTCCGAGGCCGGCTACCAGCCGGAGATCGCCTACTTCGAGGTGCTCCACGAGCTGAAGCTCATCGTGGACCTCATGTGGGAGGGTGGCATCGCCAAGCAGCGCTGGTCGGTCTCCGACACCGCGGAGTACGGCGACTACGTGTCCGGCCCGCGCGTCATCGACGCGAGCGTCAAGGAGAACATGGGCGCCGTTCTGGCCGACATCCAGTCGGGTGCCTTCGCCAAGCGTTTCATCGACGACCAGGACAACGGCGCGGTCGAGTTCCAGGAGCTTCGCGCCAAGGCTGCCGCACACCCGATCGAGGCCGTCGGCAAGGACCTCCGCGCCCTCTTCGCGTGGAAGCAGCAGGATTCGGACTACACCGAGGGGTCGGCCGCGCGCTGACCCTCGGCATCCCGCCCTCGGCGCATCCGTCGAGACCGGCTTGAAATGAGCCACGGAGGCCCGGCCCTTACAAGGGGTCGGGCCTTCGGCGTCGATAGACTCGAGCCGTGCCTTCCGACCCCCGAGACGACGAGGACGCCTTCCGCTGGGAAGGCGACGATTCGCCGACGCGCCCACCGCGTCCGGAGCGGGCGGACACGTCCCTCCCGAGCGGATGGCACGCCGTCGGGAAGGGCAGCGAGCCGCAGCCGGATGCGCCGGACGCCGAGCCGGTTCCTGTCACAGCCGAGGAGACCTCGCCGCCGGCATCCCTCGGTAACGTCGCGCTGGTCTCCCTGGGTCTCCTGGGTGGGATCTACCTGCTTTACGCCATCGGCTGGCTGCTCGGCGGGTCCCGGACCGCGCTCGTCATCTCGCCGTTCCTCGCCCCCAGCGCGGTCGTTCCGGCACAGTGGCTGGCTGTCGCGGCCCCCGTGCTGTGGTTCGGCGGAACCATGCTGCTGACGCGGGCGTCGGCGAGCTGGGTGCGGTTCGTGTGGCTCGTGGTCGGCGTCTTCTTGCTGCTGCCCTGGCCCTTCGTGAGCGGAGTGTGACCTCGTGACGACGACTTCCTCCGCACGCCGAGCCCCCTCGTGGCTGCGCTCCACCGTCGCCGGCGTCTTCGGTCTGTTCTACGCGTACGCCGTGTGGACGGCTGTCGCCTTCCTCATCGCTCAGGCCACCGCGGTCGAAGGTCTGAACGGCGCGGGGTGGGCGATCCTGCTGTTCTCGGTGGTGTTCCCGATCATCGTCTTCGTGGCGGGACTCCTGCTCGGGCGCCGGCGACAGATTCTGCATCTGGCGGTGATCCTCGTCGTGGGGTTGGGCCTCGTCGCGGTGTTCTGGTTGAACATCCTCACCTACGCGATCACGAACGGTAACTCTCTGTTCGGAGGGTGATCGCCGTCACACGGTCAGGCCCGTGTGATCCGATTCGCTAGGCTGGCCGTGCCGCGTACCGTCGTCGGTCCCAGCCCGGCCGGCTTCGTGGCGATCCACTCTCGCGTACCCGAAGGTCTGCCGTGCCCAAGCCTGTCGTCCTCATCGCCGAAGAACTCTCTCCCGCCACGATCGAGGCCCTCGGCCCCGACTTCGAGGTCCGATCCGTCGACGGCGCCGACCGCGCCGCTCTGCTCCCCGCGCTGGCCGATGCCGCCGCTGTCCTCATCCGCTCCGCGACGAAGATGGATGCCGAGGCGATCGCCGCGGCCCCGTCTCTCAAGGTGATCGCGCGGGCCGGTGTCGGTCTCGACAACGTCGACATCAAGGCGGCCACCAGCGCCGGCGTCATGGTGGTCAACGCTCCGACGTCGAACATCATCTCCGCCGCCGAGCTCACGGTTGGCCACATCCTGAGCCTCGCTCGTCACATCCCCGCGGCGCACGCCTCGCTCGCCGTCGGAGCGTGGAAGCGGTCGTCCTTCACCGGAACCGAGCTGTTCGAGAAGACCGTCGGCATCATCGGACTCGGTCGCATCGGAGCGCTCATCGCGGCTCGTCTGCAGGCGTTCGGCGTCTCGGTCGTCGCGTACGACCCCTATGTCACGCCCACGCGGGCTCAGCAGCTCGGCGTGCAGCTCCTCGGCCTCGACGAGCTTCTGCGAACGAGCGACTTCGTGACGATCCACATGCCGAAGACCCCCGAGACGACCGGCATGATCGGCGCCGCGCAGTTCGAGATCATGAAGGATACGGCGTACGTCGTGAACGTCGCCCGCGGCGGCCTCATCGACGAAGAGGCGCTCCACACGGCGCTGACGACCGGCCAGATCGCCGGCGCGGGTCTCGACGTCTTCACGAGCGAGCCCCCGAAGGAGGACGGCACGGCGTTCCCGCTGCTGTCGCTGCCGAACGTCGTCGTCACGCCGCACCTGGGCGCGTCGACCGACGAGGCGCAGGAGAAGGCAGGCGTCTCGGTCGCGAAGTCCGTCAAGCTGGCCCTCGAGGGCGACCTCGTCCCGGATGCCGTCAACGTCGCCGGTGGCGTTATCGACCCGTTCGTGCGGCCCGGCATCGCCCTCGTCGAGCAGCTGGGTCAGATCTTCACGGGGCTCGCACCGAGCGCCCTCACGAGCCTCGACATCGAGGTGCGCGGCGAGCTGGCCGACTACGACGTGAGCGTCTACCGTCTCGCGGCTCTCAAGGGGATCTTCACGAACATCGTGAGCGAGAACGTGTCGTACGTGAACGCTCCCTTGTTCGCCGAGCAGCGCGGAATCGAGACGCGCCTCATCGTCGAGTCCGAGAGCCCGCTGTACCGGAACATCACGATCCTCCGCGGCACTCTGTCTGACGGCACCGTGCTCACGGTCGAGGGGACGCTCGCAGGCACCCGCATGGTTCCGAAGGTCGTCGGCATCAACGGGTACGAGGTCGAGGTCCCGATCAACCGCTATCACGTGGTCATGCGGTACGCCGACCGCCCGGGCATCGTCGCGATCTACGGCCAGAAGCTCGGCCAGGCGGGCATCAACATCGCCGGACTCCAGGTCGCCCGTCCGGACTCGAGCGGCCGCGCCCTGTCGGTGCTGACGGTCGATTCGCCCATCCCCGAGGCGATGCTCGACGAGCTCCGTGAGGCGGTCGCTGCCGACCTGTTCCGGCAGATCGAGCTCACCGAGGTCTGACGCCTCACGGCATCCCTCGTTCCCCCGTCGCAACACGCCGCGCGTTCGCGCGAACTGCGACGGGGGAGTGAGGCGGCGACCCGTGCCTGCTGCTCACCTGTCGCAACACGCCGCGCGTTCGCGCCGATTGCGACAGGGGAAGTACCCCGACGGCGCCGCGCGACGACGACACCGGCGAGGGATGCCTCAGCGCGCGGCGCGCTCGACGAGGGCGATCAACGCCGCCAGGTCTTCGCCCTGGGGAATCGGGCCCGGCACGCCGGTCGTCGCGAGGGCGCTGTTGTAGTACAGCCCGTCACTTACGAGCAGGACGAGCTGGAGCGCACTCTCGTCCCGCGTGTGCGGGCGGAGCGCGTCCTCCCAGACGCGACGCGCGTCGCGCAGAGCGGCGGAGGCGGCTTTGTGGCCGGTCTGCGCGAGCCGCGACGTCGCGACGATCGCCCGGTCCAGGGGAGTGTCGGACTGCACGGACGTCCGCACGAAGACGGAGATGACGCCGTCAGGGGAGCCGAGCATCTCCTCGACGTCGGCGTCGACGAGATGCAGCATCCGGTCGATGAGCGCCGTTTCGAGAGCCTCCTTCGACGCGTAGTGATAAAGCAGTCCACCCTTCGAGACGCCGGCGGCAGCAGCCACCGCATCCATCGTCGCGCCGCGGGCGCCGTCGTCGATCAGCGCAGCCTCGAAGGCGTCGAGGACACTTTCGCGTGCCCGCGGTGGTCTACTCACGTATCGATCCTCTCGCGGCTGTGTGTCGATTCTGTTACTATACCGGCTGGACGGTGTATTAATCATGACTTTGACTGAAGAGATCCGAGTGGCCGACGCGGCCGGAACGCGACAGGGATGGCGCGGGTGGGCGGCGCTGGCGGTGCTCATGCTGCCGGTGCTCCTGGTGTCCGTCGACAACACGGTGCTGAGCTTCGCCCTGCCCGAGATCGCCCGCGACCTCACTCCCACGAGCGCGCAGCAGCTGTGGATCATCGACGTGTATCCGCTCGTGCTCGCGGGCCTGCTCGTCACGATGGGGTCGCTCGGGGACCGCTTCGGCCGCCGCCGCCTCCTGATGATCGGTGCAACCGGCTTCGCCGCGGTGTCCGCCCTCGCTGCCTTCTCGCCGACGGCGGAACTCCTCGTCGTCGCTCGCGCCGCCATGGGTGTCTTCGGCGCGATGCTGATGCCCTCGACCCTGTCGCTCCTGCGCAGCATCTTCACCGACCGCGATCAGCGCCGCCTCGCCATCGCGGTGTGGGCCTCGATGTTCTCCGCCGGATCCGCGCTCGGGCCGATCGTCGGCGGAATACTTCTCGAGCACTTCGCGTGGGGTTCCGTGTTCCTGCTGGCGGTGCCCGTCCTCATCCCGCTGCTCGTCCTCGCGCCGATCCTCGTGCCGGAGAGCCGCGATCCGAAGCCGGGCCGAATCGACCCCCTCAGCATCGTGCTGAGCATGGCGACGATGGTGCCGGTCGTCTACGCCATCAAGGAGTTCGCGGTCCATGGTGCGGGCGTCCTCCCGCTCGTCCTGGTGGTCGTCGGCGTCGTGTTCGGATGGCTCTTCGTGCGTCGTCAGCTGCGTTCCGAGAGCCCCATGCTCGACATGCGCCTGTTCCGTCAGAGCGCGTTCACCGGAGCCCTGCTCGTGAACCTGCTCAGTGTGGTGGCGCTCGTAGGGTTCCTCTACTTCGTCACACAGCACCTGCAGCTCATCATCGGCCTCAGCCCGCTGCAGGCCGGGCTCGCCCTCGTGCCCGGACTCGTGCTCATGATCGTCTCGGGCCTCACCGTGGTCCCGGTCTCGCGCCGCGTCTCGCCGCGTGTCGTCGTGCCGGTCGCGCTCGCGCTGTCGGTCGCCGCGTATGTCGTGATCGCCGTGTCGACGGATGCCTCGGCCCTCGGCACGCTCATCGCCGCCTTCGGCCTCCTCGGCATCGGCATCGGTGCCGCTGAGACCGTGTCGAACGAGCTGATTCTCGCCAGCGCCCCGCCGGCGAAGGCGGGAGCCGCGAGCGCGGTCTCCGAGACCGCCTACGAACTCGGCGCGGTTCTCGGCACCGCCGTGCTCGGCGGCATCCTCACCGCGCTCTACCGCTCAGGCATCATCCTGCCGTCCGGTCTCCCCGCCGGGTCGGCCGATGCCGCCCGCGAAACCCTCGGCGGTGCCGTCACGGTCGCAGAGACGCTGCCGGCCGATCTGGGCGCTCGTGTGGTGGACGCTGCGGCATCCGCTTTCGACGCGGGCGTCGGCGTCACCTCGATCATCGGCGCCGGGCTGGTCGTCTGCGCGGCCGTGATCGCGGCCACTACGCTGAAGGGAACCCGCACTCCGCGCGTCGACCACTGAGCACGCGCGGGTCACCCCCGACAACGAGGAGAGCGATGTCGCGCGTCGTGAAGCTGGCCGTCATCCCCGGAGACGGCATCGGCCCAGAGGTCATCGCCGAGGCCGAGAAGGTGCTCGACGCCGTCACCGAGAGCGCGGAGGTCACGTTCGAGAAGACGCGGTTCTCCCTCGGCGCCGCCCGCTACCTCGAGACGGGCGACACGCTCACCGACGAAGACCTCGCCGCGGTCGCATCCCACGACGCCATCCTCCTCGGTGCGGTGGGCGGGATGCCGGGCGACCCGCGCCTCAAGGACGCCAACATCGAGCGGGGTCTGCTTCTCAAGCTCCGGTTCGCGCTCGACCACTACGTGAACCTCCGCCCCTCGGTGCTCTACCCGGGTGCGCCCGGTCCGTTGGCAGAACCCGGTGAGATCGATTTCGTCGTCGTCCGCGAGGGCACCGAGGGGCCCTACGTCGGCAACGGCGGTTCGATCCGCACCGGCACGCCCCACGAGATCGCGAACGAGACGTCTGTCAACACCGCCTTCGGCATCGAGCGAGTGGTGCGATTCGCCTTCGCTCAGGCCGAGAAGCGTCGGAACAAGCTGACCCTCGTGCACAAGACGAACGTCCTCGTCCACGCGGGCGGCATGTGGAAGCGGATCGTCGATGAGGTGGCATCGGAGCACCCGAACGTCGCCGTAGACTACCTGCACGTCGACGCGGCGACGATCTTCCTGGTCACGAACCCGGGCCGCTTCGACGTGATCGTCACCGACAACCTCTTCGGTGACATCCTGACCGACTTGGCCGGCGCCGTCACCGGAGGCATCGGCCTCGCCGCTTCGGGGAACATCAACCCCGACGGTGCGTTCCCGTCGATGTTCGAGCCCGTGCACGGTTCCGCGCCGGACATCGCCGGACAGCAGATCGCCGATCCCACCGCCGCGATCCTCTCCGTCGCCCTCCTGCTCGACCACCTCGAGCTGAGCGACGAAGCGCAGCGCGTCACCCGCGCCGCCCGAGAAGACATCGAAGCCAGGGACGGCTCCGCCCGCACGACCGCGCAGGTCGGCGACGCCATCACCGCACGCCTCCGGGCGTAATCTGAGGGGATGCGCGTCGCGCAGCCCCCGCGCGAGGAACAGGACTGACATGACCCTCACCGACTCGACCGCCGCACCGCTCACCTTCTCGGTGACGAAGAATCTGGCCGCGGTCTCGCCGTCCGCCCGCGAGGAGATCCTCGCCAACCCCGGGTTCGGCACGAACTTCACCGACCACATGGTCGACATCTGCTGGTCGTCGAAGGGCGGCTGGCACCGTCCGCGCGTCTCGCCGTACGGTCCCATCTCGCTGTCGCCGGCCGCCGCCGTGCTGCACTACGGCCAGGAGATCTTCGAGGGCATCAAGGCCTACCGCCATGCCGACGGATCGATCCACACGTTCCGTCCCGAGCAGAACGCGCGCCGGCTGCAGCGCTCGGCGCGGCGAATGGCGCTTCCCGAGCTGCCCGAGGAGTACTTCCTGCAGTCGCTGCGCGAACTCATCGCCGTCGACGGTGACTGGGTCCCGTCAGGAGACGACCAGAGCCTCTACCTCCGTCCCTTCATGTTCGCCAAGGAAGCGTTCCTGGGGGTGCGCCCCGCGCAGAAGGTGGCCTACTACCTGATCGCCAGCCCTGCCGGCGCCTACTTCAAGGGCGGGGTCAGCCCCGTGAAGATCTGGCTGAGCGAGGACTATGCCCGCGCAGGCAGGGGCGGCACCGGTGCGGCCAAGACGGGCGGCAACTACGCGGCCAGCCTGCTGCCCCAGGCCGAGGCCTACGAGAAAGGCTGCGACCAGGTCGTCTTCCTCGACGAAGACGGCAACGTCGAAGAACTCGGTGGCATGAACGTGGTCTTCGTGATGAAGGACGGCACGCTCGTGACCCCTGAGTCGGAGTCGATCCTCGCCGGCATTACGCGCGACTCGATCCTGCAGCTGGCCGAAGACCGCGGGCACCGCGTCGAGCGCCGCCCGGTCTCCCTCACCGAGTGGCGCGATGGCGTGGCCTCCGGTGACATCGTCGAGGTATTCGCCTGCGGCACGGCCGCGGTCGTCACGCCCATCGGCGCACTGATGGCCACCGACTTCGAGGATGCCCAGCCGACAGGGACGCTCGCCCTGGAGCTTCGTCAGCACCTCACCGACATTCAATACGGTCGCGCCGAGGACGTGCACGGCTGGCTGACGCGGCTGGACGGTTGACCCATGCGCATCGTCCGCTACAGCCGCAACGAGGCCATCCGCTACGGAATCATCGACGAGAAGGAGGTCGTCGAGCTTGCCGGTGATCCCCTCTTCGCCGGGTTCGAGACGACGGGGGAGCGGATCCCGCTCGCCGAGATCACTCTTCTCGCGCCGTCCATCCCGAGATCGAAGATCGTCTGCGTCGGCAAGAACTACCGTGACCACGCCGCCGAGATGGGTGGCGAGGCGCCCGGCGAGCCGCTGCTGTTCCTGAAGCCCAACACCTCGGTAATCGGTCCGGATGATGCGATCGTCCGTCCGTCACAGTCGCGGCGCACCGATTACGAGGGGGAGCTCGCTGTCGTCATCGGCCGCGTGGCGAAGAACGTGCCGGCCGACAGGGCGCTCGACTACGTCTTCGGCTACACGATCGGCAACGACGTCACGGCGCGAGACCTGCAGAAGTCCGACGGCCAGTGGTCGCGTGCCAAGGGGTTCGACACGTTCTGCCCGCTGGGACCGATCATCGAGACGGAATTCGATCTCGACGGCGGTGCCCGCATCGTGACCCGCGTGAACGGCGAGGTCCGCCAGGATGGTCCGATCTCGGACATGGTCCACTCGGTTCCCGACATCATCGCCTACGCGTCTGCGGCGTTCACGCTGCTGCCCGGCGATGTGATCCTCACCGGCACGCCCGCGGGCATCGGCGAGTTCGGGGCCGGAGACGTCGTCGAAGTGGAGATCTCGGGACTCGGCATCCTGCGCAACACGGCGCGGAATGCCTGACGGAGAGCTCCTCTCCACGACGGCGGGCGATGTCGCCCGCATCCAGCGGCGGACCGTCGGAGTCCTCGCGGCCGGTCAGATCCTCGGCGGTGTCGCCTTCGGAGCGACCGTGTCGCTCGGCGCGCTTCTCGCTGCCGACCTGTCGGGTGAGGAATCGCTGTCAGGGTTCGCGACGGCATCCGTCACGCTCGGAGCAGCCCTCTGTGCGATCCCGCTGGCGCGACTCGCAGCCGCTCAGGGGCGTCGGCGCGCGCTGACCCTCGGCAACCTGCTCGCGCTGGTCGGGATCGCCGTCGTGATCACGTCCGCAGCGCTCCGCCTGTTCCCGCTGCTGTTGGTCGGAGTGATCCTGATCGGCGCCGGCAACGCCGGCAACCTGCAGTCCCGTTTCGCCGCGACCGACCTCTCTCAGCCGGGCCGTCGCGGCCGCGATCTCGGCACCGTCGTCTGGGCGACGACGGTAGGCGGGGTCGTCGGGCCCCTCATGTTGACTCCCGGCGAGGCGGTCGGGCACTGGCTCGGGATGCCGCCCCTCACCGGCTCGTACGCCTTCTCGATCGTCGCGCAGACCCTCGCCCTGACGCTCTATCTCGTCGCACTGCGGCCGGATCCGTTGAAGATCGCGCAGCGGATCGCCCGTACTCGGGATGCCGGGGCGCAGCGCATCGTCGAGGTCGACCGTCCCATCGTCGCCAGGTATGCGGTGTTCGCGGTCGCGGGCTCTCACGTCACGATGGCGTCGGTCATGGCGATGACGCCCGTCCATCTCTCGCATCTCGACCCGCGGAACGTCACGACGATCGTCGGAGTCACGATCGCCCTGCACGTGTTCGGCATGTACGGGTTGTCGCCGGTCTTCGGCATCCTCGCGGACCGGTGGGGCCGTCTGCGAACGATCCTCCTCGGCCAGGCGATTCTCGCGGCCTCGCTGGTCACGGCAGCGATCGCCCCGAACTCTCCGACGGCGGTCCTGATCGCTCTCCTCCTCCTCGGTCTCGGCTGGAGCGCGGCGACCGTCGGAGGCGCAGCCCTCTTGACGGAGGCGACGCCGACCGAATTGCGTCCGCTCAGGCAGGGTCGGAGTGACACGGCGATGACCCTGTCGGCCGCGATCGGCTCGGTGCTGGCGGGCGGCATCCTCGGTCTGATCGGCTACGGCGGGCTCGCGCTGGTGGCTCTCACGGTCGTTATCGCGATCACCGTGCTTTCGCCGTACGCGCGGCGCTGAGCCCGCTTCACGTCTCGGAAGGGGAGGGGCTGCGGTCGTAGACTGGGATGCGATGTCCACTGCACCGCACCCCTTGACCACGACCGCTTCCGGCTCGGACGTCCGCGTCCGCTTCTGCCCCTCGCCGACGGGGCTCCCGCACGTCGGGATGGTCCGCACTGCCCTGTTCAACTGGGCCTACGCGCGACACACCGGCGGCAAGATGATCTTCCGCGTGGAGGACACCGACGCCGCGCGCGACAGCGAGGAGAGCTACCGCCAGCTCGTCGACGCGCTGACGTGGCTCGAGATCGACTGGGACGAAGGCGTCGAGAAGGGCGGCCCGCACGAGCCGTACCGGCAGTCGCAGCGCCACGACATCTACCGCGAGGTCCTCGACAAGCTCATCGCCAGCGGCGCCGTGTACGAGTCCTACTCGACGGCGGACGAGATCGATGCGCGCAATGCCGCGGCCGGGCGCGCGAAGCAGCTGGGCTACGACAACTACGACCGGACGCTGACCGATGAGCAGAAGTCCGCCTTCCGTGCGGAGGGTCGGGAGCCCGCGTGGCGTCTTCGTGTGCCCGCGGAGGACGTCACCTATGTCGACCTCATCCGCGGTGAAGTCACCTTCCCGGCAGGGTCTTTCCCCGACTTCGTGATCGTGCGTGCGGGCGGGATCCCGCTGTACACGTTCACGAACCCGGTCGACGACGCTCTCATGGGCATCACGCACGTCCTCCGCGGCGAGGACCTCATGCCGTCGACCGCTCGTCAGCTCGCGCTGTACAGCGCCCTCGTCGACGCGGGTGTCACCGACTTCGTCCCGCGCTTCGCGCACATGCCCCTCGTCCTCGGGGAGGAGGGCACGAAGAAGCTCTCCAAGCGCGACCCGAAGGCCGACCTGTTCCTGCAGCGCGAGAAGGGCTTCATCCACGAGGGGCTCTTGAACTATCTCTCGCTTCTTGGCTGGTCGATCGCGGCCGACCGCGACGTGTTCTCGCGTCAGGAACTGATCGAGGCGTTCGACATCGTCAACGTCAACCCGAATCCGGCCCGCTTCGACCAGAAGAAGGCCGAGTCGATCAACGGTGACCACATCCGGATGCTGGCGCCCGAAGACTTCGCGTCGCGCCTGGTTCCGTACCTCGTCGGCGCCGGCGTCGTCAGCACACCCCCCACCGACGCTCAGCGCGAGATGCTGACGAAGGCGGCGCCGCTCGTCCAGGAACGCATGCAGATGCTGGGCGAGGCGCCGGGGCTCCTCGGTTTCCTCTTCCGCGACGTGGACTCCTACGACGAGGACGCACTCAAGGGACTCCCCGCGAACGCGGCGGAGGTCCTCGAAGCATCCGTCGCCGCGCTCCAGGGTGTTCCTGCCGAGGAATTCCACGCCGAGGCGATCCAGGCGGCCCTCGCCGGCGCGCTCATCGACGGGCTCGGTCTGAAGCCGCGGGTGGCGTACGGACCCGCCCGCGTGGCGCTGAGTGGACGTCGGATCTCGCCGCCCCTCTTCGAGTCGATGGAGCTGCTGGGCAAGGACGTGTCGATCGCTCGCCTCGAGCGGCTGCGGGCGACACGCGGCTGACGCCTCGGTTTGGCCGGGACCGCGCCGTGGGCTAAGCTTGACCCTCGGAACGGTTTCGGCCGGATCCCTTGGGGTATGGTGTAATTGGCAACACGGCGGTTTCTGGTTCCGTTGTTCTTGGTTCGAGTCCAGGTACCCCAGCAAGATGAAAAACCCCCGCTCCGGCGGGGGTTTTTGCTTTTGCCTTGAGAGGTGTTCCCACGCTCCGCGCAGGCGCACAATGGTCGCATGGGACTCTTCACTCAGCGACCGGAAGAACCGTCGGAATGGGGCGGGCTGCCGTCCGAACCGTTCGACCCGCGAAGCCCCGTCGAACGACTGGGTGACGGACCGACCGCGGGGGACTGGTCGCCGGATCTCCTCTCCGAGGCGCCCGTCACAGCGACCTGGGTCGAGATCCCCGTTGATCCTGCACCCGAGGGGGGCTCCGGCGACGGAGACTGATCTCAGCGCATCGCGTCGCCGATGTAGGAGTACTTGATGAAGACCTCTGACGCCCAGCCGGCTTCTTCGAGCACTCCCTGCACAGCGGAGAGCATGTACTTCGAATCCCAGCCCATGTAGAGGTACTGACCCTCACCGAGCTGATCCCATTGTCCGTTCCAGGCCATCGCGGGGTAGACCGGGCCGCCTCGACGGGCGCTGTAGTCCACGACGCTCTTCCGCGAGTCCGCCCACAGTCTGGCGAACACCCGGTTGAACAGATACCGCACGTCGCGCACGTCCCAGTGCTCACCGCGGTACTCGACGTAGTCGAACTCTCGCTGCCAACCCCGCGGCCACCCGCCACGCTTTTTCGCATCGAGGATCGGGGTCAGGTTGTCATCGTCGATCCCGACGACGGCCGGGCGAGGCCACGCCTCCATGAAGCGAGCCGTCAGCTCCTCCGTGCGAGCGGCGATCTGCGCCGTCGACCACGCCTCGGCATCCGCAATCCGGCGCGTGACCTCGAGCCGGCTGGCGGCGTAACTGGAGCGCTTGACGGGGAAGGTCGCATCGAAGACACGCTCGAAGGCATCGGCTTCCAGGAGGGTGAGGTTCCCGAGGGTTCCCACGAGTGCGCGGTGCGCGTTCTGCTCGTCGTCGCTGAAGTCCGCCCACCGACGGGCGCCGTCACCCGTCCAGTCATCCGACGGTGTGACCGGCAGCACGTGATCGAGATCCAGTTCCGCGTCGGCGTCGACGCCCGCGAGCCGCGCGAGGACGAACCCTGCGTGGGGCAGTTCCCCGTAGCGCAGGCCGACCCGCGTGCGCTCATCGGACGGCGTGATGCGCGCGATCGCGTGGACGAGCGCGTCCATGCCGTCGTCGGCCGCGCGGCAGAAGCGCGCGACGAGGCGATCGATCGGCAACCCGACGACGGTCCGCCGCAGCAGGAGGGATTCGACATGGGTGAGGGCGACGAACAGATCGGATGCCGCCAGCTCGCCGTGCAGGTGATCGCGATACAGGCGCATGGCGATCGGGTACATGCCACGCCCGAGGGTGTTGATCGCTCCGAAGTGTCGCCCGACACCGGCATCCGTCGCCGAGGCGGGATCGAGGAGGAGTCGGTAGATCTCCGACAACTCCCGCCACTGGAGGGCGTGTCCCCGGAGGGTGTCGAGATCGAGCCGCGGGAACTCGTGGCGGAACGCGTCGTACACACCGCGCTCGCCCTCGACGAGCACTTCGCGGCCCGTCAGCATGACCAGGTAGTCGCGCCAAAACGCCCCGATCTGCTCGCCGGTGTTCGCTTCGATCGGCAGCCAGTAGTCGTTCTCGATCTCGCTCTGCTCGCTGTGCGAGAGGCCCATGAGGACGTAGTTGTGGATGAGCTCGTGGTCGCGAAGAGGCTCGCCCGTGGAGTTGAGGCTCTCGAAGATCTGCTGCGCGTTCGCCTGACCGCCCAGGGTGATCGACACGTGCTCGAGTTTGCGGAGGCCGCGCCAGATGCCGGCGGCCTCGTCGGGGCGGATCTGGCTACGGAAGAACGCGTAGTTGTCGTCGAAGCGCGAAACCCGGTCGGCGTCGGCGGGGGAGCGGCGATCGAGGACCACACTCTCGAAGACGTCCGCCCAGGCGCGGTGCGGGCGCAGCTTGGTGCGTCCCGGCTCGTCGCTTCGCACGAGGACGGCCTCGAGTTCGCCAGCCAGCGCGGGGTCGTCGTCGCGAAGGGTGTGGTGCAGTGCCGCGATCAGAAGCATGAGGGTCGTCACGCGCTGCTGGCCATCGATCAGGACGAGGTGAGCATCGTCGGCCGCCGAGGTACTCGCCGTCGAAAGGATCGACCCGATGAAGTGGGTCTGGCCGTCCTCGGTGTCGGCGACGGCGCGGATGTCGCCGAGCAGCTGCTCGCACCCGCCGATGTCCCATCGATACTGCCGTTGATAGACGGGGACGACGATCGTGGTGTCGGAGGCGGAGAGCCAGTCGATCGTGTTGACGGCTGTCGCATCGACGTTCGTAGCAGTGCTCATGTTCCCCGAAATGCTCGTCGAATTTTACCGGTCGAGTCTACTGAGGCTCGCGGAGCTGCTAGGTAGGCTTACCTAAGTCGGGCCTGTAAAAACTTCGCTCGCCCGACAGAAAGGTTGATCCGCATGGGTTACATCAAGAGTGCTCTGCTCGAGGAGACCGGGTACGTCGTCCTCGACATGTACGGCAAGCAAATCGATCCCAAGGAATGGATGGACATCGAGTACGTCGACTGGAAGTCCTCCGGCGACACCCGGTTCGCGCCGCTCGCGTCCGCCAAGGGCGAGATCGAATGCAACGGCTTCTGGAACCACCAGCCGCCGCGCACCGACAAGGATGGCGTCTGGATTCCGTCGCAGACCGAGAAGGCGCCCACGCTGACCGACCGTGCGCTCGAGCCCGGCTCGAACGTCGGTCGCTGCCGCATCATCGAATTGCAGCCGAACACGTACGCCGACGCGCTGTACAACCTGCACCAGGATGACAACAACCGTCTGAACCCCGACGGCACCGGCTGGGTCGTCCGCAGCTTCTTCAACCTGACCGATGACAAGGACAGCTTCTTCGTCCTTCGCGACAACCGCACCGACCCGAATGGCGAAACCCGGATCGCCCTTCCCGCCGGCGCCCAGCTCGTCATCGACACGCAGCGTCTCTGGCACGCCGCATACCACCCGGGCGACGCGCCCCGGTACTGCCTCATCACGTCGTGGGAGTCCGGTCCCGAGCTCGACGCCTACATGGAGAAGTACAACGGCGTGAACAAGGTCGAGAGCGTCCCGCTCGATCAGGAGACCATCGACGCCGGCCAGGCAGAGCAGGAGCGACGCATCGCCGCTCGTGCTGCCGCGCTCGCGGCTCGTGGTCAGCGCGAGGTCCTCGCGATGAGCGAGGCCTGAGCCTTCCTCCACCTCGACGACGCCCCCGGTTTCGGCCGGGGGCGTCGTTCTTTACCGCATTCTTGTTTCGTGTTGGTTTCTGTTGTAACGTGTGGTCTTGTTCGAGGAGGACCACATGTACGCAACGGAGCGCCAGCAGCAGATCGAGCAGCTGATCGCCACTGACGGTCGCGTCGCCGTGCTCGACCTCGCCGATCGCTTCGGTGTGACGACCGAAACCGTCCGCCGCGACCTTGCAGCCCTCGAGCGCGTCGGTGTCGTCCGCCGTGTTCACGGCGGCGCCGTGCACCGCACCCGTGCCAGCACCGCCGAGGCTTCCGTCGCAGAACGCTCCGTGCAGCGCAGCGGCTCCAAGCAGACCATCGCTCGCGCCGCCGTCGACCTGCTCGGTTCCGAGCTCGACGGAGCGCTGTACCTCGACGCCGGCACGACGACGGGCGCGATCGCGCAGCTCCTCGCGACCGGCCCCCACCCCGCAGGCGATCTCGAGGTCGTGACGCACTCCATGTCCGTGGCCCATACGCTCGCGGGCGCACAGGGCATCGGCTTGACCGCCATCGGCGGTCGCGTCCGCGGACTGACCGCCGCAGCGGTCGGCGCCCAGACCGTGGAGGCCATCTCGCGCCTGCGCCCCGACATCGCCTTCATCGGCACGAACGGTGTCGCCGCCGGCTTCGGCCTCAGCACCCCCGACCCCGACGAGGCTGCGGTGAAGCGGGCGATCGTGGCGTCAGCGCGACGGATCGTCGTCGTCGCGGACGCCGACAAGTTCGACGCGGAGCTTCTCGTCTCGTTCGCTTCCCTGTCCGATGTCGATGTCCTGCTGACCGACACGGCGCCGTCGGGTGTTCTCGCCGAGGCCCTTCGCGAGGCCGATGTGGAGGTCCAGATCGCATGATCGTCACCCTGACAACGAACCCCTCGCTCGACCGCACGATCGCCCTCGAGGCACCGCTGCGCGTCGGCGAGGTCCAGGGCGCCCTGAGCGCTCGGGAGGATGCCGGGGGCAAGGGCATCAACGTGGCCCGCGTGGTGGCCGCGGCATCCCGCCCCACCCTCGCCGTGCTTCCGCTCGATCCGACCGACCCGTTCGCCGGCGCGCTCGACGCGACCGGGATCAACGTCCACACCGTCGCGCACGACGGCGCGACCCGTGCGAACGTCACGATCGCCGACGCGGCGGGTGTCACGACGAAACTCAACCTGCCCGGGGCGGCGTTCACCGCCGAGGATGCCGCGGCCCTCACAGCCGCGGTCGTCGCCGCCTCCGAGGGCGCGTTGTGGCTCGTGCTGGCAGGTTCGCTCGCTCCCGGACTGCCCGACGACTACTACGTCCAGGTCATCGGCGCTGTGCGGTCCGCCTGGGGCGCGGCCGCTCCGCGCATTGCCGTCGACACGTCGGGTGCGGCGCTGGCCGCCGCCGTCGCCTCGGGCCGGCCGGACCTCATCAAGCCCAACGACGAGGAGCTCGCCGAGCTCGTCGGACGCGATGTGGATGCTGCACTCGCCCTCCCCGACGCGGTCGCCGATATCGCCGCGGCTCTCGTCCCCGCGTCCGTGGGCGCCGCCCTCGTCACCCTCGGCGGCGACGGGGCGGTCCTCGTGACACCCGACGGCTCGTGGCACGGCACGCCCCCGCCGACCCGGGTGCGCAGCACCGTCGGAGCGGGCGACAGTTCGCTCGCCGGATATCTGCTCGCCGAGACCGCCGGCGCTGAACCCGAGGACAGGCTGCGCTCCGGCATCCGCTATGGATCCGCTGCGGCTTCGTTGCCCGGCACCCAACCCCCGACCCCTGACGACCTGTCGACCGGCGACGTGCCGGTGCGACGGCTTCTGCAGAAGGACAACCCGACCACTGGAGGTCACCGTGACTGAGATCATCACCGCGGAACTCGTCAGTATCGACGAGCCGCTCGGCGCCGACAAGCGCGCCGTCATCGAGGCGCTGGCGCAGCGCGTCGCGTTGCAGGGGAGGGCCACCGACGGTGCTCGCCTCGCCGCCGACGCGTGGGCGCGGGAGGAGAAGGACGAAACCGGCCTTCCCGGTGGTATCGCGATCCCGCACGCGAAGAGCGCCGCGGTGACGCAGGCCTCGCTCGCCTTCGCCCGCCTGAGCCCCGGCGTCGACTTCGGCGCGGAAGACGGCGGCGCAGACCTCGTCTTCCTCATCGCCGCTCCCGACACCGCGGCGGAGGAGCACCTCGCCGTGCTGTCGAAGCTCGCCCGCAGCCTCATGCGCGACGACTTCACCGCGGGGCTGCGTGCCGCGACGACGGCGGACGAGGTCGTCGCCATCGTGCGCGACGCGATCTCTGACGCGCCCGCCGCCGCCGCGCCCGAGACCCGCGCCACCGCCCGCGCGACGGCCGAGACGTCCGCCGACGACGCACTCATGATCAACGGGCGCCCCGCGCGGATCGTCGCCGTGACCGCCTGCGCGACGGGCATCGCCCACACCTTCATGGCCGCCGACGCGCTCACTGCGACGGGCCAGAAGGAGGGCGTCGACCTCACCGTCGAGCCTCAGGGGTCGAGCGGTTACAAGGCCATCGACCAGCGCATCATCGACGAGGCGGACGCCGTCATCTTCGCCGTCGACGTGGACGTCCGCGAGCAGGCGCGTTTCGCCGGCAAGCCCGTCGTCCGCTCCGGCGTCAAGCGCGGCATCGAGCAGCCCGCGCAGATGCTGCGCGAGGCCGTCGCCGCGGCGAAGAACCCGAACGCGGCGCGCGTGCCCGGTGCGGGTGCGGGCGCGGCCGCATCGGCCGGGAGTGCGGCGCCGACCACGCTCGGTGGCACGGTGAGACGCGCTCTGCTCACCGGCGTCAGCTACATGATCCCGTTCGTCGCCGGTGGTGGTCTCCTCATCGCTCTCGGCTTCGCGCTCGCGGGCTACCAGATCGCCTCGCCGCACGAAGGCACGGACGTCAACAACGCGGTGTACACGCTCCAGAACTTCACCCTCTGGAATCTGCCCGATCAGGGCCTGCTCTACTACCTCGGCGCCGTGGCGTTCCAGATCGGTGGGCTGTCGTTCGGCTTCCTGGTGCCGGCCCTGGCGGGTTACATCGCCTACGGCATCGCCGACCGTCCCGGCATCGCGCCTGGATTCGTCGCGGGTGCCGTCGCGAGCTTCATGGGCGCGGGCTTCATCGGTGCCATCGTCGGCGGTCTTCTCGCCGGTCTCGCCGCCTGGTGGCTCAACCGCCTCGAGGTCCCGCGCTGGCTGCGTGGTCTCATGCCGGTCGTCATCATCCCGCTCCTCGGCTCGATTTTCGCGTCGGGTCTGCTCCTCATGGTGTTCGGTGGACCCATCGCCGCGCTGTCGGTCGCGCTGAACGGCTGGCTGTCCAGCCTTACGGGAGCCGGCGTCATTCTGCTCGGCGTCATCCTCGGCCTCATGATGTGCTTCGACCTCGGCGGACCGGTCAATAAGGTCGCCTACGGCTTCGCCACGGCGAACCTCGCGCAGGGCATCGCCGGCGACGAGCGCTATCTGCAGATCATGGCCGCGGTCATGGCCGCCGGTATGGTACCGCCGCTCGCCATGGCGCTCGCGTCGACCGTCCTCGGCCGGAAGCTGTTCACGGAGCCCGAGCGCGAGAACGGCAAAGCAGCCTGGCTGCTGGGCGCCGCCTTCATTTCGGAGGGAGCGATCCCGTTCGCTGCGGCGGACGTGTTCCGCGTCATCCCGGCCGCCATGTTGGGCGGTGCGGTGACCGGTGCCATGTCGATGGCGTTCGCCGTCACCTCCCGTGCCCCGCACGGTGGCGTGTTCGTCTTCTTCGCCATCGACAACTTCTGGCTGTGGATGTTCTCGATCGCCGTCGGAACTGTCATCAGCGCCGTCACCGTCGTGCTGCTGAAGCGCTACGCGCGTCGTCGTCCGATCGACGTCGATGTGCCCGCCGTCGCCGTCACGGCATAGTCTCGAGATACCGACTCAAGGAGGAAGAATCACCATGGCCGAACGGACCGCAACCGTCGCGAGCAGCTCCGGACTGCACGCTCGCCCCGCCAAGCTCTTCGTGCAGGCGGTCAAAGAGACGGGCGTCCCCGTCACGATCGCCGTGCCCGGTGGACCCGACCAGAACGCCGGCAGCATCCTGACCCTCATGGGGCTCGGTGCCACCCAGGGCACGGTCGTGACGCTCAAGGCCGAGGGCGACGGAGCCGACGAGGCTCTGGACAAGCTCGTCGCCTTTATCGAGACGGACCACGACGCCGAGTGAGTCTCGACCCCCACGAACGACGGATGCCGCGGAGCGAGAGCCCCGCGGCATCCGTCTTTTCGTGTGTCAGATCACAGGTCGGCGGACTGGCCCGGCTCGAGCTCGAGGAACTCGCCGCCGTTCTGCTCCGTCGCCCACTTGAGACGGTCCCGGTGCATCGCGAGGCCGACGCGGGAGAGGGTCATGTCGTGGGTACCGAAGGCCCGCCGCGGCTTGACCGCCAGCACGTAGTCGATGGCCTCGCCGATCTTCAGCCACGGGGCGCCGACGGGGGCGGCGAGCAAGCCCACCTCGATGCCTTCGGGCACCGCGTAGGAGTCGCCGGGATAGTAGAAGTCGTCGTTGACCAGGACGCCCAGGTTGTCGATCACCGGGATGGACTCGTGGATCACGCTGTGCGTCCCGCCGAAGAAACGCATGCGGAAGGGGCCGACTTCCACCTCGTCTCCGACATCGACCTTCGTGACGTCGTATCCGGATGCCGCGGCCACGACACCCTCCGGACCGAAGACGGGGACACCGGGCGCCTGCGACAGGATGGCGTCGAGCTGGGCGGGGGTCCAGTGATCGGGGTGCTCATGGGTGAGGACGACGCCTACGAGGTCGTTGAGGTCGTCGAGCGGCAGGGTGAAGGAACCGGGATCTATGAGGAGGGTCTTTCCCTCGCTGTCGAGTCGCAGACAGGCATGTTCGTGCTTCGTAACGCGCATGGTCCCAGTCAACCCACGAGGGGGGCGGGAGGCAAGGCGATGCCGATTTTGCAGGGCTGTGAACCTCGTGCATAATTGAACGGTTGCCTCCGCAAGGAGGGAACGAAAAAGTACGGCCCCATCGTATAGCGGCCTAGTACGCCGCCCTCTCACGGCGGTAACGCGGGTTCGAATCCCGCTGGGGTCACCACACTGACGAAGCCCTCGACCATCAGGTCGAGGGCTTCGTCGTTGTCGGCGCGGAAGGTCAGCTTTCGGGGGACCGCGACGCGCGCCGGCGTCGCACGCGCCGAACGACCTGCACGATCGCGACGACGATCCCGGCGACGACGAGCCAGGGGAGGAGGAAGCCGAGTCCGACGACGATCCCGTTGAGGGTCACGACGAGGGTGTTCCATCCCGTGGAGAGGCCATCCCCGAATCCCTGCGGGTCGGCCGCGACGCTCTGGCCCGGCGCAGTGATCGTCACGGTCGCGCTCGACAGCGCCACGTCGTCCTTGAGCGTCTCCGCCTGGGCGCGGAGCGAGTCGAGTTCCGCCTGCCGCTGGGCGAGCGCGTCCTCGGCGGTGAGAAGGTCGCTGGTGGATGCGGCATCCGTGATGAGGCCGCGCAGGCGGTCGACGGAGGCGTCCAGCGCCTCGATCCGGGCCCGGAGATCGGTCGTCTCCGCCGTGACGTCCTCCCGCGAGATCTGAGACGCGCGGACGGTGCCGAGTTCCTCGAGGTCGGTCAGGAATGAGGCGAGACCGGAGGCCGGCACCCGCACCGTGATCCGTGCATCGCCGGGGCCCGTCGCAGCTTCGCGGCCGGTGGACTCCGCGGCGTCCGCGACATTCAGCGACTCGACGTACCCTCCGGATGCCTCGGCTCGGTCGCCGATCGCCTGTGCGGCGGCGGCCGGGTCGTCGGCTTCGAGGGTGGCCTGGGCACGGGCGACAACGGCACGCTGTCCGACCTCGGTCGACGGAGTTCCCGAGTCCTGGAGGTCCGTGGTGCCGCCCCCGCTCATCTCGACGCCCTCGTCGCCCCCGTCCTCGCCTGGCCGCGGTGCAGACTCCTCCGAGACGGCGCTCCCCGCTGACGAAGCACCCCCACTCACGTTGCCGAGCATCGGCCCGACGAACCCCGCGACCACGATCACGGCGGCAGCAGCTCCTGTAAAGGCCCAGGCCCGCCGACCGCGGCGGCGCGAGGTTTCGCGCGCGTCGGTCATCGACGCCGCGATCTCGGCGAAGAGCGCTCGTTCGATCTCGTCCTGCCGGGTCCGGATGAGTTCGGGCAGCCGGATGTCCTCTGCGGTCATGTCCCCTCCGTTTCGACGACGGTCCGGAGCTTCGTCCGAACCCGCGACAGACGGTTGCGGACGACGGCGTGCGAGACGCCCAACTCTTCCGCTGCAGCCGCATACGCGTACCCCTCCGTCGCGCACAGGTGGAAGATCTGCTGGTCCAGCGGCGAGAGGGTGCCGAGTTCGGCGATGACCCGTTCCGCGAGCGCGCTGCCGATCACCTGCTCCTCCACGTTCACCGTCGCGGGAAGCATCTCGTCGACCGCCCCTGCGGTGTTCAGCCGATCACGGCGCTGGCGCCGCATCCGATTCGCGCTCTGAAAACGACAGATCGTGACCAGCCACGGCAGGAGCGACTCGCTGACGAGGTCGAGCGTGGGAAGTCTCCGCCACGCGACCAGGAAGGTCTCCTGCATGACATCCTCCGCATCCGCCGTATCGCCGAGAAGGCCGTGTGCCAGCCAGTAGACGGGCCTCGCGTAGGCGCGGTACAGCTCGCGGAAAGCCTGCTGGTCACCGCCCGCGGCGGCTGCCACCAGGTCCGCATCACGCCTCGCGAGCGGGTCGGCCATGGCATCCTCGTTCGTTCTGTCGATGGGGGAGTGTCGCGTCACCCGGCATCGTCTCAGACAACTCGAAAGGTACTCTTAGGTTCGCCCCCGCATGAAAGGTCCCCATGGAGCTTCCCCTCTGGTTCGAGGTCGGCTCGCTCGTCGGCTTGACCCTCATCCTCGTCGCCGACCTGCTGCTGATCATCAAGCGTCCGCACGTCCCGTCGACGAAGGAATCGACCCTTTGGGTCGTGTTCTACGTCGTGCTCGCGCTGCTGTTCGCGTTGTTGATGCTGGCCGTCACCAACGGCGAGTACGCGGGGCAGTTCGTCGCGGGGTGGCTCACGGAGTACAGCCTGTCGATCGACAACCTCTTCGTGTTCGTGCTGATCATGAGCCAGTTCTCGGTGCCGCGCGCGGCGCAGCAGAAGGTGCTGATGGTGGGCATCATCATCGCCCTGATCCTCCGCGGCATCTTCATCCTGCTGGGTGCTGCGATCATCGAGCAGTTCAGCTGGGTCTTCTACGTCTTCGGGGCGTTCCTCATCTACACCGCGTGGCGCCAGGCGTTCCCGGGTGACGAGGACGAGGACGAAGAGAAGAAGGAGAGCTTCATCGTCCGCCTGCTCCGCCGCCGTATCGCGGTCAGCGATGAGTACGACGGAGCGAAGGTGCGCACGGTCCTCAACGGCAAGAAGGTCTTCACGCCGATGATCATCGTGTTCGCCGCTCTCGGGATGACCGACCTGCTGTTCGCGATCGACTCGATCCCGGCGATCTTCGGCATCACCCAGAGCCCGTTCATCGTCTTCACGGCGAATCTCTTCGCACTCATGGGGCTCCGGCAGCTGTACTTCCTGCTCGGCGGTCTGCTCGACCGTCTCAAGTACCTGCACTTCGGGATCGCATTCATCCTCGCGTTCATCGGCGTCAAGCTCGTCCTGCATGCGATGCACGAGAACGAGCTCCCCTTCATCAACGGCGGCGAACACATCGAGTGGGCTCCGGAGATCTCGACCTGGGTGTCGCTCGGCGTCATCGTCGCATCGATGCTCGTCGCCACGGTCGCGAGCCTCATCGCCGCTCGCCGTGACGGCCTTCGTGAGCCCGTACCTGCGACGGGACCGACCCCGGTGGGTCACGCCGAAGACGTCGCCGATGAGCAGGGCACGCCGCGCTCGGTCGACTCGCACCCGTCCGACGGCGACGCCGCCCGCTGAGCTCGATCGTCAGAACGGGCGGAGGTTCGCCCGAAGCGTCGGTTCGTACTCTCGACGGAGGATGCCGCGCCGCCGCAGGATCGGCACGAGCTCGTCGAGCGTGCGGTGCACCGTCACGGGGTGCAGGTCGCCCCAGAGGAGCACACCGTCGTTGCCCCACGTGCCGTACTCCTCGATGCGGTCGGCGAGCTCGACGGCCGTCCCCACCCACCCGGACCCATCGCGGATCCGTCCCAGGCGCGCGTGCGCGGTGAGGATCTCGCGCAGGGAGGCATCCTCGTCGTGGGTGCCGATCAAGCGCTGGATGCTGCCGTGCGAGACGTGCTCGCCGAAGATCCCGCGGTCCAGCGGGCGGTCGAGGTCGAGCCCGGTGAGGTCGGTCTCGAGGTCGCTCGACTGTCGCTCGGAGATCCGGCGGAGCACGTCATCGTCGGGATGATGCGACGCCGCGACCAGCCGATCCGCCTCCTCGGCCGAGGAGACGACCGTCGGCTGGATAGCGAACAGGATCGTGATGTCGTCCGGGGAACGCCCCGCGGCGATCGCCGCGTCATGGATGCGGCCGCGGTACGCGCGGACGGACTGCTCGGTCATCGGAGCGAGGGCGAGCTGTACGTCCGAATTGGCACCCGCGAATCCCCGCCCTCGCGGTGATCCCCCGGGGGAGACGATGACGGGCGCGCCGTCGGTGAACGGGATCGCGTTGAGTGGTCCGTCGAAGGAGAAGTACTCGCCGCGGTGACGGGTGGGCTGGAGCAGCGCGCCGTCTGCGTAGCGGCCCGCGTCGGGGTGGGCGATGAGGGCCCCCTCGGGCCAGCTCCGCCACAGCGCGACGACCGCCGACATCCATTCTTCGGCGCGGTCGTAGGCGGCGTCGTGACCGAGCTGCGGGGCGGTGCCGAAGTGACGCGCACTCCCGGTGTCGGTGACGACGTTGAGGCCGAGCCGGTGCCCGCTGAGGTGCTGCAGGGTCGCGAACTGACGGGCCGCCGTGTACGGCAGGTATGCGGCCGGATTCACGGTCGGGACGATGCCGATGCGGTCGGTCGCGGCAAACAGATACGGGGCGAGCAGGAGGGGGTCGAGCTTGGGGCCGCCGAAGGCCTGGCGCACACGCAGGTCGATGGTCGACGCTGATCCGAGAGAGGGTGCGTCTTCGATGATCAGCAGGTCGAATCCCGCCTGCTCGAGAGTGCGGACCGCCTGCTGGTAGAGCGCGGGGGAAGTCCAGTCGTAGTCCCAATCGAGGGAGGGGTGCCCCCAGCCGTGCGGCCCGAAGCCCCGCGCGAGGAACCAGCCGAAGTGCTGTTGCCGGCTCACGCGACGACCGCCACATCGGTGGACACCACGGATACCGCCGCCTCGAGTCCCCGCGCGAGATCGGCGATGAGGTCGTCGACCTCCTCGATGCCGATGGACAGTCGCAGGGTGCCCGGGTGGACCCCGTGGGCCGTCCTCTCCGCCGCCGGTCGACGCGCGTGGCTCGTGGAGCCCGGGTGGAGCACCAGCGACCGCACATCTCCCAGGTGAGTCATGTGCGTGATGACCGACAGCTCCTCGACGAAGGCGCGTGCCGCGGTGAGTCCCCCGCGGAGCGTCACGGTGAAGACCGAGCCGTAGCCGCCGTGGAGGTAGGTGTTCGCAAGATCGTGCGTGGGGTGAGTGGGCAGCCCCGCGTAGTCGACGCTCTCGACCTCGGCTCGAGCCGACAGCCACTCGGCGACGGCGAGCGCGTTCCGGGACTGGCGCTCGACGCGGAGGCTCAAGGTCTCGATCCCCTGGCCGACGAAGAAGGCGGTCAAGGGCGAGGGGGTGGGGCCGTATCGAGGGGCGACGCTCTCCCGGAGGTACGCGATGCGTGCCCGGCCGCCGTGGCGGTCCCACAGGCTCGCGGACCCGTCCGTGCCTCCGCGAGCGAGATGTGGGAACAGATGTCCCGTCCGCCCTGCGTCGAAACGGCCGTCGTCGACGATGACGCCGCCGAGCACCGATCCGTGACCGGACAAGAACTTGCTCGCCGAGTGGACGACGATGGCCGCGCCGTGTTCCAGAGGACGCAGAAGGTAGGGCGTCGCGAACGTGTTGTCGATGACCAGAGGGATGCCGACCTCATCGCCGACCGCCGCGATCGCTGCGACGTCGAGGACGTCGTTGCGCGCGTTCGCGATCGATTCACCGAGGAGCACGCGCGTCTCGGGACGGATCGCCCGGCGCCAGGCATCCGGATCACCGATGTCGTCGACGAACGTGGTCGCGATGCCGAGGCGGGCGAGATTGTCGACGAGGAGGCCCCGTGTGCCTTCGTAGATGTGCGTGGAGCTGACGATGTGAGTCCCGGCCTCGACGAGACCGAGGAGCGCGACCGCGACCGCCGCCTGGCCGGACGCGACCAGCAGCGCTTCGGCTCCGCCTTCGAGCGACGCGAGTTTGCGCTCCACCGCCTCGACGGTCGGGTTGCCCGTCCGCGTGTAGCCGAACCCGTCACCAACGCCGAAATGGGCGGCGGCATCATCGAAGGAGTCGAAGGTGAAGCCGGCGGTGAGGTGGATGGGCAGGGCGCGCGGGGTGGCGTGAGCGGCATCCGCCCCCACATGCACTTGGCGCGTCGCGAACCCGCCCCGATCTCTCTCGGTCATCGTCGGTCTCCTGTCCCTCAGAGCCCACAGCGTGCCACGGTGGATCCCTCGCGGGGCTGTCGTGAGACGCGGTGTTACGGCGCGGCGGGCATCGGCGGCTGCGGCGAGCCGGTGATAGTCTGACGCCGTGCGGACCGCTCGACTCCTTATCGGCCGCGACGAGACCTCGCTCTGAGCCCTCTCTCGTCGCGGAGGCTGTCGCGGGCGCCATCCGACATCAGGAGACACCATGAGCACGATTCCCGAACGTCCGCGGACCCTCGCCGAGAAGGTGTGGGACGACCACCTCGTCGTGAAGGGTGAGGACGGCAGCCCCGACCTCATCTACATCGACCTCCACCTCGTGCACGAGGTGACGAGCCCGCAGGCCTTCGACGGTCTGCGAGCCGAGGGGCGCCCCGTGCGTCGACTCGACCTCACGATCGCGACCGAGGATCACAACACCCCGACCCTCGAGATCGACAAGCCGATCGCCGACCTCACGAGCCGCACTCAGATCGAGACCCTTCGGCGCAACGCCGAGGAGTTCGGCGTCCGGCTCCACTCGCTGGGCGACAAGGAACAGGGCATCGTCCACGTCGTGGGTCCCCAGCTGGGCCTCACGATGCCGGGCATCACCGTCGTCTGCGGCGATTCGCACACCTCCACGCACGGCGCGTTCGGTGCGATGGCGTTCGGCATCGGCACGAGCGAGGTCGAGCACGTGCTGGCGACGCAGACCCTGCCGCTCAAGCCGTTCAAGACGATGGCCATCACCGTCGAGGGAACCCTGAAGCCGGGGGTGAGCGCGAAAGACGTCATCCTCGCGATCATCGCGAAGATCGGTGCCAACGGTGGTCAGGGGTACGTGCTCGAGTTCCGCGGTTCGGCGATCCGTTCGCTCTCGATGGAGGGTCGGATGACGATGTGCAACATGTCGATCGAAGCCGGCGCGCGCGCAGGAATGATCGCGCCCGACGAGACGACGTTCGCGTACGTCAAGGACAAGCCTCACGCGCCCCAGGGCGCCGACTGGGACGAAGCCGTCGCCTACTGGCGGACGCTCCCGTCCGACGAGGGCGCCGTCTACGACGCCGAGGTCTTCCTCGACGCCGACGAACTGGAGCCGTTCGTCACCTGGGGGACGAACCCCGGCCAGGGCGTCATGCTGAGCGGCGTCGTCCCCGACCCCGCCGCGATGACCGAGCCCAACGAACGGGCCGCGGCCGAGCGCGCGCTCGAATACATGGATCTCACACCCGGCACACCCCTGAAGGAAGTGCCGGTGGATGCCGTCTTCATGGGCTCGTGCACGAACAGCCGCATCGAGGACCTGCGCCAGTTCGCCTCGATCGTGCAGGGTCGGACCAAGGCCGAGGGCGTCCGCGTCATGGTGGTGCCGGGGTCCGCTCGTGTCCGCCTGGAGGCGGAGGCGGAAGGACTCGACAAGGTCTTCACCGACTTCGGGGCCGAGTGGCGTTTCGCAGGGTGCTCGATGTGCCTCGGCATGAACCCGGATCAGCTCGCCCCGGGGGAGCGTTGCGCGTCCACGAGCAACCGCAACTTCGAGGGGCGCCAGGGCAAGGGCGGACGCACGCACCTCGTCTCGCCCCAGGTCGCCGCGGCGACGGCCGTCCTCGGCCGGCTCGCGAGCCCGAGCGATCTCGATGCACTCGCCCTGACGGAGGTCTGACATGGACAAGTTCACCCGCCACACCGGCGTCGGCGTGCCGCTGAAGCGCTCCGCCGTCGACACCGACCAGATCATCCCCGCGGTCTACCTCAAGCGCGTTACCAAGACGGGCTTCGAGGACGCACTGTTCGCCAACTGGCGGCAGGACCCCGAGTTCATCCTCAACCAGGATGCCTACCGCGGCGCATCCGTCCTCGTCGCCGGCCCCGACTTCGGCACCGGCTCGAGCCGCGAGCACGCTGTCTGGGCGTTGCGCGATTTCGGATTCCGCGTTGTTCTCAGCACCAAGTTCGCCGACATCTTCCGCGGGAACTCGGGCAAGCAGGGCCTCGTCACCGGGGTCGTCACCGAGGTTGTCCTCGAGGCGATCTGGGCGGCTCTCGAAGCCGAACCCGGCCGTGAGGTCACGGTCGATCTCGAGACACGGACAGTGCAGGTCGGCGACCTCCAGGCCTCGTTCGACATCGACGATTACACTAGGTGGCGGCTTCTCGAAGGGCTCGACGACATCGGGCTCACCCTGCGTAGCGAACATCAGATCGCACAATTCGAGGCGCGCCGCGAGGCGTGGCGGCCGCGGACGCTCCCCGTCCGCTGATCGGCCAGTGCCCCGCACAACGGGGCCGTCCACGCTTCCTCGACACCAGTAATGAGGTCCCATCCCATGAACACACTTCTCAGCGACTCCGCGTCGACCCCCGCCAGCGGCGGCAGCAACGGTCAGACGCTCCGGATCCGCGGCGGACGACCGCTGCGCGGCCGGGTCGAGGTGAAGGGGGCGAAGAACCTCGCCACGAAGGCGATGGTCGCCGCCCTTCTGGGTGAGACCGCCAGCATCCTGCGTGACGTTCCGGACATCAGCGACGTCCACGTGGTGCGCTCGCTCCTCGAGGTCCACGGCGTCCGCGTCGAGGACCTCGAGGACGGCGTGCTCCGGCTCGACCCGAGCGGCGCCGTCTCGGCGCACATGGAGGAGATCGACGCCCACGCCGGCGCCTCCCGCATCCCGATCCTGTTCTGCGGTCCGCTGCTGCATCTTCTCGGTCAGGCGTTCATCCCCGACCTGGGGGGATGCCGCATCGGCGATCGCCCGATCGACTTCCACCTCGATGCGCTCCGCTCGTTCGGCGCCATCGTCGACAAGCTGCCCAGCGGCATCCGTCTCTCCGCACCCGACGGCCTGCACGGCGCCAACATCGAGCTGCCGTACCCGAGCGTGGGCGCGACGGAGCAGGTCCTCCTGACCGCTGTCCGCGCCAAGGGCACGACCGAGCTCCGCAACGCCGCGATCGAGCCCGAGATCATGGACCTGATCGCCGTCCTGCAGAAGATGGGGGCGATCATCTCCTACGAGCCCAACCGGGTGATCTTCATCGAGGGCGTCGAGTCCCTCCGCGGCTACGACCACCGCGCGATCTTCGACCGCAACGAGGCAGCCTCGTGGGCAGCTGCCGCGCTCGCGACCGACGGCGACATCTTCGTCGGCGGCGCGAAGCAGCAGGAGATGCTCACCTTCCTCAACGTCTTCCGTAAGGTCGGCGGCGATTTCGACATCGCCGAGGACGGCATCCGCTTCCGCCGTGGCGGTCCGTTGAAGCCCGTCATGGTCGAGACCGACGTGCACCCGGGCTTCATGACCGACTGGCAGCAGCCGCTCATCGTCGCCCTCACGCAGGCCGAGGGCGAGTCCGTCGTTCACGAGACGGTGTACGAGAACCGCCTCGGGTTCACGCGTGCCCTCGTCCAGATGGGCGCCGACATCGTCGTGCACCCCGACGGCATCGCGAGCTCGGATCGCCGCGTGCCGCGCCGCGCCCTCGAGCAGGCGGCGGTCATCAACGGTCCGACGCCGCTCCACGGTGCCGACGTCGTCGTCCCCGACCTCCGCGGTGGATACTCCTACGTCATCGCCGCCCTGGCTGCAGAAGGCGAGTCGACCGTGCGCAATATCGGGATCATCCGTCGTGGCTACGAGAAGTTCCTCGAGAAGCTGACCGACGTCGGCGCCGACTTCGACGTCACGGAGTGATGCGGGTGAGCCCCCGTCGCCGGGCATCGGCCGAGAAGACGCGTCCGAGTGTCTTCTGGCCGGCTGCCATGATCGTGATCCCTGCCACGGCGTGGTTCGCCAAGATCGAGATCGAGGGGGCGGAGAACCTTCCTCTCGAGGGGCCCTACGTTCTGGCACCGAACCACTACAGCGAATTCGACCCGGTGATCGTCGCTGTCGCCACCTGGCGGATGGGGCGTGCTCCGCGGTTCATGGCGAAGGAGAGCCTGTTCAAGGTTCCCGTCCTGGGATGGCTGCTGCGCGCGACGGGCATGATTCCGGTGGCGCGGGCATCCAACTCCGCCGCCGCGAAGCAGACGATGGCGCAGTCCAATGCGCTCGTCGCCGCTCAGAGCGGCGTCATCGTCTACCCCGAGGGTTCCCTCACCCGGGACCCCGACATGTGGCCCATGCGCGGGAAGACCGGCGCGGTGCGGCTCGCGCTCGCCCCGGAAGAGACCCTCCCGGTCATCCCCGTGGCCACGTGGGGAGTTCAGGAGATCCTTCCCCGCTACGGGCGGCTCCGCCTCTGGCCCCCGCGTCGTCGGATCCGCGTGCTCGTCGGACCCCCGGTCGACCTGTCGTCGTACACCGACACGACGCCCGGAACGCTGATCGCTGCGACGGACGCCATCATGCGCGACATCTCCATTCTGCTCGGTCGCCTCCGCGGCGAAGAGCCCCCGGCGGAGCGGTGGAATCCCGCGAAGCACGGACAGAATGAAACGGGTCGACTTGACTCCTAAGGAAGCGCCGCGTCGCGACGTCACCGGCCCCCGCGTCGCCGTGCTCGGCTCCGGGAGCTGGGGGACGACATTCGGGAAGGTCCTCGCCGATGGCGGCGCGGACGTCATGATGTGGGCTCGTCGGGCTGAACAGGCTCACGAGATCCGTGAGGGCAAGCGGAACACGCAGTACCTCCCCGGCATCAACCTCCCGCGGGGACTGTCCGCCACGCACCACCTCGCCGAGGCGCTCGACGGTGCGACGCAGGTGTACATCGCGATCTCCAGCCAGGCGCTCCGGCAGAACTTGAAGGCCGTTCGCCCCCTCATCGGCACCAGTGACGTCCCCGTCGTCTCGCTCATGAAGGGCGTCGAGAAGAAGACCGGACTCCGGATGAGTCAGGTCCTCGAGCAGGAGCTGCACTGCGATCCCGATCGGATCGCGGTGGCATCCGGTCCGAACCTCGCCCTCGAGATCGCGCGGCAGCATCCCACCGCTGCCGTCATCTCGTCGTCGAGCCAGGAGACCGCAGAAGCGGTGGCGCGTCTCGCGCGCAACCGCTACTTCCGGACTTTTGTCAACACGGACGTGATCGGCACGGAATTCGGCGGTGTCCTGAAGAACCTCATCGCTGTCGCGATCGGCATCGTCGACGGCGTCGGCTACGGCGAGAACACGAAGGCGTCGATCATCACGCGCGGTCTGGTCGAGATGACCGACTTCGCGGTGGCTCAGGGTGCCCGTCCGGAGACGTTGCAGGGGTTGGCCGGACTCGGCGACCTGATCGCGACGTGTCAGTCGCCCCTGAGCCGCAACAACACCGCTGGCCGCCTGCTCGGGCAGGGGTACAGCTTCACCGAGGTCGTCAAGCAGATGGATCAGACGGCCGAAGGGCTCGCGTCCGTCGCTCCCGTGCTGCAGCTGGCGAAAGCCGCCGGCGTACAGATGCCGATCGTCGAGCAGGTCAAAATGGTGCTCGACGGCACGATGAACCCGCGCGACATCGCACCGCATCTGACGACGGATGACGACGAGCCCACCGAGGAGAGGACTCAGAATGGTTCAGGCGGCAGTGGTTCTGCTTTTCGGCGGGCGCTCCAGCGAGCATTCGATCAGTTCCGCCACGGCGGGCGGGGTGCTGCGGGCGATCGATCGTGACCGTTACCGCGTGATCCCCGTCGGGATCACGCGCGAAGGTGCCTTCGTCCTGGAGGACGACGATCCCGACAAGTTCGCGCTCGACCCCGAGCGGCTCCCGGAGGTCGTCGACAACGGCACGCGCATCGTGTGGCCGGACTCCACCGCTCATCGGACGCTCTCCGTCCGTCGCCCCGACGGGACTGTGGAGTCTCTCGGCGACATCGATGTGGTGTTTCCCATCCTCCACGGCCGCTTCGGCGAGGATGGCACGGTGCAGGGCTTCCTGGAGCTGCTCGACCTGCCGTACGTGGGCGCCGGTCTTCTCATGTCGGCGATCGGCATGGACAAGCACACGACGAAGAGCGTGCTCCGCGCGGCGGGTGTTCCCGTCGTGCCGTGGGTCACTCTGACGCGTGCTGCCCTCGAACGTGATGACGACCTCTGGCGCCGTCGCGTCCGTGCCCTCGGTCTGCCCGTCTTCGTGAAGCCCGCTCGGGCCGGCTCGAGCGTCGGGGTGTCGAAGGTCTCGGAGTGGGACGAGTTGGATGCCGCCCTCGACGTCGCCTTCGCCGAGGACACCAGCGTCCTCGTCGAGCAGGCCGTGACGGGCCGCGAGGTCGAGTGCGGCGTCCTGCAGGCACGCGACGGCGGCGATCCCCGCGTCAGCGTCGCGGGGGAGATCGTAGTCAGTGGACGGGACTTCTACGATTTCGAGGCGAAGTACCTGGGGGCGCCCGGGATCGACCTCGTCTGCCCTGCGGACCTGCACGACGGGGAACTCCGGGAGATGCAGCGGATCGCGGCGCAGGCGTTCGAGGCCGTCGGTGGTCAGGGATTGTCCCGTGTCGACTTCTTCTTCACGGGAACCGAATTCTTCGTCAACGAGGTCAACACGATGCCGGGGTTCACCCCGATCTCGATGTTCCCCACCTGCTGGATCCAGAGCGGCGTGAGCTACCCGGACCTCATCACCGAGCTGATCGAACTCGCCCGCTGAGGCTCAGGGCTGCGTCTCGGTCGGGGCCACGCATTTGGCCGTGGTCTCGAACCGCTTGGTGATCAGTCGGCTCACGGCCGAGACCGGTCCACTCGACGAGACGGCGTCGTAATCGATGATGAGTTGCACTGCAGGGACGCGTCCGTACGTCGAGATCCGGTAGAGGGGCGCACGCGAATCGTCGACGACCCAGTCGACGCCGTCGACGGTGAAACACGGCAGAGTCGTCGGGCCGAGCGGCTTCTCTCCGCACGCGAACTGGACGGTCGTGGGGTCACCCCAGGCGGCCGTGGATTGCGCATCGGTCCAGCGCCGCTGCTGGTCGCCCATCACGTCCGGAAGCAGGACCATCACCTGCGCACACCGCGGGTCGTCGGCCTGAGGCGGCGTGTCGACCGCGACGGTGGACGAGCAGCCCGAGAGGGCGGCGACACCGGCCACGATCAGGGCGAGCGCGGCGGTCCAACGGATTCGGGGCATCGCTCCAGGCTACCGTGGACGCATGGGTGAGCTCCGTGTGCGCGACGTGTCCGAGAAGGACTTGCTGGCCCGCATCCTGCGTGTGCTGAGCCCGGCGTCACGAGCCGAGGTCGGGCCCGGCGACGACGCCGCCGTCCTGGCTGTGCCGGGGGGACGAATCGTCGCAACGACCGACACGCTCGTTCACGGTCCCGACTTCCGACTCGCCTGGACGTCCGCCTACGATCTCGGTTACAAGGCCGCCGCCGTCAACGTCGCAGACGTCGCGGCGATGGGCGCCCGACCCACCGCTCTCCTCGTGGCTCTCGCGCTTCCCGAGTCGCTCCCCGCCTCGTTCGTCGACCATCTCGCGACGGGATTCCGGGACGCCCTGGCCGAGCTCGCGCCGGGGTGCGCGGTGGAGGGTGGGGACCTCACGGTCTCGGACACCCTGACCGTCGCCGTCACCGCGCTCGGTGTCCTCGACGGTGTCGAGCCGGTCCTTCGGTCGGGCGCGCGTCCCGGCGACGAGGTCGCCGTCGCGGGGGAGCTCGGCGCAGCGGCTCGGGGGCTCGGCATTCTCTTCCGTCGTTTCCGGGATGCCGACGGCACACCCGTCGTCGTGTCGACCGACGCCCTGTCGCCCGCGGAGCGCCACGACATCGACGCGCAGCTGCGCCCTCGGCCGCCCGTCGAGCTCGGCGTCGTCGCCGCGCGCGCCGGTGCCACGGCGCTCATGGACATCTCCGATGGTCTCCTGCTCGATTCGTCACGGATCGCGGATGCGTCCGGGGTGACGATCTCCCTCGACGCCGACCTCGACGATGCTGCGCTGACGGGGGGAGAGGACCATGCCCTGCTGGCGTGTTTCCCTGCAGGCATGGCGCCGCCTGCGTTCGAGGTCATCGGACGGGTGCGGGAGCGCGGCGAGACCGCCGTGCTCGTGAAGGGGGCGGTGCGCGAGGACCGCGGCGGATGGGATCCCTACGCCGACTGGGACTCGACGCTCGGCTGAGGCGGAGCCCCGGCATCCGCTGGGCTGAGCCACCATACGGTCGTGTCACCGTATTTCTTGGCGCGGTCGACGACGAGACCGTCCGGCAGGGCGGGGTCGCCGGAGCGGGTGGCCCGCTCGAGGACCACGATGGCTTCGTCGGACAGGCGTGGCACGAGGAGCCCGAGAGTCGCCTCGACCTCGGCATCCGGCATGTCGTAAGGCGGGTCGACGAACACCAGGTCGAACGACGCGGCGGCGGCCCGGAGGAATCCCTCCGCTGCGGCCCGATGAACGGTGAGCCGACGCCCGGGAAGGCTCCGGGCGACGGCGCGGACGTTGCGCTCGATGATGGACGCCGCCCGCGGCGCCCTCTCGACGAGATCGGCCGACGCCGCCCCGCGGCTGACGGCTTCGAGTCCGAGAGCCCCAGAGCCTGCGTAGAGGTCCAGAACGGTCGCATCGCGGATGAGATCCGCCGCTTCAAGCGCCCCGAAGAGCGACTCGCGCACACGCTCGCTCGTGGGACGCGTGCCGGCGCTCGGTACGGCGAGGGGCAGCGATCCTGCCGCGCCCGCAATGATCCTCGTCACCCCGCCACGATAGCCGCGTCGGCGGGCGCTCTTAGACTCATCCCATGCCGTCGCACTCGCTGGATACGCCGCTCCTGGATGCGGTGGGCGAGACGCTCGCGAAAGGTCTGCGCCGCGCGTTCCACATGACGACGGTGGGCGACCTGCTCGCCCACTACCCGCGCCGCTACGCGAACCACGGCGAGCTGACCCCGATCGCCGACCTCCCGCTCGGCGAACTGGTCACGATCGTCGCAGAGGTGCGCTCCGCGTCGACTCGATCCATGCGGGGCCGCCGCGGCGAGCTCGTGGAGGTCATCATCGGCGACGGCCAGGGCACGATGTCCCTCACGTTCTTCGGCCAGGCATGGCGCTTGAAGGATCTGCGTGCGGGTCGGCAGGGGATCTTCTCCGGGAAGGTGGGGGAGTACCGGGGTCAGAAGCAGCTGACTCATCCCGATTACGAGCTCTTCGACGATGAGGGTACGGCCCGACTGACGGCCGAGGCGTGGCGGACGCTCCCCATCCCGATCTATCCGGCGACCAGCACGTTCTCCAGCTGGCAGGTGAAGCGCTGCGTCGACCAGGTGCTTCCTGGTCTGACCGGTGTGCCCGAACCGCTCCCCGACGCATTCCGGCGGGAGCAGGGTCTTCTCGACGCCACGACCGCCCTCGCGCGGATCCATGCACCCACGACCTTCGATGAGATCGACCCGGCCCGCGAAACCCTCCGCATGCACGAGGCCTTCGTGCTGCAGGCGGCGCTTCTGCAGCAGCGGCAGTCGGTGCGGATGATGGAGGCGACCGCGCGTCCGGCGGGTGAGCTGCTGGCTCGTTTCGATGCGGCGCTCCCGTTCGATCGCACGCCCGACCAGGTGGGGGTCGGCGATCGCATCGCCGCCGATCTCGTCGCTCCATGGCCGATGAACCGCCTCGTCCAAGGTGAGGTGGGTTCGGGCAAGACCCTCGTCGCGCTCCGAGCGATGCTGCAGGTGGCCCAGTCCGGTGGGCAGTCAGCCCTCATCGCCCCCACCGAGGTCCTCGCTGCCCAGCACGTCCGCTCCATGGCGCGCATGCTCGGGCCGGAGCTCGCGCCCGAGCTCATGCCCACGCTGCTGACCGGCCAGTTGTCGACCGCCGAGCGCCGGCGTGCGGCACTGCGCGTCGCCTCCGGGCAGGCCCGCATTGTGATCGGCACGCACGCGCTGCTGAGCCAGTCCACGACCTTCGCCGACCTCGGTCTGGTCGTCGTCGACGAGCAGCATCGATTCGGGGTCGATCAGCGTGAGACGCTCCGGGCGAAGGGCAGCTCCCCGCACGTTCTCGTGCTCACGGCGACACCGATCCCGCGGACCGTCGCGATGACGGTCTTCGGTGATCTCGACGTCTCTACGATCCGCACGATGCCGGGCGGTCGCGCCGGTATCTCGAGCTTCGTGGCGCCGGTGGGCGAAAAGCCGGCCTGGTTCGCCCGGGTGTGGGAACGCGTCGCGGAAGAGGTCCGTCTGGGACGTCAGGCGTTCGTCGTGTGCCCGGCGATCGACGCCTCGACGGATGCCGACGACGACGAGCTGCCGGAGGGCGAAGAGCCGGGCAAGACCCGCTGGGGCGTCGTCCAGGCGGCGGCTCTGTTGGCGGGGCATCCCGATTTCCGCGACATCCGCGTCGAGATCCTCCACGGCAAGATGCCCGGTGACGAGAAGGATGCCGTCATGCAGGCGTTCGCCCGCGGGGACATCGACGTGCTGGTCGCCACGACAGTGGTGGAGGTGGGCGTCGACGTGCCGAACGCGTCGACGATGGTGATCCTCGAGGCGGATCGGTTCGGGGTGTCGCAGTTGCACCAGCTCCGCGGGCGTGTCGGTCGAGGATCCGTTCCCGGCCTCTGCCTCCTGGTGACCGAGGCCGACCCGTTCACGCCGGCTCGGCAACGCGTCGAGGCCGTCGCGGCGACGACGGACGGCTTCGAGCTGGCCGAGGTGGACCTCGACCTGCGCGGTGAGGGCGACGTCCTGGGCGACGCTCAGTCTGGTGTTCGTTCTTCGTTGCGCCTCCTTCGCGTCGTGGCCGACGCCGACCTCATCGCGACGGCTCGCGCCGAAGCGGAGCAGCTCCTCGCCGAGGATCCCACCCTCGCCCGCACGCCGGGTCTCGCGGCAGCCATCGCCGGGCGCGTGAGCCAGCGGGAGCGCGCCGCGCTGGGCAAGAACTGAGCCGAGGCGCAGCGCGGGCGTTCTGTCATTAGGCTCATCGACATGAACAACCGGATCGCGGTGGTGCCAGGCTCGTTCGATCCGCCGACGTTGGGGCACCTCGACGTCATTCGGCGCGCCGCGGCCCTCTACGACCAGCTGCACGTCCTGGTCGTGCACAACCCCGGCAAAGAGGCGATGCTGCCCATCGCACAGCGACTCACCCTGCTGGAGCAGTCGATCGCCGAGGGTGACATCGAGGGCGACGTCGTCGTCGCCGCATGGAGCGTCGGCCTGCTGGTGGACTACGCCACCGACGTCAACGCGGGCGTACTGGTGAAGGGGATCCGTTCACAGGTGGATGTCGCCTACGAAACGCCCATGGCGATCGTGAACCGCCACCTCGCGCACGTCGAGACGGTCTTCCTGCTCCCCGACCCGGCACACGCGCTGGTGTCGAGTTCGCTCGTTCGACAGGTGGCATCCCTCGGGGGAGACGTGTCCCCCTTCGTGCCCGGTCCTGTGGCGCGATTCCTCGACACGGCGGCCGGCGCAGCCTGAACCGGCCCAGCCCGGCCTGGGCACGCGTACGATGGACGACCGTGGTCAGAAAGCGCGTGAGTGGTCCCTTCGTCCTTCCCGTTAGGGACATCCTTCGAGCTCCCGGAGAGATGAGGGAGTTCGAGCTGACGGTGCCCGCCCCCGAGAAGTGGGGCGAGGGTTTAGCGTGGGTCGACAAGGGCTCCGACGTCGAGGTCGACGTGCGACTCGAGTCGGTGCACGAGGGGATTCTCGTGACGGCGGAGACCGTCACCACTTACGAGGCGCAGTGCAGTCGGTGCCTCGTGGACCTGACACACCCGCTCGAAGTCGAGTTTCAAGAGCTCTTCGGGTATTCTGGGGACGAAGCGACCGACTTCCAGGTTCAAGACGACCACGTGGATCTTGAAACTGGCATCAGGGATGCGATCGTCCTGTCGCTTCCGTTCCAACCGGTGTGTCAGCCGGATTGCCCCGGACTTGATCCGTCTACGGGCGAGAGGCTGACCGGAGCAGCGGTACAGGAAACCCAGATCGACCCGCGCTGGACTGCGCTGGCCGCCTTGTCGGCCCAAACCCCAGACCACGACGGCGAGGCAATACGCCCCGCCGCCGACGACACAGAGAAGAGCTGACCATGGCAGGTAACCCCCCGAAGCGGAAGGTCTCCCGCTCCAACACCCGTTCGCGTCGCGCGCAGTGGAAGGCTGAGGCCCCCACGCTCGTCAAGACCATCGAGAACGGCAAGGTCGTCTACAGCCGTCCCCACCAGGCGAAGGTCGTCACCGACTCGCAGGGCACGGAGCTGTTCCTCGAGTACAAGGGCCGCAAGGTCGCCGACGTCTGATCGACGCGTCATGACTGACGCTGTCACCGATCACTCGGTGCTCACACACAAGCTCGGGGTCGACATCGACCCCGAGCTTGTGTCGCTTGCACTCACTCACCGTTCGTACGCCTACGAGAACGGCGGGATCGCCCACAACGAGCGTTTGGAGTTCCTTGGGGACTCCATTCTCGGCATGGCCGTCACCGTCCACCTCTACCGAACGCATCCGGACCTCGACGAGGGGTCTCTGGCGAAACGGCGAGCGAGCGTCGTGTCGACGGTTGCTCTCGCGGAAGTGGCCCGCAGCATGGGCCTCGGCGCCCACCTGCGGCTGGGACGCGGTGAGGACCAGACCGGCGGACGCGACAAGGACTCGATCCTCGCCGACACGACCGAAGCTCTCATCGGCGCTGCCTATCTGTCCGCAGGCATCGACGAGGCGACCGCGCTCGTGCTCCGGCTGGTGTCTCCGTTGATGGCCGACCCAGAGCGCTACGGCGCGGCGATGGACCCCAAGACTGCTTTGCAGGAACTCGCCGCACGATCGGGACTCCCGGTCCCGTCGTACAGCGTGGAGGCCGAAGGCCCCGACCATCACCGCGTCTTCACGGCGACGGTCGCCGTGGGCGATGTCGCGCGCAGCGGTCGCGGTTCGAGCAAGAAGCAGTCCGAGATGGTCGCTGCCCTCGCGGTGTGGCGCGAACTGTCCGCGCAGGCGTGAGCCCTGATGCCCGAACTCCCTGAGGTCGAGGTCGTGCGCGCGGGCCTCGCGCCGGCACTCGCGGGCTCTCGGATCGATGCCGTCACGGTCCTCGACTCCCGGGCTCTCACGCGGCATGGGGGTACGGCGGCCGACTTCGAGGCCCGGCTGACCGGTCGCCGAGTGGACGCTGTCGTTCGCCGGGGCAAGTTCCTGTGGATGCCGCTGGCTGATGTCAACGTTCGCACTGAGGCGATCGTGGGCCACCTCGGTATGAGCGGTCAGATGCTGCTGCGCGCCTCGGGTGCGCCTGAGATCCGACACGAACGCGTCCGTTTCGATGTCCGGCATCCGGTTCACGGAGACGTCGCAATGGTGTTCGTCGACCAGCGGACCTTCGGCTCACTCGCGATCGACACGCTGGAGCGGACCGTCGACGGGGCAGCAGGCGGCTGGGGCAGCGAGGATGCCTCCGTGCCCTCCCAAGTCGCCCACATCGCCCGCGATCCCCTCGATCCGGCTTTCGACGTGAAAGCGTTCCGTGGGGCGTTGGGGCGCTCACGGTCAGCGATCAAGCGGGTCCTTCTCGACCAGACGGTCGTGAGCGGGATCGGCAACATCTACGCGGACGAGTCGCTGTGGGCGGCGCGCCTTCACCCCGAACGCCCCGCCGAAGACATCCCGGTTCGCGCCGTCGGTCAGCTCCTCAGCGAGATCCGCGCGGTGCTGCAGAAAGCCCTCGCCGAGGGAGGGACGAGTTTCGATGCCCAGTACGTCAACGTCAACGGACAAGCGGGATACTTCGCCCATTCCCTCAACGCCTACGGCCGGACGGGGGAGCCGTGCCCGCGATGCGGCACGCCGATCGTGCGAGTCAGCTTCACGAACCGATCGAGTCATTACTGCCCGCGGTGCCAACGCCGGCGTTAGTCCAGGACCTTCTTCCACGCACCGATGTAGGCCGCAGGCACGAACCCCATCGCCTCGTTGATGCTCAGCATCGGGCGATTCTCTTCGGCGTTCCAGGTGATGATCCGCGTCGAATCCGGTGCGACCTCGCGCCAGCGGAGGATGCCGGCGCACTTGATCAGCTGCCCGAGTCGATGGCCCCGGTGCTCGCGGAGGACCAGCGTGTCCATCTGCTGGGTCGTAGCCGTGGGATCGGCTCCCGAGCACAGCTCCGTGAACGCGACGACGGCCCCGGATTCCTCGTGCACGGCGGCAGTGACCAGGACGGTCTGACCGGCATCGATGTAGCGAGCGTCATGGCGCGCGAGACGCTCGACGTCCCACTTTTCCTCGTCCACCTCCAGGCCGGCTGCGGGGGCATCGGTCGACATCCGCGACTTGGCCCACGCGAAACTCTCGCGGTACTGCTCGGGGGTGGGCAGCATCCATTGCTCCACGCGGTATCCAGCCGCGTGACCCGTGGCGTCTGCGAACAGGGAGCGGACGGTGTCGAGGGACCCGTCCAGATCGAGGACACTCTTTCGATCGACTTGCTCGAGGGTATGGCCCTGTCGCAGGTAATAGCGCGCCGGCCCGTCGAGAGGAATCTCGCCGAATCCCGTCGGGGCGGGCAGCCGGGTGATCTCCGCGCCCACTGGCGGTTCGGGGTGCTCAGCCCAGGACTGCAGGACTGAACGCCCGGCGGAGCGGGCTGTCGCTTCGATGACCGAGTACACGTCGCCGCCGATACCGCGACCCTGCACTCTCTCGAGGAGTTCGACCATCCAGTAGGCGACCTGAGAGTCTTCTTCTGCCGGCAGGTCGACGATCACCCGGCCGACCACATTGCCATCGACGAGCACGATCCAGCACCGCTTGTCGTTGTCGGGGTTCTCCTGGAAATGCGGCAGAAGCTGCGACGCGGTGGCCGTTTCATCGTCGTTCGCGCTGATCTCGCGGTAGATCTCGTTGCGGACCTCGACCATCGCGAGGAAGTCGGCAGCGTCCGGTGCGTCGGGAGTTGCCGGAATGGTGAGCGGTCGGAGCTCGTACGGTGCGGTCGTCATGGTGTTCTCCTGAAACTGGTGGGTGCGGGGGCTTCGACGCGGTCGCAGCCCCCGCGGGTGTCATCGGCGCGGAACGAGGAGCGCACGGCGGCGGTCCCACTCGGCTTCCCGTGCGTCGCGCGCGAGGCGCTCGCGACGGCGGGCGTCGATCTCTTCGCGGTCGGTGCCGGGCCGCGTGCTCCAGAGAAGCAGGGCCAGGGCCAGACGCAAAGCGAGTCGGTCGATGAACGTTTGACGGGCGGTGATGCGCGTCGGGGTGGGATGCTGCAGCGCGGCGATGACCGCCGTGGTGCGCTGCGGCGCGGTGAGAGTGCGCATGAGTGATCTCTTTCGATCGTTGCAGTGGAGTGCCGCGGGCGCGGCGTGAGATCGTGCCGCAGCACGAGAGAGCACGACCGTGTGCAGGGCTGAACGCCCGGCGACGACGGGTGGTGAGGACGGGATCAGTCCGGGGCATGGCGATGCGCTGCCGTCAGATGACGGAGCTCACCTACGGGCGGGTTAGCGCCCGGTGTGAGCGCGGGTTTGCGCTGCCGCGACGAAGGAGACGGTCCCCAGGGCGAACGGGAACGCAGTGAACGCTGCTCCGGTTGGCGTGATGTCGGTAATCATGTCGGGGACCTCCTTTCTCAGACTTCTGACGCGAGCCCCGACACTAGCGTCGCCCCGGGCGCGCCGTCAAGTGGCGCGGACGCTTCGTCCGATAGCGTGGACGCGACGTCGATCCCGGAGGGTCCCCATGCACTTGAAGAGCGTGACGCTCAAGGGGTTCAAATCCTTCGCCCAGCCGACGACGTTCGCCCTCGAGCCGGGCGTGACCTGCATCGTCGGCCCCAACGGATCGGGCAAATCGAACGTCGTCGATGCGCTCGCGTGGGTCATGGGCGAACAGGGTGCCAAAACGCTCCGCGGCGGCAAGATGGAGGACGTCATCTTCGCCGGCACAGCGACGCGCGGACCGCTCGGTCGGGCTGAGGTCCAGTTGACGATCGACAACGCCGACGGCGTCCTGCCGATCGAGTACAGCGAAGTGACGATCAGCCGGACGCTGTTCCGCAACGGCTCGAGCGAGTACGCCATCAACGGCGAGACATGCCGGCTTCTCGACGTCCAGGAACTCCTCAGCGATTCGGGGCTGGGCCGAGAGATGCACGTCATCGTCGGACAGGGACGCCTCGACACGGTCCTGCAGGCGAGTCCCGAGGATCGCCGCGGATTCATCGAAGAAGCTGCTGGCATCCTCAAGCACCGCCGTCGCAAGGAGAAGACCCTGCGAAAGCTCGAAGCGATGGAGGCCAACCTCACCCGACTCAGCGATCTCGCCGGTGAGCTGCGACGTCAACTGAAGCCGCTCGGAAAGCAGGCGGAGATCGCACGCGAAGCGGCGACGATCGCCGCCGTGGTCCGGGATGCGAGGGCACGACTGTATGCGGACGAGTTGGCGCGCCTGCGCGGTGAATTGGCGGACCACTCTCGTAACGAGCAGGAACGTCATGCCGAACGACTCGTCCTGCAGGACCGTGCCGACGGGTTCCGTCGCCGGATCGAGGAGCTCGAGAGCGATCAGCGGTCAGAGGCCGTCGACCGCGCGCGAGCAGTCACGTTCGAGCTCGGCCGTGTGCAGGAGCGACTTCGGGGACTCTATTCGCTCGCCGGACAGCGCCTGTCCCTGCTGGAAGACGACGCTCAGCCCACTGACGCAGGTGCGACGGTGACGCAGGCCGTCATCGACGAGGCCCGCGCGGAGATCGACGAGATCGGGTCCGGCCTCGGGACGGCGCAGGATGCCGCGGCTGCCGCCGCGAGGGATGTCATCCGGGCGCGCGCCGAGCTCGACGCGCTGGACACCGACATCGCGGCGCAGAGCGCGCTCGTCTCTGAGCACGACATGCGCCTCGCGTCGTTGCGCGGACGGTCGGAGGCGGCGGCATCCAAAGCGGAGGCTCTCCGCGCGGCAGTCGAGCGTCAGCAACGTGCCCTCGATGCGGCGGAGCAGCGCCGTGATGAGGCGCAAGAGGCTCTGACGAAGATCGCCCCCGCCGACGAGGGCCCGACCGATTCGGCCGAGGAATACTCGGCGTCGTACGAGCGCGCCCAGCGGGAGGCGTCGGAGTCCGAGGCCGAGGTGGGGTCGATCCGCGAGCGGCTCCACGCGGCGGAACGCGAACGCGAGTCGCTGTTGGCGGAGACCGCCGCGCTGGGGCGTGCTCTCGACGTCCGCAACGCCGCTGCTGCCGTCATCGATCGGGGGGGCGAGGGAATCCGCGGGATCGTCAGCGATGCGATCCGCGTAACCGCCGGTTACGAGGCAGCCATCGCCGCGGCGCTGGGTGCGCTCGCGGACGGGATACTCGTGGAGGATCTGGCGGCGGCCCGCGCGGTCATCGCGACGGCACGTGAGTACGATCTCGGATCCGTCGACATCGCTCTCGCGGAGGGGGCCGTCTTCGAACGGCCGACGCTGACGGGGGAGTGGACGTGGGCCGCCGAGGTGGTCGACGGACCGGCGGGAGTGCGCGCGGCTCTGGCGGGCATCGCGATCGCCGACGACATCGAGGCCGCCTACCAGGCATGCCGGAAAGTCACCGACACAGGTACCCGGTTGGTCATCGTGACCCGGGCCGGCGAGACAGTCACCTCGAGCACCGTGCGAGCCGGATCGGGCCAATCGCGCTCGCGCATCGAACTCTCCGCCGAGCGCGATGGAGCACGGGAAAGGCTCACCGAAGTCACCGTTGTGGCCGATTCCCTTCGCGAGGGACTCGCCGACGCGCAGTCGCGGTGGGATGCTGCCCGCCAGCGCACCCGCGACTCTCTGACCGCGCTTCGCGAACACGACTCGGCTCTCGCCGCACATGCGGAGCAGAAGAACCGGGCGATGGTTCGGCTGGAGTCCGCTGTCGCCGAATGCGAGCGGCTGGATGCGGGTCTGCGTCAGGCCGAGACCACTGCCCGTGAGGCCGACGCCGCCGCGCAGGCCGCGGGTGAGGCGTTCGCGTCGGTCGCAGACCTGCCGCGGCCGATCCTGGACGCGTCGGCGCGCGATGGTCTTCTCGATGCGCTCGAGGCCGCGCGAGCGCGCGAGATGGACACGCGCCTCGACGTCGAGACACTGCGCGAGCGCGTCCGAGCTGCGGAGGCGAGGGTGGCTCAGCTCGAGCGTCAGCGAGAGCGTGAGCGCGCGGCAGCCGAGGCGGCTGCGCGTCGTGCGGTCATCCGTCGCGCGCAACGAGCGGTCGCCTCCGAGGTCGTGAACGCGCTGCCACCCGTTCTCGACTCGATCGACCGGTCGACGGCTCAAGCGCGTGTGGAGCTGGAGCGCGCGGAGCAGACGCGGACAGCTCTCACCGCAGAGCTCGCAAAGCTCAGGCGCGAGGATGCGGGGGTCCGCGAACGGCTGACCCGGGTGACGGAATCCGTGCACGGGCTTGAGCTCCAGATGCACGAGAAGCGACTTCACGTGCAGAGTCTGCTTGACCGGGTTCATTCGGAACTCAGCCTCGATGAGCATATTCTTTTGACGGAATACGGTCCCGATGTTCCCCTACCGGGCACCGAGGGAGAGGACGCCAAGGCCTTCGACCGCGCCGCGCAGGCACGGCGCCTTCAGGAGGCGGAACGCAAGCTTGCACAGCTCGGCCGCGTGAACCCGCTCGCGCTGGAGGAGTTCGCGGCGCTCGAGCAACGGCACTCGTTCCTGACGGCGCAGCTCGACGACCTCGTGCGCACACGGACGGATCTCCTGACGATCATCGAAGAACTCGACGAGCGGATGCAGACGATTTTCCTCGCGGCATTCGAAGACACCAAGGTCGCCTTCGGGGAGGTCTTCCCGATCCTGTTCCCTGGCGGCACGGGATCGATTTCACTCACCGATCCGGAGCACCCGTTGACCACGGGGATCGATGTCTCCGTCCGGCCGGTCGGCAAGAAGATCGAACGGCTCTCGCTCCTCTCGGGAGGCGAGCGGTCGCTTGCTGCGGTCGCGCTTCTGACCGCGATCTTCAAGGCGCGACCGAGCCCGTTCTACATCCTCGACGAGGTGGAGGCCGCGCTGGATGACGCCAACCTCGGTCGCCTGCTGGGCGTGTTCGAGCAACTGCGGGAATCGAGCCAGCTCATCGTGATCACCCACCAGAAGCGGACGATGGAGATCGCAGACGCTCTGTACGGGGTCTCGATGCGTCAGGACGGTGTCTCTGCCGTGGTCGGACAGCGGGTCCGTGAGCGCGCCACCGCCTGAGTCCCGCGTCTGTGTACCCTGAGCGCGGGGGAACAGGTCGTTCCACGCGATCGACGGGGGTGGCAATGAAGGTTTCTGTGCGCACGGGAGTGCATCGGACGATGATGGTTGTGCTGGTGGCGGGAGCGCTCGCGATCGCACCCGCAGGATCGGCGTCGGCTGCTCCGACGCACTCGGCGTCGGTGAGTGCGTCGCGGGTCGCGCCGGCGGCGAAGCCGGTCATCAAGACGTTCGCCAACTGCACCGCGATGCACAAGGTGTACAAAGGCGGAGTCGCCAAGTCGGGCGTGAAGTACAACAAGGTGAACGGCAAGAACAAGGCTTTCAAAATCAAGCCGGCCATCTCCACGGCGCTCTACAACGCCAATAAGAAGATGGACCGCGACAAGGACGGCATCGCCTGCGAGAAGGGCTGACGCCGTCAACTAGCCTGAAGTCATGGCGGAGAGCTCCTGGTCCCTTGGTCGCGCGCTGCGTGGCATGTTCGTCAAGCCGACGATCGATGAGGACACGTGGGAGAACCTCGAAACCGCTCTCCTGACGGCGGACTTCGGTCCCGACATCACGGAACGCATCATCGCGGAGCTCCGTGAGAAGGTCGAGCGGTTCCGGACGACCGACCCCAAGGACCTGCAGCGGATGCTTCGCGAGACCCTCGAGGAGCACTTCGCCAAATTCGACACGACGCTTCACCTGAGTGAACGTCCGGCTGTCGTCCTCGTCGTCGGAGTGAACGGGGTCGGTAAGACGACGACGATCGGTAAGTTCGCCCATTACCTGCAGCGGTTCGGCCGGAGCGTCGTGGTCGGTGCCGCGGACACATTCCGCGCCGCGGCCGTCGACCAGCTCGCGACGTGGGCCGAGCGTGGCGGCGCCGCGATCGTCCGCCCGCAGCAAGAGGGCCAAGACCCGGCATCCGTCGCCTATCAGACGATCGATCACGCCATCCGGACGGGGACGGAGATCGTTCTTGTCGACACGGCTGGTCGTCTCCACACGAAGGCCGGGCTCATGGACGAGCTCACGAAGATCCGGCGAGTCATCGAGAAGCAAGCGCCCATCAGCGAGGTCCTCCTCGTCCTCGACGCGACGACGGGCCAGAACGGTGTCATGCAGGCCGCGGCGTTCCTCGAGCACGCCGGTGTCACCGGTCTCGTGTTGACGAAGCTCGACGGTTCCGCCCGAGGTGGGTTCGTCCTCGCCGTGCAGGAGCGCACCGGCATCCCGGTGAAGCTCCTCGGGCAGGGGGAGGGCATCGGCGATCTGACCGGTTTCACGCCCCATGTCTTCGCATCTGCGCTCGTCGATTGACGAGTCCGGTCGCGCGAGGCCCGGAAGGCTGGTTTCATTGACACATGGCGATCGAGCACGACTACTTCGGACTCTTGGAGTCCGGACCCGACGGGTCGATCTTCTGGTCGGAGGTCGTGGACTTCGGTGATCAGCGGGTGACCGTCGATCTCACGGCGCCCGACCAGGACGACGTCTCGATCGATGCTCTCGACGTAGCCGCCGCGATGATCGCCGCTCTGGAGACCATCGATCTGCGCGCCCGCAATGCCATGGTGTCGGAGCTCGATGACCGAACGAGCGAAGTCACCGAGTTCATCCTTCAGCAGCAGGAGATGCTGGGCGAAGACATCGAGGACCTTCTCGTCGACATCTCCGGCGACACCCACATGGACGTCATCCGCTCGCTGCAGCTGATGAGCATGACGATTCTCGCGGACGAGCACAGCGGCAAAGACCCCTTCGCCGTGCTCGAGTACGCGCTCGACCCGGATTCGACCGACGACGTCCTCTTGGTGAACCTGGACGTCGCCGGAGCGGTCCAGTCGGTGACCAGCGCGGACTAGGCGATCAGCCGCGCGTCGCGTGCGCCCAGTCGAGGGCGTCTCGCAGCGTGGCGAGGTCTCGGTACCACGTGCGGACCTCGACGCGGCAGCGGACCCGTTCGACGCGGGTGTCGTACTCGCCGCATTCCGCCAAGGCCTCCGAGTCCGTCGGCGGGTACTGGGCTGAGCCGTCGTAGTACTCGATCTCGAAGCCGTTCTCGGCACCTCCCGTCACCGAGACGACCGTGTCGGGCGCGGGTTCGGGGACCGGCTCAGACGCCGTCGCATGCGGAAGAACCGCCGCGGCGAAGGCCAATCCGACCGTGGCGGTGAGTGCAAGAGGGGTACGCATATCGCTCCTTCATCGGGATGCCGAACCACTCGGCATCCCGATGAAGGTAGAAGCGCGAGACCGCGGCGCTGAGCCCCGGAGCGAGTCCGGGGGAGGGATCGTGCGCACGGCAGCGTGGGGAGGAGTCGGCGTCACACCGCCTGGGCGAATCCCGCCTCGTCGGCCTCTTCCGCCAGGTGAGCGAGTGCAGGGGCGATGTCACGTCCTTTCGACCTCATCGACCGCGCCCACAGGCGACCGGCCCGGTAGGAGGAGCGCACGAGCGGTCCGGCGAGGACGCCGAGGAATCCGATCGACTCGGCGAGTTGGCGCAGTTCGATGAATTCCTGCGGCGTTACCCAGCGCGCGACGGGCAGGTGTCGGGGGGAGGGCCGGAGATACTGCGTCAGCGTGATGATGTCGGTGCCCGCGGAGTGCAGGTCCCTGAGCGCCTCCTCGATCTCGTGTCGTTCCTCGCCCATTCCGAGGATGAGGTTCGACTTCGTGATCAAGCCGGCATCGCGCGCCCGGGTGAGCACGCGCAGCGAACGGTCGTAACGGAAGGCGGGGCGGATCCGTTTGAAGATGCGGGGGACCGTCTCGACGTTGTGCGCGAAGACCTCCGGGCGCGATTCGAACACCACGTCGAGCAACTCCGGTTCCCCGTTGAAGTCCGTGGCGAGCAGTTCGACACCTGTGCCCGGGTTCGCGGCGTGGATCTGACGAACCGTCTCCGCGTTCAGCCATGCGCCGCCGTCGGGCAGGTCGTCGCGCGCGACGCAAGTGACCGTCGCGTATCGCAACCGCATCCGGGTGACGCTCTCTGCGACACGCCGAGGTTCGTCGGTGTCGTAATCGGCGGGCTTGCCGGTGTCGATCTGACAGAAGTCGCAGCGACGGGTGCACTGAGAGCCGCCGATGAGGAAGGTGGCCTCGCGGTCCTCCCAGCACTCGAAGATATTGGGGCAGCCCGCTTCCTGACAGACGGTGTGGAGTCCCTCGTCCTTCACCAGAGCCTGGAGTTCCTGATACTCGGGTCCCATCCGCGCCTTCGTCCGGATCCATTCCGGTTTGCGCTCGATGGGCGTCTGAGCGTTGCGGACCTCGAGGCGGAGCATCCGGCGGCCGTCCGGCGTCGAGGCACTCATGCGGCCGCCTCCGCACCGAACTCGTCAGCGAAGGCGTCCATCACGACAGGGAGGACATCGGCGGGGGCGAGGTCGCGCTCGAGAATGCTGCTCAGGGTCGTGACTCCCGCGTCGGTGATGCCGCACGGGACGATCCGTGAGAACGGCTCGAGCACGTTGTCGCAGTTCAGAGCGAACCCGTGCATCGTGACTCCGGACTGGACGCGAACGCCGATGGCGGCGACCTTCTCCGGGGATCCTCCGCGATCGACCCAGACCCCGCTGCGCCCGTCGACGCGCATGCCGTCGACGCCGAACGACTTCGTCACGCGGATGAGCACGTCTTCCAGGCGACGAACATGCGCGACGACATCCACCGGCTCAGCGAGGCGCACCAGCGGGTACCCCACGAGCTGTCCGGGACCGTGCCACGTGATCTTGCCGCCTCGGTCCACGTCGACAACCGGAGTGCCGTCCACGGGTCGTTCGTGCTGAGCGGTCCGAGCTCCTGCGGTGTAGACCGCCTCGTGTTCGAGCAGAAGCAGAGTGTCCCCCCGCCTGCCGTCGACGATTTGCGCGTGCAGGTCGCGCTGCAATGCCCACGCTTCCCGGTACGGGACCAAGTCGGGTGTGAGGCCGACCGTGCGGATCTCGATCACAAGAGCCTCCAGATGTCGTTGTTGGACTGCGTGCAACAATACGCCGCCAGTAGGCTTGCGGGATGACGACCGGCCGACCCCGCGCGTCGTCCCGCGAGGTGCTCTCCGAGGCGGCGTGCGAGCTGTTCCTCGAGAAGGGATTCGAGGCCACATCCATCACGGAGATCGCGGCCCGCGCGGGCGTGAGCCGCTCGAGCTTCTTCAACTACTTCGACTCGAAGGACGCGATTCTCTGGTTGTCCCTCGATCACCGTCTCGGGCAGCTGGAGAGTGCGGTGCCGCCTGGCGACCCGGTAGTCGCTCTTCAGCATCTCTGCGATGGATTCGAGCCCGACAGCCTTGCGCTCGCGCTGATCAACTCCGAGGCGATGGGTCTCTTCGACGAGCTCGAGCGCGCCGCCGCCGTCCGCCAAGCCAGAATCGCGCGGGCCGTCGCGGCATCCCTCGTCGCGACGGGGACGGGTGCGGTCGAAGCGGCCGTCTGCGGAGCCGCTCATGCCGGCGCCGTGATGATCGCCATCGAACGATGGGCCCGCGCCGGAGCAGGTCGCGCCTCACTCTCCGGTGAGCTCGAGAATGCACTCGCGATCGCAGCGGTGACTCTGCCGACGCGGGGCGCCGGGGACTCGGCCGCTCTCGACTAAACTCGAGTCATCATGGCTACCTTCGGCACGCTCTCCGATCGGCTCACAGAGACCTTCCGCAATCTGCGCACGAAGGGAAAGCTCACTCCCGCCGACATCGACGGGACCGTGCGAGAGATCCGACGTGCCCTTCTCGACGCCGACGTCGCGCTCCAGGTCGTGAAGGAGTTCACGGGCAAGGTGCGCGAGCGTGCCCTCGGCGACGAGGTGAACCGGGCGTTGAACCCCGCTCAGCAGGTCGTTCAGATCGTCAACGAGGAACTCGTCGCGATCCTCGGCGGACAGCAGCGCCGGCTGCAGTTCGCCAAGCAGCCCCCGACGGTCATCATGCTCGCCGGGCTCCAGGGCTCCGGTAAGACCACGTTCGCCGGCAAGCTCGCGAAGCAGCTCGAGAAGGACGGCCACACGCCCCTGCTGGTCGCCTGTGACCTCCAGCGCCCAAATGCGGTCAACCAGCTCACCGTCGTCGCCGAGCGAGCGGGAGCTGCGATCTACGCTCCCGAGCCCGGCAACGGCGTCGGCGACCCGGTCAAGGTGGCGCGCGACGGAGTGGAGCACGCACGTCGCCAGCAGTTCGACACGGTGATCATCGACACCGCCGGTCGACTCGGTGTGGATGCCGAACTGATGAAGCAGGCCGCGGACATCCGTCGCGCGACCGCGCCCGACGAGGTCCTGTTCGTCATCGACGCGATGATCGGTCAGGATGCCGTCAGCACGGCAAAGGCGTTCCAGGACGGCGTCGACTTCACCGGTGTCGTCCTCTCCAAGCTGGACGGCGACGCGCGTGGTGGAGCGGCGTTGTCCGTCGCGTCCGTCACGGGGCGCCCCATCATCTTCGCGTCCACGGGTGAAGGCCTGGACGATCTCGAGGCGTTTCACCCCGACCGCATGGCGAGCCGCATCCTCGACCTCGGTGACATCCTCACCCTCATCGAGCAGGCTCAGCAGGCCTTCGACGAGGATGAGGCCCAGCGGGTCGCTCAGAAGCTCGCGACCGAGCAGTTCACCCTCGAGGACTTCCTCGAGCAGCTGCAGCAGGTCCGCAAGATGGGCTCGATGAAGAAGATGCTCGGCATGCTGCCTGGTATGGGGCAGATGAAGCAGCAGATCGAGAACTTCGATGAGCGCGAGATCGATCGCACCGAGGCGATCATCCGCTCGATGACGCCGGGCGAACGACGCAATCCGAAGGTGCTGAACGGTTCGAGGCGACTTCGCATCGCCCGAGGTTCGGGCATGACCGTCACGGACGTGAACCAGCTCGTGCAGCGCTTCGACCAGGCCGCGAAGATGATGAAGACGGTTGCTCGAGGAGGCGTTCCTTCCATGCCTGGGATGGGCGCGGTCGGCGGCAAGCCGGGTGCATCGAGCAAGCGGGGCAAGAAGCAGAAGAGCAACAGCGGCTCGCGCTCGGGCAACCCGGCCAAGCGAGCCGCCGAGAACGCGGGCATCACGACGGCGGATGCCGCGTCGGCCGGCTCAGGCTTCGGCCTCGGAGCCCCCGCGCAGCCCACCGAGGCGGATCTCGCCGAGATTCAGAAGCTCTTCGGAAAGAGCTGAGCGGCGTCAGCCGACGGAGACGAACTCCCGGAGGGTGGGTCCGCCGCGGAACTCGCGGATGAGGTGCCTCACCACTTCGCGCAGATCGCCGTCGGCGGCATCGGCCACTCGGATCTGACGCTCGTAGCTCGCACCTCGATCGAGGATCTGGGTCACCTCGGCGAACTCCTTGGCGCAGTGGAGTTCCGCGGCGATGGGGGAGAGCGACTCGACGATCTCCCGCAGATGCTCGGCGACGGGACGCTGGCGTCCTTCCTGGTCGACGATCACCTCGGCCTCGAGGCCGTACCGGGCGGCGCGCCACTTGTTCTCTCGGACGAACCACGGCTGGATCGTCGGGAGAGCCTTGCCCTCGTCGAGCATCCGGGAGAAGTGCTCTGCGAGGACCTGGACCAGTGCGGCGACGGCGGCGAGTTCGGGGAGCGTGGACATCCCGTCACAGGCGCGGATCTCGATCGTGCCCCAGCGGGGAGCGGGACGGATGTCCCAGCGGACCTCTGTCGCGTCCGCCATGACTCCGGTCCGCTCCATGTCGCCGAGGTAGGCCTCGTACTCGGCCCACGATTCCAGTGGCCAGGGGAGGCCAGCAGTCGGAAGCTGCTGGAACACCAGCGCGCGATTGGACGCGTACCCGGTGCGATCCCCGGCCCAGAACGGGCTCGACGCCGAGAGCGCCTGCAGGTGCGGGAGGTAGGCCGACAGTGCGTTGATCATCGGGAAGACCTTGGCGACGTTCTCCACGCCGACATGGACGTGAATGCCCCAGATCATCATGTTGCGCCCCCACCATTGGGTGCGCTCGATGAGCTTGTGATAGCGAGTCTTGTCGGTGACCTCCTGGTCGTACCACCGCGCGAACGGGTGGCTGCCCGCGCAGAGGAGTTCGACTCCCTGGGTGTCGGTGACCGTCCGCACCAGGTCGATCGCATCTCCGATGTCGTCGACGGCTGCCGCGACGGTGTCGCCGACCCCGCTCGTGACCTCGATGGTGTTGGTGAGGAGTTCGCCGGTGACGGTGTGCCGCTCGTGACGGGTCTGATCCTCGATCTGGTCGAGGATGCCGGGCGCTGCCGGGACCAGATCACCGGTCGACCCGTCGGCCAGCATGATTTCCCATTCGATCCCGACGGACGAACGAGCGGATGTGGCGAAGGTCACCGTCATGGGCCCAGTGTGGCACGCCGACTCGGCGGTTCGCGGCATCCCCTCGCATCTGGCAGAATAGACGGTTGGACCGCCTTGCCCGACCCTCTATCCGGCTCGGAGGTCCACCGCAGAGCTCCCGCCGGGTGTGCACCCCACGCTCCAGGCGACGTTCAACATCACTCGCAACACCATTCAGGAGAATTGTGGCTGTCAAGATCCGTCTGAAGCGTCTCGGTAAGATCCGTGCGCCCTACTACCGCATCGTCGTCGCTGACTCGCGCACCAAGCGCGATGGCCGTGTCATCGAGGAGATCGGCAAGTACCACCCCACCGAGCAGCCCTCGTTCATCGAGGTCGACTCGGAGCGCGCGCAGTACTGGCTCTCCGTCGGCGCACAGCCGACCGAGCAGGTCGCTGCGATCCTCAAGCTCACGGGCGACTGGGGCAAGTTCAAGGGCGACAAGGATGCCGTGTCGACCGTGAAGACCCGCGAGCCCAAGGCTCCGTTCGAGATCGACTCGTCGAAGAAGTCCGTCATCAAGCCCAAGGCGGAGAAGAAGGCCGACGCGCCTGCTGCCGAGGCTGCCGACGACGCGACCGAGTCCGAGTAATACCTTGCTGGCCGCCGCGCTCGAACACATCGTCAAGGGGATCGTCGATCACCCGGATGACGTCACCATCGCCTCCAGCACGTCGCCTCGCGGCGACGTGCTCGAAGTGCGTGTGCACCCCGACGACCGGGGTCGTGTGATCGGGCGCGGCGGGCGCACGGCAAAGGCTTTGCGCACCCTCATCTCCGCCTTGGCCGACGGCACGCGCGTCCGCGTCGACGTCGCGGACGACTGACGTGTCGGCACCCTCGGCCCGGACGCAGCTGCGTGTCGGGCGCCTCGTGAAGGCGCACGGCCTGAAAGGCGCGCTGAAGCTCGAGCTCTTCACCGACGATCCGGATGGACGCTTCGTTCCTGGTGCGGTGTTCACCTTGCAGGTTCCGGAGTCGTCGCCCTGGCACGGAAAGACCGTCACCGTCAAGGAGTTCAAATGGATGAACTCCCACCCGGTGGTGTTCCTCGACGGGATCGATGATCGCTCCGGCGCGGAATCGATCGTCCGCGCGATCCTCTGGGTGGACCAGGACTCCGCCGCTCCGGTCGTCGAAGACGACGCGTGGTACGACCACCAGCTCGTGGGGCTCGACGTGGTGCGCGACGGAGCCGTCATCGGCCGGGTCTCGCGCATCGATCACTTCCCGTCTCAGGACCTCCTCAGCGTCCAGCTCACCGGAGACCAGGACCGCGAGGTCCTCGTACCCTTCGTGCGGGCGATCGTTCCCGAGGTCGACATGGCCGCCCGTCGACTCGTCGTCACCCCGCCTGCCGGGCTGTTCGAAGACCTGCCGTCCGACGACGACTCACCCGCTGAGTCGGGCGACGAGGACTCTGCCGGTTCCTGACGTGCGCATCGACGTCGTCACGATCTTCCCGGCCTTCTTCGACGTCCTCGAAGTCTCGCTGCTCGGCCGCGCCCGCGGTGCGGGACTGCTCGACATCCGCGTCCACGACCTTCGCGACCACGCGACTGATCGCCACCGCACGGTCGACGACACGCCGTACGGCGGCGGCGCGGGCATGGTCATGAAGCCGGAGCCGTGGGCGCTGGCCCTCGATGAGATCGCGACTCTCGATGAGGGGGAGGCGGCGGATGCGGCATCCGGACCGCTCTTCGTCTTCCCATCGCCTGCCGGGGAACGGTTCACCCAAGCCACGGCGCGCGAGTGGAGCGCCGAGCAGCATCTCGTGTTCGGCTGCGGCCGATACGAGGGCATCGACGAGCGCGTGTTCGCGTACGCCGCCACGATCGGCCGAGTCCGGTTGGTGAGTCTCGGTGACTACGTCCTGAACGGCGGCGAGGTCGCGGCGATGGCGATGATCGAAGCCGTGGGCCGACTCGTCCCCGGTGTTGTCGGCAATCCCGACAGCCTCGTCGAGGAGTCGCACGAGGACGGTCTTCTCGAGTACCCCTCGTACACGAAGCCCGCGTCGTGGCGAGGATACGACGTTCCCGGCGTGCTTCTCAGCGGTCACCACGGACGTGTGGCGCAATGGCGCCGCGAGCAACAGATCGAGCGCACCCGGACGCGGCGCCCGGATCTCCTCGCCGACTGAGCGCGGCACCGCCGAAGACCGTTCGCCCGTGTCGGCGTAGCATCAGAGGATGCCTCTGCGTCGCGGATTCTTCTTCTGGCTCCTCCCGAGCGCGGTCGTCCTGCCGCTGTGGCTGCTCATCGGATGGATCGTCTCGGATGCGGGTGGATGGGCGCTCGCGTGGGTCCTGATTGTCGCCATCCCCTCGGTCCTCGTGGGTCAGCTCGTCCTGACCCTTCTCATCCGTTCCCGTGGGACGGTCCGCCACACGCGCACCGTGTCCTGGTGGGATGCCGCGGGGGTCGGGTTCTGGCACGTGTTGACGATCGGCGTCGGCCTCTTTAATCAAGCCTGGTTCTGGCCCCTGCTGATCGCCGCGACCGTGGTCTTCTTCGCAGTCTTTTGGTCGTCGCTGCGTCAGCTGCTGCAGGAGGCCGGTCCGTCCGTCATCCTTCGTCGCTACACGGCCGCCGCCGACCTGGGCCGCGCCGACCCATCGGTGGTGGTCCTGGAGGAGAAGCGCGACCCGCTGCGCTGAGAAGGTTTGGCCCCCGTCTGCATTCATGGCAGAATGGGCACTTGTGCCCTGACAGATCTCTGCCTCAGGGGAGTTCGGAGCCGCTCAGGCGCCGACAGGGCACCACATCCTTTCTCCTCTAACTCTCGCGGTCGACCTGTGGCGGTCGCAGGAAGTGACGATCATGCAGATCCTCGACTCCGTCGACGCAGCCTCGCTGCGGTCCGACATCCCCGTCTTCAACGCCGGCGACACCGTGAAGGTGCACGTCAACATCACTGAGGGCTCCCGCTCGCGCATCCAGGTCTTCCAGGGTGTCGTCATCGGTCGCTCCGGCGATGGCGTCCGCGAGACCTTCACTGTTCGCAAGATCAGCTTCCAGGTCGGCGTCGAGCGCACCTTCCCCGTGCACAGCCCCGTGATCGACCACATCGAGGTCGTCACGCGTGGTGACGTGCGTCGCGCGAAGCTGTACTACCTGCGCGAGCTCCGCGGCAAGAAGGCCAAGATCAAGGAGAAGCGCGACCGCTAAGCGCTTCTGTGACGGATGCCCCGGGACGATGGTCTCGGGGCATCCGTCGTTCCCGGGTGTTTCGATGCTCGCAGCGGCCGTCATGTGCGACGCTGGTGGATGGTCGCCGAACCCCGGCACCGGTGAAGGACAGCATGACCACCGACTCCCCGTCGCCCGCGCTCGACAGTGACGCTCCCGGCCGTTCGCGCCGCGGTCCGTGGCCGTTCATCCGTGACGTCCTTGTCATCCTGGTGGTCGCGATCCTCGTGTCCTTCCTTGTCAAGACGTTCCTCGTGCGCTCGTTCTACATCCCCTCCGGATCGATGGAGCGGACCCTCCTCAAGGGGGACCGGATCCTCGTTGACGAGCTGACCCCGCGCTTCGGAAGCTACGAACGCGGTGACGTCGTGGTCTTCCGCGACCCGGGCGGGTGGTTGCCCGCGACCTATCAGCCGGAGCAGCCTCCACTCACGGCGGCTCTCGACTGGCTGGGTTCGCTCGTCGGGCTCACCGCGTCCGACAGCGAGGACCACCTCATCAAGCGGATCATCGGACTTCCCGGCGACCACGTCGTCTGTTGCAACGCGATCGGCCAGGTGACCGTCAACGGTGTGCCGATTGACGAGAACGCCTACCTCGACCTCGACCCGTCTCAATCGGCTCCGGACGAGTTCGACTACGACGTCACCGTCCCGGAGGGGTCGATATGGGTGCTGGGAGACAATCGCGACAACTCGCAGGATTCGCGCTACCAGCAGGATCAGCCGGGCCGCGGTTTCGTACCCATCGAGAACATCGTCGGTCGCGCCTTCCTCATCACCTGGCCCTTCGACCGCTTCGGGACGATCGACTCTCACCACGAGGTCTTCAGCGGGGTTCCGAAGCCGTGATGGCGGTCGTCGCGCCGACTCTGACGCTCGAGCGACGCCTGCTACGCGAGCACGCTCTCGTGATCGCGTGCGACGAGGTCGGCCGAGGGGCCTTGGCAGGCCCGGTTGCCGTGGGTGCGGTGGCCGCGGATGCTGCCTTCAGCCGCCGCCGGATCCCTCAGGGTCTCCGTGACTCCAAGCTCATCGTGGAGCCGCGTCGTGCGGACGTCGCCGAGCGCGCCCGAGCGTGGGTACCCGCTCACGCGGTGGGGTGGGCGACGGCGGCCGAGGTCGATGACGTGGGGATCATGCGGGCGCTCGGGCTCGCCGCCGTCCGAGCGATCCAAGACCTGGGGAGGCAAGGGGTCGATGTCCAGGATGCGCTTGTGATCCTCGACGGCAACTACGACTACATCAGTCCGGTCGCCGCCATCGGGCGGGGCGTACAACCGATCATCAAGGCCGACCGCGACTGCGCTTCGGCTTCGGCCGCATCCGTCATCGCCAAGGTCGCGCGAGATGATCACATGGGCGAGTTGGACGGGGCAGCGCCCGTCTACGGCTGGTGCCGGAACAAGGGGTACGCGAGCGCCGAGCATCGCGCAGCCATCGAGCATCATGGATTGAGCGCTCACCATCGCGCATCGTGGGCGATCGCGGCGGCACCGACCCTGTTCTAGATCTCACGCCGACGCCGGCTCGACCCGGCCGAGCGCCCGCATAGGATGGAGTCACCATGGATGACGAAGTCTTCGAGGACTACGACCGCGAACTCGAGCTGGCCCTGTACAAGGAGTACCGCGACGTCGTCGGTCAGTTCCAGTACGTGATCGAGACCGAGCGTCGGTTCTACCTCGCCAACGAGGTCAACGTCGTCCGCCGGGACACGGAGCACGACTTCTACTTCGAGATCTCGATGAATGACGTGTGGGTGTGGGACATCTACCGAGCGGATCGTTTCGTCAAGTCGGTTCGGGTCCTCACCTTCAAGGACGTCAACGTCGAAGAGCTGCAGCGCCGCGACTTCCAGCTGCCCGAAGAACTCTCCCTCGACGGCTGAGTCTTCTCCCCAGCGGCACGACTCGACCCCTCGTCCACTGACGTGGCCTACGGCATGCCGTCGATCCGCTGACCTCCCCAGAGTGGGGGAATGGCAGCGAAAGACGACCTCGGCCGGGCAGGCGAAGAGCGCGCGGAGAAGTACCTCCGGGCTGAGGGTTTCACCATCCTCGACCGCAACTGGCGAAGTCGCAACGGTGAGATCGACATCGTCGCCGCGCGAGGCGGCGAGCTCATCATCGTCGAGGTGAAGACCCGGCGCGGGGAATGGTTCGGTCATCCGTTCGCCGCCGTGCACGCTCGAAAGCGCGACCGGCTGTGGCGCCTGGGCGCCGCGTGGGTGGTCGCGCACCCTGATGCAGCGCGCGGTCGCCGCCTCAGACTCGATGTCATCGGCGTCACGGGACCCGACCCCGAGACCGCCGTCGTCGAGCACCTCGAGGATCTCCGGTGAGTCTCGGCCGAACGTGGTCGGTGGTGCTGACTGGTCTTGTGGGAGACATCGTCGAAGTCGAAGCCGACCTGTCCAATCAGGTTCCGGGCTTCTCGATCATCGGTCTCGCAGACAAGGCTCTCGGAGAAGCTCAGCAGCGGGTCCACAACGCCTGCGCGAACAGTGATCTCCCGCTGCCTCGTCGCCATGTCACGGTCAACCTGTCGCCGGCGAACCTCCCGAAACGCGGATCCGCGTTGGACGTCGCCGTCGCCATCGCGGCCGTGGCGACGGAATCGCCTCTGGATCGACAGTCACTCGCAGAAACCGTCCACCTCGGGGAGCTCGGACTGGACGGGCGTCTCCGACCCGTGTCCGGAGTGCTCCCCGCCGTGATGGCGGCCGCGAGAGCCGGCTTCCGCAGGGTCATCGTTCCTCACGGCAACCTGTCGGAAGCCGAGCTGGTCGAGGGGATCGAGGTGCGCGGCGCGATCAGCCTTCGCGACGTGGCGCGAGCCCACGGTCTTGACGTTCCCGATGTGCTGACGGATCCCGTGCCCGCGCCTGAGGGCACTCCCGCCGAGGACATCCAGACGCCGGATCTCGCGGATGTGATCGGGCAGCGGGATGCCGTCGAAGCGCTGGTGGTCGCGGCCGCCGGCGGGCATCACCTGCTCATGAGCGGCCCGCCTGGGGCCGGGAAGACGATGCTCGCCAAGCGGCTGCCCGGGCTCCTTCCCGATCTCGATGACGGCACTGCGCTCCAGGTCGCGTCGATTCGATCGCTCGCGGGACTCCCTGTGACGGCGCTGCAGCGACGGCCTCCCTTCGAGGCACCCCACCACACCGCATCGGCGGTCGCCCTGGTCGGCGGTGGGAGTCGCACGCTCCAGCCGGGGGCGATCGCTCGCGCGAGCGGGGGAGTGCTGTTCCTCGATGAGGCGGGCGAGTTCAGCGGGCACGCGCTCGACGCACTCCGCCAGCCGTTGGAGTCGGGCTGCATCGAGATCCACCGTGTCGGTTTCCGAGCGGTCCTACCGGCAAGATTCCAGCTTGTGGTGGCCACCAATCCGTGTCCGTGCGGCAACTATGGCGTTCCCGGTGGAGCGTGCTCGTGTCCGTCGCTCGCTATCCGGCGTTACCTCGGCCGACTGTCCGGCCCGCTCATCGACCGGATTGACATCGAGCTGGGACTGCAGCGGGTCTCTGCGACCCAGAGCACTGCGGCCGAGATGACGACTGCTGTGGGGCGCGAACGCGTCGCCGTCGCGCGCGAACGGGCGCTGCGGCGCCTGCACGAGACTCCGTGGCGGACTAACGGCGAGGTCGACGGAACATGGCTGCGTTCGGGCCCGCTCCGGCCCGACCCCGCGATCACTCGTCCGCTGGACGACGCGCTTCATCGCGGTTCCCTCACCTTGCGCGGCTACGACCGTGTGCTCCGCGTCTCGTGGACACTGGCCGACCTGGCGGGCAGAGATCGTCCGAGCGCGGCCGATATCGGGGGAGCGCTGTACCTCAAGCGGGGAGCATCGACATGCTGACCGCCCGCTCGCGTGAGGTCCGGGCCAAGCTGACCGGACTCGTGGCACCGGAGGTGCTCGACGACGACGGTGCCGCCGCCCGTCATTACGCGCACGCCATCTGGTCGTGCGTGACGGAGCCGGGGGACGGGGTGGCCGGCGCCTTGATCGCCGAATGGGGGGTCATCGCAGCTGTCGAAGCAGGACTGGGTTCCGGCGGTACGACGAACGCCGCGCTCGAGGCCGGCCGCCGCCGGTGGCAGGCGCGTCTGTCTTCCGTAGAGGATGCGCTCGACAGCGCGAGGCACGTGGGGGCACGCCTTCTCGTGCCGGGGAACCCGGACTGGCCGGTTCGCGTCGATGACCTCGGCCTCCACGCTCCCCGAGCCCTCTGGGCCCGCGGGAACGTCGCCTCTCTCGCCGGCGATAGTGCCCTTGCACTGGTCGGTGCGCGGGCGGCGACGGGATACGGCGAGCACGTCACGGGAGAACTCGCGACGCATCTCTCCCGCCGCGGCGCGACGATCGTATCCGGCGGCGCGTACGGGATCGACGGGCTGGCTCACCGAGCGACGCTCGCTGTCGACGGCGTCACGGTCGCGGTCCTCGCCGGCGGCGTAGACCGCCCCTATCCGGCGGGGCACGCGGATCTGCTCGGTCGGATCGCGAGGGGTCCCGGCGTCGTGGTCGCCGAGGTTCCCTGCGGCACGCCGCCCACCAAATGGCGCTTCCTGCAGCGGAATCGTTTGATCGCCGCCTTGAGCGATGCGACGGTCGTCGTCGAAGCGGGATGGCGCAGCGGCTCGCTCAACACGGCCGGGCACGCGGCTGCCTTGGGGCGCCCTCTCGGTGCTGTTCCGGGGCCGGTGACGAGCGCGGCCTCCGCGGGCTGCCACCGCCTGCTCCGCGAATACGACGCACGTTGCGTCACGTCGGCCGACGACGCGTCCGAGCTCCTCGGCGCGCAAAGTCCGGCCGAGCCTGTCACGAGCGGGCGGACGGACGATCGGACCCGGGTGCTCGACGCATTGAGCGTTCGCAGTCCGCGCGAGCCGGACGACGTCGCCCGCCGCGCGGGGTTCGGAATCGACGAGATCCGCGGCCTCCTCGCGATCCTGGAGCTGGACGGACGGGCACGGCGCGGTCCGGAGGGGTGGCGGCGGGTGACGTCACCGTCGTGACGGTCCGCGCCTGATCGGCACGCCTCCCGCACGCGCGGCGCGCACGCGGCATCCTGAAAGCGTGCGTATGTCCGCGGCGGTCCAGCTCTACATCGAGCAGGTGGAGCGCGTGCGCCGCCTGTCGGCTGCGACGGTGCGTGCGTACCGGTCGGATCTCGCCGATCTCACGACATTCCTCGGTGACCCTGAGATCGCGCAGATCGATGTCGAAGACCTGCGCGAATGGCTGTGGTCCGCGGCCCAGAACGGCATCGCGCGCGCCAGTGTCTCGCGGAGAACCGCCTCTGCGCGCGGGCTTTTCGGGTGGGCGCTGGGAGAGAGCCTCCGCCCCGACGATCCGACTCTCCGACTGGTGACCCCCAAACGCGGTCGCACACTGCCGACCGTCGCCACGTCGACATCGCTCGACGACGTCCTCAACGGGCTCCGAGCTGCGGCCGACGAGTCCGGCGACCCGATCGTTCTCCGCGACGCGGCGCTCCTGGAGGTCCTGTACGGAGCCGCGCTCCGGGTGTCGGAAGCGTGCGGCCTCGACCTGGAATCGCTCGACCGCTCGGCATCGACCGTCCGCGTGCTCGGCAAGGGCGGCAAAGAACGTGTCGTGCCCTTCGGCGCCCCGGCGGCGAAGGCCGTGGACGCATGGATCGTCCGTGGGCGCCCCACGCTCATGACCGATCCCCCCACGACCGCGCTCTTCCTGGGCGCCCGCGGCGGACGTCTGGGGGTCCGCACCGCATATGAGGTTGTCCGGCGAACCGTTGGCCCCGTCGTAGGAGCGGATGCCGTGGGTCCCCACGCTCTCCGGCACTCCGCCGCCACGCATCTCCTCGACGGTGGCGCGGACCTCCGCTCTGTACAGGAACTGCTGGGGCACGCGAGCCTCGGCACGACCCAGATCTACACGCACGTCTCCACTGAGCGGCTGACCGCGGCGTACCGGCTCGCCCATCCCCGCGCGTAGGCGGGCGCCGCTCAGCAGCAGGGCAGCAGGATCGCTCGTGGGACGCGCCCGAGCAGGAGCAGCGGATTCACGTACTCGCCGTCGTGTCGGACGCCGACGTGGAGGGTCCCGGGCAGCGAGTGACCGCCCTGGGAGAGTTCGCCGATCGGGTCCCCGGCGGAGACGACATCTCCGACCGTCACCGTCGCTGCGACGGGCTCGACGCTCGTCACCCACCCGCCGCCGTGGTCGATGGTGACGATCCCTCGGTCGACCACGGTTCCCGCGAAGGCGACGACCCCGGCTGCGGGAGCGTGGACCGCCCCGTCGGCCGGACCGATGTCGATACCGCGGTGACCTGGTCCGTACTCGTGGGCCGGCGCCTCGAAGGGTCTGAGCACGCTCGCACCCGCCGCCGGCAGGCGCCAATCGGGTGGAGCATCGTCGGCTCCGCGCCCCGCCGGAGCGTTCGCCAGACTCATACTGGCGACAAGGGTGACGAGGGTGAGGAAGCGGAGGTGGCGCATTGACCCATCCTCAGAGTCATGACCATCGGGCCGCCCGGGGGCGAGTGAGTCGGGGATGGGGCACCGGGGCACCGCGCGGGGGAGGAGGCGCCGTTGTTGCTATGCTGATGGGGCACCTCGCTTGTCGGGGTGACTACGCGTGCCCAGAGTGGCTCGATTCGACCATGTCGATCGAAGACGCGGCATCCCCACCCAACGGTCTCCTCCCGGAGCGGGTGCGTGCCGGGCACCAGGCTCGTCGTGACCATCGGTCCGGCGCGATCAACCACACAGAACAGGAGAACGGCCATGGCCGTCGTCACCATTCGCCAGCTGCTCGACAGCGGCGTCCACTTCGGACACCAGACCCGCCGGTGGAATCCGAAGGTCAAGCGCTTCATCCTCACAGAGCGCAGCGGCATCCACATCATCGACCTGCAGCAGTCGCTCGGGTACATCGACAAGGCGTACGAGTACGTCCGCGAGACCGTTGCCCACGGTGGCACCGTCCTGTTCGTCGGTACCAAGAAGCAGGCGCAGGAGATCATCGCCGAGCAGGCCACGCGCGTCGGCCAGCCCTTCGTCAACCAGCGTTGGCTCGGTGGCCTCCTCACCAACTTCTCGACCGTCTCCAAGCGACTCGCACGCATGAAGGAGCTCGAGGAGCTCAACTTCGAGAACCCCTCTGAGAGCGGCTTCACGAAGAAGGAGCTGCTGCTGAAGAAGCGCGAGCTCGACAAGCTGCACAAGTCGCTCGGCGGTATCCGCAACCTCACCAAGACGCCTTCGGCGATCTGGATCGTCGACGCGAAGCGCGAGCACCTCGCGGTCAGCGAAGCTCAGAAGCTCGGCATCCCCGTGATCGGAATCCTCGACACGAACGCCGACCCCGACGAGTTCCAGTTCCCGATCCCGGGCAACGACGACGCGATCCGTTCGGTCAGCCTGCTGACGCGCATCATCGCCGACGCTGCCGCCGAGGGTCTCATCCAGCGCCACAACCCGACCGACGAGTCGGCCGAGGCCGAGCCGCTGGCCGACTGGGAGCGCGAGCTCCTCGAGTCCGCTCCCGCCGAGCAGGCTGACGCCCCGGCTGCAGAGGAGTCCGCTCCCGCCGCCGAGGCAACCGAGGCTCCGGTTGAGGAAGCGACCGAGGCTCCCGCCGAGGACGCGACCGAGGCTCCCGCCGAGGCCAAGTCCGCCGAGTGATCTTCCTGTCAGCGCCCCGCCCCCCGCGGGGCGCTGACATCGGAACACAACACCCCAACTACTGAGGAGCCGCCACCCATGGCAAACTTCACCATCGCCGACATCAAGGCGCTGCGCGAGCAGCTCGGCACGGGAATGGTCGACACGAAGAAGGCGCTCGAGGAGGCCGAGGGCGACCTCGAGAAGGCCGTCGAGATCCTCCGCCTCAAGGGCGCGAAGGGCAACGCGAAGCGTGCCGACCGCTCGACGAGCGAGGGCCTGATCGCTGCACGCGAGCAGGACGGCAAGGTGACGCTCATCGAGCTGAACACCGAGACCGACTTCGTTGCGAAGAACGACCGCTTCATCGCTCTGTCGGAGCAGGTCCTCGACGCCGCTGCCGCTGCCGGCGCCGACTCGGCTGAGGCCGCTCTCGCTGCCGATGCCGGCGGCAAGTCGGTCGCCGACCTCATCTCGGACGAGGCTGCGATCATCGGCGAAAAGGTCGAACTGCGTCGCGTCCGCACCCTCACGGGTGACGCGTTCCAGGTCTACCTGCACAAGACGAGCAAGGACCTGCCCCCGCAGGTTGGCGTCGTCGTCGCGTACTCGGGTGACGACGCCGAGACTGCTCGCTCCATCGCGCAGCACATCTCGTTCGCCAACCCGACGTACCTCTCGCGCGACGAGGTGCCGGAGGCCGATGTCGAGAAGGAACGTGACATCGTCACCGAGATCTCGCGCAACGAGGGCAAGCCCGAGGCTGCTCTGCCGAAGATCGTCGAGGGCCGCGTGAACGCGTTCTTCAAGCAGGTCGCTCTGCTCGACCAGGACTACGCGAAGGACAACAAGCTGTCCGTCGCCAAGGTCGCGGCCGATGCCGGGATCACCATCACCGGCTTCGCCCGCTTCAAGGTCGGCGCGTAAGTATATGGCCGAGGGGTTCGCATCGAATGATGCGAACCCCTTTTCCATGCCATTCGATAGTCTCCCCCTAGACGAGAGGATCCCCGCGTGATCGATGAGAACACCGGACGCCGTCGCGTCCTTCTGAAACTGTCCGGCGAGGCGTTCGGCGCAGGGCAGCTCGGGGTCAACCCCGACGTTGTCAGCCAGATCGCCCAGGAGATCGCCGCAGCGGTCGATCGCGTCGAGGTCGCGGTCGTCGTCGGCGGCGGAAACTTCTTCCGCGGCGCCGAGCTGAGCCAGCGCGGCATGGATCGAGGTCGTGCCGACTACATGGGCATGCTCGGCACGGTCATGAACGCACTCGCGCTTCAGGACTTCCTCGAGCAGGCAGGTGCCGCCACCCGCGTGCAGTCGGCCATCTCGATGACCCAGGTCGCCGAGCCCTACATCCCGCGGCGTGCGGAGCGACACCTCGAGAAAGGCCGCGTCGTGATCTTCGGCGCCGGCGCCGGGCTGCCCTACTTCTCGACCGACACCGTTGCCGCCCAGCGCGCACTCGAGATCGATGCGGTCGAGGTCCTCGTGGCCAAGAACGGGGTCGACGGGGTCTACACCGCCGACCCGAAGAAGGATGCCACGGCTGAGAAGCTCGACACCATCACCTACCGGGACGCTCTGCAGCGCGGGCTCAAGGTCGTCGACTCGACGGCGTTCAGCCTGTGCATGGACAACGGCATGGACATGCGTGTGTTCGGCATGGAGCCCGCGGGCAACGTGACCCGCGCACTCCTCGGAGAATCGATCGGCACGCTCGTCAGCGTCTGAGTCCGGGGCATCCCGCCGACTAGACTGAACCGGACGTACCGACGAATGGAGAGACCGTGATCGCCGAGACCCTGGCCGACACGAAGACCCGTATGGACCGCGCCGTTGAGGCTGCGAAAGAGGACTTCTCGACCGTCCGCACCGGGCGCGCGAACCCTCAGCTCTTCCAGAAGATCATGGTCGAGTACTACGGCACGCCGACCCCGCTGGCGCAGCTGGCGTCACTGAACGCGCTCGAGGCGCGCACCCTCGTGATCACGCCCTACGACAAGTCAGCGCTCAAGGCCATCGAGCAGGCGATCCGCGACATGCCGAACCTCGGTGCGAACCCCTCGAATGACGGCAACGTCGTCCGCGTGACGATGCCCGAGCTGACGGCCGACCGTCGCAAGGAGTACGTCAAGCTCGTCAAGAGCAAGGCAGAGGACGCGAAGGTCCATGTTCGCGGGATCCGGCGCAAGTCCAAGGACGAGCTCGACGCCCTCAAGGGTGAGGTCAGCGATGACGACCTCGCACGTGCGGAGAAGGAACTCGACGCCGTGACCAAGACGCACGTCGATCTGATCGACGAGGCGTTGAAGCGCAAAGAGGCAGAACTCCTCGAGGTCTGAGAGCGCCATGTCCGAAGACGCATCGGGGAGCGCGCCCGGACCGGTCGTGCCCCCGAGTCGATCCGAGTTGCGGCGGGGTGGTGACACCCCGGGAGATCCGTCGTCTTTCCAGGCGCATGTGCGAGCAGCGCGGAGCGAGTTCGAGAGCCAGATCGAGCGCGCCCGCGTTGAATTCGAAGAGGCCAATGAGCGACTGAACGCGCGCTCGGGACGCAACCTCATCATGGCGACGCTGATCGGCCTCGCCATCGGTGCCGTTGTTCTGGGGTCGCTCCTGTTCTGGAAGTGGGCGTTCATCGCGTTCGCGGTCCCGTTGTGCCTCATGGGGGCATTCGAGTTCACGCGTGCCCTGCAGGCTGCGGGCCGGCGGATCGATCTCCCTGCCCAGCTGGGTGCAGGAGTCCTTGTTCTCGGGGCCGCCTTCGTCGGGTATCTCACGCAGTGGTTCGTGATCTTCGCCGCCGTGGTACTCGTGATCGTCTGGCGGCTCGTCGCGCAGATGGCGGCGGGTGACGGAAGACGCTACGGGGAGGTGGTCAGCGATGTCCTCGCGGGGTCGCTCGTCCAGCTCTATGTCGTGTTCCACGGAAGCCTCGCTCTCGTCATCCTTCGACAGGAGCACGGTGAGCTCTGGCTGCTCGCGGTGCTGGTGATCGCCGTGTCCGTCGATACAGGGGCCTATGCCAGCGGAGTTGCTCTCGGTCGGCATCCGATGGCACCGCGGATCAGCCCGAACAAGACGTGGGAAGGCTTCGCCGGCGCGGTCGTCGTCAGCCTTGTCGCCGGTGGACTGCTCGGTGTGCTGATGCTTCAGATTCCGCTGTGGGCCGGTCTTGTGCTCGGCGCCGCGATCCTGGTGTCCGCCACGGTCGGCGACCTGGGTGAGTCCCTCATCAAGCGAGACCTGGGGATCAAAGACATGAGTTCGTTCCTGCCCGGGCACGGGGGAGTGCTCGACCGTCTCGACTCCATCCTCCCGTCCTTGGTGCCCGGCCTCGCGCTGTACATCCTCCTGAACCCTTTGAGTGCACTTTCATGAGCGAATTGACCTCGACCGCTGCCTTCCTCACGACCCCCGGCCGTCGAAAGGGATACGAACCGAATGCCGTGGACGCCTTCCTTGCGTCGGCGCGTGCCGCATTCGAGGCGGACGATGCGACGCTGACTTCGGACGACATCCGTGCGGCAGCCTTTCCCCTCGTGCGTGAGGGATATGCGGTGGACGCTGTCGATGCCGCCCTCGCCCGCATCGAGGACGCCTTTGCCCAGCGTGAGCGGGCCGCTGCCATGTCGCAGCGCGGCGCGCGCGCCTGGGTGGGCGCATCCCGTGCTCTCGCGCAGGAGATCCTGAACCGGCTCTCGCGCCCGGCGCGGCACCGGTTCCGCCGAGTCTCGCCGCTGCGCTTCGGATACCGCGTCGATGAGGTCGATCTCGTGGCGGGTCGGATCGCGCGGTATCTGGAAGCAGGCGAAGGACTCACGATCGAGCAGGTACGCACCGTCGCGTTCCGCATGCAGTTGCGTGGCTACGACGAAGCGCAGGTGGATGCCGTCCTGGATTCCGTCGTGGACGTGATGCAGTCCGTCGGATGACGGCGTGGCGACGGTCCGTGGCCGCGGATATGATCGGGGAACTGTGACTTCCGGCAATGAGATCCTCCCGTCGCGCGCGAGCCTCGCGTCGCGGTCCGCGCAGGGTCCCCGTCGTCCGACAGCAACCCCCCGCTGGTCTCGGCGGCGCGGCGTGCTCGCGGCCTTCTCGGTCCTCGCCACGGCGGGTTTCGTGGCCGCATCCCTCGTTCCACTCGTCTCGTTTCCCAACACGGCTGAGGCCACCGAACTCGACCCGATGTCGCTGTACGCATCCGCGGTGGAGGACGCGCAGCGGTATCAGGCGGGCGACGCCCCGTCGATCGAGCTGGACCGCGCCAGTGAGTACACGGTCTACGTGAAGCCGACGCCTACCCCGACGCCGACCCCCACGCCCCCGCCGGGCAAGAAGTCCTCTTCAGGGTCGTCGTCGCGGTCGTCGTCGGGCTGGAGCCCTCCGTTCGTCACGCCGAATCCCGGCAGCGCGCAGGCCATCGCGTACGACATGGTGACATCGCGGGGATGGGGCGACTCCGAGTTCGCCTGCCTCGTCGCGCTGTGGAAGAAGGAATCGGGCTGGCGGGTCAACGCCTACAACGCCTCGAGCGGCGCCTACGGCATCGCCCAAGCGACTCCAGGACGCAAGATGGCCTCGGTCGGCTCGGACTGGGAGACCAATCCGACCACGCAGATCACCTGGGGTCTCGGCTACATTCAGGGGCGCTACGGAACCCCCTGCGGCGCATGGGGGAAGTCGCAGCGCTCAGGCTGGTATTGAGCCGCATGCCTCGCTCGAATCGCCGTAAGCCGACCGGCCCCGACGCCTCGTTCGACCGCCTCCTTGCCGGGTGGAAACGGACGGAGCAGCGTCGTGGGGCGGAATGGACCGTGCAACCCGTATCTGCTGCACAAGCGCAGAAGGACTACATCTGTCCGGGGTGTGGACGGACCGTGCCCGCGGGAACGGCTCACGTCGTCGTCTGGCGTGCCGACGGGGTGCTGGGCGATGCCGCCGACCTCGCCGCTCGGCGCCACTGGCACACGGCGTGCTGGCGGATCGCCTGATCAGAGTTCGTTCTGGCGGGGGATCAGCACCTGGCGGTAGATGATCAGCGCACTCGCAGCGACGGGGATCGCGATGAGCGCGCCGAGCAGGCCGAGGAGCGACCCGCCGGCGAGGGCGGCGATGACGACGACTGCGCCCGGTACGGAGACGGCCCGACTCATGATGCGCGGCGAGAGGAAGTACGCCTCCACCTGCATGTAGACGAGGTACCAGATGAGTGCCACCAGCGCGGTCAGCGGCGACGCGAGGCCGAGGCACGCGATCACGATGATCGCCGAACCCGTGAGCGTGCCCACGAGAGGGATGAGTGAGAAGAAGAACGCGATGACGGCGAGGACCGCCGGGAACGGCGCCTTGATGATGGTGAGGAAGATGGCACTCAGGATGCCGTTGATCGCTCCCAGGACGACCTGCCCCATGACGTAGTAGCCCACGGAAGCGGTGATCTGCTCGGAGAGGTCGACGAAGCGCTCGCGCTTGGATGCCGGGGCGAGCTGGTAGACCGAACGCTTGAGGGAGCGCATGGAGGCCGTGAAGTAGATCGTGAGGATCAGCACGATGATCGTTCCGGTCGCGACGGCGACGATGCCGGCACCGAATGAGAGCAGGCCGGACCCGAGCGAGGTGCCGATGTCAGCGAAGTCCAGACCGCTCCACCAGTCGTTGACGTATTTCAGGACCATGTCGACCTGGAGCAACGGGAACGTGTCCGACAGCCATGTGCTGACGACGGCGATGGGGTTCCACTGACCGTCGATGGCGCTGTCGACGAGGCGCTGGATCTGCTGAACGAGCTTGGCGATCTGGTCGACGAGGACGGGGACGACGATCAGCACCAGGGCCGTGGCGATCGCCACGAGCCCCGCGAACGTCGCCAGGAGGGCTCCCCAACGCGGCAGGCCTCGCCGCTCGAAGAACGAGACGATCGGGTCGAGGCCCAGGGCCAGGAACAGTGCGGTGCCGATGTAGAGAAGCACCGTCGAGAGTGTCTGCACTCCGGTGAGGATGAGGATGCCGACACCCACGCCGAGGGTGGCGACGAGCGCGGTACGGAACGCATGCTGGATCTTCACGACTGCCCTTTCCCAGGTCTGCACTCACCCTAGTTCTCTCATAGCCGATGCACGGGCAGCGACGCCCTCCCACGCGTTTGCCAGCGCCGTTCGCTAGGCTGGAACGTCGAAGATCGGCCGCGCACCCCTGAGTCCGGCTGGAGGAGGGCGGCGGTTCGTGAGATTCGTGTGGGCGATCATCGCCTTCGTGCTGGCCACGTTGATGATCGGTGCGAGCATCGCGCAGCGCACGATCCTCGAAGCGCCCGAGACCGAGACGGCCAAGATCGCCACCGAGGGCAGCGCACCGTACGTCCTCATCGACGGGTCGGTCCTCGCCAGCCATCCGGGCGCGCAGACCTTGCGCATCGCTGGCGATAACGAGGTGTTCATGGCCTACGGGCGGACTCAGGACGTGAGCGCCTGGCTGGCGCCGTCCAGCTACGAGCACGTCACCCTGAACCGCGAGGGTGCGCCCGTGGCGAAGACCGTAGCGGCATCCGCTCCCGTCGAGGGCGCGTCTCCGACAGCGACGCCCGAGGGGTCGGACCTGTGGCTCCAGGAGTTCGAGCAGGACCGCTCGCTGGCCACCACGCTGCGTCTGCCGACGGACATGAGCGTCCTGGTCGCCTCAGACGGGACGGCTGCCGCGCCGTCCACGATGAGCGTCACATGGCCGACAGGTGCCACGACACCCTGGGCGGGGCCGCTTCTCGTCGGCGGCATCGTGATGGCCGTGATCGGCCTCGTCCTCTATGTCCTCGCGCTTCGTCACGTCCGGCGATCGCGAGGCCCCCGTCGCAAGGGGCTGCCGTTGACGGCGACCCAGCCGATCGACCTGTCCATCGAACAGGCGGAGAAGGGCGTGATCGCCGCCGCGCCTGGTCGCCGGCGTCTGGGATCGAAGCGGCGCCCCTTCGTCGCGATCTCCGCCGTCCTGATCGGTGGAATCGCTCTGACGGGGTGTTCCCCCGAATCATGGCCCGACCTGCAGCCCGCTCCGACGGCGTCCCCGACTCCGTCCGTCATCGTCCCCGAGGGACAGGGTGCGCCTGCCGTCACGGAGACGCAGGCAGAACGAATTCTCGCGCGCATCTCGGAGAAGGTCGCCGCGGCGGACAAGGCGAACGACCCCAAGGCCGCAGCAGAGCGTCTCACCGGTCCCGCGCTCGTCGAGCGGGAGACGAACTACCGTCTCCGCAAGAAGCTGCCGAAAGCTGAGGCGTTGCCCGCCCTCCCTTCGGGCGACATGACCGCCTTCCTGCCCCAGGCGAAGAACGACTGGCCGCGGATGTTCCTCGCCGTGGTCGAGGACGCGGACGGAGTGGCCACTGTGATGACCGCGACGCAGGAGAGCCCGTGGGCGGAGTACAAGGTGGCGTACGTGTCCAGCCTCCGCGCCGACGCCAGCATGAACCTCGCCGCTCCGTACGTCGGCGCGGTCGCGGTCGAGCCGAACTCTCCCTTCCTCCTCATGGCACCCGAGAGTCTCGCGGCCGCCTACGCGAACGTCCTGGACAAGGGCGCCAAGAGCGAGTTCGCGAGCATGTTCGACGAGAAGACCGACACCTTCCGACCTCTCGTCGCCGAGAACCGCGCGACCCTGCTGAAGAACTTCAACAAGACGGGCGAGGAGACCGGTCGGGTGTCCTTCAAGGCGGAGGCCGGATCGTCCGACCCGCTCTCGCTCGTCACCCTCGACAGCGGCGCGATCGTGGCCGTCACAGTGACCGAGAACGAGACGATCGTTCCGACCGACGGCGACGCTGTGATCAAGCTGGGCGACAATGTCGTGGTGAAGGCTCTATCCGGTGTCTCTCAGTCGAGCACCGGATTCCGAACCCGCTACACCGATCAGCTGTACTTCTTCGTTCCGGCCCAGGGGTCGAACCAGAAGATCCAGCTGCTCGCTTCCCGTTCCAACGTCCTCGACGCCAAGGTGGTCAAGAAAGAGTGAGTACTCCCGCCCCCGGCGCCGTCCTGCGCGGCGCCGTCGATCTCTCATCCCTGCGGAATCGCCCCGCGGACGCGCCCCCCGCGCCCTCGGGTTCCCAGCCCGCCGGGCAGGCACAGGCATCCCGTCTCATCTTCGACGTCACGGATGCCGACTTCGGACAGGTCCTCGAGCTGTCGAAGACGGTTCCCGTCGTCGTCGATCTCTGGGCCGAGTGGTGCGGGCCGTGCAAGCAGCTGAGCCCGGTCCTCGAAAAGCTCATCACCGAACTCGCGGGCCGCGTCGTGCTGGCCAAGGTCGACGTCGACGCCAACCCGCAGCTCGCACAGAGTTTCCGGGCGCAGTCCATCCCGCTCGTGGTTGCCCTCGTGGCCGGGCAACCGGTCCAGCTGTTCACGGGGGCCGTGCCCGAAGGGCAAGTGCGCGAGGTCCTCACGCAGCTTCTGCAGCTCGCTGCGCAGCACGGTGTGACGGGGACGATCCCCCTGGATGGGCCTCCTGCGGAGGGGGAGGAGGAGCAGCCTGCTGCCCTTCCGCCGCTGCACCAGGCGGCCTTCGACGCCATCGAGGCGGGGGACTACGCCGCAGCAGCGACGGCTTACGAGCAGGCCCTCACCGAGAATCCTCACGACGAGGACGCGAGAGCGGGACTCGGACAGGTGCACCTCCTCGCCCGCGTGCAACACCTGGACCTCACGGCAGCGCGCGCTGCGGCGGCATCCGCCCCTCGAGACGTCCAGGCGCAATTCGACGTCGCCGATCTCGACCTTGCCGGTGGTCACGTCGACGATGCTTTCGCGCGCCTGCTCGACCTGTTCGCCGAGCTCCCGGGTGACGAGCGCGCACCGGTTCGGGTGCGACTCCTCGAGCTCTTCGGCGTGGTCGGGGACGCCGACCCGCGCGTCATCCGCGCACGCAGTCGTCTCGCCAGTCTGCTGTTCTGACGAAGATCGGGTCCGGGCTCACGCCCGGACCCGATCTCGTTGTCAGCCCTGGTGTCGCAGCCAGAGGACGCCGAGCGGGGGGAGTGCGACGCGCGCGGTGCCCTCGGCATCCGTCATCACCCCACCGAAGTTGCCCACGCCGGATCCGCCGAACTCCTGCGCATCGGAGTTGAGGACCTCGGTCCAGGTGCCGACCTCCGGCATCGCGAACTCCACGTCGTGACGCGGCGAGCCGGCGAAATTGCACAGCACGACGACCGTGCCGCCGTCGTTGTCGCGACGCGCGAAACCGAGGACGTTGCTGTCGGGGGAGTGCGGCCACACCCGTGAGAACGCCTCACCGTCGCTGTCCCGAGACCACAGCGGCGCCTCCGCGCGGTAGGTGTGGTTGAGGGCAGACACGAAGTGCTGCAGCTGCTGATGGGCCGGCTGGTCCAGCATCCACCAATCGAGGCCCCGCCCCTCCGACCACTCGGACATCTGGCCGAACTCCTGCCCCATGAAGAGCAGCTGCTTGCCGGGGTGGCCCCACATGTAGGCGAGGAAGGCGCGCATGTTGGCCAATTGTTGCCAGTGGTCACCGGGCATGCGGGTGAACAGTGATCCCTTGCCGTGCACGACCTCGTCGTGGCTGATCGGCAGAACGAAGTTCTCACTGAACGCGTAGACGAACGAGAACGACAACTCGCCTTCGTGGTGGGCCCGGTAGAGCGGATCGCGACCCATGTAGACGAGCGAGTCGTTCATCCAGCCCATGTTCCATTTGAACCCGAACCCGAGGCCGCCCTGGCTGGTGGGGGCGGTGACGCCGGGGAAGCTCGTTGATTCCTCGGCGATCATCGCGATCCCCGGGTAACGCTTGTAGGCCGTCGCGTTGACTTCCTGCAGGAACCGCATCGCTTCGAGGTTCTCGCGGCCGCCGTGGATGTTCGGCTCCCACTCGCCCTCCTCGCGGGAGTAGTCGAGGTAAAGCATGGACGCGACAGCGTCGACGCGGAGACCGTCGACGTGGAACTCCTCGAACCAGTACAGCGCGTTCGCGACGAGGAAGTTCCGGACCTCGTTGCGGCCGTAGTCGAAGATGTATGTGCCCCAGTCGCGGTGCTCACCGCGACGCGGGTCGGGGTGCTCGTACAGTGGAACCCCGTCGAAGCGTGCCAGCGCGAACGCGTCCTTCGGGAAGTGCCCGGGCACCCAGTCCATGATGACGCCGATACCGGCCTGGTGGAGGCGGTCGATCAGGTAGCGGAGCTCGTCGGGAGTGCCGAATCGGCTCGTGGGGGCGTAGTAGCCCGTGACCTGGTAGCCCCACGACCCGCCGAACGGGTGCTCGGCGAGCGGCAGGAACTCGATGTGCGTGAAGCCCTGCTCGCCGACGTACGCGACCAGCTCGTCAGCCGCTTCGCGGTAGCCGAGTCCGGGCCGCCACGAGCCGAGGTGCAGCTCATACGTGGACATGGGCTTGTCGTGCAGCGACCCCGTCGAGCGAGCGGAGATCCACTCGTCGTCGGACCACGTGTACTCGCTCTCGGTGACGACGGATGCCGTCGCAGGCGGCACCTCGGCGCGCCGGGCCATCGGGTCGGCCTTCATGATCCACTGGCCGTCGGCGGTCAAGATCTCGAACTTGTAGGCCGAGCCCACCCCGATGCCCGGGACGAAGAGCTCCCACACACCGCTGGAGCCGAGCGACCGCATCGCGTGCTGGGTTCCGTCCCAGCCGTTCAGGTCGCCGACGACGCGGACGGCTCGGGCGTTGGGGGCCCACACCGCGAAGGAGACGCCGCTCAGCGCGTCGTAGTGACGCACGTGAGCGCCGAGGACGTTCCAGAGCTCTTCGTGACGCCCCTCGCGTATCAGGTGCAGGTCGACTTCCCCGAGGGTGGGAAGGTGGCGGTACGGGTCGTCGATCCGGTACTCGGGTGCGCCCTCGTAGGTCGCGACGATGTCGTAGGCGGTCGGCTGGGTATCGGCGGAGCCCTCCCACACGCCCGCGCGGACGTGCGTGAGCTCCACGCGCGTGCCGTCGGAGAGGACGGCGGTCACCGTCTGGGCGAAGGGACGCCGGGCACGGATGACCCAGTCGTCGCCGTCGCGGTGGGGGCCGAGCACGTCGTGCGGCGCGTGGTAGGCGCCGGCACCGACGGCATCCAGGATCGATTCGTCAGGACGGGTCATGAGCGTGCCTTCACATGGAGGATGTGGACGGGTTCAGCGAACGCGTCGAGTCGGACGTAGTTGTGTTCGTTCCAGGTCCAGCGGGCGCCGGTGAGGAGGTCCTCGACGTCGTAGTCGTGCCCGCGGGGAAGGCCCCAGACCTCGGAGTCGATGTGCACCGTCGTCTCGCGCGCGGAGTGCGGATCGACGTTCGCGACGACGATGATCGTGTCGACCTCGCCGGCGGGGGAAAGGGCCGCCGGGAGACTCTTGACGTAGGCGAGGATCGCGTCGTCGTCGGTTCCCTGGAGGTGAAGCCCGCGCAGCTGACGCAGGGCGGGATGTGCGCGTCGGATCTCGTTCAGACGACGCAGGAACGGCGCGAGCGAATCGCCGGACGCCTCGGCTGCGGCCCAATCGCGCACCTTGTACTCGAACTTCTCGTTGTCGATGTTCTCTTCCGCACCGGGACGGGCCACGTTCTCGTAGAGCTCGTAGCCCGCGTACACGCCATAGTTGGCGCCTGCGGTCGCGGCGAGCGCGGCACGGATGCGGTAGGCCGCGCGTCCACCGAACTGCAGGTACTCGGTGAGGATGTCGGGCGTGTTCACGAAGAGGTTGGGACGCATGAAGTCGGCGGTCTCATCGGAGATCGACGCGAAGAACTCTTCGAGTTCCTCCTTCGTGTTCCGCCACGTGAAGTACGAGTAGCTCTGCTGGAAGCCGCTCTGTGCCAGCGCGCGCATGGGCATCGGACGCGTGAACGCCTCCGCCAGGAAGACCACGTCGGGGTGCTCGGCGTTCACCGTGTGGATGAGCCACTCCCAGAACTGAAGCGGCTTCGTGTGCGGGTTGTCGACGCGGAAGATGTTCACCCCCTGGCGGATCCAGTGCTGGACCACGCGCAGAACCTCCGCGCGAATCCCCTGAGGATCGTCGTCGAAGTTGATGGGATAGATGTCCTGGTACTTCTTCGGCGGGTTCTCTGCGAATGCGATCGAGCCATCCGGGAGCGTCGTGAACCACTCTGGGTGCTCGGTCACCCAGGGGTGATCGGGAGCTGCTTGAAGGGCGAGATCCAGAGCGACCTCCAGACCGTGCGACTGGGCTGCCGCAACGAACGCCCTGAAGTCCTCGAGAGTGCCGAGGTCGGGGTGGACCGCGTCGTGCCCGCCCGCGGCGGAACCGATGGCCCAGGGTGATCCCGGGTCACCCGGGCCGGCGTCGAGCGTGTTGTTCGGGCCTTTGCGGTTGACTTCCCCGATCGGGTGGATCGGAGGCAGGTAGACGACGTCGAATCCCATGTCGGCGACGGCGGGGAGCCGTCCTGCCGCCGTTCGGAACGTGCCACTCTGCACGGAACCGTCGGGACGCCGGACCGCCCCTTCGGAGCGGGGGAAGAACTCGTACCAGGCGCCGACTCCCGCCCGTTCGCGTTCGACGAGGAGGACGTTCTCCTCGTGGACGGTGTGCAGCGAGATCGCCGGACGGTCGGCGAAGAAGCGCGCGATGCCGGGATCGCGGACGACGATCAGTGCTGCGGCATCATCGACGGCGTCATCGCGGAGGGCGCGTGCGGCAGCCGTGAGCGCGGTCCTCTCGTCACTGGGACGCGTCTTCTCCGAGGCGGCGCGATCGAACAGGCGCGCACCCATCTCGCGCATCAGGATGGGGTCGACGCCGGCGGCGATCTTCACATCCGCGGCGTGGCGCCACGTCGCGTAGTCGTCGGCGAAGGTCTCGAACCGGAACTTCCAGGTGCCCTGCTCGAGCGGCGCAACCTGCACCTGCCAGGTGTCGAAACCGTCATCGAGCGGGCCGAGGCGGTGCAGCGTCGCGGTCCCCGAGGGGGCGGTGAGCCGAAGGTGAACGCCGATGCGGTCGTGACCGTCGCGGAAGGCGGCCACGGTGAACGGAACAGCTTCGCCGACGAACGCCGTCGGTGCGAATCGGCCGCCGGGGACACTGGGTCGATGGGAGGCGATCGGGATCCGGCCGTTGCGGATGCCGGCATCCTTTCGGGTCGCCTTCGCAGGGCGGAGGGGGATCTCTGCGGAGCTGCGGACGGAAGCGGGGGAGATCTGTGAGGCCACGTTCCGAACTTACCGTTGCCGGGCGGACCCGGAAACGGGCCTGGATCACTCGGCCCGGAACAGGTACATTGACGTTCCCGCCGCCGCGAACGTCTCACCCGGTGCGCGGACCGCAGCGTCGCCGCACGGACGTTCGTCCTCGCTCGACCACAGCCTGACGAAGCGCGTCACGCCCTCGAGCGAGGGGAGCGTGATGTCCGTGCCGTTCTCCCGTCCGTGGATGACGAGCAGCGTCCGGTTCGGCGCCTCGTGCTCGGGCGTCGACTGCGCGTCGTACTGGAGCGTGCGGTGTGACGGGTCGGTCCACTGGTCGACCGACATCGTCTGGCCCGTCTCGTCGTACCAGTCGATCACCGATGCGCTCGGGACGACCTTGTCAGCGTGGGCGAAGCGGACCGGCCGGAGAGCGGGGTTCTCGCGCCGGATACGGGTCAGCGCCTCGACGTGAGCCCGGAGATCCTCCTGCCACGACTGGAGTCCCCAGTCGTACCACGTGAGCGCGGTGTCGTGGCAGTAAGCGTTGTTGTTGCCCTGCTGGGTTCGACCGATCTCGTCCCCTGCCGTCACCATCGGGACGCCGGCCGACAGAAGCAGTGTCCCCAGGAGGTTGCGCATCGCGCGTCGCCGTGTCGCGAGGACACCCTCGTCGTCGGTCGGTCCCTCGAAGCCGTGGTTGAAAGAACGGTTCGTGTCCGCCCCATCGCGTCCGTGCTCGCCGTTCGCCTCGTTGCGCTTGACGTCGTAGGACACGAGGTCGTGAAGCGTGAAGCCATCGTGCGCCGTCACGAAGTTGACGCTCGCCAGCGGTCCTCGCTCTGCGCTGAAGGTGTTAGCCGACCCCGCGAGGCGCGACGCGTAGCCGCCGATGCCCACCGGGGTGACGTCCGCGCGGCGGGAGTAGTCGATGTCGCTCAGCCAGAAGTTCCGGACGCGGTCGCGGTACCGGTCGTTCCACTCACTCCAGCCGTCGCCGAAGGCACCCGTCTGCCAGCCCCCCATTCCGACATCCCACGGCTCGGCGATCTTCTTGACGCCGGCGAGCGCCGGGTCGTCGATGATCGCCCGCAGGAGCGGGTGTTCCGCGGTGAACGAGTGGGATGCATCCCGCCCGAGCGTCGGCGCGAGATCGAACCGGAAACCGTCCACCTGAACCTCGTTCGCCCAGTAGCGGAGCGAGTCCAGGACGAGGCGGGCTGCGGCATCCGTGGATGTGTCCACCGAGTTGCCGCAGCCGGTCACGTCGACGTAGGTGCCGTCGTCCGTCTGCCGGTAATAGGCGCGATTGTCGAGGCCGCGGAAACTGGAGCGCGGCTCGCCGAGGCCCTGCTCCGACGTGTGGTTGTAGACGACGTCGAGGATCACCTCGATTCCCGCTTCGTGGAGCAGCTTCACCATGCCTTTCACCTCGCGGAGGACGGCGCTCGGTCCTTCGGCCTGCGCAGCGGCGGTGGCGTAGGCGGCGTGCGGGGCGAAGAACCCGACGGAGTTGTACCCCCAGTAGTTCGTGAGTCCCAACTGCAACAGGCGTGGCTCGCTCGCGAACGCGTGGATGGGGAGGAGCTCGACGGCGGTCACGCCGAGGCTCCGGTAATGCTCGATCATCGCCGGGTGGGCCAGTCCCGCATACGTGCCGTGGAGTGCCGCGGGTACGCCGGGATGCCGCTTCGTCAGACCCTTGACGTGCGCTTCGTAGATGACCGTCCGGTCCAGAGGCGTGGCGGGCTTGGACACGCCAGCCCAGTCGAAGCACTCGTCGACAACGACGGAACGCCACGAGTTGATGCCGGGTGCCACGAGCCCTCGTGCGTAGGGATCGATGAGGAGCGTCGCCGGGTTGAACGTCATGCCCGGGCCGTGCGGACCGTCCACACGGACGCTGTACCGGACACCCGGCCGGAGCGAGGAAGTCGCCACCTCCCACACGCCCGCGCCAACGGGTGCGAGCGGGAGGGCGTCGATGATCCAGTCCGGGTCGTCGTCGTCGAAGACGACGAGCTCGACGCCGGTGGCGCCACCCGACCAGACGCGCAGCGTCCCGCCTCCGTCGTGCAGATGCACTCCGAGGCGGTCGTAAGCGTCCGAGAGCATTCCTGAGGCGGGGGACTCGGACGCCGCGGTCGTCGGGTCGGCCGAGGCGGAGATCATGCGTTCTACAGTAGTGAGCAGGTGACGGGCGACAGTGTCAGGCGGACGATGATGGCGGTCTATCTGGACCATGCGGCATCCACTCCGCTGCGGCCCGAGGCGCGAGATGCCTGGCTCGCCGCGGCGGAGCTGACGGGCAACGCCTCCTCGGTTCACGGGGCCGGCCAGGCGGTGCGGCGGGTCCTCGAAGACGCCCGCGAACGCGTGGCTGCTGTCCTCGGCTGCGATCCCATCGAGGTGGTGTTCACCTCGGGTGGGACCGAGTCGGTCAACCTGGGGCTCAAGGGCCCGTGGTGGGCGCGGGAGCCCGACCGTTCCGTCATCGTGCTTCCCGATGGCGAGCACCACGCGACGCTCGACACGGTGGAATGGCTCGTCGCCGCGCAGGGTGCCGAGGTTCGGGGTGTCCGGCTCGGTCCGGACGGTGCCATCGACCCGGAGGCCTTCGCCGCTGCGTTGCCCGGCGCGGCGCTGGCGACGGCGCTCGTGGCCAACAACGAGGTCGGCACGGTGTCCGACGTCGCTCGGCTCGCATCGGCCGCCGGGGATGCCGGGGTTCCGCTTCATCTCGATGCGGTGGGCGGGGTCGCCCATGTACCGCTGGACTTCGCGGCTCTCCGCGGCCCGGGCCGTGCCTCAGGAGGGCTCGTCGCGCTCAGTGTGTCGGGCCACAAGGTCGGCGCCCCCGTCGGCACAGGAGCGCTCGTCGCGTCTCGCTACGCACGTATGGGCGCTGTGCTCCACGGCGGTGGCCAACAGCGGGGACTCCGCTCGGGAACTCCGGACGTCGCCGGTGCGGCAGCACTGGCGGTGGCGCTCGAGCTCACCGCGGCCGAGCGCGATGCAGAGGCGGAGCGCCTCCGCATCCTGTCGGAGCGCCTCGTCAGCGGCATCCGTCACGTCGTTCCGCAGGCCGTGCTGTTGGGCTCGCCGGACCGGCGTCTGCCCGGTCACGTGCACGTCCTCTTCCCCGACGCGCTCGGCGAAACGCTCCTGTTCCTCCTCGATCACTCCGGGGTGCAGGTGTCGACGGGGTCGGCGTGCCAGGCGGGCATCGCCGAGCCGAGCCACGTCGTGCTGGCGCTCGGGTACGGCGATCGGGAAGCGCGCTCGGTCCTGAGGCTCACGCTCGGTCGCTCGAGCACCGCCGCCGATGTCGACACCTTCCTCGCGGCTCTGCCCGAGGCGCATCGCCGGGCCGCGGCATCCAGCGCGCGTGCGGCTGCGCGCTCGTAGACTGGGACGATGCGTGTACTGGCGGCGATGAGCGGTGGGGTCGATTCGGCGGTCGCCGCGGCCCGGGCCGTGGACGCCGGACACGATGTCGTCGGAGTACATCTCGCGCTGTCGCGTGCCGGTGGCACCCTCCGCACCGGCAGCCGCGGCTGCTGCACGATCGAGGACGCCCTCGATGCGCGGCGCGCGGCGGACCTCCTCGGCATCCCGTTCTACGTGTGGGACTTCTCGGAGCGCTTCCGCGACGATGTCATCGAGGACTTCATCAGCGAGTACCGGGCGGGTCGGACGCCGAACCCCTGCATGCGCTGCAACGAGAAGATCAAGTTCGCCGCACTTCTCGAGCGCGCCCTCGAGCTCGGCTTCGATGCTGTCTGCACCGGGCATTACGCGACCCTCGTGGACGGTCCGGAGGGTCGGGAACTCCACCGTGCCTCGGACGAGGCGAAGGACCAGTCCTACGTGCTGGGAGTGCTGACCGCGGAGCAGCTGGCACACACCTACTTCCCGCTCGGCACGACACCGTCGAAGGCCGTCGTGCGCGCGGAAGCGGCGGAGCGCGGCCTCACGGTCGCGCAGAAACCCGACAGCCACGACATCTGCTTCATCCCCGACGGCGACACCCGGGGGTGGCTGGCCGAGAAGGTCGGTGCCGAGCAGGGTGATGTCCTCGATCGGGACGGTGCCGTCGTCGGTCGCCACGAAGGCGCCCACGCGTTCACCGTCGGCCAGCGCCGCGGGCTGCAGCTCGGCGTTCCCGCCTCCGACGGGAAGCCCCGGTTCGTGCTCGAAGTGCGCCCCGTGTCGAACACCGTCGTCGTCGGACCGAAGGACGCGCTCGCGACCGCCGAGATCTCCGGCGAACGTCACAGCTGGGCCGGTCGGGCGCCCGCCGACGGCACCTTCGACTGCCATGTGCAGATTCGCGCTCACGCCGATCCTGTGCCCGCACGGGCCGCGGTGCACGGTGGTTCGGTGACGGTCGTTCCGGAAGACCCGTTCGACGGTGTGGCACCGGGCCAGACGGCCGTCCTCTACGACGACACGCGTGTCATCGGGCAGTTCACGATCGCCCGGACCGTGTCAGCCGTGCCGCTCGACGCCTGACACTGCGTCCTCGTTCGACGTCGGTGAGCGCCTCGCGCAGGTCGGTGCGTGCGAACCGGAACCCGGCTTCGACCAGTCGCTCCGGTGCAACCCACCGGCTCTTCAGGATCAACTCCGGTTCGGTCCGGAGCGCCCACATGGCGATCTCGAGCATCCATCGCAGCGACGGCAGGCCCACCGGCATCCCGACGACGTCGCGGAGCATCCGCATGAGGGCGCGGTTATCGGATGCCTTGGGCGCTGCGACGTTGACGACTCCATCGATGTCGTCTCGACGGGCGAGGAATCGGACGACGTTCACCACGTCGTCGATGTGCACCCAGCTGAAACGCTGACGGCCGCGCGTGCGGTACCCGTGCGGGCGGCCACCCGTCGGATCGTCGCCGATGCCGCGATAGCGACGGTGAGGAGGAACCCAGCCGTCGTGCTGCGGCCCGCCGAGCCCCGTCCGCGCGAGCGTGAGAAGCATGCGGGTCGCGGGACCGTCGCCCACGACGATCGCGAGGCGGAGGGCGACCCGGCGCGTGCGGGGGAGGTCGCCGGCGAAGAACGCGCGCTCCCACGCCTTCGCGACATCGACGGAGAAACCCGTGCCGAGCTCGCCCGTCGACTCGGTGTTCGGGCGGTCCATCGCGTGACGGTAGATCGTCGCCGTGGACGCGTTCAGCCACAGGCGGGGCGGGACGGATGCCGCGGCCACCGCCTCGTGGAGGGCCCGGGTCGTGTCGACGCGGGAGCTCAGGATCGCATCTCGATTCGCGTCGGTGTATCGGCAGTCCACGGACTTGCCCGCGAGGTTGATGAGCAGATCCGCGCCGTCGACGGCTGCGGCCACGGCGTGCACATCGCGCCACCGCACGCTCGATGAGCGCCCGATCGAGACGACGTCGTAGCCGTCGTCGGCCAGCGACGCCACCAGGGCCTCGCCGATGAATCCGCCGGCTCCGGCGACGACGGCACGGGGTGGGGAGGCGCTCATGTCTCCAGACGCTACAGCGAACGGGGATCGTGTCCCGCCGGGTAGATTCCGATCGTGACCACCGACGATGCGGGACCCCGGGCATCCGTCTACCAACGCGCCCTCGGCTCGAAGTTCGCGGAGCTGTCTCCGGTGCTCCAGCGCTACTTCGGGGAGATCCCCGCTGGTCATGTCGGTGTCGGTGAGGGCGTCTACGACATCGTCGGCTCGCGCTACCGGCGTCGGGCCGCGTCGCTCCTGCGCTGGTCCGCGCGCCATGAGGTGCTCTTTCTCGAGATCGGGCGGGACATCCCGTTCGTCATCGAGAATCGCCCGCTCACCGGGCGCCTCGCCGGGTCGCGGTGGTTCGGGTTCCCCGGACAGGTCCGGGTGATGCGCGACACGATGCACACCGCCGACGACGAGATCGTCGAACGCCTCGGTCGCGACGGCGGCCTCGAAGTGCGCCTCGCACCGCGCGTCGAGGACGGCAGCATGGTGCTCCGCTCCCGGGGCCTCGCGTGGCGGGTGCGCGGCATCCGTCTGCCCCTTCCGCGGTTCGCGGAGGTCGTGGTCCGCGAGAGTCCGGATCCCGAGGACGCCGGCCGTCAGCGTGTCGACGTCCGGCTCCGGATGCGACTCCTCGGCGAGGTCTTCCGCTACTCCGGGTCCTTCGCCTACCGCATCCTGCCCGAGGCCGACAGCGCCTCGGCGGTGTCGCCCGCCCTCCCTACACTGTCGATGTGGCTGACGCAGAACTCCCCGCACTGACCCTCGACGAGGCGCGAGCCGAGGCCGAGCGCCTCACCGAGAGGATTCTCGGTGCTCGAGAGGCGTACTACGGCGGCGACGTCGGCCTCGTCGACGACGTCACGTACGACGCGTGGATGCATGAGCTCGAGGCGATCGAACGCGCACACCCCGAGTTGCAGGGCCAGGACTCACCGACTCAGACGGTCGGCGCCGCAGAATCGTCGATGTTCGCTCCGGTCGAGCACGCCGAGCGGATGCTGAGCCTCGACAATGTGTTCTCCCCGGAGGAGCTCCGCGAGTGGTGCACCAAGGCCGAGGCGTCGGCCGGTCGGCCCGTGGAGTGGCTCACGGAGCTCAAGATCGACGGTCTCGCGATCTCCCTCCGTTACGAGAACGGCGTCCTGACCTCCGCAGCCACTCGCGGCGACGGCCGCATCGGCGAGGACGTGACGGTCAACGCCGTTCGTGTGGCGGGCATCCCGGAGCGACTGTCGGGCACGGGGCATCCGCGGATCGTCGAGGTGCGCGGCGAGGTCTTCATCCCCGTCGCGGCCTTCGAAGAACTCAACGCGCTGCAGGCGCGCCTTCGCGAGCGCGTCATCGCCGATGCCGCCGCACGCCCTCGCTACGACGAGGAGAAGGCGCAGAAGAGCGCGGCCCGACGTTTCCCGGCGTTCGCGAACCCCCGCAACGCCGCCAGCGGAGGCCTGCGCCAGCAGCTCGACAAGAAGTCGGGACTCGAACTCGAAGCAGGCGAAGCGCGACTCGCGTCGCTCCGAATGTACGTTCACGGCATCGGCGCCTGGCCCGACCCGCCTGTCGCCGCGCAAAGCGAGGTCTACGGCTTGCTTGCCGAATGGGGGCTGCCCGTCAGCCCGTACCCACGGACGTTCGATGACGTCGACGGGGTCCTCGCTTTCGTCGCCGAGTACGGCGAGAAGCGCCACTCGGTCGCGCACGAGCTCGACGGGATCGTCGTGAAGGTCGACGAACTCTCGTTGCATGACGAGCTGGGGATGACGAGTCGTGCGCCGCGGTGGGCGATCGCCTACAAGTACCCGCCCGAGGAAGTCCAGACGCGCCTGGTGGACATCATCGTCTCCGTGGGTCGCACCGGGCGTGCGACTCCGTACGCGCAGATGGCCCCCGCGCTCGTGGCGGGCAGCGTCGTGCGGCAGGCCACGCTCCACAACCAGGACGTCGTGAAGGCCAAGGGCGTCTTGATCGGCGACATGATCGTCCTGCGCAAAGCCGGTGACGTGATCCCCGAGGTGCTCGGTCCCGTGGCGGAACTCCGCGACGGCAGCGAGCGCGCGTTCGTCATGCCGACGCAGTGTCCCGAGTGCGGATCGACCCTGGCTCCCGCCAAAGAGGGAGACATCGATCTCCGCTGCCCCAACACGCGCGGGTGTCCCGCGCAGGTCCGCGGGCGCGTCGAGCACATCGGTTCACGAGGTGCGCTCGACATCGAAGCCCTCGGCGAGGTGACGGCGGCCGCCCTGACACAGCCGCTCGCGCCCCAAGAGCCGGCCCTCGAGACGGAGGCCGGTCTGTTCGACCTGACCCTCGATCAGCTCGTCCCCATCGAAGTGATCGTGCGGGATTCCGAGACCGGCGAGGCCCGCAGAGACGACGTCACCGGTGACGTGATCCGGCGGGCGCCCTTCCGGCGTAACCCGAGCGTGGCGGAGAAGAAGGAGGGCCTGACCGGTCCGCAGCCGTCGGCACAGGCGTTGACGCTCATCGACGAACTCGAGAAGGCCAAGACGAAAGACCTGTGGCGGTTCCTCGTCGCGCTGAACATCCGCCACGTCGGCCCCGTCGCCGCGCGTGCGCTGGCCCAGTACTTCGGCTCACTCGACGCGATCCGCGCGGCGACGCGGGACGAGCTTGCCGCCGTCGACGGCGTCGGCGGGATCATCGCGGACGCCCTGCAGGACTGGTTCGCGCTCGACTGGCACGTCGACATCGTGCAGCGGTGGGTCGCTGCCGGTGCGCGGCTCGCGATCCCCGGGCATCCCGGTCCCGGTGCTGCAGCTGCGGCCGGCGGCGTGCTCGAGGGTATGACCGTCGTCGCAACGGGATCGCTCGAGGGGTACACCCGAGAGGGCGCGCAGGAGGCGATCATGCAGGCCGGGGGGAAAGCGGCCTCGAGCGTCTCGAAGAAGACCGATTTCGTCGCCGCCGGCCCCGGCGCCGGATCGAAGCTCGCGAAGGCGGAGGCGCTCGGTGTGCGCATCATCGATGCGGCGCAGTTCCACCTGCTTGTCACGGAGGGACCTGGCGCTCTCGGCAATCCGCCCGCCGCAGAGTAGCGCTCAGTCGGACTTTCCGAGGAGTGCGTCGCGCACCTGGCGGCGGAGCACCTTGCCGATGAGCGATCGCGGCAGGTCGTCGACCACGTCGATGCGCCGAGGAACCTTGTACGCGGTCAGGCGGGTACGCGCGAAGGCGCGGATGTCATCGACGTCGAGCGAGCTCACACCCGGTGCGGGGATGACGACGGCGACGACCTGCTCACCGCTGTGCGGATCGGGAAGGCCCACGACAGCTGCGTCAGCCACCTGGGGGTGCTGGCGGAGCGTCGCTTCGACCTCGGTCGGTGACACGTTGAAACCGCCGGTGACGATGAGTTCCTTGAGTCGGTCCACGACGCGGAAGAAGCCGTCCTCGTCGCGTTCGACGATGTCCCCGGTATGGAACCAGCCGTCGACCAGGACCTTCGCCGTTTCGTCGGGTCTGCCGTAGTAACCCGAGAACACCTGCGGGCCGCGAACGAGCAGCTCACCCGGTTCCAGGGCGCCGAAGACCCGCGCAGGATCCTCCGGATCGACGACGCGCGCGTCCGTACCCGGTATCGGGATGCCGATGGTCCCCGCCTTGCGCGTGTCGGCCGGCGGGTTCACCATCAGCACCGGGGAGCATTCGCTGAGCCCGTACCCCTCGATCAGGTACCCGCCCGTCGCCTCTTCGAATGGCTCGACGAGGGCGGGGGAGAGCGCCATCGCGCCGGAGACGCCGATCTTGATGCCACGGATCGATGCCCCGCGCTCCTTCGCCCTCGCGAGCAGACGCTCCGCGATCGGCGGGACCAGCGGCAGCACGGTCGGCGGGTGCTTCTTGATCGCGTCGATCACCATGTCGGGGTCGAACTTCGGGAAAAGCACGAGTCGCGCGCCCATCGACATGGCGAACGTCAGACAAAGCGTGAGCCCGTAGGCGTGGAACATCGGCAGGACCGCGTAGAACACGCATCCGTCACCCCGGACGACGGCGGGGATGAACGCCTGGCTCTGCCGAGCATTGGCGAGCAGGTTGCGGTGGCTCAGCATCGCGCCCTTCGGCGTGCCCGTCGTCCCCGAGGTGTACTGCAGGACGGCGAGGTCGTCCGTCTCTGGACGGGGGTGGGATGCCGGGAGCGGTTCAGCGCGAACGAGGTCCGACCATGACAGCGCACCGCGCACGGGCGAGGTGAGGGCCTCGCGGGACTCCTTTGCCTTCTTCACGGGAAGTCGCAGCGCGAACCGGGTGCCCAGGGGGAGCGCGGTGGTGATGTCGACGGAGATGAGCGCCTCGACGTGCAGGTCTGCCGGGAACGCCTGAGCCGTCGCGACCACCTTGCTCCACACGATTGCGTGTCGCGCACCGTGGTCCTGAAATTGGGTGCGGAGCTCCCGTGGCGTGTAGAGCGGGTTGTGCTCGACGACGACCGCGCCGAGGCGGAGGACGGCATAGAACGCGACGATGTGCTGCGGACAGTTCGGGAGGACGATCGCCACGCGGTCGCCCTTCTTCACCCCGAGCTTCCGCAGCCCCGCGGCGGCACGATTCACCGCATCCATCAGGTCGGCGTAGGTCGTCTCGCGGCCGAAGAACTGCAACGCCGTCGCGTCGGGGTAGTCCCGGGCCGGGTCCTCGAGCAGATCCATGAGGGATCCCGTGACGGGCGGCAGGTCGAGGGGCACACCCGTGTCGTAAGACGAGAGCCAGGGGCGATCAGCGGAGATCGAATCGGTCACGCCCTCAGCCTAGGGCGAGCGTTCGGACCACGAGTGGCCCGAACTAGACTGGGGGAGTGTCTGAAATCACCCCCGATCTCGTGCGCCACCTCGGCGTGCTCGCCCGGATCCAGCTGAGCGACGAGGAGGTGGAACGCCTCACCGGCCAACTCGATGCGATCGTCGACAACATCGCCAAGGTCTCGGAGGTCGCCACCCCCGAGGTCGCCGCCACGAGCCACCCGATCCCGCTGAGCAACGTGTTCCGATCCGACGTGCCCGGCGACATGCTGAGCCTCGACGAGGTGCTCCAGAATGCACCGGATGCCGCCGACGGCCGCTTCCGCGTCACCGCGATCCTGGGGGAGGAGCAGTGAGCGACATCCTCAAGCTGACCGCGGCCGACCTCGCGGCGAAGCTCCGCTCCGGTGAGGTCTCGAGCGTCGAGGCCACGCAGGCGCACCTCGATCGAATCGCTGCCGTCGACGGCGACGTCCACGCCTTCCTGCATGTGTCCGACCATGCGGTCGACGTCGCGGCCGACATCGACCGCCGTCGGGCGGCGGGTGAGGAGCTCGGCGAACTCGCCGGCGTTCCGCTCGCCATCAAGGACGTGCTCGTCACGACCGACATGCCCTCCACCAGCGGGTCGAAGATCCTCGAGGGCTACATGTCGCCCTACGACGCGACCGTCGTCGCGCGTGCCCGGGCAGCGGGCCTCGTGCCGCTCGGCAAGACGAACATGGACGAGTTCGCGATGGGCTCGTCGACCGAGCACTCCGCCTACGGCCCGACCCACAACCCATGGGACCTGGACCGGATCCCCGGCGGTTCTGGCGGTGGCTCCGCCGCTGCCGTCGCGGCTTTCGAGGCGCCGCTCGCCCTCGGTTCCGACACGGGCGGCTCGATCCGCCAGCCCGCCCACGTGACCGGCACGGTCGGTATGAAGCCGACCTACGGCGGCGTCAGCCGCTACGGCGCCATCGCCCTGGCATCGAGCCTCGACCAGGTCGGCCCTGTCTCCCGCACGGTCCTCGATTCGGCCCTCTTGCACGATGTCATCGGCGGGCACGACCCGCATGACGCGACGTCGCTCACTGACGCGTGGCCCTCGTTCGCCGCGGCCGCCCGGGAGGGCGCCACCGGCGACGTGCTGAAGGGGCTCAAGGTCGGCGTCATCCGGGAACTCGACGACACCGGCTTCCAGAAGGGTGTCTCGGAGTCGTTCCGCGCGTCGCTCGCTGCCATGGAAGCGGCCGGCGCCGAGATCGTCGAGGTCAGCGCGCCCCACTTCGAGTACGGCGTCGCCGCTTATTACCTGATCCTTCCTGCGGAGGCGTCAAGCAACCTGGCGAAGTTCGATTCCGTGCGCTTCGGCATGCGCGTCAACGTTCCCGGCGGCACGGTGGAAGACGTCATGGCCGCCACCCGCGACGCCGGGTTCGGCGACGAGGTCAAGCGCCGCGTCATCCTGGGCACTTACGCGCTGTCGGCGGGCTACTACGACGCCTACTACGGCAGTGCGCAGAAGGTGCGGACGCTGATCCAGCGCGACTTCGACGAGGCGTTCGCCCAGGTCGACGTCATCGCGACGCCGTCGGCGCCCACCACGGCGTTCCGCCTGGGCGAGAAGCTGAACGACCCGATCCAGATGTACCTCAACGACGTGACGACCATCCCGGTCAACCTCGCGGGCGTCCCCGGGATCTCGATCCCCTCGGGTCTCGCTGCGGAGGACGGACTGCCCGTCGGCATCCAGTTCGTCGCCCCCGCCCGTGAGGACGCACGTCTGTACCGCGTCGGGGCTGCGCTCGAAGCGCTGCTCGTCGACAGCTGGGGCGGTCCGATTCTGGACCGCGCCCCGATCCTCGGAGGAGCCCGCTGATGGCCAAGGATGCGCTGATGGACTTCGACAAGGCGCTCGAGCTGTTCGAGCCGGTCCTCGGGTTCGAGGTCCACGTCGAGCTCAACACCCAGACGAAGATGTTCTCGTCCGCCGGAAACCCGGCGAACTCGGCGAACCATGACGCCGCGCCGAACACACTCGTCGCCCCGGTCGACATGGGTCTGCCCGGTTCGCTGCCGGTGGTCAACGAGACCGCCGTCCGGTACTCGATCAGCCTGGGCCTCGCGCTCGGCTGCTCGATCGCGCCGTCGAGCCGGTTCGCGCGGAAGAACTACTTCTACCCCGACCTCGGCAAGAACTATCAGATCTCGCAGTACGACGAACCGATCGCTTTCGAGGGCAGTGTGGAGATCGAGCTCAAGGGGGGCGACACGATCGTCGTTCCGATCGAGCGGGCGCACATGGAGGAGGATGCCGGCAAGCTCACCCACATGGGCGGCTCGACCGGACGCATCCAGGGCGCCGAATACTCGCTCGTCGACTACAACCGCGCGGGCGTCCCGCTCGTCGAGATCGTCACGAAGCCGATCTTCGGCACCGAGCACCGCGCACCCGAGGTCGCCAAGGCCTATGTGGCCGCGATCCGAGACATCGTCCGTTCGCTGGGTATCTCCGAGGCCCGCATGGAACGCGGGAACCTCCGCTGCGATGCCAACGTCTCGCTTCGCCCGCGTGGGCAGGAGAAGCTCGGTACCCGTACCGAGACGAAGAACGTCAACTCGATGCGCTCCGTCGAGCGCGCGGTTCGCTACGAGATCCAGCGCCAGGCGGCGATCCTCGCGGGCGGCGGCACGATCACCCAGGAGACCCGGCACTGGCACGAGGACACGGGCCGCACCTCCCCGGGGCGCCCGAAGTCGGATGCCGATGACTACCGCTACTTCCCCGAGCCCGACCTCCTGCCGGTGGAGCCCTCGGAGGAGCTGATCGCGGAGCTCCGTGCGGGGCTTCCCGAAGCGCCCTCGGTGTATCGCCGTCGACTGAAGACCGACTGGGGCTTCACCGACCTGGAGTTCCAGGATGTCGCCAACGGCGGCCTGCTCGCCGAGGTCGAGGCGACGATCGCGGCGGGTGCGACGCCCGCATCCGCTCGCAAGTGGTGGACCGGTGAGATCACCCGCCTGGCGAACGCGCAGGGCACGGAGCCTGCCGCGCTGGTGACGCCCGAGTCGGTGGCTGAGCTGCAGAAGCTGGTGGATGCCGGAACGCTCACCGACAAGCTGGCCCGTCAGGTGCTCGAGGGCGTCATCGCGGGGGAGGGATCTCCGCAGGAGGTCGTCGATGCCCGCGGTCTCGCCGTCGTCTCGGATGACGGCGCCCTGATCGCCGCGATCGACGACGCCCTCGCTGCGCAGCCCGATGTGCTCGCGAAGATCCAGGACGGCAAGGTCCAGGCCGCCGGTGCCGTCATCGGCGCCGTGATGAAGGCCATGAAGGGCCAGGCGGACGCGGCTCGCGTGCGAGAGCTCATCCTGGAGCGCGCCGGCCAGTCCTGACCCGTCGTCTCACGATGCCGCCGCACTGACCCCGGGACGGGGACGGTGTCGGCGGCATCGTCGACAATGGAGGTATGGGACGCGGCGACGGCACGGGACGTATCGTCTCCGCCGACGACGCGGACGACACGGGGACCCGCATACTCCACGTCGACATGGACGCGTTCTACGCCGCCGTCGAAGTGCTCTACGACCCGTCACTGGCGGGGAAACCTTTGATCGTCGGGGGCATGGAGGGCCGAGGCGTCGTGTCCAGTGCGTCCTACGAAGCGCGGCGGTTCGGTGTGCGGTCGGCGATGTCGGTCGGGCGGGCTCTCCAGCTTTGTCCCCAAGCGATCGTCGTCGTCCCCCGGTTCGAGAGGTACTCGGAGCTGTCCAAGAAGGTCATGGCGATCTTCCGCGACATCACCCCGCTCGTCGAACCGCTCTCGATCGATGAGGCGTTTCTCGATGTGAGCGGTGCGCGACGCCTGTGGGGGAGCCCGGGCGAGATCGCACGCATGGTGCGACGCCGGGTACTCGAGGACACCGGACTGACCTGCAGCGTCGGCGTCGCGGCGACCAAGCACGTCGCGAAGATCGCCTCGACGGTGTCGAAGCCGGACGGTCTGCTGATCGTCAGTGAGCCGGAGACGCAGGCGTTCCTCGCGGCGCGACCCGTCGGAGCGCTCTGGGGAGTCGGGCCCAAGGCCGTCGAGGCTCTCGAAGCCCGCGGCATCCGGATGGTCTCCGACATCCTCAACACCCCTCGTGGCGTGCTCGACAGGGCCCTCGGCCCGGCGATGGGCGCGCGAATCTGGCAGTTGGCCCGCGGTATCGATCCACGCACCGTCCAGACCGAGCACACGGAGAAGAGCGTCGGACACGAGGAGACGTTCCTCGAGGACGTGTCCGATACGGCGATGCTCCGGAGCGAGTTCCGTCGCCTCGCCGACCGGGTCGCGTCGCGGCTGCGCGCCGGTGGCTGGGAAGCGCGCACCATCGCGATCAAGGTGCGTTTCGCTGATTTCACAACTCTCTCCCGCTCCGTGAGCGTTCCGGAACCCACCAACGTGGGACAGCGCATCGGCGACGTCGCCCTGGAACTCTTCGAGAAGATCGACCTTGTGCAACCCATCCGGCTGATCGGTGTGCGCGGCGAGAGGCTCACCGGTGACGGGATGGGGGGCCTCGCCCTCTGGGACGACGACGCCGAGTGGCGTCGGGTCGATGCCGCGCTCGACGACGCCCGGTCCCGGTTCGGGCGGGGCGCGGTCACCCGCGCGAGCACACTCGGGCCCCGTCGCGACGTCAACGCGCTTCCCACCAACCCGCGGCCCGCCCGCGACTGAGCGTCTTCGCGCAACCCCCTGTTTTCCGGGAGAGCAGCGGCTACCGTGAACGCATGGCCAACCTCCCCCTTGAACTCGGCAAGCAGTTCGCTTCGCTCGGCGTCACCACCGTCTACGGCGAGCAGCAAGACGTCGACGGCATCCGCATCGTTCCCGTTGCTCTGACTTGGTCGGGCTTCGGCGCCGGCGAGGACCCCTCGGGCGGCACCGGAGGAGGCGGCGGCGGCGCTGCTGTCCCCGTGGGCGCCTACATCCGCAAGGGCGACGACCTCCGCTTCGAGCCGAACCTCGTGTCGCTCGTAGCCGTCGGGATCCCCTTCGTGTGGGTTGCCGGACGGGCGCTCAGCCGCGTCATCCGTGCTCTCAAGCGCTGATCCAGCCCTCGCCGCCGCGATGGCGGCGGGTGTGGATCAGGTGGCGGATGCCGCCCGTCGAGTCGTCCGCATCCCGACGATCGTCCTCGTGGACGGCCGCTCCGGCGCGGGCAAGTCGACGTTCGCCGACCTCCTCTCCGGACGGCTCGGTTTGGCAGCGCTGGTGCGGCTGGATGACGTCTATCCCGGGTGGGACGGATTGACCGCCGGTGCGGAGACTGTCCGGGAGCGCGTGCTCATTCCTCTCAGAGAAGGCGCTCCCGGTGCATGGCCGACCTGGAACTGGACCGCCGACCGACCATCCGGGCGGGAGCGTCGGGTGGATCCCGCGCCGATCGTGATCGTCGAGGGCGCGGGCGTCCTCACACCGGCATCCGCTGCTCTGGCCGATGTGACCGTCTGGATGGATGCCCCGCGCGACGCGCGACGCTCGCGTGCGCTGGAACGCGACGGCGAGACGTACCGGCCCCACTGGGAACGGTGGGAGCGCCAGGAAGTCGCGCACGTGCGCGAACACGACCCGCAGGGGCTGGCGCAGTTCGTGCTCGCGCTTCCCTGAGGTCGTCTGAGCGCGTCAGGCGTCGAGTTCCCGCACGAGCAGGTCGAGTCGGTACCCGATCCACTCGTACACCCCGAACCGGGCGTCACCGCCGTCTTCCTGTTCCTCGTCGGTGATTCCGAGGCGCTCCGCGAGCACGAGTCGGAGCGCGGCAAGCGTGCGCAACCATGCGCCGGCGACCTCGGAGGAGAGGTCGACGACGAGGACATCCTCCGCGGATGCGCGATCGAGCTCTGCGAGGTCGAGGTCGATCCCGTCGCGGCGAAGGGATGCGCGAACTGCGGCCGCATCCGCGGCTCGCCGCGACAGGAGATCGTCCTGAGTCAGCCGACGGAACTCCGTCGCCGCCTCGGCGTCGTCGGGGTAGGCGTCGGGGACGAGCCGACGCACAGCGGGGTCCGACCCGTCGCGGTCGGCGACGACCTCTTCGAACTGCCCGACCAGGTCGGACAGGTGAGCGGCCTCGAGAAGCGATAGCTCCATCGTGATGCGGGCACGCATCATGACCCTGCTTCCCGCACGGTCGCCCAGAGGCCGTAGTCGTGCATCACCTGCGTGTGGAGTTCCATCTGCTCGCGAGACCCCTCGGCGACGACGGCGTGCCCCTCATGGTGCACGGCGAGCATCAGCCGATGAGCCTTGTCCCGCGAATGCCCGAAGTACTCCCGGAAGACGTGCTCGACGTAGCTCATCAGATTGACGGGATCGTTCCAGACGACGGTCTGCCACGGTCCTGACGTGGATGCCTGCAGGTCGACCTGCTCGTCGATCTCGGGCGTGGCGATACTCATCACGCCCACCCCAGCTCGTGCAGGCGTTCGTCGTCGATGCCGTAGAAGTGCGCGATCTCGTGAACGAGTGTGGTGTGCACTTCGCCCCGGAGTTCGTCGATGTCGTCGCACGCGTGGAGGTGCGGCTCACGGTAGATCATGATCCGATCGGGCAGATCACCCATGCCGTACCGGTCGCGCTCGGTGAGAGCGAGCCCGTCGTACAGGCCGAGCAGATCCAGCGATCCGTCTTCGGGACGGTCCTCCACGACGAAGACGATGTTGTCGAGCCCTGCCACCATTTCGTCGGGCAGGGCGTCGAGTTCGGACGCCACCAGATCCTCGAATGCCTCGGCATCCATATCGATCATGACCACGCCTCACGCGGAGAAGATATGGGGTGAGTAACGGGACTTGAACCCGCGACCCCCTGGACCACAACCAGGTGCTCTACCAACTGAGCTATACCCACCATGTGCCCGTCTCCGGGCAACCACACCAGTGTATTACAGTCCGGAGGCGAACGAAGACACGGCGGATGCCGCGGCGGTTCGCGCGTCGTCACTGGACGGGCCGGGCGCGTCGACGAAGACCGTCTCGCGGTAGTACGCGAGCTCCCGGACGCTCTCGCGGATATCGGCCAGGGCGCGGTGCCCGCCATCCTTCGCCGGCGCGTTGAAGTAGGCGCGGGGGTACCAGCGACGAGCCAGCTCCTTCACGCTGGAGACGTCGACATTGCGGTAGTGGAGCCACCGGTCGACACGCGGCATGTAGCGCGCGAGGAACATGCGATCGGTGCCGATGGTGTTGCCCGCCAGTGGCGCCTTGCCCTCGGGCACGAACCGCTGAATGTACTCGAGCACCTGGAATTCGGCGTCCGCGAGGCTCACACCGTTCGGGATCTCGTCGAGCAGCCCGGAGCTCTCGTGCATCTTGGTGACGAAGTCATTCATGTGATCGAGAGCCGAGGCGTCGGGCTTGATGACGATCTGGAATCCCGGGTCGAGGACGTTCAGCTCGAAGTCGGTGATGACGACGGCGACCTCCACGAGTTCGTCGACGGACAGGTCGAGGCCCGTCATCTCACAGTCGATCCAGACGAGGCGGTCGTTCTCAGCGGCTGACACGTGGTCTCCTCCCACAGGAGTCGTCGCGCTCGCGACGACTCGGAGCCCCTCCAGAGGGATTCGAACCCCCGACCTGGCGGGTAGAAACCGCTCGCTCTATCCACTGAGCTATGGAGGGAAGGATGCTCGCTCCCAGGCTACCGCTCAGACCGCGATGGTCGCCTTGCGGACGCGCTGCGCGCGCAGCCGCGCGGACAGATCGAGGGCGAGGTGGACACCGGGGCCGATGAGGACCGCGAAGAGGACCGTGCCGAGCCCGACCGTGCCGCCGAGAAGCCACCCGGTGACGAGGACGCTTCCCTCGACCGCGAAACGACATACCCAGATGGGCCAGCCGAACCGTGCGTGCAGTCCCGTCATGAGGCCATCCCGGGGACCCGGGCCGAGATCCGCACCGAGATAGATGGCGGATGCCGCCGCGATGAGCGCGATCCCGAGGAGGAACACGACGACGCCCCAGAGGTAGTTCTCCACTGGCGGGATCACCGCGAGGGCCCCCTGCATGACCGTTCCGACGAGGAGGATGTTCGCGACCGTCCCGATGCCGGGTCGCTGTCGCAGCGGGATCCACGCGAGGAGCACGAGCGCTCCGGTGATCACGACGATCCAGCCGATCCCGATGCCCGTCTGCAGCGAGAGACCCTCGGCGAGGACCGTCCAAGGGTCGAGGCCGATGCCTGCCTGGACGAGCACGGCGCACCCGATGCCGAACAAGGCGAGGCCGACGACGAGACGGATGAGGCGGAGAAGCATGACCCCATTCCACCGTACGATTGGCCTCCTGTATGCAGTCCAATCTCGGAAAGGTGGACCATGGACTCTCGGATCGGTGCTCGAGGTCTCGCCGCGGCGCTGGGCGGGTGGCGGACGCGAACCCCCACGTACGAGGCGTTGGCCGACGGCATCCGGCTTCTGTGTCTCGACAACCGGGTCGCCGCCCACACCGCCCTGCCTGCCGAGCGCGAGCTCGCCACGACCCTCGGCCTGAGCCGAGCGACGGTCGCGGCGGCGTACCGCTCGCTGCGGGAGAGCGGGCACATCGAGAGCACGCGAGGGTCGGGGAGCATCACGCTGCCGCAGGTCCGACGGGGCGCCGGCCGCGTCTTCGACGACGGCGGCGGCATCGATCTCCAGCAGGCGAGTCCCGCGGCCTGGCCCGGCCTCGCCGGGATCATGGCCGAGGTGGGGGCGGATGCGGCATCCCTCGTCGGCCGTCCCGGGTACGACATCGTCGGCAGCAGCGACCTGCGTGCGGCGATCGCTGATCGCTACACCTCGCGTGGCATCCCGACCACCTCGGACGAGATCCTCGTGACGAACGGCGGGCAGCATGCCATCCACCTCGTGACAGCGGCGCTTCTGGGACCGGGGACCACGGCGCTCATGGAGACGCCGACGTACCCTCACGCGACCGAGGCGATCAGGGCGACGGGGGCGCGCGTGACGGGCACCCCCGTCACCGTCGGCGACGGGTGGGACCTCGATCGGGCGATCCAGACGTTCCGTCGGGCGCGCCCGACGCTGGCGTATCTGATGCCGTGGTTCCAGAATCCCACGGGACGGTCCATGACCGCCGTCGATGCAGCGACCTTCCGGGCTGCGGCCGACGGCGCCGGTGCCACACTCATCCTCGATGAGACGACAGCCGAGCTGTCGATCGACGGCGGCGCTCCCGAGAACCTGGACTTCGGTCCGCAGACGGTTCGCATCGGCTCTCTCGGAAAGACCGTCTGGGGCGGACTGCGCGTCGGGTGGGTGCGCGCCGACAGGGTGTTGATCAGGCGCCTCGTGGCTTCCCGCCCCCGGCGCGATCTCGGAACCGCCGAGTTCGAGCAAGCCGTCGCGGTCCGTTTGCTGCGCATGATGCCCGACATCCTCCCGCAGCGCGCCGAGTTGCTCGGCCAGGGGAGGGATGCCGCCGTCGCGGCCCTCCGGGAGTCGCTTCCCGCGTGGACGGTTCCCGTCCCGCGTGGCGGGGTGTCGCTGTGGGTGGGGTTGGACGCACCGCTCAGCGGCTCGCTGGTCTTGGCCGCGCGGCGGGAGGGCGTCCTCCTCTCCGCGGGTCCGCGGTTCTCGGTCGACGGCGGATACGACGCTCACCTGCGGGTGCCGTTCACCGCCCCGCCCGAGCAGATCCGTGATGCCGTGACCGTGCTGTCGCGACTGTGGCCGGAGGTGAGCGGTCGCCCCGCGGCGCCCGCCGTCGATGAGAGCGAAGCGGTCGCAGCGATCGTCTGAAGCGGAGTCAGCGCGAATCGTGGAGAACCGCGACCGCGTCCTCCAGGTGCCAGAACTCACCGAGCTCGAGGAATCCGCCCGTTGATACTCGGAACCGCCGCGCTCGGTAGCGGGGCGTGTGAGGGTCGCCCGTTCGGTCGACGTGGCCGATGACCCGGCCCGCGGCATCCGTCACACGCCACCGTCGATCGGTGACGGGGACGAGGCGGTAGCGGCGAAGCCGAACGTCGGTGGTCGTTGCGATGGTGGTCACGGCGCCTCCTCTGCGTCTGTTGGCACGGTACGCTCGGCCACCGACACGCTCACGGGGGACGGAACATCGCCGCGGTCCCGCGCGTTGTCCCTCGTGACGATCCACACTGAAAGGAAGGTCGCTCATGCAGACCTATGTGCTTGCCGGAGGCTGTTTCTGGTGTCTTGACGCCGCCTACCGGGCTCTCGAAGGAGTCGTCTCGGTCGAGTCGGGCTACATCGGCGGGTCCGCCCCGTCCCCCACCTACGAGCAGGTGTGCACGGGAACGACAGGCCACGCGGAGGCCGTCAAGGTCACGTTCGACGAAGAGCTCATCCCCTCCGACGTCATCTTGGACGCCTTCTTCACGATGCATGACCCCCGTCAGCTGAACCGGCAGGGCAATGACGTCGGCACGCAGTACCGCTCGGCGATGTTCCCCGCAGACGACGCGCAGCGCGAGACGTTCGAGCGCGCGGCGGAGCGGGCGGCGGACTGGTGGGGCGGTGGACTGGTGACCACGATGGAACCGCTCGGCGACTGGTACCCGGCGGAGGACTACCACCAGGACTTCTTCACGAAGAACCCCGGACAGGGTTACTGTCTCGCGGTTGCTGTCCCCAAGGTCAACAAGGTTCGGGCGCGGTTCGGCGAGTACGCGCGCCGCTGATCCTTCTCCACAGCGCCCTGATCCCCGCCGGCATCCACCGGTCGGAGATCAGGGCGTTGTCGCGTCACGGCGCGACGGAATCCTGAGGGGGCTCCGACGTCCGCCGGGCACGCGGGCGTCGGAGCATTCAGCGGGCACGTCCGTGCCCTCGACGACTGAAGGAGTCGCAATGAAGGATCACATCACGATCGTCGGCAACGTCGGCGGGGACCCCGAGTTCCGCCGCCTACCCGACGGCACGCCCGTCGTGTCGCTGCGCGTCGCAAGCACCGACCGCCGGTACGACGCCAAGACCGGCGCGTGGGTCGACGGGCACACGAGCTGGTATCGCGTCTCGGTCTTCCGCACCCTCGGTGAGCACGTGGCCGCGTCAGTCCGGCGAGGCCAACGCGTCGTCGTCCACGGTGTTCTCGCCATCAAACGCTGGGAGGCAGGGGAGAAGACGGGGACGGATGCCGAAATCGACGCTCTCGCCGTCGGGCACGACCTAGCCTTCGGGACGACCGTCTTCACCGGCGCCGCGCGTTCGAGGGACGAGACCCCCGCCGTCGACACCGAGGCCGAATGGGCAGCGCCGGGTGCCGGCGCAGAGTCCGTCGACGAGCCGCAGTGGCAGGCCGAGCCCGTCGCGACACCGTTCTGAGTCCGGACCCAGCAGGCTCGGAGGCCGCACCCCCTAGACTCTCGCCCGTGCGCCGACACCAGCCCTCCCGGGGATCCCGCCTGCTCCTCATCGCGCTCGCGCCCGTCGTGGCGGTGTCACTCGCCGCCTGCGCGCCGCAGTCGACACCCGCGCCCTCCGAGCCAGCCGTCTCGTCGGCCCCGGCACCTGGCCCGTCAGCCACGTCAACCGCTTCCGCGACCGCCACGCCCGCGGAGGACACCGCTTCTTCGCTCCTGCCGCGGTTCACCTCCGCGATGGAGGCCGTGTGGAAGGACTCGACGTCCGTGAAGGGTCGCGACTACGTCGATGCCCTCGTGGCAGCGGGTTTCGCGAAGGAAGAGATGCAGGTCACCGACGACACGACGTCGATCGGCGACCCCGCCGACAGCGTCCAGTTCTCGGTCCGTGTCGGAGCCGAATGCCTCGTCGGGCAGGTCGGGCCGTCGGTGCCCACGCCGACCTCGCTCGTGATGCCCGGCCTCGCCGAGGGGAAGTGCCTCGTCGGCAAGACGAGATCCATCGACTGGTGATCGCTGAGCGGTCCCTCGGCGAGGGGCTGCACACGTAGACTTGGGCCGTTATGGCCGAATACATCTACTCCATGGTCCGTGCCCGCAAGGCGGTCGGCGAAAAGCTCATCCTCGATGACGTCACGATGGCGTTCCTGCCCGGTGCCAAGATCGGTATGGTCGGTCCGAACGGTGCCGGCAAGTCGACGATCCTCAAGATCATGGCGGGCCTCGACACCCCGTCGAACGGTGAAGCGAAGCTGTCGCCCGGATTCTCGGTCGGCATCCTCATGCAGGAGCCCGAGCTCGACGAGACCAAGACCGTCCTCGAGAACATCCAGGACGGCGTGGCCATCAAGCCGAAGCTCGACCGGTTCAACGAGATCTCCGCGCTGATGGCGGACCCGGATGCGGACTTCGATGCGCTCCTGGCCGAGATGGGCACGCTGCAGGAAGAAATCGACGCCGCGGACGGCTGGGACCTCGACTCGCAGCTCTCCCAGGCCATGGATGCTCTCCGTACCCCGCCGGCGGACGCCGCGATCGCCCCGCTCTCCGGTGGTGAGAAGCGTCGCGTCGCCCTCGCCAAGCTCCTGCTCCAGAAGCCCGACCTCCTCCTGCTCGACGAGCCCACGAACCACCTCGACGCCGAGAGCGTGCTGTGGCTCGAGCAGCACCTGCAGGCCTACAAGGGCGCCGTCATCGCCATCACCCACGACCGGTACTTCCTCGACAACGTCGCGGAGTGGATCGCCGAGGTCGACCGCGGTCGCCTCATCGGATACGAGGGCAACTACTCCACGTACCTCGAGAAGAAGGGCGAGCGCCTGGAGGTCCAGGGCAAGAAGGACGCCAAGCTCGCCAAGCGACTCAAGGAAGAACTCGAGTGGGTCCGCTCCAGCGCGAAGGGACGCCAGACCAAGTCGAAGGCCCGTCTCGCCCGCTACGAGGAGATGGCCTCCGAGGCCGAACGGACCCGCAAGCTCGATTTCGAGGAGATCTCGATTCCGCCGGGGCCGCGTCTCGGAAGCGTCGTGATCGAGGCCAAGAAGCTCCAGAAGGGCTTCGACGGACGCTCCCTGATCGACGGGCTCAGCTTCAGCCTGCCGCCGAACGGCATCGTCGGTGTCATCGGCCCGAACGGTGTCGGAAAGACGACGCTCTTCAAGTCGATCGTCGGGCTCGAGCCCCTCGACGGCGGCGACCTGAAGATCGGCGAGACCGTCAAGATCAGTTACGTCGATCAGTCACGCTCCAACATCGACCCGAACAAGACGCTGTGGGAGGTCGTCTCCGACGGCCTGGACATCATCACGGTCGGCAAGACCGAGATCCCGTCGCGCGCGTACGTGTCGAAGTTCGGCTTCAAGGGACCCGACCAGCAGAAGAAGGCCGGGGTGCTCTCCGGTGGTGAGCGCAACCGCCTGAACCTCGCGCTGACCCTGAAAGAGGGCGGCAACCTCCTGCTCCTCGACGAGCCCACGAACGACCTCGATGTCGAGACGCTGAGCTCGCTCGAGAACGCGCTCCTCGAGTTCCCGGGTTGCGCCGTGGTCATCACGCACGACCGGTGGTTCCTCGACCGCATCGCGACGCACATCCTGGCGTACGAGGGCACGGCCGAGAAGCCGGACCAGTGGTACTGGTTCGAGGGCAACTTCGAAGCATACGAGTCGAACAAGGTCGAACGCCTCGGTGCCGACGCCGCGAACCCCGCGAAGTCGACGTACCGCAAGCTGACGCGTGACTGACGCCCGCATCCGCGTTCCCATCCACCTCCGGTGGGGGGATCTCGACGCGTACAACCACGTCAACAACGCGGCGATGCTCAAGCTCCTCGAGGAGGCGCGCGTGCGCGCCTTCTGGGTGCCGGGCGCGGGGGAGCGGGTCGTACCCACGGCGGTGATCGACGCGAGCCACGGCGCCGCGCACCTGACGCTCATCGCGCGTCAGGAGATCGAGTACCTGGCGCCGGTGCCCTACCAGCGCGATCCCATCGACGTGCAGATGTGGTTCGGGAAGATCGGTGGATCCAGCGCCGAGGTCAACTACGAGGTCTTCACGCCTGAGGGCCAGCAGCCGCAGACGCTCTATGCCCGGGCATCCACCGTCATCGTTCAGGTGGATGCCGTAACCGGACGTCCCGTGCGACTCTCGTCGGAGACCCGGTCCGCCTGGGAGCCCTTCGTCGGCGAGCCGTTGCCGCCGCTCGGGCGGCGCTGACCACTCAGCTCTGGTCGGGGACTCTGACCATGATCTCCTGCGCGACGGAAGCGACGAGTTCTCCGTCACGCGAGAAGATCCGACCCGTGGCGAGTCCGCGGCCGCCTTGCGCGCTGGGGGACTGCTGCACGTAGAGCAGCCACTCGTCAACGCGTGCCGGACGGTGCCACCACATCGCGTGATCGAGGCTCGCAACCTTCAGCCCGGGCGTCGACCACGACGCTCCGTGCGCGCGCAGCACCGACTCCTGAATCGTGAGGTCGCTCATGTACGCGAGCGCGGCGCGGTGCAGCCGCGGGTCGTCGGGGACCTCGCCGCGCGTCCGCACCCAGACGGACTGGTGCGCAACCTGCTCGGCCCCTACCGTCGCGTAGATCGGCTCCTCGACGTGACGCACTTCGACGGGGCTCTGATCGAAGTGACGCTTGCTCATCGGGTGGAGACCGGCGAGGACCGAGTCGTCGGACAGGTCGTCGGGTCCGGGGATGCCCTCGGGGATCTCGTCCTGGTGCTCCAGTCCCGTCGCATCGATCTCGAACGAGGCGATCATCGAGAAGATCGGCACGCCCTCTTGGAAGGCCTGCGTCCGCCGGGTCGAGAATGACCGGCCGTCGTGGATGCGGTCGACGGAGAACGTCATGCCTCGCGTCGAATCGCCGGGGCGCAGGAAATAGCCGTGCATGGAGTGAGCGGCTCGCCCGTCGTCCACGGTGCGCTCTGCCGCGATCACTGCCTGGGCGAGCACCTGGCCACCGAAGACCCGTCCCAGAGGCATCGCCTGCGACGCTCCGGTGAAGATGTCCTCCGTGGTGCGGGCGTCGCTGGAAGCGAGGTCCAGCACCGCCAGCAAACCGTCGACGTGGCCTGATTCGCGCACAGCGTTCCCTTCTCGGGCATCCCGTGTGATCCCGGTGGGCGCCCGGTTGGTAGTTTAGGTCGGATGGCCCCGCAGCTCGTTTTCCCCGACTCCCGCTCGGCGGCAGACCTTCTCACCTTCGCGGGTCGTGCCGCCCGACTCGGGGACCCCGCCGTGCGTCTGCGCGCGAGTGCCGGGACGCTCGCGGTCTCGGCTGCGCCCCTGTCGCCGCGTGGGTTCGGCGACGACACCCCGACGGTCCTCGGCATGCGTTTCCTTCGGATTGATCCCGAACTCGAGTGCGATCTGGTGGTGGATGCCGGAGCTCTCCGCGCCGGCGACGACCCCGCACACGTGGGGCTTCCCGACAGCGGCGTGTCCGCTGCGTGGGCGGGGATCTCGCCGCCGCGCGGGGGATGGATCTCGGGAGACCCCGTGACCGTGGCGGACCTTGCGGCCGCCGTGCGGCGGGGCGTGGACGCCGTCGCGACGGCGCTCCCCGCGTCACCCGGCGAGGACCTCGTCCGAACGGTGCGCTCAGCGGTGTGGGGCGCTCCAGATCCGACCCTCGGTGGACTCATCGCCGGTGTGGCGTTCGCGGCGGACGCGCTCGGATTCCTCGGCGGGGACGGGGGCGCGGCATCCGTTCTTCGTACGGGTACCTGGACCCGGGTGAGCGTGCCCCGCGGACACGTCCTCGTTCGGGCCGGCAACCCTACAGGGCTCACCACGGTGCGCTCGACCGGTTCTCGCTGACCCGTCGCGGGGGAGTCAGGCCTCGGGGTGGAGCGGGAGCGCCGTGCCGCCGTGAGGCTTCGCGACGGGGCCGATCCCCGTCGGCTCGAAGGTGTTGACCATCGCGTGCGCGGCACGCTGGAGGTAGTCCCAGAGGGTCGCCTCGTGCAGTGGCGACAGCTTCGCCTCATCCACCGCGATGCGCATCGCGCGCAGCCACCGGTCGCGCGCTTCGGGGTTCACGTGGAAGGGCATGTGACGCATCCGAAGTCGAGGGTGGCCACGCGTCTCGCCGTACGTCGTCGGACCGCCCCAGTACTGCTCCAGGAAGAGCAGGAGACGCTCCGCGGCCGGGCCGAGGTCTTCCTCCGGGTACATGGGGCGGAGGACATCGTCGGATGCGACTTCGCGGTAGAAGACGTCGACGATGCGGCGGAAGACCTCGTGGCCGCCGACCTCGTCGAAGAACGTGGACTGCTCGCTCACGGTGCTGCGGTCCCTTCGGGCGGCTCGCCATCGGTGCGACCGCGCTTCTTCGGACGCCAGGCGAGCCGCGGCGGGGTGGGCGGTGTCACCTGCTGCGGCTTGGTCTTGGGCGGGTTCGCGCCACGGATGCTCTGGGCGGCGTCGGCGCCGGTGAGGAGGGTGGAAGCGAGCTGGGGGAGCGGAACGCCGAGCTCGTCCAGCGCTGTCTTGAGCCGCTTGCGAAGCGCGCGGGAGACGTCGTCCTTCGCGTTCGGACGGGTCTTGACGACGAGACGAGTGATCACGGTGTCTCCGCCGATCGACTCGAGGCCCCAGATTTCGGGCTTGTCGAGGATGCGGGTGCGCCACTTCGGCTCGCGGACGAGGTCCTTCGCGGCGGTGAGCATGGCGTCTTCGACCGCGTCGATGTCCGCATCGAGAGGGACACCGACGTCGATCACGACGCGCGACCATCCCTGCGACATGTTGCCGATCCGAAGTATCTCGCCGTTACGGACGAACCAGAGTGTCCCGTTGACGTCGCGGACATGCGTCACCCGGACGCTCACGTACTCGACGATGCCGGTGGCGAGACCCACGTCGACGACGTCGCCGATGCCGATCTGGTCCTCCGCGACGATGAAGATCCCGTTGAGGACGTCCTTGACGATGTTCTGAGCGCCGAAACCCAGCCCCGCGCCGATCGCGGCGGAGAGCAGCGTGAACGAGGCGAGCACGCCGGGGTTCAGGATGTAGACGATCGTGAGGATCGCGATGATGACGATCGCCACGTTGACGATGTTGGTGAGGATCGACCCGAGCGTCCGCGTGCGCTGCACGATCCGTACCTGCGCCAGCGGCGACATGTCGATCGCCCGGGTGTCCTCGGCTGCCGCGCGTGACTTCGCCCCGAGAACGATGTGATCGACCACGCGGCCGATGAGGCGGCGCATGATCCAGGAGAGCAGAAGCGCGGACGCGATGGTCACCGCGACCCACAGGAGGTTCCAGCCGGCCGTGACCAGGAAGGCGAGGAAGTCGTCGCGGACGGATTCCCAGCCCGCGGGCGACGGTTGCGGGGATGCGGCGAGAACGGGCGAGATCATCGCTCCGATCCTACCGGCGCGCCCCGTCGCCCGGCTGAGTGGCGATGGCCGCATCGGTCAGCGGGCTCGCGAGGCCGTGGGCGATGAGGACGGCGTGCACCCGGTCGCGGGCGGGCAGTTTGGCGAGGATGCGACCGACATGCGTCTTCACCGTCGATTCGCCCAGGAACAATTCATCCGCGATCTCGGTGTTGGTGAGGCCGCGCGCCATCGCCTCAAGCACATCCTGCTCGCGTGCCGTCAGGACGTTCTGTTCGTGCGCTGTCCGTTCGTCGGCGGGAGCCGGCGAGTCGGGGGAATCCGACGTGGTCACGAGCTCGATCATCCGCCGCACGATGCGCGGGGCGAGTGTCGCCTCGCCCGCGGCGACCGCCCGGACGGCTGCGACGAGCTCTTCGCGACCGGCATCCTTCAGGAGGAACCCTCCCGCGCCGGCGCGCAGCGCTCCGAACGCGTACTCGTCAAGGTCGAAGGTCGTGAGGACGAGCACGCGCATCTCAGGGTGGCTGTCGATGATCCGTCGCGTCGCCTCGATCCCGTCGACCCCTGGCATCCGGACGTCCATGAGGATCACGTCGGGGCGCAGAGTGTCCGTCGCCGAGATCGCCTCCGCACCGTCGCCGCATTCGCCGACCACCTCGATCCCGTCGGCCGACTCCAGGACCATGCGGAAACCGAGCCGGATCAGCGACTGGTCGTCGACGATCAGCACCCGGATGGGGGCGGGGGATGCGGAAAGGCTCACGCGTGTAGCTCCTGTCTCGGGATGTGGGCAGTGACCGACCAGCCGTGCGGGTGTCGCGGTCCCGCCGACACGGTTCCTCCCGTGAGCTCGACGCGCTCTCGAAGGCCTCGCAATCCGAAGCCAGGGGAGTCCCGCGGAGCTTTCACAGGGAAGCCGTCGTCGCTGACAGCCACGGACACGCCTTCCGGCTCGTGCCGGATCACCACGTCTATGCGCGTGGCTCCCGACGCGTGGCGGAGGATGTTGGTCACGCTCTCCTGCACGATGCGCGACACCGCGAGCTGGGTCCGGGAGTCGAGACCGGCGGGATCGCCCGATACGACGAGCCGGGTGTCGAACCCCGCGGCACGGGCCGAGGCGACGGTCTCAGCGGTGGTGTCGCGAGCCAGCGGCGCAAGGGGCGCCTCAGCGGGATCGCGAAGGATGCCGAGTGTCGCCCGCATGTCTCGCAGCGCCTCGCGCCCGGTGGCGGCGATCGCCTCAACCCCCGGGCGGGAGCGTTCGGCGTCCCGCGAGGCGGCGACCCCCTCGGCGAGGGCGACCATGACGGTCAGCGAGTGAGCGACGATGTCGTGGAGCTCTCGGGCGATCCGCTCCCGCTCGGCGGCCGATGCGAGCTGTGCCTGCTGATCGCGTTCGACGACGAGGCGCCGGGAGTGATCGATGAGCGCGGCGACGTACCGTGCGCGGGAGCCGACGTTGGTGCCGATGAGCCCGCCGATCACCGCGTTGAGCGCTTCGTTCACGACAGATCCCCAGAGGACTGCTGTGGAGATCGCCCCCGCGGACGCGAGACCGATCCCGGTGCCGACGAGGACGACGGTCCCGATTCCGACGCCGACGAGGGTGGCGCGCGTGCTGACGTGGACGGCGACCGAGTAGGTGGCCACGAGGACGAGTGGTCCCGTGATCGGGTCCGGCGTGAAGAGGTAAGCGAGGGCCACGAGGTACGCCGCCCCGAGAACGAGGATCGGATGCCGGCGACGCAACAGGAGCGACAGGCAGCCGAGGACGACCATGACGCCGAGGAATGGCAAGACGCGCAACCAGTCCGACGATCTGGTTCCGACGCCCTCGGGCAGCACCGGGGTGGCGATCACCGGCACGGCCGAGACCATCAGGCACACGACGCACACGAGGACGTCCGCGAAGACGGGATGCCGGGCCCAATATCGACGCAGCACCCCGGGAGGACGCGGAAGCCGCAGCTCTCCCTCGGCGGAGGGAGAGCTGCGGCTTCGGTTCGTCACGCCATGACCTTACGCGTCACGTACGCGGAGGACCGCCCATCCACCGAGGAGGGACGCCGCCGGCCAGGCGAGGAGAACGATGACGTTCCGCACGGTCTCGTTGGTGGGATTGGTCGTCAGGCCTGATGCCGCCGACGAGGGCAGGTAGTTGTACAGGTCGATGAGCCACTGCCACGACTCGCCGCCGAACGAAAAGAGACTCATGACGATGGGCAACACGAAGAGGATTCCGACGGTGGCGGCGATGGCTCCGGCGCCGTTTCGGATCAGGAACCCACATCCCAGACCCAGCAGGGCGAACGTCGCCATCGAGATGATCGCCCAGACCAGGGGGATCCAGGTCAGTTCGGCGTCATCCCACGCGAACCCGTTGCTCCCGAAGATCGGCGTCACGACGAGAATCGAGATGAGCGAAGTCACCAGGGTGGTGACAATGAGGGTGGCGGAGACGATCAGCGCCTTTGCAAGGAGCACGGCACCGCGGCGAGGTTCAGCGGTCAGGGTGGAGCGGATCATCCCGGTCGAGTACTCACCGGTGATCGCCATCGCCCCGAGGATGCCAGCGACCAGCATCGTGAACTGCAACGGTGAGACGACGGCGCTCATCGGGTTCACTGTCATCTGAGCGCGGATTTCCTCGGGGAGGCTGGTAGTCACCGCGGCAACGAGCAGAGAGATCCCGGTGGCGAGCAGCACGGTCACCCCCAGCGACCACCAGGTCGAACGCAGGGTGAACAGCTTGAGCGCCTCGCTGCGAACCAGACGCACGAAGTTCAGTCGGTACGGCGAAGCGGCCGTCGGTGCGGGCAGCCCCGCCGCGCGAGTGTCGATCGTCGTGGTCATGATGCGGCTCCCTGCGTGCGGTACTCGACGGAACCCTCGGTGAGGGCGAGGTAGGCGTCCTCGAGCGATCCGCTTCGCGGCGTCAGCTCGTGGAGCGGGATCTGGTGCTGGGCGGCGATCTCGCCGACCGCGGCAGCCGTGGTGCCGGTGATGTCGAGCAGACCCGCCTCGGCGGAGGTCACGGTGACATCAGGACCGGTGACGAGCTGCGCGAGTTCGCCCGCACGCGGCGAGCGGACGGTGACGGCACTGCGTGTCCACGCCGAAACCAGATCAGCGATACTCGCGTCGGCGAGAACCCGTCCGCGGCCGAGGACGATGACGTGGTCGGCCGTCAACGCCATCTCGCTCATGAGGTGGCTCGACAGGAGGACCGTGCGACCCGATGCGGCCTGAGCACGCACGAACTGGCGCACCCAGCGGACTCCCTCGGGGTCGAGGCCGTTGACGGGCTCGTCCAGGATCAGGGTGCGGGGATCACCGAGGAGGGCCGCCGCGATGCCGAGCCGCTGACCCATGCCGAGCGAGAACTTGCCGGCGCGGCGCTTCGCCACGCTCTGAAGCCCCGTGATCTCGATGACCTCGTCGACCCGCGACCGCGGGATGCCGTGCGTCGCCGCCATTGCGCGCAGGTGGTTCTGTGCGCTGCGGCCGGTGTGGACCGCCTTCGCGTCGAGCAGGATGCCCACCTCTGTCAACGGCGAACGCAGCGAGCGGTAGTCGCGTCCGTCGAGGGTGACTCGGCCTGCTGTCGGGGTGTCGAGACCCACGATCATCCGCATCGTGGTGGACTTCCCGGCGCCGTTCGGGCCGAGGAATCCCGTCACCTTTCCGGGCTGGACCGTGAAGCTCACGCCATCGACGGCTGTCTTGTCTCCGTACCTCTTCGTGAGGCCATCTGCAACGATCATGAGCCTCACGCTACGGAGAGGGACGTGCTCCCCGCGTCCCCCGCAAGCATGAGATCGGGGCGGGTGTGTCGTCCCGTAGGAGGACACACCCGCCCCGATACGGGCTCGACTCAGTCCTGGCGGTCGCGTTCCTGCACGGACAGCGCCCGCTCGACGCCGGCGAGGTTCTCGTTCACGAGGCGGCGGAGCGCCGCGGGGGCGTCACGGTGATCGGCCAGCCACCCGCGCGTCGCATCGCGGAGCGCCGTGTTGGCGAGCGGCGCCGGGTAGAGACCCACGATGAGGTACTGCGCGATCTGGTACGTCCGCGACTCCCAGACCGGCAGGAGCATGTCGAAGTACGCGTCGACGAACTCCGCGAGCGCGTCCGTGCCGGCCGGGTGCACGAAACCGGCCGCGGCCGAGCGGACGACGGTGTTGGGTAGATCGTCGTTGTCGATGAGCGACGTCCACGCGAGACGCTTCGCGTCGACGGTGGGGAGCGCAGCGCGGGCCTGTGCGGCGAACTCGCCGCCCTTCGCCGTGTTGTCGGCAGCCTGCGCCTCGTCGACATCCGTGGCGGAGACGACGCCACCGGCCGCGAGCGAGACGAGAAGCGACCAGGACAGGTCGGCATCGATATCGAGTCCCGGCAGGGCGAGCTCTCCCGAACGCAGCCGGGCGACGCGCTCCCACTGGGCGGGTGTGGCCGCGGCCGACGCGAACGCGGTCACGAACTGCAACTGGCTGTCGCTTCCCGCTTCGGCCTTCTGCGCGTGTTCCCACAGCCCGTCGGCGACACGCTGGCGGGCGGCATCCCGCTTGTCAGGGGACACGTAGGAGTTCGCCGCGAGCTGCAACTGACCGAGCGTCGTCCGGACGGTGGTCGATTCGGTCTCGGTGCCGATGTTCCCCAGGACGAGATCGATGTACTCGGATGCCGAAGCCTCCGCGTCGCGCGTCTGATCCCACGCGGCTCCCCACACGAGCGAACGCGCGAGGGGGTCGCTGATCTTGCTGAGGTGGTCGGTCGCCGTGCGCAGCGAACGCTCGTCGAGACGGATCTTCGCGTACGCGAGGTCGTCGTCGTTCAGCAGGACGAGGTCGGGCTGGGTGTGTCCGACGAGCTCGGGGGCCTCGGTCAGGTCGCCATCGACGTCGAGCTCGACGTGGTGCGTCCGGACGAGGTCGTCGCCCTGCAACGAGTAGAAGCCCACGCCGAGACGGTGCGGGCGGATGGTCGGGTAGTCGGCGGGCGCCGTCTGCACGATCGCGAAGCGGGTGATGGTGCCGTCACCGTCGACGCGGATCTCGGGGGCGAGCGTGTTGACGCCGGCCGTCTCGAGCCACTTCTTCGACCAGGTCGTCAGCTCGCGGCCACTCGTGGCCTCGAGCTCGACGAGCAGGTCGCTCAGCTCCGTGTTGCCCCAGGCGTTCTTCTGGAAGTAGGCCGAGACTCCGGCGAAGAACGCCTCGATGCCCACCCAGGCGGCCAGCTGCTTGAGGACGGACCCGCCCTTGGCGTACGTGATGCCGTCGAAGTTCACCTGCACGTCTTCGAGGTCGTTGATCTCGGCGAAGACGGGGTGGGTCGACGGAAGCTGATCCTGCCGATAGGCCCAGGTCTTCTCCATCGCATTGAACGTCGTCCACGCTTCGGTCCACTCCGTGGCCTCAGCGGTGGCGATGGTCGACGCCCACTCGGCGAACGATTCGTTCAGCCAGAGGTCGTTCCACCACTTCATGGTGACGAGGTCCCCGAACCACATGTGGGCGAGCTCGTGGAGGATCGTGACGACGCGACGCTCCTTGACGGCATCCGTCACCTTCGAGCGGAAAACGTAGGCCTCGGTGAAGGTCACGGCGCCCGCGTTCTCCATCGCCCCCGCGTTGAACTCGGGCACGAAGAGCTGGTCGTACTTGGCGAACGGGTAGGGCACGCCGAACTTGTCCTCGAAATAGGCGAAGCCCTGACGGGTCTTCTCGAAGACGTAGTCGGCGTCGAGGTACTGCCAGAGACTCTTGCGTGCGTAGACACCGAGCGGGATCGTGCGACCGTCGGAGCTCGTGAGCTCCGAGAACACCTGCTCGTACGGACCGGCGACGAGCGCCGTGATGTACGAGGAGATACGAGGGGTGGGCTCGAAGGCCCAGGTCGCGACGCCCTCGCCGGCGGGGGTCGGCTCGGGGGTGGGGGAGTTGGAGACGACCTTCCACGCGTCCGGAGCCGTGACGGTGAAGCGGAACGTGGCCTTCAGGTCGGGCTGCTCGAAGACCGCGAAGACCCGGCGGGAGTCGGGAACCTCGAACTGGGAGTAGAGGTACACCTCGCCGTCGACCGGGTCGACGAAGCGGTGGAGGCCCTCGCCCGTGTTGGTGTACTCGCAGTCCGCGACGACGACGAGTTCGTTCTCGTCGGTGAGACCATCGAGGGCGATGCGCGAGTCCGAGAAGACTGCGGCGGGGTCGAGGCTGCGACCGTTCAGCGTGATCTCGCGGATGCCGCGGGCGATCAGATCGACGAAGGTCGAGGCGCCGGCGGTCGCACCGAAACGGATGACGCTCCGCGAGGCGAAGACCTCGTCACCGGTGGTCAGATCGAGCGAGATGTCGTACGAATGCGTCTCGACGGTCGCACGCCGCTCCTGCGCTTCGATGCGGGTGAGGTTCTCTCCAGGCACGTTCGTGTCTCCCAGGGGTGAGGGTGGGGTGCCGCGGACGGGCGCTGCTGGCGCCGACGGCAACCGTCACAGCCTACGCCGATGGCTCGCCGTAACCACGTACCGGCGTCCCTAGAATCGTGACATGCGCATCCACATCGCGACCGATCACGCGGGTATGGAGTTCTCGACCCGCCTGCAGCACCACCTGGCCGAAGCCGGTCACGACGTCGTCGACCATGGTCCTGTCGAGTACGACGCCCTGGACGACTACCCCTCCTTCTGCATCCGCGCGGCACAGGCCGTGGCCGAGGACCAGGCCCGGGGCATCCAGACCCTGGGTGTCGTCTTCGGAGGGTCGGGCAACGGCGAACAGATCGCCGCGAATAAGGTGCGCGGCATCCGCGCCGCCCTGGTGTGGAGCATCGCGACGGCGGAGCTTGCCCGCGAGCACAACGATGCGAATGTGATCGCGATCGGCGCGCGCCAGCACACCTTCGACGAGGCCGTCGGTTTCATCGACCGTTTCATCGCGACGCCGTTCTCCGGCGAGGAGCGCCACGCTCGTCGCATCGGCCAGCTCGCGGCGTACGAGACCGACGGATCGCTCGCGCCCGATCCTCGTGCGATGCAGCCGGATGTGCTCGACGCCTCGGAGACGTTCGACCCGGAAGCAGGCTGATGCCCGAGGGTCATTCCGTCCATCGGATCGCTCGGCAGTTCGACCGCAACTTCGTGGGGCGCCCGGTCTCGGCATCCAGCCCGCAGGGACGCTTCGCGGAGGGCGCCGCCCTCCTCGACGGTCGGACGCCGACGCTGGCGCGTGCCGTCGGCAAGCAGATGTTCCTCGAGTTCGAGGGCGATGTCTGGCTGCGCGTCCACCTCGGCATCTACGGCGCTTGGGACTTCGCCGGCGAGATCGTGCTCGACCCCACGATCGCCTCCGCGAACGGTCGCATGGGACAGACGAATCAGCGCGGCGTCGACCCCGTCTACGACGACGCCGGGGAGAACTCGCTCGCATCGATCGGTGCGCCCCGCCGTGCTCGCGGCGCCGTGCGGATGAGCGAGCAGACCCGCGGCCTCGAGGATGCGACGGATGCCGAGTGGCCGCCTCCCGTCGTCGGGCAGGTGCGTCTGCGGCTCCTGACCGAGGCGACGTGTGCAGACCTCCGGGGCCCTACTGCCTGTCAGATCCAGACGGTCGAGGAGATGCTCGCCACGGTGGCAGGTCTCGGTCCCGACCCGCTGGTCGATGACGTCGCGGAGGGTGAGGAGCGCTTCGTCTCCGTCGCCGGTCGCAAGCCCACCCCGATCGGTCAGCTGCTCATGGACCAGAAGGTCGTGAGCGGGATCGGGAACGTCTACCGCGCCGAGATCCTCTTCCGCGCGAACCTGAACCCGCACACACCAGGTCGGGACGTCCCCGAGGAGACCCTCCGCGAGATGTGGCGCGACTGGGTGCGTCTGTTGTCGATCGGCGTCGAGACCGGTCAGATGATGACGATGGACGACCTCGATCCGGAAGCGCACCGCCGAGCGTTGGCGCACCGTGATGACCGTCACTGGGTCTATCACCGGGCGGGCCTGCCGTGCCGCGTGTGCGGGACGGCGATCGTCCTGGAGGAGATGGCTGCGCGAAAGCTGTACTGGTGCCCGCGGTGCCAGGCATGACGTCGGAAGAGGTGCGCGGACGATGAGACAGAACCCGAGTTTCGCGATGACGGACGTGGCGGAGATCCGCCGCGTCATCGACGCTCATCCCTGGGTCACCATCGTGAGCGGTACCGACGCCGGTCTCGTCGCCTCGCACTACGCGGTCCTTCTCGATCCGGCACGCGACGACCTCACGATCGTCGGACACGTGGGCCGGCCCGACGACCTCATCCACGGGTTGGGGGAGTCAGAGCTCCTCGTCGTGGTGCAGGGCCCGCACGGGTACATCTCGCCGGGGTGGTACGGCGATGGTGCGGCCGTCCCGACGTGGAACTTCGTCTCCGTTCACCTGCGCGGCATCCCGGAGATCTTGACGCCGTCCGAGAACCTGGACGTCCTCGAGCGACTCGTGGACCGATTCGAATCCGGCATGGCGCAGCCGCGACCGATGTGGCAGGCGCCGAACGATGAGGACTTCGTCCGGAAGCTCGAGAGGGGCACCGTCGGGTTCCGTCTCACGCCGACTCACGTGACCGCGAAACGCAAGCTCAGCCAGAATCGTCCCGCTGAGGTGGTCGACACCATCATCGAGCGCCTGGATGCCGGGGACAGCCCCTACGCCGACCCACGCTTGGCAGACGAGATGCGTCGCGCGCGCGACACGATGCGGGCGGCACGTTCGTGACCGCCGTGCGCGGCGACGACGTCGGTGTCATCACCGCCGTGCGCCTGACGGGGGCAGGGCGGAGCGATCCCTTCGGGAACGACCCTGTCGATGTGCACGTCCGCGGCGGCATCATCGCCGACATCGCGCCGACGGGTGCGCTGCCGACCCGGGGAGTCGTCGTCGACGGCTCGGGCGGCTGGCTGGTTCCCGGACTGTGGGACCACCACGTCCACACGGTGCAATGGGCTCTGACCGCGCAGCGCACCCCGCTCGGCGACGTCGCCAGCGCGGCGGAAGCGGCATCCGTCATGGGACGCGCGGCGGTCCTGGACGACGGTCGACGTGTCGGTACGGGCTTCCGCGACGCCTTCTGGGCTGACGCGCCGTCGCTCGCCCTGCTCGACGCGCAGACGGGTGACGTCCCGACGTACCTCATCAACGCCGACGTGCACAGCGTGTGGATGAACAGTGCGGCGTTCCGCCGGGAATCCGTTGCGACGACGCATGACGGGATGCTCCGCGAGGAGCCCGCGTTCGAGATGTCCCGACGTCTGAACGACGTCGATCCCGTGGTCGCCGACGGGTTCGTCCGGCACGCACTCGACGTGGCGGCATCCCGCGGCGTCACGGGGATCGTCGACCTCGACATGGCCTGGAACGCGGATGCCTGGGCCCGCCGACTCGCCGCCGGTTTCGACAGCCTGCGGGTGTCGTTCGGGGTGTACCCCGACCTGCTCGAGCGCGCCATCGCCGAAGGCCTCGCCACCGGCGATGCGCTGGACGCGAGGGGGCTCGTCCGAGTCGGTTCCCTCAAGGTCATCACGGACGGCTCGTTGGGCACCCGAACGGCGGCGTGTTCGCATCCGTACCCGGGCGATCCGCACAACACGGGCGTGCTGACCGTTCCTCCCGAGCAACTCCGCGCGCTCATGGTGCGGGCGACGGGCGCCGGGCTCTCCTGCGCGATCCACGCGATCGGCGATGTCGCCAACTCCCACGCGCTCGACGCTTTCGCCGCGACGGGAGCGACCGGCACGATCGAGCACGCGCAGCTCGTCGCGCACGCAGACATCCCTCGCTTCGGCCGCCTCGGCATCGGGGCGAGTGTTCAGCCGGAGCACGCCGTCGACGACCGGGACCTCACCGACTCGATGTGGGCTGCGCAGACGGCGCTCCCGTATCCGCTCCGCTCCCTCGCCGACACCGGTGCGAACCTCCTGTTCGGCTCCGATGCCCCGGTATCGCCGCTCGACCCCTGGGCGGCGATGGCGGCTGCCGTCCATCGCACCCGAGGCGGACGCGAGCCCTGGCGCCCCGACCAGGGGCTCGACGCGGCGGCAGCTCTCGCCGCCTCCACAGGGGGAGGATCCGCGACGGGCAGCTCGTTGGAACCCGGCGCTGTCGCGGATCTCGTCGTCGTGGATCGTGACCCGTTGACCGCCTCCGACGACGACCTCCGCTCCACACAAGCGGCCGCCACGATCCTGGCCGGCCGTCTCACCCACCTCGCCCTTTGAGGAACGGATTCGCATGACCGTCTCGCCCACCGCATCCGTCATCGCCCTGCCCGATGCCGCCCCGTCGATCGACGGCTCCGCCTTCGTCGCGGCAGGCGCGCGAATCGTCGGCTCGGTCACCCTGGGTGAGCTGTCGAGCGTCTGGTACAACGCTGTCCTCCGCGGCGACAGCGCGCCTATCATCGTCGGCGCGCGAAGCAACGTCCAGGACGGTGTCGCGGTCCATGTCGACGCCGCGCACGGCGTCGACATCGGCGCGGACGTGTCGATCGGCCACAACGCCGTGGTGCACGGATGCCGCATCGGAGACGGCACGCTCATCGGCATGGGCGCCGTCGTGCTCTCCGGCGCGGTGATCGGTGAAGGATGCCTCATCGCCGGAGGAGCGGTCGTCCTCGAGGGCGCCGTGATCCCTGACGGTTCCCTGGTGGCGGGTGTCCCGGGCAAGGTGAGACGCGAGCTGACCTCCGACGAGCGCGCCGGAATCCTCCGGAACGCCGGGGTCTACCTCTCGCACTCCGAGAGGCACGGTTCCCGCGAGTGACGGTCGCCCTCAGCACCGTCATAGCGCACCTCATCTAGGCTTCGTCCGTGCCTGACCGCCCGCTTCTCCCGCTCTGGCTCGCGCTCCCCGTGGCGGTCGCCGGTGGCGCCGTGATGGATCTCGCCTACCCCGACATCGGCATCTGGCCGCTCGCGTTCGTGGGAGCGGCCCTTTCGCTGCTGACCCTAATCGGTCGCTCCGCGTGGGGCGCCGTCGCCGTCGGCGCAGTGTTCGCGGCATCCTTCTACTTGCTGCACATCGCGTGGATCACTCGATACCTCGGGCCCGTGCCCTGGTTCGCTCTGGCAGGCGTCGAGACCGTCCTCAGCGCCGCCGGTGCCATCGCGATCACACTGTCGTACCGGTGGTTGCCGCGCCTTCTGCCGGCGTCCTGGGCACGCGTGACGCTGCTGCCCGCACTCGTCGCCGCGGCGTGGACGGCGCGCGAACAGTTCATGGGCTCGTGGCCGTACACGGGCTTCCCCTGGGCCCGCCTCGGCATGAGCCAGGCAGACAGCCCGCTCGCCGAGCTCGCGTCGTGGCTCGGCGTGAGCGGACTCACCTTCGTCATGGCCTTCGTGGTCGCCGCCGCGATCGAAGCGGTCCGGCTCCGCTTCTGGCGCCGCGTGAAGCTCGTGGTTCCCGCCGCGGCGGCCGCGGCACTGCTCGTCCTGGTCCCGCAGTTCCCGACGACGGATGCCGGGACCATGCGCGTCGGCGCGGTGCAGGGCAACGGGCCTTCCGGCTACTTCGACAAGCGCGAGCCCTACGACGTCTACCGCGCGCAGCTCGCTGCCACCCAGCCCCTCATCGGCAAAGACCTCGACGTGCTCCTGTGGCCGGAAGGCGGTGTCGACGCCGATCCGCTCAACAATCCGTCGATAGCGAGCGCCCTGGATGATCTGTCCGAGACGATCGGCGCCCCGCTCATTATCAACGCGGCCACCGAACGCAACGAGAAGGTCTACAACTCGTCGATGCTGTGGCAAGCCGACGCCAAGAACCCCCTCGCCATCCACGACAAGACGCACCCCGTGCCGATGGGGGAGTACGTTCCGGACCGCTGGTTCTTCGAGGCGCTCGCCCCCGACCTGATCGGTCTCATCCAGCGCGAGTACACGCCCGGGAACAACCCGCCGTTCTTCGACGTGAACGGGGTTGGCGTCGGTTTGGCCATCTGCTTCGACGTCATCTACGACGACGTCATCTGGCAGGGCGCGAAGGACGGCGCGGAGGTCTACATGTTTCAGACGAACAACGCAGACTTCCGCGGCACGGATGAGAACGTGCAGCAGCTCGGATTCGCCCGGATGCGGGCGATCGAGACGGGTCGCTCCGTCGTGAACATCTCGACGGTCGGGACGAGCCAGGTCATCGGCCCCAATGGCTCCGTCATCGACGGGCTGGCCGCCGATACCTCGGGTGCCTTACTGGTGGACGTGCCACTGCGGACGGGTCTTACCGGTGCCGTCGTCATCGGCCCGACCGTGCAGTGGGTGCTGGGGTGGTCCGCCATCCCGGTGCTCCTGCTGCTGGGCGTGCTGGCGCGCAAGCGCACGAAAGCGGCGCCGTCCTCGGAGGACGGCGCCGCTGAAGTGTGAGTGTCAGGCGCTCAGTTTGCCGGAGTTCTCGCCGCGTCGGGACCGCAGGAGAGCCAGTCGCTCCTCGAGCAGCTCTTCGAGCTCGGGGATGGTGCGACGCTCCATGAGCATGTCCCAGTGGGTACGAGCGGCCTTGTCGCCGGAGTGGTCGACGACGGCGACGGTGTCGCCGATGCGTCGGAGTGCCTCGGATCCGCAGGTGCGGCACTCCCAGGCCTCGGGCACCTCAGCGTCTGCCGCGAACGTGAGAACAGTCTCGCGCTCGCACTGCGTGCAGACGTAGGTGTGGTTGGTGCGCTCTACGAATACGACGCCTTCTTCGCTCTGTAGGCTCGAAGCGCCGAGGCGCATGCCGCGTAGGCTGCGATCTGCCATTGTGTGGTCCTCTCGTCGTCCTCAGGTATAACGAACCCACCTGTGCGGATCATCCGAGAAGACCTCAATCGATGTGGTATTCACAGCCGATCTTCAGGACTGCCGACTATAGAACTCGGGTTCTTTCCGACACCCCGATATCCGTCCGGTCCGTGACGATCCCGTCGACTCCCAGAGCGATGAGACGGTGCATGTCCGACGGGTCGTTGACCGTCCATACGTGGACCTCGACCCCCGCGTCGTGCGCGAGATCGAGCAGGCGAGGCGACAGGACGCGGATGCCGCGGTGTCGCTCCGGGATCTGGAGAGCATCGACCCCGTCGAGGCTGCGCGCGGCGAGACGGGGGAGTCGTGCGGCCAGCGCTCCCAGCACCCGGACGAGCGTCTTCGTGCCGGCTGACGTGGCCGGCTCCCCACCGCGCTCGCGCGCCGCGCGCAGGGCGACACCGCGGCGTCGATCGGAGAAGCTGGTGAGGAGGACCCGGTGAGCCTCACGCGACGTGAGGGCGCCGACGGGTTGCGCCGCGGCATCCGCCTTCACATCGAGGTTGAACCGCGCGTCGGGGAAGGCTCGGAGCACGTCGGGGAGAATCGCCAACCCGCCGCGCGTGGACATGATCCCAGTGAGCTCCCGGGTGCTCACCGCCGCGACCGGACGAGGATCTCCCGTGACACGGCGAAGGTCATCGTCATGAAACAGGACGACATCGCCGTCGGCGGTGACGTGGCAGTCGGACTCGAGATACACCGTTCCGGCCGAACGGCCCGCGGCGAGGGCGGCCAGGGAATTCTCCGCGACGTTCTCGGAGTCCCGAGGAACGAATCCTCGGTGGGCGAGGATGCGGGGCTTCGCCTCACCGAGGAACCACGGATGCGTCATGACGTCGGAGTCGTTCCACCCGCGCCGGTGTCGGCACTGTTCGTGCGCTTGTCTCCGCCGCCGAAGGCGGTGCTGAAGGAGTTGAGGGCATTCGTGAACTCGCTCGGGATGATCCAGAGCTTGTTCGACGCGCTCTCGCTGATCTTCGGCAGGGTCTGCAGGTACTGGTAGGCGAGAAGCTTCTCGTCAGGGTCGCCCTTGTGGATCGCGTCGAAGACGTACTGGATCGCCTGAGCCTCGCCCTCCGCCCGGAGGACCGCTGCCGTCTTGTCGCCCTCGGCGCGGAGGATCTCGGCCTGACGCCGGCCCTCTGCTTCGAGGATCTGAGACTGCTTCGACCCCTCCGCGGTGAGGATCGCGGCGCGACGGTCGCGCTCCGCGCGCATCTGCTTCTCCATCGAATCCTGAATCGACAGCGGCGGGTCGATCGCCTTGAGCTCGACTCGCGAGACACGGATGCCCCACTTGCCGGTCGCCTCGTCGAGGACGACGCGCAGCTGCGTGTTGATGTTGTCGCGACTCGTCAGCGCCTCTTCGAGGTTCAGTCCACCGACGACGTTTCGAAGGGTCGTTGTCGCGAGCTGCTCCACGGCACCCAGGTAGTTGTTGATCTCGTAGGTCGCCGCACGCGCGTCGGTCACCTGGAAGTAGACGACGGTGTCGATGGAGACGACGAGGTTGTCTTCGGTGATCACCGGTTGCGGCGGGAACGAGACCACCTGCTCGCGCATGTCGACGAGAGGCAGCATCCGATCGACGAACGGGATCAGGATGTTCAGGCCGGGGGAGAGGGTGCGCTGGTAGCGCCCCAGCCGCTCGACGACACCCGCGTAGGCCTGCGGGACGATGCGGATGGAACGGAAGAGCACGACGACGACGAAGATCGCGACGACGACGAGCAGGACGACGACGAAGATCTGGCCGACGAAGCCGCCGACGTCGACTCTGGCGGGGATGGTCATGCGGGGTTCCCTTCTTCAGGTGCCACCACGACGGTGGCGCCGCGGACGGCAGTGACGGTCACACGCTGACCGGGAGCGACGGATGCCGCAGCATCCACCAGTCGGGCGGTCCAGGTCTCGCCGTTGTCGAGCTTGACCGAGCCGTCGCCGTCAGTGAACGAGGAGACGACACGCGCCGACATGCCGGTCAACGCGTCGACGTTGGTCGGGATGTGTTGACTGGAGCGGTGGAGAGCCCGAAGGAGGACGGGGCGGATGGTGAAGAGAAGGAGCGCCGACACCGCTGCAGCCGCAAGGACCTGAAGCCACCAGACACCGCCCAGCAGATTGACGCCGAGGCCGCCGAGCACCGTGCCCGCGGCGAGCATCAGGAACGTGAATTCCAGCGTCAACAGCTCGATGATGACGAAGAGCACCGCCAGGACCAACCATGCGATCCACAGGTATTGGATGAGGTCCGGGAACATCGTCGACTCCTTCGGTGCGGCGTGTCCTCGCACCCTACCAACCGGGTTCGACGCTCAGGCGGAACCGAGCCGATTGGTAGGCTCGTCAATGCCCCGTCCGCCTCGGCATCCGTCGAGCACCCTGCAGGAGAGCCCCATGTCGCAGCCCGTTCCCGCCGCATCCCTGACCGGCAAGACCGCCCTTGTCACCGGATCGTCGCGGGGAATCGGAGCGGACACCGCTCGATACCTCGCCCAGGGCGGCGCGAACGTCGTCATCAACTTCCGCAACAAGGCTCCGCGCGCGGAGAAGCTCGCCGCGGAGCTGCGTGAACTCGGTGTCGATGTGCTGACCGTCGGAGCGGATCTCACGGACCCGGCATCCGTCGCGGAGATGCTCGCCGCGGTGAAGGAGCGCTTCGGGTCGCTCGACATCCTGGTGCTGAATGCCTCCGGCGGCATGGAGGGCGGCATGGCCGAGGACTACGCCCTGACGCTGAACCGCGACGCTCAGGTGGGTGCCCTCGAGGCCGCACTCCCGATCATCCCCGAGGGTGGTCGTGTCGTCTTCGTGACCAGCCACCAGGCGCACTTCATCCACACGACGCCGACCATGCCCGAGTACGAGCCGGTGGCCCGTTCCAAGCGCGCCGGTGAGGACGCCCTCCGCGAGCGCATCCCCGCGCTCACGGAGAAGGGCATCGAGTTCGTGGTCGTGTCGGGCGACATGATCGAGGGCACCATCACGGCGACCCTGCTCGAGCGCGCAAACCCCGGTGCGATCGCGGAGCGTCGTGAGAGCGCCGGCAAGCTGTACAACGTGTCGGAGTTCGCGGCCGAGGTCGCACGTGCCGCGGTCGAGCCGATCCCTGCGGACAACACCCGTCTGATCGGCGACACGAGTTCCTTCGGGGTCTGAGCTCTTTCGCTCGGCTCAGGTGCCGGGGCCGAGCAGGACGACGACGAGGAACAGCACGGGCACGCATCCGATCGTCGTGAGGAAGACGGTGTCGCGGGCGATCGTCTGTCCGATCGTGTATCGCTGGGCGTAGTTGAAGACGTTCTGCGCGGTCGGAAGCGCGGCGAGCACCGTGACGACCAGAACCTCGGCGGGGGAGAGGCCGAATGCGAAGCGGGCGAGAGTCCACGCAGCGAGGGGCATGACGAGCAGCTTGAGCGCACTTGCGAGCAGGATGTCACGTCGGCGTCCCGGGGTCCCGAGGACGCGCTGACCGTTCAGCGAGATCCCGTAGCTGATCAGCAGCACGGGCACCGCCGCGCCGGCGATCAGCTCGAGCGGATCGATGACGATCGCGGGCAACGGGATGCCGGTGGCCGAGACGATCGTGCCGAGCAGGGATCCCACGACGATCGGATTGGTGATCGTCCGGCGCAGGATCGGCCAGGGCCGTCGACGCCCGTCGGTGGTCAATGCCTCGAAGATCGCCATGACGACCGGCGTGAGGATCAGCAGCTGGAACAGGATCACCGGCGCCGGATACGCCGCGCTTCCGAGGAGATACAGCGACAGCGGGATGCCGATGTTGTTCGAGTTGACCTGCCCGGCCGAGAGAAGGCCGATCAGGACTTCGCCGGACGGACGCCGCCAGACGAACCGCGACACGACGGCGAAGATCGCGAAGACCGTGACGGCCGACAGCGCTGACACGGGGAGGAGCCCGGAGAAGAGCGTGGCGACATCGGCGCGTGCGAGGACGACGAAGAGAAGGAACGGGCTCAGGACGAAGAATGTCAGTCGACTGAGTACCTGTCCGCCCGTGGGACCGAGAAGGTCGATTCGACCGATGATCCAGCCCAACAGGATTGCGACGCCGATGACGGCGAACCCCGTGAGCACTTCGAGCATCTCTCGAGACTACGGGGAGAGCCGGTTGTGAACGAGTCGGGGGAGCGGGTATCGTTTTTCGATAGATACGCATCGAAAGGCAGCCATGAAACGAGCCACGATCATCACCTTGCAGGCTGTTCTGGCCCTGTCTCTGCTGGGCTCGCTGGCCGTGCAAGTGCTCATTCTTCCTGCGATCTGGCGGGATCTGACGGACACCGCGTTCGGGTGGCGGGTCGCGGCCGTCACGATTCTGGCGCTGTGGCTCGTCTGTCTTCAGGTCGTGGCCATCTGCATCTGGCGTCTCGTGGCGATGGCGGCCGACGATGCGGTGTTCTCGCGGGGCGCCTTCCGATTCGTGGACACCGTCATTGCGGCGATCGTCGCCGCGGCGGTGCTGACCGCGGCAATCGCCACTTTGCTCGTACCCGGATCGATCGCGCCGGGAGTGGTGGGAATCGTCTACTGCGCTGCCTTGGCGACGGGGGGAGTCGCGCTGGTCGTCGTGGTGATGAGATCCCTCCTGGTGAAGGCCGTCGAGATGCGTTCCGAACTCGATGAGGTCGTCTGATGCCGATCGTCGTGGATATCGACGTCATGCTCGCACGTCGGAAGATGGCCGTGGGCGACCTTGCCGCCCGCATCGGGATCACCCCGGCGAATCTCGCCGTGCTGAAGAACGGCCGGGCGAAGGCCGTCCGTTTCACGACGTTGGACGCGTTATGTCAGGTTCTCGACTGCCAACCGGGTGACGTGTTGCGGTGGGAGCCAGACCCGGACACGGACACCCATGCCTGATCGCGTGGGGCGTGTCGGTCTCGCAGGAATCGCGTGCCTCGGCGTCATGTGATGGCGTGCAGCCGCGGAAGAGATCGACGTGGCGACTGCCCGTGTCGAATGCTCGCAGGGACAGAGCGTCATCGGGTTGCGCGTCGCAGCCGCTGCAGCGTGGCAACGCCAGTACCTCCCGTTGGCAACTGAGCCATTCTCGTGGATCACCGATAATGCACATTATGTCAACTCAGTTTCGCCGCGACCTCGGGGCACTTCCCCGCCACCAGGGACGGATGATCATCCGTCGGCGCGAAACCCGCTGTCGGCTCGCTGTGAACTGTGCGCCGCTCAGAGGGCGAGTGGGAGGCGAGTCGTAGAAAGGCCGACGTCGCCGAGGAACCGCTCGAACGCGAGCGTCGCCATACCGATCGCGACCGAACTTCCCCGCACCGTCGACACTCCCAGGTCGATCGGAGTCGTCGCACCGACCGGCGCCCGGCGCTGCAGCTCTTGCTTCGTCGGCTCGACCAGGTCATCGCCGAGCGCCCACGCGGTCCACCCCGTCAGCATCAGGACTTCAGGATCGATGATCGCAGCGAGGTCGCCGAGCGCGACCCCCAGGTAGTGCGCGGTGCGCGACAGGACTTCCTCGATGACCGGGTCGCCCCCGGACTTCCGGTGCGCACTGGCGAGCCCTTCGATGAAGTCCCGCTGCGCAGCGTCGGCGAGTTCATGCTCCGGTGCGATCTCCCGAAGCGTGAGTTGGATGCCGGGAGCCCCGACGTACGCCTCGACGCATCCCCGTCGTCCGCAGCGGCACGCGCGGCCGTCGAGGACGAGCACGGCGTGCCCCCACTCCCCCGCACTGTGCGTCGCGCCGCGGAGGATTTTGCCCTCCAGGACGATTCCGGCACCGACGCCGGTCCCGAGGTTCGCGATGACCATGGAAGACGCGGTGCGGCCACGACCGAACCAGAGCTCAGCCGTCGCGATCGCTTTGAGGGGGTTCTCGACGACCAGCGGCAGGCCGATGCGCTGACGCAGTTGACGAAGGACCTCGACGTTGCGCGCCGCCCAGCGGGGGGCGACGGCATCCGCTGACTCTTCTGCGCTGACGAGACCCGGGAGGGCGATGCCGGCGCCGAGGACCCGCTCGCGGTCGATCGCCGTCTCGCGGAGCGCCGTGTCGACGGCGCGGACGATGCTCTCGGTCACACTGCTCGCCGAGGGAAGCGACTCGTCCATGGGGACCTCGACCGAACCGACCTCCTCGAGGCTCGCGTCGAACACGATCGCCCGGACGTAGGTCTCAGCGACGTCGATGCCGAGGATCCGCCCGCGCTCACCGTTCACGCGGAGCATCGTGGTCGGCCGCCCGGCGCCAAGGGCGGAGCTCCCGGCATCCACCACCAAGCCCTCTCCGCGGAGTTCCTGAACGATCGTCGCCACGGTCGCGACGCTCAAACCGGTGGTCTGCGCCAACTCGTTGCGGGTCGACGTTCCCGCCGACAGCAGACCGTGGAGAACGTCCAGTCGCGACTCGCTCCGAATGTCGCGCGACGACCTCTTCCCGACCACAGCGTCCTCTCTTCTGCGTCCGCGTCATCACGCGCGATCGCATGCCTGAATCCTGCCAGACAGAACACGGTTTGATATCGGGGGTAGACCACTCCTTCTTTTAACCATTAGATTAAGGGCGATCGGTGCGACGGCGGACCGATCAGACACCCGTATCGCCGTCACCATCCCGCAGAGAGGCGAGAAGGATGACATCCCACAAGCGACGCAAGCTCGCAGTAACAGCAGCACTCCTCAGCGCATCAGCGCTGTTGATCTCCGGATGCTCGAGCGGCGCGGGTGGGGGCGCAGACGGCCCGATCACGCAGTTCTACCACCAGTACGGCGAAGACGGCGTTCAGGACGCAGTCAACCGCTGGGCCGACGACTACAAGGACTCCAAGATCGACCTCCAGTGGGTCGAGGGCGACTACGCCCAGCGCGTCAACGCACTGCTGGCCTCGGGCCGCGGCGTCGACCTGTTCGAGTACAACGCGATCAACGTCGAGGCAGCCCGACAGGGTCAGTACGCAGATCTGACGGACATCGTCGAGCCCGTCAAGGACGACATCCTCCCGATCGCCCTCAAGCCCGTCACGATCGACGGCAAGTACTACGGCATTCCGATGATCACCGATGCACAGCTCTTCGTCTACCGGCCCTCCATGTTCAAGGAGGCCGGCATCGAGGTCCCCAAGACGTGGGACGAGCTCGTCGAGGCGGCCAAGAAGCTCACGAACGCCGACCACAAGGGTCTGTTCCTCGGCAACGACGGTGGTGCGGGCATCCTCGCCGCCAACCTGCCGCCGGCGGCTCCCGGCGGCATCATCAACGACGAGAACACCAAGGTCTCGCTCGACTCTCCGCAGCTCGCCGACGCACTGACCTCGGCGCACGACCTCTACGACTCGGGCTCGCTCCTCATGGGTGCACCGACGGACTGGTGGGACCCGACGTCTTTCATCGCCGGCGATGTCGCGATCAGCTGGCAGGGTCTGTGGGCGATCCCCGCCCTCAAGAAGGCGCTCGGCGACGACGTCGGCGCGTTCGCGGTTCCGGCGCTCGAGGGCGGACAGCCCATCGTGGGGGTCTCGCAGTGGAACGAGATGGTGGCCGGCAAGTCCGGCAAGATCGAGAAGGCGAAGGAGATCGCCAAGAAGCAGTGGATCGACGACACAGACTGGCAGATCGAGTTCAGCACCAAGTACGGATTCCACATCCCGCCGCTGAAGTCCGCGCGCGAGCAGGCCAAGAGCCTCGGTGACGGCATCGCGAAGGACATCGTCGACCTCACCACTGAATACGGCTGGACCGGCGGTCCGTACTACACGCCCGCGATGAGCACGGCGCTCACCGACGCGGTCAACCGCATCGTCGTCGAAGGCGCGGACGCCAAGTCCGAGCTCGCGGCAGCGCAGACAACGATGCAGGGCATGCTGGACGCACTCCAGTGACTCAGCTCAACACTCCGGTGGCCCGGGTCTCAGACCCGGGCCACCGGCCCACTCCCCCGCCGTCCGTGCCGCGACGTCGGCGTCCGATCCGGGGCACCCGGCGTGCCTTCTGGCTCTTCGTCAGCCCGTTCTTCATCGGCCTGCTGATCTTCAGCATCATCGCGCTGTTCTGGGGCTTCTACCTCAGCTTCACCCGCGCCGTCGCGACCATCACACCGACCGACTTCGTCGGGTTCGACAACTACGTCTCGTTGCTGACCGACCCGAGCTTCCTGTCGTCGCTCCTGTCGTTCACCGTGTTCGCGGTGCTCGTCGTGCCGACCACCCTCGTGGTTTCGCTGGCCTTGGCGATGCTCGTCGCGAACCTCCCCGTAGCGCGTGCCTTCTTCCGCTCCGTCTTCTTCCTCCCGACGGCGTTCTCGTACGTCATCGCGTCCCTCATCTGGAAGCTCGGCATCTTCAGCGGGTCGACCTCGTCCGTCGCCAACTCCGTGCTCTCGTCCCTCGGACTGCCCACGGTGGACGCCTGGCTGACGCAGTCGCCGTACTACTGGGTCGTCATCGTGAGCGTCCGCCTGTGGCTTCAGGTCGGGTTCTACATGCTGCTCTTCATCGCGGGCCTCCAGCGGATCCCCGAAACCCTCTACGAAGCGGCCGCGATCGACGGCCTGTCGCGCGGGCCCCGCCGATTCTTCGCGATCACCTGGCCCCAGCTCCGCCCCACGACGGCGGCCGTGATGCTCCTGCTTCTGGTAGCGGCCTTCCAGGCGTTCGACGAGTTCTACAACCTCGTCCGAACGATCCCTTCGGTACGCCCTCCGCTCCTCTACATCTACAACCTCTCGTTCCAGCAGCTGGACTACGGCAAGGGCTCCGCGGGTGCGTTCGTCGTCACGGCGATCGTCGTGCTCGTCGCCCTCCTGCAGTCGCGCTTCTTCGGATTCGGTGCTGCTGACGAGACGAAGGCTCCGCGTCGCGGCGCCCGGAAGGGACGTGCCTCATGAGTGTCGTCGGAAACCCCGTGCGCAAACGCGTCGAGTTGACGCTGCGTTACGCCGTCCTCGTCGTCCTCGCGCTCCTCTTCCTCCTGCCGCTGTACGTCATGATCAAGACGGCGGTCTCGCAGCCGGAGGACGTCACCTCGAAGACCTTCGTGTGGTGGCCGTCCAACCCCAACTGGGGCAAGTTCGCGGAGATCTTCGCCGACGAGCGCTTCGGACAGTCCCTCGTCACCTCGGCGATCATGGCCGTCTCGATGACCGTGGGCCAGATCATCATCGGCGCCCTCGCCGGATACGGGCTCGCCCGCATCCCGAACCGTGCGTCGAAGCCCCTGCTCGGGCTCACCGTGACGATGCTGCTCATCCCGAGCGCGACGACGTTCCTCCCGAACTACCTCATCGTTTCGTGGCTGGGATGGACGGAGAGCCTGCAGGGCATCGTCATCCCGACGCTGTTCACCGCGTTCAACGTGTTCCTCTTCCGGCAGTTCTTCATCTCGTTCCCCAAGGAGCTGGAAGAAGCAGGCAAGCTCGACGGACTCGGGTACATCGGCACCTTCGTGCGGGTCGTCCTCCCCAACTCGCTCGCCTTCGCGGCCGCCCTGACGGTGCTCGGCTTCCTCGGGGCGTGGAACGCCTTCCTCTGGCCCCTGGTCGTGGCGGGCACGGGGTTCGGCGCTCTGACGGTCCAGGTCTACCTGTCGTCGTTCATCACGGCGCAGACCTTCGACTACACCGGCCTGTTCGCCGCCGGGTTCCTCGCCTCCATCCCGGTCCTGCTCGTCTTCATCCTGCTGCAGCGCTGGCTGCTGCGCGGTGTCGCGGAGACAGGTCTCGGGGGTTCCTGAGCGTCGCTCGGGTCGATACCGACGACTCCCATGATCCGCACCCGATCGTCGAGTGAGATCCGCGACGCCTCGCGCCGCGAGGTCGTCCGCGCCCTCGTGGTGGGCGGCACCGCCACGCGCACCGAGTTGGCGCGGACGACCGGACTGAGTGCGGCGACGGTGTCGAACCTCGTGACCGAATTGCGGGAAGCCGGCCTGATCGCGGATGCCGGAATCGACAACGCCGGCTCCGGCCGGCCGACGACGATGCTGCGGATCGACGGACGGGGCGGTTCCTTCCTCGGGATCGACGTCGCCGAGACCTACATCCGCGCCGTCGTCTTCGACGCCGCCATCACCGAGATCGGGGCTGCCGACGTCGATGTCGACGAGGAATGGCAGTCGATAGACCGCATCGCTGAGGCGCTCCTCAGCGCCGTTGCACAAGCGATCGACAGGGGAGGCCGTCCTGCGGGCGAGCTCCTCGGCGCGGGACTGGGCCTGCCCGGACTGGTCTCGAACGATCTGCGGGGTGGCGCCTCGACGCCGGGATGGGCGGCGCACATCCGCGAGCTCGAAGAGCGGGTGCGTCCGCACCTTCCCGCTCCGCTGGTAACGGCCAACCCGCTGCAGGCGGTGGGCCACTCCGAGATCTGGTTCGGTGCGGCACGCGGACGTTCCACAGCGGTCGTCGTCAACCTCGGCACGGGCGTCGGTGCGGGCATCATCGTCGAGGGACGCGTGCTCCGGGGCGCGACGCGGAGCGCCGGCGAGTGGGGACACACCGTCCTCGAGCTCGACGGACGAATCTGCCGGTGCGGCCGTCAGGGCTGTGTAGAGGCGTACGTCGGGGTTCCCGGCATCCGTCACACCCTCGGCGAAGTCGATCCCGGGCACCCTCTGCTGCAGCTGCACCAGCGAGAGTTCGTGCAAGGACTCCGCGACGCCGTCGCCGACCCTGCGGTCGCGGAGACGCTGGCCCTGACCGCGCGGTATCTCGGCATCGCCCTGTCGGACATCGTGGCCGTACTGAACCCCGAAGTCCTCACGCTGACGGGCTGGACCGCGTGGGCGCTCGGGGACGACCTTCTGCCGGCGGTGCGAGCCGCCCTCGCGGAGCGCGCCCCAGAACTGACGGCCGCGCGCCTGGACCTCGGCGTCTCACCGGTCCGGATCAACAGCGTCGCGACGGGAATGGCGGTCCTCTCCTTCGAGTACTACCTCGACTCCCGTGCACTGGCGCGACGGACCAGGCCCCGAACAGACCCCATTCCCGCCCTGCCGGTCATCGCACCGGCGGCATCCCCCACCGCCCCTCAAGCCGTCGCGGGCTGAGGCAGACGACAGGAGCTCCATGGTTCTCGCACGCCCGCACACCCCGCCGATGGGTTGGAACAGCTGGGACTGCTTCGGCACCACAGTGACCGAGGCGGAGGTACTCGCCAACGCCCGCTTCATGGCGGAGCATCTGCGCGATGCCGGCTGGGACACGATCGTCGTCGATGCGGACTGGGCCGATCCCGACGCCCGCGCGCACGGCTACAACGACGACGCGCGCCTGCACCTCGACGAGCACGGCCGCCTCCTCCCCGACCCGGTGCGGTTCCCGTCGGCGGCGGACGGAGCGGGCTTCGGCCCCCTGGCCGATCAGATCCATGCACTCGGTCTGAAGTTCGGGGTGCATGTCATGCGCGGCATCCCCCGCCGCGCCCTCGCTGAGGGGATGCTGCTGCACGGCACGTCCACGCCGCTCGCCGACCTGGCCGATCCCGCGAACGACTGCGAGTGGAACCCGCACTTCGTCGGGATCGATCACACGCATCCGGATGCCGGGGCGTACTACCGGTCGACGGTCGAGCTCTACGACTCGTGGGGCGTCGACCTCATCAAGGCCGACGACATGCTCTGGCCGTATCAGGAGCGCGACATCACGGCCTACAGCGACGCGGTCGCCGCGGCGGAACGCGAGATCGTCCTGAGCCTCTCCCCCGGGCGTGACCTCTCGGCCGCGCACCTCGATCACCTCGCGGACCACTCCAGCATGTGGCGCATCTGCGACGACGTGTGGGACCGGTGGGAGGACGTCGCTGACAACCTCAGTCGTATGGCGCGGTGGGCGCCGCACGCGCGCGCGGGAGCGTGGCCGGACGCCGACATGCTGCCCCTCGGCCGCGTCGGGATCCGCGGCGAACGGGGCGAGCCGCGGCATGACCTGCTCACGCCCGACGAGCGACGGAGCCTTCTCACGCTGTGGACGATCGCGCGGTCACCGCTCATGTTCGGTGGCGACCTGCCCTCGACGAATCCTGACACGATCGCGCTCCTGCAGAACCCGGCACTCGCCGACCTGCTGACGCGCGCCGAAGGGAGCGGGGAGATCCGCCACGAGCACGGCCTGGCACTCTGGCGTGCCACCGGCGGCGGCACCACCTGGCTTGCGGCGGTGAACACGACCGAGGCGCCGCTCACCACGACACTCGACACCCGCGACCTCGGCATCGGAGCCGCGCCGGCTCAGGTCGTCGATGTCTGGACCGGTCGACCGGTGACGGTGCGCCCGGGCCGCGCGGGGTCTGCGACCGTCCGCGGTGTCGCGCCCGACTCGAGCGTCGTCGAGGTGACCCTCGCGTCGCACGCGTCTGCCTTCTGGCGGTGCGACGGCTGACCGCGATATCCCTCAGCCGAGGGACGAACTCATCAATCGGGTCTCGGTGAGACGCGGGGTCCTCCCGGGACCCCCACTGACGGTGATGATCCACTCCGACCGACCGTCGGCGAACGCGGACAGGTCGATGTCGATCGCTCGGTCTCCGGTGTCGCCGGGCTCGACGTCAAGATCTGCGATCGCCGCACCGTCGACATGGATCGTCAGATGTCGGGCTTCGGCGTCGGCGAGCCAACGCACTCGGAGAACGGATGCCGACGCGCCCCAGTCCTGCAGGACGAAACGGGCAGGGGCGTGGAATCGGCGCCAGTGGACGAGGTCGTAGCCGGACTCGGAATCCTCCAGGGTCAGCGCGTGGTCGGACTCCGGCTGCTGCTGACCGAACGTCAGGAGGTCGATGGTGCGCGCGTCGATGACGTCGGCGCGCTCGTCCTCCGCGGCCAACTCCGCGCGGCGACGTGCCACATCCCCGTCGTGCACCACGGGGAACGAGAGGATGTAGCGGTCATCATGCAGCGACGCGAACGGTTCGAGGACGACGTCGCGCCTCGTCGACGTGCGGGGAAGAACGACCCTGTGACCCGCGCGACGCTCGGCGGCGACGAGGTCGCCGGATGTCAGAACCGGCGCATCCGCGAGCGGGAGCAGGTCGCCGCGGGCGATGTGTCCCATGCGGGCGTCTGTGGCGAGCGGGTCGACCGGTGATCCGTCGAGACGCTCAGCGAGCACACGTGGACCGTCGACGATCCAGGCCCACCCCGATCCGTCGGGAGCGTCTTCCATGCGAAGGGCGGGCGGCAAAGCGAGGTGCACGGTCGTCGCATCCACCCACTCCCGGTCCATCTCGAACCACCCATCTGCGGAGGGCTCGTACAGATCGCCCTCGACCCGAGCGCGGGCGGAATCGGCGACCACCCCGTCAGGCACTCGAACCCGAAGCGTGAAACGCCGCGACGTCGGCACCGTGACCTGCACGACGGCATCGTCGGCGAACGGCCGCTCCGTCGCCGTCTCGAGGAGCAGATCGTCGAATCGGGCCCGCGCCCCGATCAGGAGGTTGACGTCGACGCGACCCGGGGCCATCGCGAACGCCGCGGCGCCGAACCGGGCGGGCGCTTCGAGCCCCGTACCCATGCAGCACCAGAAGCCCGTCTCCCGGCGGGAGTAGACACGGTGGTGGCCCGGTCGGTGCGACGTGAAGTAGACGATCCCCCCGTGATCCGGATGCTGCACAGACAGGAGGTGCGCACTCATCGCTCGATCGATGTAAGACAGGTAGTCGAGGTCGCCGTCGAGGCGGTACAGCTCGCGCGCGAGCTCCACCATGTTGACGGTGTTGCACGTCTCGGGACCCTCCCTGGCGGTGAACATGCTCGACCAGTCGTCGCGCGGCGGGAAGTGCTCGCGCACGCTGTTGCCGCCGATCGCGCTCGTCCGGTGTCGGGTGACGCTCTTCCAGAACGTCCGCGCGGCAGCAGCCATCTCGGGCGAGCCACCGAGCCGGGCGAGAACGGCGTAACCGACGACGAGAGGGATCTGCGCGTTGGCATGCAGACCATCGAGCTCGTCGCGACCCGCCGCCAAGGGCTCCCACAGCTGACGAGCCGTCAGGCGGAACGCGAGAGATGCGGCAGCGTCGTCGCCCGCGTACTCCGCCCACCGGCCGAAGGATGCGGCGAGCCCGCCCGACTCGGTGCGGAGCACCCGGTCGACCTGGTCGTCGGAGATTGCACGAAAGGTGCTCACCCACCAGTCCACGAAGTCCGCCGCTACCGCATGCCCCGTCTGCGAGCCAGCGTAGACCGCCGCGTCGATGGCGCCGGTGAGGACCTTGTGGAGGTTGTAGAGCGGTACCCAGCGCCCGTTGAGGTCGAACGTCTGCGCCTCGATGCGACCGGCATCGATCTCCCGCCAGAGCGCGACGCCCTCCGGTACCCCGCCGATGTAGCCGGTGCCGAGGGCGAGCTGACACTCCCGGAGCCCGGCGAGCAGCAATTCCAGACGCTCGCGCGCGTCGGAGGATCCCGTCGCAGTGTGCGCCGAGAGTGCGCTCATCACGTGCCCGAGGGTGTGCCCGTCGAGACCGTCCGCCTCCCACCCGCCGTACCCGGGTCCTGTCTCGAGTCCGGCCTCACGTCGGAACGGAGCAAGCAGTCGATCGGCGTCCAGCTCGAGTGCACTCCGCAGGGCGCGCCGCTGGGCTGCGGCGAACGGCCCCTCGGTCAGCGCGACGTCGGCGAGGCCGATCGCCTCGGGTCCCCGAGCCGACGAGACCTCCGTCACCCGCCCGCTCGCACGCGCACGGTGACGATGCTTCGCGGCGGCAGCGCGAGCCGAAGGCCCGACCCCTCCACGACGGTGCCGGTGAAGTCGACCGGGGTCACGGCATCCGGCTCGTCGAAGGTGTTGTGAGCGGATGCCGCGGCATGCAGCATCCGGGCACTCACCACCTCGGCGACCCGCTCGGGAAGGCGGAGCACGAGCTCAGCATCGGTCTCGAGGTCCCAGTTGACCGCGCTCACCGTGTAGACGTCGTCCTTCACGCTGATCGTGTGATCGAGGTGCGCTGCGCCGCGACTACCGGGCCGACCGGCGTCGTCGACGGTCTCGACGAAGTCCGCGTCCTGGTGGTCGACATACATGCCGAAGGCGTGGAACGTCGGAGTCTTGAGCAACCGCGGCCCGTCGGTGAGGAGCATCGCCTGCAGCACGTTGACCATCTGGGCGATGTTCGTCATCCGCACGCGTGCGGCGTGCCGGTGGAAGATGTGGAAGTTCACGGCGGCGACGATCGCGTCGCGCATCGTGTTCTGCTGGAACAGGAACCCGGGGTTCGTGCCCTGCTCGACGTCGTACCAGGTGCCCCACTCGTCGACGAACAGTCCCACCCGGCGGGCGGGGTCGTGCCGGTCCATGATCTCGCCGTGCCGGCGGAGCAGCGTGTCCATCTGCCGAGTCCGGTGGATCGTGTCGTACCAGGCGGCATCGTCGAACGACAGAGCGGCGCCCTTCACGTCCCACTCCCCCGTCGGGAGTGTGTAGTAGTGCAGGCTGAGCGCGTCCATGTGGCCGGCAGCGCGCGCCATGAGGACATCCGTCCACTCGTAGTCGTCGGCGTTCGCTCCGCAGGCGACCTTCGCGACGTGGCTGTCGCCGTAGTCCCGGACGAACGTCTGGTACTGGCGGTACAGGTTGGCGTAGTGGAGCGGGAGCATGTTGCCGCCGCATCCCCAGCTCTCGTTGCCGACACCGAAGAACTGCAGCTTCCACGGCTGCTCACGGCCGTGCGCGCGGCGGAGTTCCGCCATGGGAGTGTGCTTGTCGAGGGTCATGTACTCGACCCAGTCCTGCATCTCGGCGACCGAGCCGCTGCCGACGTTGCCGTTGACGTACGCCTCCGCATCGAGCTGGTGGAGGAGCTCGAAGTACTCGTGCGTGCCGAAGGTGTTGGGGTCGACAACGCCGCCCCAGTGCGTGTTGACCATCGCGCGGCGATCCTCGGCAGGGCCGACGCCGCCGAGCCAGTGATACTCGTCGGCGAAGCAGCCGCCCGGCCAGCGCACCACCGGCACCTTGATCTCGCGCAGCGCCGCGATCGCGTCGGTGCGGAGCCCGTTCTTGTGGGGGATCTCGTTCTGCTCGCCGACCCACAGGCCTTCGTAGATGCCGCGGCCGAGATGCTCGGCGAACTGTCCGTAGATACGGCGGTCGATGCGATGGGCGCGGCTGGTCGCTGTGATGATGCTCATGCGGTGCTCTCCGTCGAGGTGGGGGTGAGGGTCAGGGCTGCGAAACGTGGGGCAGGTTCGCGAGTCGCGCCAGTGCAGGGCCGACCCGTTCGCCGCGGTGGAACACCGGGATGGAGGCCAGCGGCGCATCGACGGTCACCGTCTGTCCGCCGCTGTGGGTCGCGCCGGTCCGGGCGTCGGTCCACTCCGCTCCCGCAGGCAGGTAGACGTCCCATCGGGTGGCGCCGGGATCGGTGACCGGGGCGACGAGGATGTCGGGACCGAACAGATACTGGCCGGGGGTCGTCCACGCAAGGTCGTCCTCGGGGAACTCGAAGAACAACCCGCGCATGACGGGTGCGCCGTTGCGGTGCGCATCGGTCATCGCCTCGCGGGTGTAATCGCGGAGGTCCTCGCGGAGCCGGATGTACTCGACGAGCAGCGCTTCCAACTCCTCCCCGAAACTCCACACCTCGTTGTCGGCTCCGGTCCCGACCCGTGCGACGCCGTGGGCATCGACGATCGGCGTGCCGGGCACCCGGTCGCCGTGGAGGCGCATGACCGGGCTGAACGCGCCGAACTGGAACCATCGCACCAAGAGCTCGTGGAAGGCGGGCTCCCGGACGTCACCTCCCGTGAACCCGCCGATGTCCGTCGTGAACCACGGGATGCCGGCGGCCCCCATGTGCACCCCTGCGGCGATCTGCGCTCGCAGATCCTCGAAGGTGGAGTGGACGTCGCCCGACCAGACGAGCGCGCCGTAGCGCTGTGATCCGGCCCACGCGGCCCGGACGAGCGACACGGGCTGGTCGTTGCCGTCGGCGCGCAGCCCGTCCGCGATCGCACGGGTGAACTCCCGCGGATAGAGGTTCGCCACCTGGGCGCTGGGGCCTGCCGCGAGTCGGTAGTTCTCGAAGTGGTACGCGCCGTACTCGGGCTCGGCCTCGTCGAGCCAGAATGCCGTGATGCCGTACGCACCATAATTCTCGGCGAGCTTCTGCCACAGGAACTGACGTGCGCGCGGTTCGGTGACGTCGAGAAAGCGGGTGTACTGGCCGTCGAAGTAGTACTGCACGTCGATCCCCCGCCGGGTTCGCACGAGCATGTTGCCGTCGCGGAGCTCCTCCCAATTGTCGGATTCCGGGACGACCTGCGGCCAGACGGACACCATGAGCTCGATACCGAGCTCGCGAAGCTCCGCGGTCATCGCCGCAGGGTCGGGCCAGAACTCCGCCTCGAATCGCCAATCCCCCATCCATCGCCAGTGGAAGAAGTCGGCCACGATGACGTCGATCGGGATGCCGCGGCGCCGATACTCGCGCGCAACGGTCAGCAGCTCCTCCTGCGTCGAGTACCGGAGCTTGCACTGCCAGAAGCCGAGACCGTACTCGGGCATCATCGGCGCGTGACCGGTCGCCTCGGCGTAGGCGGCCGCGATCTGTGCGGGGCGCGGATCAGCGCAGACCCACCAGTCGAACTGGGTGGCGCTCTCGGCCTCCCATTCGGTCCGATTCGCGCCGAACACGGCGCGTCCGATGGCAGGGAGATTCCAAAGGAATCCGTACCCGGCGCTGGAGACGACGAAAGGGACGGAGGTCTGCGAGTTCCGGTGCGCGAGCTCCAGGACCGTGCCCTTCAGGTCGACGAGATCCTGCTGGTAGAGGCCCATGCCCACGAGGTGCTCGCCCGCGGGAGTCGCCAGGCTCAGCCGCAACCGGTGACCGCCACCCTCCGTCGGACGGAACTCCCGCGCGTTGAGCTTGAGGGCGCCACCGTCGGTGATCTCCTCGAACAGGAGGCGGCCGTCGGCATCCTGAACCTGCAGGCGGAGCCGCGTCGTGTGGAACCCGACCGACCAGTCGTTGTAGTCCGACTCCTCGGCCACTACCCGGACCCCGCCGGCCGCGACAGTCGCGACGGCTCCCTCGACGGACACGTCGGCACGAGTGTCGGGCACATCCACGAGAGCTCCGGGAGCCTCGTCGATCGCCCCGAGCGCAGCGCGCACGCGAACCCCGCGTCCCCAGGCTTCGATCGAGACGGTCTGTCCGTCGCCGCGCCAGAGGACACCGGTGTCCGAGGGATGGAAGGTCATGAAGTCGCCTTTCGGGGAGCGGTGGACGTGCTGCCGCGCACGACCAGACGGGTGGGGACCAACAGACGGTGGACGGCGTCGACGTCGTCGATCCGAGCCAGGAGGACGTCGACCGCGGCGCGGCCGACTTCCTCGAACTCCTGGTGGACGGAGGTCAAGGGTGGCCAGAACTGGGCGGCCTCGGGCATGTCATCGAAGCCGACGACGCTGACAAGGGCGGGGACGGGGATGTCGGCTTCGTGGAGGGCGCGAAGCACCCCGAGAGCCATCTGGTCGTTCGCGGCGAACACGGCGGTCATGTCGGGGAGGTCGCGCAAGCGGCATCCGGCGGCGTATCCGGACTCGGCGCTCCAGTCCCCGCGTTCGAGTGGAGGTGTTTCGCAGCCGGCCTCGACGAGAGCAGCCCGCCAGCCCTGTTCACGCCGCACGGCCGAGTACGAGCTCTCGGGGCCCGCGACGTGGTGGACGGTGCGGTGGCCGAGTGCGAGGAGGTGGCCGACGGCCTGACCCGCCCCCATCGTCTGGTCGGTGTCGACGAAGGACCGGTCCTCGAGTGCGGAGGCGTCGACGACCACGGCGGGGAGATCGTCGGGAAGCGGGAGGTCCTCCCCTGCGGAGAGGTGGTCGCCGATCGCGATGACGAGTCCGTCGACGGCCTGGTCGCGGGCCCGCTCGATCGCCTCGGCGACAGCGCTCCGATCGAAGCGGGCGGTCGGCACGAGGGCGACGGCGTACCCCGAGGCGGCCCCCGCGCGGGAGATCGCCTCCCAGGTGCGCACGCTGCCGTAGGAGGTGAGGTCGCTCATGATGACCCCGATGCTCCGGTACCGGGCTGAGCGCAGTGCCCGAGCGGCGCGATTCGGCCGGTATCCGAGCTCGCGCATGCTGGCCTGCACGCGTTCTCGCGTCAGTTCGTCGACGCGTGCCGTGCCGGTCACGACCCGCGACACGGTCTGCGCGGACACCCCGGCGAGACGTGCCACATCGGCCTGCGTGGGGACGCCGTGCGAGGTTCCGCCACGGCGCTCGGCAGGCTCGACGAGGAGGGCATCGACACCCTCGTCGGGAGCCGGTCGCGTGCTACGCTGAGGCGACATGATTGCGTAAACATAGCAGTTCGCGCATCGACTGGGCACCCCCTCCTCGCACCACCCGGCACCTCCGGATGAGCGGGCTCCGAGCGGAGATCACATGAGCACTTTCGCCATCGGCGACCGCGACTTCCTGCTGGACGGCCGGCCGCACCGCATCATCTCGGGCGCCCTGCACTACTTCCGCGTGCACCCCGGCGACTGGGCGGACCGCATTCGCAAGGCCCGCCTCATGGGCCTCAACACGATCGAGACGTACGTCGCGTGGAACGCCCACGAACCCGTGCGCGGCGAGTGGAGCGAATCCGACGGCCTCGACCTCGGCCACTTCCTCGACCTCGTCGCCGCAGAGGGCCTGCATGCCATCGTCCGGCCCGGCCCGTACATCTGCGCGGAATGGCACAACGGCGGACTTCCGACGTGGCTCACGGCGACCCCCGGCATCCGATTGCGTCAGACGGATGCCGCCTACCAAGCCGCCCTCGAGACGTATCTCCGCCGCGTCTACCGGATCGTCGCTCCGCGGCAGATCGACCGCGGCGGCAACGTCGTGCTCGTGCAGATCGAGAACGAGTACGGCGCGTACGGCTCCGACAAGGACTACCTCGCTGAGCTCGTCCGGGTCACCCGGGATTCCGACATCACGGTGCCGCTGACAACCGTCGATCAGCCCGAGCCGGACATGCTCGCTGCCGGCTCGCTTGAGGGCGTGCACCTCACGGGGTCCTTCGGATCGCGGGCGGACGAACGCCTCGCCGTGCTCCGGGCACACCAGCCGACGGGCCCGCTCATGTGCTCGGAGTTCTGGGACGGCTGGTTCGACTGGTGGGGCGGCCAACACCACACGACGCATGCCGCCACCGCCGCAGCCGAACTCGACGGCCTCCTCGCCGCAGGCGCCTCGGTGAACATCTACATGTTCCATGGCGGGACGAACTTCGGCGCGACCAACGGCGCGAACGACAAGGGCCGGTACCTGCCCATCGTGACGTCCTACGACTACGACGCTCCCCTCGATGAGGCCGGCGACCCTACGGAGAAGTTCCACGCCTTCCGCGACGTCATCGCCAAGTACGCCGACGTCCCCGCCGACGTACCGGCGGAGTCAGCGCCACGACCCGAATTCTCCACCACCCTTTCGCCGGCGACTGCCCCGAGCGGACCCGAACAGTCGTCGATCGCGGCGCTGTCGACCTTCGAGGATGCCGCACACACCGGCACCCTCCTGCGCTACGAGGCGATGCTCCCCGACGGTTTCACGGGTGGCGTGCTCGCCGTCGGCGAGGTGCGGGACCAGGCATGGGTGTCGGTCGATGGCATCCGGGTCGGGTCACTCTCGCGCACGCGGCACGAGCACGCGCTCCGCCTACCCGGCGGGCGAGCACTCTCGATCCTCGTCGAGGAGCAGGGACGCGTGAACTATGACGACCGTTTGGGGGAGAAGAAGGGCCTCATCGGCCCGGTGACGGTCGACGGGCACGATCTGGAATGGCGGACGACGCCCGTTCTTCTCGAGCACGCCGCTGCAGCACCCGAACTGCTGGTGGCTGCGGGCGAGTTCGATCTGGAAGCGCCGACCGACCTCTTCCTCGACACCACCGGCTGGGGAAAGGGGTACGTTTTCGTCGGCGACTTCCTCTTGGGCCGCTACTGGTCGAACGGCCCCCAGCAGACGCTGTACGTTCCCGCACCGGTCACGCGCGCCGGCGTGAACGCGCTGACGGTGATCGAACTGGAGCAGCCCCTACCCGTCACGGCGCGGTTCACCGCCGCCGCGTCGCTCGGGCCGCTGCACGAGTGACGCGGCGGCCTTCCGGGGTTACGAGCCGACGGTGACTCCGGGAGAGAAGGCGACGTAGCCCGAGAAGTCCTTGCCGACGCGGTCGAAAGCGGACGGGTAGGGGTTGGGGTACGACCAGGCGCCGTCCGTCAGCCGCTCTGATCCGGCCTCGATGTGGAAGTACTGGCACTCGCCCTTCCACGGGCACGTGTAGGGCGTCGGACTCTCGACGAGCGCGCCCGACTTGATGGACGACGGCGGGAAGTACGCGTTTCCCTCGATCCGGATGATCTCGTCGTCGCTTGCTTCTGCGATGACGGTTTCGCCGATGGTCGCTTTCATGTCGTCCTCCGATGGTCCGAACGGTGTGGGCTCAGAGTACGCCCGCCGGAGAGTAGCGTGGGCGGGTGAGCGGAGCGGCATCCCCCCGTCGACACGGGACGACACCTATGACCGGGCCCGGATTCCGAGCCTGGATCATCTGGGGCACCGGCGTCGCGGCCTACATGCTGGCGGTCACCAACCGGACGTCGCTCGCGGCGGTCGGAGTCGACGCGGCGGACCGGTTCCAGGCTGATGCCGCGACACTGTCCCTGTTCGCGGTCGTCCAGCTCGCGGTCTACGGCGGGATGCAGATCCCGGTCGGTGTGCTCCTCGATCGGTACGGGTCGCGCCCGATCATGACGATCGGGATGATCCTGATGGCCGTCGGGCAGCTGACGATGGCGGTATCCCCCAGCGTGGGCGTCGCGCTCGTCGCGCGCATGCTCCTCGGCGCCGGGGATGCCGCCGTCTTCCCCGCCGTCCTCCGTCTCGTCGCGACGTGGTTCCCCGCGCAGCGCGGACCGCTCATGGTGCAGCTGACGGGCATCCTCGGCCAGGCCGGACAGCTGGTCGCTGTCATCCCGATTGCTGCCATCCTCCATGCGACCGATTGGACCGTGACCTTCGGCGGCATCGCAGGACTCTGCGTCCTCTTCGCCGTGCTCGTCTTCGCGCTCGTGCGGAACCGACCGCCCGACCGTGCGCAGGACGTCAGCGTCGACACGGATACGGGCGCGATCCGGGTCGTGACCTCCACGATCGACACCGGTGTCGGTATCCGTGCCGCGCTCGCGCACCCCGGCACGCGGCTGGCGTTCTGGTCGCACTTCACGACGCCCTTCGCCGGCACGGCGTTCATCCTGCTGTGGGGGTTCCCCTACCTGACGGCGGGTGAGGGTCTCACCATCGGCCAGGCCGGCGTGCTCACGTCCCTCTACGTCTTCGCGGGGATGGCCTTCGGCCCGGTGCTGGGAGAGCTCTCCCGTCGCGCGCCGCATCGGCGTTCTCGCGCCCTCGTGCTGCCGGCGGTGGGCTTCCAGCTCGCCGCCTGGACGACCGTCATTCTGTGGCCCGGTCCGGCACCGATCTGGCTGCTCGTGATCCTGCTGATCGCCTTGGCGATGGGAGGTCCGGCCTCGATGATCGCGTTCGACCATGCGCGCACGCACAATCCGTCGCATCGCTTGAGCACGGCCACCGGGGTCACCAACGCAGGAGGTTTCCTCGCCGCGCTCCTCGCGATCTTCGCGATCGGCTTGGTTCTCGATCTGCAGGGTGCGGGGACTCCCGACACCTACCGGCTCGAAGCATTCCGCGTCGCGTTCCTGGTGCAGATCCCGCTTTGGGTCATCGGCGCGGTCTTCATCAGCATCGAGCGGCGGCGCACCCGCATCCACATCGGCATGGACCCGCCTCGCCGGCCTCGGCGTTGACCGCGAACGTCGATGGCCCGCCCCCGGAGGGACGGGCCATCGACGTTCTGCCGCGATGTCAGACGGTGCCGTCTCCCGACGTACGCGTCTCGGAGCGCGTGATCCGCTCCCCCGCGACAGGGTCGACCGTGCGGACGGTTGACTCGCTGGAGCGCCGACGCATCATCAGCACGAGGCCGAGAATGAAGACGACGACGCCGGCACCCATCAGGATGTAGCCGATCAGGTCCAGGTTGACGTAGTCCACGTCGACGTTGACCGCGAAAGCCAGGATGGCTCCGATGACGAACAGCACGATTCCGGTTCCGATGCTCATGCGCACACTCCCTCTGTTGGCTGTGTGCTCCGATCATCGCGGAGGCTGGCAGAAACCTGAAAGCCCTTGACAGTCGCCCGTCAGGCGTTGTGCGGGGCGACGGCGGACCATTCGCCGTACTTCGCCTCGCGGCCGTCGCCCGATGACGTACCGGTCAGGCGTCGCCGCAACCAGGGGCCGAGGTGCTCGCGGAAGTAGCGGCCTCGGCCGAGCGCCACGGTGGTGTCGGGCACCTCGAGCCGCCACCATTCGGCGGGCGGAGTCTCTCCCAGAGCCTCGAGCACCCGCGCTGCAACGCGGTGGTGACCACGGGAATTCATGTGCAGCCGGTCCTCAGACCAGAACGACGGATGAGACAGCTCGGTGTCGGGCCAGTTGAGAGCGACGACGAGATCATCGCGACCTCGGATGCGTTGGGTCACCTCGCGGGAGAGCTCGTCACCGCGTCGCTGGATGAGACCCGGCAGGGGCAGTTGCGCCGACGGGTTCGCGCCGGACAGCACGATCATCGTGACGCCCTCCTCGTCGCACCGGCGGAGGACGTGCGAGAACACGTCCGCCACCCGCGCGATGGGCGTGCGAGGGCGGAGCATGTCGTTGCCGCCGCCGTTGAAGGAGAGGTGCGTCGGCCGCAGCGCGAGCGCACGCTCGAGCTGCTCCTCGACGATCGGCTGGATCAGTTTGCCGCGGATCGCGAGGTTCGCGTACGAGATCGCATCGCCGCGGGAGTCCGCCCACCCCTGCGCAACGAGGTCAGCCCAGCCACGGACGGTGCCGTCGGGCAGTTCGTCGCCCACACCCTCTGTGAACGAATCCCCGATCGCGACGTAGCGCACTTCCTCTGGCATTCGTCCAGCCTACGAGCCGCCAAGCCGATCAGTCGGCAAGGCTCCGCCCACGGGATTCGGCGAGGCCCCAGGTGGCTGCCGCGGCGACCAGGAAGAAGACGCTCAACACGATGAAGACGAGCGGGATGCCGCCGACGGCCTGAAGTGCCGGGACAGCCGGCGGCGCGAGGATGGAGGCGATGCGTCCGACCCCGGCTGCCCAGCCCGCACCGGTCGCCCGGAGCGTCGTGGAGTAGGTCTCGGGGGTGACGGCGTACAACGCCCCCCACGCCCCGAGGTTGAAGAAGGACAGCGCCATCCCGGTTGCGAGGATCAGGGGAATCGTCGTCGCCTGCCCGAAGAGGATCGCGGCGACTGCGGACCCGACGAGGAAGACCGAGAGGGTCAGACGCCTCCCCCACTTCTCGATCAGCCACGCTGCCACGGCGTACCCGGGGAGCTGGGCGAGCGTGATGAGAAGGGTGAACTCGAAGCTCCGGACCAGTCCGAATCCCTGCGACACGAGAAGAGTCGGGATCCAGATGAAGGCGCCGTAATAGGCGAAGTTGACGCAGAACCAGACGACCCAGAGCGCGGCGGTCCGAACGCGCATATCCGGAGCCCACAGCCCGCGCAGCCGCATCCCGATCGTGGTGGCGGGAGCCGACGTGGCTGCCGGGGCCGGCGCCGCTGTCACGACGCTGGTTCCGAGCAGGGGCCGCGATGATTCGAGATCCGTGACGATGCGGTCGGCCTCCACTGTCCGTCCACGCGATGCCAACCACCTCGGTGATTCCGGCAGCCCCCACCGGACCACGAGGGCGTAGACGGCCGGGATGGCGCCGATCGCCAGCGCCCAGCGCCACCCCTCCGAGACCGACGGGATCACGAGGTAACCGATGAGGGCCGATGCCGTCCAGCCGATCGCCCAGAAAGCTTCGAGCACGACGATGATGCGTCCCCGCATCCGCGCCGGCGCGAACTCGCTGACGTAGGTGCTGGCGACGGGGAGCTCCGCTCCCAGACCGAGACCGACCACGAAGCGCAGCGCGATGAGAGCGACGAGCCCGCCTGACAGCGCGCTCGCTCCCGTCGCGACGCCGTAGACGAGCAAGGTGAGAGCGAACACCGACCGACGGCCGATGCGGTCGGCGAGCAGCCCGCCGACCGTCGCGCCGATCGCCATGCCCGCGAACCCCGCCGAGGCGATCCACGACGTCGACGAGGGAGTGAGGTCCCACTCGCTGACGAGCGCGGCGATCACGAACGAGATGAGCCCGACGTCCATCGCGTCGAGCGCCCATCCCGCTCCCGAGCCGGTCAGTACCCGCAGGTGGGTGCGGGTGAACGGCAGGCGATCGAGTCGGCCGGTGACGGAGCCGGTCGTGGTCGTGGTCATCCCTGCATCGTACGAGGACGCAGACCCTGCCAGGTCACTCGCCGAGCATCTCGCGGACGAGCGGGATCACCTTGGTTCCGTAGAGCTCGACCGAGCGCATGAGCTTGTCGTGGCCCAGGGTGCCGTTGGCGTACTTCAGGTCGAAGCGACCCGCGCCGAGCGTGGTGATCGTGTCTGCGATCTTCCGTGCCACGGTCTCCGGCGAACCCGCGTAGATCGACCCCTCGGGGCCGACCTCCTGCTGGAAGCGCATCCGGCTGTAGGGGGGCCAGCCGCGATCGCGACCGATCGAGTTGTTCTGCGCCTCGAAGCCGGGGTACGCCTCTTCCCACGCCTGCTCGTCGGTGTCGGCGATGTGACCGGGCGAGTGGATGCCGATGGGCTGCGCCTCGGTGCCGAGCTCACCGATCGCGCGATGGTAGAGGTCGACGTACGGGCGGAAGCGGGCAGCCGGACCGCCGATGATCGCCAGCATCAGCCCGTAGCCGTAGCGAGCGGTGCGGACGACGGACTCCGGCGACCCTCCGACGCCGACCCAGGCACGAATGCCGTGCTCGGTCTTCGGGTAGACGTCCGCGTCGGTGAGCGCGGCGCGCGTCGAGCCCTGCCACGTGATCGGCTTCTCCGTCCGAAGGAGGGAGAACAGCTCGAGGCGCTCCTCGAAGAGGGCCTCGTAGTCCGACAGGTTGAAGCCGAAGAGGGGGAACGACTCGATGAACGAACCTCGTCCGAGGATCACCTCGGCACGACCGTTGGAGATCGCCGAGAGGGTCGCGAATCGCTCGTACACGCGGACGGGGTCGTCGCTCGAGAGGACGGTCACCGCGGTGCCGACACGGATCCGCTCCGTCTGCGCGGCGATGGCGGCCAGCACGATCTCGGGGCTCGAGACGGAGTACTCGGCGCGGTGGTGCTCCCCCACGCCGATGAAGTCGACGCCGACCTGGTCGGCGAGGGTGGCCTGCGCCACGAGGTTGCGGATCGCCTGCGCGCCCGACACCCGCTCACCGTTGTCGTCGACGGTGATGTCACCGAAGGTGTCCAGGCCCAATTCCACAGCGGTCATGTCCGCCCCTTTCATTCACGTGCATAAACGTAGGGGGATGCCGACTATTCCCGGCATCCCCTATGGCGTCGACCGGACCGGCGTCAGCCGTCGCGGAGCGCCGCCCGAAGCGTGTCGAGACCGACACCGCCGAGACGGAGGGCCCTCATGTGGAACTGCTTGATGTCGAAGTCCGCGCCGGCACGCTGGGCGGACTCATCGCGGATCTGCTCCCAGATCCGCTGGCCGACCTTGTACGACGGAGCCTGCCCCGGCCACCCGAGGTAGCGGTTCACCTCGAACTGGATGAACTCGTCGGACATGTTGACGTTCCGCCGCATGAATTCGAGCGCGTAGTCGGCATCCCAGATCCCGGTGCCGTCGAGGCGCGGCTTGCCCAGGTGCACGCCGATGTCGAGGACGACGCGGGCCGCCCGCATCCGCTGCCCGTCGAGCATGCCCAGGCGGTCGGCCGGGTCGTCGAGGTAGCCCAGCTCGGCCATGAGGCGTTCCGCGTACAGCGCCCACCCCTCGGCGTGCCCGCTCGACCCGGCAAGCAGCCGACGCCAGGAGTTCAGCTCGGAGCGGTTGTAGACCGCCTGCGCGATCTGCAGGTGATGTCCGGGCACGCCCTCGTGGTAAACGGTCGTCAGCTCCCGCCAGGTGTCGAACGTGTCGACGCCCTCGGGGACCGACCACCACATCCGTCCCGGGCGTGAGAAGTCGTCCGTCGGCCCCGTGTAGTAGATGCCGCCCTCGTTCGTCGGCGCGATCATGCACTCGAGGCGACGGATCGGGTCGGGGATGTCGAAGTGCGTGCGGCCGAGCTCTTCGACGGCTCGGTCGCTCGTCTCCTGCATCCACTTCTGCAGCGCTTCGGTGCCGCGGAGCTTGCGCGCTTCGTCCTCCTCGAGGAAGGCGACGGCCTCTTCGACGGTCGCGCCGGCCTTGATCTCATCGGCGATCGACTCCTGCTCCGCGACCATCCGCGCGAGTTCCTCGACGCCCCACTCGTACGTCTCGTCGAGATCGATCGTCGCGCCGAGGAAACGCCGCGAGTGCAGGGCGTAGAGCTCCCGGCCCACGGCATCCACATCGGATGCCGTGGGTGCGAGTTCGTCGCGGAGGAACGCTGCGAGCTGGTCGTACGCGACACGCGCGGCGCCGGCGTTGTCGGCGAGATCGCGAGCCAGCGACGCGGGGAGGTGTCCCTCAGCCGGGGCCGCATCGCCCACGAACGTCGCGAAGAAGCCGGTGTCGCTCGTGTAGCGAGCGATCTGGGTGACGACCTCCCGCACCTGGCGACGCGCGGGGACGACGCCTTCCGACACGCCCTGCCGCAGTGACTCGACGTAGCCGGCGAGGGCGCCAGGGATCGCGGCGAGGCGGGTAGCAACGACGGACCAGTCCTCGACGGTGTCCGTCGGCATGAGGTCGAAGGCCGCTCGGATGTCCTGCGACGGCGACGCGATCACATTGATGTCACGGAGGTGCGACTTCGCCGCGTGCAGGTCGAGGTGGAGCCCGAGCTCGGCGGACAGGTCCATCTTCGTGACCTCGTCGACCGCGTCGACGGTGTCCGCGGCCTGGAGCGCGCGCAGCGTGTGCGAGGCCGCGTCGGCGAGACGGTCGTGCCCGGCCGGTGAGAAGTCGTCGAGACGGCCGTTGTGCTCGGTGCGCCCGATGTAGGTCGCGAGACTCGGGGAGAGTTCTGCCAGCGTGTCCACCCAGCGGTCCGCGATCGTGTCGATCGGAGTGGGTGTGCGGTGTGCGTCGGTCATTCCTCGAGCGTAGAGCGTCGCACGCTCCGCGTCAGTGAGCCGCCTCGTCCCAGTGGCTGCCGCGCCCGATCTGCACGTCGAGCGGAACGGACAGGTCGGCCGCGTCACCCATTCGCGTACGGACGATCTGCTCGACGGTGTCCCACTCCCCCGTCGCGACCTCGACCACGAGTTCGTCGTGGATCTGCAGGAGCACACGGGACGAGAGCCCCTGATCGCGGAGATCGCTGTGGATCTCGACGAGCGCGATCTTCATGATGTCGGCGGCGCTTCCCTGGATGGGCGCGTTCAGAGCGGCACGCTCCGCGTTCTCGCGGAGCACTCGGTTGGGGCTCGTCAAGTCGGGGAACGGTCGACGGCGACCGAAGATCGTCTCGGTGTAGCCGTCTATACGCGCCTGCTCGACCGACGAGCGCAGGTAGTCGCGCACCGAACCGAAGCGGGCGAAGTACTCGAGCATGAGCTGCTTCGCTTCGGACTGCTCGATGCGGAGCTGCTTCGACAGGCCGAACGCGCTCAGGCCGTACACCAGTCCGTAGGACATCGCCTTGACCTTGGTGCGCATGGGCGAGGTCACCTCGGACGGCTCGACGCCGAACACGCGAGCGCCCACGAATCGGTGCAGGTCCTCGCCGGAGTTGAAGGCCTCGATCAGTCCGGGATCCCCGGACAGGTGCGCCATGATCCGCATCTCGATCTGCGAGTAGTCCGCCGTCAGGAGCGTCTCGTACTCTGCTCCGACCTCGAAGGCGGCGCGGATGCGCCGCGATTCCTCGTTGCGGATCGGGATGTTCTGGAGATTCGGATCGGTGCTCGACAGGCGTCCCGTCTGGCTGCCGGTCTGCACGTAGGTCGTGTGGATCCGCCCGTCATCGGCGATGCCGACCGAGAGCGACTCGATGATCTGCCGCAGCTTGGTCGCCTCACGGTGCTGCAGGAGCAGACCGAGGAACGGGTGAGGGTGGGAATCTTGCAGGTCGGCGAGGACCGCGGCATCCGTGGAATACCCCGTTTTGGTCTTGCGGGTCTTCGGCAGTTCGAGCTGTTCGAACAGGACTTCCTGCAGCTGCTTGGGCGAGCCGAGGTTCACTTCGCGGCCGATGATCCCGTACGCCTCCTGCGCAATGGCGTCGGCCCGTGCCGCGAGCTCGCCCGAGAAGCCCGAGAGTTTGTTGCGGGACACCGAGACACCCGCGAGTTCCATGTCGGCGAGGGCGCCGAGGGTGGGGAGTTCTATGTCGTCGAGAACGCTCGAGACGGATGCCGGCAGCTCGTCGCGTTCGGCTTCGGCGACCCGCAGGCTGAACCAGGCCAGCTGCCCGGGCGTCGCGCCCTCGGTCTCGGGGACGAGCTGCGACGGGTCGGCTTCGGGCAGCTTCTCATCGAGGTACCGGTCGACCAGGTCGGCGAGGTTCTTGTCGGGAAGGCTCGGTCGAAGGAGCCACCCGGCGAGCAGGACGTCGAACGCGAGTCCACCCAGGCGCACGCCGGCGCGACGGAGCGCCTTCACCTGCGGCTTGGCGTCGGTCATGATCTTGGCCGCATCGCTCTCGAGCCACGGGGCGAGAGCGACACGCGCGGCGTCGTTCCACGCCGTCTCGTGCACCTCGTCCGAGGTCGCGACACCGACGCGGGTCGGAAGTCCGCCCGCGATCGTGACCGTGAGGGCGAGTTCGCCCGTCTGCTCGGCGAGCCACGCGGCGAGGGAGTCGGCATCCGTCTGCTGCGGCTCGGGTGCGGCCACCTCCGGAGCAGGCGGCTCGTCGGTGGCGTCGAACGCCTCGAACACGCGCGGCAGGAGCGTCCGGAACTCGAGCCGCGCGAAGATGTCGCGGACCGCCTGCGTGTCGAGCGGACGGATGAGGAGGTCCTCGGGCGCGTACTCGAGCTGGACGTCGCGCAGAAGGCGGTTGAGCTGGCGGTTGCGCCGGACGTCGTCGAGGTGCTCGCGGAGGTTGCCGCCGACCACGCCCTTGATCTCGTCCGCGCGCTCCAGGAGCGCGTCGAGCGAGCCGAACTGGGTGATCCACTTGACCGCGGTCTTCTCCCCCACTTTCGGGACACCGGGCAGGTTGTCGCTGGTCTCACCGACCAGGGCGGCGATGTCGGGGTAGTTCTCCGGCGGCAGTCCGTACTTCTCGACCACGGCATCGGGCGTGTAGCGCTTGAGCTGGGACACACCCTGCACGCTCGGGTACAAGAGGGTGACGTCCTCCGTGACGAGCTGGATCGTGTCGCGGTCGCCCGAACAGACGAGAACGTGGAAACCGCTCTCGATCCCCTGCGTCGCCAGCGTCGCGAGGATGTCGTCGGCTTCGAAGTCCTCCTTCGTGAGGACGGGCACGCCCATCGCGGCGAGGCAATCCTGCAGGAGCGGGATCTGACCCTTGAACTCGGCCGGCGACTCCGAGCGGTTCGCCTTGTACTCCTCGTAGACCCGGGTGCGGAACGACTGCCGTGACGTGTCGAACGCGACCGCGAGGTGCGTCGGCTTCTCGGCCTTCACGAGGTTCACGAACATCGACAGGAAGCCGTAGATGCCGTTGGTGTGCTGGCCGTCCTTGGTCGAGAAATTGTCGACCGGGAGGGCGTAGAACGCCCGGTAGGCCAGCGAGTGGCCGTCGACGACGAGCAGAGTAGGCTTTCCGGAGTCGCTCACCCAACCAGCCTAGTTCGGGCCCGCGACATCGACTTCCCCGCGGATGCCGGGCCGGCACCGCCCGACCGCAAGGTGAACAGCCATGTCCGAGTCCCTTTCCGCTCCGTCCGACGCGCTCGCGTGGGTGACCAGCCGCGGCATGGGATCCCTGGCTGAGAAGATGGGCATCGAGTTCGTCGAGTTCAGCCGGGAACGAGCAGTTGCACGGATGCCCGTCGCCGGCAACACACAGCCGGTGGGCCTCCTGCACGGCGGCGCGTATGTCGTTCTCGGCGAGTCTCTCGGCTCGATGCACGCGAATCTCCACGCCGGGCCCGACCGCCTCGCCGTGGGCATCGACATCAACGCGACCCACACCCGCTCGGCGACCGAAGGCTGGGTCACAGGCGTCTGCACTCCCCTGCACCTGGGTCGGAGCCTCACGGTCCACGAGATCGTCGTGACGGACGATCAGGGTCGGCGCTGTTCGACGGTCCGCATCACCAACATGGTGCGGGACCTTCCGGCATCCTGACCCGCACTCAGCGCGGGAGGGCCCGCTTGAAGCCGACGTGCGAGTCGACGAAGCCCAGCCGCGTGTAGAACCGGTGGGCGTCGACGCGCGCGGCATCCGACGTCAACTGCACGAGGGATGCCCCCACCGCAGGAGCGGCCATTTCCGCGACCCAGGTCATCATCGCGCCGCCGATGCCGCCGGAACGTTCGGTGCTCGACACCCGCACAGCCTCGACCATCAGTCGCGTGCTGCCGCGGCGGGCCATTCCGGGGATCACCGTCAGCTGCATCGTCCCGATGACTCGCCCGCCGCTCTCGACGACGAGGAGATCGTTCCCCTCCGCCGCGAGGGTGCGCTGCAGCGCGGCCCCGTAACGGGGTCGATCGGACTCGGCGGAAACGTCGCCGCGTCCAGAGCTGACCGGATCGTCCGACAGAAGAGCCATGATCGGGTCCAGATCCGAGGGCACCGCTCGCCTCAGCAGAACCGGCCCACGACGCGAGTGGAGCTCCATCGGGAGCTCGAGCTCGACGATCACGACCGCGTCAGGACTTCTTCGGAGCCAGCTGCTCGATGATCGCCTTCGCGACGTCCTGCATCGTCAGACGACGATCCATGGACGCCTTCTGGATCCAGCGGAACGCCTCGGGCTCGGAGAGGCCCATCTTCTCGTTGAGAAGACCCTTGGCACGGTCGACCAGCTTGCGGGTCTCGAAACGCTCGACCATGTCGGCGACCTCGGCCTCGAGCGTGATGATCTGCTCGTAGCGCGCCAGCGCGATCTCGATCGCAGGCAGCAGGTCGTTCGGGGTGAAGGGCTTCACGACGTAGGCCAGCGCGCCGGCCTCGCTCGCACGCTCGACGAGTTCCTTCTGGCTGAAGGCCGTCAGGAGGACGACGGGGGCGACGTGGTTCTTGCTGAGCTTCTCGGCGGCGCTGATGCCGTCGAGGATCGGCATCTTCACGTCCATGATGACGAGGTCCGGACGAAGCTCGGTGGCCAGCTGGACGGCGGTCTCGCCGTCACCCGCCTCGCCGACCACGTCGAAGCCGCTGTCACGCAGGATCTCGACGATGTCGAGGCGGATAAGCGACTCATCCTCCGCGACGACGACGCGTCGGGGAGCCGGGGCTGCCTGGGGGGCGATGGGGGGTTCCTGCTCAGTCACTCGTCCATCCTAGGCCAGGGCGCACCCGCATCCTGCGGTATCGTCGTTGAGGCGCGCGCCGGTGTGGCGGAATGGCAGACGCGACCGACTCAAACTCGGTTGCCCGAAAGGGCGTGTGGGTTCGACTCCCACCACCGGCACCACAGCGAAACGGCGCCCCCGAAGGGGCGCCGTTTCGTGCGTGAGGGGCGTGCGATCAGCTCTCCGCCTTGTAGATCGGGGCCTTGCCGTGCACGGCGTCGCCGATCTTGTGGATGCGGATGTCGTTGGTCGCGCCGATGATTCCGGGAGGGGACCCGGAGATGACGACGACCTTGTCACCCTCCTGCAGGAGGCCACGCGACAGGAAGTAGTCGTCGACCTGGAGGAACATGAGGTCCGTGTGGGCCACGTGCTCGACGAGGGCGGACTGGATGCCCCAGGTCATCGCCATACGGCGACGGATCGCCGGCTCGATCGTGAACGCGAGCATCGGGATGCCCGAACGCAGACGCGACATGCGACGAGCAGTGTCGCCCGATTCGGTGAAGAGGCAGATGTACTTCGCCTCGACGAATTCGGCGACCTCGTTCGCAGCGAGGGTGATGATGCCACCCTGCGTCCGCGGCTTGGCGGTCAGCGGGGGGATGCGCTCGAGGCCGTGGGTCTCGGTCGCGTCGATGATGCGAGCCATCGTCTCGACGACACCTACGGGGTGCTTGCCGACGCTCGTCTCGCCCGAGAGCATGACCGCGTCCGCACCGTCGAGGACGGCGTTCGCGACGTCGCTCGTCTCGGCGCGGGTCGGCACGGGGTTCTCGATCATCGTCTCGAGCATCTGCGTTGCGACGATGACGGGCTTCGCCATGCGGCGGCACAGCTCCACAGCGCGCTTCTGCACGATCGGGACCGCCTCGAGGGGCAGCTCGACGCCGAGGTCACCACGGGCGACCATGATGCCGTCGAAGGCGTCGATGATCTCCTCGAGCGCGTCGACGGCCTGCGGCTTCTCGATCTTCGCGATCACGGGGACCTTCCGGCCCTCCTCCGCCATGATCTCGTGCACGCGCGTCACATCGGCGGCGTTGCGCACGAACGACAGCGCGATGATGTCTGCGCCGGCGCGGAGGCCCCAGCGGAGGTCCGCCTCGTCCTTGTCGGACAGGGCCGGAACGTTGACGGCGACTCCCGGCAGGTTGATGCCCTTGTTGTTCGACACGTAGCCGGCGACGATGACCTCCGTCGTGACGACGGAGCCCTCGACACCGGTCACCTGGACGCGGACCTTGCCGTCGTCGATCAGGAGGAAGTCGCCGGTGTTCACGTCTGCGGGCAGGCCCTTGAACGTGGTGGAGACGATCTCCTTGGTGCCGGGGATGTCGTCGGTCGTGATCTTGAACACGTCTCCGACGGCGAGGAAGTGCGGACCCTCGGCGAATCGGCCGAGCCGAATCTTGGGGCCCTGCAGGTCGACGAGGACCGCGACGGCACGGCCGGCATCCTCAGACGCCTTCCGGACGTTGGCCAGCCGGGCGTCGTGGTCGGCGTAGTCGCCGTGGCTGAGGTTGAAGCGGGTCACGTCCACACCAGCGTCGATGATGGCTCGAACCATCTCGTAGCTTTCGGTGGCGGGACCCAGAGTAGCGACGATCTTCGCGCGTCTCACAGAAATAGCTCCGTCGGGTAGTGATGTTGGGAACGGTCTCAGCCTAGGCGTGCTGCAGACCGATCGCGACGTCGGTCGGACGGACCGGCGCCGGGAGGCTGGTCGACCCCATCAGGTACTCGTCGACGGCCGAAGCCGCCGCGCGCCCTTCTGCGATCGCCCAGACGATGAGGGACTGGCCGCGACCGGCGTCGCCGGCGACGAACACACCGGGTGCCGTGGCCTGCCAGTCGTCGGCGCGCTCGACGTTTCCGTTCGAGGTGAACACGGCGCCGAGCTGGTGCTCGAGAGCAGTGCGCTCGGGGCCGGTGAAGCCCATCGCGATGAGCACGAGGTCCGCGGGGATCTCGCGCTCCGTCCCGCTCTTGGGAACGCGACGGCCGTCGACGAACTCCGTCTCGGCGACTCGGAGGGCACGAACCTCACCCGCGTCGTTGCCGAGGAATTCGACGGTGGACGCGAGGAAGGTGCGCTCCCCGCCTTCTTCGTGGGCCGAAGCCATCTCGAACAGGGTCGGCATCATCGGCCAGGGCTGGTGGTCGGGTCGCGCCTCGGGGGGCTGCGTGCCGATCGCGAGGTTCGTGACGCTGATCGCGCCCTGCCGGTGCGCAGTACCGATGCAGTCGGCACCGGTGTCGCCGCCGCCGATGACGACGACGTGCTTGCCCTCGGCGTGGATCTGGTGCGGCACCTGGTCGCCCGCCACAGCCTTGTTCGACTCGACGAGGTATTCCATGGCGAAGTGGACGCCGTCGAGGTCGCGGCCCGGGATGGCCAAGTCACGAGGAACGGTCGAGCCGGTCGCGATGACGACCGCGTCGTATCGGGCGCGGAGGTCCTCCCACGAGAGGTCCTTGCCGATCTCGACGCCGGCGCGGAAGCGAGTTCCCTCATCGCGCATCTGACGCAGTCGCGTCTCGAGGTGGCGCTTTTCCATCTTGAAGTCCGGGATGCCGTAGCGCAGCAGCCCGCCGATGCGGTCGTCGCGCTCGTACACGGCGACGGTGTGGCCGGCGCGGGTGAGCTGCTGCGCGGCCGCGAGACCGGCAGGCCCCGAGCCGACCACGGCGACCGTCTTGCCGGTCAGTCGACCGGGAGGTTCCGCTTCGACCCAGCCGTGGGCGAACGCCTCGTCGATCGTGGAGACCTCGATCTGCTTGATCGTGACCGCGGGCTGGTTGATGCCGAGGACGCACGAACTCTCGCACGGCGCCGGGCACAGCCGACCGGTGAACTCCGGGAAGTTGTTGGTCGCGTGCAGGCGCTCGATGGCGGCACGTCCCTCGCCCCGCCACGTGAGGTCGTTCCACTCCGGGATGAGGTTGCCCAGGGGGCATCCCTGGTGGCAGAACGGGACGCCGCAGTCCATGCAGCGGCCGGCCTGGCGACGCAGCACGGCTTGGTCGCCCTGCTCGTACACCTCTTTCCAGTCCATGATGCGAACGGGAACGGGCCGGCGCGGCGGGAGCTCGCGCTCGGTGACTTTGAGGAAGCCCTTGGGATCAGCCACCGGTCACCTCCAGGATGCGGGTCCAGACGACGTCGCTGTCGGGGTCGAGCCCCTCGGCGGCCGCCTCCTGGCGGGTTTTCAGGACAGCCGCGTAGTCCCGCGGCAGGACGCGCGTGAAGTTCGCGGCCTCGGTGTCGAGGTTCGCGAGCAGTCGCTCGGCGAGGTCGGACTCGGTCTCCTCGACGTGCCGCGTGAGCAGATCGCGGAGGATCTCGATGTCGCCGGAGCCGAGTTCGTGCAGCTCCAACTCGCCCGAGGCGATGGCCTCACGGTTGATGAGCGCTTCGTCGAGGCGGTACACGTACGCCGAACCGCCGGACATCCCGGCTCCGAGGTTGCGGCCGGTCGCACCGAGGATGACGGCAAGACCGCCGGTCATGTACTCGAGCGCGTGGTCGCCCACGCCTTCGACGACCGCCGTCGCGCCGGAGTTGCGGACGAGGAAGCGCTCACCGACGACACCGCGGAGGAACATCGATCCCCGCGTCGCGCCGTACCCGATGACGTTTCCGGCGATGACGTTCTGCGAGGCGTCGAATGACGCCGTGCGCGGCGGGCGGACGACGATCTCGCCGCCCGACAGGCCCTTGCCCACGTAGTCGTTCGAATCGCCCTCGAGCCGCAGCGTGATACCCGACGGCAGGAACGCGCCGAAGGACTGCCCTGCAGAGCCGGTGAGGTTGACCTCGATCGTGCCCGAGGGGAGCCCGTTCTCGCCGTGGGCCTTGGTCACGTGGTGGCCGAGCATCGTGCCGACCGCGCGCTCGGTGTTGCGCACCGGCAGATCGATCGTCAGGTGGCCACCGTGTTCGACGACGTCGCGGGCACGATCGAGGAGGGCGACGTCGAAGTGCTCTTCGAGTTCGTGATCCTGCTCGCGCACGCGGTGCCGTGGCGCATCGTCGCCGAACACCGGTCCGCGGAGGATCGGCGAGAGGTCGAGGCCATAGGCCTTCCAGTGGTCGACCGCCTGCTCGACGTCGAGGACCTCGGTGTGCCCGACGGCCTCTTCGATGGAGCGGAAACCGAGCTCGGCGAGGTACTCGCGAACCTCCTGAGCGATGAACTCCATGAAGTTCACGACGTGATCGGCCTTGCCCGTGAAGCGCTTGCGCAGCTCGGGGTTCTGGGTCGCGACACCGACGGGACAGGTGTCGAGGTGGCAGACGCGCATCATGATGCAGCCCTCGACCACGAGCGCGCTCGTGGCGAACCCGAACTCCTCCGCACCGAGCAGGGCTGCCACGAGGACGTCGCGCCCCGTCTTGAGCTGGCCGTCGGCCTGCACGACCACGCGGCCGCGCATGTCGTTGATCATCAGCGTCTGCTGCGTCTCTGCGAGTCCGAGCTCCCACGGAGTACCCGCGTGCTTCAACGAGTTCATCGGGCTCGCGCCCGTTCCCCCGTCGTGACCGGACACGAGGATGACGTCGGCCAGGGCCTTGGCCGTACCGGCCGCCACCGCACCGATGCCCGACTGGCTCACGAGCTTCACGTGCACGCGCGCGGAGGGGTTGGCCCGTTTGACGTCGAAGATCAGCTGCTTGAGGTCTTCGATCGAGTAGATGTCGTGGTGCGGCGGCGGGGAGATCAGACCCACGCCGGGAGTGCCACCGCGTGTCCGCGCGATCCACGGGTAGACCTTGCCCGGAGGCAATTGTCCGCCTTCGCCGGGCTTGGCGCCCTGAGCGAGCTTGATCTGGATGTCGTCGGCGTGCGTCAGATACATGCTCGTGACGCCGAAGCGCCCCGATGCGACCTGCTTGATCGCGGAGCGACGCTCCGGGTCGAGCAGGCGATCGACGTCCTCGCCGCCTTCGCCCGTGTTCGACTTCGCGCCCAGACGGTTCATCGCGATCGCGAGCGTCTCGTGCGCCTCCTTGGAAATGGAGCCGTAGCTCATCGCACCCGTGGAGAATCGCTTCACGATCGAGGAGACCGGCTCGACCTCGTCGATCGGCACGGCCGGCCGCACGCCGGACTTCAGCCGGAACAGCCCGCGCAGGGTCTTCAGATCCGCAGCCTGCTCGTCGATCATCTGCGTGTACTCGCGGAAGATGTCGTAGCGGCGGGTCCGGGTCGCGTGCTGCAGGCGGAACACCGTCTCCGGGTTGAAGAGGTGGGATGCCCCGTCTCGCCGCCACTGGTACTCGCCCCCGGTCCACAGGCGCTCGTGCGCGCGGGCCGCCTGGTCGGCCGGGTAGGCGAACTCGTGGCGCGCGAGGTTCTCGCGGGAGATCTCCTCGATGCCGATGCCGCCGAGCTTCGTCTCCGTCCCGGTGAAGTACGTGTCGATGAAGTCCTGGGACAGTCCCACCGCTTCGAAGACCTGGGCGCCGGCGTACGACGACACCGTCGAGATCCCCATCTTCGACATGATCTTCAGCACACCCTTGCCGAGCGCGTAGATGAGGTTGCGGACGGCCTTCTCCGGCGAGACGCCGGTGATGTATCCCGCACGGACGAGATATTCGACCGTCTCCATCGCGAGGTACGGGTTGACCGCCGACGCGCCGTACCCGATCAAGGTCGCGACGTGGTGCACTTCGCGCACGTCCCCCGCCTCGACAACGATGCCCACCTTCATGCGGTTCTGATTGCGGATCAGGTGGTGGTGCACGGCCGAGAGGGTCAGAAGCGACGGAATCGGCACGAGGTCGGACGTCGAGTCGCGGTCACTCAGGATGATGAACTCCACGCCGTCGGCGATGGCGGCATCCACCTCTGCGCAGATCTCGTCCAGCCGCGAGCGGAGGGAATCCGCCGCGTCGTCGGCGCGGTAGAGCCCGCGGATCGTGATGGACCGGCGACCCGGCAGGGCGCGGTCGATGTTCTGCAGCTTGGCGAGCTCGTCGTTGTCGATCACCGGGAAGTCGAGCGTGATGACCCGCGTGTGATCGGGACCGGCGTCGAGCAGATTGCGCTCGGGGCCCAGACCGAGCCCGAGGGAAGTGACGACCTCTTCACGGATCGAGTCCAGCGGCGGGTTCGTGACCTGCGCGAACTGCTGCACGAAGTAGTCGAACAGCAGGCGCGGGCGCTCGCTGAGGACGGCGATCGGCGTGTCGGAGCCCATCGCGCCGAGAGGCTCGGCTCCGGTCTGTCCCATGGGTGTCAGGAGGATCCGCACCTCCTCTTCGGTGTACCCGAAGGTGCGCTGACGACGGGTGATGGAGGCGATCGGGTGCACGATGTGCTCGCGCTCGGGCAGGTCTTTCAGGCGGACGCGACCCGCGTCGAGCCACTCCTGCCACGGGTGCATCGACGCGAGGTCCTGCTTGATCTCGTCGTCCTCGACGATGCGACCCTGTGCGGTGTCGACGACGAACATGCGTCCGGGCCGGAGTCGACCGCGCCGCTTGATGCGTTCGGGCTCGAAGTCCAGCACGCCGGTCTCACTGCCGATGACGACGATGCCGTCGGTCGTCTCGGTCCAGCGACCCGGTCGGAGACCGTTGCGATCGAGGGTCGCGCCGACGAGCGAGCCGTCGGTGAAGATGAGGGCGGCCGGGCCATCCCACGGCTCCATCTGCATCGAGTGGTAGTCGTAGAACGCGCGCAGGTCGTCGGGGATGTCGGTCTGCTTCTCATACGCCTCCGGGACCATCATCATGATCGCGTGAGGCAGGCTCCGGCCCGTGAGGGTGAGGAGTTCAAGGACCTCGTCGAACGAGGCGGAGTCGCTCTGGCCGGGGCTGCAGATCGGGAGCAGCGGACGCATGTCGCCCAGGAGTTCCGATTCGAGCTGCGACTGCCGCGCCCGCATCCAGTTGCGGTTTCCGTTGACGGTGTTGATCTCACCGTTGTGCGCCAGCATCCGCAGCGGCTGCGCGAGCGGCCACGACGGGAAGGTGTTGGTCGAGTAGCGCGAGTGGACGACGGCCAGCTCGGTCGCGAAACGCTCGTCCTGAAGGTCGGGGTAGAACGGCTCGAGCTGGAGCGTCGTCACCATGCCCTTGTAGCCGAGCGTGCGACTCGACAGGGACACGAAGTACGCATCGAGCTCGTGCTGCGCGCGCTTGCGGAGCCGGTACGTCCGCCGGTCCAGCGCGATGCCCGACAGCGCAGGCGCATCGCCGACCGCAGGGCGTGAGACGAACAACTGCTCGAAGGCGGGCCGCGCGTTGAAGGCGAGCTTGCCGAGGTTCTCGTCGGCGGTGGGGACCACGCGCCAGCCGAGGACCGTGAGGCCCTCGTTCGCGGCGATCTCCTCGACGGCGCGCTTCTGCGCGGCGCGCTCGTCGTGGTCGGTCGGCAGGAACGCGAGACCCACCGCGTACTCCCCCACCGACGGCAGGTCGAAATCGACCACGGCACGCAGGAATGCGTCGGGCATCTGCGTCAGGATGCCGGCGCCGTCACCGGTTCCGGCATCCGACCCGATCGCACCGCGGTGCTCCAGGTTGCGGAGCGCGGTCAACGCCAGATCGACGATGTCGTGACCGGCCTCTCCGCGGAGAGTCGCGACCATCGCCAATCCACAGGCGTCCTTTTCGAACGCCGGGTTGTACATCCCCTGCTTCGCAGGGAACGAACCACCGGGGATGACTCCGGCCGGCCGGGTCGTGGTGTCTTCGTGACGGGAGCTCGAGGGCATGCCTACCGTCCTCACATGGGTGCTCAACCTGGGACGACGTCGGCCCTGCGGTGCTATCGGGTGGTGACTGAGCTTGTGGCCCCGTCGGAGGATTCTTCGGACGCGGGGGGTGCGCTCACGTCCACGAAGTCATCGGTTTCCTGCGAGTGTACCCCGCCCGGAGGCGTCCACTCGCGACCGGGCTGGTACGGCGAAGGCTCCCACCCCAGGTGACGGCGCTTCTGCACGATCATGATCGCGAGACCCACGACGACACCGAAGATCGCAGCCCACACATTCGTGCGGAGACCCAGGAAGACCTCGCTCGGATCGATGCGGATCGACTCCCAGACGATGCGGCCGGCGGAGTACCAGACGAGGTACAGGCCGAACAGGCGACCCCACTGGAGGTGGAAGCGACGTCCGGCGGCGGCGATGACGATGACACCCATCACGTTCCAGATGACCTCGTACAGGAAGGTCGGGTGGAACAGGGTGTCCTCCGGAAGGCCTGCCGGCCACGCGGAGTTCGGGTAATCGATCTTCAGACCCCACGGGAGGTCTGTGGGCAGGCCGTACAGCTCCTGGTTGAACCAGTTGCCGAAGCGGCCGAAGGCCTGCGCGAGAAGGAGCGCCGGGGCGAGTGCGTCGGCGAACGTCCAGAAGCGGATGCCGCTCCACTTGCAGCCGAGCCACGCACCGATCGCGCCGCCGATGAGAGCGCCGAAGATCGCGATGCCGCCTTCCCAGATGCGGAAGATCGCCCAGAGGTCCTTGCCCTCGCCGAAGTAGAACCCGGGGTGGGTCACCACGTGGAAGATGCGCGCGCCGATGATGGCGAGGGGCACCGCGAGCAGGCAGATGTCGATGACGACCCAGGGCTCGGCGCCACGCTGAGTGAGACGGCGATTGGTCCAGAACGTCGCGACGACGATGCCCGCAAGGATGCAGAGGGCATAGAAGTGGATCGTCAGCGGGCCGAGCTGGAACGAACTGATCGGCGGGCTGGGAATGCTCGCGACGACGGAGAGGGCTGCAGAAGTCACGACGGCGAGTCTACGCGGTGACGGACTGTGGCCCTGCGCCGCGCGACAGTTCGCGTGCCGTGGCCGCGAGACCCGCCACACCACCGTCGCGGAGCGCACGCACGAGAGCGGTCCCCACGATCGCGCCGTCGGCGTAGTGGAGGACGCCGTCGACCTGATCGGCGGTCGAGATGCCGATGCCCACACAGGCGTTCTCGACGCCGTGGGCGCGAAGTCGATCGACGAGAGCCCGAGCGGCGGCATCCAGTTCGGCCCGCTCCCCCGTGATGCCCATGGTCGACACGGTGTAGACGAAGCCCGTGGAGTGCTCGGCGATCATCGCGATGCGTTCCTCGGTCGAGGAGGGCGCGGCGAGGAAGATGCGGTCCAGGCCCGTGCGCTCCGACGCGGCGATCCAATCCGCGGCCGCGTCCGGCGTGATGTCGGGAGTGATGAGGCCGGCACCGCCTGCCGCGACGAGGTCGTCGGCGAATCGGTCGACGCCGTACTGGAACACCGGGTTCCAGTACGTCATGACGACGATCGGGACATCCACACGCTCAGCGATCGCCCGTACCGCGGTGAATGTATCGCGGAAGCGGAATCCGGCCGCGAGAGCGGCCTGCGTGGCTTCTTGGATCACGATGCCGTCCATGACGGGGTCGGAGTACGGCGGGCCCAGCTCGAGGATGTCGGCACCGTTCTCCGCGAGGGCGACCGCCGCGTCGATGCTCGTCTGGAGGTCGGGGTAGCCGATGGGAAGGTAGCCGACGAACGCGCCGCGTCCCGCCTCTTTCGCTGCGGTAATGGCGGCGGACACCCGAGACGTCACAGCTCGACTCCTTCGCCGCTGCCGTGTTCGAGGTCACCGGGGACCTCGACGGGCTCCTTGTCGGCGTCGTACAGCTCGAACCAGCGCGCGGCGGTGTCCATGTCCTTGTCACCGCGTCCCGAGAGGTTGATCGCGAGGACCGCGTCGGGACCGAGCTCCTTGCCGATACGAAGAGCACCGGCAAGGGCGTGCGCCGATTCGATGGCAGGGATGATGCCCTCGGTGCGGCTGAGGAGGCGGAGAGCCTCCATCGCCTCGGTGTCGGTGGCGGGAATGTACTGGGCGCGCCCGATGCTCGAGAGCCACGCGTGCTCCGGCCCGACGCCCGGGTAGTCGAGCCCTGCAGAGATCGAGTGGGACTCGGTCGTCTGGCCGTCCTCGTCCTGCAGGACGAAGGTCTTGGCACCGTGCAGGATGCCGGGCCGCCCACGAGCGATCGATGCCGCGTGCTTCGGCGTGTCGACGCCGTCGCCCGCTGCTTCGACACCATAGAGCGCGACGTCGTCGTCATCCAGGAAGGCGTTGAACATGCCGATCGCGTTCGATCCGCCGCCGACGCAGGCGATGACGGCGTCGGGAAGGCGACCGATCTCGTCGAGGAGCTGCTGTCGAGCCTCTTCGCCGATGATCTTCTGGAAGTCGCGCACCATGGCGGGGAACGGGTGAGGGCCCGCGGCGGTACCGAAGATGTAGTTCGTCGTGTCGACCGAGGCGACCCAGTCCCGGTACGCCTCGTTGATCGCGTCCTTGAGCGTGCGTGAGCCGGTCGTGACGGGTACGACCTCGGCGCCGAGAAGCCGCATCCGTGCGACGTTGAGGGCCTGACGCTCGGTGTCGACTTCGCCCATGTAGATCGTGCACTCGAAACCGAACAACGCTGCGGCCGTCGCGGTGGCGACGCCGTGCTGACCTGCTCCGGTCTCCGCGATCACGCGCTTCTTGCCGAGGCGCTTCGTGATGAGCGCCTGACCGAGGACGTTGTTGATCTTGTGCGAACCGGTGTGATTGAGATCCTCGCGTTTGAGGAAGACCCGCGCACCGCCGGCGTGCTCGGCGAACCGCGGCACCTCCGTGAGGGCGGACGGGCGCCCGGCATACACGTTGAGCAGGTGCGTGAACTCGGCGGCGAAGGCCGGATCCGCCTTCGACTCCTCGTAGACCGCTGTCAGTTCGTCGATCGCGGCGATGAGCGATTCGGGCATGTAGCGCCCGCCGAAATCACCGAAGAAAGGACCGCTGGCTTCGCGAAGACTCATGAACCTGCCTCCAGGAACGCGGCGAGCGTCGACACGGGGTCGTTCGTGACGAGGGCTTCACCGATCAGGACGACGTCGGCACCCGCGGAGCGGTAGTGAGCGACGTCGGCGGGTGAGAGCACCGCCGATTCGGCGATCTTGATCACGCCGTCGGGGAGCTCGGGGGCGAGCCGGCCGAAGAGGTCCCGGTCGAGCTCGAAGGTGGAGAGATTGCGCGCGTTGATCCCGATCAAGCGAGCGCCGATGTCGTTGGCGCGCGCCACCTCTTCTGCGGAGTGCGTTTCGACGAGCGGCGTCATACCGAGTTCCTGCACGAGGGCGTAGAGCTCGGCGAGTACCTTCTGCTCGAGGCCGGCAACGATCAGCAGGACGAGGTCGGCCCCTGCCGCACGTGCTTCGAGCACCTGGTAGGGCGTCGCGATGAAGTCCTTTCGGAGCACCGGGAGGGTGACCGCGGCACGCACTGCCTCGAGGTCGGCCAATGACCCCTTGAACTTGCGTTGCTCGGTCAGGACTGAGATCGCAGAGGCTCCGCCGATCTCGTACCGTCGCGCCTGCAGTGCCGGATCGGGGATGTCGGCGAGGTCACCGCGAGACGGACTCGCTCGCTTGACCTCCGCGATGATCTTGACGCGTTCTGCGGGCGCAAGAGCTGCCAGGGCATCGATCGCAGCAGACTGGGCGAGGGCGAGTTTTTCCACGACCGCCAAGGGGCGGACGCTCTCCCGCTCTCGTGCATCCTCTACCGCGCCGGCCGTCAGGTCGGCGAGCACGTCAGTGCTGCTTCGAGATCGTCTTGGACCCGCCGACGCCGTAGCCGGCCTTCGTCATGATGAAACCGACGACCAGTCCGATGAACAGCAGGACGACGGACAGCCACACAAGCAGGGGCATGTCGAGGAAGAAGAAGACGGTACCGATGGTCACTGCGACGAGCATGATCACGACCGTCGTCCATGCCGCCGGGGAGTGTCCGTGGCCGGGGTCCTCGATGCCGCTCATAGTTCTCCTTCGATGCGAAGCATGGGTTGTGTGGCGCGACCGAAGCCGCCTGATCAGTCTAGCGGCGCGTTCGGACTCCCCCGCCCGCCACGATCAGGTCGTCGGGTCCTCACCGCGGGACAGATCGTCCCACGAGTCGATGCTGTCGCGCGGTCCCGCGGCGCGATCCGTGCGGTACTTGCGGCCTGCGGTGCTCCACCTGTGCGCGGTAGCGAGGGCCACGCCGCCGCCGAGGACGATGAGAAGGGATGCCGCGACGGTGACCCATGGCCACGGCGTCGCCGTGATCCCCGACACGATGCCCGCGATCCCCTGCTCGCCGCTCAGGCCGGTGGCATCCGTCACCGGGCCGGAGACGGCATCCACGGGACGCTGCGAGGCGATGCGGAACGCCCCCCAACCCAAGCCGGCTCCCAACGCCACCGCGATGACCGCGAAGGCGTAGCGGAGCACGCGTCCCACGATGGTGAGGGCGAGAGCAAGCGCCAGCGCGGCGAGGCTGAGGGGGGCGAGCACTGCCAGGGCGTCGGCACCCGGAACGGCGACCGGCACCTGAGAACCGTCGTCGATCGTGGCTTCCAGCCACGTCTGAGTCGACCCGATGATGCCGAGCGCACCGCCGACGAGGATCGCCAGAACGGCCGAGAGCCTCGTCCGCCGGGACGCCGCCTCGGTCACGAGAATTCGCCGATGACGGGCTCGAGGTCGTCGGCATCGAAGCAGGTACGGTCACCCGTGTGGCACGCGGCACCCACCTGGTGAACGCTCACGAGAAGGGTGTCGCCATCGCAGTCAAGGCGGACGCCGTGCACGAACTGCGCATGGCCGGAGGTGTCGCCCTTCCGCCAATACTCCTGACGCGAGCGGGACCAGAACGTCACGCGCCCTTCCGTGAGCGTGCGACGGAGGGCCTCGGCATCCATCCACCCGAGCATGAGGACCTCGCGCGTGTCGTGCTGCTGCACGATCGCGGGGACGAGTCCGTCGGCGTTGTAGACGACGCGTGCCATGCGTTCGTCGATCGACCCGGTCATCGTCGGACCTCCACACCCTCCGCGACGAGGGCGTCCTTCACCTCGGTGATGGTCAGCTGACCGGAATGGAAGACGGATGCCGCGAGCACCGCGTCTGCTCCGGCGGCGATCGCGGGAGCGAAGTGCGCGGCATCCCCCGCACCGCCGGACGCGATGACGGGGACGGACGAGACCTCGCGCATGAGAGACACGAGTTCGAGGTCGAAGCCGTCCTTGGTGCCATCGGCGTCGATCGAGTTCACGAGAAGCTCGCCCGCGCCGCGCTGGATCGCCTCACGCGCCCAGGCGAGGGCGTCGAGATCGGTGAGCGTGCGGCCGCCGTGGGTCGTCACGGCGAAACCGGATGCCGTCCCCGGAGCGCGCTTCACGTCGAGTGAGAGGACGAGAACCTGGGCACCGAAACGGTCGGCGATCTCGCCCACCAGCTCGGGCCGGGCGATCGCGGCCGAGTTGACACCCACCTTGTCCGCGCCCACACCGAGCAGTCGTGCGACGTCCTCGGCAGTGCGGACTCCACCACCGACCGTGAGCGGGATGAAGACCTGTTCGGCGGTCCGCTGCACGACGTCGTATGTCGTGTCGCGCGCGTCGACCGTGGCTGTCACATCCAGGAACGTGATCTCGTCCGCACCCTGCTCGTAGTACCGGCGCGCGAGCTCGACGGGATCGCCCATCTCGCGCAGATTCTCGAAGTTGACCCCCTTCACGACCTTGCCGGCCGCGACGTCGAGACACGGGATCACGCGGGAGACGAGAGACACGTCAGAGCCTCGCGTTGTGGATCGCCGTCACGAGGATGGCGCGGGCGCCGATCTCGTACAGGGCATCCATGACCTGATTGACCGTCTTCCGTGGGCTCATGACGCGGACCGCCACCCAGTCGGGGTCACGCAGCGGCGAGATGGTCGGCGACTCGATACCCGGCGCCAGCGCGACGGCCTGATCGACGAGGTGCGCGGGGAGGTCGTAGTCGATGAGGACGTATCGCCGCGCCACCATCACTCCGCGCACGCGCCGGAGGAGCGTCTCGGTCCCCTCGGCCTCGGTGGGGGCGCCGATGAGGACGGCCTCCGACTCGAGGAGGACGGGCCCGAAGATCTCGAGACCGGCTTGGCGGAGCGTCGTGCCCGTCGAGACGACATCGGCGACCGCGTCAGCGACGCCGAGTTGGACGGCGGACTCCACGGCACCGTCGAGCGGGACGAGGTCCACCGCGACACCGTGCTCGTCGAGATACGCATCGACCAGCCCGGGGTAGGCCGTCGCGACCCGCAGGCCGTCGAGGTCGCCGAGCTCGGTGAAGCGTCCGGGAGGACCAGCGAATCGGAACGTCGAGCCACCGAAGCCGAGTTGTTCGATCTCGCGGGCGCCCGGCATCCGTGCGTCGAGCAACAGGTCGCGCCCGGTGATGCCGATGTCGAGCGCGCCGGAGCCGACGTAGGTGGCGATGTCCTTGGGGCGGAGGTAGAAGAACTCGACGTCGTTGATCGGGTCGATGACGTGAAGGTCTTTGGGGTCTCGGCGGCCGATGTATCCGGCTTCGGCGAGCATCCCGGCGGTGGTTTCAGCGAGCATCCCCTTGTTGGGGACGGCGATGCGCAGCATGGAGCGTCTTTCGGTGTGGAGGTGGGCGGACGGCGGGAGTGACCGATCAGAGATGTCGGTACACGTCCTCGAGCGTCAGGCCCTTCGCCAGCATCAGCACCTGCAGGTGGTAGAGCAGCTGCGAGATCTCCTCGGCCGTCTCGGCATCCGACTGGTACTCGGCGGCCATCCACACCTCGGCCGCCTCTTCGACGATCTTCTTGCCGATGGCGTGGACGCCACGGTCCAGTTGCGCGACGGTACCGGATCCCTCAGGACGGGTCGCTGCCGTTTCGCTCAGCTCGGAGAACAGTCCGTCGAAGGTCTTCACACCTCCCAGGGTACCGGGCCGGTGATCCCGGCCGGTCCCGGTGACGATCAGTGGCGGTGAGCGGATGCCGCCGCCGACCGCAGCGCGGTGATGGCCGCACCCGGGTCGTCCGCGCCGAAGACCGCGGACCCGGCCACGAAGGTGTCGGCACCGGCATCCGCTGCCTGCGCGATCGTCGATTCGCCGACGCCCCCGTCGACCTGCAACCAGACCTGCGAGCCGCGGCGGCGGGCTTCGTCGGCCAGACGACGGAGTTTGGGCATCTGGTCGGCCATGAAACTCTGCCCGCCGAAGCCCGGCTCGACCGTCATGACGAGGATCTGATCGAACTCGTCCAGTACGTCGAACAACTGCTCCACGGGTGTCGCGGGCTTCACGGCGACGCCCGCGCGCGCCCCGATCGAGCGGAGTCGACGCGCGAGGTCGACCGGCTGCGCGGCAGCTTCGAGGTGGAACGTGACGGATGCCGCCCCGATCTCCGCGTACTCCGGCGCCCACCGATCGGCGTCGCTGATCATGAGGTGGACATCGAGCGGCACGGGGCTCGTCGCCTGGATCCGCTCCACCATCTGGGGACCGAACGTGAGGTTCGGCACGAAGTGGTTGTCCATGACGTCGACGTGGACGAAGTCGGCCGTCGCGATGCGCGCGAGCTCGGCCTGCATGTTCACGAAGTCGGCGGCGAGGATGCTGGGGTTGATGCGTACGTCGAAGTCGGCCACGTCAGCCATTATCGCCGCGCGAACCGTCGACCGAGCGTCACGAACGGCGCAGCAGCCAGATCGACATCGCGTCCGTGCCGTGCCGGTGGGGCCACAGCTGCGCGCGTCCCGACCCGTCGGCGGGCGCCGAGAGGTCGAGGTCGTCACCGGCGACGCTCGAGAGGACCTCCCGGGCGTCGAGCTGCGTGAGTTCCGCACCGAAGTGGCGCTGCACCTCGGCGACCACACCGGCTGTCTCGGCGAGGTGAGGCGAGCACGTGACGTAGGCGACGACGCCGCCCGGAGCGAGAGCGGAGACGGCCGCGGTGAGCAACTCGGTCTGCAACTGCGTGAGTTCGGGGACGTCGGCGGGGGCTTTGCGCCACCGCGCCTCGGGACGGCGTCGAAGTGCACCGAGTCCCGTGCAGGGTGCGTCCACGAGGATGCGGTCGTACACGCCGCGGCCGGCGCGGGTGCGCCCGTCCTCCTCCGACACGGGCACCTCGATCGGAACTGCTGCGACGGACTGCCGCACCAACCGGGCGCGCGCCGCTGAGAGCTCGTTCGCCTCGAGGCGGGCACCGTGGGCGACGGCTTCCGCCGCCAAGACCGCCGTCTTACCGCCGGGTGCTGCGCAGAGGTCGAGCCAGAGCTCCCCGGATCGGACCGGCAACGCACGCGACAGGGCGAGTGCGGCGAGCTGAGATCCCTCGTCCTGCACGCGGACGGCGCCGCCGGAGCCCCTCACGATCCGGTCCGGATCACCTCCGGCGAGGCGGAACCCGATGGGCGAGTACGGCGTCCGTTCGGAGCCTTCCGGGATCTCCCCCACGCCGGGCAGTGCAGCGAGGGTGACGGTCGGTGCGGCGTTGTCGGCGGCGAGGAGATCGAGGAGCTCGTCCTCGCGCGCTTCCGCGGCCAGCGCGCGTCGGAAGGCGCGGATGATCCACACGGGGTGCGCATACCGGACGGACAGGCGCTCGTCGTCGGAGCGGGCAGCATCCTCGATGCGCGTCAGCCACTCCTCCTCTTCGCGCTCGGACACGCGACGGAGCACCGCGTTCGCGAACCCCGTGGCCCGTCGCCCGGCGACACGGCCGACGAGGTCGACCGTCTCGTGTACCGCTGCGTGAGACGGCACGCGCGTGGCGAGGAGCTGATGCGTTCCCAGTCGCAGGGCGTCGAGGACTGCCGCATCGATCTCGGAGGCCGCTCGCGAGGCGGCCATCTCGATGATCGCGTCGTAGGTACCGACGCGACGGAGCGTTCCGTAGGTCAGTTCGGTGGCGAGAGCGGCATCCGCCGTCGACAGGCGAGCCCGCTCCAACTCGCGCGGCAGCAGGAGGTTGGCGTAGGCGTCGTCCTCTGCGACGGCGCGGATGACGGTGTAGGCGACGTCCCGGGCAGCGCTCACGAGGCCGCCCCCGGCAGGTCGAGGCGCGGATCATCGGAGCGGAGACCGCGCCACCAGTCGGCGGCTGCCATAGGGCCTTTGCCTGCCGGTTGGACGGTCTTCAGCAGGACCGTCCCCTCCCCCGTGCCGACGAGGACGTCGCGCTCCACGAGGGCGATCCGGCCGGGCTCGAGAGTCGTGTCGGCACCGCGCAGGGCGGCGAGGACCTTCACCCGCTGACCGTCGAGCGACACGTGCGCGCCGGGCTCCGGAGTCGTGCCGCGGAAGCGGTCGACGACCCGGTCGGCAGGCTGTGAGAGGTCGAGGGCGCCGTCGGCCTGCGTCAGCTTCGGCGCGAGCGTCGCCTCGCCGGACTGCGGCGTCGCGACCGCGGTGCCGTCGGCGATCGCATCGACCACCCGCGTGACCAGGTCCGCCCCCGACGTCGCGAGATCAGCGAGCACGTCACCCGCGGTGGCTCCGCGCGGGACGTTGTAGCGCAGCTCCTCGAAGACGTCGCCCGCATCGAGGGCGGAGACGAGCTGGAAGACGGCGGCACCGGCCACCCGGTCGCCCGCGATGAGCGCGTGCTGCACGGGCGCAGCTCCTCGCCAGCGCGGCAGCAGCGAGAAGTGCAGGTTGATCCAGCCGTGCGACGGCGTCGACAGAAGAGGCTCCCGCACCAGCCCGCCGTACGCGACGATGACACCCAGCTCGGCGTCGAGGGCGGAGATCTCCGCCGTCGACACCTCGTCGAGGCGATCGGCCTTGATGATCGGCAGGCCGAGCTCGGCGGCGGCCACCGCCACGGGCGACGGCGTCATGACGCGCTTGCGTCCGATCGGCGCATCACGGCGGGTGACCACGCCGACGACCTCATGCGAGGAAGCCGCGAGAGCACGGAGGGAGGGGACAGCCGGGTCGGGGGTTCCGGCGAAAACGACGCGCATGCAGGTCCTCACAGATCGAGCTCGGGCACATCGAGCCGAACCCTGAGTGTAGTCCGGGGCCCCGGACCCCGGCGGCGCCCGCGGACCGCATCAGCCACGACCGACGCCCTCAACTGCTCGGCGACAGCCCGCCCGTGCGCGTAGTCGACCCGCACCAGAGCGCGCGACCCGTCGTCGGTGGGGACGGGTCCGAGCACGGCGAGCGGCCCGAGATCCGGCACCGCCTCGCGAAGCTCCGCGAGGGCGCGATCCACGGATACCGTGACCCCCTCGACGGCGGCGACCCGGACCGTCGGCGGCATCAGCAGCGGAGCGCGGTCGGCGAGCTCCATGCGGGCGTACGCGGGATGCGTCCACGTCGCCAGCGCCCGCGCCACGGGACCGGTGACGCCCACGAGGTGCACGGGCGCACCCGGCGCGGCCATCGCGGCGGCGTTCGACCACCAGCGGAGGCACGATTCACCGATTCGCAGCTGCTCGGTCATGAGCATCTTGTCGCCGTCGAGCAGGATGATCGCCCGGTACCCGCCCTCGGCCGGCGGTTCGGCGCCGCGCGTCGCAATGACGAGAGCCGGACGCGCGTCGACGGCGGTGACGGGGTGATCGCCGTCGGCGACGATGACACGGATGCCGGGGAACGCCCGGCCGAGCTCGTCGGCCGTCCGTTCACTGCCGGACGACGCCATCCGGAACCGTGTGCCCGCGCAGTTCGCGCAGGACCAGTTCGGTGCCGGCCGCCCGCACCAGCCGCAGTCGGGTGTCGCGCCGGGTCGGCGTGCCCGAAGCGGTCCGGCGCAGTGCCGGCAGCGGGCGGGCGTTCGGCACTCGGCGCACACGAGAACCGGCGAGTAACCCGGACGCGCGACCTGGACGAGCACCGGCCCGTGCTGCAGAGCCTCTCGCGCGGCGCCGAACGCGGCTGACGGCACTCGCGCTCCCCGGTGCTCCGCCTCGTGCGTCGCCGACAAGACGACCCGCGGGCTCGCCCGCCGCGCCGCCGGGATGTCCCGCAGCCAGCCGAGCTGAACGAGTCGCTCGACGTCCGTCGTCCGGGTGTGTCCAGCGAAGACGAGGGCCGAATGCTCCTCCTCCTGTCGGACGAGCGCCGCATCCCTCGCGTGCACGCCGGGGCTCAGCTGCTCCGCCAGCAGCGGGTCGCCGTCGTCCCAGACCAATACGGCCCCCACGTCGTGCGCCGGCGCGTAGACCGTCGACCGGTTGCCCACCACGATGCAGGGAGCGGGGCTCAGAAGTCGCAGGTAGGTGGCGAAGCGCTCCGGGCCCGAGCGCCGTGCATCGTCCCGCACGACGGCGTCATCGGGAACAAGAATCGCGAGGGCCTCGAGGATCTGCGACTGGTCACGGTGATCGGGGACGACGATGAGGGCGCTCCTGCCCCCGTCGAGGACGAGGGCCGCGAGGGCGGCGAGGAGATCCGACCATGCTCCGCGCAGTGCGCCAGGGGTGGGATGCGGCGGAGCGTCGAGAGCGATGCGCTCCCCCGCGAGGACCGCATCGGCGAGGCCCGGATAGATCGCCGTCAGCTCGCGTGCGCGGGCCGCGGCATCCGGGGTCACGGCGGGCGCTGTCGGCGGGTCGGCTGCCAGCCACGTCTTCTCCGCACGCACCATCCGCTTCGGGATCGCGAGACGCAGGACGTCGCTCGCCGATCCTGCGGCACGGTCGGCGACACGACGAGCGAGGGAGTAGAGCGACGCCGGGAGAACGGGCACAGCCGAGACGACGGATGCCACCTCGGACAACGGCCGCCCGCCGGGCTCGACCTCGGCCCGCTCGATGACCCAGCCCTCGATCATCCGACCGGCGCTCCGGAGCGGCACCTTCACCCGCACGCCCGGTTGGGCGTCCGCGCTCAGCCCCTCAGGGACGGCGTAATCGAAGAGTCGATCGAGCTGAGGCAGCGGCGAGTCGAGGAGGATGCGGGCGACGTCGATCACGGGCGCTCAGAGCCCGGCGGCGGTCCGCAATGCGTCGACGCGGTCGGTGCGCTCCCAGGTGAACTCCGGCAGCTCGCGCCCGAAGTGTCCGTAGGCGGCGGTCTGCGCGTAGATGGGGCGGAGGAGATCGAGATCGTCGATGATCGCCTGGGGACGGAGATCGAAGACGTCGCGGATCGCGGTCGTGATCTTCTCGTCGGAGACGTGCCCCGTGCCGAAGGTCTCGACGTACAGCCCGACGGGGGCAGCACGACCGATCGCGTAGGCGACCTGGACTTCGAGGCGGTCGGCGAGCCCGGCGGCGACGGCGTTCTTCGCGACCCATCGCATCGCGTAGGCCGCCGAGCGGTCGACCTTGGACGGGTCCTTGCCGCTGAACGCTCCCCCACCGTGACGCGCGGCGCCGCCGTACGTGTCGATGATGATCTTGCGACCGGTCAGACCCGCATCGCCCTTCGGTCCGCCGACCACGAACGGGCCCGCCGGGTTGATGACGTACCGGACGTTCGAGACATCGAGGCCGGTCTGTGCCAGGACGGGGTCGATGACCTCCGCCTGCACTGCTGCGCGGAGGGCGGGAAGCGAGATGTCGGGGTGGTGCTGCGTCGAGAGGACGACGGTGTCGACCGTCCGCGGCGTGGTGCCGTCGTAGCCGAGGGTCACCTGCGTCTTGCCGTCGGGGCGGAGGAACGGGAGCGCGCCGCTCCGACGGGCGTCGGTCAGCCGCTCGGCGAGCCGGTGCGCCGTCCAGATCGCGGTCGGCATGTACGACGGCGTCTCGTTCGTCGCGTAGCCGAACATGATGCCCTGGTCACCTGCACCGAGCGCGTCGACGGGATCGACGGAGCCGCCCTCGCGGTGTTCGAGCGCGTTGTCGACGCCCGCGGCGATGTCACCGGACTGCTCGCCGATCGACACCGTGACACCGCACGAGTCGCCGTCGAAGCCGGTCTCGGACGACGTGTAGCCGATGCGGTTCACGACGCGTCGGACGATTCCCGGGATGTCGGCGTAGCCGTCGGTGCGCACCTCGCCGGCGACGTGCACGAGGCCCGTGGTGACGAGAGTCTCGACGGCCACGCGGCTGCCGCGATCGACGGCGAGGAGGGCATCGAGGATGCTGTCGGAGATCTGGTCGCAGATCTTGTCGGGGTGACCTTCGGTCACAGACTCCGACGTGAACAGGCGCAGAGCGCTCATCGGTCCTCCAGAGGGCGGATCGGGGGTGTGAAAACCATCATGCCCGCGGTCCCCGACACGGGGGACACGCGGGCATGAGGATGACGCCGTGTGGCGTCGAGATCATGACGTCGAGGTCACTCGGCCGCGCGCAGGCGCAGCTTGTCCTCGTGGATCTCGTGGAGGGCGATCGTGAGCGGCTTGTCCTCGACGTTTGAGTCGACGAGCGGGCCCACGTTGTCGAAGAGGTTGCCCTCGTGGAGGTCCGAGTAGTAGTCGTTGATCTGACGCGCCCGCTTGGATGCGTAGATGACGAGCTGGTACTTCGAGTCGACCTTGTTGAGCAGTGCGTCAATGGGCGGGTCGATGATGCCCTGGTCACGGTTGGCCATGGTGGTCCTCCAGGATCGGTGAGGCGAGATGTCTGCCAGACTGCGCGAGTTCGCGGCACGGCATCCCCCCAGTCTACAGGTCGCACCGCTTCCCCGCCGCGCAGGCGCGCACTCAGCGGCTGAGGAGCTGCCGCTTCGAACTCAGTACGCCGGTGTCGAAGCCGGCGAGGTGGAGCCCGCCGTGGAACCGGGCGTGCTCGATCTTGACGCAGCGATCCATCACGACCGAGAGTCCCGCGTCAGCGGCGATCTTCGCGGCGCCTTCGTGCCACGACCCGAGCTGCAGCCAGAGCGCCGACGCTCCGGCATCCACCGACTCCTGCGCGACACCGGGGAGGTCGTCGTGCTTGCGGAAGACGTCGACGATGTCGGGGACGACGGGGAGATCGGCGAGCGACGCGTAGGCCGGCTGCCCGAGGATCTCGGTCGCCCGCGGGTTGACGTAGTACACGTCGTAGGGCGAGCTGCCGCGAAGGTAGGTCGCGACGAAGTAGCTGGCGCGTGCCGGGTTGTCGGAGGCCCCGACGATCGCGATCGACTTCGCCCGACGGAGGATCTCGAACCGCTCCTGCGGCCCCGCGGCCGGCCACGTGCGAGCAGGATGCGCGGCCTCAGGAGCCCCCGGTAGAGCGCACGAGGCGCCGTCGGTCGGGACGGACTGCGGGACGGCGCACGCGTTCGGATCGGTCATCGGCTGACTCCTGTGGCTCGGGTGAGGGCCTGATCGAGGTCCCACACGATGTCCTCGGGGTCTTCGAGACCGACCGAGATGCGGATGAGGTCGGCGGGCACACCGGCCGCGGTGAGCTGATCGGCACTCAGCTGCTGGTGCGTCGTCGAGGCGGGGTGGATGACGAGGGTCCGGGCATCGCCGATGTTGGCGAGGTGCGAGGCGAGCTGCAGCGCGTCGATGACAGCCTCACCCGCGCGACGTCCTGCGGCCACCCGTTCTTCCTCGTTCGCGGACTCGTCGGCCGCCTTCACGCCGAAGGCGAAGACCGAGCCCGGTCCGAGCGGAAGGTACTTCTCGGCACGGGCGTGGTGCGCGTGGCTCTGCAGACCTGCCCACGTCACGAACGAGACGCGGGGGTCGGAATCCAGCCACTCCGCGACGATCCGAGCGTTCGACAAGTGCGCGTCGATGCGCTGCGGAAGCGTCTCGACACCCTGGAGCAGGAGGAAGGCCGAATGCGGGCTGAGCGCGGCGCCGATGTCACGGAGCTGTTCGCTTCGGAGCTTGGTGAGGAAGCCGTACTCGCCGAAGTTGTCCCACCACTTGATGCCGCCGTAGGAGGCGACGGGCTCGGTCATCTGCGGGAACTTGCCGTTGCCCCAGTCGAACGTGCCCTTCTCGACGACCACGCCACCGAGGGTGGTGCCGTGCCCGCCGAGGAACTTGGTGACCGAGTGGATGACGATGTCGGCGCCGTGCTCGAGAGGCCGCGCCAGGTACGGCGTCGCCAGCGTCGAGTCGACCACGAGCGGGATGCCGGCCGCGTGAGCGACCTCGGCGAGACCTTCGATGTCGGCGATCTCCCCCGACGGGTTGCCGATCGTCTCGACGTAGAGGACCTTCGTCTCGGGGCGGATCGCCGCCGCGTAGTCGGCCGGATCGCTCGAGGCCACGAACGTCGTGTCGACGCCGAAGCGGCGGAGTGTCACGTCGAGCTGCGTGACGGTGCCGCCGTACAGCTGGGCGGAGGCGACGACGTGGTCTCCGACGCCGACGAGCGCGGCGAAGGTGATGAACTCGGCGCTCATGCCGGAGGCGGTCGCCACCGCGCCGATGCCGCCTTCGAGGGACGCGAGGCGCTCCTCGAGTGCAGCGACCGTCGGGTTGCCGATGCGCGAGTAGATGTTGCCGTACTTCTGCAGCGCGAACAGATTCGCGGCATCCGTCGCGTCGTCGAAGACGAACGAGGAGGTCTGGTAGATCGGCACGGCGCGGGCGCCGGTGGCGGCATCGGGGGTGCCGCCGGCGTGCAGCGCGCGCGTGCGGAAGCCGAAGCGGTGTTCGTCAGTCATGTTCTCTTTCTGGCGTGTGGATGGTGCGGCTCACGCCGCGGCCAGGGCGGCGGCGATGCGAGCGACGGCGTCGGGGTTCTGCAGTGAGGTCGTGTCGCCGAGGGGCGCGGGTTCGCGACCTGCGCGGCGGTCCTGCTCGGCCTCCCACAGCTGCGCGAGCAGCCGACGGAGGATCTTGCCGGACCTGGTCTTGGGAAGGTCGGGAACGACGATGACGTGGCGGGGCTTGGCCACCGGTCCGATCTCGCGCGCGACGTGCGAACGGAGTGCGGCCGGGTCGGGCTCTCCGGGTCCCGAGGGCACGACGAACGCCGCGACGGCGTGGCCGGTGATCGCGTCGACGACCGCGGTGGTCCCCGCCTCGCCGACGGAGTCGTGGGCGACGAGCGCCGACTCGATCTCGATCGTCGACAGACGATGTCCCGATACATTCACGACGTCGTCGAGGCGCCCGAGGATCCAGATGTGACCATCGGCGTCGCGGGTCGCACCGTCGCCGGCCACGTAGTACCCGCCGTGTTCGCCGTAGCCTGCATAGGCAGCCCAGTACGAATCGCGGTAGCGCTCCGGGTTCCCCCACACCGTCCGCGCCATCCCCGGCCACGGCCGACGGACGACGAGTGTCCCCGAGCGGCCGGGCCCGACCTCGCGTCCGTCGGAGTCGACCACCGTGGCGTCGATTCCGGGGAGTGCGACCGTCGCCGATCCGGGCTTCAAGGTCGTGACGCCCGGCAGAGGTGCGATCATCGCGGCGCCGGTCTCGGACTGCCACCACGTGTCGACGACCGGCACCTCGTCCCGACCGAAGTTGCGACGGAACCACACCCACGCGGCGGGATTGATGGCCTCGCCCACGGTTCCGAGCAGGCGGATGCTCGACAGGTCGTGATCGGTGGGGACCGCCTCGCCGAACCAGGTCATGAACGTCCGGATGAGGGTGGGCGCCGTGTAGTAGACCGTCACCCCGTAGCGCTCGATGATCTCGAGATGGCGTTCGCGGTGCGGCGCATCCGGTGTGCCCTCGTAGATCACCTGGGTGAGCCCGTTGGAGAGCGGGCCGTAGATCTCGTACGTGTGCGCCGTGACCCACGCCAGGTCGGCGGTGCACCAGTGCACGTCGTCGGGCTTCGCGTCGAAATGAGCCCAGTGCGCCCAGCTCGCGTGCGTGAGGTATCCGCCCGAGGTGTGGACGAGTCCCTTCGGCTTCCCGGTCGTCCCGGACGTGTAGATGATGAAGAGCGGATGCTCGGCGTCGAATGCCGGCGCCTCGTGAACGGTCGACGCCCTGTCGACGACGTCGTGCCACCACACATCGCGGCCGGGGGTCCAGGCGACATCCGCGCCGGTGCGGCGGACCACGAGGACGTGTTCGAGTGCGGGGAGCCCTGCGGCAGCGGCATCAGCGGCGGATTTCACCTCCACCGCTCCCCCGCGGCGGAACTGGCCGTCGGTGGTGACGAGGAGCTTCGCACCCGTGTCTTCGAGGCGAAACCGCACGGCTTCCGCTGAGAACCCGCCGAAAACGAGCGAATGAACGGCGCCGACGCGCGCGCAGGCGAGCGCGATCACGACCGTCTCGACGAGCACGGGGAGATAGACGACGACACGATCGCCGGGTCGGATGCCGAGCGCGACGAGCGCATTGGCTGCCTGAGACACCCGTCGCTGCAGGTCGGCGTAGGTGACCGACTCGCGGTCGCCGGGCTCACCCTCGAAATGGAGCGCGACCTTCCCGCCGCGACCGGCCGCCACGTGGCGATCGACGCAGTTGACCGCGACGTTCAGCGTGCCGCCGTCGAACCAGCGGGCGGCAGGAACGGAGAGCTCCCCGTCGGCGGTGCGGACGGGCGGACGCCAGTCGAGCGCCGTGTGCCAGGGGGTGATCCACTCCAGCCGACGCGCAGCCGCCTCCCAGAACGCGATCGGGTCGGCAGACGCGTCGGCGTACGCGGATTCCGTCACGTTCGCTTGGGCCGCGAACGCGGCGTCGGGCGTGTAGGTGCGGGTCTCGACGAGGCGCAGCTCGTCGGTGGCGTGAGCCGTCATGCCCATTTCCTCAACAGGCGGCGCTCGAGGAGGGTGACGAGCGCATTGGAGAGGGTGCCGAGAGTCGCCAGCACGACGATCGCGAGGAAGATCCGATCCACACGGCCGGTGCTCTGCGCGTCGGTGAGGAGGAACCCGAGGCCCATCGAGGCGGCGAGGAGTTCGGCCGCCACCAAGAAGAGCCACGCCTGGGCGAGCGCGAGTCGGAGACCGGAGATGAGCGAAGGAACGGTGGCGGGCAACTGGACCGAGCGGAAGAGTTCCCAGCCGCGCAGACCGAAGGAGCGTCCCATCTCCACGAGATGCGGATCAACCTTCCGGAGCGCGCCGGCGACGGTCGTGAAGAGAGGGAAGAAGGCGCCGATGGCGACGAGGGTCACCTTCGAGTCCTCTCCGATTCCCATCCACAGCATCAGCAGCGGGACGAGAGCCAGGGACGGGATGGCGCGGAACGCCGCGAGAATGGGGCTCAGAAGCACGTCCCCGGAGCGGGTGAGACCCACGACCGCAGCGACAGCGAGTCCCACAAGCGAACCGAACGCGAACCCGAGGAACACGCGCTGGACCGAGATGGCGACGTGACGCCACAGGGAGCCGTCTGCCGCCAGCTGAACCGCCGCGTTGACGACGTCGAGTGGCGCCGGCAGCCGGTAGGTCGGGATGAGTCCGAACCCCGTGACGGCCTGCCACAGCGCGAGCACGGCGAGGGGGACGACGAGGCCCCCGACGATGCGGACGCTCGTCCGCGACCAGAACGGCACCACCGCCGCCGCGCCCGAGGGCGCCGCGGCGGCGGTGATCGCCTCTGCAGAGGCCGTCATACTCAGCCCGCCGCCTTCTCGGCGAACGTCGGCTCGATGATCGTGTCCAGCGCCTTGTCGACGGCGTCCTGCCCGCCGGTGACGGCGTCGGAGTCGACGAGGACGGGCGCGATCTTCTTGAGGACGGCCAGCTGCGCATCGCCCGGGATGCCGCTCACGTCGAGGTTCGAGCGTTCCGTGATGACGGTCGTGGCGACCTTCGGGTCGATACCGGCCACCGTCGCGAGGAGATCCGCGGTCTTCTCCGGGTTCGCGAGCGCCCAGGTCCGGGCTTGTTCGTACGCGTCGACGACGACCTGAGCGACGTCCTTGTGGTCGGTGAGGAATTCTTCGGTCGCGTTGAGGAACCCGTAGGAGTTGAAGTCGACGTTGCGATAGATCAGCTTGTCGCCGGATTCGACCTCGGCGGCCGCCATGATCGGGTCGAGGCCCGCCCAGGCGTCGACCGATCCCCCGTCGAGCGCTGACCGGCCGTCGGCGTGCTGCAGGTTCTGCACGTCGACGTCCTTCACGCTGAGTCCTGCGGTCTCCAGCGCCTGGAGGAGGAAGAAGTACGGGTCGGTGCCACTGGTGGCGGCGACCTTCTTGCCCTTCAGATCGGCGACGGAGGTGATGTCGCTGTCGGGTCCGACCACGATGGCCGACCACTCGGGCTGCGAGAAGACGTCGACGACCTTGATGGGCGAGCCGTTGGCGCGGGCGAGCAGTGCCGCCGAGCCTGCGGTCGATCCGACATCGAGCGCTCCGGCGCGCAGCAGCTCGTTCGCCTTGTTCGATCCCGCGGACTGCGTCCACTCGACGTCGACCTCGTCGCCCAGCGCCTTCTCGATGAGGCCCTGGTCCTTCACGACGAGGCTGAGGGGGTTGTAGGTGGCGAAGTCGATCGACAGCGTGTCGGTCGACCATGTGCCGGCCTCACCTGACGTCGAGCTCGCGTTCTCGCCGGCGAGGCATCCCGTCGCCATGAGCATCACCACGGCACCCACGGCGAGGGCGGGAACGGTGCGGCGGGTGAGGGTGCTCATCGGGTCTCCTGAGGGGTTGAGCGGTGGGTGTCCACGCCGAGTCCATCGAGAAGCTCGGCGCGAAGGTTCGTGAAATCGCGATCGGCGCGGTCACGGGGACGGATGCCGGGAACGTCGATCACGCGTGCGATCGAGGAGTCCTCGGAGTCGGCGTCGATGGCGCGCAGCTGGAGCACGCGATCGGCCAGATACAGCGCCTCTTCGACATCGTGCGTGACGAGCACGACGGTCGTGGGCTCGGCGGAATGGATATCGAGGAGGAGGTCCTGCATACGCAGGCGGGTCAGGGCGTCGAGGGCACCGAAAGGCTCGTCGAGCAGGAGCACCTCCGGACCGCGGGCGAGCGCCCGGGCGAGCGACGCGCGCTGCGCCATCCCTCCGGAGACCTCCCGGGGGCGGAGCGCCGCAGCGCCCGTCAGACCGACCAGTTCGAGGAGTTCCGCGACGCGGGAGGAGACCTCGCCGCGCGAGGTGCCGCGCGGCATCCCGAGGTGAACGTTCTGGGCGATGGAGCGCCACGGAAGCAGGCGCGGCTCCTGGAAAGCGACGGCAGTGCGGTCATCCGTGTCGCGCAACGGCGTGCCGTCGACGGTCACGGACCCGCCGGTCGGGGCATCGAGGCCCGCGAGCAGGCGCAGGAGCGTCGACTTGCCGCAGCCCGACGGTCCGACGACGGCGATGATCTCCCCCGGCCGGAAAGCGAGATCGACGTCGCGGAGGACGGGGACCGGTCCGCTCGCACCCGCGAAGGTCCGGCTGACGCCCGACAGCGAGACGGCGCCACGCGGAGCGGGCGTGCTCCGGGCAGCGTCGGAGACGGTGAGGACGGCGGACATGAGTCCAGCCTTCCGGACCGTGCCGCCTCGCCCACATCGAACGTAACGCGGTGAAATGAAGCGGCGTCACCTGCCGTACCCGGAGGTCAGCGCGCGAGTCGAGCGATCTCCGAGGCAGCCCGCGCGACGTCGTCGTTCACGACGCGGTAGTCGAACTCCCCCTGCGACGCGAGCTCGACACGAGCGGTCTTCAGGCGACGCGCGCGCTCCTCCTCGCCCTCGGTCCCGCGGCCGATCAGGCGGTTCACGAGCTCATCCCAGGTGGGCGGAAGGAGGAAGACGAGCGTCGCGTCGGGCGCGGCGGCACGCACCTGCCGGGCGCCCTGGAGGTCGATCTCGAGAAGGACCGTTCGCCCTTCGGCAAGCGCGGCGTCGATCGGCCGGCGAGGCGTGCCATAGCGGAAGGCGTTGTGCACCGTCGCGTATTCGAGAAGCTCGCCGTCGGCGACCAGGCGGTCGAACTCCGCGTCGTCGACGAAGAAATAGTGCTCTCCCTCGACCTCCCCCGGGCGCGGCGGGCGCGTCGTCGCCGACACGGAGAGCAGGATCTCCGGGTGGTGGTCCTTGATGTGCGCCGCGACGGTGCCCTTGCCCACGGCGGTGGGACCTGCGAGCACGATCAGGCGGCTCCGCGCCTCGCGAGCGCGGGGCTCGGGGAGGCGTCGATCGAGGTAATCCTGCAGGACGGTCCGCTGCCGGATGCCGAGCCCGCCGATCTTCTTCACGGGGGCGATCTGCAGGTCGGCGAGGATGCGGTCGCGCTTGCCCTCCCCGATCGCGGGGATGGCGGTGAGGAACTCGGTCACCCGCATCGCGGCAGCCGCGGACTGCGGCTCGGCCCACGCCCGGCGGAGGAGGTCCTGCGGGCTGATCACCCGGGTCGACACATCGCGCTTCAGGGCGGCGCGCTCGCGGCGAGCGGCGACCGCGCGGCGGGAGGCGGCGGCGCGATCGACCTCGGGAGGGGTACGGGAGTCAGGCATGTCGGGCGTCCTGGAGTTCTGAATTGTGGGTGTCGATGGCGGCGGCGATCCCGTCGGGACCGGCGCCGAGGATGCTGCGGCTCGCGCTGGCGAGCACCTGCGGCGCCAGGGGGCCGAATCGCTCGGAGATGTCGGAGAGGCGCGCTCCCTGTGCTCCGAACCCGGGGGCGAGGAGAGACGCACGCTGCAGCGACGCATCGGTCAGACCGAGGTCGGCGCGCTCCACTGTAGCCCCGATGACGAAGCCCACCGGACCGAAACGGTCGTCGCCGACGACGGCGGACGAGTTGGCGGAGCCCGCGCGCTGGGCGACCCAGTCCGCGACCGTCTGGCCGCGCTCCGCGTCGACAGTCGTGAGCTCGGCGGATTGCAGTCCCGCGGCTTCGGGGTTGCTCGTCGCCGCCAGGACGTAGACGCCCTTGCCCTCGCGGACGGCGGTCGCGATCGTTCCGCGGAGAGAGTCGGGGCCGAGGTACGGGCTGACCGTGACGGCATCCGATTCGAGAGGCGACCCGGCCGAGAGCCACGCCTCTGCGTACCCGTCCATCGTCGTTCCGATGTCGCCGCGCTTGGCGTCGGCGATCACGATCAATCCGGCGGCGCGGGCTGTGCCGATGACCTCCTCGAGGGCGGCGTACCCCGCGGATCCGTAACGTTCGAAGAACGCGACCTGCGGCTTGACGACGCCGACCCGGGTGCGGGCGGCATCCACCACTCGCAATCCGAAGTCACGGACGCCCGCCGCGGACGCCGGGAGCCCCCACGCCTCCAGAAGGGACGCGTGGGGGTCGATCCCGACGCACAGCGGACCGCGAGCGTCGACCGCCCCGGCCAGCCGTGAACCGAATGAGGTCACACCGACGCCTTCCGGTCGGCGGCGTACTCCTGCAGACTCCGGACGGCGAAGCCCTCGCGGAGCACCGGCATCGCCGACACGGCAGCGCCGAGAACCGCCATCGTCGTGAACAGCGCCTTGTCGGCGGCCACGGCGGCGGCGCGGATCTCGTATCCGTCAGCCCGGGCGATCCCGCCCGAGGGGGTGTTCACGACGATGTCGATCTCCCCCGCGTTGATGAGGTCGACGACGTTCTGCTCGCCGGAGGCCTGCGTCTCGGAGTATTTCGAGACCACTTTGACCGTGATGCCGTTACGGGCCAGGATCTCCGCCGTCCCCTCCGTCGCGATGAGCGTGTAGCCAAGCTCCTGGAGCCGGTGGGCGGGCAGGATGACGGCGCGCTTGTCGTCATCCGCGACCGAGAGGAACACGGTGCCCGAGGTGGGCATCCCGCCGTAGGCCGCGGCCTGGCTCTTCGCGAAGGCCGTCGGGAAGTCGCGGTCGATGCCCATGACCTCGCCGGTGGAGCGCATCTCGGGTCCGAGGACGGAGTCGACGGTGCGACCGTCCGCGGTCCGGAACCGCTTGAACGGCAGGACGGCCTCCTTGACGGCGACGGGCGCGTCGAGCGGCACCCGCGAACCGTCCTGCTCGGGAAGGAGCCCCTCCGCGATCAGCTCGGCGATCGACGAGCCCGCCATGATGCGGCTCGCCGCCTTCGCCATCGGGATGCCGAGGGCCTTCGACACGAACGGCACCGTGCGGGAGGCTCGAGGGTTCGCCTCGATGACGTACAGCACGCCGGCCGAGACCGCGAACTGGACGTTCAGCAGGCCGCGGACGCCGACGCCCTCGGCGATCGCGTGCGTCGCGATGCGAACGCGGTCGATCTCGCCGCGGCCCAGCGACATCGGTGGCAGGGTGCACGACGAGTCACCGGAGTGGATGCCGGCTTCTTCGAGGTGCTCCATGACGCCACCGATGTAGAGCTGCTCGCCGTCGAAGAGCGCGTCGACGTCGATCTCCACCGCGTCGTCGAGGAAGCGATCGACGAGAAGCGGAGCGTCGTCGCGGATGATCGCCTGATCGGCGATGCGCACGAAGTAGTCACGCAGGCTCGCAGTGTCGTAGACGATCTCCATGCCCCGACCGCCGAGCACGAAGCTCGGACGGACGAGCACGGGGTAGCCGATCTCCTCGGCGATCGTGATCGCGCCGGCTTCGTCGGTCGCCGTGCCGTGCCGCGGCGCCGTGAGTCCGGCGCGGTCGAGCAGCTGCGAGAACTGCTCGCGCTCCTCCGCGATGTCGATCGCGGCGGGCTTCGTGCCGAGGATCGTGTATCCGGCCGCTTCGATGCCCTTCGCGAGACCCAACGGCGTCTGACCGCCGAGCTGGCAGATGACGCCCACGATCTCACCGGACTGCGCCTCGGCGTGCAGCACCTCGAGGACGTCCTCGAGGGTCAGCGGCTCGAAGTACAGGCGGTCGCTCGTGTCGTAGTCGGTCGAGACCGTCTCGGGGTTGCAATTGACCATGATCGTCTCGTAACCGGCATCCGACAGGGCAAAGGATGCGTGGACGCACGAGTAGTCGAACTCGACACCCTGGCCGATGCGGTTCGGGCCCGAACCGATGATGACCACCTTCCGGCCCTCGCTCGGCATCACCTCGGTCTCGCGGTCGTACGAGGAGTAGTGGTACGGCGTGAGCGCCGGGAACTCCCCCGCGCACGTGTCGACGGTCTTGTAAACGGGACGCATTCCGAAGCCGTGACGGATGCCGCGCACCTCCGCTTCCCCGAGGCCGCGGAGCTCCGCGATCTGGGCGTCGCTGAAACCGTGGTCTTTGGCGATGCGCAGGACGTCCTCCGTGAGGGCGTCGGCCTCGCCGATGTACTCGGCGACCTCATTGATGAGGATCATCTGGTCGAGGAACCAGGGGTCGATGGCGGTCGCCTCGAACGCCTGCTCCAGCGTCGCGCCCTTGCGGAGCGCCTGCTGGAGCACGACGATGCGGCCGTCGGTCGGCGTCTTCGCGATCTCGAGGAGCTCCTCCGCCGAGCGCTCCTCCGGTCCCCAGTGGAAGCTGGATCCGCGCTTCTCGAGGGAACGGAGCGCCTTCTGCAGCGCCGTCGCGTAGTTGCGCCCGATCGCCATGGCCTCGCCGACCGACTTCATGGTCGTCGTGAGCGTCGTGTCGGCGGCGGGGAACTTCTCGAAGTTGAACCGCGGCACCTTGACGACGACGTAGTCGAGCGTCGGTTCGAAGCTCGCCGGGGTCGCCTTCGTGATGTCGTTCTGCACTTCGTCGAGGCGGTAGCCGATCGCGAGCTTCGCGGCGAGCTTGGCGATCGGGAAGCCCGTCGCCTTGGACGCAAGGGCCGACGAGCGCGAGACGCGCGGGTTCATCTCGATCACGATGATGCGACCGGATGCCGGGTCAACCGCGAACTGGATGTTGCACCCGCCGGTGTCGACGCCGACGGCGCGGATGATGTCGATTCCGATGTCGCGGAGCTTCTGGTACTCGCGGTCGGTGAGCGTGAGTGCGGGAGCGACCGTGATCGAGTCGCCTGTGTGCACGCCGACAGGGTCCACGTTCTCGATCGAGCAGACCACGACGACGTTGTCCGCGTTGTCGCGCATGACCTCGAGCTCGTACTCCTTCCACCCGAGGATCGACTCCTCCAGGAGCACTTCGTGCGTCGGCGAGTCCCGGAGTCCTGCGCCGGCGATGCGACGCAGATCCTGCTCGTCGTAGGCGAAGCCGGATCCGAGCCCGCCCATGGTGAACGAGGGGCGGACGACCAGCGGGTAGCCGAGCTCCGCGGCGCCCGCCAAGACCTCGTCCATCGAGGTGCAGATCCGGCTGTCGGCGACGTCGGCGCCGCAGTCGAGCACGAGCTGCTTGAAGATCTGACGGTCTTCGCCCTTGTTGATCGCCTCGAGATTCGCACCGATCAGTTCGACGTCGTACTTCTCCAGAACGCCGTGCTCGTCGAGCTGGATGGCGGCGTTCAGCGCCGTCTGTCCACCGAGGGTCGGGAGGATCGCGTCGGGCCGTTCCTTGGCGATGATCGTCTCGAGGACCTGCCACGTGATCGGCTCGACGTAGGTCGCGTCGGCGAAGTCGGGGTCGGTCATGATCGTGGCCGGGTTCGAGTTCACGAGGATGACGCGGACGCCCTCCTCGCGGAGCACGCGGCACGCCTGGGTGCCGGAGTAGTCGAATTCGCAGGCCTGACCGATGACGATCGGGCCGGATCCGATGACGAGGACGCTCTGGATGTCGTCGCGCTTAGGCATTCTTCTTGCTCTCCTGGGTGGCGATCACGAGGTCGCGGAAGCGGTCGAACAGGTAGTTGGCGTCGTGCGGGCCGGCAGCGGCCTCGGGGTGGTACTGCACGCTGAACGCCGGGAGGTCGAGGGCGCGCAGGCCCTCGACGACGTTGTCGTTGAGGCCGACGTGGCTGACCTCGACGCGGCCGTAACCGCTCGGGCTGTCGATGACGCCTTCGATCGGTGCGTCCACGGCGAACCCGTGATTGTGCGCGGTGATCTCGACGCGACCGGTGGTCTTGTCGAGCACCGGCTGGTTGATGCCACGGTGTCCGAACGGGAGCTTGTAGGTGTCGAACCCGAGCGCGCGGCCGAACAGCTGGTTCCCGAAGCAGATGCCGAAGAAGGGCAGCCCGGCATCCAGGACTTCGCGCAGCAACGCGACGTGTCGATCGGATGCTGCTGGGTCACCGGGCCCGTTCGAGTAGAAGACCGCGGCCGGGTCGATCGCCTGGATATCGACGAACGAGATGCTCTGCGGGAGGACGTGCACCTCGAAGCCGCGCGCCGCGAGGTTGTTCACCGTCGCCTGCTTGACGCCGAGGTCGAGGATCGCGAGGTTGCCGATCTTGTCGCCGACTGCGGGCGTGACTTCGGCACCGGAGACCGAGACATCCGCGGAAAGATTCTGGCCGCTCATCTCCGGCGCTTCGCGAACGATGCGCAGCTGCTCGTCCTCCGCCAGAGTCGCGGCATCCCCCGAGAAGACGCCGCCGCGCATCGAGCCTGCCGACCGCAGCACGCGGGTCACTGCACGCGTGTCGATGCCGCTGATGCCGACGATGCCGTCGCGGACGAGCGCGTCCTCGAGCGAGTGATCTGCTCGCCAGTTCGACACGATCCGCGAAGGGTCGCGGACGACATAGCCCGACACCCAGATCCGTCGGGACTCGGGGTCCTCGGCGTTCATGCCGGTGTTGCCGATGTGGGGCGCCGTCTGGAGGACGATCTGACCCGCGTAGGACGGGTCGGTGATCGTCTCCTGGTAGCCGGTCATGGCCGTCGCGAAGACGACCTCGCCGAGCGTGGTACCGCGCGCACCGTAGGCGTGACCGGGGTGGCGGGAACCGTCTTCGAGAACGAGGACGGCGGGTTCGGGAGCTTGGAATCTCTGAATACTCATGCGTCGCTTCCGGGAATCTGCTGGGGGGCGGGAGAGGTGGGAGTGGCGGGGACGACCGGGCTGATCGCGTCGGCGAGGGAGCGGGCCGAGGCATCCTGCGGTCGGAGGTAGCTGTCGACGATCGTGCCCTCGGGTGTCGTCCAGGCGAGCCGGACGAGACCGTCGCGTTCGACGACCCGGTCGATCGCGACCGTGGCCTGGCCGACCGAGACGAGGGAGCCCGCCGTGAGGAAGATCCGCGGCTGACCCGTGAGGTCGAGGGCGACCCCGCGGTCGGTCACGGTGACGTCGACCCGGGAGCGGAAGGCGAGCCCGCGGATGGCGAGACGCTCGAGGGCATCGTCGTGACGTGTCGTCGCGACGTACAGCCCCTCGGAGCGCATCAGCGTCGTGGCGCCGTCCGGGGCATCGCCCACGGGGACGCTCAGGCCCGCATCCCGCTTCGATCGTCGTCGCCAGGCGACGAGGCCGATCACGATGAGCAGGGCCGCGACCGCGGCCATCACGAGGACGGCGGCCTCGCGGCTCACGAGGTGACCTCGTCGACGACCACGCCGTCCACGACGGTCTGCCGTCCGCGGAAGAAGGTCGCTCGGACCTCGCCCGGCAGGTCGCGGCCGAGGTAGGGCGAGTTGACGCTCCGTCCTCGAAGGTCGTCCGTGCTGAAGGTGCGGACCGGTGCGGCGTCGTAGAGCGCGAGGGATGCCGGAGCTCCGACGGCGATCGGGGTGCCGGCATCCGCCAGTCGGCCGATGCGTGCGGGGGCAGCGGACATGACGCGGGCGATGTCGGACCAGTCGAGCAGGCCGGTCTCGACCATCGCGGCGTGGACGACCCGGAGGGCGGATTCGAGCCCGACCATCCCGTTCGCGGCGGCCTGCCACTCGCACGTCTTGGCCTCCGCGGGGTGCGGTGCATGATCGGTCGCGACGATGTCGATCGTGCCGTCGGCGAGGCCCTCGCGGACGGCACGCACGTCTTCGTCGCGGCGGAGCGGCGGATTCACCTTGAAGCGCGGGTCGTAGCCTCGGACCAGGTCCTCGGTGAGCAGCAGGTGGTGCGGGGTGACCTCGGCGGTGACGTTGATGCCGCGCTTCTTCGCCCACCGGATGAGGTCCACCGAGCCGGCGGTCGACAGGTGGCAGACGTGCAGCCGCGACCCGACGTGCTCGGCGAGCAGCACGTCGCGGGCGATGATCGACTCCTCCGCGACAGCGGGCCAGCCCGAGAGGCCGAGTTCCGCCGAGACGGTGCCCTCGTTCATCTGCGCGCCTTCGGTCAGGCGCGGGTCCTGCGCGTGCTGCGCGACCACGCCGTCGAAGGACTTCACGTACTCGAGAGCACGCCGCATGATGAGCGGGTCGAAGACGCAGAAGCCGTCGTCGCTGAACACGCGGACGCGGGCACGCGACGAGGCCATCGCGCCGAGTTCGGCGAGCCGCTCGCCTTTCTGGCCGACGGTGACGGCGCCGATCGGCTGCACGTGGGCGTAGCCGGCGGCTTCACCCAGCGCGAGCTCCTGCTCGACGACGCCCGCCGTGTCCGCCACGGGCGACGTGTTCGGCATGGCGAAGACGGTGGTGAACCCTCCGGCCGCGGCGGCGCGCGAGCCGGTGAGGATCGTCTCGGATGCCTCGTAACCGGGCTCGCGGAGGTGGGTGTGCAGGTCGACGAGACCCGGCAGCGCGATCAGGCCGTCGGCATTCACCGTGCGGGCGCCGGAGGCGCTCAGCCCCGAGCCGAGTCCGGTGATGACACCGTTCTCGATCAGGATGTCGGCGGCGTCGCCGCCCTGGATCCGCGCTCCGCGGATGAGGATGCTCTCGCTCATCGGGCCTCCTCCTGTGCGTGGTTCGTGGGTCGCTCCCCCGCCAGGAGCAGGTACAGCGCCGCCATGCGGACCGAGACGCCGTTCGCGACCTGTTCGAGCACGGTCGAGCGTGGCGAATCGGCGGCGTCGGCGGAGATCTCCAGACCCCGGTTCATGGGTCCGGGGTGCATGACAATGCTAGCGCTCGGAAGAGCGGCCACTCGCGCGGCATCCAATCCCCAGCGGCGCGAATACTCCCGTTCAGTGGGGAAATAGGCCGCGTTCATCCGCTCCAGCTGGATACGGAGCATCATGACGGCGTCCGGGGCCGTCGCGATCGCCTCGTCGAGGTCGTAGGCGATGGTCACCGGCCATGCCGACACGTCCTGGGGCACGAGTGTGGGCGGGGCCACGAGGGTGACCGTCGCACCGAGCGTCGTCAGCAGCCACACGTTCGAGCGGGCGACACGCGAGTGCAGGATGTCGCCGACGATCGCGACGTGGAGGCCCGCGAGGTCGCGACCCCGACTGTCCTCGCCGAAGAAGCGCTTGCGGATCGTAAAGGCGTCCAGGAGCGCTTGCGTCGGGTGCTCGTGGGTGCCGTCGCCGGCGTTCAGGACCCCTGCGGAGATCCAGCCACTCGTGGCGAGCGTGTGCGGAGCGCCGGAAGCGCCGTGGCGGATGACGACCGCGTCGGCGCCCATGGCCTGCAAGGTCTGCGCGGTGTCCTGCAACGACTCGCCCTTCGAGACCGACGAGCCCTTCGCGGAGAAGTTGATGACGTCAGCGGAGAGACGCTTCGCGGCTGCCTCGAACGAGATGCGGGTGCGGGTCGAATCCTCGAAGAAGAGGTTGACGACCGTCTTGCCTCGGAGCGTGGGCAGCTTCTTGATCTCGCGGGACTGCGTGTCCCGCATGTCCTCGGCTACGTCGAGGATGCGGAGGGCGTCCTCTCGGGCGAGGGTGCGGGTGTCGAGGAGGTGCCTCATGACTCGATCGTCACCTCCTCGGTGCCGTCGACGTCGGCGAGGCGCACGTTGACGCGTTCCTCCCGGGCGCTCGGCAGGTTCTTGCCGACGAAGTCGGGGCGGATCGGCAGCTCGCGATGGCCGCGGTCGACGAGGATCGCGAGTCGCACGACGGCGGGGCGGCCGATGTCCTGCAGCGCGTCGAGTGCCGCGCGGATCGAGCGTCCGGAGAAGAGCACGTCATCGACGAGGACGACGGCCTTGCCGTCGATCCCGCCGGCCGGGATCTCGGTCGGGCGCGGCGTTCGCGTCGGGTTCCGGTGCAGATCGTCGCGGTACATCGTCACATCGAGAGAACCGACCGGGACGTCGGCTCCGGTGAACGACGCGATCAGAGCGCCGATGCGTTCCGCGAGGGTGACACCACGGGTGGGGATCCCGAGGAGCACGAGCCCGTCGGGGCCCTTGTTCGACTCGAGGATCTCGTGAGAGATGCGCGTGAGTGCGCGGGCGATGTCAGCGTCGTGCAAGACGATGCGCGAAGTCATCCGCCGCTCCCTTCTCCGCCTCACAGGACGGTGTTAAAGGTTGCTTGTGTCCGCCCAGTCTAGCGGGGCGAGGCTGTCGGCTGCGGCATCCGTCCGCGCTCGCCCCCGCGCCCGACCTGTCCGTTCCGACGAGAAACGGCATCCCGGTCGAGAATCGACGCGAAGCCGCGTGTCACGGTCGGGATGCCGTTTGTCGGTGCGGGTGCCGGGGTCGCCGCCCCTCGGGTCAGGAGCGCGCGATGCGGCCGAGCACGCCGTGGACGAACGAGCCGGAGTCGTCCGTCGAGAACTCCTTGGCGAGTTCTACGGCCTCGTCGATCGCGACCGCGGTGGGCACCTGATCGTTATGCAGGATCTCCCAGACGCCGATACGGAGGATCGCCCGGTCGAGGGCCGGCATCCGCTCGAGCTTCCAATCGCGGGCATGCGTGACGATCTGCTCGTCGATCTCGCTCTGCGCGTCGATGACGCCGTCCACGATCTCGCGAGCGTACAACCACGACGCCTCGCGGGCCGGTTCGCTCGCCGCCCGCTTCGCCTCGGCGGCGAGCGTCACGGCGAGGTCATCGCCGCGGATGTCGGACTGGTACAGGATGTCGAGGGCGCGCTTGCGCGCCTTGCTCCGTGCGCTCATCGACGAGTCAGCTCACGCGGCCGAGGTAGTCCCCGGTGCGCGTGTCGACCTTGACCTTTGTGCCCTGCTCGACGAACAGCGGGACCTGGATCTCGTGTCCGGTCTCGAGAGTCGCGGGCTTGGTGCCGGCCGACGAGCGATCGCCCTGCAGGCCCGGCTCGGTGTACGTGATCTCGAGGACGACGGAGGCAGGCAGATCGATGTAGAGGGGGTTGCCGTTGTTCAGCGCGATCTGGACCTGCTGGTTTTCGAGCAGGTAGTGCGCGGCATCGCCGACGACGGTGGCGGAGACGTTCAGCTGGTCGTAGTCCGCGATGTCCATGAAGACGAAGTTCTCGCCGTCGTTGTAGAGGTAGGTGAAGTCGCGGCGGTCGACGTTCTCGATCTCGATCTTCGCGCCTGCGTTGTACGTACGGTCGACGGTCTTGCCGGAGACGACGTTCTTCAGCTTCGTGCGGACGAAGGCGCCACCCTTGCCGGGCTTCACGTGCTGGAACTCGATGACGTTCCAGAGCTGTCCGTCGATCGACAGGACGACGCCGTTCTTGATGTCTGCAGTGGATGCCATGAGAGTGCGGTTTTCCGTTCGGTGGAGGCGTGGCCAGAGCGGCCGACGATCGATTCTACGGGATGCCGCGGCATCCGCCCCGGAAACGGTCAGCCCGTGAGCGTCGCGATGAGCTCGCGGGTCGCCTCCGCGTAGCCGGCGACGCCGCGACCGACGACGTGGACGACGGCGACATCGGCGACGTAGGAGTGGTGGCGGAAGGGCTCGCGAGCCATCACATCCGAGATGTGGACCTCGGCGACCGGGAGGGCGACTCCCGACAGCGCGTCACGCAGGGCGACCGACGTGTGTGTCAGGCCGCCGGGATTGATGACGATTCCGGCGCAGTCCGTGCGGGCCGCGTGGATGGCGTCGATGAGGACGCCTTCGTGGTTGCTTTGCACGGGACGCACCTCGTAGCCGGCGGCGGCGGCGGTCCGTGAGACGAGTTCCTCGACATCGCCGAGCGTCTCTCGCCCGTAAACGTCGGGTTCGCGGATGCCGAGAAGGTTCAGGTTCGGCCCGTTGACGAGCAGCAGGCGGCGGGGTGTCGACACGAGAGCACCCTATCCCGGGCGGTGCATCTGGATCTCGCGGCCCACCTCGGTGTCGAGCGCGAGCCCGGTGGCCGAGAATCCGAGCCGACGGTACGCCGCCTGGGCACGGGCGTTGTCGATGTGAACGTCGAGGGTGAGCCCGTTCGCACCCACCGCTTCGGCCCACGCGGATGCCTCGGCCACGAGCGCATCGAGGACGCCCTGCCCGCGGTGGTCGGCGTCGACGAACACGCCCACGAGCTCCGCCCGCGGTGCCGGGACCTCGCGGCCGAAGACGTCGGTCGTCCCGGGCTCGCGGACGAGTACCGTCGCGGAACCGACCCACTGCTCCCCCGCGATCGCGACGAACTGCGCCGCGTTCAGCCCCAGGGCGGAATCCGCCGTGCGGGACTGCCAGTGCGCGTCGTCTCGGGCGAGCTCCTGCTCCCGGGTGGTCAAGAACGCGATCGCGGCCGCGGGATCGCCGACCGCACGGATGCGGAGGTCCCGGACCTCGCGCCACTCGTGCAGGCGTACGCGGCGGACCGCGGCACCCGTCACCCGGCGATCTCCTGGTACGCGGCGAACATCAGCGACTCGTCGGGCGCCTGCATGACAGTGGGCTTGCCGATCGCGTCGAGGACGATGAAGCGGAGCATCCCGGCGCGGGACTTCTTGTCACGCTGCATGACACCGAGCAGGTGCTGCCACCCGTCCATCCGGTACGTCGTCGGAAGGCCCAGGAGGTCCAGGATGCGGCGGTGGCGGGCGACATCCTCATCGGAGAGCCGGCCCGCGAGGCGCGAGAGTTCCGCGACGTACATCATGCCGATCGAGATCGCGGCGCCGTGACGCCAGCGGTACCGCTCCGCATGCTCGATCGCGTGGCCGAGGGTGTGTCCGTAGTTCAGGTATTCGCGGACGCCCGCCTCGCGGAAGTCCTCGCTCACGACGCGCGCCTTCATCTCGATGGCGAGCTCGATGCAGCGGCGGAACTCGTCACTGGTCGGATCTGTCGCCGCCTCGGGGTCGCGCTCGACGATGTCGAGGATCTCGGGGAACCAGATGAATCCGGCCTTCACGACCTCGGCGAAACCGGCCACGATCTCGTTGCGCGGGAGCGTGTCGAGCACATCCAGGTCGCAGATCACCGACCTGGGTGCCCAAAAGGCACCCACGAGGTTCTTGCCCTCGGCGGTGTTGAGCCCGGTCTTGCCGCCGACAGCGGCATCCACCATCCCCAGGACGGTCGTCGGAATCTGCACGATCTGCACGCCACGGAGCCAGGATGCTGCGACGAATCCGGCGAGATCCGTCACCGCTCCCCCGCCGAAACCGATGACGGCGTCGGTGCGGGTGAAGTCGGCCTGTCCCATGACCTGCCAGCAGAAGGCCGCGACCTCGATGCGCTTGGCGTCCTCGGCATCCGGCACCTCGGCGATGAGCACCTCGAGCGAACCGTCCGCGACGAGCAGGTCCCGGAGGTCGGAGGCCTTCGCGCCGAGGCGCGGCGTGTGCACGATGAGCACCTTCTTGACGGTGGGCGCGAGGTGGTCGCGGACGCCCGCCAACACGCCTCTGCCCACGTGGATGTCGTAGGGGGTGGCGCCGGTGACGTTGATGGTGGTGCGGGTCATGAGGTGACTCCCGAGGGGTCGGCGGCGGGCTCGGCCCAGTCCGCGATGGCGGTCACGATGTTCTCGAGCGGGCCCGACGACGTGTCGAAGGTCGCATCGGCGACGGACTCGTAGACGGGGCGCCGTTCGGCGTAGATGCGTTCCCAGCGCTGGATCGGCGTCTCGTCGTCCCCCGCGAGGAGCGGGCGGGATGCCGCTTCGCCGAGTCGACGTGCGACGACCCGCGGTGCAACGGTGAGGAGCGCAACCTGGTGGTTGCGGAGACGCCGCTGCGTCGTCTCGTCGAGGACGGCGCCGCCGCCGAGTGAGACGACGCCGCCGCTGCGGAGAGCCTCGGCGACCGCATCCCGCTCGAGGGATCGAAAGTGAGCCTCGCCGTGCAGAGCGAAGAGGTCGGCGATGGGTCCGTGCTCGCGCACGATCATGGCGTCGGTGTCGCGAAAGGGGCGTCCGATCCGCTTCGCGACGCGCTTGCCGACGCTCGTCTTCCCGGCCCCCATGGGGCCGATGAGCACGATCGCCCGCGGCTCAGGCGAGGTCATGCGCCAGGAGGGCCGCCTCCGACGCAGGAGTCGTCTTCAGCGTCTCGGGGATCGCCGCGAGGAAAGTCTCGACGTTGCGACGGGTCTCGCGGATGCTGTCGCCGCCGAACTTCTCCAGCACGGCGTCGGCCAGCACGATCGCGACCATCGCCTCTGCGACGACACCCGCAGCGGGAACGGCGCAGACGTCGGAGCGCTGATGATGCGCTGCCGCGGTCTCACCGGTCGCGACGTCGACGGTGCGCAACGCGTGCGGGATCGTGGCGATCGGTTTCATGCCGGCACGGACCCGGAGGACCGTTCCGGTGGACATCCCCCCTTCGGTGCCACCCGCGCGGTCGGAGGCGCGGGTGATGCCGTCCGTCGTCACGAAGAGCTCGTCATGGGCGGCGGACCCGCGCCGGCGCGTCGTCTCGAACCCGTCGCCGACCTCGACACCCTTGATCGCCTGGATGCTCATGAGCGCCTGCGCGAGCTTGCCGTCGAGGCGGCGATCCCAGTGGACGTGCGAGCCGAGCCCCGGAGGCAAGCCGTAGGCGAGGACCTCGACGATGCCACCGAGCGTGTCACCGTCCTTCTTCGCCGCGTCGACCTCGGCGACCATCCGCTCGGACGTCGCCGCGTCGAAGCACCGGAGCGGGTCGGCGTCGAGCGCGTCGACGTCGTCGGGGCCGGGAAGCTCGGAACCCTCCGGCACCTGGACAGGTCCGATGGAGAGCGTGTGGCTCACGAGGCGGATGCCGAGCTCGGAGAGGAAGCCCCGCGCAATGGCCCCCAGGGCGACGCGTGCTGCCGTTTCGCGGGCGCTCGCGCGCTCGAGGATCGGACGGGCCTCGTCGAAGTCGTACTTCTGCATGCCGACGAGATCGGCGTGGCCCGGCCGCGGACGCGTGAGGGCGGCGCCTCGACCGCGGGAGCGCTCGCTCAGCTCGGTCGGCTCGGGGTTCATGACCTCGATCCACTTCGGCCACTCGGTGTTGCCGATCCGCAGGGCGATCGGGCTGCCGAGCGAGAGGCCGTGGCGGACACCGCCCGAGAGGTTCAGCTCGTCCTCCTCGAACTTCATCCGCGAGCCGCGGCCGTAGCCGAGCTTGCGGCGGGCCAGGTCGGCGCGGATCGCGTCGAGCGAGACGGGGACGCCGGAGGGCAGGCCCTCCATGATGGCGACGAGTTCGGGGCCGTGGGATTCGCCGGCGGTCAGCACGCGGAGCATTGGTCTAGTCTCCCACGAGCGCACGGCGCATGACCGCCACGACCTCGTCCTCCCGTGGAAGCGGGTCCTCGACGTCGCCTGTCGCGAACGCCCGGATCTGCAGGACAGCCTGATGCAAGAGCATGCCCTCGCCTCCGCGCGCCGACTGACCCACCCGCTCCCAGGCACGCGCGAGGTCGGTCGGCCAATGGCCGTAGACGACGTCCATGAGGACACCGCCGGTTTCCGCGAGTGCATCGGCGGTCCGGGGATCGACCGAGACGCCGCCGGGAAGCGTGGCGATCGTGACATCCACCGTTCGTGGACGATCACCGCTCAGCGGCACCGCGGCGACCCGAACGCCGATGCGCTCGCCCAGCAGGACGAGACCTGCGGCAGCATCCGGTCGCCGAGCAGCCACCTCCACCTCGCGGACGCCGAGCTCCGACAGTGCCACGAGGGCAGCGGATGCCGTCGCCCCCGCGCCGACGATGCGCGCGCGTCCCGCGTCCGCGACGCCCTGCTCGCGGAGCGCGGCGACGATGCCCCCGGCATCCGTGTGGAAGGCCCGCCAACCCGACCCCGATCGGATGAGAGTGTTCGCCGCTCCCGTCACCGTCGCGCGAGCGTCTCGCTCGGAGGCGACGTCGAACGCCGCGTGCTTCAGGGGCATGGTCAGGGAGAGGCCGCGGTGACGCGGGTCCAGCGACGCCAACTCCGTGGCGAAGGTGCTCTCATCGACCCGGCGTCGACCGTACGTCCAATCCCAGCCCAGAAACGCATAGGCCGCCGAGTGCATGGCGGGCGACAGGCTGTGTGCGATCGGGTCGCCCCAGACCTCCAGGGCGGCCGACGCCATCAGCAGCCGCCGTCAGGATTGTCTCGGCACCACTTCTGATACTGCGAGACAGCCTTCTCGTGCTCGGCCAACGTGGCCGAAAAGACGGTCTCGCCGGTGTCGAGGTTGACCGTGACGAAGTACTGCCACGGTCCCTCCGCGGGATTGAGGGCTGCCTTCATGGCAAGCTCGCCGGGGTTGGCGATCGGGGTGATCGGCAATCCCGTCTTCTTGTACGTGTTCCAGCCGTTCTCGTCGGCGAGCTCCTCGGCGCGCGAGCTGGTACCGCCCTCACGGTCGGCGAAGGGGTACTGAGCCGTCGAGTCCATCTGCAGCAGCCCGTTGGTGTCGCTGATCTTCGGGTCCAGGCGGTTCTGGATGACGCGAGACACCTTGTAGAAGTCGTCCTCGCTCCGGGCTTCCTTCTCGATGATCGACGCGATCGTCAGGATCTTCTCGCGCTGATCGACGGGAACCTCGGCCTCGTTGAGCGCCTTCACGGTCCGGTCGACCATGGTCTGGATGACCTGCTTCGCCGTCACGTCAGGGTCGAAGGTGTACGTCGCCGGGAACAGCCAGCCCTCGAGGCTCTGCGCCTTCACGCCGTAGACGCTGGGGTCCTCGACCGCCGCCTCGACGTCCTTCAGCGGCAGCCCGATTCCCTCGGCGATCCGCGGCACCGACTGTGCGACCGTCAGCCCCTCGCGCAGCTGAGCGGTGAACTCCTGCCGGTTCGCAGGGTCGAGGAGCGCCGAAAGCGCCGCCTCGGAAGTCATCTTCTTCTGGAGCGAATAGACGCCGGGCTTGAGGGCATTGGGGTCTTCACCGCTCTCCACGAGATACGAGTAGAACGCGTCGCTGGTCTTCGTGACGCCGGCGTCGAACAGCACACGGGAGATGTCCGCGCCGGTCTGCCCGGACAGGACTGTGACGCTCGTCTCGCCCTCCGCGAGCCCCGCCTCGTAATCCTTGGGTTCCTCCCACCCGAGGACCTTCCGGATCTGGTCCTCGTACGTGTGGAAGACGACGAAGCCTCCGCCGACGAGGCCACCGATGATCGCGATGATGATGACGAAGACACCCCAGGCGGCGACTCGGCTCTTGCGGCGGTCGCGATCGTGCCGACTCGCCGTCGACGGCGCCTTGAGTCCCTTCTCCTCGAAGAGTGCATCGATGGGCGCGGTCGTCGAGGCGACGGTGCGCTCGGGAATCCGAGGCGGCTCCGGCGGGACGGACGCGGCGTCCATCTTCGGCGGCGAGGTCCCCGCCGACTCGGTGTCGCCTGCGGGGCTCGCGGGGCTCTGACGCTGCGCCTCGCGCGCCGCACGACGGGACGAGGGTGCGTCGTTCTCGACGGGAGCGGACGGCTCACCAGAAGAGGCGCCGGGGCGGTCGTCGCGCGACGGGGTCTCGGACATCGGTGGACTCCTGCGTCTCCTACAGCGCCACACCGGACGGGTTGCCGGTGCTCTTCTCGACATCGATCGCCTGCTGGAGGAGAACGACCGCGGCGATCTGGTCGACAATCCTACGAGATGACTTCTGCGAACGCCCGTTCTGACGGAGCACGGCGTTCGCCGACACCGTACTCAGCCGCTCGTCGACCAGGCGGACAGGCACCTCGAGGGCCGCATCGAGCTCCACCGCGAACTCCCGGGCGTCCGCAGTGGAGGCCGTCTCGGAGCCGCCGAGACTGATCGGCAACCCGACGAGTACCTCGATCGCGTCGTACTCACGAGCGATCTCGACGATTCGCGCGACCGAGGTCTCGGCGCGGGGAACGGTCTCGACCGGCACCGCCAGCATCCCGTCCGGATCGCACCGCGCAACACCCACTCGCGCACGCCCGACGTCGATGCCGAGGCGCACCCCGCGGCGGAAGCCCGTCACGCGGTCGCACCCTCCAGCGCCGAGACGATACTCGTCAGCGCCGTCGGCAGAGCCGAGGCATCCGTCCCGCCGCCCTGTGCGACGTCATCGCGACCGCCGCCGCCACCGCCGAGGACACCTGCGGCGGTCTTCGCCAGCAGACCGGCCTTCGCTCCGGCAGCACGGGCAGCGTCGTTCGTGGCGACGATGACGACCGGACGACCGCCCGCCTCTCCGCCGAGGGCGACGACACCCGCGTCGGAACCGAGACGTTCGCGGATCTGAAGAGCCAGCGAGCGGAGATCATCGGCGGAACCCACGGTGCCCACGGACTGGGCGACGACGCGGTACGCGCCAGCGGACACAGCCGCAGCCGCGAGCGCCGGAACGCGCTCACCGAGCGCCTTCGCCTCGAACTGCGCGATCTTCTTCTCCGCGGCCTTCAGGTTCGCCTGCAACTCCGCGATGCGAGCCGGAAGCTGATCACGAGGGATCTTGAGGCCCGAGGTGAGCTGCGACACGATCGCTCGCTCCGCTGCCAGCTCGCGGAACGCGTCTTGGCCGACGAGAGCCTCGACGCGGCGATTGGAGGCGCCGACCGACGATTCCCCGACCAGGTTGATGAGCCCGACCTGCGCACTCGATGAGACGTGCGTCCCGGCGCAGAGTTCGCGCGACCACGGGCCGCCGATGTCGACCATGCGGACGGTGTCGCCATACTTCTCGCCGAAGAGTGCCATCGCACCGGCGGCCTTCGCCTCGTCGAGCGACATGACACGGGTGGTGACCTCGAGGTCGTCACGGACGGCGTTGTTGGCGATCTCTTCGATCTCACTGCGCGTCTCGGGCGACAGCGCCTGTCCCCATGAGAAGTCGAACCGGAGATACCCGGCACGGTTCAGTGAGCCCGCCTGCGTCGCGCTCTTGCCGAGCGTGTCGCGGAGTGCGGCGTGAACGAGGTGGGTCGCGGAGTGCGCCTGCGCGGCCGCGCGGCGGTTGGCGGCATCCACCACGGTCGTCGCGACATGTCCCACGGCGACCTCACCCGTCGTCACCTCGACGGTGTGGCTGATGAGGCCCGGAACGGGCTTCTGCACGTCGAGGACTTCGAGCTCGTACCCCGGGCCGACGATGACGCCCTTGTCGGCGACCTGACCGCCCGACTCCGCGTAGAGGGCGGTCTCGGCGACGATCACTTCCGCGATCTGCCCCTGCGACGCGCGGTCGGCGGGTGCACCGTCAACCAGGATGCCGAGGATCCGCGACTCCGTCTCGAGGTCGGTGTACCCGGTGAAGACCGTCTCTCCGAGCGCACGGAAATCGCGGTAGATGCTCGTGTCGGCCAGCTGGCCCTTCCGAGAGCGGGCATCGGCCTTAGCGCGGTCGCGCTGCTCCTTCATGAGGGTGTCGAAGCCGGCACGATCAACGGTGAGACCCGCCTCTTCGGCGATCTCGAGCGTCAGGTCGATCGGGAAACCGTAGGTGTCGTGGAGGAGGAATGCCTGCGACCCGCTCAGCGCGGTCGACTGCGTCGACTTGGCGGACTCGATGGACGTGTCGAGGATCTCTGAGCCGCTCGCGAGGGTACGGAGGAAAGTCGCCTCTTCGGCCAGTGCGTACTGCGCGAGACGCCCGTAGTCGGTCTCGACGACGGGGTACGACTCCTTCATCGCGTCGCGAGAGACGGCGAACAGCTCGGCGAACGTGGGCCCGTCGACGCCGAGCAGCCGCATCGAACGGATGGCGCGGCGCATGAGCCGACGGAGGATGTACCCGCGGCCGTCGTTCGCCGGCGTCACACCATCGGAAAGCAGCATGAGCGATGACCGGATGTGGTCGGCCACCACGCGGAAGCGGACGTCGTCCTCGTGGTTCTCGCCGTAACGCTTGCCGGAGAGTTCGACCGCCTTGTCGAGCACGGGACGGACCTGGTCGGTCTCGTACATGTTGTCGACGCCCTGCTTGATGAACGCGACACGCTCGAGGCCCATACCGGTGTCGATGTTCTGAGCCGGCAGGTCACCGATGATGTCGAACTCGTACTTCGAGCGCACGTTGGTGATCTCGTACTGCATGAACACGAGGTTCCAGATCTCGACGTACCGATCGTCGTCCGTCGCCGGACCGCCGTCGATCCCGTAGGCGGGGCCGCGGTCGAAGAAGATCTCCGAGCAGGGGCCCGCCGGGCCTGGAAGGCCCGTGGTCCAGTAGTTCGTGTCCTTGCCCAGGCGCTGGATGCGCTCCTCGGGGAGGGTCGAGTGCTCGAGCCAGAGCTGGATCGCCTCGTCATCCTCTTCGTAGACCGTGACCCAGAGGTCCTTCGGGTCGAACCCGAGGCCGCCGTCCTCGTCGGGAGTCGTGAGCAACTCCCACGCGTAACGGATCGCGTCCTTCTTGAAGTAGTCGCCGAACGACCAATTGCCGAGCATCTGGAAGAACGTGCCGTGACGCGGGGTCTTGCCGACCTCTTCGATGTCGTTGGTGCGGATGCACTTCTGGTTGTCCGCCGCGCGCTTGTAGGGGGCGGGCACATCGCCCGAGAGATACGGGATGAAAGGGACCATGCCGGCGACCGTGAACAGGAGAGCCGGATCATCGCTGACGAGGGATGCCGAGGGCACGATCGTGTGCCCCTTCTTCTCGAAGTAGTCCAGGTAACGCCGGGCGATCTCAGCGGTCTTCATCGTGTGTCCTCAACTGCATGCGTGATCAGCCGCGCCCTGTGGGCCTCGGCCGGGAGATGGGGGTGGGTCAGTCGTCGAGCTGCGCGGCCGCGGCATCCTGGGCGTCCGCCACGAGGCCCTCGATCTTGGCCTCCTGGGTCCGGTACGCGTCGGCCATCCGGTCCGTGAACTCGGAGATGCGGAGATCGACCTCGGCGAGGACTTCCTGGCCTCGAGGGTCCTTGTTGATCAGGTGAGCGGCGATGAAACCGCCGGCGATGCCCATCAGGAACCAGAGGACTTTCTTCATGGGGTCCATGTTAGGTGCAAAGCAGAAGGGGCGCCGGGTGAACCCGACGCCCCTTCGAACCGCTCGATCCGAGCGGCGCATGCTGCGCTTAGCGCGCGGCGTAGTACTCGACGACGAGCTGGACTTCACAGGTCACCGGAACCTCGGCGCGCTTGGGGCGACGCTCGAGACGGGCCTGGAGCTTGTCGAGCTCGACCGACAGGTAGCTGGGAACCGGCGGCAGGACCTCGGCGTGACCGCCGGCGGCTGCGACCTGGAACGGCTCGAGAGCCTCGCTCTTGGCCTTGACGTGGATCGTCTGACCCGGCTTCACGCGGAAGGACGGGCGGTCGACGAGCTGGCCGTCGACGAGGATGTGACGGTGCACGACGAGCTGACGCGCCTGTGCGGTCGTGCGGGCGAAGCCCGAACGGAGCACGAGCGAGTCGAGACGCATCTCGAGGAGCTCGACGAGGTTCTCACCGGTCAGCCCCTCCGTGCGGCGGGCCTCGTTGAACGTGTTGCGCATCTGCTTCTCGCGGATGCCGTACTGCTCGCGCAGACGCTGCTTCTCGCGAAGACGGACGGCGTAGTCGCTGTCCTGCTTGCGCTTGGTGCGGCCGTGCTCACCGGGAGCGTAGGGACGCTTCTCGAGGTAGCGGGCGGCCTTGGGGGTCAGTGCGACGCCGAGGGCGCGCGAGAGGCGCACCTTGCGGCGGTCCTGGGACTTCGTTGCCACGAAATCTTCCTTCCATGACGTGGCCATGTCTTTCACGGCTCACGGGCGTATCGCCTTCTCTCGCCCTTGCGGACTGCACGCCGGGGCACGCCGAAAGGTGGGAAAGAGAGAAGAGGATGCCCGAAAACACGGTTTCGAGCCGGTTAAGCCTAACAGACGGGGCGGATCATCCCTGGCCGCGCGGCAGATCCAGCGCGCCGGCCGGGTAGAAGGGCAGGGTGTCTGCGCCGAGATCGGCGAGGCGGTACCACCCGACGGTCGTATCGCCGTCGAGGACGGGCAGTCGGCTGTCGCGTGGAAGCGATTCCAGCTCGGGGCTCCGCACGGCGAACACGTAGGCGATCTCGTGCCCTTGGCGCCCCTCGTTGTCGAAGATGTTCTCGATGACGCCGAGCAGCCCCGCCCCGGTGACGGTGGCTCCCAGTTCCTCGGCGATCTCGCGACGGACCGCAGCCTCGGCACGCTCGCCCGGTTGCACTCCCCCGCCCGGGGCGCGGAGGAACGCGCGTCGGGCGGACGAGGCCGGGTACTCTTCGCCCAGGACGTATCCGTCTTTCACCACGAGTGCGACCGCGATGACACGAATGCGGGGACGCGAACGCAGGCCTGCTGCGTACGACCCGAGTGCCCGGCCGTACATCGGCACCTCGTGGGAGAGCGCATCGAGTGCGGTGCGCAGGGCACGAACGGGTTTGTCGTCGTCGTACAGCGCCAAGGCGCGGAACGCCTCAGCTGCGCGCGCGAGCGGGTCTGTCGGCGAGATCTCCTTCAGAACCGAGATCGCACCTGAGGCATCCCCCACGTTCCGCAGAGAACTCGCCAGCTGGATGATCGCCTGGCTGTCGAACGGCGCGGACAGTCCTGCTGCGAGTGACTCGCGGTAGAGCGGGATTGCGGCTGCCTCCTCGCCCAGAAAGTCCTCCACCGACGCGAGTTCGAACAGCACCCGGGCATCGTCGTCAGCTCGTTCTGCGAGTACCGCCGACATGGCCGATCGCAGCTCGTCCGGCCGGGTGTCGTCGGCGTCTGCCCAGACCATCTCGAGCCGTCGCTCCCAGTCATCGCGCGTTCCGGTCGCGTCACTCACCGAGGAGCTTCCGGATCTTCTCGAGTCGAGCGGAGATGTCACGCTCGACGCCACGCCCCGTGGGCTCGTAGTACCGCCGGCCGCGCAGTTCGTCGGGGAGGTACTGCTGCGTCGCGACGCCGACCTCCAGATCGTGCGGGTAGATGTAGCCCTTGCCGTGGCCGAGACGCTTCGCGCCGGCATAGTGGGCGTCACGCAGGTGCACCGGAACCCGCCCGAAGCCGCCCGCCCGCACGTCCGCGATCGCGGCATTGATCGCGTTGTAGGCGGCGTTCGACTTGGCGGTCGTCGCGAGGTAGGCGGTCGCCTCCGCGAGCGGGATGCGGCCCTCCGGCATCCCGATGAAGGCCACGGCGTCAGCCGCGGCGACGGCGATCTGCAGCGCCTGAGGATCAGCGAGCCCGATGTCCTCCGCCGCAGAGATCACGAGGCGCCGCGCAATGAAGCGCGGATCCTCACCCGCCTCGATCATGCGCGCGAGGTAGTGAATGGCGGCATCCGGGTCAGACCCGCGAATGGATTTGATGAACGCGCTGATGACGTCGTAGTGCTCATCACCCTGTCGGTCGTAACGCAACAACGCTCGATCGACCGCTTGAGCGACGTGCTCGGCCGTGATGACCGGGGCGTCGTCGCCGGGCTCCGCCATGGATGCTGCTGCCTCGAGCGATGTCAGCGCGCGACGCGCGTCACCCGAGGCGAGGTGCACGAGAGCCGCCCTGGCGTCGTCGGAGAGCTCCACAGCACCGGCGAGGCCCCGCGCATCGCTGACCGCGCGGTCCAGCAGCATCCCGAGGTCCTCATCGGTCAAGGGCTGCAGCGTGAGAAGGAGGGAGCGCGACAGCAGCGGGGAGATCACCGAGAACGACGGGTTCTCGGTCGTGGCGGCGATGAGAATGACCCACCCGTTCTCGACGCCGGGCAGCAATGCGTCTTGCTGCGCCTTCGTGAAGCGGTGGATCTCGTCGAGGAAGAGGATCGTGGAGGCACCGTAGAGGTCGCGCTGCGTCATCGCCTCCTGCATCACCTCACGGACGTCCTTCACGCCGGCGGTCACCGCGGAGAGTTCGACGAATCGCCGACCGGACGTGCGAGCGATCGCTTGGGCGAGCGTCGTCTTACCCGTACCGGGCGGCCCCCACAGGATGACGGACACCGCGCCGGTCGTGGCGCGACCGGGGTCCGCGAGTGCGACCAGCGGCGAGCCGGGCTTGAGCAGGTGAGTCTGACCGGCGACCTCGTCGAGGGAGGCGGGACGCATCCTCACGGCCAGAGGCGTCGCTCCACGGAAAAGCGCGTCACTCTGTGCCATTCGTCCAGGCTAATCGCCCGCGCCGACATCCCGGGTTCCCGGAGCTTCGACGGGTTTGTTCCGAGCAGGTCAGCCGAATAATGTGCAGGTGGCTGCGCTCATGCTCAGCCTCGACGGAAGGATCGCCGTGGCAGTGAGCAAAGGCAGGGGGCGCGAGAGCGCACAGGAGCGCGAGCGCGCCCGGGTCTATGAAGCACGTCGCCGCTTCCACGCGTCGGTGATCAGTCGTCGCCGCCGCGACAACGTCATCGCGGGCGTCGCGGGTGGAGCGCTCCTCCTCGCGATCCTGGGCGGCCAGGTGGCTTATTACACCGTCGGCCCCGGCACGCCCGACCCCGCGCCGTCGCCCACACCCGCGCCCAGCGCAGGCCTGACGCCGCCCCTCGCCCCCAGCCCGTCGAGCTCGCCGACACCGACCCCGACCCCGTGACCGCCGCGTACTAGGCTGAGTCACTAATCCGACCCCCATGCGGCGCATGCCGCCGACGAGGTGACCCCCGTGAGTTCCGCCACCCCCGAATCCGCCGAGACCCAGCCCTGGGGCCGAGTCGATGACGACGGCACCGTCTCCGTCCGTGAGGGCGAAGAGTGGCGTGTCGTCGGTCAGTACCCTGACGGCACTCCCGAAGAGGCCCTCGCCTACTTCGAGCGCAAGTACGCCGACCTCGCCTCCGAGGTCACCCTCCTCGAGGTGCGGCACCGTCGCGGTGGCGCGTCGGCATCCGATCTGCGCGGCACCGCCCGCACCATCCGCGAGCGCCTCGACGGGGCCGCTGCCGTGGGCGACCTGGCGTCGCTCGAAGCGCGGGTGACCACGCTCGAGGGTGCTCTGTCCGAAGCGAGCGCCGAGGAGGCGCAGGCGCAGCGCGCAGCAGTGGATGCCGCGGTCGCCGAGCGCGAGGGCATCGTCGCCGAGATCGAGGCGATCGCCGCGAAGGACCCGCGTTCCATCCAGTGGAAGCAGACCACAGCAGACGTCGCGGCTCTCTTCGCCCGCTGGCAGGAGCACCAGAGCACCGGTCCCCGTCTGCCCAAGGCGGTCGGTCAGCAGCTCTGGAAGCGATTCCGTGACGCGCGCGCCGTCATCGACAAGAACCGGCGCGAGTTCTACTCCAGCCTCGACGACCAGCACAAGGCCGCACGCGACGCCAAGACGCGTCTCGTCGAGCGTGCCGAAGCCCTCGCCCCTCAGGGTGAGGACGGCATCACGTCCTACCGGAGCCTCCTCGACCAGTGGAAGTCCGCCGGCCGCGCAGGCAAGAAGGCCGACGACGCCCTCTGGGCACGCTTCAAGGCCGCGGGCGACGTCTTGTACGGGGCGCGCATCGAACGTGAGAGCGCCGATGTCGAGGCCTCCAAGGAGAAGATCGAGGCAAAGCGTGCTCTGCTCGACGAGGCCGCCGGCGTCGCGAAGGAGAAAGACAACGCCAAGGCACGTTCTCTCCTGACGAACATCCAGCGCCGCTGGGATGAGATCGGCCGTGTCTTCCCGCGCGACACCGAGCGTGGGCTCGACGACCAGCTCCGCAAGGTCGAGACGGCCCTGAAGGCACGCGAGGACGAAGACTGGAAGCGCAACAACCCGGAGACCAAGGCACGTCAGAACGACATGACGAGCCAGCTTCAGGACGCGATCACCAAGCTCGAAGACGAACTGACCGCCGCAGAAGCAACGAAGGACAAGGCAGCCATCGCCCAGGCGAAGGACGCGCTCGACGCACGCAAGAGCTGGCTGCGCGCGCTGGGCGGCTGAGTACCCGCACGGCGACCCGCGCGCCGCGTTGTCCACAGAGTGGGCTGAGTCGGCGCGCGGGTGTCTGCCGTGTCGCAGACTGCCCTCATGTGGCCGTTCCTCTACTTCGCCGATGATCGACTGTCGACAGCGGAACTGACCGCCGCCCGATTGGACGGCGATCTGGTCGAGATCGGCGACGCGTTCATGCCCGCGGATGCCGTAGAGACCAGGGAGCTCCGTGCGGCATCGTTTCGATCCGTTGCGGGGCCACATCGAGCCGTCACGCATGTGAGTGCCGCCTGGGTGCACGGCGCGGTTCCCGAGCCGCCCCTCGTTCACAGCCTCCAACGGGCGGGGCGACGCCGCGCGACGTTCCCCGTCGACGCCCGCATCCGGTTCCGCGACGTCGCGCTCCCGGCTGAGGACGTCGCCCTGATCAGCGGTGTCGCCGTGACGACGCCCGTTCGGACGCTCGTCGACCTCGTCCGAGAATCGATCGCGGATGCGTCACCGGGGCACGTCGTCGACGCGATGACCGCCTGGCGACCAGACTTGGTCGAGGCGGCTCTCACGTGGCTCGGACGAGCAGGACCCGTCCACCACAAGCGCGCCGCTGTCGCGGAGTTCCGGCGCCGTCAGGAAGAGGTGACGCGGTAGACGTCGTAGACGGCGTCGATGCGCCGAACCGCATTCAGCACACGGTCGAGGTGGACGGTGTCCCCCATCTCGAAGACGTATCGGCTGAGAGCGAGTCGGTCGTTGGTCGTCTGGACGGATGCCGACAGGATGTTCACGTGGTGCTCACTGAGCACGCGCGTGATGTCGCTGAGCAGCCCCGAACGGTCGAGGGCCTCGACCTGGATGTGCACGAGGAAGACGCTCTTCGAGGTCGGTGCCCATGACACGTCGATGAGCCGGTCGGGCTGATCGCGGAGGGACCCCACGTTCGTGCAATCGTGCCGGTGCACCGACACACCGCTCCCGCGAGTGACGAATCCGACGATCTCGTCTCCGGGGACCGGAGTGCAGCATTTTGCGAGCTTCACGAGGATGTCGGGAGCGCCGCGGACGAGAACGCCCGAATCGCCACCGCGGGGGGCCTTCGAGCGGCCGACGGCAGGGAGGTCGATCGGCCCCGTGGAGGCCTCTTCCTCCTCGGAACGGACGAGAGCCGTGACCTTCTCGATGACGGACTGGGTCGAGACGTGCCCCTCGCCGACGGCAGCATAAAGGGCAGTCACGTCTTCGTAGCGCAGTTGCTGAGCGACCGCCGTGAACGAATCCTGGTTCATCAGACGCTGAAGGGGCAGGTTCTGTCGTCGCATCGCACGGGCGATGGCGTCCTTGCCCTGCTCGACGGCCTCGTCGCGACGTTCCTTCGTGAACCAACCGCGGATCTTGTTGCGCGCTCGAGTGCTCTTGACGAACGCCAGCCAGTCCTGGCTCGGCCCGGCATCCGGATTCTTCGAGGTGAACACCTCGACGACGTCACCGGAGTGAAGTTCTGATTCGAGCGGCACGAGCCTGCCATTGACCTTCGACCCCATCGTGCGGTGGCCGATCTCGGTGTGCACGGCGTAGGCGAAGTCGACCGGGGTCGCACCCGCCGGAAGCCCGACGACGCGTCCCTTCGGCGTGAAGACGTAGACCTCTTTCGCACCGATCTCGAACCGGAGGGAGTCGAGGAACTCACCGGGATCAGCGGTCTCGGCCTGCCAGTCGGAGATGTGCGCGAGCCAAGCCATGTCCTGGTCGATCGACTTCGAGTCGACCTTCCCGCCGGCGACCTGCTCCTTGTACTTCCAGTGCGCCGCCACGCCGTACTCGGCCTGCTGGTGCATCTCGTGGGTGCGGATCTGGATCTCGACGGTCCGGCCACCCGGGCCGATCACGGTCGTGTGGAGCGACTGGTAGAGGTTGAACTTCGGAGTCGCGATGTAGTCCTTGAACCGCCCCGGGATCGGGGTCCACCGCGCGTGTATCGCTCCCAGCACGGCGTAGCAGTCACGCACCGTTCCGACCATGATGCGGATGCCGATGAGGTCGTAGATGTCGTCGAACTCGCGCCCGCGGATGACCATCTTCTGATACACCGAGTACAGCTGCTTCGGCCGGCCCATGACGCGACCACGGATACGCAGATCGCGCAGATCCGACTCCACCGCATCGATGACGGTGTGCACGTACTGCTCGCGCTGCGGGGTGCGCTGCTTCACGAGCGAGTCGATCTCGGCGTAGAGCTTCGGATGCAGCACGGCGAAGGAAAGATCCTCGAGTTCGCTCTTCGCCATCTGGATGCCGAGGCGGTGCGCCAGCGGCGCGTAGATCTCGAGCGTCTCGCGGGCCTTCTTCGCCGCCTTCTCGGGCGGGACGAAGCCCCACGTGCGCGCGTTGTGCAGGCGGTCAGCCAGCTTGATGAGCAGCACGCGGATGTCTTTCGACATCGCGACGATCATCTTGCGGACGGTTTCGGCCTGCGCTGCGTCGCCGTACTTGACCTTGTCGAGTTTCGTGACGCCGTCGACCAGCATCGCGACCTCGTCACCGAAATCTGACGTCAGCTGGTCGAGCGAGTAGTCGGTGTCTTCGACCGTGTCGTGCAGCAGCGCCGCGGCGATCGCACGCGGACCGAGTCCGAGCTCCGCCAGGATCTGGGCGACAGCGAGCGGGTGGGTGATGTACGGCTCACCACTCTGCCGCTTCTGCGACGCATGCGCCTTCGCGGCGGTGCGATACGCACGCTCGACGATCGCGATGTCACCCTTGGGGTGGTGGATCCGCACCGTTCGCATGAGCTCTTCGAGAGCGTCGCGGGAGGGGGCGCGCGAGAAGATGCGCGGGACGAGCCGCCGGAGCGATTGACCGCCCGTCGCGGATCCCGTGGGGGTGACCGCTTCAGCCATGCGATCGCCTCCCCTCAGTGCACACGCGCGCGGAACTGGAGGTCAATCCTACGCCCGCGCGCATCCGGCTCAGACCGCGGTGACAGCGGCCGAACGGGACTCGACGACACGCGTGTCACGCGTCTTGAGGTCGCTTTCGTTCTCGCGCAGGAGCGAGTACAGCGGCGCAGCGACGAACAGGGTCGAGTATGCCGCCACGATCGTTCCCACGAAGATCGACAGCGAGATGTCGGTGAGTGTCTGGGCACCGAGCCAGAGGGCACCGATGAAGAGGATGGCGCCCGTCGGGAGAACGGCGACGACGGTGGTGTTGATCGACCGGACGAGGGTCTGGTTCACCGCGAGGTTCACCGACTCTCCGAAGGTCCGGCCGGATTTCTCCCCGTCCTCGAAGGTGTTCTCGCGGATCTTGTCGAACACGACCGTGGTGTCGTAGAGCGAGTAAGAAAGGATGGTCAGGAAGCCGATGACGGCTGCAGGCGAGATCTCGAAGCCGAACAGCGCGTACACGCCGACGGTCACGACGAGCACGTCGACGAGTCCGATCATCGCCGCGACGGACATCTTCCAGGTGCGGAAATAGAGCGCCAGGATGAGGAAAGTCAGGACCAGGAAGATCGCCAGACCCCACAGGGACTGACGGGTCACACTCTCTCCCCAGCTCGGACCGATGAACGACGAGCTCACGCTGTCGTCTTTTACGCCGTAGGCGTCGACGAGAGCGGCGGTGACGTCACGCGTCTCGATCTCCCCCAGCTGATCGGTCTGGATGCGGAGGCTGTCGTCGCCGACGGTCGTCACGCGGGTCGCGGCATCCGGGACCACCGACTGCACGGCCTGCGTGGCGAGAAGCTGGTCGGGCTTCGTGACGTCGTTGACGGTGAACTGCGAGCCGCCGGTGAACTCGATCGAGAACTGGACAGGACGGATGACGGGAACCAGAGCCGACGCGATCACCAGGATCGCGGCGATGAGGAACCACAGGCGACGGCGACCGACGAACGGGAAGGAGACCTTCCCGGTGTAGAGGTCGTTACCGAAATCACTCATGGAACGCATCAGTCGTTCCCCTCCCCTGCCGAGCGGGTATTGCCGCTCTGCTCCGCGAGCTTGCGCTCTGCGATGGTCTGTCGCCGGACGGCTTCATTGCGTGACCGCGCCGAGCGCTTGTCGGCCTGCGACGTGCCGCCTGCGGCGACGGGTGCGCGGAACTGCGCACGACCGCGGTAGACGGCACCGAGCGCCGTCGGGTCGAGACCCGAGAGCGGATGCCCCCCGCCGAAGAACGAGGTCCGTGCGAGCAACTGCATGACGGGGTGCGTGAACAACACGAAGATCAGCACGTCGATGACCGTGGTGAGACCCAGCGTGAACGCGAAGCCCTTCACCGTCGAGTCGGCGAGGATATACAGGACGACGGCCGCGAGGATGTTGATCGACTTAGAGATGTAGATCGTGCGCTTGGCCCGATCCCAGCCGTCCTCGACGGCTCCCGTGATCGACTTGCCGTCACGGAGTTCGTCTCTGATGCGCTCGAAGTAAACGATGAAGGAGTCGGCAGTGAAGCCGATCGTCACGATGAGGCCGGCCACACCCGCGAGCGAGAGTCGGAACCCCATCCGCCACGCGAGGATGCAGAGGGTGATGTAGGTCAGGACGCCCATGACTGCGAGCGAAGCAATGATGACCGAGCCGAGGGCCCGATAGACCGTCAGCGAATAGATCGCCACCAGGGCGAGACCGATGAGTCCGGCCACGAGACCGATGAGCAACTGCTGCGATCCTAGCGTCGCCGAGATCGAGTTGCTGCTCTGGACCTCGAAGCTCAGCGGAAGAGCTCCGTACTTGAGCTGGTCGGCGAGCGTCTTCGACGTCTCCTGGTCGAAGTTGCCGGTGATCTGCGGCTTGCCGTCCGTGATCACGGCGTTCATCGAGGGAGCGGAGATGACCTCGCCGTCGAGGACGAAGGCGAACTGGTTCTGCGGCGACTGCAGGTTGAACAGTCGCTGGCTGATGTCGCCGAAGGTCTTGGTACCGGCACCGTTGAAGACGATGTTCACGGCCCACTGGCCGTTCTGCGAGTTCAGACCGTTCGTCGCGTCGGAGATCGCGGAGCCGGTGAGCTCGACGGGCCCGAGGAGGTACTTGGCCGACCCATCCGTGTCACAGGTGATAAGCGGCTGGTCCGCGGGCTCCTGAGCCGGATCGTTCGCGGGCTTCGCGCAGTCGTAGGCGAGGAACTTGGCCTGTACCTCTTCCGTCGCCCACGACAGGTCGCTGCCGTTGGTCGGCGCCGGAGTCGGAGTCGCGTTGAGCGACGGACCAGGCGTCGGGTACGGGGTCTGCTTGCCGTCGTCACCGACGAACGTGTTGCTGGGAGCCGCCGTGTAGAGGACGGCCCGCAACTGCATCTGCGCCGAACGGCCGATGCGGTCGCGCGTCTCCTCGTCGGCGATGCCCGGGAGCTGCACCACGATCTGGTTGCCCGCCTGCGTGGTGATGTCGGTCTCGCCGACACCCGAGGCATCCACGCGCTGCCGGATGATCGACACGGCCTGCTGCATCTGGTCCGCGGTGGGCTGAGCGCCCTCCCGCGTCTGCGCCTGCAGGATGATCTGCGTGCCGCCCTGGAGGTCGAGCGCCAGCTCGGGAACCCACGAGCTCTTCTCGAAGAGGATCACACCCGCAGCATTCACCCCGAAGAGCACAGCCGTCAGGGCGAGAAGTCCGATGAGTGCGCGCCAGGCGCGGCGGACGGGAGTGGATGAAGCCACGGAGGGAACTTTCTTCAGGGACCGCCGAAGCGGAAGAGATCAGGCCTTGGGCTTGTCGTCCGCGTCGGGCGCGGCCTCGGCGGGGCGCGAGTCGAGGATCGTCTCGTCGCGGGTCACGATGACGTCATCACCGGCGACCTGCTCGTCCTCGTCGACGACGGGCTCCTCATCCTCGACGATGCGAAGGATCGCCTGGCTGTGCACCTCGACGACCATGCCCGGGGCGAGCTCGACGTGAGCGGCCTTGGAGAGGTCGGTCGGGTCGTACTCGACGATCGTCCCGTAGAGGCCGCCCTGGAGAAGCACCTTCACACCCGGAACCATCTGCTGAGCCTTCTGCTCCTGCTGCTCCTTCATCTTCTTGGTCCGACGACGCGAGCTGACGAACATGAAGACCAGCAGAGCCGCCAGCAGGATCAGGAGACCGTAGTCCGTGAAGAAGTTTCCTCCGGTGGCCTGCTGGGCGTTCTGCTGGGAGAGAAGCAACATGGAGGAGGGTCCGCCTTTCGGGAGGGCACACCGCAGCGATGCGGCGAAGAGGGTGGGAGGCCGGAGCCTTCAAGGATTATAGGTCATCGAGGGTGAGCGCCCCGTCGTGCCGGGGGATCCCCAGGTGGGCGTATGCCTCGGGCGTCGCAACCCGGCCTCGGGGCGTTCGGCCCATGAACCCGATCCGCACGAGGTACGGCTCGACGACGGACTCGATCGTGTCCGCCTCTTCGCCCACGGTCACCGCCAGCGTGTTGAGACCGACGGGACCACCGCGGAAGCGCCGGACGACGGCATCCAACACGGCACGGTCCAGTCGGTCGAGGCCGAGATCGTCGACGTCGTAGAGCTCGAGAGCGGCGGACACATCACTCGTGGACGCCTGGGTCGACGACCCGCCGTGCACGATGACGTAGTCGCGCACCCGTCGCAGCAACCTGTTCGCGATGCGGGGTGTTCCCCGCGACCGCCGTGCGATCTCGGCACGGGATGCCGCCGGCACATCCACGTCGAGCATCACCGCCGAGCGGGCGATGACCTGCTCGAGTTCGCTCGGCTCGTAGTACTCGAGGTGTGCCGTGAATCCGAACCGGTCACGGAGCGGGTTGGGGAGCAGGCCCGACCGGGTCGTGGCGCCGACGAGGGTGAACGGGGCGAGGTCGAGCGGGATGCTGGTGGCCCCCGCGCCCTTGCCGACCATGATGTCGATCCGGAAGTCCTCCATCGCGAGATAGAGCATTTCCTCGGCCGAGCGCGCCATGCGGTGGATCTCGTCGATGAAAAGGACTTCACCCGGCACGAGGCTCGACAAGAGCGCGGCGAGGTCACCGGCGTGCTGGATCGCGGGGCCGCTCGACATCCGCAGCGGCCGCTCGCTCTCGTGCGCGACGATCATCGCGAGGGTCGTCTTGCCGAGTCCGGGCGGACCGGAGAGGAGGATGTGGTCGGCAGGACGCTGTTGGATGCGGGCGGCATCCAACAGCAGCTGCAGCTGCGCGCGGACCTTCATCTGCCCGATGAACTCCGCGAGCGAGCCGGGACGCAGGGCACCCTCGACCGCGAGTTCGGTCTCGTCCTCGGGCAGGCGCTGGTCGCGGGCGTCAGACACCGGTGCGCTCCGCGCGGGACGGGCCGAGCTGGGCGAGGGCGAGCTTGAGGAGAGCCGGCACCGTGGCGCCCGCGGGAGCATCGGCGAGCACCGTCTCGGCGGTGTCGACCGCGACGCGCTCGCTCCACCCGAGGGCGACGAGTGCGGCGGCGACCTGAGCGCCCAGCCCCTGCGGGAGGGGTGCGCCCGAGGCCGCGCGCGTCGGAGCAATGAGCTTGCCGGCCAACTGAACGACGATGAGCTTCGCCGTTTTCGGGCCGATGCCCGACACGCGACGGAACGGAGCATCGTCCTCGTCGGCGACCGCCGTCGCGATCTGGTCGACGGAGAGAGCAGACAGCACGCCGAGCGCGGACTTCGGGCCGACCCCGGAGACGCTCAGGAGCTGCCCGAAAACATCGAGCTCGGAGCGCTCCTCGAAGCCGAACAGCGACATCGCATCCTCGCGGACGATCATCGCCGTGTGGACGAAGACCTCGTCGCCGAGGTGCAGCTGCCTCGCGTGCTGCGCGGTGACGGCGACCGCGTAGCCGACACCGTGCACGTCGATGACGACGGAATCGGGCTCGAGGTGCAGCACGCGCCCGCGGAGGGAGGAGATCATGCGATGAGCCTACGGGAGCGTTCGGAGGTATGTTCGAGCGACACGCATCAGCGTCGCGCCGCCTTCTCGGCGTCCGCCCATGCGCGCTGAGCGGGCGTCAGCGCACCGCCTGTCGCCACCGCAGAACCCCGCCGCCACGCGTGGCAGAGCGCGATAGCGAGAGCGTCCGCCGCATCTGCGGGTTGCGGCAGCGCGTCGAGTCGGAGAACGCGCGCCACCATGGTCTGCACTTGGAGCTTCTCGGCGTTGCCGTACCCGGTGATGGCCGCCTTGACTTCCGACGGGGTGTGCGTCGCGGCGGGCAGCCCGTGCTCCGCCGCCAGGAGAAGCGCGATGCCGCTCGCCTGCGCGGTGCCCATGACCGTGCTGCGGTTCTGCTGCGCGAACACCCGCTCGACGGCCACCACATGCGGGTCGTGCTCGGCGAGAACGAGCCGGATGCCGGCTGCGATTGCAGCGAGCCGCTGCTCGATCGGCGCGTCAGGGGACGATCGGACGACCCCCACATGCACGAGCGACGCGGAGCGATCGGCTCGCACATCGACGACGCCGACACCGCACCGGGTCAGGCCGGGGTCGATGCCGAGAACGCGAAGAGCGGATGCCACTCCCCCACGCTAGGCGGGGGTTGCGGCATCCGCTCGTCGGCGCGCCCGGTGGGGCTTACTCGTCCTGCTCGAGTTCGGCCTGCACGTCCGCGGTCAGGTCGAAGTTGGCGTAGACGTTCTGCACGTCCTCACTGTCCTCGAGCGCGTCGATGAGGCGGAAGATCTTGCGCGCCGTGTCGGCGTCGATCTCGACCTTGAGGTTGGGGACGAACTCGACGTCGGCGGACTCGTACTCGATGCCTGCGTCGGTGAGTGCGGAGCGAACCGAGACGAGATCGGATGCCTCGGTCACGACCTCGAAGCCCTCGGAGTGAGGTTCGATCTCCTCGGCACCGGCCTCGAGGGCCGCGAGCATGACGTCATCCTCGGTCGTGCCCTCGCTGGAGACGACGATGACGCCCTTACGCGCGAAGTTGTAGGCGACCGAGCCCGGGTCGGCGAGGGTGCCGCCGTTACGGGTGAGGGCGGTCCGGACCTCCGCGGCGGCACGGTTCTTGTTGTCCGTCAGACACTCGACCATGAGCGCCACACCGTTCGGGCCGTACGCCTCGTACATGATCGAGGTGTACTCGACCGACTCGCCGCCGATGCCCGCACCGCGCTTGATCGCGCGGTCGATGTTGTCCTTCGGGACCGACGTCTTCTTGGCCTTCAGGACGGCGTCGAACAGCGTCGGGTTGCCCTGCAGGTCGGCACCGCCGAGCTTGGCCGCGACCTCGATGTTCTTGATGAGCTTCGCCCACGACTTCGCGCGACGCGAGTCGATGATGGCCTTCTTGTGCTTGGTGGTTGCCCACTTGGAATGTCCGCTCACGGGACTCCTCTCGGAAAAAGCGCAGGGTCCAGTCTAGGACCGCGGCCACGCCCCTCCGCTACGCGTCGCCGACGCTCGCGAGCAGGAGGGCGTGGAAGCGGGTCTCGTCGTCGAGTTCGGGATGGAACGACAGACCGATCAGCCGACCCTGCCGAACTCCCACCACCGTGCCGTCGGGCAGTCGGGCGATCACTTCTGCTGACGGTCCCACATCATCGACGACAGGCGCCCGGATGAAGGTGGCCCGAACGGGCGGCTCCCCCACGGCGGGTACGTCGAGTTCGGTCTCGAACGATTCGGTCTGCCCGCCGAACGCGTTCCGCCGTACCGTCACGTCGAGTCCGCCGAACGTCTGCTGACCGGCGATGCCGTCGACAAGGCGATCCGCGAGCAGGATGAGGCCGGCACAGGTGCCGAGCACCGGCATCCCCTCGGCGATCGCAGCCTGCAGGGGCTCACGCATGTCGAACGCACGCGCGAGTTTGTCGATGACGCTCGACTCACCGCCGGGGAGGACGAGTCCCGAGACGGCGGCGAGGTCCTCGGGTCGTCGCACCGGACGGACATCGGCGCCGAGGTCCGTGAGCACGCGCGCGTGCTCACGGACGTCACCCTGGAGGGCGAGGACGCCGATCTGCGGCCTCGTCACCAGCCCCGCTCGGCGAGGCGGTGAGGAGCGGCGAGGTCGGACACGTTGATCCCGACCATTGCCTCACCGAGACCGCGCGACACATCCGCGACGACCTTCGGGTCGTCGAAGAACGTGGTCGCCTTCACGATCGCGGCCGCGCGCTCGGCGGGGTTGCCGCTCTTGAAGATTCCCGACCCGACGAACACGCCATCGGCACCGAGCTGCATCATCATGGCCGCGTCGGCGGGAGTGGCGACGCCACCGGCCACGAAGAGGACCACGGGGAGGACACCCGTCTCGGCGACCTCGGCGACGAGGTCGTACGGCGCCTGCAGCTCCTTGGCGGCGACGTAGAGCTGGTCCTTCGAGAGCGCGGACAGCGCGGCGATCTCGCCGCGGATCTTGCGGATGTGCTTCATCGCCTCCGAGACGTCGCCCGTACCGGCCTCGCCCTTGGAGCGGATCATCGCCGCACCCTCAGTGATGCGACGGAGGGCCTCACCGAGGTTCGTTGCGCCGCAGACGAAGGGGACGGTGTAGCCCCACTTGTCGATGTGGTTCACGTAATCGGCGGGCGAGAGGACCTCGGACTCGTCGATGTAGTCGACGCCGAGCTCCTGGAGGATCTGCGCCTCGACGAAATGCCCGATGCGCGCCTTCGCCATCACAGGGATGGACACGGAGGCGATGATGTCGTCGATCAGGTCGGGGTCGCTCATGCGCGCGACCCCGCCCTGCGCACGGATGTCGGCAGGGACGCGCTCGAGCGCCATGACGGCGACGGCTCCCGCGTCCTCGGCGATCTTGGCCTGGTCGGCGGTGACGACGTCCATGATGACGCCGCCCTTGAGCATCTCGGCGAGGCCCCGCTTGACGCGGGCGGATCCGGTTGTGTTCGTTGGCATAGGCCAAAAGTTAGCATGACACGGACATAGACTCGTCGGCATGACGAACGATGTTCTGGCGATCAGCGGCGACACCGCCGCGGAAATCGCGGACAGCATCCGTTCGCTCATCGACCGCGGCGATCTCGCCCCGGGGGCAGCGCTCCCCCCGGTGCGAACGCTGGCTGACACGGTCGGTGTCAACCGCAACACGGTCGTCGCGGCCTACCGACAGCTCGCCGCTGCCGGCGCCGTCGAGACGGCAGGTCGCGCCGGCACGCGCGTCGCACCCCGCTCGGACCCGGCTCAAGAGGGTTTCGCCGCCGACACGGTCCTCCGCGACATCGCCACCGGCAACCCCGACCCCGCTCTCATCCCTGATCCGTCGCACGCACTCTCTAGCCTCGCGGGGCGCCCCGTGCTCTACGGGGAGCCGACGATCGACCCCGACCTCGAGGCATGGGCAGCCACCTGGATCGAGAACGATCTACCCGGGCGGAGCGACCTCCGCCTCACGATCACCGGCGGGGCTGTCGATGCACTCGAGCGCCTCTTCGCCGACGCCCTTACCCGCGACGACGCCGTCGGCCTCGAGGATCCCTGCTTCCTTTCCGCCCTCCGGACCGTCAGGATCGGCGGCTACCGCCCCGTTCCCATCGCGGTCGACGAACACGGGATGACCGTGGCCGGCGTGCAGGCCGCACTCGACGCGGGCGTGCGCGCGATCGTCTGCACGCCACGCGCGCAGAACCCGACCGGTGCGAGCCTGACCGCGGAACGGGCGGCGGAGCTCCGTGACGTGCTGGCGCGGCATCCGTACGTCCTCGTCATCGAGGACGACCACTTCTCGATGCTCTCTCGGGAGCCGTACCACTCGATCATCGGGCCGGATCACCGACGTTGGGCTCTGATCCGCTCGGTTTCGAAGTTCCTGGGGCCGGACATGTGCCTCGCGGTGACCGCGAGCGACCGGGAGACCGCCGAGCGTCTCGCGCGTCGACTGAGCCCGGGTTCCACGTGGGTGAGCCACCTGCTGCAGCGACTCGTGCTCGCGCTCGTCGCGGACTCCGCGGTGGTGGCGGACGTCGAGCGCGCTGCTCGCCACTACCGGTCACGGAATGAGGCTTTCGCAGCGGCGTTGACCGCGCAGGGCATCCCGACCATCGCCGTCGACGGCCTGAGCCTGTGGGTTCGTGTGCCCGCTCCTGCGCGCGCCGTCGCCGAGCAACTCATGCGTCGCGGCTGGCTCGCACGGCCGGGCGACGAGTTCGTCCTCGCCGACGACGATGCCTCCCGCCGCCTGCGCATGACCGTCCATGATCTGTCCGACACCGACATCTTGCGGCTCGCCGCCGATGTCGCCGCCTCGGCGCGAGCAGTCGCGCCCTCACCGGAAGCGAGCACCGCCCCGTGAAGATCCTCTCCATCCAGTCCGCCGTCGCCTATGGGCACGTCGGGAATTCCGCTGCCGTCTTCCCGCTTCAGCGCATCGGCGTCGAGGTCTACCCGGTCTACACGGTGAACTTCTCGAACCACACGGGCTACGGCGCGTGGCGCGGCCCGCTCATCAGCCCGCAGGACGTTGCCGACGTCATCACGGGAATCGAGGAGCGCGGCGCGTTCGGCGAGATCGACGCCGTCCTCTCGGGCTATCAGGGCGGCGAGGGCATCGGCGATGTCATCCTCGACGCTGTCTCCCGCGTGAAAGCCGCCAACCCCTCGGCGATCTACGCCTGCGACCCGGTCATGGGAAACGCGAAGAGCGGATGCTTCGTCGCCCCCGCCATCCCGATCCTCCTGCGCGAGCGCGTGGTTCCCGCCGCAGACCTGATCACCCCGAACCAGTTCGAGCTGGGTTTCCTCACGGGCACCGAGCCGACCGATCTGCAGTCGACGCTCGACTCGGTGGATGCCGCCCGGTCGACGGGCCCGTCGACCGTCCTGGTCACGAGCGTCGAGCGTCCGGATCGCCCCGAGGGAACCATCGAGATGCTGGCCGTCACCGACGGCGGCGCGTGGATCGTGCAGACCCCGCACATCCCGATGAAGGCGAACGGATCCGGTGATGTGACGGCCGCCCTGTTCACGGCCCACTTCCGCGACAGCGGCGATGCCGCAGAAGCACTCGCGAAGACGACCTCGAGCGTCTTCGATCTTCTGCAGAACACCTACGACGCAGGCACCCGGGAGCTGCAGCTCATCGAGTCGCAAGAGGCGTACGCCCACCCGCGGATGCAGTTCGAGGTCACGCAGGTCCGCTGATCCGCCGCAGGAGGGCTGGTCCGTCAGAGGACGGGCCAGCCCTCCTGCACGGCCGTGCGCACGTCACCGAGAAGCTGAGGCAGCGCCTTCGTCTTCGCGATGATCGGAAAGAAGTTCGCGTCGGTCGCCCAACGGGGAACGACATGCTGGTGCAGGTGCTCGGCGACGCCGGCTCCCGCGACGGCACCCTGGTTCATCCCCAGGTTGAAGCCATCGCAGTTCGCGACCCGGCGGAGGACCCGCATCGCCACCTGCGTAAGGGCACCGATCTCGGCGACCTCTTCGGGGGTCGCCTCGTCGTACGTGCCGAAGTGGCGGTACGGGCACACCAGGAGGTGACCGGAGTTGTACGGGAACAGGTTCAGCAGCACGTAGGCCGTCTCGCCGCGTGCGACGATCAGGCCGTCCTCATCGGACTTGTCGGGCGCGGCGCAGAACGGGCAGTCGTGCTTCAACGGCTCGGGACCTGCCTGGATGTACGCCATCCGGTGAGGGGTCCAGAGACGCTGGAACTCGTCCGGGACACCGGCGAGCTCGCCGGCATCCTCCACGCGCGGAGCGCCCCCCGTCATGCCAGGTCCGCTGCGGTGTTGACCAGGAGCCGGTCGGCGATCGCCGAGACGATCTTGTCGATGGCGTCATCGACAGGGATGCCGTTGGTCTGCGAGCCGTCACGGAACCGGAACGACACCGTGCCGCCGGAGCGGTCCTGCTCCCCCGCGATCAGCTGCACGGGAACCTTCTGCGTGGTGTGCGTGCGGATCTTCTTCTGCATGCGGTCGTCGGAGTGGTCGACCTCGGCCCGCACGCCCTTCGCGCGGAGCCGCGCGACGATGTCCGCGAGGTAGTCGCCGTACTGCTCGGCGACGGGGATGCCGACGACCTGCACGGGCGAGAGCCACACCGGGAACGCGCCCGCATAGTGCTCGAGCAGGATCGCGAAGAAGCGCTCGATCGAACCGAACAACGCGCGGTGGATCATGATGGGCCGGTGCTTCTCGCCGTCGGGTCCGGTGTACTCGAGTCCGAAACGCTCCGGAAGGTTCGGGTCGACCTGCACGGTGGACAGCTGCCAGGTGCGGCCGATCGCATCCTTCGTCTTCAGGTCGATCTTCGGACCGTAGAACGCCGCCTCACCGGGAACCTCGGTCAGTTTGAGCCCACTGGCCAGGGCGACGTTGCGGAGCGCGTCGGTCGAGTACTGCCAGAACTCGTCGCTGCCGATCCACTTCTCCTTCTCGTCGTCGCGCATCGAGAGCTCGAGTTCGAAGTCCTCGAGTCCGAAGTCGCGGAGCATGGAGATCACGAACTCGAGAACGCGAGTCGCCTCGGTTTCGAGCTGCTCCGGGGTGACGAACAAGTGGGAGTCATCTTGAGTGAAACCGCGCACGCGGGTGAGCCCGTGCAGCGCTCCGGAGAGCTCGTTGCGGTAGACGGTGCCGTTCTCGGCGAAACGCAGCGGCAGGTCACGGTAGCTGCGCGCACGCTCCTTGTAGATCAGGATGTGCATCGGGCAGTTCATGGGCTTCAGGTAGTAGTCCTGGCCCTGCTTCGTGATGTTGCCATCCGCATCCCGCTCCTCGTCCATGACAATGGGCGGGAACATTCCGTCCTTGTAGGTCACGAGGTGGTTCGACGTGAGGAACAGGTCCTCCTTCGAGATGTGCGGCGTGTACACGTAGGTGTAACCGCCCTCGATGTGTCGACGGCGCGCGTGCTGCTCCATCTCGCCGCGGACGATGCCGCCGCGCGGGTGCCAGACGCTCAGGCCCGAGCCGATCTCCTCCGGGAACGAGAAGAGGTCCAGTTCCTTGCCGAGCTTGCGGTGGTCGCGCTTGGCAGCTTCTTCGAGGCGGTGCTGGTACGCCCGCAGCTCGTCCTTGGATGGCCAGGCGGTGCCGTAGATGCGCTGCAGCTGGGGGTTCTTCTCGCTGCCGCGCCAGTACGCGCCGGCCATGCGGGTGAGGTCCCAGCCGTTGCCGACCATTCGGGTGTTCGGTACGTGGGGTCCGCGGCAGAGGTCCTTCCACGCGGTCTCCCCGTCGCGGGTGACGTTGTCGTAGATGGTCAACTCGCCGGCGCCGACCTCGACCGACGCGCCCTCGGCGGCCTCTTTCGTGCCGCCTTTCAGACCGATGAGTTCGAGCTTGAACGGCTCGTCGGCGAGTTCGGCGCGCGCCTCGTCGTCCGTGACGACACGGCGGACGAACCGCTGGCCTTCGCGGACGATCCGCTCCATCTCCTTCTTGATCGCCTTCAGGTCCTCCGGGGTGAAGGGCTCCTCGACGCCGAAGTCGTAGTAGAAGCCGTCGGTGACGGGAGGGCCGATGCCGAGGTTGGCCTGCGGGCGGATGCGTTGCACCGCCTGGGCGAGGATGTGGGCGGTCGAATGCCGCAGGATGTTCAGTCCGTCGGGGCTCGACACGGTCACGGGCTCGACGCCGTCGACGGTGCCGACCACCGTCGCGAGGTCCTTCAACTCACCGTCGATACGGAGGGCGATGACAGAGCGGTCAGGGAACAGGGCGAAACCATCGGCGGGAAGTTCGACGTCCGCCGGGGCGATCAGATCAGACAAGGGAGGATCTCCAGGAAGTGGCTCGGATCAGGGTAGTCAGCTTCGAGCGCACGACGCGCTCCGCCCGCTCAGGCCCGCGGCGTTCGCGTACCGGCGAGGTGGGAAGACCGGCCGTTCTGCATCCTGCGAGTCTACTGGGCGCCCGACAGGCGCGATGATGGATGCCGTGAAGCTCGCTCTCGCGGGACTCGTCCTGCTCCTGGGGGCGATCGCCGCTCTCGTCACCGGCATCCTGCCCCTCGCCGACCTCGGCGTCGTCGCGGAACGGGTGCTCCCGATCCTCGCCTTCGTGGTCGCGGTGACGATCGTCGCCGAGCTCGCTGCGAAAGCGGGCGTGTTCGATGTCACCGCGTCGTGGCTCGCACGCCTCTCCCGTGGCCGGACGGCACTGCTCTGGGTGCTCGTCATGGTGCTCGCGGTCGTCACGACCGCGTTCCTCTCGCTCGACACGACGGCCGTCCTGTTGACCCCCGTGGTGATCGCCGTGGCGCGTGCCAACGGGCTCCCCCCGCTGCCGTTCGCGCTGACCACCGTCTGGCTCGCGAACACCGCATCGCTCGTGCTCCCGGTGTCGAACCTCACCAACCTGCTCGCGCTCGCACGCATGGAGGGGTCCGCGAACCCGGCATCCTTCCTCCTCCTGCTCGGTCCGTCGGCGGCGATCGCGATCCTCGTCACGGTCGCGCTTCTCTGGGCGTTCCATCGCAGGTCGCTCGTCGGCATGTTCACCGTCGCGGCGCCGCCGCTCGTGAGCGACCGCGCGCAGCTCGTCGTGGCATCCGTCGTGGTCATCGCCCTCCTCCCGCTCCTCGTGAGCGGACTGGAGCCCTGGATCCCCGCGACCGTCGCGGCCGCCGTCCTGCTCGGCCTCTTCGGATGGCGCTCGCCGAAGGCGCTGACGATCCGCCTGGTGCCGTGGTCGCTCCTCGTCTTCGCGGCAGGCCTCTTCTCCGCGGTCGCGGCGCTCGAAGCATGGGGGTCCGGCCAGCTGGCGACAGCCATCGCAGGCGCCGGGTCCCAGCCCCTCGATCTGCTCCGCATGTCGGGCACCGCCCTCGTCACGGCCAACGCGCTCGACAATCTGCCTGCGTACCTGCTCCTCGAGTCGACGGCCGACACGCCTCGGCGCCTAGCCGCTCTCCTGATCGGCGTCAACGCGGGTCCTCTGATCACTCCCTGGGCGTCGCTGGCGACCCTCCTCTGGCATCAGCGCCTCGTGGCCGCAGACGTGCACCTGCCGTGGAGCCGTTTCATCCTCTGGGGTCTCGTCGCGGCACCTCTCGTCGTCGGTGCGGCGACGATCCCTCTCCTCCTCGGGTGAGGACGATCCGCAGGTCTCCGGAGGCGCGTCAGGCGACGGAGAGGTCCACCTGGATCTCGCCCGCGAGTTCCTCCAGCGCCGCCGTCACGGGCGCGGCATCCGCTCCCGCCGGGACGCGGAACGCGACGGTCGCCTCGAAGAGCGTGCCGCCCGCCATGGGCGCCTCGAGCGTGCGACTTCGGAATGTGTCGATACTCAGTGCGTGAGCGGCGATGGCGGCCGTGACATCGCGGACGATGCCAGGACGGTCGTTGCCGAGAACGGTCACCTCCAGCGCGCGTTCGACGGCGACGGAGGCCGGGGCGACGCGGCCGCCGTGCACGGTGACGCGCAGCATCCCGTCGAGTCCTTCGAGGGCGGCGATCAGGTCGGCCTCGCTCTCGTCGTCGATCGAGACGAGCACGATGCCGGCGAAGGCGCCGGCGAGTTCGGCGAGTTCGCTCCGCTCCCAGTTGCCGCCGGCGGCGGACACCTGCTCGGCGAGGGCGTTGACGAGTCCGGGACGGTCGTCGCCGACCACGGTGAGTACGAGGTGGGCCATGGCGGGATCCTATCGTCCGTGCTGCGCGCACGCAGGGCCCTGCCCTGAGCGCGGACGGCTGCGTAGCGTGGCGACCATGAAGGCACTCCAGTACACGAAGATCGGATCCCACCCCGAAGTCGTCGAGATCGAGAAGCCCTCGCCGGGTCCCGGGCAGGTGCTGCTCAAAGTCACCGCCGCCGGCGTCTGCCACTCGGACGAGTTCGTCATGAGCCTCAGCGAGGAGCAGTACACCGCTGCCGGTTACCCCCTGCCGCTCACCCTCGGGCACGAGGGTGCCGGCATCGTCGAGGAACTCGGCGAGGGGGTCGAGCACCTGAGCATCGGTGACGCGGTCGCCGTCTACGGCCCGTGGGGATGCGGACGGTGCCGCAATTGCGCGCAGGGCAAGGAGAACTACTGCACGAACGCACAGGCGGAGGGGATCATGCCTCCGGGTCTCGGCGCCCCCGGCTCGATGGCCGAATACATGATCGTCGACAGCGCGCGACACCTGGTGCCGCTCGGCGACCTGGACCCCGTGCAGAACGTCTCCTTGACGGATGCCGGCCTGACGCCGTACCACGCCATCAAGACGTCCCTCCCGAAGTTGGGTGCCGGGACGACAGCCGTCGTGATCGGCACCGGGGGCCTCGGACACGTCGCGATTCAAATCCTGCGGGCGGTGTCGGCCACGACCGTGATCGCATTGGACGTCAACGACGAGAAGCTCGCGCTGGCGAAGGAGGTCGGCGCCCACCACACCGTCATGAGCGACGGCGGCGCCGTCGACGCGATTCGCCAGCTCACCGACGGCCTGGGCGCGAATGCCGTCTTCGACTTCGTCGGTGCGGATCCGACCATCGCGACGGCGATCGGAGCAGCCGCACTCGACGCGGACATCACGATCGTCGGCATCGGGGGCGGAACGGCTCACGTCGGTTTCGGGACCGTCGCATACGACGCGACGCTCCGCATCCCGTACTGGGGCTCGCGCAGCGAACTGATCGAGGTGCTCGACCTCGCGCGCTCGGGGCAGGTGGGTGTCGAGATCCAGCGCTATTCACTCGACGACGGCCCGAAGGCGTACGAAGCGCTCGCCGCGGGCAACGTCCGCGGCCGCGCCGTCATCGTCCCCTGACGTTTCGGGTCGCGGTCATCCCTCTGTCGCGTCGGTGAAGACCGGCGCGAAGATGATGATCGCGGCCCCCAGAAGTGCCACCCCCGACCCGACGTAGTCCCACGTGGTGGGCCGGAAGCCGTCGACGACGATCCCCCAGGCGAGCGATCCGGCGACGAAGACTCCCCCGTACGCGGCGAGGACCCGCCCGAAGTTCGCATCGGGCTGGAACGCGGCAATGAAGCCATACGCTCCCAGGGCGACGATCCCCAGCAACGCGAACCACCAACCGCGGTTCTCCCGCACCGCCTGCCAGATGAGCCACGCTCCGCCGATCTCGGCGACGGCGGCGATGACGAACAGGACGACGATCCGCGCGGTGGTCATGAGGCCAGTGTGCCAGCGCGAGATAACGGATCCGCGACACATCGGGTGTGTAGACGGCCTAGACAGCCTCGGATGAGAAGATGACGACGGAGACCGCAGCTCCGCGCTTTGTTTCGCCTAGACCTGGGTCGGTTTCCATGGGACTTCTCTCCTACAACGCCACGACGCGATTCGACATCGACGATCGCACGCTCGCACACCTCGAGGCCGTGATCTACGCCAAGCTCCGCCGCGGTGAGTCTTTCCTCTTCACATGGTCCCGCGCTCCGGGAGAGGGCGTGGGGCGAACGACCGTATGGATGAATCGCGCCGCGCGTCTGGCGTTCCGGCGTCGGGTCGACTCCCGCATCGCCATCAATCCGGAATGGGTCGCTCGGTTGATGTCGCTCGCTAATTCGCCCGCCGGCCTCCACGAACTCGCGGAGTCGCAGGACGCGGAAGCTCTCCGCTGACGAAGAGCTCTGCGCGCGCATCATCGCCGAATCCGGTGTGACGGAAATTTCCGCGCAGGGCACACACGCGCCAAACAAAAAACCCCCGGATAACCGGGGGTTTGTCTGTGCGCGATACTGGGATCGAACCAGTGACCTCTTCCGTGTCAGGGAAGCGCGCTACCGCTGCGCCAATCGCGCCTGTAAAGGCTGTTGAGTTGTGAGTGGAGGTGGCGACGGGATTCGAACCCGTGTGGACGGCTTTGCAGGCCGCTGCCTAGCCACTCGGCCACGCCACCGTGTGTGGTTTGACCCACGTGACGTGATCTCCCCGGAGGAAGATCCCCACACTCGAGCGGATGACGAGATTCGAACTCGCGACCCTCACCTTGGCAAGGTGATGCGCTACCACTGCGCTACATCCGCATTTCGTTCCGGATCTCTCCGGCACTCGTTAAACATTAGACGATCCTCGCGCCAGCGCCAAACTGAGACGACCCCGCGCGTGTCTCACGGGCGCGACCTCCTTGGTTCGGCCGCCGCGCCCGGATCCGGTATGCTCAGTCACCGGCCCGAGTGTCATTCGGGCGATTGGCGCAGTTGGTAGCGCGCTTCCTTCACACGGAAGAGGTCGTCGGTTCGAGTCCGGCATCGCCCACCGCAAAGCCCCCGGAAATCCGGGGGCTTTCGTCGTCTGCGGGGTCATCTCGACCAGCCGTACCGAGCCTTCAGCGCCGCTGTCACGCGATCGAACCGAGCGCGGTCGAGTGCGGCACCCTCCCGACGCATCGCCGCCCGGGGCACGCTGTAGAGGTGACCGAGATCGACCCACGAGGGCCGGCCGGCGGTATCCCACTCCCCCGGTCCGAGGGCGAGATGCTCGCCGTCGCGGTCGTGCGGCTTACTCGTGAGTCGCAGGGCGTACAGCCGGTCCCGGCCGTGCTGACCGATGACGAGGACAGGACGATCCTTCCCGCGACCATCCGCTTCGTCGTACGGGACCCACGTCCACACGATCTCCCCCGCGTCGGGGTCGCCGTCGGCCTCCGGTCGGTAGGTCAGACGCAGACCACGGACGTCACCGGGCATCACTCGTTCGGTGGCCGACGAGGTCGGCGTGAGGCGTGACGCCGGCCGCAGCAGGCGGACGAGGGCGGAGATCAGGCGTGAGGACACGCCGTCACCCTAACCCTCGTCCGGCCACGATCAGTCGTTCAGGATGACGTCCGCTTCGGCGAAGAACTCGCTCACCGCGGCATCCACATTCTTCGTTCCGAGCCCGAGCTCCTTGCCCAGGTCCCAGAACTTCTGCTCGAGGGACCCGTAACCGACCACCGCGGGAGGCGGGGCGTCACCGATGCGGTCCGCGACCGAATCGATGTAGTCCGCCACCTGCTGATCGGGGCCCTCGAGCGTGGCACCCTCGAGCTTGCTGCTGGATGCCGGGAATCCGAGCGTCGTGCCGAAGATCTCGCCCGCCTCGGGGCTGTTGACGACGAAGTCGAGGAAGATCGCTGCGGCCTCGGGGTGCTTCGTGCGCGAGGAGATGGCCACCTGGAGCCCGCCCTGCCGATACAGGTCTTTCGCCCCGGCATCCGTCGTCGGCGGGGCGACGATCGCGATCGATGATGCCCCCGAATCGGCGAGGTAACCGCCGAGGAAGTTGCTCCAGCTCATCTCGCTGATCGTGCGCGTCGCGCCGAAGCCGGAGATCGGGCTGATCTCCTCGAGTTGCTGCTGCGGGATCGTCACGCCGTCGCGGAGGTCGGCTCCGGATTGCCAGAAGTCTGCCAGCTCGTCCTTCGTGAAACCGAGTTCGCCCTCCGCCGTGTAGAGCGACTTGCCCTCGGCGCGAAGCTGGAGTTCGAATGCTTGGATGCGCTGCGTGTAGTCCGTCCCGCCGAAGGGCTTGCCTCCCGTCTTCTGCGTCACGTCGGCCAGCCAGTCGTCGAACTCATCGAATGTCGACCCTGCCGCGGGCAACTCCAGCCCGTGCTCCTTCAGGAGGTCCTCGTTCACGAAGTTCGCCCAGAGGCTGAAGCCGGTCGGGAGTGAGTACTGGGTGCCGTCGAGCCGTCCGGTGCCGAGGAGGCTGTCGTCGAACGTGGTGAGATCGATGTGGTCGGCCACATCGTTCAGATCGAGGATGGCGCCGCTTTGGCCGTACTGGCGCAGGTAGCTGTCGGAGAACTGGAAGACGTCGGGCAGGCTGCCGCTGGCAGCCTCGACCTGGCGCTGTTCCCAGTAGCTCGGGAAATCGGTGAAGGTCGTCTTGATCGTGATGTTGGGGTGCTCTTCGTTGAACGCCTCGATGAGCTTCGTGTACCGGGCAGCCCGATCATCATTGCCCCACCATGCGAAATCCAGCGACACCTTCTCGTCGGGGTCGAAGGAGCCGCCTGAGTCGGAGGCACCGGGACTGCACCCGACCAGCGAGACAGTGAAAGCGGCGGCGGCCACCCAGGCGGCGGTCGTACGGATGTGGGACATCGTCGTCCTTTCTCGTCCAGCACTGGACGGAGACAGAGGGGAAAGCGCTTCCCGCTCAACGTAGACCAGCGCCGCGAAGCCTCGCAAGGAGAAAGTGAAACGTGTCACGGACGACGACGGAGGGCGCCGCGGGTGATCCCGCGACGCCCTCCGTCGTGACTGTCGGGTCAGGCCTTGGCGTCCTCCAGGACGTAGCCGGCCTCACCGTGGACGATCGTGTCGATACCGGCGATCTCGTCCTCGTTCTTGACGCGGAAGCCGATCGTCTTCTCGATCGCGAAGCCGATGACGAAGGCGAGCACGAAGGAGTAGATCAGGACCGCGAAGGCGGCGATCGCCTGCACGATCAGCTGCGAGGCATCCCCTCCCATGAACAGGCCAGTGCCGCGAGCGAAGAAGCCCAGATACAGGGTTCCGATGAGACCACCGACGAGGTGGATTCCAACCACGTCGAGGGAGTCATCGAAGCCGAGCTTGTACTTCAGCTCGATGGCGAGGGCGCAGACGGCACCGGTGATGAGGCCGAGGACGATCGCCCAGACCGGGTCGAGCGACCCACAGGCCGGCGTGATCGCGACGAGGCCCGCGACAGCACCGGAGGCGGCCCCGACCGACGTGGGCTTGCCGTCCTTGATCTTCTCGACCAGGAGCCAGGAGAGAAGCGCGGCGGCAGGAGCAGCGATCGTGTTGACGAAGGCAAGAGCCGCCGTGTTGTCCGCCGCGAGCTCGGAGCCGGCGTTGAAACCGAACCAGCCAAACCACAGGAGGCCTGCGCCGAGGAGGACGAACGGCGGGTTGTGCGGGACGTGGACGCCCTTCTGGAATCCGACGCGCTTACCGAGGACGAGCGCCAGGGCGAGGGCGGCAGCACCGGCATTGATGTGGACCGCGGTTCCACCGGCGAAGTCGATCACGCCGACGCCGAAGACATCCTGCAGGCCGTGGGTGATCCAGCCGCCGTACTCGAAGGAACCGTCGTCGGCGAGACCGAAGTTGAAGACCCAGCTGGCGACGGGGAAGTAGACGACCGTGGCCCAGACCCCGGCGAAGATCATCCATGCGCCGAACTTCGCGCGGTCGGCGATGGCGCCGGAGACGAGGGCGACGGTGATGATCGCGAAGGTCGCCTGGAACGCGACGAACGCCAGCGGCGGGTAGGTCGCGTCAGCACCCGGCTCGAGGACGCTCGTCAAACCGACAGCGCTCCAGTCGATCGCCCAGGGCGCGAGGGTGCCGCTGCTTCCCGGGAACGCGATCGCGTAGCCGTACAGCACCCACAGGACGCCGATGAGGCCGAGCGCGCCGAAGGACATCATCATCATGCTGATGACGCTCTTCGCCTTGACGAGGCCGCCGTAGAAGAACGCCAGGCCGGGGGTCATCAGCAGGACTAGTGCGGCCGCGATGAGTATGAATGCGGTGTTGCCTTGATCCATCTCGAAGGGAACCTCTCTGCAGGGACGCAGGTGTAGCGTCGGGTGCCCCCAGTGTCGACGTCCGCGGTTTCGCCCGAAGGCGCGCGCGTGTTTCGCGTCGGTTACGAGGGTGCCGAGGAGGTAAACAACAGGTTTCCCACTCCCCCGAAAACGGAGTGATGCCGCTTACGAGTGGGTGAGAGCGACCAGACGCGACACGGCGCGCAGGTACTTCTTGCGGTAACCGCCCTCGAGCATGTCCGCGCGGAACACCTGATCGACGGGAACCCCGGTCGCGCGGATCGGGATCTGCGCGTCGTACGCGCGATCGACGAACGCCACGAAGCGAAGGGCCGCCGCCTGGTCGTCGAAACCGACGACGTCGCGGAGCCCGATCGTCCCGATTCCTTCGATGAGGCGGATGTAACGGGATGGGTGAACCGACGCGAGGTGACGGATGAACGCTCCGAAGTCGTCATCCGAGACGAGGGTGGATGCCGCGGCATCCGTCATCGCGCTCTCGTACGCGGCATCGTCGAGCACCACCGCGTGACCGTCGACGGCGCGCTGGCGATAGTCCGTGCCGTCGATGCGGATGGTCTGGAAGTGCTCGGCCATCGCCTGGATCTCGCGGAGGAAGTCCTGCGCGGCGAAACGACCTTCACCGAGGGCGTTGGGCGGAGTGTTCGAGGTCGCGGCCAGCTTGGTGCCGGTCGGGACGAGCTCCGCAATGAGGCGCGTCATCACCATCGTGTCACCCGGATCGTCGAGTTCGAACTCGTCGATGCAGAGGAGGTCCGCGCCGCGGAAGAGCTCCACGGTCTTCTGATAACCGAGCGCGCCGACCAGGGCGGTGTACTCGATGAACGAGCCGAAGTACTTCCGACGTGCGGGCATGTCGTGGTAGATCGCCGCGAGGAGGTGCGTCTTGCCCACACCGAATCCGCCGTCGAGGTACACACCGGGCTTGAGAGGGGCCTCACGCTTGCCACGCCGGAAGAACCCACCGCGGGATGCCGGCGCCGACCGCTTCGAGCTGAACACCTCGAGCAGGTCCTTGGCTTCCTGCTGCGACGGGTACGCGTCATCCGTCCGGTACGTCGCGAAGGTGGCGCCGTCGAACTGCGGCGGCGGAACGAGCGCGGCCACCATCTCGGCGCCGCTCACCTTCGGGTCGCGTTCGCTCAGATGAGTGGTTCCGGCGGAGGTGAGGGACACTCCCCCAGCCTAACCGCCGAGACGATGACTCCCTCCCGAGGCTGAGCGGCGTGCGAGGATGGCCGCGTGTGGGTGACAGAGGTGCTGCCGTCGTCCGGTGAGCGTGTGGACGCCGCGAGTCCGGAGGGACGCCGTTGGCTCGCCCACCGCTACGCGCCCGCCGAGGAGAACTGGGTTCGCCTCAACATGATCACGTCCCTGACAGGCTCCGCCGTCGGGCCCGACGGCACCAGCAACACCCTGACGAACCGAGCCGATCGAGCGATCCTGGGAGTCATCCGGGCCGGCGCCGATGCCATCATCGTCGGTGCGGAGACCGTACGCGCCGAGGGCTACCTCCTGCCGCGCCGCTCACGTTTGGCGGTCATCACCGGGTCGGGCAACCTCGCGGGCCACCGCCTCGACCCCGATCCCGACGGACCGGACGATCAGGTCCTTCTCGTCATGCCGCCCGACGTCGAAGCGCCCCCGACATCTCATGGGGTCACCGTCGTCCGCGTCGCGGCTCCCGACGGACGGATGACGGCGACCGGCATCCTGTCCACCCTCACCACGCGTGGCCTCCGCCACATCGTCTGCGAGGGCGGTCCGATGCTGGCGGCGCAGTTCGCCGCCGACGACCTCATCGATGAGTACTGCGTCACGGCGGCACCGCACCTGGTCCCGACAGCGGGACCGTTCCTTCCGCTCCGACGGCCGATCGACACGTGGCCCGCCGGCGTCCTCGTCGATGACGACGGGTTCAGTTACCTGCGGCTTCGACGACGCTGAGTCCCTGGGCGTCGAGCCACTCGCGGACCCGCGAGGTCCACCGCTCCTCGTCGTAGTTCCAGAGCTTGGTGTGCCGAGCTCCGTCGAACACTTCGAGATCGATGAGGTCGGGTCGCAGGTCCCGCAGTGCGCGAGACGCCTCCGAGGGGACGAAGTCATCACCGTCGCTGTGGAGGATCAGGGTCGGGATGACCAGCTCCGTCGCACGAGCCAGGACATCGAGCCTGCCCCAGACGATCGGGTCGGCCGCCCGGTCAGCGGTGACGCCCATGTGCGGGTCAGCGCGCCGAGGGCGGCCCGCGTCAGGGGGCGGGGGATGCGGCTCGCGTCCGCGTGATGTGTGAGGACCTGCCGCCAGTCGACGACCGGCGAATCGAGTACGACGCCCTCGATGAGGTCGCGATGAGCGGAGTTCACTGCGAGTTGCATCGCGATGGCACCGCCCATGGACCAGCCCATCAAGACGATGCGGCGCGCGCCGGCACGGCGGGCGTACCCGATCGCTCGGTCGACGTCGCGCCACTCCGTCCCGCCGAGCGCCGACGTGCCGCCCCTGCTCCGCGGGGCATCGTCGTCGTTCCGGTAGGACGTCAAGATCGACGTGATCCCTGCCGCGTGGAACACCGGCACGGCCCGGAGCGTCTCGGCACGCGTGGTGCCCCGCCCGTGGATGTGCACCGCCCAGATATCCGTGGGCTGATTGGCATCCGTCGGCTGGCCGGCCGGGAAGACCCAGGCCGGGCACGGGCCGAGGGCTGTCGGCACCGACACACGCTCGAACGGGAGGTGCAGCTCGGCGGGGTCGGCGAAATACCATCCGCTGAAGGCCGCGGCAGAATCCAGTCGATCGCTCTCGTCGATCTCGGTCAGCAGCTTGCGGGTGACGGTGTCTCCCCGGGCCGACAGCACCGTGCCGAGCTTGATGTAGCGCTGCGTACCCGTCGTGAAGAGTCCGTACCGCCCCGGCAGAACCGTGTCGTCCGAGCGAGAGAGAGTGATGGTCTGCGCAGCGGTGTCGACGTCGACGATCGTCGTGTCCGGCGTGCGAACGGAGAGTGTCACGACGCGCCGTGCGACACGCCCGGCAAGGAGCGCGAGCAGACCCGTCGCGCTCACGAAAGCGGTCGCGAGGGCGACGATCGTGCTGCGGAGAGCGACCACGGCTCCCGACCGGGCGTCGCGCGGAACGGCGCGCCTGGAAGCCTTCATGGTGCCCTCACTCTAGTCTGTCGCCGTGACCGAACCCCCGTCCGGGACGCCGGAATTCCTCGCCGTCAGCGATGAGCTGCGCGAGCTGCGCTTCCGCGACGACTTCATCGTCCGCGAGATCGCGGCCCCCTCCTCCCTCGCGCCCGACGCGATCGCCTTCGCCGGAGATGTCCGGCCAGAGGAAGACGGGGAGTCGCCCTACGGCACGGGACGGATCGTCATCCTGCACGACGCGTCCGAGCCGGATGCCTGGGGCAGCGCCTGGCGGATCGTCTGCTTTGCGCAGGCACCGCTCGAACCGGAGATCGGTACCGACCCGCTCCTGGCCGACGTAGCCTGGTCGTGGCTGGTCGATGCCCTCGCCGCTCGCGGAGCGACGTTCCATGCGGCATCCGGCACGGCGACCAAGACCCTGTCGAAGGGATTCGGGACGCTGGCAGCGGAAGGCGACGGCGCGCAGATCGAGCTTCGCGCATCGTGGTCTCCCGAAGGAAACCTGACCAGTCACATGGACGCCTGGGGTGAGCTGGTCTGCATGCTGGCCGGTCTTCCCCCGGGCTCGGAGAACATCGCCGTTTTCGGCGGGCAGCGGAGTACACGTGGCTGAATACGAGGTCATCGCCGATCAGGATGCGGCGGCGGCAGCAGCGTCGCGCTTGGCGGCGGGCAAGGGTCCCGTCGCCGTCGATGTGGAGCGAGCATCGGGTTTCCGATATTCGCAGCGTGCGTACCTGATCCAGGTGTACCGACGCGGAAGCGAGGCGTTCCTCTTCGACCCTCCCGCAATCGGTGACCTTTCAGCGCTTCAGGCGGCGATCGGCGACGAGGAATGGGTTCTCCACGCAGCGAGCCAGGATCTCCCCTCGCTCCGAGAAGCCGGACTCGAGCCGCCTCGAATCTTCGACACCGAGCTCGCCGCCCGCCTGCTCGGCCACGAGCGCGTCGGACTCGGAGCCGTCGTCGAGCAGACCCTCGGGATCTCGCTCGCGAAGGCGCACTCGGCCGCAGACTGGTCGACGCGCCCGCTCCCGCAGGGCTGGTTGGAGTACGCCGCTCTCGACGTACTGCACCTCATCGACGTTCGAGATGCACTCGCCGCTGAACTCGAGGAGCAGGGCAAGACCGCGTTCGCCGAGGAGGAGTTCGATGCCGTTCGCACGCGCGCACCAAAGCCGCCGCGCGAGGAACCGTGGCGGCGTCTGAGTGGTCTTCACACGGTGCGGGGGCGTCGCGCGCTCGCTGTCGCGCGAGCGCTGTGGGCCGCTCGTGAGGACTTCGCCCGGGAGGAGGATGTCTCCCCCGGCCGCTTGGTGCCCGACCGCTCACTCGTGGCTGCCGTCATCGCCGATCCGGTCACCAAGCAGGACCTCGCTCGCGTCAAGGACTTCACCGGACGGGCGAGCCGCAGCCAGTTGGACCGCTGGTGGGCGGCGATCGAGGCGGGACGAAACGACCCCGCTCTTCCCCCCGAGCGCGGCACCGGCGACGGGATGCCGCCGCCCCGGGCGTGGGTGGACCGAAACCCCGCGGCGGATGCACGGCTGAAAGCCGCGCGGCCCGTCGTGGAGGCACGTGCGGAGGAACTCCACATGCCGACGGAGAACCTCCTCACGCCCGATCTCCTGCGTCGAGTGGCCTGGAGTCCGCCTGCCGAGATCGACGCGGCATCCGTGGGAGAGGCGCTTCGCGAGCTGGGTGCCCGGTCGTGGCAGGTTGAACAGACTGCACAGGTGATCGCCGCAGCCTTTGTGGATTCCGTGCAGACCCCGGACGAAGCGTCGGAACCTGCTTCGTAGGTTCGAACCAACCGATTTTCGCGGCTCGACCGCCTCCCTAGGCTGGGTGTGAACCCAATCATTGGAGGCAGTGTGGCCGAGCTTTCGGACGTCTATTTCGTCGACGGAATACGCACCCCGTTCGGGCGTGCCGGCGAAAAAGGCATGTATTGGAACACCCGGGCCGACGACCTCGCCGTCAAGGCGACCATCGGCCTGATGGAGCGCAACCCTGGGGTCCCGGCTGAGCGCGTCGATGACGTCGCGATCGCCGCGACCAGCCAGACGGGAGAGCAGGGCCTGACCCTCGGCCGTTCGGTTGCGATCCTCGCAGGTCTCCCGCAGACCGTCCCCGGCTTCGCGATCGACCGCATGTGCGCCGGCGCCATGACGAGCGTCACGACGATGGCCGCATCGATCGGCGTCGGGATGTACGACGTCGCCCTCGCCGGCGGTGTCGAGCACATGGGCCACTATCCGATCGGTGGCAACGCCGACCCGAACCCGCGCTTCGTCGCGGAGAAGATGGTCGACCCGGGCGCGCTGAACATGGGCGTCACGGCCGAGCGCATCTTCGACCGCTACCCCCAGCTCACGAAGGAGCGCTCCGACCGCTTCGGCATGCTCAGCCAGCACAAGGCGCAGGCCGCCTACGAGGCCGGCAAGTTCCAGCCCGACCTCGTCTCCGTGGCCGTTAAGGATGCCGCCGGCGCGTGGGGACTCGCGACCGAGGACGAGGGGCGCCGTCCGCAGACGACGATGGCCGACCTTGCCGCTCTGAAGACCCCGTTCCGCCCGCACGGACGGGTCACGGCCGGCACCTCGTCGCCGCTCACCGATGGGGCGACGATGTCGCTGCTCGCCGGCGGCGGTGCCGTCAAGGACCTGGGGCTTGCCCCCAAGATGCGGCTCGTCTCGTTCGCGTTCGCGGGCGTGCAGCCCGAGATCATGGGCATCGGTCCGATCCCCTCGACCGAGAAGGCGTTGAAGAAGGCCGGCCTGAAGATCAGCGACATCGGCCTGTTCGAGCTGAACGAGGCGTTCGCTGTGCAGGTGATCTCGCTGCTCGACCACTTCGGCATCGCCGACGACGACCCGCGGGTCAACCCCTGGGGCGGTGCCATCGCGCTGGGCCACCCGCTCGCGGCATCCGGTGTCCGGCTCATGATCCAACTGGCGGCCCACTTCGCGGAGCACCCCGACGTGCGTTACGGCCTCACGGCCATGTGCGTGGGACTCGGTCAGGGCGGCTCCGTCATCTGGGAGAACCCGCACTACAACGGCAAGAAGAAGAAGTGAGGCCGCCGACGATGACCAACTACGACCAGATCGACTTCTCGCCCCTGCTCGCCCTCTCCGATACCGAGGTCGTGACGAACTCGCCCGTGCGTCACGTCACCCTCGCCAGCGGCAAGGTGCTCGCCCTGATCACGCTGGACAACGGCCGCGATCACACCCGTCCCAACACGCTGGGGCCCGCGACGTTGACCGCTCTGAACGCGACCCTCGACACGCTCGCCGCTCGGGCGCGGGCCGGCGAGATCCAGGCCGTCGGCATCACCGGCAAGCAGTACATCCTTGCCGCCGGCGCCGACCTCAGCGAGGTCAGCAACGTCGGCTCCATCGAGAACGCGCGACTGATCGCCCAGCTCGGTCACCACGTCCTCGGCAAGCTCTCCGACCTGGGTGTTCCGTCGTTCGCGTTCGTGAACGGTCTCGCCTTGGGCGGGGGCCTCGAGATCGCGTTGAACTCCACGTACCGGACGGTCGATTCCTCGGCCGCGGCGATCGCGCTGCCTGAGGTGTTCCTCGGCATCATCCCCGGGTGGGGCGGCGCGTATCTCCTCCCCAACCTGATCGGAATCGAGAACGCTCTCGAGGTCGTCATCTCCAACCCGCTCAAGCAGAACCGGGTGCTGAAGCCTCAGCAGGCCTTCGATCTCGGCATCATGGACGCGATCTTCCCGGCCTCGAACTACCTCGAGGCGTCGTTACGCTGGGCGGACGGCGTGCTGAGCGGTTCGGTGAAGGTCGAGCGGAAGAACGCCCCCGGCAAGATCGAGCGACTCACCAAGTGGCCGATCGCGGTCAAAATGGCCCGCGGGATGCTCGAGTCCAAGATCGGCACCGTTCCCCGCTCCCCCTACGTCGCGCTCGATCTGCTCGACAAGGCCAAGAGCGGCACGAAGGCCGAGGGGTTCGCACGCGAAGACGAGGCACTGGCCTCGCTCGTCACGGGCGACCAGTTCGCGGCATCCATGTACGCGTTCGATCTGGTGCAGAAGCGTGCGAAGCGCCCCGTCGGCGCGCCTGACAAGGCGCTCGCCAAAAAGGTGACGAAGGTCGGTGTGATCGGCGCGGGCCTCATGGCGAGCCAGTTCGCACTGCTGTTCGTGCGCCGGCTGCAGGTCCCCGTGTTGATCACGGACCTCGACCAGGCCCGTGTCGACAAGGGCGTCGCCTACATCCACGACGAGATCGGCAAGCTCGAGGCGAAGGGCCGGATTGACGGCGACTCCGCCAACAAGCTCCGCGCGCTCGTGACCGGCACGACCGACAAGTCGGCCTACGCGGAGTGCGACTTCGTGATCGAGGCCGTCTTCGAAGAAGTCGGCGTCAAGCAGTCCGTCTTCGCGGAGATCGAGGCCGTCGTCGCCGAGGACGCGATCCTCGCGACGAACACGTCGTCGCTCTCGGTCGAGGAGATCGGCGCGAAGCTCGCGCACCCCGAGCGCCTCGTCGGCTTCCACTTCTTCAACCCTGTCGCGGTCATGCCGCTCATCGAGGTCGTGAAGACGCCGAAGACATCGGATGCCGCACTGTCGACGGCCTTCGTCGTCGCCAAGGGGCTGGGCAAGAACGCGGTCCTCACCGCCGATGCCCCCGGGTTCGTCGTCAACCGTCTCCTCGCGAAGGTCATGGGCGAAGCGGCACGCGCCGTCTACGAAGGCACGCCGGTCGCCGACGTCGAGAAGGCGTTCGGCCCGCTGGGCCTTCCGATGGGGCCGTTCCAACTCATCGACCTGGTCGGCTGGAAGGTCGCGGCCCACGTGCAGGACACCATGGTCGGTGCCTTCCCCGAGCGGTTCTACGCGAACGAGAACTTCCACGAGCTCGCCGCACTGGATGAGGTCGTCGAGAAGGACAAGGGCGGCCGGGTCACAGGATTCACGAAGGCCGCCGAGAAGGTCGCGAAGAAGGCGACGGGATCGACACCGGCATCCGCCGACGAAATTCTCCGCCGTGTTCAGGACGGCCTCGCTCAGGAGATCAAGCTCATGCTCGAGGAGGGTGTCGTGCCCGAGGTCGAAGACATCGACCTCTGCCTCATCCTCGGCGCTGGATGGCCGTTCATCGACGGCGGCGCGACACCGTACCTCGACCGCGAGGGCGCGAGCGACCGTGTGTTCGGCGACACGTTCCACCACCCGCCGATCCGCGGGATCGCCTGACCGGCGACGGACACGACGACGGCCCCGGGTGATTCCCGGGGCCGTAGTCGTGTCCGTCAGAGGTCCGAGACCCCCGGCTGAGCGGCGCGGACCCGCAGGTCACGCGCGAGGTGGTCACGCTGCTCGATGACGATTCGGCGAAGCGAACCGGGGGCATCCGGGTTCGTCTCGAGCCACGAGTCGACCGCCGACGTGTCCGGCGTGGCCGGGAAGAGCCCGCGCACGAGGCGAGCAGCGATCTCGATGCTCCGTGACCGCCACACCGGGAGGATCCGGTCGAAGTAGTCGCCGTCGCGGTCCGCGATGAGGCGGCGGCTCTCCCCCGCCCGCACACCGCGGATCGTCGCGTCGAGGTGATCGTTCGTGAGGGAACTGTCGTCCCACGCCGCGAGCCACCCCTCACGACGGACGGATGCCTCGGGCCGTGCCGCGAGTGCGGCGAGGCGCGCCGTCCGGCCCGACGCCGTGGCGTCGCGTTCGGCTTCGGCCTCGATCTGATCCACACCGGCAGCGCCGGAGGCGACGAGACCGAACAACCAGCCCCACCGGAGCTCGGGGTCGAACGGAAGCCCCTCAGGGGCAGATGACGCACTGGCAAGGATCGCCGTCATCTCGGATGCCCGGTCGGCGCAGAGCTCCGCCGCACCTCCGACGGCGCGTGCCCAGATCAGCTGGGCGTCCGAGCCCGGCTCTGCCTCACTCATCGCGCTCCACGCACCTTCCAGCCACGCCGCGGCCGTCGCGACCCGCTCCGCGTCGGGGACGTAGTGACGGACGGCGAACGCCGCATGGGCCAACACGTCGGCGAGCAGGGCCGGGTGAGCCTCCCGCGGCGCGTGCCGCGCGGCGATGGCGAGGTAGGCGGATGCTGCAAGCTCACCGTCGCGGGCCGCGTTCCAGAGCGCTGCCCACACGACACCCCGCGCAACCGCATCGGGCATGGTCGAGAGCCCACCGGCCACGGCCGCGAGCGAACGGTCGTCGAGACGCACCTTCGCGTACGAGCGGTCGTCGATGTTCGGGATGATGAGGGCGACGTCCGGGAGGACCGGAGCGTCGGCGACCGTACGTTCGCCGAACAGGTCGACGACCACGTCACCCCGGGCCACGAGGCGGCCGCCTTCGTCGTCCCACAGGCCGGTGCGAACGGTGTAGGGGCGCGCGACGTCCTGGACGAGGGCGAGCGGTGCGCGTTCGGCGGTGAGCGTGGGAAGTCCCGTTGTCTCCAACCAGGCTGCACTCCAGGAGCGGAGGTCGCGGCCGGACGCCTCTTCGAGAGCCGACAGGAGGTCGGCGAGCGTCGTGTTGCCGTACGCGTGCGTCGCGAAGTACCGCTGAGCACCGCGGAAGAAGGCATCTTCGCCGACGAACCCGACGAGCTGCTTGAGGACGGATGCGCCCTTCGCATAGGTGATCCCGTCGAAGTTCAGCTTCGCCGCTTCGAGATCGGGGATGTCGGCGACGATCGGATGCGTCGTCGGGAGCTGGTCCTGAACGTAGGCCCATCCCTTGCGCCGACTCGCGAACGTGACCCAGGCATCCGGGAACAGACCGGTTGCGACGTTCGCGTGAGTCCCCATGAAGTCGGCGAATGACTCCTTGAGCCACAGGTCGTCCCACCACCGCATCGTCACGAGGTCGCCGAACCACATGTGCGCCATCTCGTGGAGGATGGTGTTCGATCGCGCCTCGCGCTGCGCGACGGTAGCCGCGCCGCGGAAGACGTACGCCTCGGTGAAGGTCACCAGGCCGGGGTTCTCCATCGCTCCGATGTTGTACTCGGGGACGAAGATCTGGTCGTACTTGCCCCAGGGGTAGTCCTGATCGAACGCCGAGGTGAAGAAATCCAGACCCCGGCGGGTGATGTCGAGAATCTCCTCGGCGTCGAGGTGTTCCGCCAGCGATGCCCGGCAAAGGACACCGAGGTCGACGGTCTGACGCGCTCCGCGCCACACGCCGTCCACCCGGTGGTACGGACCGACCGCAACGGCCGTCACATAGCTCGAGAGCAGCGGTGTCTCGGCGAACGAGACTCTCACGCCGTCGTCCACCTCCGCACGGGACGTTTCTGCCCCACCGGAGAGCACGACCCCGGCGGAGGACGCCGTGACGTGGAAGGTCCAGCGCGCCTTCAGATCGGGCTGCTCGAAGCACGGGTACACGCGTCGGCTGTCCGCGGGCTCGTACTGCGTATAGAGGTAGACGGCGCCGTCGACGGGGTCGGTGAAGCGGTGCAAGCCCTCACCCGAGCGGCTGTAGCAGCCACGAGCACGGATGCGCACGGTGTTCTGCGCGCCGAGCCCGGTGAGTCGGACTCGTGCGCCGTCCCAGTCCACAGCGTGCGGCTCGCCGTTGATCTCGACCTCGTCGACCGCGGCGCCGAGGAAGTCGACCCAGGTCTCCTCGACGCTCGATGCGAAGCGGAGGGTGCTCTGCGTCGTGAAGTCCTCACGGGAAGGATCGGATGCCGATCGTACGTCGAGGTCGACCTCGATCGTGTCGAGATCGATGGCGGACGCACGGACCGCGGCATCCTCTCGACTCAGGTTCTCGTCGCCGGAATGCTGCGGTGTCTCCATCCCTCCATGCTGTCACGCGGACAGCGAGAGGGCGGGCGGAGGCGGCTCAGTTGGAGCCGGCGTCGGACGGACCACGGAGCTCGATCTCGTGCGAAGCCCAGCCGTCGTCGTCACTGGGCTGGCGCGCGACGGGAACCCGCGTACCGAGCACCTGCGAAACGACGTCCTGGGCGATCTTCGGCGCAGTCAAGCCGGCGTCGGCGAGAATCTGCTCCCGCGTCGCGTGATCGATGAACTCGTCCGGCAGGCCCAGCTCGTCCACCGCCGTGGAGACACCCGCCTCGCGGAGGACCTGGCGCACGCGCGTACCGACGCCGCCGACACGGATCCCGTCTTCGATCGTGATCACGAGGCGATGGGATGCCGAGAGCTCGACGATCGCGGGCTGGATAGGCACCGCCCACCGGGGGTCCACGACGGTCGCGCCGATCCCCTGTGCCCGCAGCCTCTCGGCGACGTCGACCGCGAGATGGGCCATCGGGCCGATGCCCACGATCAAGACGTCCTCGGAACCGCTGCGATAGAGCACGTCGGTCCCGTCGCTGAGACGCTCGAGTGCGTCCAGCGCCGCAGGGACGGAACCTTTCGGGAAGCGCACGACGGTCGGGGCGTCCTCGACGGTCACCGCCTCATCGAAGAGCTCGCGGAGCCGCTCGCCGTCACGCGGCGCCGCGATGCGGATACCGGGGACGAGCTGCAGCATCGCGAGGTCCCAGATGCCGTGGTGGCTCGGACCGTCTGGCCCCGTCACTCCGGAGCGGTCGAGCACGAAGGTCACGCCCGCCTTGTGCAAGGCGACGTCCATCATGACCTGGTCGAACGCGCGGTTCATGAACGTCGCGTAGATCGCCACGACGGGATGGATGCCACCGAAAGCCAGACCGGCTGCCGAGGCGACGGCGTGTTGCTCGGCGATGCCGACGTCGTACACGCGGTCGGGGAATCGCTGGGCGAACGCCTGCAGACCCGTGGGGCGGAGCATCGCAGCGGTCATGGCGATGATGTCCTCTCGGCGATCGCCGGCGGCCACGAGCGCCTCCGAGAAGACATCCGTCCACGCCACGGCATCGGACGAACCGATCGGCTCCCCCGTGACGGGGTCGATCTTGCCGACCGCGTGGAACTGGTCCGCCTCATCGCGACGCGCGGGCTCGAACCCTCGGCCCTTGTCGGTGATGGCGTGCACGATGACCGGGGCACCGTAGGCCTTTGCCAGGCGGAGAGTCTCCTCCATGGCGTCGAGGTCGTGGCCGTCGACCGGACCGAGATACTTGATGTCGAGGTTCGAGTACAGCGCGACGTTGTTCGTGAACCGCGAGAGGAAGCCGTGCGTTCCGCCGCGAACCCCGCGATAGATCGCCCGCCCGATGGGACCGAAGAGCCGCGAGACGTGCGCCGAACTCTGGCGCAGGGTCTTGTAGCTGTCGGCCGTGCGCACCCGGTTGAGATAGCGCGCCATGCCGCCGATTGTCGGCGCATACGAGCGACCGTTGTCGTTGACGACGATGACGAGGTTGCGGTCGTTGTCGTCGGAGATGTTGTTGAGGGCCTCCCACGTCATCCCGCCCGTGAGCGAGCCGTCGCCGACGACCGCGACGACGTGCCGATCCTTGCGCCCGGTACGCGTCAGCGCGCGTGAGACCCCGTCTGCCCAACTCAGCGAGCTCGAGGCGTGCGACGACTCGACGACGTCGTGCGAGCTCTCGGAACGCTGCGGGTATCCGGCGAGGCCGCCGCGGGAGCGCAGCTTCGAGAAGTCCTGGCGCCCGGTCAGCAGCTTGTGGACGTACGACTGGTGACCCGTGTCGAAGATGATCGGGTCGTTCGGTGAGTCGAAGACCCGGTGGAGGGCGATCGTCATCTCCACGACGCCGAGGTTCGGTCCGAGGTGCCCGCCTGTGCGGGACACGTTCTCGACGAGGAAGGTGCGGATCTCGTCGGCCAGGATGTGGAGTTCCTCGCTCGAGAATCGATCGAGGTCGCGCGGACCGGAAATTCCCTCGAGAAGACTCATGACGAGAGTCTACGTCCCCCCAAACGAGAGGACCCCGGCTCCACGCGGGAGCCGGGGTCCTCTTGACAATCGGGTCAGACCAGCGAGCGGAGCACGTACTGCAGGATGCCGCCGTTGCGGTAGTAGTCCGCCTCACCGGGGGTGTCGATGCGGACGATCGCCTCGAACGTGATCGTCTGCTTCCCCTCGGGCGAGAACTCGCTCGGCTCGGCGACGACGGTGACCGTCTTCGGGGTGACGCCCTCGTTCAGCTGCTCGAGACCCGTGATCGAGACGATCTCGGTGCCGTCGAGGCCGAGCGATGCCCAGCTCTCACCTACGGGGAACTGGAGCGGGACGACGCCCATGCCGATCAGGTTTGAGCGGTGGATGCGCTCGAAGCTCTCGGTGATGACGGCCTTGACGCCCAGCAGGCTCGTGCCCTTGGCCGCCCAGTCGCGCGACGAACCGGAGCCGTACTCCTTGCCGCCGAACACGACGAGCGGGGTGCCCTGCGCCTGGTAGTTCTGGCTCGCGTCGTAGATGTACGACTGCGGGCCGCCGGGCTGGGTGAAGTCACGGGTGAACCCGCCCTCGACAACTTTGCCGTCGTTGACCGCGGCCACGAGCTCGTTCTTGAGTCGGATGTTCGCGAACGTGCCGCGGATCATCACCTCGTGGTTGCCGCGACGGGAGCCGTAGGAGTTGAAGTCCTTCTGCGCGACGCCGTGCTCCGTGAGGTACTGCGCGGCGGGGGTTCCGGCCTTGATGTTTCCGGCCGGGCTGATGTGGTCGGTCGTGACCGAGTCACCCAGGGTTGCCATGACCCGCGCACCGGAGATGTCGGTGACAGGCGCCGGCGAGCTCTGCATGCCGTCGAAGTACGGAGCCTTCCGGACGTAGGTCGAGTTCTCGTCCCACTCGAAGATCGGTCCCGTGGGGGTGGGCAGGTTCTGCCAGCGCTCGTCGCCGTCGAAGACGGTCGAGTACTGCTTGATGAACTGCTCACGCGAGATGGAGTAGTCGATGACCTCCTGGACCTCGTCGGGCGAGGGCCAGATGTCCTTGAGGAACACGTCGTTGCCGTCCGCGTCCTTGCCGAGCGCGTCCGTCTCGAAGTCGAAGTTCATCGACCCGGCGAGAGCGTAGGCGACGACGAGCGGCGGCGACGCGAGGTAGTTCATCTTCACGTCGGGGCTGATGCGGCCCTCGAAGTTGCGGTTGCCCGATAGGACGGCCGTGACGGCGAGGTCGTTCTCGTTGATCGCTGCCGACACCTCGTCGATGAGCGGCCCCGAGTTGCCGATGCAGATCGTGCAGCCGTAGCCGACCGTGTAGAAGTCGAGGCCCTCGAGCGCCTTGTCGAGGCCGGACTTCTCGTAGTAGTCGGTGACGACCTTCGACCCCGGGCCGAGCGTCGTCTTGACCCACGGCTTGCGCTTCAGGCCCTTGTCGACGGCCTTCTTGGCGAGCAGGCCCGCCGCGATCATGACCGACGGGTTCGACGTGTTCGTGCACGAGGTGATCGCCGCAAGAGTGACCGCACCGTGGTCGAGGAGATACGACTGTCCGTCGGGCGTTGTGACCTTGACCGGCTTGGATGCCGCGTGACGCCCACCGCTCGAGATCATCGAGGGAGCGTGCTCGTGATCGTGCTGGTGCGAGACGCCCTCGGCCGAGACCGTCTCGTGCTCGACGCCCGGGGCGGAGCCCGGGTCGGAAGCGGGGAACGTGCCCTCGATCTCGACGGAGTCTTCAGCCGTGGCATCCGCGTAGTTGAGGATGTCCTTCTCGAACTGGTTCTTCGCCTCGGAGAGGAGGATGCGGTCCTGCGGACGCTTCGGACCGGCGATCGAGGGGACGACCGTCGAGAGGTCGAGCTCCATGAACTCGCTGAAGCTGAGCTCGCGCGACGCGTCGTGCCACAGCGACTGGGCCTTGGCGTACGCCTCGACGAGGGCGACGGTCTGCTCGTCGCGGCCCGTGAGACGCAGGTAGTCGAGCGTCACGTCGTCGACGGGGAACATCGCCGCGGTCGACCCGAACTCGGGGCTCATGTTGCCGATCGTGGCACGGTTGGCCAGCGGGACCTGGGCGACGCCTTCGCCGTAGAACTCGACGAACTTGCCGACGACACCGTGCTTGCGGAGCATGTCGGTGATCGTGAGGACGACGTCGGTCGCCGTCACACCGGCGGGGATCTCGCCGGTCAGCTTGAAGCCCACGACCCGGGGGATCAGCATGGAGACCGGCTGACCGAGCATCGCAGCCTCAGCCTCGATGCCGCCGACGCCCCAGCCGAGGACGCCGAGACCGTTGACCATCGTGGTGTGCGAGTCGGTGCCGACGCAGGTGTCGGGGTAGGCGCGCAGGACACCGTCGACCGTGCGGTCGTAGATGACCTTGGCGAGGTGCTCGATGTTCACCTGGTGGACGATGCCGGTACCCGGGGGGACGACCTTGAAGTCGTCGAAGGCGGTCTGGCCCCAGCGGAGGAATTGGTACCGCTCGCCGTTGCGCTCGTACTCGATCTCGACGTTGCGCTCGAGCGCGTTCTCGGAGCCGAAGAGGTCGGCGATGACGGAGTGGTCGATGACCATCTCCGCCGGCGAGAGCGGGTTGATCTTGTTCGGGTCGCCACCGAGAGCGGTGACCGCCTCACGCATCGTGGCGAGGTCGACGATGCACGGGACGCCGGTGAAGTCCTGCATCACGACGCGTGCGGGCGTGAACTGGATCTCGGTGTTCGGCTCGGCATCGGGCTGCCAGTTCCCGAGGGCCTCGATCTGCTCCTTCGTCACGTTCGCACCGTCTTCGGTGCGAAGGAGGTTCTCGAGAAGGATCTTCAGGCTGTACGGAAGCTTCTCGTAACCGGGAACGGTGTCGATGCGGAAGATCTCGTAGTCGGTGTCGCCGACTGTGAGTGTGCTCTTGGCACCGAAGCTGTCAACTGTGGACACGTGTGCTCTCCTTCGTCGGCGGGCGCGGCATAAGCCGGCCCTCCCATCTTCGCCCCGCGAGGTCCCGGCGGCTAGTGAGGCGCGCCTTACCCTGACGGGCGAAATTTATCTTGATATCAAGATACTCTACCGCGTCGGATGCCGCTTACTCAGGCGTCGTCGTCTTCGGGGTCGACCGTGTCGGCCGCACGGGCGACCAGGACGGGTTCCTCTTCGAGGCACAGCTCCGTCAGCGTGGTCAGGAGTTCCTGAAGGTTCGCTGCTCCGAGCAGGCGGAACCTGTCGTAGTCCCCCAGGGGGGCGATGGCTGCCAGCTGCCACGCGGCTTCCACCGGATCGTCCGACACCTCCGTATCGGGGTCCCATCGGGCCTCGTCGAGGACCGACGCGAGCGTGGCGACCCGCCGCACGACGCGCTCCGCCTCTCGCCGGAGCGAGGACAACGCCTCATCCCAGACCAGCGGCGGCAACGGCGAGACATCGGCGATCGGATGAGGATCGTCGTCACGCCACCGGTCGACGGCGATCCGTTCTCCTCCGACAGCGACGACGAAGAGGTCGGCGCTGCCCGCTTCGACCTTCACGATGCGCGCCATGGTTCCGAGCGAAGCGCGTTCGTCTCCCCCACCCGATTCGAGGCCGCGTTCGATCAGGACCACACCGAACGACGGATCATCCTCGTCGAGCAGTCGCCCCACCATCGTGAGGTAGCGCGGCTCGAAGATCCGCAGCACGAGAGGAGTGTGCGGAAAGAGCACGCTCCCGAGTGGGAACATCGGAACGGCGTCCATACCGCTCAGTCAACCAGGCGCAAGGCCCCATCGGGTCGGTCGATCAGCTCTCGCCCGGCACATCTGCACGCCGCGGGTACAGGGCTCGTACGGCGAGCCAGGTGACCGCGACGAGCGGAGCGAACAGCGGCAGTCCCATGACGAGCTTGAGGGTCCCGAGCGCCGCCGTCTGATCCGTGAGGTACAGCGGCAACTGCACGGCGAGGCGGGCGAAGAACAACGCAGACCATGCGATCGTCAGCCAGAAGAACGCGCGTCGTTTGCGGCGATCCGCTCGCCACGCCGTTCCTTCGTTCATGAGGAATCCGACGGCGACGCCGATGAGAGACCACCCCACGAGGGCGGAGATCAGCAATCCCGTGCCGTACGCGGCGTTGGTGATGAGGCCCGGGACGAAGTTGTCGACTCCTCGACCGGTGAACAGTGCGAGAGCCGCGGCGACTCCGGTCGCCACGAGTCCGCCGAAGGCCGCGGCCACGGGTGAGCGCTGTATGAGACGGATGACCGTGAAGACGGCTGCGAGGCCGACGGAGGCGACGAGCGAGAGAACGAGGTCCTGCGCGGTGACCGTGAACAGCACCACGAAGACGAGACCGGGCAGGACCGATTCGGCGATGCCCCGCCATCCGCCCATCGCGCGCCAGACCACGTGGCCGGTCGTCGCGTCTTCGGCCGGATCGAGACCGGCACGCTTCGCCGCACCGCCGAGGGCCTGTCCGATCAGATCGGATGCCTTGGGTTCCTCGGGCGTCGGGGGGACGAGGTCCGAGCGCGCCGGCTGCGATGCGCCGGGCACCGGGAGGTCTTCCGACGTGCTCATGCGCTGCCGGGAGACGCCGGCATCTTGAGCGGGATGAGATCACGCGGCGGCATGGGCGTCGTCCCACGGACCACGACGATCGAACGGAACAGATCCTCGACCTGTTCGGCGGCGGCGACATCGCTTGCTGCCGCACCGCCGATCACACCGCGGAGGAACCAGCGCGGTCCGTCGACGCCGACGAATCGAGCGAGGCGCTTGCCTGCCGCACCGTCCGCGCCGGCTACCGGAACCTCGGCGAGGAGCTCCGGCCCGAGAGGACCCTCGCGCTCTTCGACGCGACCGCCCTGCTGGCGAACCTGCTCGCGGATCTGCTCGCGCGTCTCCTCCCAGAGACCGCTCGAGCGAGGCGCGGCGAACGGCTGCACCTGCAGAGTCGAGCCGGCGTAGTCGAGACCCACGGCGACGATGCGCTTCGTCTGCTCCTCGACCTCGAGCCGGAGGTTCAGCCCCTCACGCGGAAGAACCTTCACCCCGCCGAGATCGATGTACGGGCGGACGGGGTTCGCCTCCGCCTCGTCGAAGGGGCCGTTCTCGGACCGATTGATCGGTGCTGACTTGGGTGCGAGCTCGTCGCTCATGCGGGTCGTCCTGTCGTGTAGCCGGTGGATCCGAATCCGCCGTCGCCGCGCACGCTGTCGGGGAGCGCGTCGACGGGGAGGAAAGTCGCCCGCGAGACGGGCATGACGATGATTTGGGCGATGCGGTCGCCCGGGGCGACGTCGAAGGAGTGAGAGGCATCCGTGTTCAGCAACGTCACCTTGATCTCGCCCCGGTAGCCGGCATCCACCGTCCCAGGCGAGTTCACCACGGTGATGCCGTGTTTCGCGGCCAGCCCGCTGCGGGGAACCACGAAGGCGACGTACCCGTCGGGCAGCGCGATGCGCACGCCCGTGCCCACGAGCGCGCGCTGACCTGGCTCGAGCCGAACCTGCTCCGTCGAGACCAGGTCGGCACCGGCGTCCCCGGGGTGCGCGTAGACGGGCACATGAGCCGAGATAATGGGAACGTCCACGGTATCCATCACCCCCCGAGGCTAATGCACAACACCGACCGAACCGTCCCGCCGTCGTCGTACCGCGAGCGGTTGAGCCCATCACTGTGGCTGCTGGTGAGCGCCGCAGTGTGCGCCCCCATGGCGGCCGTGGTGTTCTCCCCCATCGACACGACACTCGCACTCGTGATCGGTCTCGCCGTGGGCGTCGTCCTCGTATCCTCCCTGATCATCGCCGCCCCGGTCGTCGCGGTACGCGATGGCGTCCTGCACGTGGGACGGGCTCACATCCCCGTCGCGGAGCTCGGCGATCCCGAGATCTTCACAGGTGAGGCGGCACGGTCCGCTCGTGGGGGCGAACTCCGTGGCGATGATTGGCACCTGATCCGAGGGGGGATCGATGGTGTGGTCCGGGTTCCCGTCTCAGACGACGACGACCCCACGGCGCGGTGGGTGTTCTCGTCCCGCACACCCGATCGGGTGGCGGCGATGATCACCCGCGCGCAGCGGGGGCGCTAGGTCTCGCAGCAGTCGCTGTGGTCGGCGCGGCTTACGCGGCGCACTCGGTGCAGATGGCACCGATCGAGGTCTGGTGATCGATCTGGGTCCGGTGCTTCACGAGGAAGCACTCGACGCAGGTGAACTCGTCCTCCTGCGGAGGCAGGACGACGACGTCGAGGTCGACGTCGGAGAGGTCTGCGCCGGGAAGCTCGAACCCACTCGGGTTGTCAGAGTCCTCGACGTCGACCGAGCCGGACATCTTGTCCGGGACGCGTTCCTTGAGAGCCTCGATCGACTCGCTGTCGTCTTCGGTCTTGCGGGGGGCGTCGTAATCCGTGGCCATTCGAGAACGTCTCAACTTTCGGGTGGTGCAATGGGGGCGGCCCGTTCGGGCGGCCATAGTTTGCATCACCTGTCGGTGAATCGCAAATGGGCCGTCGGGCCGTCGCTCCCTTTCGGAGGTGCCCCACCGCAAACTCGCGGCGCGCCCCGGATATTCCCGCCGGTCGCGCTACGCCGTGACAGCATGAACGCACACGCTGGATCTGGAGGACGTCCGCATGGAACAGCTCAAAGTGATCGGCACCGAGGACGGTCGCCTCATGCTCGCGACCGACGCCGGCGACCGCTTCTCGCTCGCCGTCGATGAGGCTCTGCGCACCCACTTGCGCCGCCTGCAGCGGGATGCCGAACCCCGCACGACCCGCCCGAACCCTCGCGACATCCAGGCGCACATCCGCGCCGGAATGACCGCGGAGGACGTGGCCCAGCTTCTCGGCGTCCGCGTCGAGGACGTTCAGCGCTTCGAGGGCCCGGTTCTCGCCGAGCGCGAGCACGTCGTGGGTCAAGCCCTCGCCGTCACGGTGCTGATCGGCGGCGAACTCGATCCGGGGGCACAGCCCACCTTCGGCAATGCCGTCCGCGCCAAGCTCACCGAGGCGGGCGCCACCGGTGAGCGCTGGACGAGCTGGAAGGACCAGAACGGCTGGACCGTCAAACTCGAGTTCGCCGTCGGTGACGTCGAGCACGACGCACGGTGGTCGTTCGACCCGCGCCGCTCGTCGCTCGCTCCGCAGAACTCCGACGCCACCCAGCTCTCGCGCCAGGGCTCGCTCCCCGAGGGGCTCATCCCACGCCTGCGAGCACTCGACTCCTCGCCGCAGAAGGACGCGACGCGCTTCGACAGCGGCACGTTCGGTCCCCGCTTGGTCACGGAGCCCGAGGCCGACCTCGAATCGCCCGAGCCCCGCGCGTCGTCTTCGGACGCCGTGCAGAAGGCCGCGATCAAGCGCGCGCCCGATGCCCCGGTGACCTCTGCCGAGACCGCTGACCTTCTCGAGGCTCTGCGGCGTCGACGCGGTCAGCGTGAGCCCATGCCCGGCGAGCAGACGGACGAGCGCACCTCGACCCCGGTCGCCCTCTTCGACGCCCTGGAAGCGGACGAAGAACCCGCTGCGTCGGACGCGGAGACCGCAGAGCCCGAGAAGGGCTCGGACCCTGCCCCGGACCAGGGACGCCGACGCGGTCGCACCTCGATGCCGTCCTGGGACGAGATCGTCTTCGGTGCGCGCACCGAAGACGGCTGACACTCAGCCGAACGCTCCGAGCCGCACCAGGGGCACGACGCGCTCCTGATCGGTGAGCGAGCCATGCTGGCCGATCATGTTCTGCGGCTTCTTGTCGGGTTCTCTGTCGTCGTAGTAGGCGACCGTGGTCCGTGCGGCGACGAGGACGTCACCGATGCGCAGGAGCACGTCCGAGTCGGGCGACGGCCCGAACAGACCGGCGCTCACCGCCTCGTCTCGTGACATCACCCACGCACGGGAGGACTCGGCATCCTGCCATCGGCGAAGAACGTCGTCGGCACGTCCGTCCTCCGCGTAGAGGTGCAGCATGCGCGGCTCTCCTCCGACGATCCGGACACCCTCGACGAGGTCGTCCCCGCCCTGCAGCAGGATGTGGCGGTGCCGCGGGACGTCGACGATGCCGTGATCCGCAGTGACGATCGCGCCGGCGTGGGAGCCGATCGCGGCGTCCAAGCTCCGTGCTGCTCCGTCGACGAGCTCCAATCCCGCCGCCCACTCGTCACTCTCCCAGCCGCGGGCGTGAGCGATCGTGTCCAGTTCGGGCACGTAGGCGTAGACGAGTGCACCAGGATGCCGCAGCGCAAGGTCCGCGGCACGCTCCACCCGCTCGGCGACGGTCGATGCGCCGATGAACTCCGCGCCGCGCTGGAGCGCCCGGGTGAACCCCGTCGCGGCGTACCGCGGCTGGGAGACAACGAAGCAGGGACGACCCGCAGCAGCCTCCCGCTCGAGGAGCGGAATGCTCCGCTGCCATGTGAGCGGGTCAAGGCCGTCGCTCTCCCACCCCTTCAGTTGGTTGGGAGCGACGTCGGTTCCCGGCACCCGCACCCGATAACCCACGAGACCGTGTTGCCCCGGCATCTCACCCGTGAGGAGACTCGCGAGGGCGACCGCTGTCGTGGAGGGGAAGACGGTGCGCGCGGCATCCTTCTTCGTCATCCGCCCCGTGAGGAAGCGGGCGTAACCGGACCGTGCCGTCAGGTTCGCCCGACCCAGCCCGTCGACGAGGAGAACGACCGCGGAACGGGCGCCCGGGAACCAGTCTCCCCGACCCTCCAGCGACGCCAAGATCTGCGGTACGACATCGGTGAGGCTCCGGGCCGACGGCGGGTCCACGGGTAGGCTGAGAGTCATCCGGGTCAGTCTTCCACACGGTGCTCCGCCGCCGATCTGGCCCCTCGCAGCATCACCGCAGCATCACCCGAAGACCGATCGAGGCCATGGCATCGCGCACTCCCCCTCCCCCGCCCGCCGTTGAACGCATCGAGGACGTCGACCTCGCCGATGAGATGCAGGGCTCGTTCCTGGAGTACGCGTACTCGGTCATCTACTCCCGTGCGCTCCCCGATGCTCGCGATGGCCTGAAGCCGGTCCAGCGCCGCATCCTGTTCCAGATGTCGGAAATGGGGCTCCGCCCCGACCGCGGTCACGTCAAGAGCGCGCGCGTCGTCGGCGACGTGATGGGAAAGCTGCACCCCCACGGCGACTCTGCGATCTACGACGCTCTCGTCCGCCTTGCGCAGGAGTTCGCGCTCCGCGTGCCGCTCGTCGACGGTCACGGAAACTTCGGTTCGCTCGACGACGGGCCCGCCGCGGCTCGATACACCGAGGCTCGACTCGCGGCATCCGCTCTGGCTCTCACGGAGAACCTCGACGAGGACGTCGTCGACTTCATCCCGAACTACGACGGCCAGTTCCAGCAGCCCGAAGTGCTCTCGGCGGCCTTCCCCAACCTGCTCGTCAACGGCGCGACGGGCATCGCCGTCGGTATGGCGACCAACATGGCGCCGCACAATCTCATCGAGGTCGTATCCGCCGCCATTCACCTGCTGGAGAACCCGGGGGCGACCCTCGAGGAGCTCATGGAGTTCGTCCCGGGGCCGGACCTCCCCGGCGGCGGCGTGATCGTCGGACTCGATGGCATCAAAGAGGCCTACGAGACCGGGCGCGGGTCATTCCGTACCCGCGCGAAAACCTCCATCGAATCCCTCGGGCCGCGCCGAACGGGCATCGTCGTCACGGAGCTCCCGTACATGGTGGGTCCCGAACGCGTCATGGAGAAGATCCGCGACGCCGTCTCGGCGAAGAAGCTGACCGGCATCTCGGACCTCACCGACCTGACCGATCGCAACCATGGGCTTCGGCTCGTGATCGGCATCAAGACCGGCTTCGACCCGAACGCCGTGCTCGAGCAGCTCTATCGGCTGACTCCCCTCGAGGACTCGTTCGGCATCAACAACGTCGCCCTCGTGGGCGGCCAGCCTCAGACGCTGGGCCTCAAGGAGCTGCTGCGGGTCTACCTCGACCACCGCGTTCAGGTCGTCACGCGTCGCAGCCGGTACCGCCTCGCGCGAAAGCAGGAGCGCCTGCACCTCGTCGAGGGTCTGCTCATCGCGATCCTCGACATCGACGAGGTCATCCAGGTCATCCGCACCTCGGACGACGGCGAGCAGGCGCGCGCCCGACTGATGGACGTGTTCGACCTCTCCCAACCGCAAGCCGAGTACATCCTCGAGCTTCGCCTCCGGCGCCTGACGAAGTTCTCCCGCGTCGAGCTCGAGAGCGAACGCGACACCCTGAAGGCCGACATCGCGTCGCTCGAGGAGCTCCTCGGCAGCGCTGTCCTTCTCCGTCGTCAAGTGGCGACCGAGCTGGATGCTGCCGCAGAAGCGTTCGGCACACCACGGCGCACTCTGCTCATGAACGGCGGGCCCGTCGCTCCCCGGGGTCGCGCTGCCGCTCCTGCGGATCTTCAGATCGCCGACGCCCCCTGCCGCGTCTACCTGTCGGCGACCGGACGGATGGTCCGCGCGGAGCTCATCGCCGACGCTCCTGGAGGCGGAGTCGTTCCCCCGGCACGCCGATCGAAGCACGACGCCATCCGCTCCTGGGTGAACGGCACCACTCGCGGCGACCTCGGCGCGGTGACCACCCTCGGCCGCCTCGTCCGCTTCACGCCCGTCGACCTGCCCTCCGTGCCGGCGAACTCCGTGCAACTCGCCGCCGGTACCCGCGCAGACCAGTACCTGGGGCTCGGCGTCAACGAGCACGTCGTCGCGATCGTCCCCCTCAGCGCAGACGCGCCGATCGCCCTCGGCACCACGCAGGGTGTCGTGAAGCGCGTGGCCGCGACCGAGCTGCCGCCGGGCAAGCCCGACGTCGAGGTCATCTCCCTGAAGCCGGGCGACGCGGTGGTGGGCGCTGCCCTCGCTGCTGACGGCGCGGAGCTCGTCTTCGTGACGAGCGACGCGCAGCTGCTTCGCTTCGACGCGTCCGCCGTTCGGCCGCAGGGCCGCTCCGCGGGCGGAATGGCCGGTATCCGACTCTCGGACGACGCGCGAGTCATCGCGTTCACCGCTCTCACGGCGACCGACGGCACGGTCGTGGCGACGATCGCCGGATCGACGGCAGCCCTCCCCGGAACGGATGCCGGATCAGGCAAGGTCTCACTGTTCACCGAGTTCCCCGCGAAGGGCCGGGCGACCGGTGGCGTGCGCGCGCAGCGTTTCCTCCGCGGCGAGGACGCGCTGGCATTGGCTTGGGTGGGCGATGAGCCTCGCGCCGTCGGCTCGGACGGCGCCGTGCGCCAGCTCCCTGAAGCGGGGGCCAAGCGGGATGCATCCGGACAGCCCCTCGATGCGGTGATCGGCGCCATCGGCACCGTGGTGGCCTGAGGCGGCGGACGTGGCTCGGCGCGGCATTCACGTGGAGATCGACATCGCCGCGTCGATGGAGCGGGTGTGGTCCCTGACGCAGAATCCCGCCTCTCACCCGCGCTGGGATCTTCGCTTCTCGGCGATCACACCGGCAGAGCCGGCCCCCGATGCCGTCCAACGCTTCACGTACGAACGCTCCGTTCTCTTCCACACCGTCGAAGGAACAGGCGTCAGCCTCGGGGAGCTGATCAGACCCGACGGTACCCGGACTTCCGCGCTCCGTTTCTCGACGACCGACCGGCTGTCGCCCCTGCGAAGCGGTCGCGGCTACTGGCGCTACACGCCGCTGCCGAACGGCGGCATCCGTTTCGTCACCGGGTACGACTACGACCCCGGCTGGGGACCGATCGACGTCATCGTCCGCCCGATGATCGGATGGGCGACTGCGTGGAGTTTCGACCGTCTGCGCATCTGGGCCGAGACCGGGATTCCGCCGGAGAGGTGGCCACTGAGTTCCGTCTTGGCGTGCTGGCGCACAGACCGGCCACGAGCCGCCCGGTGCAGACGACGGCCCCCGACACGGCACGCCCTCGACAGCGCACCCGCGACCCTCGCATCCCTGGAGGAACCCTCGTGACCTCGCTCTTCCGCGCTGCCATGGGCGCCGACTTCGACAAGCTGCACCCTCAACTGCAACGCCGATTCGACGTCGGTCTCGACACCGGCACCGCGTGCGTCGGCCGCGGGACCATGTCCGAGATCCGACGCGGCCCCTGGTGGACCGTTCCGTTCCTGCAGATCGGACGGCTCCGGAACATCCTCATCCCCGACGTCGGCACTGATGTGCCTTTCACGATCGCCAACTATCCCTACCGTGATCCGCACGGCCGTGAAACGGTCACCTTCGTCCGGGAGTACCGGATGGGCGGTCGACAGCGTCGCTTCGACGCGACCATGGTCGCCGGCCGCGGAGGAATCGTCGACTACCTCGGGACGCACCAGCATCTCGCCGTCGACCTGGACGTGCGCGCCGAATCAGACGGTTCGCTGGTCCTGCGCAGCGGTGCGCAACGGTTCCACGAAGGACCCCTCTCGTTCCGCTTCCCGATGATCTTCAGCGGGTCCGCCACCCTCCGCGAACGGTACGACGAATCGGACGGCCGATTCCACGTCGACTTGCGCGTGGAGAACACCCGACTCGGCTTCCTCTTCGGATATCGCGGCAGCTTCACGTGCGAATGGATCCCGGCATCCGACTCCCCAGAGAGCTACAAGCCCCGCCGACACGAGAGACGACTCTGAGTCAGGACTCGAGCTTCGCCTTGACGTAGGCGACGATCGCGTTCGCGTGATGTCGAGCCAATGCTGCATCGGTTGCCCGTAGGTCTTCTCGATGCTCGGGAAGTACGACGCGGGACCGCGGTGCTTCTCCCCGGCGGCGATGACAGGGGCGACGACGCGGTGCGGGCTCATGTCCGCAGGCTACCGCGCGGTCGCATCACGCGTCGATGCGCTCGCGGTCGAGGCGCTCGCTGGACGTGACGATGAAGTCGCGACGCGGGGCGACCTCGGAGCCCATCAAGAGCTCGAAGACCGACGACGCGGCTTCGGCGTGCTGCACCCGAACTCGGCGAAGCGTGCGGCCCGCGCGGTCCATCGTCGTCGTGGCGAGCTGGTCGGCATCCATCTCACCGAGACCCTTGTAGCGCTGCACCGGTTCTTGCCACCGCTTGCCGGACTTGGTGAGCTTCGCGAGGAGCGTGTGCAGCTCCTGCTCGCTGTAGGTGTAGACGGTCTCGTTCGGCTTCGTGCCCGGATTCATGACGACGACACGGTGAAGGGGCGGAACCGCCGCATACACCCGACCTGCCTCGATGAGCGGGCGCATGTACCGGAAGAAGAGGGTCAGCAACAGCGTACGGATATGGGCGCCGTCGACATCGGCGTCGCTCATGAGGATGATCTTCCCGTAGCGGGCCGACTCGAGGTCGAACGACCGACCCGAGCCGGCGCCGATCACCTGGATGATCGCCGCGCACTCGGCGTTCGACAGCATGTCGCTGACCGAGGCCTTCTGCACGTTCAGGATCTTGCCGCGGATCGGCAGCAGCGCCTGGTACTCGCTGTTGCGGGCGAGCTTCGCCGTGCCGAGTGCTGAATCACCCTCGACGATGAACAGTTCCGACTGCTCGACGTCGTTCGTGCGGCAATCCGCGAGCTTGGTCGGCAGCGACGACGACTCGAGGGCGTTCTTCCGGCGCTGGGTCTCCTTGTGCGTGCGCGCAGAGATGCGCGCCTTCATCTCCGAGACGACCTTCTCGAGCACGAGCGCCGTCTGCGCCTTGTCGTCCCGCTTCGAGGACGCGAACTTCGCGGCCAACTCCTTCGAGACCACGGATGCCACGATGTTGCGGACCGCGGGCGTTCCCAGGATCTCCTTGGTCTGCCCCTCGAACTGCGGCTCGGGAAGACGCACGGTGAGCACCGTCGAAAGCCCCGCGAGAATGTCGTCTTTCTCGATTTTCTCGTTCGCGCCGACCTTCAGCTTGCGGGCGTTCGTCTCGATCTGTCCGCGGATCGTCTTCATGAGGCCCTGCTCGAAGCCCTGCTGGTGCGTACCGCCCTTGGGCGTCGAGATGATGTTGACGAACGAGCGAGCGACGGTCTCGTAGCCGGTCCCCCAGCGCAGCGCGATGTCGACCTCGCACTCGCGCTCCACCTCGGTGGGGACCATCGCGCCGGTCGGCTGGAGGACCGGCACCGTTTCGGTGAAGGTTCCCGTCCCCGTCAGACGCCAGGTGTCCGTGATCGGCGCGTCGGGCGCGAGGAAGTCGGCGAACTCGGAGATGCCACCGTCGAACCGGTAGCTCGTCTCGATCGGCTCTTCGCCGCGCTGATCGACGATCACGATCTCGAGTCCCGGCACGAGGAACGCGGTCTGTCGAGCGCGCTGCTCGAGCTCACCGAGGTCGAAGGCGGCGTCCTTCGTGAAGATCTGCCGGTCCGCCCAGTAGCGGATGCGGCTTCCCGTCACTCCTCGGGGGGCTTTGCCGACGACCGTGAGTTCGCTGGACTTCTCGAACGGCCGGAACTGGGACGACGGGCCGTCTCCGTCGAACGTTCCCGGCTCGCCGCGGTGGAACGACATCGCATAGGTCTTGCCGCCGCGGTCGACCTCGACATCCAACCGCTCGGACAGCGCGTTGACGACGGACGCACCGACACCGTGAAGACCGCCGGATGCCGCATAGGAGCCGCCGCCGAACTTTCCACCGGCGTGCAGTTTCGTGAAGACGACCTCGACGCCCGAGAGCCCGGTGCGAGGTTCGATGTCGACCGGGATGCCGCGAGCACGATCGCGGACTTCGACGCTCCCGTCGGCGTGCAGCACGACGTCGATACGGTCTCCGTATCCGCCGAGCGCCTCGTCGACCGAGTTGTCGATGATCTCCCAGAGGCAGTGCATGAGGCCGCGGGAGTCGGTCGAGCCGATGTACATGCCGGGCCGTTTGCGAACGGCTTCGAGCCCTTCCAGGACCTGGAGATGATGGGCGGAATACTCGGCTGTCACGATCTCCCATCGTATTCGGCCCCGCCGTCACCGGACCGACCGACACACTCGCCGGGGCCAGGTCCGCGCTCGGGCAGGCGCATACCGTACGCGCACAGCGAAATGTCACGCAATGGCGGCATACCCACAACATCCGCGTGGTTGTATGACATGACAGTTCACCCGTCTTGAGCAGTACGAGGAGGCACCTGACATGAGCACGTCGACCACCACCGAGCCAGCCGTCCTCGAACACCGCCTGACGGCGATGGATCGCTGCGACTCCTGCGGAGCCCAGGCCTACATCGCCGCCGAGGTCAACGGGAGCGAGTTGCTCTTCTGCGCCCACCACGGTCGCAAGTACGAGGAGAAGCTCCGCTCCATCGCAACGTCTTGGCACGACGAGACCGCGCGCCTGACCGAATCGGTCTGAGCCGCAGCGTCTCGATCCACGACGAAGGCCCCCTGCTTCTGCAGGGGGCCTTCGCGTGTGTCAGACGACTCAGAAGCCGACTGCCGCCTGGTAGACGGGCAACAGTCCCGTACGGACCCCCGACGCGGACGGCTTCGGCTGGAAGACGCTCGAGTTGTGGTTGCCCTCGATCACGACGGGACCGTTCGCGGTGATCGCGATGTCCCACCCCACGTACGGGGCTTCCGGCGTCCGCCGTGCAAGTGACGCGACCAGATCGAGTACGCGGTCGTACTGCGGCACCTGGAACCCCACGATGGGCGTTCCGGTCACGGGGTGCTCCCGGTAGACATTGCTGTTCTTGTCGACGCCCGGGTACAGGGCGACGCCGTCGTCGTCGAGCATGGTAAACATCCCGCCCGACGCGAAGTTGTCGATGACGTCGCCGTTGCCGATGCGCAGGACCGACGCGAGCAGGTGCACGCGATCCTCACCGTCGAGGAACGTGATCAGGCGGATCGTGTTGACCGCGTCCGGGTACATCGCCGACATCTCGGGATGCTGCACGATGAACTCGTCGAGGACCGTCTGCCCCTTCGCGGTCACGTCAGCGCGGAATGCCGACGCGTCGACATCCGATCCGACCTCGTGGAGGTCGATTCCGCCACCACCGTGCCCCTCGTTGGGCTTCGCGAGAACGCGGGGGTGCCGGGCGAGGAACGCAGCGAGCTCCGTGTCGTCGACGTCGCGGAGATCGATCGTCTCCCGACCGAGCAGGTCCGCGTACTCCCGGGAGAACCGGCGCTTGTCCTCGAGCTTGGAGCGCCCCTCCGGGGTGTTGTACATCTTCGTGATCCGGAACGACTTGGGGTGGGTCATCCAGGTCTTCCGCTCCCGCGCGTTGAGCAGACGGATGTCCCACACCGCGTAGTCGCGGAATGCCATGTCGTAGCGCAGCGAGCACCACAGCATGTCGACGATGATCACCGGCACGGGCGCCTTCGAAACCCGCTGGACGGTGCGGGCGAATTCGACCAGGTTGCCGGGCCGGATCTTGCGTGCACGTCGGAGGAGGTACTGCAGGCGGACGCGGATGCGACGCATGGCGGTCCCTTCGGATTCGAGTCGGTCAGAAACGCATGGCAGCGCGGTACCGCGGCAGAAGGCCACGGCGGATGCCGGAGACCGACGGCTTCGACTGGAACACGCCGGAGTTGTGGTTGCCCTCGATCACGACGGGTCCCTGGGGCGTGATCGCGATGTCCCACCCGATGTACGGGAAGGCCGGCACGCGGCGAGCGAGGCGGTCGACGAGCGCGAGCACCTCGTCGTAGAGGGGAACCTGGAAGCCGGTGATGGGCGTACCCGTGGCCGGGTGCTCCGCGAACGGTCGCCCTTCCTCGTCGCTGGCCGCGTGGATGGCGCGTCCCCGCTCGTCGAGCATGGTGTACATGCCGCCGTTGCTGAAGTTGTCGATGACTCCGCCGTTGCCGATCTTCAAGACGCCTGCGAGCACGTGCACCTCACCGTCGGGGTCGAGGTACGACACCATGCGGAGAGAGTTGACGCTCCCCGGGTAGAGGGCTGCCATGTCGGGATGCTGAACCAGCACCTGCTCGACGAGGGTCTGCCGATCGGCGAGCAGCCGCCCGCGGAACGCGGCGGCGTCATCGATCTCCACGGAGTCGACCAGCGTGATGCCATTACCGCCGACACCGCCGGGGTTCTTAGCGATGATGCGCGCGTGGCGTCCGACGAAGTCGGTGAACTCCGCCGCATCCGTCTTGTCCAGGTCGATCCACTCGCGCCCGAGTTCGGGGCCGAAACGGGTCGCGAACTGCAGCTTGTCGTCGAAGATGGCCCGTTGCGCGTCGTCATTGAGGCGGCGCGACAGGTGGAACGACTTCGGGTCGGTCATGTAGGTCTTGCGCTCGCGTCCCTTGAGGATGCGGAAATCCCACTCCGAGTAATTCTCGAACGTCGTCTCGTAGCGGACGGAGCACCAGACCATGTCGGCGACGACCCACCACAGCGGCGCCTTCGATAACCGCGCAGACTGTCGAGCGAACTGCAGGACGCGCTCGCTGTCGAAGTTGACGACACGCCGAACGAAGAAGCGGGCGCGTCGGTAGAGCCTGTTGACGGCGCTCATGGTCAGACCTTCGATGGACGGATGATGCCGAGCGGAGTGGACTGGTGGCCCTGACCGAGCGGGTTGTCCGAGAGGATGCGGACCAGCCGCTGCTCCCCCGCCTTGTCGAGCGTCGACCCGAGAATGTTGCCGCCGATGTCGTTGATGTCGACGACGGCGACCTCGTTGGTGCCGCCCAGCTTCTGCTTCAGACCAGACGCGACCCCGGCGGGGTCCTTCGGTCCGAGCACGACCGCCTTGTTGTACGGCGGGATCGTGTGCGGTGTCGGCCCGTCGATGGAGCGCGCCTTATCGCCGGCGATCCGGTAGAAGTCTCCGCGGCGACCGAAGAGCTTCGTCACCGCAGCGACGCCGGCAGCGAACACGATGCGGGGCGTCCCGCATTCGCGCAGAGCCATCTCCATCGTCTCGGGCATGCCAAGGCCGATGCCGTATCTCGTCTTCACGACGTAGCGCGACAGGAAACGGGCAAGCGGGCGCGGCGTGATGTCCTCGACCAGGTACGACCGTCCCTGCGTGATCGCGACGATCTTCTCCGTCACGAACAGCAGGTCACCCGGCTGAAGCTCGGCGGCCGCGTAGGTCGCGACGATCTCGTCGATGTCCTCGCCCGGCATGACGACGTGCGTCCGGATCGGAATCCGGGCGTACGTCGCCCCGTCGACCGCTCGCGTGAGCTCCTTGCCCTCGTTCGCGGCGTCGCTCATTCGAGGTAGTCCCGGAGCGACTGCGACCGCGACGGGTGCCGCAGCTTCGCCATCGTCTTGGACTCGATCTGACGGATCCGCTCGCGCGTCACGCCGAACGTGTCGCCGATCTGGTCCAGCGTCTTGGGCTGGCCGTCCCCGAGACCGAATCGCATCCGGATGACGCCCGCCTCACGCTCGCTGAGCGAGTCGAGGAGCGACTCCAGCTGCCGCTGCAGCATCGTGAAGCCGACGGCGTCGGCCGGGACGACCGCCTCAGTGTCCTCGATGAGGTCGCCGAACTCGCTGTCGCCGTCTTCGCCGAGCGGGGTGTGCAGGGAGATGGGCTCGCGGCCGTACTTCTGGACCTCGATGACTTTCTCAGGCGTCATGTCCAGCTCGCGGCTGAGCTCTTCGGGAGTGGGCTCGCGACCCAGGTCCTGGAGCATCTGCCGCTGCACACGGGCGAGCTTGTTGATGACCTCGACCATGTGGACCGGGATGCGGATCGTGCGCGCCTGGTCGGCCATGGCACGCGTGATCGCCTGACGGATCCACCAGGTGGCGTACGTCGAGAACTTGAAGCCCTTGGTGTAGTCGAACTTCTCGACGGCGCGGATGAGGCCGAGGTTGCCCTCCTGGATGAGGTCCAGGAACTGCATGCCGCGGCCGGTGTAGCGCTTGGCGAGCGACACGACGAGGCGGAGGTTCGCGCCCAGCAGGTGGCTCTTGGCGCGCTGACCGTCGCGGGCGACCCACTGCAGGTCGAGACCCAGCTGAGCCGACTTCTCGGCAGCAGTCATGTGCGAGAGCTTCTCTTCGGCGAACAGACCCGCCTCGATACGCATCGCAAGCTCGACCTCTTCGGCCGCGTTCAGCAGCGGCACCTTGCCGATCTGCTTCAGGTAATCCTTGACCGGGTCGGCCGTCGCACCCGTGATCTGGGTGGAGTAGACGGGGACCTCGTCGTCGTCGGACGACGAGATGACGATCGCGCCGGTCGGGAGGGGCTCGCTGAAGGCGGGCTTCGCCGGCTCGTCCTCATCGTCTCCGTCCGCCTTCTCGGCATCCTTCTTGGTGTCGTCGTCGGACGCGTCGTCCGTGGCTTCGGCGTCGATCTCGGTCTCATCGACCTCGCCGTCTTCCTCGTCGTCGTCCGTTGCCTTCTTGGCGGCGCGGGCCTTGGCTGGGGAAGCCTTCGCGGCGGCCGGCTTCTTCGCCGCGGCCTTCCGAGCGGGCGCCTTCTTGGCGGGGGCGGCGACTGCCGCGGGCTCGACGGTTTCGGCCTCGTCGACCGTGTCGGCCGCTCGTGTACGGGTGGTCCTCGTGCTCGAAGTCACGTCTCGCCTTTCACCGACGGCACTCCGCCGGGTTTCGGACACTAGTAAGACCCTTGTCAAGTCCCGCGGAGTCGCTCACCGGCAATCCCTCGGACCAGACAACGGGTCATTTCGTCCATTCTCTCACACGTGTCGGATGCATGAAGGACGTACCCGTGTCAACACCGAAAACGGTATGCGCATTCCCTCGAGGAGGGCGATAAGAGCAGTGATCGAACGGCGTGTCAGCCGAGCCCCGGACGCCGGTCGTCGTCGCCCGAGGGCCGGTTCGCAAGGAACCGCTCCAATTCGGCCGCCAGTTCGTCCGCAGACGGAAGATCACCCGTATGGATGATCGGCTGCGCGTTCGTCGAACCGGCCATGTAGGCGTCGTACCGCGCCTCGAGGTTGTGCAGCATCGTGGTCAGCTCTTCGCTCCCCGAGACCTGACCGTCCACCTTCTCGAGGTACTCGCGGTTCTCCTCCCGCAGCGTGTCGCTGTCGAAGACGAGCCCCGTCGCGATCGAGACGCTGTCGAGGGCGGCGATCGCCGCCGCCGGGAAATCGGTCTCGGCGAGGTAGTGCGGAATGAGAAGGGCGAAGCCGGAGACCGAGACCCCGGCATCCGACAGGCGGTATTCGAGAAGGTGACCCGCGGTCGCGGGGATCTGCGTGCGCGGCTTCCACACCGAATGCGCCTCCGCGAGGTCCGCGCGGTTGCCGCTGACGGTCGTCCCGAGCGGTCGGGTGTGCGGAACGGGCATGGGGATCGCGTGGACCCACGTCACCGACCGGACCTGCAGCCCCTCGGCGAGACCGACAACCGTGTCGACGAACGCCTCCCAGGCGAAGTCGGGCTCATATCCCGAGAGCAGAACGAAGGGCTGGCCGAGCGTGTCGTGCACCAGCGCGAGATCGAGCCGAGGCGCCTGGTAGTCGGTCAGGTGATCGCCGTCGAAAGTTATGACAGGCCGACGGGCGCGGTAGTCGAAGAGAACATCCGGGTTGAAGGTCACGACGGGTGCCGGGTCGTGCTCGGCGAGCAGGTGGTCGACGACACGCGTCACGGCGGACCCGGCGTCCGTGAAACCGGTCAACGCGACGACGAGGGGAAGGCCCGCCGGAACGGGCGGCGCGGTCGTGATGCGCTCGTAGAGGGGACCAGACAGGGGCATGGTTCCACTGTAGAAGCAGCGTCAGAGGGCTCGGCGCGCCAACCGTCCCGCTCTGAGCGAACGCCACTCTCCATAGGATGGAGACCATGCCGTACCCCGAGCTGACCGTGTCCACCTCTCCTGCACGCGACGGCGGCGCCGACGCGATCGTCCTGGCCCTTCCGCCTCTCGACGAAGCGACGACGGTGCTCACGCAGTGGCCCGGGGTCGAGGACGTCCTCCGCGGTGTCGGATTCACCGGCTCGGCGGGCACCTCGGTCCGCGTGTTCGCCCCCGCATCCACCGACCTCCCCCTCTTCGTTGTCGGAACCGGTGCGTCGCCGACGGCGACCGCGATCCGGGATGCCGTCGGCGCCGCCGTGCGCACCACGACCGGCTTCGCACACCTCGCCGTCGCCGTGCCCCATGCAGAGGAGCACTGGCGTGCGGCCGCGGAGGGCGCGGTGCTCGGCGGGTACCGCTTCGAGGGGTACAAGACAGGTGAGCCCACCAAGAACCGCGCGTCGACGGTGACCCTCCACGTGGCGACGGATGTCGATGCTCAGGACCTGAAGGCCGTGCATGTCGCAGGGTCGGCCGTCGCCCTCGTGAAGGACCTCGTCAACATCCCCGCGGAGTGGCTCGGCCCCGCAGATCTCGCCGAGCGCGCGATCGAGGCGGTGGCAGGCCTTCCGGTCGACGTCGAGGTCCTCGACGAGACCGAGCTCGAAGCCCAGGGCTACGGCGGCATCCTCGGCGTCGGCAAGGGCTCGGACCGCCCTCCGCGCCTCGTGCGACTCACCTACTCCCCCGTCGACGCCTCACGGCGCATCGCCGTCGTCGGCAAGGGCATCACGTTCGACACCGGCGGGCTGTCACTGAAGCCCCCGGCATCCATGATCGGGATGAAGTTCGACATGGCCGGCGCCGCGACGGCCCTCGCGGTCGTCCGCGCCGCGGCTCAGCGCGAACTGCCCGTCGCCGTCACCGCCTGGCTCTGCATCGCCGACAACATGCCATCCGGGCGCGCGACCCGCCCGGGTGACGTGCTCCGGATGCTCGACGGCACGAGCGTCGAGGTCCTCAACACGGATGCCGAGGGTCGCCTCGTCCTGGCCGACGGCCTCGTCGCGGCGAGCCGCACCCGCCCTGACGTGATCGTCGACGTCGCGACACTGACGGGCGCCGTCATCGTCGCCCTCGGCAACCGCCACACGGGTGTCATGGGTGACGACGCCACCGTCGCGCGGTACCTGGATGCTGCGGCATCCGTCGGCGAAGCCGCCTGGCAGTTGCCGCTCCCCGACCACATGGAGGACGAACTCGACTCCCCCATCGCCGATCTCCGCAACGCCAAGGTCGGCGATCCCGCTGGCGGCACGATGTTCGCCGGTCTGTTCCTCCGGCGCTTCGTCGGACGGACGACGGAGGATGCCGACGCCCCCCGTATTCCCTGGGTCCATCTCGATATCGCCGGAAGCGGCGAGAACAAGGCGTCGCCGTTCGGCCCGACCGACAAGGGCCCGACGGCGGCCGCCGTGCGCTCCCTCCTCGCCTTCCTCGAGGCGGAGTCGCGATGACCCGCCACGAATTCGATGTCGTCGTCCTGGGCGGCGGCAGCGGCGGATACGCCGCAGCGATCCGGGCCACGGAGCTCGGCAAGACGGTCGCCCTCATCGAGAAGGACAAGGTCGGCGGCACGTGTCTGCACCGCGGATGCGTCCCGACGAAGGCGCTCCTCCACACGGCGGAGATCGCCGATCACGTGCGGGAGGCCGCATCCGTCGGTGTCGATGCGGCGCTGTCGGGCTTCGACACCGCGCGCATGGCCGCCTACCGCGAAGGAATCGTGGCGAAGAAGTACCGCGGGCTGCAGAGCCTCCTCTCGACACGAGGCATCACCGTCGTCGGAGGCGCAGGCCGCTTGGGTACGGATCGGACCGTGCTCGTGGGCGAGGACGAGTACGTCGGAGCCGATGTCATCCTGGCCACCGGCTCCCAGACGCGCGTGCTCCCCGGGATCGAAACGGGGCCGCGAGTCCTCACGAGCGAAACGGCCCTGACGCTCGACGTCATCCCGTCGTCGGTCGTCGTCCTCGGCGGCGGCGTGATCGGAGTCGAGTTCGCCAGCGCATGGCGTTCACTCGGCAGCGACGTCCTCATCGTCGAGGCGCTGGATCGCCTCCTCCCCGCAGAGGATGCTGCGTCGAGCAAGGCTCTCGAGCGGGCGTACCGCAAGCGCGGCATCCAATCGGCGCTTTCGACACGGTGCGAGGGGGTCGCCGAACGCGAGGACGGCGTGAGCGTCAGCCTGTCGGACGGTCGCACCGTCGAGGCCGACTTCGTCCTCGTCGCGGTCGGTCGAGGACCCGTCACCGAGGGGCTGGGCTTCGACGAGGCCGGGGTCACGAGAGACCGCGGCTTCGTGGTCGTCGACGCCGACCTGCAGACCAGTGCGCCCCACGTCTGGGCCGTTGGCGACATCGTGCCCGGACTCCAGCTCGCGCATCGGAGCTTCCAGCAGGGCATCTTCGTCGCTGAGCGGATCGCCGGCCTGTCGCCCATCCCCGTGCCGGAGTCCACGATCCCCCGGGTGTCCTACTCGCACCCCGAGGTGGCCTCCGTCGGACTTACCGAGGCCCAGGCGCGCGAAGCCCACGGCGAACGCGTCGTGTCCTTCGAGTTCAACCTGGCGGGCAACGCCAAGAGCGAGATCCTCGGAACCGCGGGCTTCGCCAAGATCGTGCGGATCGCTGACGGCCCTGTCGTGGGCGTTCACCTCGTCGGTGACCGAGTCGGCGAACTGATCACCGAAGGACAGCTCGCCATCGGGTGGGAAGCCCACCCCGAGGACATCGCACCGTTCGTGCATGCCCACCCGACGCAGAGCGAAGCTCTGGGCGAGGCATTCCTCGCCCTCGCGAGCAAGCCCCTCCATACCATCTGACCGCGTCGCAGTCGCGACACTAAGCTAGACAGCACATCGCTTTTTCTTGAAGGAGACACAGTCATGAGCACATCCGTGGTCCTCCCCGCGCTCGGTGAGAGCGTCACCGAGGGAACGGTCACCCGCTGGCTCAAGAAGGTCGGTGATTCGGTCCAGGCCGACGAAGGTCTCCTCGAGATCTCGACCGACAAGGTCGACACGGAGATCCCCTCGCCCGTCAGCGGCGTCATCGAAGAGATCCTCGTGGACGAGGACGAGACCGTCGAGATCGGCGCCGTCCTGGCGAAGATCGGTGACGGATCGTCCGCCCCCGCCGAAGAGCCGGCCGCCGAAGAGCCTGCCGCTGAAGAGTCGGCCGCCGACGAGCCTGCCGCCGACGAGCCTGCCCAGCAGGAGGCACCGGCCGCGTCGGCGTCCGCAGCACCTGCGGCATCCGGTGACGCGAAGGACGTCGTCCTCCCCGAGCTCGGTGAGAGCGTCACCGAAGGCACCGTCACGCGGTGGCTGAAGCAGGTCGGTGACGACGTCGCCGTCGACGAGCCGCTCCTCGAGATCTCGACCGACAAGGTCGACACCGAGATCCCGTCGCCCATCGCCGGCACGCTGACCGAGATCCTCGTCCAGGAGGACGAAACCGTCGAGGTCGGCGCCGTCCTGGCCCGCGTGGGCTCCGGAGCCCCTGCCGCGCCGGCAGAGCCGGCCCCCGCCGCACCCGCCGAGGAGAAGGCACCTGAGCCCGAGGCCCCGAAGGCCGAGGAGCCCAAGGCCGAGGAACCCACGCCCGCTCCCGCCGAGGCCCCGAAGGCCGAGGAGCCGAAGCCGGCCGCGACCCAGGCTGCCGAGGCCGCACCGGTCGAAGACGGCGTGACGTACGTCACCCCGCTCGTTCGCAAGCTCGCGCAGCAGCACAACGTCGACCTGTCGACGATCACGGGAAGTGGCGTCGGCGGTCGGATCCGTAAGGAAGACGTCCTCAAGGCAGCCGAGGCGCCGAAGGCAGAGGCCGCTCCGGCCGCTGCAACAGCGGCTCCCGCGCCGGCCGCCGTCGAGGTCTCGCCGCTGCGCGGCACGACGCAGCCGATGTCGCGCCTGCGCAAGGTGCTGGCGAGCCGGGCCGTCGAGTCGATGCAGCAGACCGCTCAGCTGACGACGGTCGTCGAAGTCGATGTCACGAAGCTCGCGAACTACCGCGACGCCGTGAAGGCATCCTTCCTCGAGAAGACCGGCGACAAGCTGTCCTTCCTGCCGTTCTTCGCGCTGGCTGCCGCTGAGGCACTCAAGACGTTCCCCGTCATCAACTCGACCGTCGACGGCGACAAGATCGTCTACCCGGCGAGCGAGAACCTGTCTATCGCGGTCGACACCGAGCGTGGACTTCTCACGCCCGTGCTCCGTGACGCGGGTGACAAGAACATCGCGCAGATCGCACACGAGATCGCCGATCTCGCCGACCGGACTCGCAACAACAAGCTGAAGCCCGATGAGCTTGCCGGCGGCACGTTCACGCTGACCAACACCGGTTCGCGTGGCGCACTGTTCGACACGCCCGTCGTGTTCCTGCCCCAGTCCGCGATCCTCGGAACCGGCGTCGTCGTCAAGCGGCCCGGCGTCGTATCGGTCGACGGGAAGGACGCCATCAGCGTCCGCTCCTACGTCTACCTCGCCCTGTCGTACGACCACCGCGTCGTCGACGGCGCCGACGCCGCGCGGTTCCTCAGTGCGATGAAGGCTCGTCTCGAGGCTGCGCAGTTCGAGGGCCAGCTCGGGGCCTGATGCAGTAACCGGCACCACCGGTCATGGCTGGTCTGCGAGGTCGTACACCTCGCGGACCAGCCATCGCTCTTTCACCCGAACCATGACCATCACCTGCGTGAGGTCCGTGCCGACGACGCGGACCGCAGCCGCGCCGCCGTACTCGTCCACGACTTCGACCCCGTAATCGCCAGAGGCCGCCGAAAGCTCCCCCGCTGTGGCCGGATCCTCCCAGAGTTCGCCGCGGCAGGTCTCACCTGTGCACTCCCCCATGGCGTCGACAAGGTGACGCGCCGCCGCGACGATGTCTGCGGGGCCCTGGTCCCCGAGCGCCGCGGACGCCGTCGGAGCGACTTGCTTCGTGTCGGTCGGAGCGGATGTGGCGGACCTGGCACCCTCCACCGCCACTGCGGGCCTGTCCGCATCCTCCGCGGGCCACAACGCGCCGACAAGGATGACCGCGGTCGCCGCCCCTGCGGCCACGAGGACGATCCGTCGCCGATTCGTCGTCGTTTTCCGGGCACGCTGCTTCTTCACTCTCGAACGCGGCAACACGGCGATGATCCCACTGACGCGATCTGCGATCCCGATGTCTACGAGGCGCCCGATCAGATCTCTGACCGTGCCTGCGAATCCCGCGCGGGCGGCCTGACCACCCGCTGTCCGTGCACGCACGGGGACGATGGAGCTCGCATCGTGGCGCTCCGTGGGCAGCGGCTCGGGATCGGCGGCCGCGAACAGCGCGCTCTCGATCTCCTCCGTCTCCCGGAGAAGGCGCCGAGGATCGTCGACTGCGTCCGCGGCGCGATGGAGTGCGTCACGCAGTGCGGAGTTCGTGCTGGTTAGCTCCCGCAGCAGCCCGACGGTGCCCTGCCGCCAGTCCGGTGACCCCGTGAGAGCGAGGACGGGCCGCCCCTCGGCCGTCACCCACCAGGAGCCCGACTGCGCGCCGAGGCGATCCGCTTCGGCCGCGCCACGAAGCGCGCTCACCACCACCGTGACGAGGGCTCCGGGCGAGAGGGCGGGGTCCCGGACGACATCCTCCAGCCGAATGGGGCAATGCGGGAGGAGGATCTGGGGCCCATCCGGGGTCCCGGCGGCGTCGACCGGCGCGAGGATGTGTTCCACGCCGACAGCCGACCATGCGGGAGAGGCAGTGAAGTCTGCGGCATCCACCCAGACGGTGAGAGGTTCGCCGGCGCGAAGGACGCCGGCGAACGGTGCCTCCGTAAGGGTGAGCTCGCGAAGGGCGGGCGGTAGCTCCAGAGTGACGGGGTCCATGCCTCCAGGCTCGGGGCCGCGCACTCCCCGACAGGTTCTCTCTGCACGCCGGTGGACAGGCGGCATCCCCGCAACCATGTGAAGAAGTCTGCGACCCGCAAAGGTAGGCTGATCCCATGGCAACCCGCAGTCCCGCACCTGAGAAGCGCCCCGGATTCTTCTCGCAGATCCGCTCGCTCTACACGTTCACGAAGAGCGAGTTCCGGTGGCTGCCGTGGGCGCTTATCGGCGCCCTCCTCGTCGGCATCGGTGTAGGCATCGGCATCGGCTTCCTCGTGCCGCCCGTTCAGGCGTGGAGTGTCATCCTCTGGGGTGTGAGCGGTCTGCTCATGGGCTTCCTCCTTGCGATGATCCTGCTCACGCGCTTGTCGACGCGCGTGATGTACAAGAAGCTCGATGGAACGCCGGGCGCTGTCGGCCATGTGCTGTCGACCGGTCTGGGGCGCAGCTGGGTCACCTCCGAAATGCCCGTCGGCGTCAACCCGCGCACACAAGATGCGGTTTACCGCGCCGTGGGTCGTGGTGGCGTCGTCATCATCGGCGAGGGTGCCCGGGGACGCCTGACGCGTCTCATCAGCGACGAGCGCAAAAAGGTCTCCCGGGTCGCCTCCGGTATCAACGTCGAGGTCCTCTACGTCGGTGACGCCGAGGGCGACATCCACATCTCGAAACTCGCGAAGACGATCAAGGCGTTGCCGAAAACGGTGGATCGCACCACGCTGGCCGCCGTCGTCAAGCGCATCGAATCGGTGTCGCAGTCGGTCACGTCGCTCCCGATCCCCAAGGGCATCGACCCGGCACGCGCGCGGGCGCAGCGTCCTCGCTGAGCTGACTCAGCTGCGGACGAGGACCGTACCCGCTGCTTTGTCGTGGATGCCGCGCTGGTCTGCGTCCCAGATGACGGCGGGCAGAACGACCAGAAGCAGGGCCGTCCGGACGACCGGCCGCCAGAGGCCCGGCCATCCGCCACGCACGAGCTCGACCCGCATCCCGAGGATGCGGTGCCCGGGGCTCCCCCCGATGGTCGGAATGAAGAGCACCTGCAAGACCGCGAAGATGATCATCGGTGCGAAGAGCGTCCCACCGGCCTTCTCGGGCAGCGCGAACTGGTCGTATCCGAAGAACGCCGTCGCCAAGATGGTCGCGGCGGCGTAATCGATGAACAAGGCACCGATACGACGACCAGGCCTGCCGATGCTGCCGCGGCCGGTGGCGGGGCGACCGAGTCGCTCGCCGGGATAGTCGTACAGGGGCGAAGTCACCTCCTCAGCGTAATCCGGGTCGCGTAACATCCCCGAAACATCGGGGACACTGCCGAGCAACTGCGTTTCGATAGGTTCGAGGGGCGCCTGATCCGACGGGCGTCGACATCGCACCCGATCTTGGAGACTCCATGTTCAAAGATTCTTCCGAGGTGCTGGCGTTCATCAAGGACGAGGACGTCAAGTTCCTCGACATCCGTTTCACGGATCTCCCTGGTGTGCAGCAGCACTTCAACATCCCGGCCTCGACCGTTGACGAGGAGTTCTTCACGGTCGGCCAGCTCTTCGACGGCTCCTCGATCCGCGGCTTCGCGAACATCCACGAGTCGGACATGCAGCTGATCCCCGACGTCACGACGGCGTACCTGGACCAGTTCCGCGAGGCGAAGACGCTCGTCATGATCTTCGACATCTATAACCCGCGCACGGGTGAGATCTACCACAAGGACCCGCGCCAGGTCGCCAAGAAGGCGGAGAAGTACCTCGCGTCCACCGGCATCGCCGACACCGCGTTCTTCGCCCCCGAGGCAGAGTTCTACATCTTCGACGACGTCCGCTACGAGGTGAAGCAGAACTCCAGCTTCTACTCCGTCGACTCCGAAGAGGGCGCCTGGAACACCGGTCGCGTCGAAGAGGGCGGCAACCTCGCCAACAAGACGCCGTACAAGGGCGGGTACTTCCCGGTCAGCCCGGTCGACAAGACCGCCGACCTGCGCGACGACATCACGCTCAAGCTGATCGAGGCCGGCTTCGTCCTCGAGCGCTCGCACCACGAGGTGGGCACGGGCGGCCAGCAGGAGATCAACTACCGCTTCGACACCATGGTGCACTCGGCGGACGACATCCTGAAGTTCAAGTACATCGTCAAGAACACCTGCGAGGAGTGGGGCAAGGTCGCGACCTTCATGCCCAAGCCCCTCTTCGGCGACAACGGCTCGGGAATGCACACGCACCAGTCGCTGTGGCTCGACGGCAAGCCCCTCTTCTACGACGAGAAGGGCTACGGCGGCCTGTCCGACACCGCTCGTTGGTACATCGGCGGCCTGCTCGCGCACGCTCCCGCGGTCCTCGCCTTCACAAACCCGACGATCAACTCGTACAAGCGCCTGGTCAAGGGCTACGAGGCTCCCGTCAACCTGGTGTACTCGGCCGGAAACCGCTCAGCGGCGATCCGCATCCCGATCACCGGCTCGAACCCGAAGGCAAAGCGCATCGAGTTCCGCGCTCCGGATGCCTCCGGTAACCCGTACCTTGCCTTCGCGGCGCAGATGATGGCCGGCCTCGACGGCATCATCAACCGCATCGAGCCGCACGAGCCGGTCGACAAGGACCTGTACGAGCTGCCCCCCGAGGAAGCGAAGAACATCCCGCAGGTGCCCAACTCGCTGCTCGACTCGCTCGAGGCACTCCGTGCCGACCACGAGTTCCTGACGCGGGGCAACGTGTTCACGCCCGAGCTCATCGAGACGTGGATCGAGTACAAGATCGAGAATGAGATCAAGCCGATCGCTGCGCGTCCGCACCCGTTCGAGTACGAGCTGTACTTCGGGGTCTGATCCCTGCACGATCGCGAAAGGCCCGTCGGCGTCTGCCGGCGGGCCTTTCCGCGTCAGCGGTCAGGTCAGGCGACCGAACGCGTGGAGATCCAGCTCCGCACTGAGGATGTCCGCAGCGGCATGACCACGCACGCTCGTCCCCCGCTCGTCGAGCGGCGGACTGAACATCGCCGCTCCCAGGATGCCGGGCACGGAGAGAACGAGAGCACCCGAGACGCTGGACTTGGCCGGGATGCCGACGCTCCGCATCCATCTGCCGGAGCCGTCGTACACACCGCATGTCGCCATCACCGAGACGACATCCCTGGCAACGTCCGCCGATACGACGCGCTGTCCGGTCACGGGGTTCCGACCGCCGGCGGCGAGCGTCGCACCCATGACCGCCAGCGCCTCGACGTCGACCAGGACGGCACACGCCCGCGCATAGACGGCAACCGCGTCGTCGGCGGTGACCTCGAGAGTGCCCTCGGAACGCATCAGGTGCGCGAGCGCGTGGTTGCGATCCCCCATGAGGTGCTCGTCCCGGGCGATCTCTTCGTCAACGGTCAACTGGCGACCGGCGAAGGCCGAGAGGCCGCGAAGGATCCGCTCATCACGAGCTTGGACATCATCGCCGTCGACCAGCGCCGCTGTGAGGAGAGCGCCCGCGTTCACCATCGGGTTCGGCGGCCGACCGGTCCCGCTCTCGAGCTTGATGGCATCGAAAGACTCCCCCGTCGGCTCGATGCCGACCCGGTCGAGTGCACCACCGCCAGTGTCGGCGAGGGCGAGCGCGAACAAGAACGGCTTCACCGCTGACTGAAGGCTGAAGAGCACGTCCTCGTCGCCGGCCGATGCGACCGCGCCGTCGACTCCGACGAGCGCCACCGCGAACACGTCCGGGTCCGCCGATGCAAGCGCTGGCACGCTCCGGTCGACCTCGCCACCGTCATGCTCGCGCGCTCGCTCGACAACCGACTCGAGGGCGTAGGACGAGACCTCGCCCTGGCGGCTGGGCGCCATGGAGTCAGAAACCAGGAAGGTTGATGTCCTTCGGGTCGACGTCGATCTCACCGACGTCATCCGGTCCGCCCGTGCCCGGAGCCACCTGAACCTGCGACTCATCGATGTCGCTGTCGACGTCGTCGGAGACGCGCTCGTCCTGCTTCTGCTGCGTTTCGGTTTCACTGCCGGGACTGTATGCCGTGTCGTGATCGACGTGATCGCTCTGGGAGTGAGCGGTGTCCGTTGCCGCGGTCGGCTCGTCTGCGTCGTGCTGATGGCTCGTCATGCTCGGACGCTACGCGTCGAGCTCGGGAACCCTGGCCCCCTTGACAGGCTCAGCGAGTCGGGGCGGACGTCGCGTCGGCGTGGCCTCGATTCTTGCCCCGGATGCGACCGATGAGCAGGATCACCCCGACGATGACGAGCCCGAGGATCAGTCCGGCGACGGCGGACACGAGGGTCTCGCCGAACCACACGATCACGGGGCCGGCGGCCTCGAGCAGGTGCTCGACGCCGTGCAGAAGATCCGTCGTCCAGTGCCAGCCGACCTTGCCGACGTTCTCGAGCACCAGGTGACCGCCGACCCAGAGCATGGCAACAGTGCCGAGGATGCTGATGGCTCGGAAGACGGCCGGCATCGAGCGCACGATGCGAGCGCCGTTGTGGCGGACGCGCTTGATCGAGCTCTTCGCCATCTTCAATCCGATGTCGTCGATCTTGACCAGGAGCGCGACCGCACCGTAGACGAGCAAGGTCATCATCAGCGCGATGACGGCGAGGATCGCGAGGGTCTGCCAGACGCCCATGTCCTCTTCGAGGCTGTCGAGCGCGATGAGCATGATCTCGCTCGACAGGATGAGGTCGGTGCGTACGGCGCCGAGGACCAGCTTCTTCTCGTCGCGCTCCGCCTCCTCCTCCGCGTGCATGTGGAATCCGAACCACTCCAGCACCTTCTCCGCGCCCTCGAAGCAGAGGAACGCACCGCCGAGGATGAGCAGGAATGGCAGGACACCCGGGGCGAAGGCTGTCAGCACGAGCGCGATCGGGATGATGATGAGGAATTTGTTGACGAGCGAGCCGAGGGCGATCTTCCCGACGATGGGAAGTTCGCGCGCGGGCGTGACCCCCTGCACGTACTGAGGTGTCACGGCAGCGTCGTCGATCACGACACCCGCCGTCTTCGAGGAGGCTTTCAGGGCAGCGCTCAGGATGTCGTCGACGACGGCCAGGAGTCCAACGGACATAGGGGTGGTGCCTTTCGGTCTGGTCGGCGATCAGCCGTAGAAGAGAGTGTCGAAGGCGCGGCGTGCCCGACGCGCGGTGCGGAGCCAATCCTCCTCCACTTGTGTGGCGGAGCGCGGCTCGTACTCCAGGAGCCGTCCGATCCCGTCGAGTTTCCCACGATCGCTGGGCAGGACATCGCTCGTCTGCCCGGACAGCAGGGTGTTCGCGGAGCGGAGTCTGCTCGCGAGCCACCATGCCTCTGCCAAGCGCTCCGCCGCGTCATCCGGAATCAGCCCGGCGCCGCGCGCAGCTTCGAGGGCTGCCGTCGTCGAGGTCGTCCGCAGCCCCTCGACCTGGGCCGCGTGCTGGAGCTGAAGGAGCTGCACGAGCCACTCGACGTCGCTCAGACCGCCGGGGCCGAGCTTGAGATGGCGCGAGCGGTCCACGCCCTGCGGCAGTCGCTCGTTCTCGACCCTCGCCTTGATGCGCTTGATTTCGCGGAGGCCCTGAGCGTCGGGGTCGAGCGGGTACCGAAGGTCGTCCGCCAACGCCATGAACCGCGCGATGAGCTTCACGCTCCCCGCCACCCCGCGAGCCCGGAGCAGCGCCTGCGCCTCCCAGGAGAGCGACCAACGCCGGTAGTACTCGGCGTACGACTCGAGGGAACGCGCCATCGGTCCGTTGCGCCCTTCCGGACGGAGCCCGGCATCGAGGTCGAACGGTGCGCGCTGGTCCTCGGAGTGTGCTCGGAGTCCTTGCACGATCTTCACCGCAAGCTCCTGCGCGCGCTGCGGGGGGACACCGTTGGCCTCGTAGACGTACATGACGTCGGCGTCCGATCCGAAACCGAGCTCCGCGCCGCCGAAACGACCCATCGCGATCACTGCGAAATCGAGTGCGTCGTCCTCCGGCGGCACGACCTCACGCCACACGGCGCGGAGGGTCGCCTGGATCGTCACCTCACTGATCGACGTCAGCCCCCGCGAGAGCTCGGCGATCGTCAGCTCGCCCAGCAGTCCGCCTAGGGCGAGGCGGAGGAGTTCACGGCGGCGGAGCGCTCGCACGGAGCGCATCGCGTCGCTGATGGATGCGTGGCGAGCCTGGATCGCACGCGCCTCCTGCTGAAGTGCGAACCCTGACCGGGGACGCAGCTGTTCTGACGAGTCCAGCCACGCCACAGCCTCCGGGATCCACTCCATGAGATCCGCTGCATAGCGGGAGCCCGAGAGCACCCGGGTGAGCCGTTCCGCTGCGCCCGACGAGTCTCGGAGCATCCGCAGGAACCACGGGGTGTCGCCGAGTCGCTCGCTGATGCGTCGGAACGACACCATCCCGTAATCGGGGTCCACGCCGTCGGCGAACCAGCGGATCATGACGGGCATGAGGTGGCGCTGGATGGTGGCCTTACGGCTCAGCCCACTCGTCAGCGCACCGATGTGGCGAAGGGTCCCGGCCGGATCGCGGAACCCGATGGCCGCGAGCCGGTCGTGTGCCTGGGCAGACGACAGCACGCCTTGCTCCTCAGCGGGCAGGGCCGCGACGGCGGACAGCAGCGGGCGATAGAAGAGGCGGATGTGGATCTCGCGCACCTGCAGCTTCACGCGTTCCCAGACCGCTCCGATGCCCGCGGCGTTCGTCGCGAGACCGGACGCGCGCGCGAGGACGCGCAGCTCGTCGTCCGTCGTGGGCATGAGGTGGGTGCGCTGCAGGCGCCGAAGCTGAAGTCGGTGCTCCATCACCCGGAGCGTGCGGTAGTGCTGGCCGAAGGCCGCGGCATCCGTCCGTCCGATGTAGCCCTCCCCGACGAGCGCCACGAGCGCACCGAGGGTGCTCTGCTGCCGGATCCCCTCGTCGGACAGGCCGTGGACGAGTTGCAGCAGCTGCACCGTGAACTCGATGTCCCGGATGCCACCGGGCCCGAGCTTCAGCTGCCGCGCCACTTCGTCACCCGGGATGTGGTCGGTCACCCGCTCGCGCATCCGCTGCACGCTGTCGACGAAGTTCTCCCGCGCGCTGCTCGTCCACACCAGCGGCTGCACGGCGGAGCAGTACTGCTCCCCGAGTGCGAGGTCACCCGCGAGAGGACGCGCCTTGAGGAGAGCCTGGAACTCCCAGCTCTTCGCCCACCGCCCGTAGTACGACAGGTGCGAATCGAGCGTCCGGACGAGAGCGCCCTGCTTGCCCTCGGGACGGAGGTTCGGGTCGACCTCCCAGAGCGGAGGTTCGACCTCGACATCCGAGATGCCCCGCATCGTGAGCGTCGCGAGACGGGTCGCGATGTCCACCGCACGCCCCTCGGTGAGGTCGGCGCCTCCCGCTACGCCCGCCACGAAGATGACGTCGACGTCACTGACGTAGTTCAACTCGCGAGCGCCGGTCTTGCCCATCCCGATGATGGAGAGACAGGTCGCCGCGACCTCGCTGCGCGGGAACATCGCGGCCGCCGCGCGGGCGCGCGCGGCGCACAGGGAGGCGTCGAGGGCCGCACCGGCGGCATCCGCGAGGGCGGCCGCCACTTCAGGCAGCACCTCGGTGGCGTCGTCGGCGGCGAGGTCGTACGCCGCGATGAGAGCGACGATGCGGCGGTAGCGGACGCGAAGAGCGACCCACGCGGACTCATCGGATGCCGCGGCGAAGCCCTCGGCATCCGCTCCGACCGACTCGAGCAGACTCTCCCGCATCGCGCGGGCCGAGGGCAGCATGCGGCCGGCGCCGACCAGGTGGACAAGCTCGTCCGGATGGCGGAGGAAGAAGTCCGCGAAACCAGACGACGCGCCGAGGAGCGACCACACGACATCGCTCGCGTCGGTCAGCGCTCGTTGCAGCGCGGACGCGTTGCGTCTCGCGATCCGGACGCACGACATCACGGCGCCGTCCGGGTCGGCCGCCCGCTGAGCAGCGACGACGAGCTCGCTTCGCCCGATTCCCGTCAGGGACGCGAGCTCGTCGAGCGCATCGGACGACTCGGCGAGGTCCGAGAAACCCGCGCGGGCGAGGTCGGTGAGTGCTGCCCGTCGCTCGATCGAGGCCATGGCCTCAGAGCATCTCGAGGTTCTTCTGCAGCTCGAACGGGGTGACCTGCGCCCGGTACTCCTGCCACTCGCGACGCTTGTTCAGCAGCACGTAGTTGAAGACCGTTTCACCGAGAGTCTCGGCGACGAGCTCCGACTCCTCCATGAGCTCCAGAGCGTGGTCGAGGCTCGACGGCAGCTGACCGTAGCCGAGCGCGCGACGCTCGGCATCCGTCAACGACCAGACGTTGTCCTCGGCCTCGGGAGGGAGCTCGTACTCCTCTTCGATGCCCTTCAGGCCCGCCGCCAGCATGAGCGCGTAAGCGAGGTAGGGGTTCGCGGCGGAGTCCAGTGCGCGGTACTCGACACGAGTCGACTGGCCCTTGTTGGGCTTGTACATCGGCACGCGGACGAGCGCGGAGCGGTTGTTGTGACCCCAGCAGATGAAGCTCGGTGCCTCGTCGCCGCCCCAGAGACGCTTGTACGAGTTCACGAACTGGTTCGTGACGGCCGAGATTTCGTTCGCGTGACGCAGCAGACCCGCGATGAACTGCCGACCGGTCTTGGAGAGCTGGTACTGGGCGCCCTCTTCGTAGAAGGCGTTCATGTCGCCTTCGAAAAGCGACATGTGCGTGTGCATGCCGCTGCCGGGCTTGCCGCTGAGGGGCTTCGGCATGAACGTCGCGTAGACGCCCTGCTCGATCGCGACCTCTTTGACGACGGTTCGGAAGGTCATGATGTTGTCGGCGGTCGCGAGAGCGTCGGCGTACCGGAGGTCGATCTCGTTCTGGCCGGGGCCACCCTCGTGGTGGCTGAACTCTACCGAGATGCCGAGGTCCTCGAGCATGCGCACCGAGCGACGACGGAAGTCGTGGGCCGTGCCGCCGGGGACGTTGTCGAAGTAGCCCGCCGAATCCACCGGTTCCGGTCCCTCGGGACCGAACGTCGACGACTTCAGGAGGTAGAACTCGATCTCGGGGTGCGTGTAGAACGTGAACCCCGCGTCACCGGCCTTCGCCAGCGCGCGCTTCAAGACGTTACGCGGGTCCGCCACGGCAGGCTGCCCGTCGGGCGTCGTGATGTCGCAGAACATGCGCGCCGTCGGGTCGATCTCGCCGCGCCACGGCAGGATCTGGAACGTCGACGGGTCCGGGTGCGCCAGGAGGTCGGACTCGTAGGAGCGAGTCAGGCCCTCGATCGCGGAACCGTCGAACCCGAGGCCCTCCGCGAACGCGCCCTCGACCTCAGCGGGTGCGATCGCGACCGACTTGAGGGTTCCCGTCACATCGGTGAACCACAGCCGGATGAACTTGACCCCCCGTTCCTCGATCGTCCTCAGAACGAAGTCACGCTGCTTGTCCATCGCATCCTTCCCGGTGCCGAGCCGACTGCCAGACTAGCGGTCCGAAGCGACGACCGAGTCACGCGACGCGGCGCCTCATCAGTCGTCTTCTGCCGCTTCCTCCGCGGCCCAGGCACGCGAGCGCTCGCGCATGATCTCCGGCGCCCGCGCCGCGTCCTCCGCGGTGTCGAACGGTCCGGCGCGGTCGACGGCCGGGGACTCGAACCCCTGCTGGACCTCGCCCGTCTTCAGGTTGTACCAGTACTTGTCGGCGTCGCTCATGGGGTCCTCCTCGGCCTCGTGCGGTTCATCCTACGGAGGGGGCGCCCTGAGACCTACGGCCGGCATGCCGGGCTCCGACTAGGCTCGGAATCATGACTGGTACCGCCACCACCGCCGTCGGCATCGACATCGGAGGGACGGGCATCAAAGGTGCGCTCGTCGACCTCTCGCAGGGAAAGCTCCTCACCGACCGGATCAAGGTCCCGACACCGAAAGGTGCCGAGCCTGACGACGTCTTGAAGGCCGTCACCGAGGTGCTCGAGAAGCTCGAGGTCACGGACGCCGACGTGCCGCTGGGCGTCGCGTTCCCCGCGATCGTCAAGAACGGCCGGACGCTGTCGGCCGCCAACGTCGCCGACACCTGGATCGGCTTCGAGGCGGAGGCGTTCTTCGAGAAGGGGCTCGGCCGTCAGATCCACTTCGCGAACGACGCTGACGTCGCCGGCGTCGCCGAGATGCGCTACGGCGCTGCGAAGGACCGCGATGGCCTCGTCCTCCTGACGACGCTCGGCACCGGAATCGGCACGGCGATGATCTACAAGGGCGTGCTCGTCCCCAACAGCGAGCTCGGCCACCTTCACCGCCCCGGCCACAAGAAGGACTTCGAGCACTACGCGGCCTACTCCGCCATGGAGCGCGAAGAGCTCGAGTGGGATGCCTGGGCTGAGCGCCTGCAGCAGTACTACAGCCACCTCGAGTTCCTCTTCACTCCCGACCTGTTCGTCGTCGGCGGCGGCGTCTCGAAGCACGCGGACAAGTTCCTGCCGCTCCTCGACCTGGAAACCGAGATCGTGCCCGCCGTGCACCGCAACAACGCGGGCATCATCGGGGCGGCCGCGCTGGCACTCGCCGGCGAAGACTCGGGCGTCTCGGTCGGCGAGGGCGAAGACCTCGCGGGGACGACCGCGCGCTGACGACGGCGGTCGGTCGAGGGCGAATGGGCCGGCCTGTACGCCGGGTTCTGTCCGGGGGCCTAAGCCCCGTGGACGGTCATCTCTCTCGGCGACACGTTGCCGTGCCGCTCCAGCGGTCTACCCGGGGACTCAGCGGGCCGCGTCGGCATCCCCTGTCTGACCTTGCTCCGGGCGAGGTTTACCGTGCGGGTCGTGTCACCACGACCCCGGTGGTCTCTTACACCACCCTTTCACCCTTACCCCGGTCGGAACCGGGGCGGTCTGCTCTCTGTGGCACTGTCTCGCGGATCACTCCGGGTGGGTGTTACCCACCGCCCTGCCCTGTGGAGCCCGGACGTTCCTCGGTGCGCTTTCGCGCCACGCGACCGTCCAGCCGACCCATTCGCGGGGTCGAGTCTATCGGTCCGGTGGGTCAGCCCTTCGCCGCGTCCACTCGCACCTGAAGGTCGAGGCGGAAGTCCAACGGGATGTCTCCGAACAGCAGCCGCGTCGCGGCCTCTGCGGCGAGGACGACAGCGTCCGCCGCCTGCTGCGCCTGCGCGACGGGCGAATGGACGATGACCTCGTCATGGAGGAAGAAGGCGAGATGCGCCTGGCGGGCGTGGAGTGCGCCGGATCGAGGGGCGGCATCCGCTTCGTCGACGTGCGGAAGTGCGGCCAGTCGAGCCCGCAGATCACCGAGCCACGCGAGCGCCCATTCGGCGGCGGTGCCCTGCACGACGAAGTTGCGGGTGAAACGTCCGCGGTCTCTCGCGGCGCGGCGGGCCTGTCCTCGGTCGATCTCGGTCGCGTCGGGGTCTCCGGCGTGTCCTTGCAGAGCCCGCCAACCGGGCGACGGGGTCGGGCTCGATCGGCCGAGCCACGTCGAGACGACGCTGCCTTCCTCGCCGACGCGCGCGGCATCGTCCACGAGGCCCATCGCCCGCGGGTACGCGCGCCGGAGCGCGGGGACCAGGCGACCGCTGTCCCCGGTCGTTGCACCGTACATCGCTCCCAGCAGCGCGAACTTCGCCTCGGAGCGGGTACTCACGACCCCTCGTGACACGATGCCCTCGTAAAGGTCGGTGTCGCGGGCGCTGTCGGCGAGGGCGGCATCCCGCGACATCGCGGCGAGAACACGCGGTTCGAGCTGCGCGACGTCGGCGACCACGAGCGTCCAGCCCGGGTCGGCGCGAACGGCGGGTCGGAGCTGCCGCGGCATCTGGAGCGCTCCCCCGCCCGACGACGCCCAGCGGCCCGTCACCACGCCACCCGGGACGTACACCGGGCGGAATCGTCCTTCGGGCGCCCACTCATCGCGCCATGCCCAGCCGTTCGCGGTGAACAGCCGCATGAGCCGCTTGTATTCGAGCAGCGGAGCGATGACAGGGTGTTCGTACTCGCTCAGCTCCCACTTGCTCGTGGACGTCGCCGCCACTCCCACACGGTGGAGGGAACGCAGCAGCTTGGGTTGCGAATCGATGCTGGCCGCGGGGTCGCCGAGGAGGCCCCGGATGTCTCCGGCCAGGGATTCGATGCGGGCGGGTAGTCCGTTCCCCAGCTCTCGCTCCCCCAGCATCCCGGTCAGGATTTCGTCGTGGACGTCGCCGTCCCAGGGAACGCCCGCCGCGTGCATCTCCGCCGCCACGAGTGCCCCGACCGATTCCGCCGCGACCAGCAGACGGAGGCCGGCGGCGCTGGCCGAGATCACCGCCCGCTGACGGGCGAACTCCGCAAGGGCGGCATCGATGTCGTGCGGGACCTCGCGAGCGCCCGGATCGAGGTCGAAGAGCGCGCTCGGACCGTCGTCGGCAACGGATGCCGCGGCATCCCACTCGACCGCAGCGCGAAGCGCATCGGCCCCGACCGACCGGGCGCTGTCGCGGAGGATCGCGTGCGCCAGCCTCAGGTCATGACAGCGGGACACCCGGACGCCCTCCGCGATGACCGCCGGGTACCAGGAGGAGGTGTCGCTCCAGACCCACCGCGTCGCGGCATCCGTCCGTGCCGCCTCGCGCGCGAGGGCGCTGCGCTCGATCAAGAGACGCTCGCCCGCCGTACCGTCTGCGGCGATGGGGACGAGGGCAAGGCCGCCCCCGGCATTCCCGACCACGATCCAGGGAGCGATGCTCCCCGCGGTCGTGCCCGGATCGGTCAGAGCCCGGAGTCCTCGCCGCGCACCAGGATGCAACCGCATTCGGGGCACATCACGACGTCGTCCTCGGCAGCTGCGCGCACGACGTTGAGGTCGGTCCCGGAGAGGACCATGTGGCAACCGCCGCAGGTACGGCGGTGCAGTAGCCCGGCTCCGTTTCCGCGGGCGGCGAGCGTGTCGTACAGGGCGACGAGATCGGCGGGCAAGGAGGACGCGATAGCGGCGCGATCGCGGGTGGCCGCTTCGTGGCGCGAGGTCGCATCGGCGACGGCCGCCTTGGCTTCGGCGCTCAATCGAGCACCCTCTTCGTTCACTGAGGCGATGAGCGCCTCCTGCTCGGCGACAGCGGCTTCGGCGGTCTCGAGGCGCTCCATGACGTCGAGCTCGGAGTCCTCGAGGTCGGACTTGCGCCGGGCGAGAGACGCGATCTCGTGCTCGAGGCCCTGCGCGTCCTTGACGCTCGACGTCGAGGCGAGGCGGTCGTTGTCGCGCTGGGTGCGGGCGACGACCACGGCGACATCCGACTGGATGCGGGAGAGCTCGGTCTTCGCATCATCGCGGGTGCCGAGTCGGCGTGTCAGCTCGGCGGAGTGGGTCGCGCGCTCGGCCAGCAGCTGCTTCACCCGGGCCGCCTGTTCGGGGTTCCGACGCGCGTGATCGGCCTGACGGACGGCGAGGTCGGCGTCGACGAGATCAAGGAGGCGGCGCTGGTCGGTAAAGCTGGCTTTCACGCTCCCCAACCTACCCCGCGCCGGACGCATCGTCGGGGCGGCCCCTTCGCTCAGGATGCCGCAACGCACTAACATGACGTGCCGGAAACGCGCGGGAGGAGACCAGCATGAGCATGCTGCGCACCAAATCGGTCGAACAGTCGATCGCGGACACCGAAGATCCGGAGTTCACCCTCAAGAAGTCACTCTCAGCGCTCGATCTCACCGTGTTCGGGGTGGGCGTCGTCATCGGCGCGGGCATCTTCACCCTCACCGGGCGCGCCGCGCACGACGTCGCGGGGCCGGCGATCGTCATCAGCTTCATCGTGGCGGCGATCGCCTGCGGCCTCGCGGCCATGTGCTACGCCGAGTTCGCCTCCACCGTCCCGGTCTCGGGATCGGCGTACACCTTCTCCTACGCCTCCCTCGGCGAGCTGTTCGCGTGGATCATCGGGTGGGACCTCATCCTCGAGATGTTCCTCGGTGCGAGCGTCGTCGCGCAGGGCTGGAGCGCCTACCTCGGATCCCTCATGGAGCAGCTCGGCGCCCCGATCCCCGCAGCGATCGGATACGGCGGGACCGTCGATCTCATGGCGGTGCTGCTCGTGATCGTGCTCGGTGTGTTGATCACCGTCGGCATCCGCGAGTCCATGCGGGTCAACCTGGTCCTCGTCGCCGTGAAGCTCTTCATCGTGCTCTTCGTCATCATCGCGGGCCTTCTCTTCGTCAACCCGGCGAACTACTCGCCGTTCGTTCCGGATGCCGCCCCTCGCGACAACGGGTCCGGCCTCACGCAGCCGCTCCTTCAGTTCTTCTCCGGGATCGAGCCGACGGCGTTCGGTGTCGGGGGGATCTTCGCGGGAGCCGCCCTCGTGTTCTTCGCCTACATCGGCTTCGACGTCGTGGCCACCACCGCCGAGGAGACGAAGCGCCCGCAGCGCGACCTTCCGATCGGCATCATCGCCTCGCTCATCATCTGCACGATTCTCTACGGCGCCGTCGCCCTCGTCGTGACCGGCATGGTGCCCTACGACAAGCTCGACCCCGCCGCCGCCCTCGCCAACGCGTTCGCGTTCCACGGCCAGACCTGGATGGCCACGGTCATCTCGGCGGGCGCCGTCGCAGGACTCACGACAGTCGTGCTTACCCTCATGATCGGTGCGACCCGCATCATCTTCGCGATGTCGCGCGACGCCCTCCTGCCGCGCCGGCTGGCGAAGGTGCACCCCCGATTCCGCACCCCGTGGGTCATCTCGCTCATCGTCACCGTGGTCGTCGCCCTCGTCGCCGGCCTCACGCCCGTCGGTGTGCTCGAGGAGATGGTCAACATCGGCACCCTGTCGGCGTTCGTGCTCGTCTCGGTCGGCGTCATCGTCCTGCGCCGCCGTCGGCCGGACCTCGAGCGCGGGTTCCGCGTGCCGCTCAGCCCCTGGCTCCCCGCGGTATCGGCGGCCGTCTGCATCTACCTGATGCTGAACCTCACGGTCGAGACGTGGCTCCGCTTCCTCATCTGGCTCGCCATCGGCTTCGTGATCTACTTCGCCTACTCCCGGCGGCACTCGCGTCTCGCGAAGGGCGGCGACCTGTACACGGCTCCGGCGGGGACAAGCCGGAGCTGACACCGCGCACTGAGTCGTCAGGTCCCCGCCGGACCGTAGACTCGATGCGTCAGGGCCTTTAGCTCAGCTGGTAGAGCGCCACGTTTACACCGTGGATGTCGTCGGTTCGATCCCGGCAGGGCCCACTTCAAGCATCCGCCGTCGGCGACCTGCCGTCGGTCAGCGCGGCGTCCAGTGCCGAGCCGTATGGGTAGGCTGAGGACAAGCGAGTTGTGTGCGACGAACAAGCGCGCCCTCGCTCGATCCCTCCTTCCTGGCACGATCTGCCAGGCGACGAAAGGCCTCTTGTGACTGTCAACGATCAGGATCCGTACTCGCAGGGCCCGCAGGACAGCGACCCGGAAGAGACGTCGGAGTGGCAGGATTCCCTGCGTCAACTCGTCGACGCTCGCGGTGCGAGCCGCGGCCGCGAGATCATGCTGAGCCTCCTTCAGAGCTCGCGCGAACTCCACCTGAATGTCCCGCAGGTCCCCACCACGGACTACATCAACACGATCCCCGCCGACAGCGAGCCGGAGTTCCCCGGTGACGAAGAGGTCGAGCGCCGCTACCGCCGCTGGATCCGCTGGAACGCGGCCCTTACGGTGCACCGCGCTCAGCGTCCCGGCATCGGGGTCGGCGGTCACATCTCGACCTACGCGTCGTCCGCAGCCCTCTACGAAGTCGGTTTCAACCACTTCTTCCGCGGTCCCGACCACTCCGGTGGCGGCGACCAGGTCTTCTTCCAGGGGCACGCCTCCCCCGGCATGTACGCCCGTTCCTTCCTCGAAGGAGGCCTGACGACTCAGCAGCTCGACGGCTTCCGTCAGGAGGCGTCCGCGGCTCCCCACGGTCTGCCCTCGTACCCGCACCCGCGGCTCATGCCGGACTACTGGCAGTTCCCGACCGTCTCGATGGGCCTCGGTCCGATCAACGCCATCTACCAGGCGATGACGAACAAGTACCTCACCAACCGTGGCATCAAGGACCTCACCGACTCGCACGTCTGGGCTTTCCTCGGCGACGGTGAAATGGATGAGGTCGAAAGCCGCGGCCAGCTGCAGGTCGCCGCGAACGAGGGCCTCGACAACCTGACCTTCGTCGTCAACTGCAACCTCCAGCGCCTCGACGGTCCCGTCCGCGGCAATGGCAAGATCGTCCAGGAGCTCGAGAGCTTCTTCCGCGGGGCCGGCTGGAACGTCATCAAGGTCGTCTGGGGCCGTGAGTGGGACGACCTGCTCGCCCGCGACAACGAGGGCGCGCTGCTGAACCTCATGAACAGCACCCCCGACGGTGACTTCCAGACGTACAAGGCCGAGAACGGCGCGTACGTCCGCGAGCACTTCTTCGGTCGCGACGAGCGCGCTGCCGCCCTGGTCAAGGACTACTCGGACGAGCAGATCTGGAACCTCAAGCGCGGCGGTCACGACTACCGCAAGGTCTTCGCGGCGTACAAGGCGGCCATGGAGCACAAGGGCCAGCCGACCGTCATCCTCGCCAAGACCGTCAAGGGTTACGGCCTGGGTCCGCACTTCGAGGGGCGCAACGCGACGCACCAGATGAAGAAGATGACCCTCGACGACCTCAAGATGTTCCGCGACGAGATGCACATCCCGCTCACGGACGCTCAGCTCGAGGAGAACCCCTACGAGCCCCCGTACTACCACCCGGGCGCCGAGGACGAGACCATCAAGTACATGGTCGAGCGTCGCCGGAACCTCGGTGGCACGCTGCCGCAGCGCCGGAGCACCTACACGTCCCTCACCCTCCCCGACGACAGCGTCTACGCGCTGCCCAAGAAGGGTTCGGGAACGCAGGAGGTCGCCACGACGATGGCGTTCGTGCGCCTGCTGAAGGACCTGCTGCGCACGAAGGACTTCGGCCACCGCATCGTGCCGATCATCCCCGACGAGGCGCGCACGTTCGGTATGGACGCGTACTTCCCGACCGCGAAGATCTACAACCCCAACGGCCAGAACTACACGTCGGTCGACCGCGAGCTGCTCCTTGCCTACAAGGAGAGTCCGCAGGGCCAGATCATGCACGTCGGCATCAACGAGGCCGGCGCGGTCGCCGCGTTCACGAACGTCGGCACGTCGTACGCGACACACGGCGAGCCGCTCATCCCGGTCTACGTCTTCTACTCGATGTTCGGCTTCCAGCGCACGGGCGACGCTCAGTGGGCTGCCGGCGACCAGATGGCGCGCGGCTTCATCATCGGTGCGACCGCCGGGCGCACCACCCTGACGGGTGAGGGCCTGCAGCACGCCGACGGACACTCGCACCTGCTCGCCTCGACGAATCCTGCGACGGTCTCCTACGACCCCGCGTACGGCTACGAGATCGCGCACATCGTGCAGTCGGGCCTGGAGCGCATGTACGGCGGGGAGCACTCCGACCCGAACGTCATGTACTACATCACCGTCTACAACGAGCCCATCGTCCAGCCCAAGGAGCCGGAGGACGTCGACGTGGATGGCATCATCCGCGGCATCCACCGTGTCTCGGCCGGCGAGGGTGAGGGTCACCGCGCCCAGATCCTCGCCTCGGGCGTCGGCCTGGCCTGGGCTCACGAGGCGCAGAAGCTCCTCAAGGACGACTGGGGCGTCGTGGCCGACGTGTGGTCGGTGACCAGCTGGACGGAGCTCCGTCGTGACGGCCTCGCCGCCGACGAGCACAACTTCCTGCACCCGACCGACGAGCCGAAGACCGCGTACATCACCGAGAAGCTCCGCGACTCGGAGGGCCCGGTCGTCGCCGTCAGCGACTTCATGCACGCCGTTCAGGACCAGATCCGCCAGTGGGTCCCCCGTCGGTATGCGACGCTCGGCGCCGACGGCTTCGGCTTCTCGGACACCCGTGCGGCAGCACGACGTCAGTTCAAGATCGACGGTCCGTCGATCGTCGTCCGCACCCTCCAGGCGCTGGCCGAGGACGGCGTCATCGACCGCGGGCTGTCCGCGCAGGCGATCGAGAAGTACCGTCTGCACGACGTCAACTCCGGCACGTCCGGCAACGCGGGCGGCGAAGCCTGACCCGCGAGATGGGCGAACGGCCGACCGCCCAGGAGAAGGCGGAGACACTTGCGTGGCTCCGCCGGATCTCGGGTGATCTCGCGACCACGACGCTCCGGAGGCTCGAGGAGTACCTGCCCTGGTACGCCGAGATGCCTCCGGGGCGCCGGTCGGCCGTGGGGCTGGTCGCTCAGTCGGGCATCTCGTCGTTCATCGACTGGTATGACGACCCGAACTCCACGCCGTGGATCGCGGCGGACATCTTCGCGTCCGCACCCCGCGAGCTTCTGCGGAGCATCAGCCTCACTCAGACGCTCCAGCTGATCCGCGTCACCGTCGAGACGACGGAGGAACGCGTCGCGGGGCGTGGGAACGGGCTCCGCGAAAGCATCCTGCTCTACTCCCGCGAGGTAGCCTTCGCCGCCGCCGACGTCTATGCACGTGCGGCTGAGGCTCGCGGGCTGTGGGATGCCCGACTCGAAGCGCTCGTCGTCGACTCGATCCTCACCGGCGAAGCCGACGAAGAACTCCCGAGCCGGATCGCCGCCCTCGGGTGGCACGGACACGGAGAGGTCGCCGTCCTGGTCGGCACGACTCCCCCGCAGCTCGACGTCGACCAGGTCCGCCGCACCGCCCGAAAGCTCGGCGTCGACGTGCTCATCGGCGTGCAGGGCTCCCGGCTGGTGCTGGTCATCGGACGGGCGGACCAGAGCGGGCGCGAGGATGCCGAGGAACTCCCGTTCTCGGAGATCGCGACACGTCTCGAGCCGGGGTTCGGAAGCGGACACCTCGTCCTGGGGCCGACGGCATCCGCACTTCTGGACGCCGGGCTCAGCGCGCGCGCCGCTCTGGCGGGGTTCGCGGTCGCGAAATCGTGGCGGAACGCGCCGCGTCCCGTCGATGCCGATGATCTGCTGCCCGAGCGGGCCCTCGCGGGCGACCCGCTCGCCAAGTCGACGCTCATCGAACGCATCTACCGACCGCTGCAGGCCCACTCGACCGACCTCGTGACGACGCTGTGGAGCTACCTCGACAACGGGCGCTCGCTCGAGGCGACGGCGCGTGAATTGTTCGTGCACCCGAATACGGTCCGCTACCGGCTCAAGCGCGTGTCGGATGTGATCGGCTGGGATGCTACCGGCCCCCGTGAGGCGCTCATCCTGCAGACCGCGCTCATCCTCGGTTCCATCGGCGCCGACGTGACACGCCGTCGCCCCGCGCGTCGATCCTGACCGCAGTCCTGTACGACTCGAACAAACGATCCGCGCTTTGTTGTGCGCTGACCGACAGCATGACCGACCCGAACTTGCAAGGATGGAAACTGTGATCATTGCCGTCTTCCCGGGCCAGGGTTCTCAGACCCCCGGGTTCCTCGCCCCGTGGCTCGAGACCGAAGGCGCGCGCGAGTTGCTCGAGCAGTACTCCGCCTACGCAGAGGTCGACCTGGTCGCCGCAGGGACCGAGTGGGATGCCGACCGCATCCGTGACACCAAGGTCGCCCAGCCCCTCATCGTCGCGGCCAGCCTCCTCTCCTGGCGTGCGCTCGTCGACGCCGGCCACCGGCCCGACGGCGTCGCGGGTCACTCCGTGGGCGAAATCGCCGCGCTCGTCGCCGCATGTGTCCTCACGGACGAGGACGGCATGCGCCTCGTCGGCATCCGCGGTCGTGCGATGGCCGAGGCCGCCGCCCTCGAGACGACCGGCATGAGCGCCGTCGTCGGAGGAGACGAGGCCACCGTCCTCGCGCGCCTCGACGAACTCGATCTCACTCCCGCCAACTACAACGGCGGCGGACAGATCGTCGCCGCCGGCGCGCTCCCGGCGCTAGCCGAGCTCGGTTCCGACACTCCGCGTGGGAGCCGCGTGATCCCCCTGCAGGTGGCGGGCGCATTCCACACGCGCTACATGGCACCGGCGGTCGAGACCCTCCGCGCCGCAGCGGCCGAGGTCGCGGCATCCGATCCGTCCCTCACCCTCTGGAGCAACCGCGACGGCGGCACCGTCACCGACGGCCGTGCAGCCCTCGACCTGCTGGTCGCGCAGGTGGCGAACCCCGTCCGCTGGGACCTCTGCATGGCATCGTTCGCGGAGAACGGTGTCGCCGGCATCATCGAGCTCGCACCGGCGGGCACCCTCGTCGGACTCGCGAAGCGCGGGCTGCGCGGCGTACCGTCTGTTGCGGTGAAGACGCCCGAGGACCTCGCCGCCGCGAACGCCCTCCTGACCGGAGAGAACGCATGACCCCCCAGCTGACCCAGGCCACCGGTGCTGCGCACACCCGCATCTACTCGTACGGAGCTGCGCGCGGCGAGAACGCCGTCCCGAACGAAGACCTGATCGAGCCGATCAACTCCAGCGACGAGTGGATTCGCCAACGCACCGGCATCATCACCCGCGTCCGGGCGGATGCCGGCACCACAGCCATCGATCTCGCCTCTGACGCCGCCGCCGAGGCCATCGAGCGCTCCGGCATCCCGGCCGACAAGATCGACGCCGTCATCGTCGCGACGATCTCAAACCCGAAGCAGACGCCTTCGGTCTCCGCGATCGTCGCGGACCGCGTCGGCGCGAACCCTGCGGCCGCCTACGACTTGAACGCCGCCTGCGCGGGCTTCGCCTACGGCGTCGCGCAGGCCGACGCGCTCATCCGAGCCGGCGCCGCCCACTACGCCGTCGTCATCGGCACCGAAAAGCTCAGCGACGTCGTCGACCCGACCGACCGCTCGATCTCCTTCCTCTTGGGCGACGGAGCGGGCGCGGTCGTCATCGGACCCAGCGACACCCCCGGCATCGGCCCGACCATCTGGGGATCCGACGGCTCGAAGGCCGATGCGGTGGGCATGAGCCACACGCTGACCGAGTTCCGCGATGGTCTGGCTCCGTGGCCGACTCTCCGCCAAGAGGGCCCCACCGTCTTCCGGTGGGCTGTCTGGGAGATGGTCAAGGTCGCCCGTCAGGCGATCGAGGCCGCCGGGATCACGGCAGACGACCTCGCCGCCTTCGTGCCTCACCAGGCCAACATGCGCATCATCGACGAGTTCGCGAAGCAGCTGAAGCTTCCCGACACCGTCGTGATCGGTCGCGACATCGAGACGACGGGCAACACGTCGGCGGCATCCATTCCGCTGGCGACACACCGCCTTCTCGAAGAGCACCCCGAGCTCAGCGGCGGACTCGCCCTGCAGATCGGTTTCGGCGCCGGACTCGTGTTCGGCGCACAGGTCGTCGTCCTCCCGTGACGATGCCCGTCCCCCACCTAAACTGACTACCGGCCCGGCTGGGCCCGACCACCACAAAAGGAGAAATCCCATGGCATTCACCAACGACGAGGTCCTCGCCGGCCTGGCCGAGCTCATCACCGACGAGACCGGCATCTCTTCCGACGAGGTCGCCCTCGAGAAGTCCTTCACGGACGACCTCGACATCGACTCGATCTCGATGATGACGATCGTCGTCAACGCCGAGGAGAAGTTCGGCGTCACGATCCCCGACGACGAGGTCAAGAACCTCAAGACCGTCGGCGACGCCGTCACGTACATCTCGTCCAACCAGGCCTGATCCGCGCGTCCGGTGGGGGTTCGCCCCCACCGGAGCAGCACGAGGGAATCATGAGCAACACGCGAATCTTCGTCACCGGCATCGGTGCGACCTCCCCCATCGGCGGCACCGCGAGCGAAAGCTGGGCGGCGCTCCTCGACGGCGCGTCCGGCACGCGCACGCTCGAGCACGACTGGGTCGAGCAGTACCAACTGCCCGTCACGTTCGCCGCCGAGGCGAAGGTGCGCCCTGAGACGGTTCTCGACCGTCCCATCGCCAAGCGCCTCGACCCGTCATCGCAGCTCGCGATGGTGGCCGCGAAGGAGGCCTGGGCGGACGCGGGTGCTCCCGAGGTCGACCCGGAGCGTCTCGGCGTCGAGTTCGCCACCGGCATCGGCGGCGTCTGGACGCTGCTCGATGCCTGGGACACCCTGCGCGAGAAGGGCCCGCGTCGCGTCATGCCGATGACGGTCCCCATGCTCATGCCCAACGCCGCAGCCGGCAACCTGTCACTGCACTTCGGCGCCCGCGCCTACGCCCGCACCTTCGCGAGCGCCTGCGCGTCGAGCACGGAGTCGATCGTCAACGCGCTCGAGCACATGCGCGCCGGTCTCGCCGATGTCGTCATCGCCGGTGGGACGGAATCGGCGATCCACCCGATCACGATCGCATCGTTCGCATCGATGCAGGCGCTCTCGCGTCGCAACGACTCCCCCGAGACCGCGTCGCGGCCCGGCAGCATCGACCGCGACGGTTTCGTCATGGGTGAAGGCGCTGCCGTTCTGATCCTCGAGACCGAAGCGCACGCGAAGGCACGCGGCGCGAAGATCTACGCGGAGCTCGTGGGCGGCGGCGTGACCGCCGATTCGTACCACATCACTGCCAACGACCCCGAGGGCACCGGCGCCGCGCGCGCCGTCCGCCTCGCGCTGGACATGGCGGATGCCGCTCCTGACGAGGTCACCCACGTCAACGCGCACGCCACCTCGACGCCCGTCGGCGACCCGAACGAGTACGTCGCCCTGAAGACCGTGTTCGGCGATCGGGTGGACGAGATGCCCGTGTCGGCGACGAAGGCGTCCACGGGCCACCTACTGGGCGGGACGGGGGCACTCGAGGCCATGTTCACGGTGCTCGCGCTCCGTGACCGCGTCGCTCCCCCGACCATCAACATCACCGAGCCCGACCCGGCCGTGCCCTTCCGGCTATCGGGCGATGCCGTCCCCCTCGGCGACGGAGATCAGCTGGCGATCAGCAACTCGTTCGGCTTCGGCGGACACAACGCCGTCGTCGCATTCCGTTCGGTCTGACGCTTCACACAACGACATACGCCCCCGGGAAGCCACCGGGGGCGTATGTCGTTCAGATCAGGCGGGGCGGCAACCGCCCCGGTCTCCGGGAAGCCATCCGAAGCCGGTCGAGGCCCGCTCACCCCGCCTGAAAACCTTGTCGTCCTGGAGTGTCCGCTCGCGCGGAGCCGTCTCAGCCGACCTTGTGGAGCCAGACGACGGGTGCGTCGTCGCTCGCGTGGCGGAACGGTTCGAGCTCCTCGTCCCACGACGCTCCGAGCGCGACGTTCAGTTCGCGCTGAAGCTCGCTCATGTCGCCGGCAGCGATCTCCATCGCGTAGCGGATGCGATCCTCGCCCACGACGACGTTTCCTGCGGCATCGGTCTGTGCGTAATGGATGCCGAGGCTCGGCGTGTGAAGCCAGCGACCACCGTCGCTGCGAGGCGTCGGATCTTCCGTCACCTCGTAGCGCAGGTGCTCCCACCCGCGCATGGCGGTCGCGAGAGCGGCGCCGCTACCCGCGGGACCCTCCCAGTAGAACTCCGCGCGACGGCTGCCCGGCTGGACAGGCTGGTCAGCCCAGTCGAAGCTGACGGCGTGCCCGAGGGCGCGACCAGCAGCCCACTCGAGGTGGGGACACAGCGCGCGTGGCGCTGAGTGAATGAAGATCACTCCGCGCACGTGAGGTGTAGCCATCGATCTCTCCGTTTCGTTCAGGTACGTCTTCCCCTACGACCTGATGGAGAGTGCTGGCCGGATATCCGGTTGTGCCGCCATTATCGCCCATTAGCCGCAGAAACCACAACCGTGTCATTCGGCGGCACCGAAGGCGGATCGCGCTCCCGTCAACCCCATAGGTGGAGCGGGGCGACACACCGACCCTGGGAGCTCAGAGAACACCGGACGAAAGGAAGACGATGACCGACAACACCCCCCACACACGCGACGCCGATGACGCACATGCCGATGACGCTGCACCCACCGATGCGGTCAGCGACGAGGTGAAAGAAGACGCCGCCCGCGCCGGCAATGAGGTCCCCGAGGATGACGCCGACGGCAGCTGAGCCGGCCGCCGCGGCGACGCTCCTCGGCCGCACTCTGCGGCGTGTGTTCGTCGCGGCGCAACGTGTTCGCTCACCGCGGCCGATCCACCCCCGCGGTCTGACTCTCGGCGGGAATGTCTTCTGGGGTCACCGTGACGGCACATCCGGCATCCACTGGATCGATGACCCCGCGCCCGGCGACCGGACGGAGATCGTCGCGCGCTTCTCGCGCTCCCTGGGACTCCCTGATCACCTGCCCGACATCCTGGGGCTGGCGCTCCATGTAAAGACGGACACGGGCCACGCCGACATCGAGCTCGCTTCCACCGGCTCCGGCGTCCCGTTGCGGTTCGTCCTCATACCGCGTTGGCGACCGTCCCGGGGTGTTCTGACCACGCTCGTCCCCTATCGGGGAGACAACGGCCCGGTCCTGCTGCGCGCGCGTCCACTCCGCCCCTCGCTCCCATCTGGTCTCGGCGACATCGACGAAGAGTTGCGCTCTGCCTCGTGGCAGCTCACCCTGTCGTACGCGACGCCGGGCGGGGCGTGGCATCCATTCGCACTCTTGAGCCTGGACAGCCGCGACGACGCCGCCGACATCCGCTTCGACGCAGGACGCCACATCATCCCGGGAGCCCGCACGTACCCGTGGGTGAGGGCGATTCGGCAACCGTCGTACGACGCCGTCCAGCGTCACAATCGGTAGGGCGGGTGGGACTTGAACCCACGATCGTCGGGTTATGAGCCCGCTGCCTTGACCAGCTTGGCCACCGCCCCCTGTGGAGACGAGCTTATCGCCCGCGCCGATCCTCGTCCTTCACGGGCGGTTCCGGCCAGACCTTCGATACCGCTTCGGTGAGACGCACGGATCCGGTCGACGGACGCTTGCCGTCGGCGGCATCCCCACTTCCCCGTTGGATCGGAATCTCCTGGCTCTCGCTGACCACCTGCGGGTGGTAGCGCGCGAGCTGGAAGACGCCGGTGACGGCGAGAGCGCCGGCAATCGCGAAACCGATGTACGCCCCGAGCGGTGCGCCACGCGCCTCGTCGAGGATGGCGAGACCGATGATGATCGCGACGATGGGGTCGATCACCGTGAGCCCGGCGATGACGAGGTCGGGTGGACCGGACGAGTACGCGGTCTGCACGAAGTAGGCGCCCATCGCCGTGCCGGCGAGAAGCGCGACGATGCAGAGGACCGTCAGCCACTCGAAGTCGCCGTTCGCGATCCGGTTGATGATGACCTTCGCGAGCGTCGCGACGAAACCGTAGACGACGCCCGCGGCCACGATGTAGAACAGTGCCCGCATCCGCTTGCGCAGTGTGACCCACAGGGCGGCGAGGACCACCACGACGCCCAAGAGGATCCACAGAACGGTCAGCAACTGTCCGTCACTGATCGGACGCTCGGTCGCATACAGCGCGGCGACCGTGACGAAGATGAAGATGCCGCCGACGCAGAGTGCGATCGAGGTGATGGACCGACGCGTCGGCGTGTGCCCGCTGATGCGCGCGTTCAGCAGCGTCGTGATGACGAGCGAGATGGCGCCGATGGGCTGGACGAGGATGAGCGGCGCGAACGACAGCGCCGCCAGCTGACAGAGGATCGCGAGGCCCAGCATGACGGTGCCGAGCACCCAGGACGGACGCGTGAGTAGTCGCACGAGTTGACCACCGGTGAGGCCGGACACCCCGGCCTGTGCCGTCAGCTTCTCGACTTTTTGCACGCCGCGGTGCTGGTACTGCGCGCCGAACGACATGAAGACAGCGCCGACCACCGCGAGGGGGATGCCGACCAGGATCGCCGGATTCTGGAACACGCCCACCAGTTCATCGGTGAGATCATTGATCGTCGTCCCGGGGAGAATCACGCCTCGACGATACCCGCCGCGCGGCTCGTTAGGCTTCTGACGTGGCCGTACTTCCGATTCGCATCATGGGCGAACCCGTCCTCCATTCCGTCGCCGCTCCCGTCGCTGAGGTGACGGACGAGATCCGCACGCTCGTCGCCGACATGTTCGAGACGATGGACACGGCGCCCGGTGTGGGTCTCGCTGCTCCCCAGGTGGGCGTGGGGCTCCGCATCTACACGTACTCGTATCAGGACGACGACGGCGAGCCCTGGCGAGGCGTGCTCATCAACCCGGAGCTGTGGATGTCACCCCCGGAGCCCGGCTCCCCCGATCCGGATGACGAGTCCGAGGGGTGCCTGTCGTTCCCCGGCGAACGGTTCCCTCTCCGCCGCGCCGACGAGGTTCACGTCACCGGCACCGACCTCGACGGTGCCGAGGTCCGCATCCGCGTCGACGGATGGCGTGCCCGCATCATGCAGCACGAGTTCGACCACCTCAACGGCATCCTCTACATCGACCGACTGTCGGACTCGGACTGGAAGACGTCGCAGAAGATCGCACGCAAGCGCGGCTGGGGCAAGCCAGGACAGAGTTGGATGCCGGGCGTCGACGACCTCGACGCCTGAGGTCTGCCTCGTGGAACCGTGGGAGCTGCACGGGTGGTTCGAGGACTTCCTCGACGCATGCAACCGGCATGATCTTGAGGCCGTGCGCGACCTCCTCGACGCCGGCGTCCGCCGCGCACACCTTCCCGGCGGCGCGGACGCATGGATCGAGGATCTGGCGGATCTCTTCCACGGCTTCCCCGATTGGCGGTGGAAGTCGATCCAGGTGGTCGCGGAGGATGACCGCATCGCAGCGCATGTCCGCGGGGGCGGCACGCACACCGGTCCGTGGCGCGGGATCGCGCCGACGCGTCGACACGTGAACGTCGCGGAGTTCTTATTCCTGCGCCTCAGCGGGAACCGGGTAGTGGCGTCGACGCGATCCGGTGACGCGGAGGTGCTGGCGCAACTGACCGCATGACTTGATGTCCGCTCTCCTCCGTACGATGACGGGGTCGGCCGGAGAGAGGGATGCCGGTTGGGTTCGAACAGACGCTACGCGGCGAGCATCGACGCGCGGATGGACGATCGCATCCTGGAGCGCGTCGCCGCGCAGGGCGCGTTGCAGTCCCTCACGACGGACGAGCTCGAACTCGACAGGAAACAGGTGACGACCGACCCTCGACCGCGACGAGTGCGCGCATGGGTGCGCTTCGGCGCGGAGCCGATCCTCGTCGAGGCGGAGCTGTGCATGTGGACTGACCGCGCCGCGGCGATCCGGTTCCGCGTGGGGTCTGCCGAGCGCAGGTGCTGGGTGTGGTCGGGCGCCGTCCTGCAGGACTGAGGCTCGCGCGTCCCGGGGCATTGCTGCGGATCAGCGCGGAGCAGGCTCCAGAGCATTCGTTGTCCGTGTGAGGACCATGACAGCCAGCGGAGCCGATGCGATCGTGAGAAGCTCCGCGAAGAGCGAGACGTTCATCGCCGCCGAGTAGCCCGGGAGACTGTCCGCGGCAATCGACATCCGGCTCGAGACCGTGACGAACGTCGTCGAAGCGATCCAGAGCCCCCACCACCAGCCGAGCAGCGTCGCACGGACGTCGGCCCGCGATGCCACGATGAGGTCTTTCATGTTCTGGAAGGGGAACCAGAACGCGATCACGGGGATGAACCACGACACGACGTGCCACACAGGAGTGCGGCGCGTGCTCATCGGGTTGGCCGCGCGAACGCGGACGGCAGCGCGGTACTGCCACACCACCCAGCAGATACCCGCCGCGAGCAGGCTTGCTGCAGACGCCAGTGCGACGAACGACGACAGTGTGTCGTACAGCTCGAGTGCCGATAGCGGTGCCGTCCCCCGGCTGAATCCGTCGATGGCATTGAGGCCCCACGCCTCGACCAGGACGGTCAAAAACGATGTGGCGGCGCTCACCAGGATGAGGATGCGGGTTGCTCCGGCGATACCGCGAAGCGGGCGGACGACGGCCGACGTAGCGGCGGCCGGATAGGCGCCGGGGTAGCCGATCGACGTTGGCGTCTGCTCGGATCCTGGAGCTGCCGGTGCGGCGTGTTCTGTCCAGTCGACGCCGTTCCAGTAGCGGAGCTCATTGCCCGCGTGCGGTGCCGGATACCACCCGGCAGGCGTGCTCGTTCCCTCGGTCATCGCGTCTCCCCCGACGTTTCTCGCTCGATCCATCTGGCACACTATCGGATCGGCAAGGGCCCGTCGGCCGCAACGGTCACCGCTCCTCAGACCGAGCTCGCCGCCGATAGCGCGCCTCACGAGCGGCAACATGAACACCGAGCGCTGTCACCCCGAGCACCAGCGCGATCACAAGCGCGAAGAAGGCCGCGTCGTGCCCGGCGCCGTAGCGGAACGCCGCCCACACGAGCACCACCATCGAGATGACCCCGAGGATCGCGCCCGCACGCTCACCCCAGCTCCAGACCGTCGACCGCGTGACTTGAGTGTCCATGCGCTCAGCATGAGGGGCATCGCAGCCGAGACACAAGGGCTCTGAGGCCGCCGGCGACGACGACATCGGTCCGGCAAACACGAAAGCCCCCGGAGAACCGGGGGCTTCGAGGTGTGGCTCCCCGGCTTGGACTCGAACCAAGAACCTATCGGTTAACAGCCGATTGCTCTGCCAATTGAGCTACCGAGGATCAGTCACCCGCTACCGGGCAACCACACAATCGTAGCAAAGCTCGAGGGGTGCTCGTGACATCAGCCGGCGATGCGTGTCGCCTCATCGGGCGTCCAGAGCACGTCGTCGAGGCGCGGACCGACGCCCACGGGATGCCCCGCCCGGAGGACGAGAACCTGCGCGCCCAGATCCGTCACGAGGTCGCGCTCGTTGGTGACCACGAGCAGAGCCATACCGTCCGCCGTGCGCCGGAGCAACGCATCGCGCACGGCCGGACGGACGTCGACGTCCAGGTTCGCAAGGGGCTCATCCGCGATAAGCACCTTTGGATCCAGCACCAGGCTACGGGCGATCGCAACCCGCTGTCGCATGCCGGAGCTCAGCTCGTAGGGGTACTTCTCCGATGCGCCGATCGGCAGCTGCAACTCATCCAGAAGGGACGCGACCCGGAGCGCCAGCGCACGCTCGTTGACCTTGCGGTCGCGCGCGGTGATGGGCTCGGCGACGATCTCGGAGATGGTCAGCCGCGACGGAAGAGTCGAGTTGACGCCCTGTGCCAGATGCCCCGTCCGGTACGCCCGGATGCGGCGGGCCCTTCCGCCCGCACGCAGTGAGATCCCCGCGACCTCCCCCATCCCGCCGACGACGCGGAGGTCGCGATGGTCGGCACCCGCGAGGCAGGACGCCAAACTCGACTTGCCGGAGCCGGTCGCTCCCATGACCGCGATCGTCTCGCCGGGGAGTACACGGAGCGACACGCCGTCGACGACGCGCGTGTCGGCCGACGCGCGAGCGATCGACAGATCCGACGTGTAGATGGCGGCATCCGGATCGGTCACTCGAGGCATGCGATCCATCCTCTCCGCTCCGGCCGGCGGGCGCCAGTCGGACAGCCGTCTCTCAGACCTGTTCCGCCAGGGTGCGCCGACGCTGGTCGAGGTCGCGCAGCGCCACCCGGACGACTCGGCCCTCCTCGGACTCCGCCGATACCCGCTGAACGGCGCCGAGGAGCTCAGCTTTCTCCCGGTCCATGGCCCGTAACCGCAGGCGCAAGCACATCGCGCGAGCTGACGCCTTCGCCTCGACCTCCGTGAGCGCCGGGAAAGATGCGGTCAGCAATTCCGCGGCCAGCCCGCGATACGGCTCGCGGGTCGCGTCCACGGCCGCCGTCGACCACCCCACACGGGATCGATCCGGCTGAGCGACCACGGCCTGGCGGACGGCTTCCAGCGCCGGGTGCTCCATCGGAATCTCGAGCGCGGCATTCACCTCGTCCGCATCCAGCACATGCCCGTACTGCAAGACGCCCATCAGCGCATCGCGCTCGAGCGTGACGCTGGCCGTTCGCGGCAGTGTCGCGACCGATACCCGGACCGACGCGGCCGCCTCATCCGTCGTCTCGGCGGGCGCAGGGGTGCGCTCACGGGGGCTGTGGGTCCCTCGCGCAGCCCGCTCGACGGCGGGCGTCACTTCGCTCAGATCCATACCGAGCTTGCGGGCGAGGACACGCGTGTACCCGGGGCGCAGCGACGGGTCGCGGATCTCCGCGACGATGGGCGCGGCTGCGCGAAGCGCCCCAACCCGCCCTTCGACACTCCGGAGGTCGAAGCCCGCGAGCTTCTGATCGATCACGAACTCGAACATCGGCGCCTTGGCGTCCATGAGGGCGCGAACGGCGCCGTCACCCCGGTTGAGTCGTAGATCGCACGGGTCGAGCCCGTCCGGCGCGACGGCGACGTAGGTCTGCGCGGCGAACCGCTTCTCGTCCGCGAAGGCGCGCAGCGCGGCCTTCTGGCCCGCGGCATCCGGGTCGAACGTGAAGATCACCTCACCCGCAGCACTGTCGTCTCCCATGACCCGGCGCAGCACGGTGATGTGGTCCGAACCGAACGCGGTACCGCAGGTCGCGATCGCCGTCGTGATCCCGGCGAGGTGGCACGCCATGACGTCGGTGTACCCCTCGACGACGACGACCCGGTGCGAACGCGAGACGTCCTTCTTCGCCAGATCGAGTCCGTAGAGGACCTGAGCCTTTTTGTAGATCGGCGTCTCGGGCGTGTTCAGGTACTTCGGACCTTGGTCGTCGTCGTACAGCTTGCGCGCGCCGAAGCCGATCGTCTGCCCGGTGAGGTCGCGGATCGGCCACACGACGCGACCACGGAACCGGTCGTAGACGCCCCGCTGCCCCTGCGAGACGAGACCCGCCGTGGCGAGCTCCTCGTCCGTGAATCCCTGCGCACGGAGGGCATCGCGCATGTTGTTCCAGCCCTTGGGGGCATAGCCAACGCCGAAGTGTGCGGCGGCCCCGGCGTCGAAGCCCCGCTCACCGAGGAACCGACGGCCGGTTTCCGCCTCGGCCGTCGCCAGCTGCGTGCGGAAATACTCCGCGGCAGCCGTGTTCGCCTGGTAGAGCCGGGTGCGTCCACTGGTCTCGGGGGCGGCACCGCCGTCTTCGTAGTGCAGCTGGTACCCGATGCGCGCCGCGAGGCGTTCCACCGCCTCCGTGAACGACAGGTGGTCCATCGCGCGGAGGAACGAGTACACATCGCCCGACTCGCCGCATCCGAAGCAGTGGTAGTAGCCGGCCTGCGGACGGACGTTGAAACTCGGGCTCCGCTCATCGTGGAACGGGCAGAGGCCTTTCATCGACCCGACACCGGCGGACTTCAGTGCGACCCGCTCGCCGACGATGTCGACGATGTTCGTCCGAGCCTTCACCTCGTCGACGTCCGCCTGCCGGATGCGCGCCATCAGAGGCCTTCGATGGGCTCGGGAAGCGCGTACCCGGGGTTCGCGGCGGCACGCGACCCCGCCGGCCACAATCCGAGCTCGCGCAGGTCGACCGGGCCGACGAGGGCCGCGTGCCATTCGATGGCGAATCGGTCGGTCAGGGTCGCGACCTGGTCGACGACGACGCGCTTGCGCTCGGCATCCGTCGTCGCTGCGGCGAAGTCGACCGCGTGGACACGGTCGAGATTCTCCGGCCGCTCGAGAAGGGCCGACGCGAGGCGCTTCAGAACGCGCCGCTGCTCCTTGTAGAGACCCTTGCGACCGTCGATCGAGACCACGAAGGCGCCGATCGTGCCCTTGAGCACGGCCATCTCGGCTTCGATGACGCGCGGCACCATCATCCGACCGCGGTAGCGCGTGAGCGCGGGGGTGTCGTAGTGCTCCCGCGTCGCTGACGTGGCGGCGCGGGCGAAGCGTCCGATGAAGTCGGACGTGAGGTTCTTCAGGCGGCCTACGGAGGCGCGGGTGCCGTCGAACTCCGTCATCCACTCGGGAAGCCGCACCAGGCGGTAGAGAGCGTCCGCCAACTCGTCTCGGCTGAATCCGAGCCCCACCCACGCCTGGATCGCCGTGAGCAGGGATTCACGCTCGCGGGGGTCGGCGAGGCGGCGCGGGTCGAGGTAGCCGTTGAGGACCGCGTCCTCGAAGTCGTGCACGGAGTAGGCGATGTCGTCCGAGAGGTCCATGACCTCCGCCTCGATGCACCGGACGCGCCCGGGAGCGCCCTGCCGCATCCAGTGGAAGACGGCCTCGTCCTCGGCGTAAACCCCGAACTTCTGCCGGCCGCCGGGATCGGGGATCGCGTGATCGGCTGTCCAGGGGTACTTGCAGGTGGCGTCGAGACTCGCCCGCGTGAGGTTGAGCCCGAAGCTCTCCCCGTCGTCATCGACGACCTTCGGCTCGAGGCGCGCGAGGATGCGGAGCGACTGCGCGTTGCCCTCGAACCCGCCGATGTCCTCGGCCCAGTCGTTGAGCGCACGTTCGCCGTTGTGTCCGAACGGCGGATGCCCGAGGTCGTGACTCAAGCACGCGGTGTCGACGACGTCGGGTGACAGCTCGAGAGCGATCGCGAGCTCGCGACCCACCTGGGCGACCTCGAGTGAGTGGGTGAGGCGGTTGCGCGCGAAATCGTCGGGGCTGGCGGGGCTCAGAACCTGCGTCTTCGCGGCGAGGCGCCGGAAAGCGGCCGAGTGCAGCACCCGCGCGCGGTCGCGGGCGAATCCATCGCGCAGCGAACGATGCTTCTCCGGGTGGAACCGCTCGGCGTCGTGGTCGTCGTAGCCTGTGGGACGCCCGGACGCGACGCCCACGCTCGCGCCGGTCACCGTCTCAGCCGCCACTGGTGTCGAGCTCCGCGTCTGCCAGGGCCGTGGATGCCGCATGTCCGATCTCCCGCGAGTCGAGCCAGCCGTCGGGGAGAGCGGGGCGCTTCGGCGTTCCCGCCCGGCCGCGCTGGCCCTCTGCGGCAGCGCCGGGGTAGGGCGCGTCGAGGTCGAGCGTCGCGAGCAGCTCGTCGATCTCCTCGAGGCTCGACGCCGTCGCGAGCTTCGCGCGGAGGTCACCACCGACGGGGTACCCCTTGAAGTACCACGCGACGTGCTTGCGGATGTCGCGGCAGCCGCGGTCCTCACTCTCGAAGAACTCGACGAGCAGCTCCGCGTGACGGCGGAACGCGGCCGCGACGAAGCCGAGGGTCGCGTCGACGGGGTCGGCCGCGTGGCCGGTGCCGAGTTCGCGCGCGAGGTCTCCGAAGAGCCAGGGGCGGCCGAGGCATCCCCTTCCGACGACGACTCCGTCGCAACCGGTCTCGGCCATCATGCGGCGGGCGTCCTCTGCCGACCAGATGTCACCGTTGCCGAGCACGGGCACGCTCGTGACCGTCTCCTTGAGCTTCGTGATCGCCGACCAATCGGCGTGACCGGAGTAGAACTCCGAGGCGGTCCGCGCGTGGAGCGCCACGGCCGCGACGCCGGCGCCCTCGGCGATGCGACCGGCTTCGAGGTACGTCAGGTGATCCGAGTCGATCCCCTTCCGCATCTTGACCGTGAGGGGAACGGCTCCAGCCGCCTTCGCGGCGCGCTCGACGATCTCGCGGAAGAGCTCCGTCTTCCACGGCAGTGCCGCTCCGCCGCCCTTGCGGGTCACCTTCGGCACGGGGCAGCCGAAATTGAGGTCTACGTGGTCGGCGTGGTCCTCCTCGACGATGATGCGGACGGCGGCTTCCACGGTCGCCGGATCGACTCCGTAGAGCTGGATGGACCGCGGCGTTTCGGACTCGTGGTGGCGGATGAGGCGCATCGTCGTGGCGTTGCGCTCGACGAGCGCGCGCGTCGTGATCATCTCGCTGACGTAGAGGCCGGCGCCGTACTCGCGGCAGAGGCGGCGGAACGCCGTGTTGGTGATGCCCGCCATGGGGGCCAAGACGACGGGCGCGTCGAGGGTGATGGGCCCGATGCGCAGCGGCGCGGGGGGTGCGAGGGTCGTGGACATATCCTTCACATTCTCCCAGACAGCGAGCGCATCGGGCATCTGCGCTCGCCCTATCGTGGAGACATGACCGAGATCCCCCCTCTCCGCGACATCCCGTTCGTTACGGCAGACGGAAAGGAGGCGACACTCGGCGGCTTCGGCGACAAGGCTTTCCTCATCGTGAACGTCGCCTCCAAGTGCGGGCTCGCTCCGCAGTACGAGCAGCTCGAGGAGCTGCAGCGCCAGTACGGTGACCGCGGTCTTCAGGTCATCGGCTTCCCGTGCAACCAGTTCATGGGCCAGGAGCCCGGCTCGATGGAGGAGATCCTCGACTACTGCGCCGTCAACTGGGGCATCACGTTCCCCATCATGGACAAGGTCCGCGTCAACGGGTCGAGCGCCGCTCCCCTGTACAAGGCGCTGAAGAAGAGCCCGAACGCCGAGCGGGCGAAGGGTCCTGTCATGTGGAACTTCGAGAAGTTCCTTGTCACCCGCGACGGCGAGCTGCACCGGTTCCGCCCGCAGACGAAGCCGAACGAGCCCGAGGTCATCAGCGCGATCGAGAGCGCTCTCGCCTGACTCCCCCGAGAACGACGAGGGCCGCATCCCGACACCGGGATGCGGCCTTCGTTCTTCTCGGGTCAGTTGGCGGCGGGTGCTTCCGCACGCTCGGCCCACACCTGGCGGGTGATCTGGGCGAACGCGGCGGCGGGCTGAGCGCCGCTGACGCCGTACTTCCCGTCGATCACGAAGAACGGCACACCCTGGATGCCGTAGGCCTGCGCCTGCGCCTGGTCGGCACGCACCGCCTCGAGGTAGCGGCTCGACTCGAGTGCGTCGCGCGCGGCGTCGCGGTCGAGGCCCGCCTCGCCGGCGAGATCGGCCAAGTCTTCGATGCGACCCACGTGACGCCCCTCGGTGAAGTACGCCGACATGAGGCGCTCGGTCATCTCCTTCTGCTTGCCCTGCTCTTTGGCGAAGTGCAGCAGTTCGTGAGCCTTCACCGTGTTGGTGTGCTTCAGGATGTCGAAGCGGTAGCCGAGCCCGGCGTCGGCGGCGACGCCGGTCACGCGCTCGAGCATCTGCTCGACCTGGTCCGCCGGCATCCCCTTGTACTGGGAGAGGAAGTCGATCTCGGTGCCCTCGAAGTCCACTGGGGTGTCAGGAGACAACTCGTACGAGTGGAAGGTCACCTCCACACGGGGAGCGTCGGCATCCGTCGCCGCCTCCGCCAACCCGGTCTCGAGGTTTCGTTTTCCGATGTAGCACCACGGGCAGGCGATATCGCTCCACACGTCGATCTTGATGGGGTCCGTCACACCGCGTGCAACGCGCAAGAGCCCTGGTCGTATTCCCTGCGCCGCTTCTAGGCTGGCCGGATGCTCTCGGCAGACGACCCGCTCCCGTACCCGCCCCGCCGCGTCGTGATCGCGGGGACGACCGGTGTCGGCAAATCGACCCTCGCGCGCCGCCTCGCGGAGCTCTGGGATCTGGAGTACACCGAACTCGACTCCCTCTTCCACGGCCCCGGCTGGACCACGCGACCCGAGTTCGTCGACGACGTGCGCCGCGTCGCCGGCGGCGAACGCTGGGTGTCGGAGTGGAACTATTTCAGTTCCGGCGGCGGGCAGATCCTCGGCGAACGGGCGGACCTCGCTGTGTGGCTCGACTTCCCGCGCCGGATTGCGCGCGCCCGGCTCCTGCGCCGCACGCTCAGCCGCCGCATCCGCCGTCAGGTCCTCTGGAACGGCAACGTCGAGCCGCCCCTGTGGACCGTTCTCCGCGACCCCGACCACATCCTCCGGTGGGAGATGCGCACGCACGCCACCTGGAAGAGGCGGATGCCGGTGGTCGCCGCTGAATACGGCCTTCCCGTCGTGCGGCTCACCCACCCCCGTGCGGTGGAGCGCTGGCTCGCGGGCGCGGCCGCCGACGTCGTCGGCTGAGGTCAGGAAGCGGTCGGCGCGTCTTTCGCCCCACCGAACCGGCGATCGCGAGACAGGTAGAGCTCGATCGCGCCCCACAGGTCGGAGCGGGAGAAGTCCGGCCACAGCGTGTCGAGGAAGACCATCTCGGCGTACGCCGCCTCCCAGAGGAGGAAGTTACTGGTGCGCTGCTCGCCGCTGGAGCGGACGAAGAGGTCGACGTCTGGCATGTCCGGCACATAGAGGTGACGCCGGAGCATCTTCTCGGTGATCGCGGACGGCTTCAGCGTGCCCTTCGCGATCTCCTCGCCCATGGCTCGCATCGCGTCGATGATCTCGTGGCGTCCGCCGTAATTGACGCACATCGTCAGGGTCAGGCCGGTGTTGGCTGCGGTGAGCTGTTCGGCGTACTGCAGTTCCTTGATCACGGAGCCCCACAGCCGAGGCTTGCGGCCCGCCCACCGGATGCGGACGTTCCACTCGTTCAGCTGGTCGCGCCGCCGGTGCAGCACGTCCCGGTTGTATCCCATGAGGAAGCGCACCTCCTCGGGAGAGCGAGCCCAGTTCTCCGTCGAGAAGGCGTAGACGCTGAGGTGCTTCACCCCGGCCTGCACGGCGCCGGCGACGACGTCGAGCAACACTTCCTCGCCCGCCCGGTGACCCTCGATGCGTGTGAGTCCCCGCCGATTCGCCCAGCGGCCGTTGCCGTCCATGACGATCGCGACGTGTGCGGGGACCGAGCCCTTCGGGAACTCCGGTGGGTGGACGCCGGTCCAGTCGAGGGCACGGTAGGGCACCGCGTCGCGATGCGTGTAGGGCTTGGGACTCACCGGGGCGCCTCCAGGTGGGACAGGGAACGGATGCCGCGTTCAGTGTGCCACTGCGCGTAGGCGGCGATGAGCCCGGACGACGCCGCGGTCGCGCCGTGGGATGCGGCATCCACCTGGTCCCACTCCCCCGCCAGCAGCGCGCGCATGAGATCGCCGGTCTCCGGGTTGACACGCGGCGACCCGGCGGGAGCGCATGCCGAGCAGACGATGCCGCCCAGCTGCGCGACGAACCAGTCGTGCGGGCCGGGGGCTCCGCACCGGGCGCACTCCCGAAGCGAGGGAGCCCATCCCGACAGGGACATGACACGGAGCAGGTAGGAATCGAGGACGGAGCGCGGAGCGTGATCGCCACGGGCGAGGGCGCGGAGCCCCCCGACGAGCAGCAGGTACTGCTGCGGCGTCGTCTCCGCCTCGTTCAGCCGGTCGGCCGTCTCCGACATGGCGGAGGCCGCCGTGTACCGGTCGTAATCCGTCGCGATGTCGGCCCCGTAGGCGCCGAGGGATTCCGCCTGCTGCACAATGTCGAGGGTCCGGCCCTTGTACATCTGCACGTCGGCGACCATGAACGGCTCGAGCCGGGCGCCGAACTTGGAAGACGTGCGACGCACGCCCTTCGCGACCGCGCGCACCTTGCCGTTGCGACGGCTCAGCAGAGTCAGGATGCGGTCCGCCTCCCCCAGCTTGTGGGTGCGAAGGACCACGACCTCGTCGCGGTATGTGGGCACCCATCGATTATCCCGCGACGAGGGACAATGAAGGCGTGACCGAGCCGCAGTTCCTCATCCCCCTCTGGGCAGACCTGACCGCCGTGGGCCTCGGCGGTGTCCAGGGAGCCCTGTTCGCCTCGGGTTTCCAGGGCCAGCGGCGCCTCGACCTGCTGGGGGTCTCGATCATCGGCGTCGTCATGGGACTCGGCGGCGGCATGATCCGCGACCTGCTCCTCAGCACGACGCCGGTCGCGCTGCAGAGCAACGGGTACCTCTTCACCGTGACGGCCGCCGCGATCGTCGGGATGCTGCTCGCCAACGTCTTCCAGCGGCTGAACGCCGTCATCGTGGCCCTCGACGCCGTCGCGATCGGCATGTTCGGAGCGCTCGGCACGACGAAGGCCCTCGCCCTCGGCCTCCCGCCGATCCCGTCGGTGTTCGTCGGCGTGTGCGCGGCCGTCGGCGGTGGCCTGCTTCGTGACGTGTTCATGGGGCTCCCCGTCGCCATGATGCACGTCGGATCGCTCTACGCGGTCGCCGCCGCGGTCGGCTGCGCCGTCCTCGCCGTGCTCGACGTGCTCGACGTCGGTCCGGTCCCGGCCGCGATCACCTGCATCGCGGTGACCGCCGTCATCCGTGTCCTCGCCGTCGTGTTCGACATCTCGCTGCCGGAGCAGCGCGCGCTCTACCGGCGGAAGGTCGCCGTCGAGACCTCGACGATTCCCATCATCAAGCCCTGACGGCGACCCGCCCGACTCAGACGCTCGCGAGTTCGCCCGCGTGGCTGCGGCTGCGGATCGCCCGGTTCACGGCCGACACGATCGCCTTGAGGCTCGCGGTCGAGATGTCACCGTCGATGCCGACTCCCCACAGGCGCTGATCCTCGACCTGCAGCTCAACGTAGGCGGCCGCGTGAGCGTCGCCGCCCGCTCCGAGGGTGTGCTCGACGTAGTCGTACAGCGAGATCTCGAAACCGCGCTCGCCGAGGACCTTCAGGAAAGCCGCAATCGGACCGTTGCCCGCACCGGTGGCCGCGACGCGCTCGTCGCCGTCGCGGAGGGTGACCTCGAGGGCCACATCACCCGACATGTCGCTCTGCGTCCGCGTGGAGAGCAACTCGAAACGTCCCCACTTCTCGTCCGCTGCCGACGCGGGCAGGTACTCGTCGGAGAAGATGGACCAGATCTGACCGCTCGACACCTCGCCACCCTCGGCATCCGTCTTCGCCTGGACGACACCGGAGAACTCGATCTGGAGCTTGCGGGGCAGATCCAGCGCGTGGTCGGTCTTCAGCAGGTAGGCGACGCCGCCCTTGCCGGACTGCGAGTTGACGCGGATGACCGCTTCGTACGAGCGGCCCAGGTCCTTCGGGTCGATCGGCAGGTACGGAACGGCCCACTCGATCTCGTCGACGGTGACGCCCTGCGCGGTCGCACGAGCCTCCATCGCCTCGAAGCCCTTCTTGATGGCGTCCTGGTGCGAGCCGCTGAAGGCGGTGAACACGAGGTCTCCCGCCCAGGGGCTCCGCTCCGGGACCGGCAGCTGATTGCAGTACTCGGCCGTGCGCTTGACGTGGTCGATGTCGCTGAAGTCGATCTGCGGATCGATGCCCTGCGTGAGCAGGTTGATGCCGAGGGCGACCAGGTCGACGTTTCCGGTGCGCTCGCCGTTGCCGAAGAGGCATCCTTCGATGCGGTCGGCACCGGCCATGTAACCGAGCTCCGCCGCGGCGATCGCGGTGCCACGGTCGTTGTGCGGGTGCAACGACAGGATGACATTCTCACGGTGGGCGAGGTGACGGCTCATCCACTCGATCGAGTCGGCGTAGACATTCGGCGTCGCCATCTCGACGGTCGCGGGCAGGTTGATGATGACCTTGCGATCGGGCGTCGGCTCGAAGACCTCGATCACCTGGTTGCAGACGTCGACCGCGAACTCCAGCTCGGTGCCGGTGTAGCTCTCGGGCGAGTACTCGTAGTAGACGGCCGTCTCGGGGATCGTCTTCTCGTACTCACGGCAGAGGCGCGCGCCCTCGAGGGCGATGTCGACGATGCCCTGCTGGTCGGTACGGAACACGACCTCGCGCTGCAAGACGCTCGTCGAGTTGTAGAGGTGCACGATGGCCTGCTTGGCCCCGGCGATCGACTCGTACGTGCGCTTGATGAGGTGGTCGCGGGCCTGGGTCAACACCTGGATCGTGACATCCTCAGGGATGACGTCGTCCTCGATCAGCTGCCGGACGAAGTCGAAGTCCGTCTGACTGGCGCTCGGGAAACCGACCTCGATCTCCTTGTAGCCCATCTTCACGAGCAGCTCGAACATGACGCGCTTGCGCTCGGGACTCATCGGATCGATGAGGGCCTGATTGCCGTCGCGGAGGTCGACGGCGCACCAGCGCGGGGCGACCTCGATGCGCTTCGTGGGCCACGTGCGATCGGGCAACTCGACCCGGATCTGCTCGTGGTACGGGCGGTACTTGTGGATCGGGGCGCCGGAGGGCTTCTGGTTGTTTCGCATGATGGGTGCTTCTTCTCTCGTCACTGGTGCGGACCCACGACAACCTCCGCGACGAGTTGGTCCTAGATCGAGGACTCGTCGCGGCGACGAAGAAGGAGGCCGCAGAAGCGCATACCGACACGTTACACCTCCGCCCGCGCCCGGCGACACGTGAGACGGATGCCTCCCGCCCGACACTCTCCGGGCATGATGCACCGTCGCTCCGCCGCCCTCGTCCTCACCGGGGCCGCACTCCTGCTCACCTCCTGCGCTGCCACGGCCGACGCCGGCGGAGACGCGGCGCCTCCCGGTGCTGCCCTCGCCGCACTCACGCCGGAAAATCCCACGGGCGAGGTCATCGCGCAGGGAATGGTCCTCGACAACGGCGCCACGATCGAACTGTGTCTCGGCGCGGTGGCCGAATCCGCGCCGCCGCAGTGCAGCGGCATCCCGCTCGCCGGATGGTCGTGGGACGGTCTCGATGACGCCGTCTCGTCCGGCGGCGCGACCTGGAACACCTACGCCGTCTACGGCGCCTTCGACGGCGACACCCTCACGGTGACCCGCACACCGATTCCCCTGGCGCTGTTCGATCCCATCGCGGCGGCCGATCCGACGAACGGGAAGCGGGGAGCGGCGTCACGAGTCGATGTGACGTCGATCCAGTCGACGGTTCCCGACGCGATCGGCGACGCCTTCCTCGGCGCGTCGGAGCAGGACGGGTGGGTGTTCGTCGACGTCGTCTGGGATGACGGCACCTGGCAGCGGGCAGCGGATCAGGACTTCGGAGCGGGCAAGGTGATCATCCGCTCCGCGCTGCGCGAGATCAGCTGACCGGCAGTCGGTTCGACGTCACGGCAGCAGCGCGAGCTTGCCGCCGGGGTGCCCCTCCATGAGGAAGCGCGCCGCCTCCACCGCCTCGGCAAACGGATACTTGCGAGCGACGGGGACCTTGAGGAGGCCCCGACGAGCGAGATCGACGAGGTCACCGCGCACGGCGTCGCGGAACGCGGCGCTGGCGGGCAGCATTCCGCCGATGGCGACGATCCCGTGCGACTCGAGGTCTCGGCGCACGATCGTGATGATGCGCTCCCGGTTCGCGACGAGGGCGAGAGACGCGTCGATCGCCTCGTCGGTGCCCACGCCGTCGAGCGCTGCGACGAAGGGGGCACCACCCGCGGCATCCTTCGCCCGCTCGACGAGCCCCGGGCCGTAGGTGATCGGGATGCCGCCGTACTGACGCACGACGTCGGCGTTTCGCTCGCTCGCCGTTCCCACGACGCGCACGCCGCGGACGGCGGCCTGCTGCAGGAAGCTGACACCCACGGCGCCGGAGGCGGCGTGGAACAGAACCGTGTCGCCGCGCTCGGCTCGACTGAGCTCCAGCAGCTCCGCCGCCGTCGCCCCGGCGAGGAACAGGTTCGCCGCGGCCGGGTGGTCGAGGTTCTCCGGCTTGGCGAACGCCTTCTCCGCCGGGATCGTCAGTTCGGTCGCGTATCCCCCGCTGAGGCGGAAGGCGAGCACGGCATCACCGATCGCCGCAGCCCCCGAACCGATGACGGTGTCCGGGCCGAGGGCGGTGATCTCACCGGAGACCTCGTATCCGATCGGGAAGGGGTGCGTCGCACCAGGACGCGTGGGGTATTTGACGTCCGCCGGATTCATGCCGATGGCGTGCACCCGGATCGTGACCTCTCCCGGCCCGGGGGCCGGAACCTCGACCTCACGGAGTTCCCAATCCGACAGTCCGTCCGGACCCGTCGCGAACCATGCCTGTGCCATGCGCTTGTCCTTCCGTAGAGAGCCGGCGTCGCCGCCGGTCAGAAACCGAGTCGGCCCAGCTGCTTGGGGTCGCGCTGCCATTCCTTCGCGACGCGCACCCGGAGCGAGAGGAACACGCGTCCGCCGACGAGGGGCTCGATGCCCGCTCGAGCGCGCGCGCCCACGTCCTTCAGACGAGACCCGCCACGACCGATGATGATGGCCTTCTGGCTGTCGCGCTCGACGACGATGTTCGCGTAGATGTCTGTCAGGTCGCTGTTCTCGCGAGGCGCCATGTCCTCGATCGTGACCGCGATGGAGTGCGGCAGCTCGTCGCGCACTCCGTCGAGGGCGGCCTCGCGGATGATCTCCGCAATCCGGTCCGAGATGCTCTCGTCCGTGACCATGCCCTCCGGGTAGAGCGGCGGGCCCTTCGGCATGAGCTTCAGGAGCTCGTCCGCGAGCACGTCGAGCTGGTCATCGGTCACGGCCGACAGCGGGATGACGGCGTCCCAGTCCTCGCGGAGGGCGTCGACCTCCATGAGCCGCTCGGTGATCTCCTCGCGAGAGGCGATGTCGACCTTCGTGACGATGGCGATCTTCTTCGCCCGGCCGTAGCCGTCGAGGGATGCCGCGATCCGTCGGTCTCCGGGGCCCACCTTCTCGGTGGCGGGCACGAGGAACCCGATCGCGTCTACGTCGCCGAGCACCTGGTCCACGAGGTCGTTGAGCCGCTGGCCCAAGAGGGTCCGCGGTCGGTGGATGCCGGGGGTGTCGACGATCACCAGCTGGCCGCCGGGTCGATTCAGGATGCCGCGGATCGCCTTTCGAGTGGTCTGCGGCTTGTCGCTGGTGATGGCGACCTTCTCGCCGACGAGCGCATTGGTCAGCGTGGACTTGCCGACATTGGGACGTCCGACGAACGTCACGAAACCGGAACGGTCGCTCACGGTCACTCCGATCCCCGCGAGACGCGGATCTCTCCGGTGGAATTGGTGGCCGGCTCAGGGTCCGGTGTTTCGGCGCGCTCGACAAACACGGTCGCGAGACCGCGGCCACGACCGAGCGACGTTCCGCCGGTCAGGACGAGTCCGCTGTGCTCGACACGGACGCCGGGAACGGGGACGCTGCCGAGGGCCTTGCCGAACAAGCCGCCGATCGAGTCGACGTCATCGTCTTCGAGCTCGATGCCGAACAGATCGCCGACCTCGTCGAGGGCGAGCCGGGTGCTCACCCGGAAACGCCCGCCGCCGAGGTCCGAGACCTCGCTCGTGCGCAGGTCGTACTCGTCTGCGATCTCGCCGACGAGCTCCTCGATGAGGTCTTCCAAGGTGACGAGGCCCGAGACACCGCCGTATTCGTCGACGACCATGCAGACGTGCACGGCTTCGCGCTTCATCTGCTGCAGAAGACTCTCGGCGCGCATCGACTCGGGGACGAAGACGGCCGGCCGGGCGATCTGCGCGACGGGCACGCCGCGCCACGCCGTCTCGTCGCGGTACGCGAACTGCACGAGGTCCTTCAGATAGACGACACCCGTGATGTCGTCGGCTTCGCCGTCGGCGATGGGGATACGCGAGACGCCACGGTCGAGGAAGAGCGTCATCGCCTGCTGCGTGGTGGCCGCGGCATCCATCGTCACCATGTCGGTGCGAGGCACCATCACGGCGCGCACGAAGCGATCGGTGAAGTCGAAGACGGAATGGATGAGGTCACGGTCGTCGGCCTCGATCAGGTCCTGCGAGGCGGCCTCGTCGACCATGCTCAGCAGCTGCTCCTCCGACGCGAACGACGCACCCCGGTGGATGCCGGGGGTCAAGCGGTCACCGAGGAGGACGAGCAGGTGTGCCAGCGGACCGAGCACGATGCGTGCGCCGCGGATGAGGGGCGCGCACACCCGGAGGAACCCCTTGGCGTGCTGACGGCCGACGGCGCGCGGCGAGGCGCCCACGAGGACGAAGGAGGCGATCGTCATGACGACGACAGCGCCGAGCATCGCCCACCAGATGTTGTCGAAGACGAGCGTAAAGGCGACCGTCACGAGCACGGCGGCGGCCGTCTCGATGAGGATGCGGATGAAGACGACGGCCGTGCGGTGCGCATCGGGATCGGCGGCGACACGCCGCAGGCTCGAGCCGGAACGCGCTTCGTCGGCGAGATCGATGAGGTCGGCTCGCGACGTCACATCGAGCGCTGCCTCGAGCGACGCCATGAGCCCGCCGAGGGCGACGAGGAGGACCGCCGCGACGAGAAGGAGTATCTCGGTCATGCGCGCCGGCGGCGCTCACTCGAGTGGAACGCGCCGATGAGTTCCTTCTGCAGGCCGAACATCTCGCGCTCCTCCTCGGGCTCGGCGTGATCGAAGCCGAGGAGGTGGAGCAGCCCGTGGGTGGTCAGCAGGACGAGCTCGTCCATCGTGGTGTGCTTCGCGGCCTGCGCCTGAGTCTCGGCGACCTGGGGGCACAGCACGATGTCCCCGAGCAGTCCGGGAGGCGTCGGCGACTCCTCGGTCCCGGGACGCAGCTCGTCCATCGGGAAGCTGAGAACGTCGGTCGGGCCGGGCTCATCCATCCACTGCACGTGGAGGGCTTCCATCGCACCCTCATCCACGAGCAGGATCGCGAGGTCCGCATCGGGGCTCACGTGGAGCTCGCCGAAGTTGTGCTCGGTGAGGCGCAGGAGCACGGTTTCGTCGACCTCGACGCCGGATTCGTTGGTGATCTCGATGGTCATGAAAGTCCTCGTTTGGGCTGTCGGTCACGGGGGCCGGCAGGACGCAGCCCCGTTCGGCGCTCGGCGCGGTTCGCGAACTCGCTCGCTTCATCACGCTCACGACGCGCCACGAGCTTCTCCTCGTCGTATGCGGTGTAGGCGTCGACGATGCGACCCACGAGCGTGTGACGCACGACGTCGTCGCTCGTGAGGCGGGCGAAGTGGATGTCGTCGATGTCCTTCAGGACGCGGGTCACCAGGCGCAGGCCCGAGGCCCCCTGCGGCAGGTCGACCTGCGTGATGTCGCCGGTGACGACCATCCGCGTGCCGAAGCCGAGGCGGGTGAGGAACATCTTCATCTGCTCGGGCGTCGTGTTCTGCGCCTCGTCGAGGACGACGAACGAGTCGTTGAGCGTGCGCCCGCGCATGTAGGCGAGAGGCGCGACCTCGATCGTGCCCGAGGCCATGAGCTTCGGGACCAGCTCGGGGTCCATCATCTCGTTGAGCGCGTCGTAGAGCGGACGGAGATACGGGTCGATCTTGTCGGTCAGCGTCCCCGGGAGGAAGCCGAGCCGCTCGCCGGCTTCGACGGCAGGACGCGTCAAGATGATGCGGCTGACGTCCTTGCGCTGAAGCGCCTGCACGGCCTTCGCCATCGCCAGGTAGGTCTTGCCCGTACCCGCGGGACCGATACCGAACACGATCGTGTTCTCCTCGATCGCGTCGACGTACTCCTTCTGGCCGCGCGTTTTCGGACGGATGACCTTGCCGCGCGACGACAGGATGGCCTCGCCGAGCACCTCCGAAGGGCGGACTCCGCTGTTCTCGCGGAGGATCCGGTTCGACTGCGTCACGTCACTCGGGTCGAGGCCCTGGCCGGCGCGTGCCATGCCGATCAGCTCCTCGACGAGGTCGTGGGCTCGGGCGACGGCGTCCTCGTCACCCGTCAAGGTGATCTCATTGCCGCGGACGTGCACCTGCACATCGGGGTGTTCGCGTTCCACGGTGCGCAGCAGTCGGTCCTGCGGACCGAGCAACTGCACCATGGCGACACCGTCGGCGTAGATGTGCGCGACGGTGGGTTCGGCGCTGTCAGCCACCGAGTCTCCCTTCCGTGAGCCCGCCACCCAGCACGTGTGCGTGGACGTGGAACACGGTTTGTCCGGCGTCAGGGCCGGTGTTGAATACGAGTCTGAAGTCGCCGCCCGCGTGTTCGGCGGCAAGGGTGTTGGCGAGTCCCACGACCTCGGCGAGGAGGGCGGGATCCCCCGCGGCGAGCTCGACGACGTCCCGGTACTTCTCGGTCTTGGGGATCACGAGGAGATGGACGGGAGCCTGCGGAGCGATGTCGCGGATCGCGAAGGCGTTGTCGGTCTCCGCAACGATCTCGGAGGGGATCTCACCCCGGAGGATGCGGGTGAACACCGATGGCTCGCTCATCGTCCCAGTCTACTCAGCGCCTTCCCGCGCCGGTTGGGCTCGGCTCACCAGCGACCGAGCGCCGCGTTGACGACGGCGAGGGCGGCAGGCCCCGCGGTCGACGTGCGGAGCACAGTGTCGCCCAGACGCACGAGCGTCGCTCCCGCCGCCTGCAGGGCGTCGAGTTCCTCGGGCGAAATGCCGCCTTCCGGACCGACGACGAGGATCACATCGCTCGTGTCATCGGAGTCGATTGCGACCCGCGACAAGGCGACGGATGCCGTCGGTTCGAGCACCAGCATCCGTCCAGCGCCCGCGCGCGCAGCCAAGTCGCGCGTCGTCACGGGCTGCTCGAGGTCGGCGAGCCACGGTCGGTGCGCCTGCTTCGCGGCCTCGCGGGCGATCGACTCCCAGCGGGCGACGCCCTTCGCGACCTTCCCGCCTTCCCACCGGGAGACGGACCGTGCGGCCTGCCACGGCACGATCGCATCGACACCCAGTTCGGTCGCCGCCTGGACCGCGAGTTCGTCGCGGTCTCCCTTGGCCAGCGCCTGGACGAGGACGGTGCGCGGCGAGGCAACGGGCATGTCGGTACGCGATTCGATGTCGACCGCGACCTCCTTCGGCGAGGCGGCCTGGACGGTACCCGTCAGCCAGACTCCGCGACCGTCGCCGACCGTGACGGTCTCCCCCACCCGGACCCGCCGCACGACTGCGGCGTGATGGGCCTCAGCGCCCGTCAACCGGACGACCTGGCCCGCCCCGGCAGGGCCGGCGTCCTCGATCAGGAAGTGCAGCGCCACGATCAGCGCTTGAACTTGCCGCGGAGCTTGGAGAACAGGCCGGGGTGGAACTCCGCCAGGTGCGGCGGCGCGGGCCGCACGCGCTTCGCGAGCTCCTGCACGAGTGCGCGCGCCTTCGGGTCGAGGTGCGTCGGGGTCACGACCTGCACGCCGACGCGGAGGTCACCGCGCTGGTCACCGCGGAGGGGGGTGATGCCGCGGCCGCGGATGGTGAGCTCGTCGCCGGCCTGCACGCCGGCGCGGATGTCGAGGTCGACGGAACCGTCGAGCGAGTCGATCGTGACGCTCGTGCCGAGGATCGCGTCGATCATCGACACCTCGAGGGTGGCGAGCAGGTCGTCGCCGTCGCGGCTGAACACATCGTGGGGGGCGACGGTCACTTCGAGGTACAGGTCGCCGTTCGGACCGCCGGCGGGACCGACCTCTCCGGAGCCCGGCAGCTGGAGCCGGAGGCCCGTCTCGACGCCGGCGGGGATGTCGATCGACACCGTGCGGCGGGCGCGCACGCGACCCTGACCCTGGCACGTCGAGCAGGGGTACGGGATGGTCGTGCCGTAACCCTGGCAGGTCGTGCACGGTTGCGAGGTCACGACGTTGCCGAGGAGGCTCCGGACCGTCCGCTGGATCTGGCCCGAGCCGTGGCAGATGTCGCAGGTGACCGGCTGCGTGCCGGGCTGGCAGCAGGATCCCTGGCAGGTTTCGCAAAGGACCGCCGTGTCGACCTCGATGTCGCGGTGCACGCCGAAGACGACGTCGCCGAGGTCGAGGTCGACGCGAACCAGCGCGTCCTGACCGCGCTCGCGACGCGACCGCGGGCGTCCGGCGCGAGTGCCGCCACCGCCGCCCCCGAAGAAGCTCTCGAAGATGTCGCTGAAGCCGCCGAAGCCGGCTCCCGCGCCACCACCGAAGGCGCTCGCGTCGCCGCCCATGTCGTAGCGCTGCCGCTGGTCGGGATCGCTCAGCACGTCGTACGCGTGCGTCACGAGCTTGAACTGCTCGGACGCATCCTCACCGGGGTTCACATCGGGGTGCAGCTGGCGCGCCAATCGCCGGTAAGCCTTCTTGATCTCCTCCGGGCTCGCGTCGCGCGCGACACCCAGGACCTCGTAGTGGTCAGCCACAATCACCTCTCCGGCCTTCCGGCCGATATGTTCAGCGCGACTTCTCGTCTTCTTCGAGCAGACGCGTCAGATAATGCGCGACGGCGCGAACCGCCGCGAGATTCGTGGGGTAGTCCATGCGTGTCGGACCGAGCACGCCGACGCGCGCCTGCGAGCCGCCCGCGTCGTAATCACCCGCGACGATGGATGCCTCGGACAGCCCGAACGGCTCATTCTCCCGCCCGATGCTGGTCGCCAGGCCACGGTCGTCGGCGACCATCTCCCCCATGAGACGCAGGAGCGTGACCTGCTCCTCGATCGCCTCCAGGAGCGGGTATATGCTGCCGCGGAAGTCCGACTCGCGCCGTGCGAGGGTCGCCGACCCGGCCATCACCATGCGGTCGTGGCGGAACTCCTCGAGCTCCTCACCGATCGCACGCAGCACGATCCGGCGGTTCTCCTCCCGCGGTACCGGCACGTCGTGCTCGAGGGTGCGGGCGATCGCCGCGGCGCCGTCTCGAACGCTCTTGCCGGTGAGGAGGGCTGCCATTGCGGCCTTGAGCTGCAGGGCTTCGTCGTCGGTGGGCTCGGTTGCGAGGAAGACGACGCGCTGCGAGACGCGGCCCGTGTCGGTCACGACGATGATGACGATGCGGGTGCCGCCGAGGTGGACGACCTCGACGTGCGAGACGTTGGCGCGCGCGAACGAGGGGTATTGGACGATCGCCACCTGCCCCGTCAGCCGCGTGAGGCTCCGGACGGTACGCACGAGGAGATCGTCGAGATCGCCGGTGTCCTCGAGGAACGCGCCGATGGCCGACCGCTGAGCCGAGGTCAAGGGACGGACGTCGGCGAGGTGGTCGACGAAGACCCTGTAGCCCTTGTCGGTGGGGACACGCCCCGAGGACGTGTGCGGTGCGGTGATGAGCTCCTCGTCTTCGAGAAGCGCCATGTCGTTGCGGATCGTGGCGGCGGAGACGCCGAACTGGTGGCGATCGACGATGGCTTTACTGCCGACCGGCTCACGCGTGTCGACGTAGTCCTGGACGATCGCACGCAACACCTGAAGCCCGCGTTCCGAGACCATCACCCCTCCTCCGCTGGCACTCTCGTTCTGGGAGTGCCAATTCTACCGCGCATGACGCGATCTGCTCGGATCACGCGGTGAGCGCGCGGACGACCGCGTCGGCCAGAAGCCTCCCGCGCCGGGTGAGGACGACCCGTCCACGCACCGCCGCCGCGCCGTCGACGAGTCCGTCGGCGATGAGGGATGCCACATTCCGCCGCCCGGCGACGGTCGCCTCGTCGATCGCGACGCCGTCGACGATGCGCGAGCGCAGCAGGATGACCTCGAGGCGGCGGGCCTCCGCATCCGGTCGTTCCCGTCCGGCCGCCGGGGACTCTCCGAGCGACAGTCGCTGCGCGTAAGCGGCAGGGTGCTTGACGTTCCACCACCGAATCCCGCCCACGTGGCTGTGCGCCCCGGGGCCGTACCCCCACCAGTCCTGCCCTCGCCAATACGAGAGGTTGTGACGGGATCGCTGAGCGGGACTTGTCGCCCAGTTCGAGACCTCGTACCAGCCGTACCCGGCTGCCGCGAGGAGCTCGTCGGCAAGTTCGTACATGTCGGCTTGGAGATCGTCATCGGGCGCCGGCACCTCACCGCGGCGGATCTGCCGCTCGAGCTTCGTGCCGTCCTCCACGATGAGCGCGTAGGCCGAGACGTGATCGGGGGCGAGTGCGGTGGCCGTCTCGAGAGACGTCCGCCAGTCGTCGAGAGACTCTCCCGGTGCGCCGTAGATCAGGTCGAGACTGACGGCGAGACCGGCCGCGCGTGCCGCCGCAACGGCGGTCGCGATGTTCGCCGGGTCGTGCGTGCGGTCGAGCGCCGCCAGCACGTGCGGCACCGACGACTGCATGCCGATCGAGAAACGCGTGACGCCAGCCGCGGCGAGCGTCGTCGCCACCTCGTCGGCGAGGGTGTCGGGGTTCGCCTCGACCGTCACCTCGGCACCGTCTGCGAGGCCGAACGTGTCGCGGACACCGTCGAGCATGCGCGCGAGATCCCCCGGCGGCAGCAGAGTCGGCGTTCCCCCGCCGAAGAAAACCGTCTGCGCCGGCCGGAGCGGACCTCGCGCGTCGAGCACGTCGCGGGAGAGGGCGATCTCGTGCAGGACGTCGTCGGCGTACGCGTCTTGACGCGCACCCCGGAGCTCGGTCGCTGTGTACGTGTTGAAGTCGCAATAGCCGCAGCGCACCCGGCAGAACGGCACGTGCAGATAGACCCCGAAGTCGACCTCGGGATCGACCATGACGTCGTGCGGGAGCGCGCCGTCGGCGGGAGCAGGATCGCCGAGCGGGAGAGCAGAGCCCATCAGGCGCCAGTGGCGTACATCGGCGACATCGCCTGCAGGTAGCCCTGGAAGAGCGCCCGTCGGCGGCGCTTCACGAGCGGACGCCACAGGCGGTACATCACGCCGGTGGGCTTGTCGAAGGCGCGCACGGTGAACCACACCTCGTCGTCGTCGCGCCACTCGAGGACGAACGACTCCTCACCGCTCACGACCGATCCGCTGACTGTGCCGAGGGAGAACCCGATCCGCCGCGGCTCGTCGGTGACGGAGATGACTCGCAGTTCGGCATCCGCCTTCATTCCTCCGACGCGCCCGCGGACGTGCGCGGTCGCGCCGGCGCTGACGAAGGGCGTCCCGTCGGCGTCGAAGCGCTGCTCGTCGTCGAGACGACTCGGCTGGACGGGGTTGCCTTCCGCGTCGAAGCCGACGCCGGTGTACATGGGCCCGGATGCCGGGCGCACATCGGTGACCGTGAGACCGGCTCCGCGCTGGGCACCCCAACCGAGCAGCGACTCGCTCGACGTGACGAAGCGGCTCTCGCCGCTGCCGAGTCGCCACGACGCCTCCGCGGGGGTCGTGCCCTTCGGCGGGTACCCCATCAGATCAGGGGCTTGTGTCCCACCGACGGCGGCGTAATCGACGGTTCCTGCCTGGAAACTCCCACGACGCATCGTGTCAGCCTACTTCTTGTCCTTGCCCTCGACGTCGCCCGAGAGAGCGGCGATGAACGCCTCCTGGGGGACCTCGACGCGGCCGACCATCTTCATGCGCTTCTTGCCCTCTTTCTGCTTCTCGAGCAGCTTGCGCTTGCGGCTGATGTCACCGCCGTAGCACTTGGCGAGGACGTCCTTGCGGATCGCGCTGATGTTCTCCCGGGCGATGATGCGCGCGCCGATGGCGGCCTGGATCGGCACCTCGAACTGCTGCCGCGGGATCAGCTTGCGGAGGCGCTCGGTCATCAGCGTGCCGTAGGCGTAGGCCTTCTCACGGTGGACGATCGAGCTGAACGCGTCGACCTTCTCGCCCTGGAGGAGGATGTCGACCTTCACGAGGTCGGCGGTCTGCGAGCCCGCCGGCTCGTAGTCGAGGCTCGCGTAGCCCTGCGTCTTGGACTTCAGGTGGTCGAAGAAGTCGAACACGATCTCGCCGAGCGGCATGTTGTAGCGGAGCTCGACACGGTCCTCGCTGAGGTAGTCCATGCCCAGGAGCGTCCCGCGACGGGACTGGCAGAGCTCCATGACCGTGCCGACATAGTCCTTCGGCAAGAGGATGCCGACCTTGACCACCGGCTCGGACACCTCCGCGACCCGGCCATCCGGGTACTCCGACGGGTTCGTCACCGTGACCGTCTCGTTGGTGTCGGTCGTGACCGTGTACGTCACCGACGGCGCCGTGGTGATGAGGTCGAGATCGAACTCGCGCGAGAGACGCTCGGTGATGATCTCGAGGTGCAGGAGACCGAGGAAACCGCAGCGGAAGCCGAAGCCGAGGGCGACGGACGTCTCGGGCTCGTACTGCAGCGAGGCGTCCGAGAGCTTCAGTTTGTCGAGGGCCTCGCGGAGGACGGCGTAGTCGCTACCGTCGATCGGGTAGATCCCCGAGAACACCATCGGCTTCGGATCGGTGTACCCGGAGAGGGCCTCTGTCGCGGGCTTCCGGTGGTTCGTGATCGTGTCGCCGACCTTTGACTGACGGACATCCTTCACGCCCGTGATCAGGTAGCCGACCTCGCCGACGCCGAGCCCCTTGGTGGGCACCGGCTCCGGGCTCGACACACCGATCTCCAGGAGGTCGTGTGCGGCGCGCGTCGACATCATCTGGATCCGCTCGCGCGGCTCGAGCTTGCCGTCGATCATGCGGACGTAGGTGACGACGCCGCGGTAGGCGTCGTAGACGGAGTCGAAGATCATCGCTCGGGCGGGAGCGTCGGCGTCGCCCTGCGGGGCCGGGATGCGCTCGACGATGCGGTCGAGCAGTTCCTCGACGCCGATGCCCGTCTTGCCGCTGACCTTGAGGACGTCGGCGGGGTCACCGCCGATGAGGTTCGCGAGCTCGGCCGCGTACTTCTCCGGGTCGGCCGCGGGCAGATCGATCTTGTTGAGGACCGGGATGATCTCGAGGTCGTTCTCGAGCGCCAGGTAGAGGTTCGCCAGCGTCTGCGCCTCGATGCCCTGCGCGGCGTCAACGAGAAGAATGGCGCCCTCGCATGCGGCGAGCGAGCGGCTGACCTCGTACGTGAAGTCGACGTGGCCCGGGGTGTCGATCATGTTCAGGGCGAACGTGCCGGCGTCGGTGGTCCACGGCATCCGGACCGCCTGGCTCTTGATCGTGATGCCGCGCTCGCGCTCGATGTCCATGCGGTCGAGGTACTGAGCGCGCATGTCGCGGTCCGAGACCACGCCGGTGATCTGCAGCATGCGATCGGCCAGGGTGGACTTGCCGTGGTCGATGTGGGCGATGATGCAGAAATTGCGGAGCTGCGCGGGCGGCGTGGCCGCGGGCTGCAGGGGCGTGAGAGAGCGGGGTGACATGACCAGGCGAGTCTACCGGCGACAAGCCGGGCAGCCGCCCCGCAGATCCGGCACAATAACCGCTTGCCACGCCGACACGCCAGCGCACCGACGCATGAGAAAGAGTTAACCGATCTGACCCTTGCGGGGCGCCCCACACCGCCCGAATGCTCAAGATGGCGGTCGGTTCCTGCGCGATAAGCACCGCGCCCGCGCCGCCTCGGGAGAACCCTGTGTCGCACCCACCTGCCCCCGTGCCCGCCGCGCATCCGGTTCTCCGCCGGACCTGCGCCCTACTGACCGCCGCGACGGTGACGGCCGCGGGGCTCGCACTCGTCCCCTCTGCCGCCACGGCGGCGGTGTCGTCCGATTCGCCGCTCGTGATCTCCGAGGTCTACGGCGGAGGCGGCAACAGCGGCGCCGCCTTCAACCGTGACTTCGTCGAACTCGCGAACACGGGTGACGAGACCATCGACCTCAGCGGCTACAGCGTGCAGTACGCCTCGGCCGCCGGCGCCTCGTGGCAGGTCACGAAGCTCGGCGACATCGACCTCCCCGCGGGCGAGAACCTGCTGGTCGGTCAGGCACCCGGGAGCAACACGGCGCTGGCCGGTTTCGACGCCGACGTCGACGGCACCATCGCGATGAGCGGGAGCGGCGCCAAGGTCGCCCTCGTCTCGACCGAGACGCCGCTCACGGGCAGCACCGGGATCGCGACCCTCGACCAGGTGGTCGACCTCGTCGGCTGGGGGACCACCGCGACCTCGTACGCCGGGTCGGGCCCCGCGCCCGGCACCTCCAACGGCACGAGCGTGTCGCGCGACGCCGAGGCCACCAACACGGCCGACAATGCGGCGGATTTCACCGCGGGCACCCCGACTCCCACCGGGCTCGGCGCAGACACCGACCCCGAACCCGACCCCGAGCCCCAGGTCGCAACGATCGCCGAAATCCAGGGCACGACGGATGCCTCGCCCCTGACCGGCCGCACCGTCACCACGACCGGCGTGGTCACCGCGCACTACCCGTCCGGTGGATACAACGGCTACGTCATCCAGACGGCAGGAACCGGCGCGAGCCTGGACCTCACCACGCACACCGCCTCCGACGCCGTCTTCGTCTACGCGCCCGGAGCGACCGGCGAGGTCGCCCTCGGCGACACCGTGACGGTCACCGGCGTCGTCTCGGAGTTCAGCGGGTTGACCGAACTCACGGTGAAGCCGGGAGCCGCCGAGATCGTCGCCGACGCGGCGGCTCCCGTTCCGGCGACCATCGGGTGGCCGAAGTCCGCCGCCGAGCGCGAGTCACTCGAGTCGATGCTCATCGCGCCGCAGGGTGAGTTCACCGTCAGCGACACCTTCAGCACCAACCGCTTCGGTGAGGTCGGCCTCGCCGCCGGCGACTCGCCGCTGCGCCAGCCGACCGACGCCGCCCGTCCGGGTAGCGACGCTGCAGCCGCTGTCGCCGCGGACAACGCCGCACGAGGCGTGCGCCTCGACGACGGCGCCGGGCTCGACTACACGTCGGCCGCGAACCAGGCCCTGACGCCCGCGTACGTGTCGCTCACCGAGCCGGTGACGGTCGGCGCCGGCGTCACGTTCACCGAGCCGCTGATCGTCGATTACCGCAATGACTCGTGGAAGCTGAACCCGACGGCCCCGCTCGTCGGCGACGGCACCGGAACCGATGAAGTCGTCTTCGAGAACGTCCGCACCGACGCTCCCGCGAACGTCGGCGGCGACCTGTCGATCGCGTCGTTCAACGTCCTCAACTACTTCACGACCCTGGGTACCGACACCGCGAGCTGCGAGGCGTACACCGACCGGTTCGGCGACGGCGTGACTGTCCGAGACGGCTGCGCCCAGCGCGGTGCGTGGGATGCCGCCGACCTCGCTCGTCAGCAGGCCAAGCTCGTCGATGCCATCACCTCGGTGGACGCCGGTGTGGTCGGTCTGATGGAGATCGAGAACTCGGCTGCCCTCGGAGAGAAGGCGGACGAAGCGACCTCGACCCTCGTCGCCGCGCTGAACGCGAAGGCCGGCGCCGGAACCTGGGCATTCGTGCCCTCGTCGACGGATCTGCCCCCGGCATCCGAGCAGGACGTCATCACCAACGCGATCATCTACCAGCCTGCCCTCGTCTCCCCCGTCGGCGCCGCGCGCGCCCTGGGCGACAAAAGTGCCGACGGCGAAGCATTCGGCAACGCCCGCGAGCCCATCGCGCAGGTGTTCGAACCGGCCGCCGGCGGCGCCCCGTTCCTGTTCGTCGTGAACCACTTCAAGTCGAAGGGCTCCGCCGGTCCGTGGCCCGGTGACGCCGACAGCGGCGACGGGCAGGGCTCGTCGAACGAGTCGCGTGTCCGTCAGGCCACGGCGCTCCGCGACTGGGTGACCGACATCCAGGGCGACGTCGATGCTGTCGCGCTCGCGGGCGACTTCAACTCCTACAGCCAAGAGGACCCGCTGCAGGTGCTGTACGACGGCGGCTACTCGGACGCCGAGCAGGCGTTCGACGTCGACTCGTCGTCGTACAGCTTCTCGGGGCTGTCGGGCTCGCTCGACCACATCCTCCTCAACAAGGCGGCGCTCGCCCGTTCGACGGATGCCGACATCTGGAACATCAATTCGGGCGAGTCGATCGCTCTGGAATACAGCCGGTTCCGCACGCACGGGACCGAGTTCTACTCCCCTGACCCGTTCCGCTCGAGCGACCACGACCCCGTGATCGTCGGGATGAAGGCGAAGGCCGCGCCGGTCCAGTTGACCCTGCTCGGCATCAACGACTTCCACGGACGGATCGACGCCAACACCGTCGCGTTTGCGGGAACCGTCGAGGAGCTGCGGAAGGCGGCATCCGGTCCGACCCTGTTCCTGTCCGCCGGCGACAACATCGGTGCGTCGCTGTTCGCGTCGTCGGTGGCGAAGGATCAGCCCACGATCGACGTGCTGAACGCGATGGACCTGAAGGCCACCGCGGTGGGCAACCACGAGTTCGACCGCGGCTTCGACGACCTGTCGGGCCGGGTCGCCGACGAACTCGACGCGCCGCTGCTGGGCGCCAACGTCTACAAGAAAGGCACCACGACCCCGGCGCTCGACGAGTACGCGTTGCTCGACGCGGACGGTCTCACGGTCGGCGTCATCGGCGCCGTCACCGAGGAGACCCCCACACTCGTCACGCCTACCGGCATCGAATCCGTCGACTTCGGCGACCCCGTCGAAGCGGTGAACCGCGTCGCCGCTCAGCTGAGCGACGGCGACGAGTCCAACGGTGAAGCCGACGTGATCGTCGCGCTGTACCACGAGGGTGCCGGAGCAGGCACGCCCGACGGCGCCTCGCTCGAGCAGGAGGTCGCTGCGGGCGGAGCCTTCGGCGCGATCATCAACGACACCTCGGCCGACGTCGATGCGATCTTCACGGGTCACACGCACAAGGAGTACGCCTGGTCGGCACCGATCCCCGGCACCGACCGCACCCGTCCCGTCGTGCAGACCGGCTCGTACGGCGCGAAGATCGGTGAGATCACCCTGACGGTGGATGCCGCCACGGGCGACGTCTCCGCGCACACCGAGCGGAACGTCGCGCGGACCACGACGCCAGCCGCCGACCTTGTGGCTGCGTACCCGCGCGTCGCGGAGGTCGACCGGATCACGAAGGCAGCCGTCGCGAACGCTGCCGCCATCGGTAACACCGAGGTCGGTCAGGTCTCCGGCGACATCACCACCGCCTACAGCGGCGGCTCGTACGTCGACGGCGTCTACACGGGCGGGACGCGTGACAACCGCGCCGCGGAGTCGACCCTCGGCAACTCGGTCGCGAACATGCTGCGCGACAGCCTGTCGGATCTGCCGAACGGCGCCATGATCGGCGTGACGAACCCCGGCGGCCTGCGTGCCGACCTCTTCGACACGCAGGCCGAGTTCGGCGCCAGTGCGGTCGCGGGGCTCGCCGACGGATCGGTGTCGTTCAGTCAGGCCAATGCGGTGCTGCCCTTCAACAACACGCTGGCGCTCATCACCCTCACGGGCGAGGAGTTCACGACGATGCTCGAGCAGCAGTGGCAGCGGGATGCCGCGGGGAACGTCCCGCAGCGCCCCTACTTGCAGCTGGGTCTGTCGGACAACGTGTCTTACACCTACGACCCGGCGCTCCCCGAGGGCGAGCGGATCACCTCCGTGACGGTCGATGGCAAGCCCATCGACCCGGCGGGCACCTACCGAATCGGCACGTTCTCGTTCCTCGCGGCGGGCGGTGACAACTTCCGCGCCTTCACCGAGGGTGACGACTACGTCGACACGGGTCTGCTCGACTACGAGGCGTGGGTGGACCACATCGCCGACAACTCCCCCGTCGCACCGTCCTTTGCAAAGCACGCGGTGCAGGTGTCGGGTGTCCCCGAGACCGTCGCCGCCGGTGACACGGTGGCGTTCCAGGTCGCCGGGATGGATGTGACCAGCAAGGGCGCCCCGGCGAACACCGAGGTGACGGTGAGCCTGGGCGACCAGGTCCTCGGCACCGCACCGGTGTCGAGCGGCGCGGCATCCATCAGCGTCACCCTCCCTGCCGGGACTCCGGCGGGGACGGCGCGGCTCACGCTCACCGCCGCTCCCAGCGGGACGGTCGTGCAGGTGCCGGTCACCGTCGAAGAGGCTGCAGAGCCCGCCGCGGCAACCCGCACCACTCTCATCGCGCTGCCCCCGGTGCACATCAACCGGATCCTGCCCGCGACGCTTCTGGCGATCGTCACGCAGGAGGGCGGCCGCGCCGAGGGCATCGTCGAGTTCCGCGAGGGCGACAAGGTGATCGCCACCGTGGAGGTGCGGCGCGGGTTCGCCACGACGACACTCGGCCGCCTGTCCCGAGGGACGCACGCGTACACCGCGACGTTCGTCCCGAAGGATCCGAAGGTCGCCGAGGGATCGGTGAGCAACCGGGCATCGGTGCGCGTCCTGTTCTGATCGGACGACGACGAGGCGGGGGCGGGTCTTCGGATCCGCCCCCGCTGTCACGTCTTCCCTCGCTCGCGGATTCGTAGGCTGGGGGCATGACGCCTCAGGTCGTGTTCGTCCACGGCATCCGAACCTCTGCCTCGATGTGGCGCGCCCAGGTCGAGCACCTGACTGCGGCGGGCATCGGCGCCCATGCGCTGGACCTCCCGGGGCACGGCACCCGCATGAACGAGACCTTCACACTGGACGGAGCGTTCGAGACGATCGACCGAGCGGTGAGGGATGCCGCGACTCGGGGGCCCGTCCTGCTCGTCGCGCACTCGATGGGCGGACTCCTCTCGATCCAGTACACGGGGTGCGAGGATCCGCCGCCCGTGGACGCCTTCATCGCGGCGAGCTGCACCGCGATCCCGCGCGGCCCAGGACTCGCGATCTATCGCACGCTCGCGCGCGGCTTCAATCGGCTTCCCGGGCGCGGACAGGCCCTGACCGATATGGTCCTCGACCGCACGCTGCCCCCCGAGACGCGCACCGATTTCGGTGCGGGGGGCTACGCATACGACATGCAGGACGTCGCGCTCCGAAGTCTCTCGGTCCTCGACCTCGTCACTGCCGTGGCGCGGATCTCGGTGCCGACGTGGTTCGTGAACGGACAGTGGGATCAGCTCCGTTCGAATGAGCGCCTGTTCACGGCGCTGAATCCCGACGCGGAACTCATCGTGGTGCCGCGCACGTCGCATCTCGTGACCGCGATGCGACCTCGCGTGTTCAACGCCGTGATCGGCCTGGCGCTCGCGACGATGGAGCGAGCGCGGTCGGCTTCGGGATGAGCCCCGGACCTGATAAGATCAGTTTTTGGCTTGCGTGTGGGTTCCTCCCTCACACGACCGCTGAGCGACAGCCCTCTTCTGTCGCCGGCACATCCACCTGTACCTCGAACGAAAGATACGTCGAACGTGGCGAACATCAAGTCGCAGATCAAGCGCAACAAGACCAACGAGAAGGCCCGCGAGCGGAACAAGGCCGTCAAGAGCGAGCTGCGGACCGTTGTCCGTCAGACCCGCGCGGCCATCTCGGCCGGCGACAAGGCCGCCGCCGAGAAGGCTCTGCTGAAGGCGACCAAGAAGCTCGACAAGGCCGTCAGCAAGGGCGTCATCCACGAGAACCAGGCGGCCAACCGCAAGTCCTCGATCGCCAAGCAGGTCGCCGCTCTCTGAGCCGCGCACGCTGAGCTACGACGAAGGCCCGTCCCGAAGGGATGGGCCTTCGTCGTTTCCGGCTTCAGGCGTCAGGTGCCGTAGGGCGCGCGCGTGGCGACGACCGTGACCAGCCGCTCGACCGCGAAGACGGGGTCGCGTGACGCGCCCTTGACCTCGGCATCCGCTCGCGCGGCCGCTTGGATCGCGATGCCGAGCGAAGATTCGGTCCACCCGGCCAGGTCACGGCGCGCGCGATCGACCTGCCAGTCCTTCATGCCGATGCGCGCCGCGAGAGCTGCGGAGGGCTCGCGGGTGCCGGCGACGCGCGCCATCGTGCGGAGCTTCGAAGCGATCGCCGCCACCATCGGGACGGGATCGGCGCCGGAGGACAGCGCGTGGCGGAGCGTGACGAGGGCATCGCCGTAGCGGCCGGCGATCGCGGTGTCGGCGACGGCGAACGCGGTCGTCTCGACGCGACCGCCGTAGTAGCGGGCGACGACCTGCTCGGTGATGTCACCCTCGACGTCGGAGATGAGCTGCTGGCAGGCCGCCGCGAGCTCCGTGAGATCGTCGGCGAAGGCCGAGACGAGGGCGCGGAGGGCGGGAGGCGCGATCCGGCGCTTGGTGGCCTGGAACTCCCCCGCCGCGAAGTCGAACCGGTCGGAGTCCCGTTTGACGGCGGGGCAGGCGATCTCGACGCCGCCGCCGGCACCCGACCGGATGGCGTCGAGCAGCTTTTTGCCTCGGACGCTCGCACCGGTGTGGCGCAGGACGATGGTCGCGCCGTCCTGCGGGGCCTCGAGGTAGCGGATCGCTTCGGCGAGGAAGGCGTCGGAGCACTTCTCGACACCTGAAACACGGACGAGGCGCGGCTCGCCGAACAGCGACGGTGAGGAGACCGCGAAGAGGGTGCCGGGCGCGTAGTCGTCGGCGCGGACGTCGGTCACTTCGAGACTCGGATCCTCCGCACGGAGGTATTCACGGATGCCGGCGGTCGCCCGCTCGGCGCAGATCTCCTCGGGGCCTGAGATCAGGACGAGGGGCGCCGGCTGCGGGGACCGCCAGGAGATCTGCGGGATCGCCGACTTGGTCGCCTTCGCGGCGGGACGACGGGGGCTCGGCATGGTTCCAGCCTACCGAGGGGTGGGGACAGAGTCGGTGCTGCTGAGCACAGCGGTGCGAGCCCGCCCGAGGCCCCACACCGCTGCCGCGGCAACAAGGAGCATCGCGAGGAGCCCAACGCTGGTGAGGAGGAGAGTTCCGGCGCCCCTGCTCGGCAGGAGGAAGCCGTAGGGCACCCACCCGTCGGTCTGACCGCGGAAGAGGACGACAGCGATCCAGGTCAGCGGGTACGGGAGCACGAGCCAGAGGCTCCGCCAGGGCAGTCGCGGCCGGTCACCGATGAGGATCCAGTCGAGCGCGGCATAGACCGGCAGCGCGATGTGGAGCGTCGAAAGGGTCGCTGCTCCCCCGTGCCGCTGAGAACCCGAACGCCCAGCCGAGCACGGCGAGCACGACGGACCCGATGACGAGCCGGACGACACCGATCAGGGTGATCGTGCGCGATGTGCGGGAAACCGGCGTCCGGTCAGCCTACGGGCGAGGCTCACTCCTTCTCGCGGGACCGCCACACCTGTAAACCCGCGCCGTCCCGCCAGACGGCTATGTCACCGGACCGGTCGGTGCGGGCGACGGTGGCGCGCTCCTCACGGAGGATCTCGAGGATCTCGTCCCGCGGGTGGCCGTAGGTGTTCTCGCCCACGGTGACGAGGGCCACTCGAGGGTCGAGATCGCGGTAGAAGGCGTCATCCTGGTCGGCACTGCCGTGATGCGCGACTTTCACCACCGCGTACGTGCGATCGATGACCCCGCTCGCCAGGAGGGAACGCTGCGGCTGAGCCGACAGGTCTCCCAGGAAGATCGCGTCGGGGACGCGGCATCCGGTCACGTCGACGACGACGCTCGCATCGTTTCCGGCGGGATAGACCGGATCGCGCGGCTTCGGCCAGAGCGAGCGCCAGCGGCACTCCCCCAGCGTGCCGCTCTGGCCGGCGGACACTTCCTGCGTCTGGGCGCCGCTCGCCGTGAAGCGCGCCAGCAGGTGGGCCGCCTCTGGGTCCGGAACGGGGCCGTGCATCACCAGGTCGGCCGCCCCCATCACCGCGTCGGCGCCGCCGCGGTGATCCATGTCGAAGTGGGTGAACACGAGGATGTCGATTCGGTCGATGGCGAACCTGTCGAGGCACGCGGCCAGCGGACCGGGTTCGGGACCGGTGTCGATGAGCATGGTCGCATCGTCGGAGCGGATCAGGACGGCGTCGCCTTGCCCGACCTCGCAGGCGGCGATCGCCCAGTCGCCGGGAACACGGGTGCGGTCGAGGAGTGCTCGAACCGGTCCCGCGACTGCGACGACGACGACGATCCCCGCGAGGACCCAGGCCGCCCCGCGGCGCAATCGGTCTCGGCGGGCGGCGATGACCGCCCCGATCGCGGCACCGGTCGCGGCGAGGGCGATGAGCCCCGGCATCCCTTCGAGCCAGGGGACGGAGGCACCGGGCAAGCGGGCCGCGAGGTCCGCCGTTCCGGCGATCCAGGCTGCCGGCAGCCAGGCGATCGCGGCCAGCCCCTGCGCGAGCACCGGCACCGGCAGCGCGAGGCAGGCGAGCAGCCCGAGAACGGTCGCGGCGGGTGCCGCGGGACCCGCCAGAAGGTTCGCGAGCACGCCGACCAGCGGCACCGTCGGCTCGATGAGAACGAGGAGAGGTCCGCAGGCCAGCTGCGCGGCGAGCGGGACGGACAGGGCGAGGGCGGCGGGGGCCGGCATCCATCTCGACATCCCGTCGGCGAGCGGACCGGCGAACAGGAGCAGGGAGCCCGTCGCGACGGCCGACAGAGCGAAGCCGAGGGATGCCGCCAGCCAGGGGTCGAGGATGAGGAGCACGCAGACCGATGCCGAGAGGATCGACATGCCCGCGCCGATCCGCCCCAGCAGCACGCCGAGCATCGCGATCGCCGCCATCACTCCCGCGCGCACGACGCTCGGCTCGGGCGACACGAGCACGATGAACGCCACCAGCGTGAGGAGTCCCGCGGCGACACGGATGCCGCGCCGCGCCCCGCAGAGGGCCGCGAGGCCGAACGCGATCCCGACCACGAGCGCGCAGTTCGCCCCGGAGACCGCGGTCAGGTGCGACAGCGACGACGCCTTCATCTGCTGGTCGAGGTCGTCTGTGACTGCCGACGTGTCTCCGACGGCGAGGCCAGGGACGAGTCCCGCGCCGGGGTCAGGGAGGCCCGCGACCGCGTCGACCAGGCCCGTGCGCAGTTCGGCTGCGGCGGCCAGCGGTCCCGTCGGCGGACGCGCGAGCTCGACCGTGGATGCCTCGACCACGAGCACCTCGCGATCGGCGGCATCCGCGCGAAACGCCGTGCCGGTCGCCACGGCTCGAGCGCCGAGGTCGAGCCCGGCGGGCCGTTCCTGGATGCGGACGAGGACGGGAGCTGAGAGGGGCCGCGTCTGACGACCGATCGTGGCAGAGCGCGTGATCGCATCGAAGCGGAAACCCGTCGCCGAGCGCTCGATCTTTCCCACGACGTCGACCTCGAAGGTGACGCTGCGACCGCCGGTGATCTGCAGACCGGCGACGGCGTCTCGGGCGGGCTGAACGAACGCGACGTGGGATGCCGCGCCCCCGGCGACGGCGAATGCCACTGCGACCAGCGCGGCCGTCGTCGGCCGAGACCCTCGTGCGGCGATCGCCAGGGCGAGAACGACACTCACCCAGAAGGCGACGGCGACCACCATCGCGTGCGCGGGAAAAACGATCGCCGCTCCTGCTCCCGCCCAGGCCGTGAGCGCGACCGGCAGTAATCGCAGGTCGCGGCGTCGCGCTGTCCTGACGCTCACACCGTCACCAGATCGCGGATCGACGCCAGCATCTTCTCCCCGATGCCCGGCACCGCCATGAGGTCGTCGACGCTCGTGAACCGGCCGTTCTCCTCCCGCCAGTCCATGATCCGCTGCGCGATGGCGGGCCCCACCCGCGGAAGAGTGTCGAGGGCGGCCAGGTCGGCAGTGTTGAGGTTCACGCGACTGTCACCTTCCGGCGCTGCGGGTGCTCCGACATCCGTCTGCGCAGCGCCTTCGGCCGGGATCAGGAGCTGCTCGCCGTCGCTCACGGGGCGCGCGAGATTGACCCCGTCGCGGGATGCCTCGTCCGAGAACCCGCCCGCTGCCGCGACCGCGTCCACCACGCGAGCGCCCTGATCGAGGCGGTACAACCCCGGCATCCTCACCTCGCCGGACACGTGGACGTAGACCGACCCCGGCGCCACAGTCTCCGACACCGCATCGGGAACTGTTTCCACAGCCGACTCGGTGCCTGTCCGCACGATCCCGATGGCGATCGTCACGGCGGCGACGACCACCACCAGCGTGATGGCTGCGCCGATGCCGAGCCGGCGTCGCGATCCCGACACCGCCTGAGCACCCATGGCCACGATCATCGGAGCCCGGCACCCTCAGGACGCCGCAGCAGCCGAGACCGGGGAGGAACCGGTTCCAGCGGACCCCGGTGGAGGAGACTCGGTGTGGCGGGTGCGAGCCCGCCA
>NZ_BCRG01000003.1 GCF_001552475.1 Microbacterium oleivorans NBRC 103075
GGCGGGCGCTTCGGCGCCCGCCGGTAGGGTGAAGCACATGCGACGCATCCTGATCCTGGGTTCCACCGGTTCGATCGGAACGCAGGCTCTCGACGTCATCCGCGCGAACCGCGACCGTTTCGAGGTCGTCGGTCTCGCGGCCGGCCGTGACCGCGACGGCATGCAGGCTCAGGCCGACGAGTTCGGCGTCGACGAGACGGCGCTGGGTGCGGAGGACGCGGAGCGCCTCGTCAGAAGCGTCGAGGCTGACGTCGTCCTCAACGGCATCACAGGGTCCGTCGGGCTCGGCCCGACTCTCGCAGCCTTGGAGACCGGTGCGGTCCTCGGTCTCGCCAACAAGGAGTCACTCATCGTCGGCGGCCCGCTCGTCACGAAGATCGCTGCTCCCGGTCAGATCGTCCCCGTCGACTCGGAGCACTCCGCCATCGCCCAGTGCCTGCGCTCCGGCGACGCCCATGAGGTGCGACGCCTCGTCCTGACGGCCTCCGGAGGACCGTTCCGAGGACGGAACCGAGCTCAGCTCGCCGACGTGACGCCGCGTGAAGCGCTCGCCCACCCGACCTGGGACATGGGGCGCGTCGTAACGACGAATTCCGCGACCCTCGTGAACAAGGGTCTCGAAGTCATCGAGGCCCACCTCTTCTTCGACGTCCCCTACGACCGCATCGACGTCACGGTCCACCCGCAGTCCATCGTCCACTCGATGGTCGAGTTCGTCGACGGCTCGACGATCGTTCAGGCATCCCCGCCCGACATGCGCCTGCCGATCTCGCTCGCACTCGACTGGCCGCATCGCGTCGCGGGTGTCGGAGCGCCGCTCGACTGGACGACCTCGTCGAGCTGGACCTTCGAGCCGTTGGATGCCGAGGCGTTCCCGAGCGTCGCTCTCGCCAAGCAGGTCGGTGTCGCCGGAGCGACCTACCCCGCCGTCTTCAACGCCGCCAACGAGCAGGCGGTCGACGCCTTCCACGACGGCGCCCTGCCGTTCCTCGGCATCGTCGACACGATCGCGCAGGTCGTCGACGCACACGAACCTCCCGCGGAGCTGACGCGGGAGTCTCTCGCCGCGGCCGAGCAGTGGGCGCGCGAGACGGCGGACCGGCTCATCGCCGCTCGCTGATCCCGATCAGTCGGGAGCCGGCCACCCGCCGCCGCGGAGCGCTTCCCGCGCCGCGCCGGCGGCGTCGAAGGGCGTCCGCACGCCCTGGATCTCGCGGTAGTGCTGGTGCCCGGGACCCGCCCAGAGGATCGCGTCACCATCGCCCACGAGCGAGACGGCGGTCGCGATCGCATCCTCGGGCGGAGTCACCTCGTGCACGACGGCATCGGGCCGCGCCGCCAGGGCTCCCTCGATGAGGGCGCGACGGATCGTCGCCGGATCCTCCGACCGCGGGTGCTGATCGGTGACGACGAGGATGTCGCTGCCGAGAGCCGCGACGGCCCCCATGTCGGCGCGCTTGGTCGTGTCGCGGTCGCCGTTCGCGCCGCACACCATCACGAGGCGGCCCGGAGTCACGCGCCGGACGGCGTCGAGCGTCTTCTCGAACGCGTCGGGGGAGTGGCCGAAGTCGAGGTAGAGGGCGGGTCCACGGTCGCCCGACAATCGCTGGATTCGGCCGGGCAGATGCGCGTCGATGCGCCCGTCGCCGACGAGACGGCTGAGCGCCGCCCACTCCCAGCCCGCCTCGAGCAGCATGACGATCGCGAGGCCCGCGTTGGAGGCCATATGCGGCCCGATCACGGGGACCGTGGTGGTGAGCGAGCCGGCCGGGCCTGTCAGCGTGAAGGTCGTTCCCGTGGGGGTCTCCGCGACGATCTCGACGCGCCAGTCGGCGGGGGCCGTCGGGTCCTCCGCGATGGCCGGGGTGAGGATCGTCGTCACCGGGATGCCGGCGGTCGCCGCGATCTCGATGCCCGCGGGCTGGTCGACGCAGATGACGGCGCGCCGTGAGCGGGCGGGGTCGAAGAGGGCGGCCTTCGCCGCGAGGTAGGCGGTCATGTCGCCGTAGTCGTCGAGGTGATCGTGCGTCAGGTTCGTGAACCCGGCGACATCGAAGTGCAGCCCGTCGACGCGGTGACGGGTGAGCGCCTGAGCGCTGACCTCGACGAGGATCGCCTCGACATCCCGTTCGCGCATCAGGGCGATGAGCGCGTGCATCTCGGATGCTTCGGGTGTCGTCAGTCGCGACGGGATGACCTCGCCGGCGATGTGACGCTCCGCCGTGGAGGACAGGCCGGTCACGACGCCGAGGCCGTGCAGCATGCCCTCCATGAGGTGGGTGACGCTCGTCTTTCCGTTGGTGCCGGTGACGGCGATAAGCGGCGGGAGGGCGGCATCCGCTCCCGTCCCGTAGACGAGCGCGGACAGCTCGCCCAGCACCGCTCGGGGGTCGTCGACGACGAGGACGGGCACCCCGGCGCCTGCGAGGAGCGCGGCACCGTCGGCATCCGTTACGACCGCGACAGCGCCCTTTGCGATCGCGTCGCCGGCGAACTCGGCGCCGTGCCGGTGCACGCCGCGGACGGCGACGAACAGCTCACCCGGCCGGAGGTCCGCCGTGGCGAGGGTGACTCCGCGGGCGGAGACGCCATCCAGGCTCGCTTCCGACACCGCGCCGAGGTGGGCGGCGACGTCGGCGAGGGGCACCGTCGGGGAATCCGACGGCCGGAGGACGGGGGGCGGAGCGGAGGGGTTCTGCATGGTCCCTCCATCATCGCACCCGGCCTCCGGCCGCCCGGATCGGAGCGGATCAGGCCCGGCGGCGGTTCAGCAGGGCGACCACGAGCGCGGTCGCTGCGAGAACGAGTGCCCCGCCGCCCAGCCACGTCGCGACGGGCTGGTCGGTCGACGTCTCCGCCGCGGCGGGCGCAGCCTCGGCGGCCGCTCCGTGGTGGTCACCGTCGTGGTCGCCGTCGTGATCCGACGAGGTCGCGGCGGATGCCGGGGCGACCGCCACGATGGGCGCGGGAGATTCGAGCGTCTCGGGGTCCTCACCGTCCTTCGCGATCTGCGTCCAGGCGGTCTCGCCCGTGACGCACTTCTGCGTGACGGGGAAGGCGATGTCGGTTCCGCCGACCTTCGACGAGAACAGTGCGTCGAGCGAGACGGAGGCGGCGAGGCCGTCCTCGATGGGCGTCACTGCGGTGTACGTCACCTGGGTGGGGACGTTGTTCTGGCCGAGGGCGCGGCTGATCTTCCACGACGCGTCGACGACGGGGGTGACGTTGTCGACGCCCTTCGGAACGTCGAACACGAGGGCCCTCGTCGCGGCCCCGTCGCAGCCGTGGCTGAAGGAGAACTCCAGCCGCGAGGTGGCGCCGGCGGCAGCGTCGTCCGAGTGGACGTGGACGTGGGCGGATGCCGCGAGGGGAGCGGCGAGGACGAGGGCGCCGCCGAGGGCGAGGCCGCTGAGGGTGAGCGCCGAGCGGCGCGCGGAACGAGTGGTCATGTCGAGATCTCCCGGTGGGATGCGGGGCGTGCCCGCGAGTGAATGGTGAGCAAGGCGCCGCTGGTGAGCGGCTGGCTCAGCGGGGAGGTCCGCGACGGGAGAGGTCGGCGAGGAGAAGACGCGGGCGGAGCCCGTGCGGGGCCGAGGTCGGCAGTGCCGGGATCGTCGACCTCGGCGGGACGATGACAGCAACGGCGGGGCGCAGGAGTTCCCGGATGCCGCGGGCCACGGCACGCAGCATCCGTTCGCCGTGGCAGACCGCCACCGCGGTGAGGATCCCAGCGACGACGTGACCGGCGAGCATCGCGGCGTCGACCGGCATGGCGGCGCCGCTGACGGGGCCGAGGAGGATGTCGCCGTGGTGATGCCCGGAGAGCGCGGCGCTTCTCGGCGCGGTGTCGCCGACGAGCGCGAACGCGCTGTGGAGGAGCGCCTGAGCGGCGGCGACCGCTGTGGCGGTCCGACGCGAGGATGGACGCGTGCCGACGATCAGGACGGCGATCGGCCAGGCGAGGAGTGCGACCGCGACGACGAGCCAGGGTGCGGGCGGGGTGCCTCCGCCCACGGTGTGGGCTGCCGCCGCTGTGAGGGTGGCGATGCTTGCCGCTCCGCCCGCGCGGACGACGCGCACGAGGCGCGAGTCGACGGGGCGGGGGATCACGCCTCCAGCCTAGATCCGCCGCACCGAGGCTGCGGCGGGCGACGTCATCGACGGTTCATAGCGTGCGGGGGTAGCGTGTCGGCTCGTGACCGTTCTCGCATTCATCATCGGCGTCGTCGTGCTGGTGCTCGGGCTCGCCGTGTCCATCGCACTCCACGAGGTCGGCCACCTGCTGCCCGCCAAGGCGTTCGGCGTGCGCGTCGGCCAGTACATGATCGGTTTCGGTCCCACGATCTTCTCCCGCCGGAAGGGCGAGACGGAGTACGGCTTCAAGCTCCTGCCTCTCGGTGGCTACATCTCGATGGCGGGCATGTACCCACCCTCGCCCCGCGCCGCCGAGGCGGAGGCGGAAGGCCGCCCTCCTCGTCGTCGCCGACTCTTCGAAGCGATGATCCAGGACGCGCGCGTGGTCAACGAGGAGACTCTGCAGGGCGACGGCGCCGACCGGGCGTTCTACCGTCTGCCGGTCTACAAGCGCGTCATCATCATGCTCGGCGGCCCGGCGATGAACCTCATCCTCGCCATCATCCTGTTCGCGATCATGTTCTCGGGTATCGGCGTGCAGACCGCGACCACCACGATCGCCTCCGTGAACGAGTGCGTCCTTCCTGCGGGCACGTCGAAGACTTCTTGCGCGGATGGAGACCCCGCGTCCCCGGCGGCCGCCGCCGGCATCCGTCCGGGTGACGTGATCGTCTCGGTCGACGGCACCACCGTTGACACCTTCGCCGAGGCGTCGGCGATCATCCAGAAGTCGCCGGATGCCACGATCCCCGTCGTCGTGGAACGGGACGGTGCGCGCCAGACGCTCCAGGTCACGCCCGTCCTCGCCACCCGCGAGGTCGCGGCGGCGGACGGCACGACCAAGACCGCGGAGGTCGGGTTCGTGGGCATGTCCGCCCGCGTCGCCTTCGTTTCGCAGCCGATCTGGGATGGCCCCCAGGCCGCGCTCGACCAGACCGGCCGCGTCGTCGGCATCATCTGGCAGCTGCCCGCCCGGGTCTACCAGACCGCCGTCGACACGGTCACGGGCGCCGGTCGCGATCCGAACGGGCCGCTGTCGGTCGTCGGCGCGGGGCGCCTCGCGGGAGAGGTCGCCGCGACGGAAGCTCCGATCCTCAATCGCGTCTCGGGCATGCTCGCGCTGCTGGGCTCGCTCAACATCGCCCTGTTCGTGTTCAACCTTGTGCCGCTCCTTCCGCTCGACGGCGGGCACGTCGTGGTGGCGCTCTGGGACGGACTCAAGCGCGTCTGGGCGAAGCTCACCGGTCGTCGTGCGCCGCGGCCGGTCGACGCGACGAAGCTCGTGCCGGTCACGTACATCGTGGTGATCGCGCTCGTCCTGATGGGCGGGACGTTGATCCTCGCCGACATCGTCAACCCGGTCCAGCTGTTCGGCTGAGCCTGACTCTCAGCCCTCGACGGGGCTGAGCGCGTGGGTCACGAGACGCTCCAGCGTCGTGAGTCCGTCGCGCGACAGGATCGACTCGAGGTGGCCCTGCACGGACGCGTACCCGGGGCCGCGGAGCGCGTAGACGTCCCCGGTGGCCGCGTCGGCGGCGATCTCGGTAGCCGCGACGCGGTCGGTGCCGGGGGAGACCCGCGCGGTGAAGGTGTTGTAGAACCCGATGGATGCCGGGGTCCCGAACACGTCGACGGTCTTCTGGAGTCCCTGGTGCGGGCTCGCCAGCGGCGCGAGGTCGAGACCGACCCTGTCGGCGAGCACCTGGTGACTGAGGCAGACCGCGAGAAGCGGTGCTCCCGCGTCGAGGCGCGCGGCGACCACATCGCGGATCCGCGCGATGCGCTCGCTCTCCTCGTCACGCGGATCACCGGGGCCGGGGCCCGAAACGACAAGGTCCGCCGCCGCGACGGCGTCGGGGGATGCCTCGGACCAGTGCGAGATCGTCACGTCGAAACCGAGGTGGCGGAGCTGGTGGGCGAGCATGGTCGTGAAGCGATCCTCGGCATCCACCACCAGTGCACGGGTGCCCGCGAACGGGCCTCGCTCCGGCTCGCCCTGCGGGTTGAGCCAGAACGCCGCCAGTCGAGCGTTCCGAGACGACAACAGCTCCGCGATCGCGGGGTCCTCGCCCAGCGGGCGGGCGGCGGCAGCGGGGGCGTCCTCGTCGACCGGCGCGGGGACGACGTCGCGCGGGATGGCGCCGATGGCACCGAGCACGCCGGCAGCCTTGCCATGGGTCTCGCCGACCTCACCGTACGGATCGGAGTGGCGCACGAGGGTCGCACCGACCGGCACCCGCAGCCGTCCGTCGACGACGTAGGCGGTGCGGATCAGGATCGGGGCGTCGAGGTCGTGGCCGCCGTCGGGGCGCGGCGTGAAGAGGGCCGCGACGCCCGAGTAATAGCCGCGGGGGCTCTGCTCGTGCCGAGCGATCACGGTGCAGGCGTTCTGCATGGGGGAGCCCGTGACGGTCGGAGCGAACATCGTCTCGCGGAGGATGTCGCGCGGGTCCATCGTGCTCGTCCCGCGCAGCATGTACTCCGTGTGCGTCAGGCGCGACATCTCCTTCAGGTGCGGCCCCGTGATGCGGCCGCCGTCGCTGCAGACGGCGGACATCATCTTGAGCTCCTCGTCGACCACCATGAAGAGCTCTTCGGTCTCCTTCGTCGAGGAGAGGAACTCAGTCAGCGTCTCGGCCGTGGCCCCGCCCGCCGGGTGGCGGAACGTCCCCGAGATCGGATTCATCGTGACGACGCCGTCCTGGGCGCTGACGTGCGCCTCAGGGCTCGCGCCGACCGCGAGGTGGTCCGGGGTGGAGACGAGGAACGTCCAGTACGCCCCGCGCTCGTGCTCGAGGAGGGCGCGGAACCAGGTGAGGCCCGCGGTCAGCGGATCCCCGCCGACGCTCGCGGTGTAGTCGCGGCGGATGACGAAGTTCGCGCCCTCACCGCGGCCGATCTCGTCGGCGATGACGCGGCGCACGATGTCGGCGTACGCCTCGTCGTCGATGTCGAACCCGGCGTCCTCGAGCGGGATGCGGGCGGTCGGCAACTGGGCGAGCGCATCGGCGAGGGGGAGCGAGTGGCGCTCGCCGACCACCAGGCAGCGCAGCGGCGCGGCGTCGTCGTGACACGCGAACCCGCGCTCGACGACCTGACGGAAGGGCACCAGCGCCAGGACCTCGCGGGCTCCGCCTGTCGCGTCGGTGAGAGGGATGTCGGCGAGCAGATCGACATCGACGACATCGCCGGTGAGCACCTCGACCGTCTCCCCGTCGCGAGCGAGGAGGGCGAACGGGATGCCGCGGGCGGCGAGGTCGGCGAGGATGATCGGGGCGGTGCCGGACATGGGGGATCTTCCGTTCGGGGCGGTCGCCGGTAAAACGAGAAACGACCGCCGGGCTGTCAGCTCAGGCGGTCGTCGGGATGCTCGCAGCGTCCGCCTCAGGCGGGGCGCCACCACGTGCGGTTCGCGAACATGGGGTGAACCTACCACAGGCGCCTTTGGCGGCATCCTCGCGGGCAGGCGCCGTGCCGCCAGGGCCTGCGCGGCTTAGGCTGGAGTCGTGCCAGCTGTCAATATCGGGATGCCCCGCGTGCCGGAGGTCCTCGCGCCTCGTCGCAAAAGCCGTCAGATCAAGGTCGGCAAGGTCCTCGTCGGTGGCGACGCGCCCGTCAGCGTCCAGTCGATGACGACGACGCCCACCACCAACATCAATGCGACCCTCCAGCAGATCGCCGAGCTCACGGCCTCCGGCTGCGAGATCGTCCGCGTCGCCGTGCCGCACCAGGCCGACGCCGACGCACTCAAGATCATCGCGATGAAGAGCCAGATCCCGGTGATCGCCGACATCCACTTCCAACCGCGCTACATCTACACGGCCATCGACGCCGGCTGCGGCGCCGTGCGCGTGAACCCCGGCAACATCCGCGAGTTCGACGGCAACGTCGGCCAGATCGCCGCTGCGGCCAAGGCTGCCGGCGTCTCGCTCCGCATCGGCGTGAACGCAGGTTCGCTCGACAAGCGGATCCTCGACAAGTACGGCAAGGCGACGGCGGAAGCCCTCGTCGAGAGCGCCGTCTGGGAGGCATCCCTCTTCGAGGAGCACGACTTCCACGACTTCAAGATCTCGGTCAAGCACAACGACCCCGTCGTCATGGTGAAGGCCTACCGGATGCTCGCCGAGCGGGGCGACTGGCCCCTCCACCTCGGTGTCACCGAGGCTGGTCCGGCGTTCCAGGGCACCATCAAGAGCGCGACCGCCTTCGGCATCCTGCTCGGCGAGGGCATCGGTGACACGATCCGCGTCTCGCTGTCGGCTCCGCCGGCCGAAGAGGTCAAGGTCGGCCACCAGATCCTGCAGTCGTTGAACCTCCGGGAGCGCAAGCTCGAGATCGTCTCGTGCCCGTCGTGCGGTCGCGCGCAGGTCGACGTCTACTCGCTCGCCGACAACGTCACCGAGGGACTCAAGGACATGACCGTGCCGCTGCGCGTCGCCGTCATGGGCTGCGTCGTCAACGGCCCCGGTGAAGCGCGCGACGCCGATCTCGGTGTCGCGTCCGGCAACGGCAAGGGCCAGATCTTCGTCAAGGGCGAAGTCGTCAAGACGGTGCCCGAGGAGGACATCGTCGCGACCCTCATCGAAGAGGCGAACCGTCTCGCTGCCGAGATGGGTCCGGACGCTCCTCTCGGAACCGCGCAGGTCGTCACCTCCTGACACGAGACGGATGCCGAGGGGTGCGACCCCCGGCATCCGCATCGCGTCAGCTCCAGAGGGAGTGGTACGCGTTGATCGCGGGCTGCCCGCCGAGGTGCGCGTAGAGGACCGTTGAGTCCTTCGGGATGTCGCCGTCCTTCACGAGGTCGATGAGCCCGGCGAGCGACTTGCCCTCGTAGACGGGGTCGGTGATCATCGCCTCGAGCTGTGCGCCGAGCGCCATCGCCGACATCGTCGAGTCGACGGGGATCCCGTACAGCTCGCCCGCCCAGCCCTCGAGCACCTGGATCTCTTCGTCGCGGAGGTCACGGCCGAGCTCGATGAGCTCCGCCGTGTTGCGGGCGATGCGGGCGACCTGGTCGCGCGTCTTCTGGAGCGTCGCCGAGGCGTCGATCCCGATGACGCGGCGCCGCACGCCGGTCAGATCTTCGAGGGCGGCGAAGCCGGCAATCATTCCCGCGTGGGTCGACCCGGTCACGGTGCAGACGACGATCGTGTCGAAGAAGACGCCGAACTGCTTCTCCTGCTCGGCGACCTCGAACGCCCAGTTCGCGAAGCCGAGACCGCCGAGGCGGTGCTCCGATGCTCCGGCGGGAATCGGGTACGGGGTGCCGCCGGCATCCTCCACGTCCTGCAGGGCCTGCTTCCACGAGTCACGGATGCCGATGTCGAAGCCGGCGTCGTCGAGACGGGAGTCGGCGCCCATCATGCGCGACAGCAGGATGTTGCCGACCTTGTCGTTGACCGGCTCATCCCACGGCACCCACTTCTCCTGCACGAGGCGTGCCTTGAGCCCGAGGTGGGCGGCGACGGCGGCCACCTGCCGCGTGTGGTTGGACTGGTAGCCGCCGATCGACACGATCGTGTCGGCGCCGCTCGCGAGCACGTCCGGGACGATGTACTCGAGCTTGCGGGTCTTGTTGCCGCCGAAGGCCAGGCCGCTCGAAACGTCTTCACGCTTGGCCCACACCTGCGCGCCGCCCAGGTGCTGGGTCAGCCGCTTCAGGTGGTGGATCGGGCTCGGCCCGAAGGTGAGCGGATGCCGGGGGAACTGGTCGAGGATCATGCGGTCTCCTGAGGGGTGGTGTCGGCGAGCAGGTCGAGCCAGAGGCTCTCGGCCACACTGGCCGCGGCCTGGGCGTCGCGGGCGGCGCAGTGTCGGATGAGGTCGGCATGGCGGGCCGCGGAGGCGTCCGCGTCGTCCGACGAGAAGCGGAGGCGCTCTGCTCGCTCCAGGACGGGGCCGTAGAGGGCGAGGACGGTGCGGACCGCGTCGTTGTCGGCGCGATCGACCGCGACGGCGTGGAAGTCGTGGTCGGCGCGAAGGGCGGCCGCGGTGTCGCCGGCGGCGTGGGCGGCGATGAACGCCTCGTTCGCCTCCCGCATCCGCTGGATGTCGTCGTCGGTCAACAGTGGGGTCGCCTCCACCACTGCGACCCGGTGCATCGACGCGACGACGGCCGCGGCATCCCGGACCGCCCGTCCGTCGACGGGAGCCACGATCGTCGACCGGCCCGGCAAGGCGAGCACGAGGCCCGAACGCGCGAGGTCGAGGAGCGCCTCCCGAACCGGAGTGCGAGATACGCCCAGCCACCTCGACAGTTCGAGGTCGCGGAGCTGCTCGCCCGGGGCGAGGGTTCCGTCGACGATCGCGTCGCGCAGGCGGGTGCGGACTTCGTCGCGGAGGAGGGCTCGTGGCGGGAGAGACGTGGCGGGCACCGGCATGCAATATATTGCACACCGAGGTGAGCTTCCGCGCAAATCGGCGCGCTCAGGCCCGTATGAACTCGCTTCTGCCCCGGGTGACGTCGACGCTGACCAGACGGATGCGGACGGTGCTGCCCGGCTCCGCGTCGACGCCCGGGACGACGGTTTCGAGAGGCGGGTCCGAAAGGGCGACGCGCGCGCCGTTCTCCCGCCGCCGGAGGACCACGGCATCGAGCTCCTCGCCCTGACGGCTGGCGAGCACCGCCGCGGCGACCCGCTCGACGGCGGCCCCGTCGACCTGCGACGCGACCCTCGAGGTTCGCTCCATCGCTTCGGGGATCTCCGCGAGCGAGGCGCGGATCTCGCCCGGGACGTCGCGGCCGTTCGCCAGTGCATCGCAGACGAGAAGGGCCCACCGGTCCACGAGGCGACGCAGCGGCGCCGTCACGTGCGCGTAGGGCGCGGCGATCGCCGCCTGCAAGGTCAGCTCGGGAAGCTCGCCGTCGAAAGCGGCGTACCCGGCGCCCCGGAAGAGCCCGGCGGCGTGCTCGCGGATGGCCCGACCGGTCGGCGTGCGCGGGAGGTCGTTCAGGTACTCGCCGTAGGCGACACCCTCGCGCCAGGGCAGCCCGAAGCCCACGGTCTGGGCACGGAAAGTCGTGATGTCCTCGTCGGATGCCGGGGGCATCGTCCGGAGAATCCCGACTTTCCCGGCGATCATGATCTCCGCCGCCGCCATCCCGGTCAGGAGCGAGACCTGCGCGTTGGCGTCCTCGAGGGCCACGCCGTCGTCGGCCTCGAGAGCGTACCCCGCGGCCGAGGTCACGACGCGGATCTCGGGCAGGTTCAGGCTCGCGCCGCCGCGTTCGATCTCCCGTTGCGCGCGCTCGTCGCCGAACCACACGAGGTGGCGGAGAGTGTCGGGAGCATCGCCGCGGTCGAGCGCGGCCTGCGCGTCCACATACGACCACTGGGCGCGGGAGCGGATGACTCCGCGCGTCAGCGTCGTCGCCACCGGGCGGGCCCCGGCATCCAACTCGAACCGCCAGACGTAAGCCCGACGGTCCTGATCCGGGAGGAGGGAAGCGGCATCTTCGCTGAGGACCGCGGGGTGCAGCGGAATGCGCCCATCGGGTGTGTAGATGGTCTGCCCGCGGCGGCGGGCTTCGGCATCCACGGCCCCGCCGAAGGCGACGAAGGCGGGGACGTCGGCGATGGCGTAGTGCAGGATGCCGCCGCCGTCATCGGTGCGCTCGAGATGCATGGCCTGATCGAGGTCGGTCGATCCCGCCGGGTCGATCGTGAGGAAGGGGATGCCTCGCAGATCCGCCAGCGCGGGTTCGGCCGGCTCGACGGAAACCGTCGATGCGGCACGCTCCGCTTCGGCGTTCACCTCGGCAGGGAAGCCGTTGGGAAGCTCGAACTCGTCGCGAAGGGCCGCGAGGGCGTCCTTCAGCTCCGACTGGGCGGGAGAGACGAGGCGGGCGCGGCGGGAGGGCACGCGGTCAGTGTAGGCCGGGCGCCGCTGCCGGTCAGCGGAATCCTCGATCCCGTCCAGGCGCTCCATAACGCGGACGCATACCGTGACGGGCATGAGCAAGCTCTCGCGACTGATCGGCATGGCAACCAAGGCACTCGACTCGACGTCCGGCGGCTCCGCGTCGTCGTCCGCACCGCCCGCACGCTCGGGCGACTGGCGGACGATGGCACGGTCGGCAGCGGACGCGCTGATGGGCGAGGGACGTGCCCCCGCAGCGTCGGGTTCCGCGCCTGCGCCCACCGCACGGTCGGCGGCCACGTCGCTCACGCCGCCGCCCGCGAACGGCGCCCCGTCATCCTCGTCGTCGAGTCCGCTCTCTCCCGCCGACCGTCAGGCGATCGCGCGATATGACTACCTTCTGCAGACCGCGGACCCGCACCAGGTGGAGCAGATCCATCAGGAGGCGTTCTCGCGTCTCACTCCGGAACAGCGCGCGCACGTCCAGGCGCGCATGGTCGCCGAGCTGCCCGCACACGAACACCCTCGGTCAGCTGCTCCCGCTGACCTCGCCCGCGTAGCAGCGCGCACGGAGGCCGCGCGGCCGGGAATGCTCCGAGGCTTGCTTTCCCGCGTGAACCGGGGTGGTGCGGGGCGCGCCGCCGGTGGCGCGGCGATCGGTGCCGGCGTGGGTGTTCTCGGCGTCGTGGCGGGCGGGGCGATCCTCACCTCGGTCGCGGGGCCGCTCCTGGCGCAGGCCACCGGCATGGGCGTCGACATCGACGCGCTCGCGCAGGGCGTCGACCTCGAGGGACTCGCGGGCGGTGCGCTCTCCGATGTCGGCGAGCACGTCAGCGGCGTCGGCGAGCAGGTGGCCGGGTTCGGTGAGAACCTCGGTGGCTTCGAGCTCCCGGGTCTCGGCGACCTGTTCGGTCGCTGAGCGCGCTCCGACTCAGGGGAGCTCGCCGCCGGCCGCCGCGACATCGGTGTCGACGTCGAGTGAGACGCGGACAGCGAGCTCGACGGCGTCGACGATGTCCGCGAAGTCGAGAGCGGGTGCGCCTGCGGGAGCGGTGCCTGCGGCCCACGGCACATGAATGAACCCGGCACGAACCGGCGTTCCCGTCGTGGCGTGCAGGGCCGCGTACATCGTCGCGTTGCAGACGAAGGTGCCCGCCGTGTGGGACACGGTCGAGGGGATGCCGCGGTTCGCCAGGCCCGCAGCGATCGCCTTGACGGGGAGCGTGGCGAAGTAGGCGGCCGGTCCGCCGGCGACGACCGCCGCATCCTGCGGGCGATGCCCTGCGTTGTCGGCGATCCGCGCGTCGGCGAGATTCACCGCGACACGCTCAGGTGTGACGGTGGATCGGTCCCCGGCCAGCCCGACCGAGACCACCACGTCGGGTCGGTGCTCGTCGAGCAACGCCGCCAACCGGGCCGTCGCGCCGTCGAAGGTGACGGGCAGGACGTCGACGATCAGGCGTTCCGGGCCCGCCCACCTCTCCGCGACGGCGCGGACGGCGTCCCCAGACGGGTTGACGGTGTCACCCGCGAAGGGCTCGAACCCGGTCAGCAGCACGGTAGGCATCCCTCCAGGCTAAGCGCCTACCGCCACGCGCGCTCGGCCGGCACACCTAGACTTGACCTTCGTGGTCACCCGTCTCTCGACATACTTCCTCCGCACGCTCCGCGAAGACCCGGCCGACGCCGAGGTCACCAGTCACCGCCTCCTCGTGCGCGCCGGCTACATCCGTCGCGCCGCACCCGGCATCTTCACCTGGCTGCCGTTGGGCCTGCGCGTCAAGGCGAAGCTCGAGCAGATCATCCGCGACGAGATGGCGAACGCGGGTGCCTTCGAAGTGCACTTCCCGGCGCTGCTGCCGCGCGATCCCTACGAGGAGTCGGGTCGCTGGACGTCGTACGGTGATGGCATCTTCCGCCTCCAGGACCGCAAGGGCGCCGACTACCTCCTCGCTCCGACGCACGAGGAGATGTTCACCCTCCTCGTGAAGGACCTGTACTCGTCGTACAAGGACCTGCCGCTGACGATCTACCAGATCCAGGACAAGTACCGCGACGAGGCTCGTCCGCGCGCCGGCCTCCTGCGTGGCCGTGAATTCACGATGAAGGATGCCTACTCCTTCGACTACACCGACGCCGGACAGGACGTCTCGTACCAGTCGCAGCGCGACGCGTACGAGCGCATCTTCACCCGCCTCGGCATGGAGTACGTGATCGTCGCCGCCGACAACGGCCTCATGGGAGGTGCCCGGAGCGAGGAGTTCCTTCACCCGATCGCGGTCGGTGAGGACACGTTCGTCCGATCTGCCGGGGGATACGCCGCCAACGTCGAGGCGTTCACGACTGTTGTTCCCGACGCGCTTCCGATCGCGGAGGGCTCGCCCGTCGTCTTCGATTCGCCGAACACCCCGACGATCGACACGCTCGTCGCCCACACCAACGCGCACCTCGACGCACCCGCGCCCGGGATCGCCGGTCCCGCGACCGACGGCGCCGCGTCGTGGACGGCAGCGCACACGCTCAAGAACGTCGTCCTCGCCCTCACCCACCTCGACGGCACGCGTGAGCTCGTCATCGTCGGACTCCCCGGAGACCGCGACATCGACGACAAGCGTGCCGAGGTCGCCTTCGCGCCTGCCGCCGTCGAGGCGGCCACCGAGGCCGACTTCACGAAGCACCCCGGTCTCGTCAAGGGGTACATCGGCCCCTGGTCCGCTTCGGGCGCCGTGCTGGGCGAAGAGTCGACCACCGGCATCCGCTACCTCGTCGACCCCCGCGTCGTCGACGGCACCGCATGGGTCACCGGCGCGAACGAGCACGAGAAGCACGCCCACTCCGTCGTCGCCGGTCGTGATTTCGTCGCCGACGGCATCGTCGACATCTCCGACGTCCGTGCCGGCGACCCGGCACCCGACGGCTCCGGGCCCGTGGAACTCGCGCGCGGCATGGAGATCGGTCACGTCTTCCAGCTCGGCCGGTTCTTCGCCGAGAAGCTGGGGCTCAAGGTCCTCGACGAGAACGGCAAGCTCGTCACCGTCACGATGGGCTCCTACGGCATCGGCGTGACCCGCATCCTCGCGATCCTCGCTGAGCTCAACAACGACGACCGCGGTCTCGTGTGGCCCGAGTCCATCGCGCCGTTCGACGTCCACGTCGTCGCGACGGGACGGGATGCCGTGGCCTTCGACCTTGCAGAGAAGCTCGCCGCCGAGCTCGAGACAGCCGGCCGCGACGTCCTGCTCGACGATCGGCCGAAGGTCTCCCCGGGCGTCAAGTTCGGCGACGCCGAGCTCGTGGGCGTCCCGTGGATCCTCATCGTCGGTCGAGGCGCCGCCGATGGCCAGGTCGAGCTGTGGGATCGCCGTTCGGGCGAGCGGACGACGCTCACGGCCGCCGAGGCGGTCTCTGCGCTCACGGCCTGACTCGCTCCCGGCATCCGTCACTGACAGAAACCCTGTCGTTCACCCGACGGATGCCGGATCGTGACAGCCTGGGGACATGTCGCCGAGTTCCGCCTCCTTCCTCGACGGTGACGTCACCGACGCCATCCGCACGCTCCTGACCGACGCCGGCGTCGAGGAGGATGCGGATCTCGTCGCGCGCATCCTCATCACAGGAGTCGGGATGGGGATCGACGACACCGACCGCCTCGATCTGAAGATCGCGTCGGCTGCTCTGTCCGAGATGCGCTCCGCGTTCTCCCTGTTCGCGCCCTACCGCTCGTCGCCGAAGGTGACGATCTTCGGCTCGGCCCGGACGCAACCGAACGACCCGCTCTATCGGGCGGCGGCCGACATCGCCCGCGCGCTCGCCGACCGTGGCTGGATGGTCGTGACAGGAGCCGGTCCGGGGATCATGCAGGCCGCTGCGGAGGGGGCGGGGCCCGAACGCTCGCTGGGTGTGTCGATCCGGCTGCCCTTCGAGGAGAAGCCGAACGCCGTCATCGCCGAGGCCGACCGGGTGGTCGCGATGAAGTACTTCTTCACCCGAAAGCTCATGCTCGTCAAAGAGTCCCGCGGCTTCGTCTGCGTGCCCGGTGGCTTCGGCACCCTCGACGAGCTGTTCGAGCTGCTCACCCTGCAGCAGACCGGCAAGGCCGAGCCCACCCCCATCGTCCTCCTCGACGCACCAGGCGGCAGGTTCTGGCAGGGCCTCGAGGACTTCGCCGCGGACCACCTGATCCCGTCGGGCGTCATCTCGCCCGATGACCTCGACCGCGTCCTCGTGACCGACTCGGTCGAGGAGGCAGAGGCGGAGATCACGGGCTTCTGGCGCAACTACGACTCGCTCCGGTGGATCGGATCCCGACTCGTCCTGCGCCTGTGCGCGGAGCCGACCGATGCCGAAGTCGCCGACCTCTCCACTCGCTTCGCGCACCTGCTCACCAGCGGTCGCATCGAGCGGACCGCGCCGCTTCGTCGTGAGCTGCAGGACGAAGACCGCCTCGCACTCCCGCGTCTCCTCATGGATTTCGACCGGCGCCGCGTCGGCGAGCTCCACCACCTCATCCGCGCCGTCAACGAGCTCGACTCGGCGCCCCCGGCCACTCCTCCGATCGAACCCCACGCCGTATCGTGAGCTCATGAGCCGGATGCCGCGACCCCACCGGTCGCGACTGTCCGCGCTCGCGGCGCTCACCGCGGTGCTCATCGCCTTCGGGGGCGCCGCCGCGGGCTGTTCCCCTCCTGCCCCGACACCGACGCCGAGTTCGGCAGACGCGGGCGTCCAGGTCTGGATCCATCAGCAGCGCGGCGATGAGCAGCGCCGCCGCGCATTGGTGCGCGTCAAGAACGACTCGACGAGGGCCCTGGACATCTCCGCGATCCGCATCGTCGACGACCGGCTGGGTGGTGCCGTCCGCGCGGATGGGGGACGGGTCGCCGCGGGGGAGTCGTTCGATTTCCCGCTCGTGCTCCCCGCATCGGCGTGCGACGGAGGCTCTCCCGACCGCCGGTGGGAGCTTCAGCTCGCGGACGGCACCGACCGGACCGGCGTCCTGACCGACGCCCTCGGTTTCCTCGGACGCCTGAACGAACGTGAGTGCCTCGAGAAGGCACTGGCGACCACGCTGCAGGTGTCGTGGCACGACGCTGTGCTCCCCGCATCCGGCCCCGGAGTCCTCCCTCTCGAGATCACGCCGATGAGCACCGGCGGCGATGCGCGTGTGGTCGCGGTGCAGTCCACACCCCTCCTGCAGTTCGGAAGCCGGACCACACGATTCCCCGTGCCCGATGGCAAGACCCTCGTCGACGTCCCGATCGAGCCGCAGCGCTGCGATCCTCACGTCGTCCAGGAGGACAAGCGCGGCACGGTCTTCGCCCTCGAGGTCGACGTCGACGGCAGCACCGGCGTCGTCGACGTGCCGGTATCTGACGACGAGCGGGGCAGGATCCTCAGCTGGGTCGCCGAGCGATGCCACTTCGGCGGGTGAGTCAGAGCTTCGCGTAGCGCGTGCGGAGGAAGCTGAAGGCGGCATACACCACGAGGCCGAACCCGATGAGGAAGACCAGGAACGGGCCGAACATCTGCTCCAGCAGTGCCGCGATGGCCGCGTCGAACCCGCCGGCGGCTGCGGCCTCCTGCTTGACGGCAGCGACCGTGAGCAGCACGCCGACGATCGCGACCGACATCCCCTTGCCGAGGTAGCCGACGATCCCGGTGACCGTCACGGCGACGCCCATCCGACCGCGAGGAATGCGGACCTGCTTGTCGAAGGAGCGTCGCACCCCGATCGAGGCGAAGACGAGACCGCCGATAGCGAGTCCGAGCCCCGCAGCCGCAACCACGAACACGCCGCCCGGCGTGCCGAGCAGGTCGCGGGCCACCGCCTGCGCGCTGCGGTCGCCGTCGGGGCGGGCTCCGAGGGCCACAGTGAGTGCGATCGCCGACAGCGCGAGGTAGACGACAGACTGTCCGGCCGCCGACATCCGCCTGCCCCAGGCCGCCCCGTCAGACCCCTTCGCCGCGAACGCGCGCAGCGCCTGGAATAGCCCCAGCGCCGCGAGGAGCAGGCCGAGCAGCCAGACGAGGGCGAGCCCGAGCGGGGCGGCGAGGATGCTCTTGAACACGCCCGCCTGATCGGATTCGCCGCGCCCGCCGAGGGAGATGACGATGACGACCACGCCGAACAGAAGGTGCACGACGCCGTTGGCGGCATAGCCGCCGCGCGCCAGCATCCGGGCGATGGGGGACCGGCGGACGCTCTTCGCAGCGTCCTTCACGGCATCGGTCATCCCTCGATCTTCTCAGGTCGCTCGCCATCCGATCGGGTAACGTTGACGGGATGCCGCGACGCACCGGAACACCGGGTGCGAGCGGCGCCGTGTTGAGCAACTGAAAAAGGGAGGCACCTATGGACATCGACCTGGGGCTGCTGCGGACTGTCGAACGCGAGCGGGAGATTCCGTTCGAAGAACTGATCCGGATCATCGAGCAGGCCATCCTGACCGCCTACGCGAAGCACACGTCTCCCGACGGCGAACTCCCCGAGGGCGCCCGCGCTCAGCTCGACCGCAAGACCGGCCACGTCGCGGTCTACATCCCGCTCCGTGATGAGGACGACGTCATCATCGGCGAAGAAGAATCGACGCCCGACGACTTCGGCCGCATCGCCGCCTTCGCCGCGAAGCAGGTCATCAGCCAGCGTCTCCGCGACATCGCGGACGACGCCGTGCTCGGCGAGTTCAAGGGCAAGGAAGGCGACATCGTCGCGGGCGTCGTGCAGCAGGGGCCCAACCCGCGCATGGTGCACGTCGACCTCGGCACGATCGAGGCGATCCTCCCGCCCGAGGAGCAGGTGCCGGGTGAGAACTACGCGCACGGTTCGCGCCTCCGCGTCTATGTGACGTCGGTGTCGAAGGGCATGAAGGGCCCGCAGATCACCGTGTCCCGCACGCACCCGGGTCTCGTCCGCAAGCTCTTCGCACTCGAGGTTCCCGAGATCGCCTCCGGCGTCGTCGAGATCATCTCGCTCGCCCGCGAAGCCGGTCACCGCACCAAGATCGCCGTCAAGGCGAACGACCCCGCCGTCAACGCGAAGGGCGCCTGCATCGGCGAGCTCGGCCGCCGCGTCCGTGCCGTCACCGAGGAGCTCGGCGGCGAGAAGATCGACATCGTCGACTACGACGAGACTCTTCCGAAGTTCGTCGCGAACGCCCTGTCGCCGGCCAAGGTGACGTCGAGCTTCGTGCTCGACCAGGCTACGAAGGCCGTGCGGGCGCTCGTTCCCGATTACCAGCTTTCCCTGGCGATCGGCAAGGAAGGTCAGAACGCCCGGCTCGCGGCCAAATTGACCGGCGCCAAGATCGACATCCAGCCCGACAGCATTCTCGACGAGTCCTGACGCGGTAGGATGGAACCTGTTCGAACGTGCGTGGGATGCCGCGCGCGTGCCCCCCGGTCCTCGTTGCTCCGCATCGTGGCCAGGGACGGTGCCCTCGTCATCGACGAGAAGGCCGTCCTCCCGGGTCGGGGCGCGTGGGTGCATGACACGGACAGATGCGTGAGCACCGCGGTCAAGCGGCGCGCATTCGGACGCGCACTACGGGTATCCACCCCGCTGGACACAGCGGGACTGGATGCGCGGACCACCAGAGAATCCCTCCAGCGAAACGGCTGAACGGCTATGGACACAAAGTGAACGGCTCGAAATGAGACCCGTCCGCGATTGACGGTCCACCCTGTCCGGGGTGGGCCCCAGACAGGAGAATTGTGGCAAAACCACGCGTGCACGAGATCGCTTCCGAGCTCGGCGTCGACAGTAAAGTCGCCCTCGCGAAGCTGAAGGAGCTCGGCGAATTCGTCAAGAGCCCCTCATCCACCATCGAGCCCCCCGTGGCTCGCAAGCTCCGCGCCGCCCTCGAGGCGGAAGGCGTGAAGGCACCCGCCGCCGCCCCCGCGAAGCCCGCTACCAAGGCACCGGCATCCGGCGCGACCCCCGGACCCCGTCCGTCGGCGCCGAAGCCCGCCCCGGCTCCCGAGCCCGCTGCCCCGGCAGCGCCTGAGCGGCCCGCGGCCGCCGAGAAGCCCGCGGCGTCTGCACCGGCTCCCGCGCCTGCAGCTGCGGAGAGCGACGCTCCCAAGCCCGGCGGCACGCCCGCGCCGGGTGCGACCGGTTCGCAGCCGCCCCGTCCCGGCGGCGCCGCGCCGCGTCCCGGCAACAACCCGTTCGCCAGCGCACAGGGCATGGGTCAGCGTCCCGCCGGCCCCCGCCCCGGCAACAACCCCTTCGCTTCGGCGCAGGGGATGGGCCAGCGTCCGAGCCCCGGCAACATCCCGCGCCCTCAGGCCCCGCGTCCGGGTGCCCCGCGTCCGGGTGCGCCCCGTCCCGGTGGTGCTGGTCGCCCCGGTGGCGCAGGTCGTCCCGGTGCTCCGTTCCAGCAGCGTCCCGGCGGTCCCGGCCGTCCCGGCGGTGCCGGTGGTTTCGGTGCAGCCCGTCCCGGTGGTGCACCTGCCGGCGGTTTCGCCGGTCGTCCCGGCGGTGGTGGCGGTCGAGGCCGTGGCCCCGGCGGCGGCACGGCCGGTGCCTTCGGTAAGGGTGGCGGCAAGTCCAAGCAGCGCAAGTCGCGCCGGGCGAAGCGGCAAGAGTTCGAGATGCGGTCGGCGCCTGTCGTCGGCGGCGTCAACGTCTCCAAGGGCAACGGCGAGATCATCCGCCTGCGTCGCGGTGCGTCGATCTCGGACTTCGCTGACAAGCTCGAGGCCCTCCGCGGGTACAACGTCCAGCCCGGCACCCTGGTGACGATTCTCTTCAACCTCGGCGAGATGGCCACGGCCACCGAGTCGCTGGACGAGGCGACGTTCGAGATCCTCGGGGAGGAGCTCGGCTACAAGATCCAGATGGTCTCGCCCGAGGACGAGGACAAAGAGCTCCTCGAGGGCTTCGGTCTCGACCTCGAGGCCGAGCTGGAGGCGGAGAGCGAGGATGACCTCGAGATCCGTCCTCCCGTGGTCACCGTCATGGGCCACGTCGACCACGGTAAGACGCGACTGCTCGATGCGATCCGTCAGACCAACGTCGTCGGTGGTGAGGCGGGTGGCATCACCCAGCACATCGGTGCGTACCAGGTGTGGACCGAGCACGAGGGCATCGAGCGCGCGATCACCTTCATCGACACCCCGGGTCACGAGGCGTTCACCGCCATGCGTGCCCGTGGTGCGCAGGTGACCGACCTCGCGATCCTCGTGGTCGCGGCCGACGACGGCATCATGCCGCAGACGGTCGAGGCGTTGAACCACGCTCAGGCAGCCAACGTGCCGATCGTCGTCGCGGTCAACAAGGTCGACAAGCCCGACGCCAACCCGGCGAAGGTCCGTCAGCAGCTGACCGAGTACGGCCTCGTGGCAGAGGAGTACGGCGGCGACGTCATGTTCGTCGACGTCTCGGCTCGCCAGGGCACCAACATCCAGGAGCTTCTGGATGCCGTCCTGCTCACCGCCGACGCGGGTCTGGACCTCACGGCCAACCCGAACAAGGCGGCGCGTGGTGTCGCGATCGAAGCCAAGCTCGACAAGGGCCGCGGTTCGGTCGCCACGGTGCTGATCCAGTCCGGAACGCTGCGCATCGGTGACGCGATCGTCGCCGGCACGGCTTACGGCCGCGTCCGCGCCATGATCGACGAGAACGGCGATGCCGTGGACGAGGCGTACCCGTCGCGTCCCGTGCAGGTGCAGGGTCTGAACTCCGTGCCCCGCGCCGGCGACGTGTTCATCGTCACCGAAGAGGACCGCATGGCGCGCCAGATCGCTGAGAAGCGTGAAGCGGTCGAGCGCAACGCTCAGCTGGCCAAGGCCCGCAAGCGCATCTCGCTCGAGGACTTCACCCGCGCTCTCGAAGAGGGCAAGGTCGAGTCGCTCAACCTCATCATCAAGGGTGACGTCTCGGGTGCCGTTGAGGCCCTCGAGGAGTCGCTCCTCAAGATCGAGGTCGACGACAGCGTCCAGCTGCGCATCATCCACCGCGGTGTCGGTGCCGTCACCGAGTCGGACATCAACCTGGCGACGATCGACAACGCGATCGTCATCGGCTTCAACGTCCGACCCGACGCGAAGGCCCGCGAGCGTGCCGCCCGTGAGGGCGTGGACGTCCGGTTCTACTCGGTCATCTACAACGCGATCGACGACGTCGAGCAGTCCCTCCAGGGCATGCTCAAGCCGGAGTTCGAAGAGATCCAGTCGGGTGTCGCCGAGATCCGCGAGGTGTTCCGCTCCTCCAAGTTCGGCAACATCGCCGGTGTCATCGTCCGCTCCGGAACGATCACGCGAAACGCCAAGGCCCGCGTCATCCGCGACGGTGTGGTCCTGGCCGATGGCCTGGCCATCGAGTCGCTGCGTCGCTTCAAGGATGACGTCACCGAGGTCCGTACGGACTTCGAGGCCGGTATCGGTCTCGGCAAGTACAACGACATCCAGATCGGCGACGAGATCGAGACCACTGAAATGGTCGAGAAGCCGCGCGGCTGATCTGAGTCTGTTTGCTACGGCGATGGATGCCGCCGGGATAACGGGACCCTTGAGACCCCGACTATCCCGGCGACATCCATCGCCTCCGCACTTCCCCCGTCAGCCGACCGCGGGCGGGGAGAACAAGAGGAGAAAGACATGGCCGGAGAACGGCAGGCACGGCTGGCGGACCGCATCCGCGTCGTCATCGCGGAGCGCCTCGAGAAGGGGCTGCGCGACCCGCGGCTCGGATTCGTCACGATTACCGACGTCCGCGTGACGGGTGATCTGCAGCACGCATCCGTCTTCTACACCGTCTACGGCGATGACGAAGCGCGGACGGACTCCGCCGCGGCACTGAAGGCGGCGACCGGACTGCTCCGCAGCGAGGTCGGGCGTCAGCTCGGCACACGGCTCACTCCGAGCCTCGAGTTCATCCTCGACGCCCTCCCCGAGAACGCGGGACACATCGAGGAGCTTCTGCGCGCAGCGCGCGAGCGCGACGCCGAGGTCGCGGGCATCGCGGCATCCGGCACCTACGCCGGCGAAGCCGACCCGTACGTGAAGGCGCGCGAAGAAGACGAAGACTGACCCGCGTCAGCGCGGCAGATGCAGCATCCCGCCGGTGGCCTCGACCAGGCCGTCGGCGATGAGTGAGTCGATGGCCCGGTCCCGCTGACGCGGGTCGGGCCATTCGGCGATCACGTCCGCTGCGCGCGCGACGTGGTCGTCGGCATCCCGCAGCACCTTCAACACGGCGCCGCGGGCCTGCCGGTCGCTGCCCTCGTAGCGCGCCTGCTTGCGGCGCTCGTCGCCGGTGTCGGGATAACCCGCCGCTCGCCACGCGCAGGCGTCGGCGAGGGGGCAGACCTCGCAGCGAGGGGAGCGCGCCGTGCAGACGACGGCGCCGAGCTCCATCGCGGCCGCGTTGACGAGGGCGGCATCGTCGACGGCCTCGGGCAGGATCGCCGTCATCGCGGCGAGATCGGCCTTGGCGGGTGAGCCGGGCTGGGAGCGTCCGTCGACCGCGCGCGCGAGCACGCGTCGGGTGTTCGTGTCGACGACGGGATGCCGGTCGCCGTAGGCGAACACCGCGACCGCGCGAGCCGTGTAGTCACCGATGCCCGTGAGGGCGAGAAGCGCGTCGACGTCGCGGGGCACGACCCCGTCGTGACGATCGCGGATCTCCGTCGCCGCGCGGTGGAGCCAGAGCGCCCGACGCGGGTAGCCGAGGTTCGCCCACAGGCGCACCGCGTCCGCCGGGGGAGCGGCGGCGAGGTCGGCAGGGGTGGGCCAGCGCGTGAGCCACTCCTCGAGGCGCGGGATGACGCGGGCCACTGGAGTCTGCTGCAGCATGAACTCGCTCACGAGCGTGCCCCAGGCGCCGAAACCGTCGCGTCGCCACGGCAGGTCCCGGGCATTCTCGCGGTACCACGCGATCAGCGGCGGGGCGAGGTCGGGCACCGCTCCAGCCTAGGCTGGAACCCATGCAGCACAGCCAGGGGAGCGGCGGGATCCTCCTCGTCGACAAGCCGGGGGGCGTCACCAGCCACGACATCGTGGCGCGGGCCCGCCGCGCGTTGAACACGCGCAAGATCGGCCACGCCGGCACGCTCGACCCGATGGCGACCGGACTCCTCGTGTTGGGCATCGGGCACTCCACAAGGCTCCTCACTTACGTCGTGGGCCTCGACAAGACGTACGAGGCCACGATCCGCCTGGGGGTCACGACGGACTCCGATGACGCCGACGGAGTTGACACCTCCCGGACGGATGCCGCCCACGTCACCGACGAGGCGATCCAGGGTGGCATCCGCTCGCTGACCGGGCCGATGGCCCAGGTTCCGAGCACCGTGTCGGCGATCAAGGTCGGTGGACGCCGCGCGTACGACCTCGCACGCGCGGGCGTCGAGGTGGAGCTCAAGGCGCGCGACGTCGTCGTCAGCCGGTTCGAGGTTCGCGGCATCCATCGTCGCGACGGTGTCATCGACGTGGACGTCGTCGTGGACTGCTCGAGCGGCACCTACATCCGCGCCCTCGCCCGTGACCTCGGAGCCGACCTCGGCGTCGGCGGCCACCTCACGGCGCTCCGGCGCACGTGCGTCGGACCGTTCGACGTCTCCGACGCTGTCACCGAGTTGACCCCCGATGCGCCGCTGCAGGATGCCGCGGGTGTCGCGGCATCCCTGCTCGGCGCCTTCCCGGTCACCGCCGACGAAGCGCGCGATCTCCGTCACGGCAAGCGACTGCTCGGTGCCGCCGAACGACTGCAGGGGGAGACTCCGGCCGCGATCGCGCCCGACGGTGTGCTCGTCGGAATCGTCGGCCGGCGCGGCGACGACGTGAAGAGCCTCATGAACATGCCCGAGGAGCAGCAGCCGTGATCGCCTGGTTCACTGTCGCGCAGATCGTCGTCGCGTGCGCCGCGGGTCTGCTTTGCACCGTGCTGGGACTCGTCGGACGACGCCCGAGCGATCTGTCCGTCGGCACGCAGGCGCTCATCCTCGTGCTCCTGGTCGTGCAGGTGGTGATCGCGATCATCGCTCCGCTCGCGGGCAATCCGCCTACGGGCGACCTCCTCGAGTTCTGGGTGTACCTCGTATCGGCGGTGCTGATCCCGCCCGCGGCCGTCATCTGGGCGCTCATCGAGCGCAGCCGTTGGAGCACGGTGGTCATGGGATTCGCCGCGTTCGCGATCGCGATCATGGTGTGGCGCATGAACGTCATCTGGACCGTCCAGGTCGCCTGAGCGCGACACGGGCGGGACGGCGAGGGCACCCCGCGCCGGTCGTAGGATTGAGGTGCCATGCCTGAGACCGCGCCGCCCTCGACCGCTTCGTCGGCCGCATCCTCCTCGTCCCCTCGTCGGATGACCGGCATCGGGCGGGTCCTGGTCGTCGTGTACGCGATCATGGCGCTCGGAGCGACGGGACGCTCCTTCGTCCAGATCGTCCGGGACTTCGACGATGCGCCGCTCGCGTACTCGCTCTCGGCGCTCTCAGCGCTCGTCTACATCCTCGCGACCCTCGCCCTGATCTTCAGCGCGTCGGAGCGGTGGTACCGCGTCGCCTGGGCGGCCATCGTCTTCGAGCTCGTCGGGGTTCTGGTCGTCGGGACACTGTCGCTCACGCACCCCGAGCTGTTCAACCATCCGACGGTCTGGTCGGGCTACGGCATCGGGTACGTGCTGATCCCGCTCGTGCTGCCCTTCTTGGGTATCTGGTGGCTCGTCGCGCATCGCCACATCCGTCCGACGGAGGTGGCGGCATGATCGTCTTCCGCGACCCGATGGAGATCCCCGAGGGCTTCGGCCCGAGTGTCGTCGCGATCGGCAAGTTCGACGGTGTGCACTCCGGTCACCGCGCCGTCGTCGACCGTGCCCGGGTCACGGCGACGGATGCCGGGGCTCGCGTCGTCGCGGTCACCTTCGACCGTAACCCGCTCAGCCTGCTGCGTCCCGAGCGCTGCCCCGAGGCGCTCGTCAGCGTCGACCAGAAGATCGCGCTCCTCCGCGACGCCGGGGTCGACGCCGTCCTCGTCCTCCGCTTCGATGAGGCCCTCGCGGCGCTCGCGCCCGAGACCTTCGCCGAGCACATCCTGGTCGACGCGCTGGGCGCCGTCCGCGTCATGGTGGGCGCCGATTTCCGCTTCGGTCGCGGCGGAGTGGGGACCCCCGAGTTCCTCGTCGCCTTCGGGCAGGAGCACGGCTTCACCGTCGACGTCGTCGGTGACGTCCAGGGCGGCGGCCGCCGGGTCTCCTCGACGTGGGTGCGCGAACTGCTCGCCGCGGGCCAGGTCGAGGACGCTGCACGCCTCCTGGGACGACCCCACGCCGTCCGCGCCGAGGTCGTCCACGGTCTGAAGCGCGGCCGCGAGCTCGGCTACCCGACGGCGAACCTCGCCACGGAGGCCGAGGGCTTCATCCCCGCCGACGGCGTGTACGCCGGCTGGCTCGTCGACGAGGGGACGGATGCCGGTGGCTACGCCCCCGCGACCCGGTACGCCGCCGCGATCTCCGTCGGCACGAACCCCACGTTCGACGACGTTCCCGTCCGCCAGGTCGAGGCCTACGTCCTCGACGAGACGGGCCTCGACCTGTACGGACACATCGTGCAGGTGCAGTTCACCGCACGCGTCCGAGGCATGGTGCGCTTCGACGGCGTCGAGGCGCTGATCGCGCAGATGGATGCCGACGTCACCGCCGTTCGGTCTGCGCTGCAGTCCTGAGCCTCAGTACGAGGTGTCGTCCACGGCGCCGGTCGCGCCTGCTCCGGCATCCACTCGACGTGCTTCACCGAGGATGACGGCGCTGCCGCTCGTGCCGAGGCGCGTCGCGCCGGCATCGATCATGGCGAGGGCGTCGGCGTAGCTGCGGACTCCGCCGGACGCCTTCACCTGCACGTCGGCACCGACGGTGCGACGCATCAGCTCGACGTGGGGGACCGTCGCGCCGCCGCCGGCGAAGCCCGTGGAGGTCTTGACGAAGTGCGCGCCACCCGCTTCGGTGAGGCGGCTGCCTCGCTCGATCTGCTCGTCGTCGAGGAGGGCGGTCTCGAGGATCACTTTCGTCACGTGTCCGTCCGCAGCGTCGACGACCGCGCGGATGTCGGCGACGACCACGTCGTCGAAGCCGGAGCGGAGAGCGGCGATGTTGACGACCATGTCGACCTCGGCGGCGCCGTCGGCGATCGCCTGGCGGGTCTCGGCGACCTTCGCCGCGGTGGAGGTCGTGCCGTGGGGGAAGCCGATGACCGTGCCGACGGCCACGCCGGTGCCGGCCAGCCGCTCGACGGCGTGGGGGATGTCGCTCGGGCGCACGCAGACGCTGAAGACGCCCCACTCGGCCGCGATGTCGAGCTCTGCATCGACATCGGCACGAGTGAGCTCGGGCTTCAGGATCGCGTGGTCGATGGTGGCGGCGAGTTCACGTTCGGTGGGCATGCTCACCAGCGTACGCGTCCGCTCCGGTGCGGCGACGTGTCCCGCGTCCCGGACGCGCTAGACTGGCGCCTGAAGGATTCCTCCGTCGCCGCAGCTCGCAGAAGCGAGTACCCGCAGCCGGAGGATCCGAGGAACACACCTCGCCGCGACTCGTCCGTCGCGGTCCCGTAAGACGTCGTCACTGACGGCGATCGCCGGCATCCGCCGGTGTCACGCTCAGGAGGAGCATGCCGACCACGGCAGCCACCGCCCCCAAGACCGCCGCTCGGCGTCGCCGGGGATCATCGTCGCGTCGAGACGACGAAGCCCCCCTCATCCCGATCCTCGCCCGCAAGGTCCGCGAGGTCGAGGCGAAGGCGCAGCGCGGAAAGCTGGGGCCGACCAACCGCGTCAAGTTCCAGGTGATCGCCTTCCTCGTCCGCGAGGAACGCGCCCGTGTCAAGGCCGCGACCGACATCGCCGACGGCGCCCGCGCCGAGCTGCTCAAGCGGCTCGACGGTGTCGCGACGATCCTCGCCAAGACGGCAGCGCGCGACACTTCGCTGATCCAGCTGCTCGAGGTCGACCAGGCGACGTCGCCCGTCGCCCGTCGGATGCGGCGCGACTGGCTGATCGAATCGGGTGCCGATCTCCCCGAAGACGAGCTGATCATCACGGACGCGAAGCCGGCGCAGGCTCCGGTCGTTCCCGAGGGTGTCGTGGACCGTCAGGTGGTGCCTCCGCAGATCGAGGCGCGCAAGGAGTCCAATCCCTTCCTCGCCCCCGACAGCGCGCTCCGCGCCGCCGGTCCGACGCCGCGTCGTCGTCTCGACGGCTGGGAGCTCATGGGGCCCCTCTACAAGGCGTTCGAGATCGGTGCCGGTGGCGGTGCCGCCTCCATGGACCTGCCGCCTCTGCCCGAGTTCGATCGGCTGTCGCCCAAGGGCCTCGATGTCATGCCGCACCAGTCGCGGTTCCTCGAAGCCGTCCGCACCGGACACCGCAGCTTCCTCCTCGCCGACGAGCCGGGCCTCGGCAAGACCGCGCAGTCGGTGCTGGCGGCATCCGTCGCCAACGCGTACCCGCTGCTGGTCGTCGTCCCGAACGTCGTCAAGATGAACTGGGCGCGCGAAGTGCAGCGGTGGACCCCGCAGCGTCGCGCGACGGTCATCCAGGGCGACGGCGAGACGATGGACGCCTTCGCGGACATCTTCATCGTCAACTACGAGATCCTCGACCGTCACCTGTCGTGGCTCGGCTCGATCGGCCTCAAGGGCATGGTCGTCGACGAGGCCCACTTCATCAAGAACCTGACCTCGCAGCGCTCCCGGAACGTCCTGGCCCTCGCCGGACGCATTCGCGAGCAGGTGCGGGACCCGCTCCTGCTGGCGCTCACGGGTACCCCGCTCATCAACGATGTCGAGGACTTCGACGCCATCTGGCGTTTCCTCGGCTGGACCAACGGCGAGAAGCCCGGTCCCGACCTCATGGCCCGCCTCGACGAGACCGGCCTCACGCCGGCTGACAAGGCGTTCTATCCCGAGGCCCGCTCCGCCGTGATCTCGATGGGCATCGTCCGCCGGAAGAAGAAGGACGTCGCCGCCGACCTCCCCGACAAGCTCGTCGCTGACCTCCCCGTCGAGCTCGACGACGAGTTCGGTCGCTCGATCCGCGCCGCCGAGCGCGAGCTCGGTGACCGCCTGGCTGCAAAGTACCGCCGCATCCTCGAAGCGCGCGGCGACCGTGTCGTCCGCGGCGACGTCGACGAGGACATCGTGCGCCTCGTCGCCCATGGCGAGCTCGAAGAGGCGAAGGCAGCGGGCAGCGGCTCCGAGAACGTCTTCACGATGGTGCGCCGCATCGGCCAGGCGAAGGCGCATCTCGCCGCCGACTACGCGGTGCAGCTGCAGCGCTCGGTCGGCAAGGTGGTCTTCTTCGCCAAGCACATCGACGTGATGGATGCCGCCGAGGCGCACTTCGCATCGGCGGGGCTGCGCACCGTCTCGATTCGAGGCGACCAGACGACGCCGGTCCGCCAGCAGGCCATCGACGACTTCAACGGCCAGCCGGATGTTGCGATCGCCGTGTGTTCGTTGACGGCCGCCGGTGTCGGCCTCAACCTGCAGGCCGCGTCTAACGTCGTGCTCGCCGAGCTCAGCTGGACAGCAGCCGAGCAGACCCAGGCGATCGACCGCGTGCACCGGATCGGTCAGGGCGAGCCCGTCACCGCGTGGCGGATCATCGCGGCGCACACGATCGACACGAAGATCGCCGAGCTGATCGACAGCAAGCAGGGCCTCGCCCAGCGAGCCCTCGACGGTGACGCGGTCGACCCGACGTCCAGCGACTCCGTGCAGCTGTCGGCGCTGATGCACCTGCTCCGGCAGTCCCTCGGAGCCGCCTGAACGCGCTCCGCTGGCAGGCGCTGCCTCCGCGACGCTAGTGTCGTGGAGGCAGCGTCGCCCCCAGCATCAACCCGAATCACCAAAGGACGTCTCATGAAGATCGGTATCCTCACGAGCGGCGGCGACTGCCCCGGCCTGAACGCCGTCATCCGAGGCATCGTGCTGAAGGGCACGACGACCTACGACATCGAGTTCGTCGGGATTCGTGACGGCTGGCGCGGCGTCGTCGACGGTGATTTCTTCCCCCTCACCCGCCACGAGGTGAAGGGGTTGTCGAAGGTCGGCGGCACGATCCTCGGCACGAGCCGCACGAACCCCTACGAGGGCCCGCGCGGCGGGGCTGAGAACATCTCGAAGACCATGTACGGCCACCGCCTCGACGGCATCGTCGCGATCGGCGGCGAGGGCACCCTTGCGGCCGCCGACCGTCTCCACAAGGACGGCATCAACGTCCTGGGTGTGCCGAAGACGATCGACAACGACCTGCACGCGACCGACTACTCGTTCGGGTTCGACACGGCCGTCAACATCGCCACGGAGGCGATGGACCGCCTGCGCACGACCGGCGATTCGCACCAGCGCTGCATGGTCGCCGAGGTCATGGGCCGCCACGTCGGATGGATCGCTCTGCACTCCGGGATCGCCGCGGGTGCGCACGTCATCTGCATCCCCGAGAACCCGATGTCGATCGACGACATCGCCGAGCAGGTCACCAAGGCGCATGACCGCGGTCGCGCTCCCCTCGTCGTCGTGTCCGAGGGCTTCACGCTCACCGGCATGGACGAAGCGTTCAGCGACAAGGGACTCGACGCGTTCAACCGTCCCCGACTCGGCGGCATCAGCGAGATCCTCGCGCCCGAGATCGAGCGCATCACGGGCATCGAGACCCGCTCGACCGTCCTCGGTCACATTCAGCGCGGCGGCTCGCCTTCGGGCTTCGATCGTGTCCTCGCGACGCGACTGGGCCTCCACGCCGCCGACGCGATCGTCGACGGCGCATGGGGGCAGATGGTCGCCATGCAGGGCACCGAGATCGTCCGCGTCCCCTTCGCCGAGGCGCTGGGCTCGCTTCACACCGTGCCGCCGCACCGCTACGAAGAAGCCGCGGCGCTGTTCGGTTGACCCGCGCCGATCACAGGTCGCACACAACACCCCGGGGGAGCCAAGGCTCCACCCCGGGGTGTTTCGGTGTGATCTACGGCCCGCCCAGGCGGTCGCGACCTCCTCGAATCAGGCCTCGTCGGCCTTGGGCTGGAACGACAGTGACAGCGAGTTCATGCAGTACCGGTCGCCGGTCGGCGTGCCGAACCCGTCGGGGAACACGTGCCCCAGGTGCGAACCGCAGTTCGCGCAGCGCACCTCTGTGCGCACCATGCCGTGGCTGTTGTCCTCGATGAGTTCGACCGCCTCGGGACGTACGGACTCGTAGAAGCTCGGCCATCCGCAGTGCGAGTCGAACTTGGTTCCGCTCTGGAACAGCTCCGATCCGCACGCGGCGCAGGCGTACAGTCCGGCGCGGTCCTCGTCGAGGAGCTCGCCGGTCCAGGCGCGCTCCGTCCCGGCTTGGCGCAGGACGGCAAACTGCTCGTCCGTCAGTTCTTCACGCCACTGCTCGTCGGTCTTCTCCACGCGATAGCTCATGTGTTCTTCCTTCCCTCGTCCTATTCAACCGGACGAACCGCGCGGATGTTCCGCGGTGTCGCCCGATGTCGGTCGTACGGTGGGGGAGTGCCCCTTTCCGACCGTGATCGCGCCGTGCTCGACTTCGAGGCGCACTGGCACGGGCACTCGGGAGCGAAGGAGGAAGCGCTCCGGGCCGAGCTCGCGCTGACGCCCGCACGCTACTACCAGCTCTTGGGTCGCATCCTCGAATCCGCGGATGCCGTCGCCCACGACCCGGTCCTCGTCCACCGCCTGCGGCGCCTCCATGCCGCGCAGGAGCGCGAGCGTCGCAGCCGCGCCAGGGTCCTCCCGGCCTCGGCCCGGTAGCATTCTCGAGTGCCGTCTCCGACCTCCCCGCCCGAGCAAGAGCAGCCCGCCCCGACGGAACTCTCCGCCTCGACCGCGCGGCCCGCCATAAAGGACCGCTTCGACGACCTCCCCGCACGCACGTCGCGTGTCGGCGCGCACCGCGCGGAGGCCCCCCGCCTGCGCGTGGGTGTCATCGTGCTGTGGTCCGCCGTGGCGACCGTCGCCATCGTCGCCGCGGGTGTCTTCGGCACCTTGTTCGCGACGGGACGGCTCGATCTGGCCCAGGCGTCGAAGCCGAGCGGCACGTCGCAGGTGGTGGCTCCGAAGGTGGACACGTCCTACGAGGTGCTCGTCCTGAACGCGACGAGCGAGTCGGGCCTCGCCGCTCAGGTACGTGACAAGGTCGTCGCAGCCGGCTGGGCGAAGGCCGACGTCGAGACGAGCAACGCGAGCGAGACGGACTTCCCGACCACGACGGTCTATTACGGCGCCCGCGCTGACGAGGCCGCCGCGCGTGGGCTCGCTGACGCGATCGGCGGAGCCGAGGTCTCTCTCGACGACTCCTATCAGGTGGTCGCGCCGCCGGAGACGACCGCAGCGGGGGGCGCGAGCCGACCCCAGCTCGTGGTCATCGTGGGACTCGATTTCGGCACGGAATGACGCGGGTCGCGGCGGTGGCCGCCCTGCGTGTTTCGCCGTCGTAAACACTTCGGTTCCGGGGTGTCAACAAAGCCCGTAACGGCCTGTCGCAGCCTGACGGCGTGGTTAGCATTTCGATGTCCCACAGCTTCAGGAGATTCGCATGACCCAGGGAACCGTCAAGTGGTTCAACGCCGAGAAGGGCTTCGGCTTCATCACCCTCGGTGACGGACAGGACGTCTTCGTCCACTACTCCAACATCGACATGTCGGGCTTCCGCGTCCTCGAAGAGGGCCAGGCGGTCGAGTTCACCGTCGGCAGCGGGCAGAAGGGCCCGCAGGCCGAGTCCGTCCGCGTCGTCGCCTGATCCTCGACGTGGGCTGCCCCGACGCAGCACCCGCAGCGCGCTCCGCTAGTCTGCACGCGTGACCCGTCTCGCTGCCCCGCGCCTGTCCGCACTGGTGATCCTCGCGGTGCTGGCCGGCCCGCTCTCCGCGTGCACGCCCTCGCCCGAGGCTTCCGGAACGCCCTCGCCCGTGGCGACCTCGGAGCGTCCGCAGTCCACCCCGACCCCGACGCCACCGCCACCGCCACCGCCTACGACCGTGTCGGCGCCGTTGCGGGGGACGGAGATGAGTGTGGCGGATGCCCGGCGCCCCGCGCTCTCGGTGAAGATCGACAACCACTACGACGCGAGGCCGCAGTACGGGATCGACCGGGCGGACATCGTCGTCGAGGAGCTCGTCGAGGGCGGGCTCACCCGCTACGTCGCCACCTGGCATTCCGACCTGCCGGCGGAAGTAGGACCGGTGCGGAGCATCCGCCCGATGGATCCCGACATCGTCTCCCCGCTGGGCGGCATCATCGCCTACTCCGGCGGTCGTGCCCAGTTCGTCTCGATGATGCAGAAGAGCGGACTGCACAACGCCGTGCACGGCGGCGCGGACGACCGGTTCATGTACCGCACCGGGGAGCGTCGCGCACCTCACAACGTCATCCTGAAAGCGCCCCAGCTGGTCGCGGCATACGACGACCTCGCCGCGCCGAAGGCTCAGTTCCGTTACACGGAGACGGGGGCGGCTCCGCTGTCCGGAACGAAGTCGGCCGGGATCGATCTCACGTTCTCGAGGGTGTCACCCCGTTCCTGGACGTGGGACCAGAAGTCGTCGACCTACGTGCGCTCCCAGCACGGTCGGGCCGACACCGCTGCCGGCGGTACACGCATCGCGGCGACGAACGTCCTCGTGCTGCGCGTCTCGATCGACGGGCGCTACGGCGATGTCCCGAAGACCGTCCTCGTCGGCTCCGGCAAGGGCACACTGTCCACAGGGGGATACGCCATGCCCGTCGTGTGGTCCAAGGAGTCACGGACGGCGCCGATCGTCCTGAAGGATGCCGCGGGCAGCGAGGTTCCACTGGGGATCGGGAAGACCTGGGTCGAGCTCGTTCCCACCGCGGGCGGCGTCGCGATCCGCTGACCTCCGATCGGCTTGCACTCCCTAGGGTCGAGTGCCAGAATGATTTAGCACTCACTCATCCTGAGTGCCAGAACGATCCCGCTCCCAGTCCCTGGGGGCACGGTACTGAACCTCACGTCCGGGAGGGACGACACACTTATGGCAAAGATCATCGCTTTCGACGAAGAGGCCCGCCGCGGCCTCGAGCGCGGCCTCAACATCCTGGCCGACGCCGTCAAGGTGACGCTCGGCCCCCGTGGCCGCAACGTCGTGCTCGAGAAGAAGTGGGGCGCCCCCACGATCACGAACGACGGCGTGTCGATCGCCAAGGAGATCGAGCTCGACGACCCGTTCGAGAAGATCGGCGCGGAGCTCGTCAAGGAGGTCGCCAAGAAGACCGACGACGTCGCCGGTGACGGCACGACGACGGCCACCGTCCTGGCTCAGGCGCTCGTCCGCGAGGGTCTGCGTAACGTCGCAGCCGGCGCCGACCCCATCTCCCTGAAGAAGGGCATCGAGAAGGCCGTCAAGGCTCTCTCCGACGAGCTGCTCGCAGGCGCGAAGGAGATCGAGACCAAGGACCAGATCGCGGCGACGGCATCCATCTCGGCTGCCGACCCCGAGATCGGCGCCCTGATCGCCGAGGCCATCGACAAGGTGGGCAAGGAAGGCGTCGTCACCGTCGAGGAGTCCAACACCTTCGGCACCGAGCTCGAGCTCACCGAGGGCATGCGCTTCGACAAGGGGTACATCAACCCGTACTTCGTCACCGACGCCGACCGTCAGGAAGCGGTCTTCGAAGACCCCTACATCCTGATCGCGAACCAGAAGATCTCGAACATCAAGGACCTTCTGCCCGTCGTCGACAAGGTGATCCAGGACGGCAAGGAGCTCCTCATCATCGCTGAGGACGTCGAGGGCGAAGCCCTTGCGACCCTCGTGCTGAACAAGATCCGCGGCATCTTCAAGTCTGCTGCCGTCAAGGCTCCCGGCTTCGGCGACCGTCGCAAGGCTCAGCTCCAGGACATCGCGATCCTCACCGGCGGCCAGGTCATCACCGAGGAGGTCGGTCTCAAGCTCGAGAACGCCACCCTCGACCTGCTCGGCCGTGCTCGCAAGGTCATCATCACGAAGGATGAGACCACGATCATCGAGGGTGCCGGCGACGCTGCGCAGATCGAGGGTCGCGTGACCCAGATCCGCCGCGAGATCGAGAACACCGACAGCGACTACGACCGCGAGAAGCTCCAGGAGCGTCTCGCCAAGCTTGCCGGTGGCGTTGCCGTCATCAAGGCCGGCGCGGCGACCGAGGTCGAGCTCAAGGAGCGCAAGCACCGCATCGAGGACGCCGTTCGCAACGCGAAGGCAGCAGTCGAAGAGGGCATCGTCCCCGGTGGTGGCGTCGCGCTCATCCAGGCTGGCGAGAAGGCTTTCGCCAAGCTGGAGCTCGTCGGTGACGAGGCGACCGGTGCGAACATCGTCAAGGTGGCCATCCAGGCTCCCCTGAAGCAGATCGCTCTCAACGCCGGCCTCGAGCCGGGCGTCGTGTCGAACCGGGTCGCCGAGCTTCCCGCCGGCCAGGGCCTGAACGCTGCGACCGGCGAGTACGTCGACATGTTCGCCGCGGGCATCATCGACCCGGCCAAGGTCACGCGCTCGGCGCTGCAGAACGCAGCCTCGATCGCCGGCCTGTTCCTCACCACCGAGGCAGTCGTGGCCGACAAGCCCGAGAAGGCGTCGGCTCCGGCTGGCGACCCGACCGGTGGCATGGACTTCTGATCCACCGCTGAGTACGACGAAGGGCCCCTCCTCCGGGAGGGGCCCTTCGTCGTTCCCGGGTCGCCGTTCCCGGCTGCGTCAGCGGAACATACCCGCGGCGGCCATCTCGGTCTGCGCGTACTGCTGACCGACGGTCCCGAGCGCCGTGCTGATGTCTGCGAGAGCGGCATCCAGCTCTCGCTGCGCGGCGCGCCAGCGCTCGACGACGGACTGGAAGGCGACCGACGCGCTGCCGGTCCACGACCCTTGCAGCTGCGTGAGGTGCCCGAGCATCGCGGCGGTCTCGGACTGCACCCGGTCGCCCGTCGCCCGGATCGTGGAAGTGGCGGCGAGGACGGCGTCGCTGTCGACGGTGAAGGCGGTCATGACGGTTCCTTTCGAATGAGATGCCGCCACGCTAGGAACCCCGAACGGCATCCGCAGCGGGCCCCACGCCTCTGGGGATGATCCCGTGCGTCGGCATCCTGGGGAGGAACCGGGCTCAGTCCTCGGTGCGGGCGGCGCGGGGGAGCGGCTGGGTCGCCAGGTCCACTGCTTCGCCGGCTGTCGCCCGGTCGATCGCGAGGGGGAGTGAGACCGTGAACGTCGCGCCGCCACCGGGGGTGTCGGTGACGTCGATCGTGCCCTGAAGCGTCGCGACGATCGAGGCGACGATCGAGAGCCCCAGTCCCGAGCCGCCGGTCTCGCGGGTGCGCGAGGAATCGGCACGCCAGAAGCGTTGGAAGATCTTGCTCCGGATCTGCTCCGGCACGCCCTCGCCGTGATCGGCGACGGAGATCCAGCCGCGTGCCGAGTCGAGGTCAGCGCCCACGAACAGCTCGATCGGTGAGCCCGGGGGCGTGTAGCGCCGGGCGTTGCCGAGGAGGTTCGCGACGACCTGGCGGATGCGATTCTCGTCGCCGAGCACGATCGGCGTGACACTCAGCGGCGGCTGCATCAGCACCGGCTCGGTCTCGAGCGTGGGGGACGCGGCATCCGTTCGAGGACGGCGTCGAAGAAGGCGCCCCGCGCCCGCGATCCCACCGCTCCGCTTCTTGGGGGAGGGATCCTGCGCGGCGAATACCGCGATCGGGACCGTGGAGGTGGGGGTGTGGCCGGTGAACGTGACTTCACGGTCGGGGGACGCGGCGCGCGCGTCGAGAGCGGCATCCCTCGCGATGGGGCGCAGATCGATCGGAACGACGGCGACATCGCGCTGCTCGTCGAGACGGGCGAGGGCGAGGAGGTCTTCGACGAGGGCGCCCATCCGGATCGCCTCCTTCTCGATGCGCTCCATGGCCTGCGCGGTCTGTTCGGGGTCGCCGATGGCGCCCATGCGGTACAGCTCGGCGTAGCCGCGCACGGTGACGAGGGGCGTGCGGAGTTCGTGGCTCGCGTCACCGATGAAACGCCGCATCCGTTCGACGGTTGAGTCGCGCTCGCCGAGGGCTTCGTCGATGCGTTCCAGCATCACGTTGATCGCCGTCTTCAGTCGCCCGACCTCGGTGCCCGGCGCGATGTCGCTCATGCGCTGACTGAAATCGCCCTTCGCGATCGTCATCGCGGTCGACTCCACCTGCCCGAGGCCGCGGAAGGCGAGGGTCACGAGGCCGCGGGTCAGAATCGCGCTGCACACGATGGTGAAGAGCGCCAGTGCCGTGTAGATGCCGATGTAGTTGGCGACAGTGCGGTTCACGTCGTTCAGGGGAAGTGCGACGAGCTGCGTGTAGTACTCGCGCGAACCTGCGATCGGCAGGGTGTCGACACTCGCCCGGTACCGCACGGTGCCGTCGGCCGATGTGAGGTCGAAGGGGGTGGTGCCGTCGAGCACGGTCTGGTCGAGGGCGAACGTCTCGGGGAACGCCGGCGGGGAGAGCGATGCGTCGCCGCCGGCGACCGCGAGGCGCTCTCCCTCGCCCTTGCCGCTGTAGACGGCGACGGAGAAGTCGGTCGGAGCGGCTGCGATCGGTGTGAACGTCGCCTCGCCGTCGTCGAGCGTCACGTTCATGAGGTTGCTGGCGATGTCGGTCGTGACGGTCTGCGTCAGCGACTGGTCGACGGCGCCGAGCTGGGCGTTGCGGAGGAAGATCATGGTCCCGACGCCTGCGGCGATCATGCCGAAGGCGAGGATGCTGACGGTCACCCCGGTGACTTTGGTGCGCAGGCTGAGGCCACGCCACCAGTGGGTGACGCGGTCCTGCGATGCCGTCGGGCCCAGGGGGCGCCTCCGTTCAGGCGGTGCGGTCGGCCTTCAGCATGTATCCGAAGCCCCGCTTGGTCTGGATGAGCGGCTCGGAGGAGTGCGGATCGATCTTGCGGCGGAGGTACGAGATGTAACTCTCGACGATGCCGGCGTCGCCGTTGAAGTCGTACTCCCACACGTGGTCGAGGATCTGCGCCTTGCTGAGCACCCGGTTCGGGTTGAGCATCAGGTAGCGGAGCAGCTTGAACTCGGTGGGGGAGAGGTCGATCGAGACATCGCCGACCTGGACGTCGTGGGTGTCCTGGTCCATCGTGATCTCGCCGGCCTTGATGATCGAGTCCTCGTCGGCCTGCATGGTCCGGCGGAGGATGGCCTGGATGCGGGCGACGATCTCGTCGAGGCTGAACGGCTTCGTGACGTAGTCGTCGCCGCCGGAGTTCAGGCCCTCGATCTTGTCCTCGGTGGCATCCTTCGCCGTCAGGAAGAGGATGGGGGCGGTATAGCCCGCCCCTCGGAGACGCTTCGTGACGCTGAACCCGTTCATGTCGGGGAGCATGACGTCGAGGATGATCAGATCGGGTTCCTCTTCGAGGACAGCCGAGATGGTCTGGGCGCCGTTCGCGACGGCACGGACCTGGTATCCGGCGAACCGGAGGCTGGTGACGAGCAGGTCCCGGATGTTCGGCTCGTCGTCCACGACGAGGATTCGTGCAGCGGTCATGAGCCCATACTGGCACCGGAATCAATCGGTTTGCTGGACATTCCGGTTCCGGGTTGCTCCGGGGTACGATCCCTGGCCACGGTGAGACAGGATGGAATGGTGACTGTCCCGCAGCCCGTCCCCGTTCCGTACCGACCCGCGTCGACGTTGCCCGCCGATGTCACCGGGCCGGGCGCCGCCTTCCACCGGCTGCTGTTCGCGCGCCAGCGTCGCGGCTGGTGGACGCCGCTCGCCACGGGGGCGATCGGGGTCGTTCTCTACCTCATCGTGAGTACTGTCATCGGTCTCGTCTTCGCGCTGGGTGTCCTGGCGTGGGATCCCTCCGCCGACATCTTCACGCTGACGGACCGGCTGTTGACCATCGACGTGACCGACCCCGTCGGGCTGGCCGTCATCCTGCTGTCGCTCGCGGTGATGTGGCCCATCTACCTCCTGTCATCGTTCCTCGTGAACGGTCGCCGCGTCGGACACATCTCCTCGGTGGCGGGTCGGCTCCGCTGGAAGTGGCTGCTGCTCTGCGCCGGCGCGGCAGTCGTCGTCTACGTCGTCATCTCCGCCCTGTCGTTCCTCCTGCCGGCGGATGAAGGATCGGAGGGCAACCTGGTCTCACCCGCGGAGAACCCCGCGTTCGTGGCATCCCTTCTCGTCGTCCTCCTGCTCGTGCCGTTCCAGGCGGCGGCGGAGGAGTTCGTCTTCCGCGGATACCTCATGCAGACCGTGGGGCGCTGGCTGAAGCACCCCGCATGGGCGATCCTGCTGCCCGTGCCGCTGTTCGTCCTGGGGCACATGTATGACTGGGTGGGGCAGGCGAGCGTCGGCGTGTTCGCCATCGCCGCAGGGTGGCTGACCTGGCGCACCGGTGGGCTCGAGGCGGCCATCGCCCTGCACATCGTGAACAACCTCGCCGCGTTCGGCTTCTCTGTCTTCGGCCTCAGCGACGCTGCGGCGACCGACACGAGCATCGTCAGCCTGGTGTCGTCCGTCGTCATGATCGGCGCTTTCGTCGGCGTCGTCGAATGGCTCTGGCGTCGTGGCGACGGCCGGCGCACGCTGCGCCTCACACCCCCGCCGGAGCCTGTCTACGCCCCGCCGGTGTACGGCCAGCCGCCGGTCTACGGGCAGCCACCGGTCTACGGGCAGCCGCCGGTGTACGGGCAGCCGCCCGTCTACGGGCAGCCGCCCGTCTACGGTCAGGCGCCTATGTACGGCCAGCCGCCGGTCTATGGCCAGCCGCCGGCTGTCGATCCGACACCGGCGCCGGCGCCGGCGCCCTACGACGGTCCGCCGCTCGAACCGCACCAGGCGCCGCGGTGGGGCGAGTACGCTCCCACGCCGGACTCGACGCCCAGCCCCGACCCGACGGCTCCGTTCGAAAGCGGCTCCGGGTGGTCAGGATCGGACGCTGGTGGCTCCGACGGATCGTCGGGCTCGTCGTCCTCTGACTGACGTGATCGCTCAGGCGGCGCGGACGTTGTCCGCGTCGAGGATTGTGTAGCTGTAGCCCTGCTCCGCGAGGAACCGCTGACGGTTCTGAGCGAAGTCCTGGTCGACGGTGTCGCGCGCGATCAGCGTGTAGAAGCTTGCCTTGTGCCCGTTCGACTTGGGACGCAGGAGGCGTCCGAGTCGCTGCGCCTCTTCCTGGCGGGACCCGAATGAGCCCGACACCTGGATTGCGACGGATGCGTCGGGCAGGTCGATGGAGAAGTTGGCTACCTTCGACACGACGAGCACGGGAATGCGCGCGTGCCGGAAGTCGTCGAACAGCACCTCGCGCTCATCGACCGGCGTCGAGCCGGTGATCTTCGGTGCACCCAACGCCTCGGCGAGCACATCGATCTGATCGAGGTACTGACCGATCACCAGGATCTGCTCGCCCTCGTGCTTGGCGACCAGATCGCGCACGACGTCGATCTTCGCGTGAGCCGTCGCCGCCAGGCGGTAGCGCTCGTCGTCGGCGGAGGCCGCGTACTCGAGCCGATCGGATGCCGGGAGGTCGATACGGACCTCGTAGCAGACAGCGGGGGAGATGAAGCCCTGGGCCTCGATCTCCTTCCACGGGGCGTCGAAGCGCTTGGGCCCGATGAGGCTGAAGACGTCGCCCTCCCGGCCGTCCTCGCGGACGAGCGTCGCGGTGAGGCCGAGGCGCCGGCGCGCCTGCAGATCGGCGGTGAGCTTGAACACCGGCGCGGGGAGCAGGTGTACCTCGTCGTACACGATGAGGCCCCAGTCGAGGGCGTCGAGCAGCGCGAGGTGGGCGTACTCGCCCTTCCGCTTCGCCGTGAGGATCTGGTAGGTCGCGATCGTGACCGGCTTGACCTCCTTGACCTGGCCCGAGTACTCGCCGATCTCCTCAGGTGTGAGCGAGGTGCGCTTGAGCAGCTCGTCGCGCCACTGGCGGGCGCTGACGGTGTTGGTCACGAGGATGAGCGTCGTGGTCTTCGTGTCGGCCATCGCCGCAGCTCCGACGAGCGTCTTGCCGGCGCCGCAGGGGAGCACGACGACGCCTGATCCGCCCTCGCTGAAGATGTCGACGGCCTTCCGCTGGTAGGGGCGGAGCGACCAGCCGTCCTCGTGCAGCTCGATCTCGTGCGGCGTTCCGGGGGTGAAGCCGGCGTGGTCTTCGGCGGGCCAGCCGATCTTCAGGAGCTCCTGCTTGATCTGTCCGCGGGCCCAGGCATCGATGACATAGGTGTCGGGAGTCGGGTGGGCGATGAGAAGCGGCTGGATGCGGCGGTTCCGCGCGATCTCGGAGAGCACGGGCTTGTCGGTCGAGCGAAGGATGAGGGTGCCCTCGTCGTCGCGCTCGATGATCAGACGGCCGTAGCGTCCGACGGTCTCGCGGATGTCGATCGACACCGACGGCGGAACGGGGAACTTGGCCCAGCGCTCCAGGGTCGCGAGCATGTCCTCCGCATCGTGGCCGGCGGCCCGCGCATTCCACAGTCCCAGGCGCGTGACGCGGTAGGTGTGGATGTGTTCGGGGGCGCGCTCGAGTTCGGCGAAGATCGCCAGCTCGTGACGCGCGTTCTCCGCGTCGGGGTGCGCCACTTCGAGCAGCACGGTGCGGTCGCTCTGGACGATGAGGGGGCCGTTAGCCATAGCGGGAAAGTCTACCGGCCACGCCGGTCATCGCGGTCGGTCGGCTCAGACCGGCCGGACGCTCACGATGCTCGACAACGGCAGGGTCCGCTCGACATCGGCCGCGCGATCGCGACCGCGCAGGCGACCACCGCCGAGACCTGCGGCTTCGAGCGTCACATCACGCGTGGAGCCGTCCGGCATCCGTACCGTGATGCCGATCGTCGCGCGGGTGCGTACCGCCTGCTCGAGCTCGCGCTCGAGCCAGGCGGCATCCGCATCCTCCGACAGGCTCGCTTTCAGCGTCTCGATCAGAGGGCGGTACCGATCGGATGCCGAGGGTTCCGGCGCGGCGGTCTCGGCGACCTCGTGCCGACCGAGGGCGCGGGGGGCGCCGTCGGCATCCACCGCCAGCACCGGGTAGCGGGCATCGGAGAGCATCCAGAAGGTCGTGTCGGCGCTCGTGCGCGTGACGAGGTCTTCGCCGTCGGGAACGAGCCCGAGGGGGCGGAGGGCCTGATCGACGTTGATCGCCTCGAGGAGGTCGCGGTCGCCCGAGACGCGGGTGTCACCGTGCCGGTCGAGCCCCACCCGGAGCGTTCCGTGGCGCGTCGCGGCGCGTTCGATCTCGTACGCGAGGGGCTGCGGCACGCCCGTCAGCGAGAGCTCGGTGAGGAACGCTGTCAGGGATGCTGCGGTCTCCCCGCCCGCGAACGCCGCCCCGATCGTGTCGGCGGTGAAGCGGTAGGTCGCTGCCTGCGCCCGCGATTCCCGGCGTGCCGTCGTGCGGAGGCGGAGGTCGAGCTGCGGTTCCAGCGGCCCGGGAGCGATGGCCGTCAAGTCGTTCTGCAGGTAGACCTTGTCGACCTCGTGCGGCAGGAGCGAGCGAAGCGCGTCAGCGTCGGCATCCTTGCCGTCGGCCAGCTCCGTCGCCCATGCGGGCGGGGTGCCGTCGGGGGTGAACATCGCCCACTGCGTGAGCATTGCGGCGAGGCGCCGCACCCGCTCGGGCCACGCCGGGTCGAACGGGTGGGCTCCAGGCCAGTCCGCCGGCTTCCGCCAGCCGCCGTCGGGAGAGCGGAGAGAGTGGGGGAGCCGGTCGCGGAGGCGATGGGCGACCTCCGTCCACCGCTCGACGGTGCGGGTGCCGAGCCATGTCGAGCCGGCCTGCGTGATCGTCCAGTTGCGGTCGGAGCCGGCGAGGAGGCCGGTCTCGGCGGCGATGGCGACCAGGGTGTCTGCGTCGTCGGGCGTCGCGGCGGCTCCCGCTTCGACGAGGCGTCTCCGGTCGCCCGCGCTCAAGGCGCCGGATCCGATGCGTCCCAGCGGTGTGCGCGTGGCGGCATGGAGGATGTCGGCGAGGGAGGCGACGGCGTCGAACGCGCGCTCGGCACTCGCGGCATCCGACTCCGGTTCGCCCTCGAAGACGGCCGGCGCACCGACGGGTGCGGCGGAGCCGAGGGCGGCTGCGACGGCGTCATAGGGCCGGCCGGTCTCGTCGGCGAGCGCGCGGGCTACGAGGCCCGCGCGGAAAGGCTGTGCGACGGGGGAGGAACGGTCGACGGCCTCCCGGAGGGCTGCCGCCTCGAGGTCGGAGACGTCGCCGAAGGCGCGGGTCAGCTGCGCCGGGTCGAGCAGGGAGTCGGCGGCGTCGAAGAAATCCGTCCAGGACGTGTTCGGCGCGATGTGCCGAGCATCGAAGAGTGCGGCGAGGGCATCCGGATCGAGCGTGGCGAGGCGGGTCGCAAGGGCACGAGCATCGGAAGCTGTCACGTCAACGACCCTTGTTGGCCCGTCCCCGTCGCACGAAGGTCATGATCAGCAGTGCGAGCAACAGGGCGAACGCGACCGGCGGGGCGACGTAGACGACGAGGCTCACCACGGGCCACACCCCGGTTGCGAAGTCGGCCTGCTTCAGCCCACCCGGACCCGACGCGAGGATGATCGCGAAGAAGCACACCACCGACAGGATCAGCAGCCCCAAAGACATGAACGCCAGGATGCGGTCGATGCGACGGACGGGAAGGTCGCCGGCCGGGGGCGGAGTGCTCATCCGATCAGAGTAGCGGCTCGCCGCGGTGCCGTAGTCTGGTGGTGGGGCTGAGACGGTCCCACTTTTCCATGCCCGCACGCGGGCTCGAGCAGCGAGGTTCGACACATGCCCACCGGCAAGGTCAGGTTCTACGACGAGGCGAAGGGCTTCGGCTTCATCACCGGCGACGACGGTCAGGACGTCTTCCTGCACGCGACCGCGCTCCCCGCCGACACCACGACGATGAAGCCCGGCACCCGGCTGGAGTACGGCGTCGCCGACGGCCGCCGTGGTCTGCAGGCGCTCGCCGTCCGCGTGCTCGACGCGCCCGTCAGCCTCAGCAAGCGCAACCGCAAGCCGGCCGACGACATGGCGGTCATCATCGAGGACCTCGTCAAGCTGCTCGACGGCATCGGCGGGGACCTTCGCCACGGACGGTACCCGAGCGGTGCACACGGCAAGAAGGTCGCCGCTGTGCTCCGCAAGGTCGCCGATGAACTCGATGCCTGAGTCGACCGAACCGGACTCCGCCCCGGCGGACCCGCGTCTGATCGAGGCCCACGACCTCGCGCGCGCCGCGCTCTTCGAGGTCACGCCCGAATCGACCGTCGGCGACGCCGCCGGTTACCTCGTCGAGGACGGCGGAGTGGTCTCGTTGCGCTTCGCGAACCGGATGGCGGGCTACCCCGGCTGGTTCTGGACCGTGAGTGTCGCCGTTGTCGAGGGCTCCGCCCCGACCGTGCTCGAGATCGAGCTGCTCCCCGGCGACGGTGCGCTTCTCGCTCCCGAGTGGCTGCCGTGGGCCGAGCGCCTCGCGGAGTATCAGGCTGCTCAGGCCGCGTCCGACGAGGACGAGGGCGACGACTCGGATGACGACGACACCGACGACACCGACGAAGACGACACCGACGATGACGATGATGTCGACGCAGAGGACCTCGACGTGAGCGACTTCGACGGCGACGGCTCGTCGATCCTTCACGCGGGCGACGTCGACGGCGTCGACATCGACGAGCTCGACGAGACGGCTCCGGACGATGATGAGGCGGACGACGACTCTGATGTCGACGAATCGGATGATGACTCAGACGACGACTCTGACGACGACGACTCTGACGACGACGAGTCGGACGACGACGATGAGTCCGACGACGATGACGACGAGAACTCCGAGGTCCTGCGCGAGTACTGACGCGCGGCATGCGCTCTGAAACGACGCGGCCCCGGGAATCACTCCTCGGGGCCGCGTCGTCGTATGAGCAGAGGTCAGTCGCTCAGGTGCTCGACCGTGTAGTCGATCGCCTTGATCAGCTGGCGCACGTCGTCGGGCTCGATCGAGACGAACGTCGCGACGCGCAGCTGGTTGCGTCCGAGCTTGCGGTACGGCTCGGTGTCGACGATGCCGTTCGCGCGGAGGCTCTTGGCGACGGCGGCCGCGTCGATCGAGTCGTCGAAGTCGATCGTGACCACGACGGGGGAGCGGTCGGCGCGATCGGTGACGAACGGCGTCGCGAAGGAGGCGGCATCCGCCCAGTCGTAAAGCGCGTTCGAGGATTCCGCGGTGCGGGCCCCGGCCCAGGCGAGGCCACCGTTGCCATTGATCCACTGCAGCTGGCTGTCGAGGAGCTGCAGGGTCGCGACCGCCGGAGTGTTGAGCGTCTGCTGCAGGCGCGAGTTGTCGAGTGCGTTCTTCAGGCTCAGGAACTCCGGGATGTACCGACCGGATGCCGCGACCCGCTCGATCCGCTCGATGGCGGCCGGCGACACCGCGGCGTACCAGAGGCCGCCGTCGGAGCCGAGGTTCTTCTGCGGTGCGAAGTAGTAGACGTCGGTCTCGGCGATGTCGATGTCGATGCCGCCCGCGGCGCTCGTGGCGTCGATCACCGTGAGCGCGCCCGCGTCGCCGTGAACGCGTGAGATCGCGGTCGCGACACCCGTGGAGGTCTCGTTGTGCGCCCAGGCGTAGACGTCCACTCCCTCGACCGCCTCCGGCTTCGCGCTCGTGCCGGGCTCCGCGCGGCGGACGTCCGGCGCCTCGAGCCAGGGGGCGGCGGCCGCGGCGGCGAACTTGCCGCCGAACTCGCCGAACACGAGGTTCTGCGCGCGCTTCTCGATGAGGCCGAAGGCTGCGGCATCCCAGAACGCCGTCGACCCGCCGTTGCCGAGGATGATCTCGTAGCCGTCGGGGAGGCGGAACAAGTCAGCCAGGCCCGCGCGGGTGCGTCCGACGAGGTCCTTCACGGGAGCCTGGCGGTGCGACGTCCCGAACAGCGACGCTCCCTGTGTTACGAGAGCCTCGAGCTGCTCGGCACGGACCTTGGACGGGCCGCAGCCGAAGCGGCCGTCGACGGGGAGGATTTCGCGGGGAAGGGTCACTGTCGCCATGCCGAGAAGTCTAGGGCGCGGGCTGTGGCGGCTTCGGTTCCGTGACGCTCCGAGACCGGATGCCGGATAGGCTGGGACGGTACTGTCTCCCGCGCGAAAAGGCCTTCATGACCGACCTCATCGACACCACTGAGATGTACCTGCGCACCATCCTCGAGCTCGAGGAGGAGGGGATCACTCCCCTTCGCGCGCGCATCTCGGAGCGCCTCGGCCACTCCGGCCCCACGGTGTCGCAGACGATCGGCCGCATGGAGCGCGACGGACTCGTCGTCGTCTCGGAGGACCGCAAGCTCGAGCTCACGGATCCGGGTCGGCAGAAGGCCGTCGACGTGATGCGAAAGCACCGTCTCGCGGAGCGTCTGTTGTCGGACGTCATCGGCCTCGACTGGGCGTACGTCCACGAAGAGGCGTGCCGCTGGGAGCACGTCATGAGCGAGCTCGTCGAACGCCGCCTCATCGAACTGCTCGACCACCCCACCGAGTCGCCGTACGGCAACCCGATCCCCGGACTCGACCAGCTCGGCGATGTGCCCGCGAATGCGTTCGACAACGGTGTCGTGGGTCTCGTCCGCCGACTGAACGATGCCGGCGGTCCGGTGACCGGCAGCATCCGTCGCCTCGCCGAGCCCATGCAGGTCGACCCGGAGCTGCTGACCCAGCTGCGCGACGCGGGCGTCATTCCCGGTCGCACCGGCTCGTTCCGGTTCAACGAGGGCTACGTCCTCGTGGAGATGGACGACGTCGATGAGGCTCTCGAGCTGCCCGTCGAGGTCGCCTCGCACATCTTCATCGTGGACGCGCGCGAGATCTGACCCCCGAGCCCGACGCCGGCCATCGGCGACGAGAGCGTGACTTATTCGTTACCTTCCGGTAGCCTCGGAGAGTCCATCGGCGAGAAGCCCGCCACGGACCGCTCCGCGAGTTGCCTTTCCGGCTCGTCATTCACGGAGTGCCCCGTACATCTGTGCCCGATCACTGATTGCCGACGAGCCAGCATCCTTCCCCCTGGATGCGAAGGCGCCGGAGGACAGCTTGGCTGAAGAGTTCCACCCGTCGAACGAGATTTCTGAGGCATCGACGGCCCATCGCACTGGTCGTCTGAGCCGTCGCGTCGCCGCTAAGGCGCCCGCCACTCGTTCGGCCTCCACCCGTCCGCACCCGATGCGCAGCTTCCTCACGGTCGCCGCCGTCGCCGGTATGGTCGCCACTGTCGCCATTCCCGCCTTCGCCGCGGCTGACCGGGGCGACGCCGCCCAGGCCCGCACGTTGCAGCAGGTCTCGGCAGACGATGCGCAGTCGCTCGTCGTCGCCTCCGAGGGCAGCCCCGCCACGCTCGAGCGCGGCGGCTACTCGGCCACCACGCCGGAAGAGATCGAGAAGGCCAAGGCGAAGGAAGCCGCGGAGAAGGCCGCCAAGGCTGCACTCGCTGCACGTCTCGCCGCCTCCTCCAAGGCTCGCACCTCGTCGTCCGACTCGTCGTCGTCCTCGGGATCGTCCTCGAGTTTCTCGTCGGACGTTCCGCTCGTATCGCCCGGATCAGGCACCGTGCGTCGTCCGCTCGCGCACTTCGACAACTTCGGTCGTCCGTACGCCGGCCACAAGGGAACCGACTACATGGTCGGCCGTGGTGAACCCATCTACGCCGTCGCAGATGGCACCGTCGTCGCGTCGTCCGAGTCCGGTCCGGGCTGGGGTGTCTACGTGAAGATCGCCCATAACATCGGCGGTGTGCGGGTCACCTCGCTCTACGCGCACATGAATTGGGGTACGCGCCGCGTCTCCGTCGGCGACACCGTCTCCGTCGGTCAGCTCATCGGCCAGGTCGGCGACACCGGCCGTGCGAACGGCACCCACCTGCACCTCGAGATCCGCATCAACAACGGGTACACCAACGCCGAGTCGTGGCTGCAGGCCAACGCCGGCTGACGACACACGGCATCCGTTCTTCTGCTGTTCGCCCTCAGGCATCCCGGGGTGTAATACCCTGACCCCGACGCTCGTTCGAGCCGAGGGGAGCCGTATGGACATCCAACCCCGCATTCGCAACCGGAATGCGCTAGGTCGGCATGTGCTGCGGCATCGTGTGCACGAATGCCACGACGTCGGTCGTGCGATTAAGGCGCTGTCTTCATGACGGCGCCTTTTTTCGTACCCGCACCCCTCTCGACCCGCGCCGCGTCGGCGACACGGAAGGCCCTGAAGCCGTCAGGGCCGTTCGAGAGGACACCCTTATGCGCACTCTGGTGCTGAACGCAGGTTACGAACCCCTGGCCGTCATCTCCTTCAAGCGGGCTCTCGTGCTCGTCATGACGGAGAAGGCCACCATCGTCGAGCGCGTCGAGGGGGATCCCGTCTGGGGGTCCCATGACGTGTACGACCGACCCGCCGTCATCGTGCTGACCCGGTACGTGCGGATCCCCGCCGGACGCCGGGTGCCCGTCACCCGCCGCGGCGTGCTCCGCCGCGACGGGCACCGGTGCGCATACTGCGGCAAGAGCGCGTCGACCATCGACCACGTGCTGCCGCGCTCGCGCGGGGGAGCCGACTCGTGGGAGAACCTCGTCGCCGCGTGCCTCCGCTGCAACAACATCAAGGGCGACCGCACACCGCAGGAGATGAAGTGGGAACTGCGGTGGATGCCGCAACCGCCCCGCGGCGCCGGCTGGCGTGTGCGCGGTGCCGAGCGCGCAGAACCCGCGTGGGAGCCGTACTTGGCGCTCGCGGCCTGAGCCGAGCCGTTCGCTCTCGGTGCCTCGTGCGGCACCGAGAGCGTTCGCGTGTCTTGGGGTGGCATCGCGCGGTTGGGGGCGGTGAGCCGCGGCATCCGCTCGGGTGTGGCGCGTGCTGTTTGCAGATTCGGAGAAGTGTGCCGGATTCGGATGGATCAGGGTGTTGGGGTCCGAATCCGGGGTGGATGTCCGAATCCGGGGCGATCCGGGGCGTGGGGCAGGGGCGCGGCATCCCTCAGGGGATGTCGGAACCCGTGCGTATCTTCGAGGTAGACCGCTTGAGTCATTCGAACAAAGCTTCTACCATGTCGAGGTGAGATCCATCGTGCGAAGCACCGCCACTGCCCAAGAGGTGCAGCGGCTGCGCGCGCAGATGGCCCAGATCCAGGGGCGCAAGCTCGACGCGCCGCCCCTTCCCACCCATCCTGCCCTGGCTGATCTGCTGCCGGGCGGGGGGCTGCGCCCCGGATCGTCGTATTCGATCGGCGGCTCGATGTCGCTGCTGTTCGGCCTGCTGGCGCAGCCGTCGCAGACCGGTAGTTGGTGCGGTGTGGTGGGCATGCCGGGGTTCGGCGCCGAGGCGGCCGAGAAGGCGGGCGTCGACCTGACGCACCTCGTGCTGATCCCCGAGCCGGGTCCGCGCTGGCTCGCTGTGACGGCGACGATCGCTGATGTGCTGCCGGTCGTCGCGGTGCGGCCGCCGACCCGGGCGAAGGATGCCGACATCTCACGACTCGCGGCGCGCATGCGCGAGCGCGGGGTCGTGCTGCTCGTGCAGGGCCCGTGGCCGCAGACGGAGGCGATGATCGATGTGACGGATGCCCGCTGGTCCGGCCTCGGCGACGGGTACGGTGTGCTCTCGGATCGCGAGCTGACCGTGACGGTCACGAGCCGGCGCTTTCCGGTGCCGCGGTCGTCGCGGATGCTGCTGCCCGCCCCCGACGGCGCGATCGCGGTGCGCCCGCAGCCTGTCACGCCGATCGTCGACCTGCCGATGCGGGCGGTGAGCTGATGGATCCCGCGCTCGTCGACACCGGGACTGAGCCGGTGCGGAGCCTCGTCGTCTGGGTGCCCGACTGGCCGGTCGTCGCGCTCGGGCTCGAGGGGCTCGCCGAGGTCGGCCAGCCCATCGCCGTCTTCGCGAAGGGGACGGTCGCCGCGACCTCGCCGACCGCACGTGCCGACGGGGTGCGCCGGGGGATGCGGCGCCGCGACGCGCAGGCGCGATGTCCGCAGCTCCATGTGGTCGACGCCGACGACGCCCGCGACCACCGCACATTCGCGCCGCTCATCGCCCGGCTCGAGGAGATCGCGCCGGGTGTGCAGCTGCGCGAGCCGGGGCTCTGCGCGCTGCGGGTGAAGGGACCCGCCCGGTTCTACGGCGGCGAAGCGGGCGCGGCGACCGCGCTGACCGGCGCGCTCGCCGAGCTCGGCGTGCACGATGTGCGCGCGGGAGTCGGCGATGGTCCGTTCACGGCGGAGCAGGCCGCCCGCACCACCGGCCCGGACGCGCCGATGCGGATCGTGCCGCCGGGTTCGGCGGCCGCGTTCCTGTCGACGCTGCCGGTGACGTCGCTGGAAGACGAGTCTGTCGCGAGCCTGTTCGCGCGTCTCGGCATCCACACGCTCGGTCAGCTCGCCGCCCTTCCGCCCGCGCGGCTCGTCGAACGGCTCGGCCCGCGCGGAGCGCGACTGCACGCGCTCGCGTCGGGGCTCGACTCGCAACCCGTGCAACCGCGCACGCCCCCGCCCGAGCTCGAACGAGAGGTCAGCTTCGAGCCGCCGCTCGAGATCGCCGACCAGGTCGCGTTCGGCGTACGCCTCGCAGCGGAGCAGTTCATCTCGGGGCTCGGCGCCGTCGACCTCGTCTGCACCGAGCTGCGCGTCGCGCTGACGGGCGACCGCGGCGATCACAGCGAGCGGGTCTGGCTGCATCCAGGCGCGTTCGATGCCGCTGCCGTCGTCGACCGGGTGCGCTGGCAGCTCGCCGAGCGCGGGCTCAAGAGTGCGGTCGCGAAGGTGCGGATCGCGCCCGAAAAGGTGGATGCGGCATCCCATCACGTGACGGGGCTGTTCGGTTCGGGGCCGGAAGAACGCGTGCACTCGGCGCTGTCGCGCGTGCAGGCGATGCTCGGGCACGCCGGGGTCGTGACCCCGCAGCTGGGTGGCGGCCGGTGGCTCGCGGAGCGGCAGGTGCTCGTGCCCTGGGGAGACGGAGGGAGCAGGGGCGACCGTGCGGTCATCGCCGAGCGCGCTCGGCCGTGGCCGGGGAGTCTTCCCGATCCGCTGCCGGCGACCGTGTTTCCCGAGCCGATTCCCGTCGCGGTGATCGACCGCGATGACGACATGGTCGCGGTCGACGGGCGGGGAGAGCTGACCGCCGAGCCGGTCGCGCTGATCCTTCCCGGAGCGCCGGATGCGTCGGGGGCGCGGAGGCCCCGGCATCCGCGTCGCATCGCCTCGTGGGCGGGACCGTGGCCGGTCATGGAGCGGGGATGGGACCCCGCGCGTGCCCGCCGCGCGAACCGGTTCCAGATCGTCGACGAGGCGCAGACCGCCTGGCTGCTCGTCTGCGAAGAGGGCGTTTGGCACGCCGAGGGCAGGTACGACTGATGGGGTGGGGGAACAACCCGTCGGTCTCGTGGTCCGAGATGGAGCGGATCCTCAGCGACCGGCGCCGCCCCGAGGGAGCGCCGGCGGGCGCCGACGGCGGCGACAGTCCGGCGTGGTCGCACAAGCGCGGGAAGTATCGGACGCCCGAGATCGAGCGTCCGATCGATGCGGTGCCGTACGCGGAGCTGCACGCGCACTCGTCGTTCTCGTTCCTCGACGGTGCGTCCTCACCCGAAGACCTTGTCGAGGAGGCTGAGCGTTTGGGCCTTCACGCCCTCGCGATCACCGACCACGACGGGTTCTACGGCATCGTCCGTTTCGCCGAAGCCGCCGAGCATCTGCAGCTGCAGACCGTGTTCGGCGCCGAGCTGTCGCTGGGACTCCCCGGTCCGCAGAGCGGCGAACCCGATCCGCACGGCAGTCATCTGCTGGTGCTCGCGCGCGGTGAGGAGGGGTACCACCGGCTCGCCGCCGCCATCACGCACGCGCAGCTGTCGGGCGGCGAGAAGGGGCGTCCGGTCTACGACCTGCGTGATCTCGCCGATCGCGCCGGCGGGCACTGGCAGGTGCTGACCGGATGCCGCAAGGGCGCCGTCCGGCAGGCACTCGCCGCCGACGGGGTGGATGCCGCCGCCTACGAGCTCGATCGGCTCGTCGACCTGTTCGGGGCGGAACGGGTCGACATCGAGCTCATCGATCAGGGCGCGCCGACCGACTCGCGCGACAACGACGTGCTCGCCGCGCTCGCCGCCGAGCGGGGGCTTCCGGTCGTCGCGTCGAACAACGTGCACTACGCCGTGCCCGAGAAGGTGCACCTCGCGGCGGCGGTCGCGGCGGTGCGTGCGAACCGCGGGCTGGACGAGCTCGACGGGTGGCTGCCCGCGCACGCGAGCGCACACCTGCGGTCGGGTGCCGAGATGGCCAGGCGCTTCCGTCGGTACCCGGGCGCCGTCGAGCGGACCGTCGCACTCGCCGACGAACTCGCGTTCCCCCTCCGCCGCGCGAAGCCCGCGCTGCCGAAGATGCAGGTTCCCGAGGGGCACACGCCGATGACGTGGCTCCGGCACCTGGTGTGGGAGGCGGTGCCCCGCAAGTATCCGGATGCCACCGACGCGAACCGCGCGCGCATCGAGAAGGAGCTCGGCGTCATCGAGCAGAAGGACTTCCCCGGCTACTTCCTCATCGTGCACGGCATCGTGCAGGAGGCGCGGCGCCGCGGCATCCTGTGTCAGGGGCGGGGATCCGCCGCGAACAGTGCCGTCTGCTATCTGCTCGACATCACGGCGATCGACTCGATCTTCTACGACCTGCCGTTCGAACGGTTCCTGTCGGCGCTCCGCGACGAGGAGCCCGACATCGACGTCGACTTCGACTCGGATCGGCGTGAGGAGATCATCCAGTGGGTCTACGAGACCTACGGACGCGAGCGGGCGGCGCAGGTCGCGAACGTCATCCAGTACCGGCCGAAGAACGCGATCCGCGACATGGCGAAAGCACTCGGGCACTCGCCGGGGCAGCAGGATGCCTGGTCGAAGCAGGTCGAGCGGTGGGGGGCGACGCTCGACACCCCGGGCGATCATGACATCCCGGACCGGGTCGTGGAGTACGCGGGCGAGCTGTTGAAGGCGCCTCGGCATCTCGGCATCCACTCGGGCGGCATGGTGCTGACGGATCGTCCGGTCGGCGAGGTCGTGCCGATCGAGCACGCGCGCATGGAGAACCGCACCGTCATCCAGTGGGACAAGGACGACGCCGCGTGGATGGGTCTCGTGAAGTTCGACCTGCTGGGGCTCGGGATGCTCGCCGCCCTGCAGTACTGCTTCGACATGATCGAGGCCGCGACGGGGGAGCGGTGGTCGCTCGACGCGATGCCGAAGGAGGAGGCGGCGGTCTACGACATGCTGTGCCGGGCCGACTCGATCGGCGTGTTCCAGGTCGAATCCCGGGCGCAGATGGGGCTCTTGCCGCGCCTCCAGCCGCGGAAGTTCTACGACCTCGTGGTCGAGATCGCGCTCATCCGTCCGGGGCCGATCCAGGGCGGCGCGGTGCATCCGTTCGTGCGGCGCAAGCTCGGCGACGAGCCGATCACGTACGCGCATCCCAAGCTCGAGCCGGTGCTGGAGCGGACTCTCGGCATCCCGGTGTTCCAGGAGCAGCTCATGCAGATGGGCATGGCCATCGGCGACCTGTCGGGGGAGGATGCCGACCTGCTCCGTCGCGCGATGGGATCGAAGCGCGGCATCGAGCGGATCGACTCGCTGAAGAAGAAGCTCTACGAGGGTATGGCTCGCAACGGCCTGACGGGCACGGCCGCCGACGACATCTACGTGAAGATCCAGGCGTTCGCGAACTTCGGCTTCGCCGAGAGTCACTCGCTGTCGTTCGGGCTGCTCGTATACGCGTCGTCGTGGCTGAAACTGCACTACCCGGCGGCATTCCTGGCGGCCCTGCTGCGTGCGCAGCCGATGGGTTTCTACTCGCCCGCGACCCTGACCGCCGACGCGCGCCGGCACGGAGTCGAGGTGCGGCGTCCCGACCTGCACGCGTCGGGGGTCGAAGCGGGGATGGAGCCGGTGGCGGAGGGGGCGACCTACCGCCGTGCCCCGACGGGCAGGGACTCGTGCACCGACCGCATCCAGCCGCCTGTGCCGACCTTCGACCGGTCGCTGCCCGACGAGTCGGCGGCGCACCGGCGCGATGGGGAGTTCGCGGTTCGGCTGGGGCTCGCCTCGATCACGGGGATCGGGGTGCCGCTGGCGACGAAGATCGTGACGGAACGGGAGGCATCCGGTCCGTACCGGGACCTGCGCGACCTCGTGCGGCGCACCGGCGCGACGGCGGCGCACCTCGAGGCGCTCTCGACGGCGGGGGCGTTCGAGAGCCTCGGGATCACGCGGCGCGAGGGCATCTGGCTGGCGGGGGATGCTGCACAGGACCGGCTGGAGTTCCTCGAGGGCTCGCTCGTGTCGGTGCAGCCGCCGCTGTTCCCCGACCAGTCGAGTTACGACGTGCTCGCCGCCGACCTCTGGGCGACCGGGGTGTCAGCCGACGACCATCCGCTGACGCACTACCGGTCGCAACTCGACGCGCGCGGGGTGATCACCTCACGCGGCATGCGCGAGCACGAGGTCGGCCGCCGCATCGAGGTCGCGGGTCTGGTGACGCACCGACAGCGGCCGGCGACGGCATCCGGCATCACCTTCCTCAACCTCGAAGACGAGCACGGCGTGATGAACGTGATCTGCTCGGTCGGAGTGTGGAACAGATACCGCCGCATCCTGCGCGACAGTCCCGCACTCATCGCCCGCGGCATGCTGGAGCGCTCTCCCGAGGGGGTGACCAACCTCGTTGCCGATGCGTTCGAGGATCTGCGAGTGGGGGTGACGCACCGCTCGCGAGACTTCCAGTGACTCTCGGTCGGATGCCGCGCCGCGGGCGCAGACCGCCCGTCGCCGTCCGGTCCGCTCACTCGCCGCTGCGGGTCACCTGCCACGTCGGGAAAGGATCCTCGAACTCCGCCCACGCCACCGGCCCCGCCGCGAGCTCATCGTCGGTCAACGCCGTCTCGTCGAGGGCAGCCCGCAGAGCCCGGTGGTGCAGGTCGAGACCCAGGAACGCGATGTCCTCGCCGACCGCGAGAAGCGCCTCGGGCTCCCGCATCCCGTCGTCCACCTGCACCGGCGAGAACGCGATCATCGCGCCGACGTGATCCCACTGCGCGACCGTGTGCGAGCGCGTCGCGAAACGGCAGAACCCCGCCGAGCGGATCACGAAACCGAACTGCCCACTTTCGATGCGCTCGTCCAGAAGGGCGGCCAATCGTCCGGGATGCAGGGGCCGTACGTTCTCGTAGCGGAACGCGCTGATCCGCGGATCCGTCATGTGCGGTGCGAACTCGTCGTTCAGTAGTCGCACCCACCCCGGCGCCGGCTGGTGATGTCGCCCGACGGTGAAGGCCGGTAGGGGGTCGGCCGTCTCCTGATGGAGTCGCAGCCTCGCGGCGGGTGCGAGGTGACTCACGAGCGCCATCGTGATCGAGAGGTCGGGAGTCGACAGCCCCGACCAGTTCACGAGGATGATCGTCGAGGCGTACTCGAGCTGCTGCACCGCCAGCAGGGCGTGCGCCGTGTACCGGACTCCCGGCGTGCCGGTCTCGTCCACGTCGGGTGCGCCTGCGTACGTCTCGCGTCGCAGGTCGTCCAGCAGATGCGGGGCGTCGACCACGCAGACGACGCCGGTGAGGCGCAGTCCGCTGTCGTGCTCCGAGAATGTTCCGATGACGTCGAGGATCGATGTGTCGGACGGAAACTCGGCGATGACACCGGGGCCGAGGTCGATCCACGGCAGGAACGCCCCCGCCTGCGCCGCGGGATCGTCCCCACCGAGTCGGGATGCCGGGAGGAGAGGCTTCCCCGTCGCCAGACTCAGGCGCTCGGCGTACACCGCCCGTTCAGGTCCGCACGCTCCCATCACGGCGATCACGTCCGTCTCGTGCATTCGACACCCCACTCATCCCGGTTTGTGTAGCCTTGATGATAACCGTTCTCAATAGGAGTGTGTCATGAAGGTTCGTGCGTCCCTCAAGTCCCTGAAGAACCAGCCCGGCGCGCAGGTCGTGCGTCGCCGGGGCCGGGTCTTCGTCATCAACAAGCTCAACCCCCGCTTCAAGGGCCGTCAGGGCTGAGCCACCGTCAGGCCGCCGCGCGCCTCCGCTGCACGGCGTCCACGATCACGTCCACCACGACGAACGCGGCGAGCGTCCACCCGAGCAGCGGCAGCGCGAGACCGAGCAGCACGCCACCCGCGACGACGGCGGCGACACCCCACCACGGCGCGCCGTCGAGGACGCCTCGGCGCGGCGGCATCCCGACCCGTGCGGTCTTCGTCGGGCGGCGCTTCACCCACATGGCGTAGCCGAGCACGACCATGCCGGCGATGCTCATCGCGAGCAGGAACATGACGATCTGGTTCGCGAGGCCGAACATCGTGCCCATGTGGATCGAGACGCCCCACGAGGCCAGCTTCGCGGGCAGCGAGAAGTTCTCGAAGTCCACGCGGTCGACGGGCTTCAGCGTCGTGCCGTCGATCGCGACGGCGTCGAGGTGGCCCGGGAAGCCGCGGTCGATCTCCTGCACCTTCCATGCCTGGTCGGCCGCCGCGGGCGGCGTGATCTGCACCAGCCCGGTGTCGATGTTGACGCGCTCCGCCTCGGCGAGCACGGCGTCGAACGTGGCGGGGTCGACGTTCACCGCTCCGGATGCCGCGCCGTGCCCGGCGTGCTCATCGCCGGCACCCGTGGCGCCACCGAGGCTCGTCGACACGGTGGGCGTCGTCCAGTCGAGCGCGGCGCGCAGGTCCGTGACGTTCTGCCCCCCGAAAGTCGACCACGTGATGCCGGTCGCCGACAGGAACACGGCGCCGAGCGCGATCCAGATGCCGAGGGACGTGTGCCAGCTGAAGAAGCGGCGGTACCCCGTGTGCTTGAGCGACGGCCGCACGAAGTCCTTCTTCGTGCGCGCGGTGCGGATGCGGATGATCCAGAGCGCCACGCCCGCGATCACGACGATGCCGAGCCAAGATGCCGCGAGCTCGCTGTACATCCGGCCGGGGTCGCCCAGCCCGAGGCTGCGGTGGAAGTTGCTGATCGTGGTACGCAGCGGCAGCGATCCGCTCGTGCCGTAGACGGTCTCGTCGCCGCGGATCTCACCCGTGCCGGGGTCGACGAACACGGCGCGGGATTCGCTCTCACCGAGCCCGTCTTGCGCGAACATGACGCGCGTCGTATCGCCGGGCTTGGGGGCGGGGCGCACGGCCGACAGGGTGGCGGCGGTTCCGACATGGGCCTCGGCGATCTCGACCTGTTGGCCGAGCGTGAGGGGCGCGTCGGTCACGGGTGCGTGTAGCTGACGCGCGTAGACGCCCTGCTCGATCGTCGGGGCGAGGGCGTAGAGGCCGCCGCTGAGCGCGGCGACGAGGATGAAGGGTCCGACGAGGATGCCGGCGTAGAAGTGCAGGCGCACGAGGAAGGCGCCGAACCAGCCCGGACGGCGGGTGGTGCGCGGGGGAGCGGGAGGGGTGGACAGCGTGGCGGTCATGATCGCTTTCGAACGGAGAGGAGGCAGCGGAAAGGCGCGCCGGAAGACGGCGCGGCGCACCGCGACATCCCTCATCGAGAGCGGGACGGCGGCGCGCGTCAGATCAGGAGTGCGCGCGGAGGACCGCGACCGGCGGCGACCCGGAGGACGACCGAGCGGAGCACCGGAACGACCGACACCGACGCGAGCGCGGGACGGTCGAGCGCTCCGAGTGCCAGGACGGCGACGAGGATGCGGCGACGCACCCAGCGCGCGACGTCGGCCGCGAGGGCGAGTAGGCGCTGCGCGGCGCGTTCGCCGCGGTGCAGGACGGTGACGGTCAGGAGTGCGGCGACGCCGTGCATCGCCCACATGAGGGGATCGGCGCAGATGGCGGCGGTGGTGCCCCCGGCATCCGTCATCAGGGTCATGTGGTGCCCGTGGCCCCCTGCCGTCGGCGTGACGGCGCCGAGGACGAAGAGGGTGTGAAAGAGCAGCTGGCTGCCGGTCACGGCGAGGGCGAGTCGGATGAGCGAGAGGCGCCGCCCGGCGAGGGCCGTGCAGACGGCGACCGACAGGACGAACGGTACGGCGATGCCGAGCCAGCCGGGGACCTGTCCGCCACCGGCGACGTGCGAGATGAGGGCCGCCCAGGTGGCGACGGATGCTGCGAGTGCACCGCGAGCAACGCGGGAGACTCGGGAGGGGCGCACGGCTCCATTGTCGCAGGGTCGGTGACGCAAACGTGATCGGCGTCACTGCGCAACCCCTGGGGACCACATCTCCTGCGGGATTACCGTGGAAGGACTTTCACCGGTCGGAGGACACCATGACGAACTACGCGCAGCGCAACGAAGCGGTCCAGCGGAAGCAGATGGGCTCGGGCGCGTTCATCGCGATCTTCATCAGCATCGTCTTCCTTGTGGTCGCGGCGGGCTTCGTGATCCTCGGGATGCTGTTCCTCACCATCCCGAAGCCGGTCATCGTGCTCGGCATCGTGATGCTGCTCGGCGCCGTCGTGCTTCTCGTCGTCGCGGTGTCGTGCATCGTCGCGTCGGTGCGTGCGCTGATGCGTCCGGCGCAGGCGAAGGCGCGCGTCGAGCGACTCGCCTGAGGCGAACGCACGAAAGCCCCGGACCGTTCGGTCCGAGGCTCTCGCGAAAGTCTGAGGTGTCAGACGGCCTGCGCAAGCGCGAAGCCGACTGATCCGTCCTCTTCAACGCGGGCGTCGAGGATGCGGTCGTTGAGCGCGACGCTCGCGGCCGGGTCGACGAAGACACGGGCACCATCGGTCTCGACGACGGTGTCCCCGTCGGCGGGAGCGGGTGCGAGAGAGAGGGCGTACCCGTTCTGCGGGTCGGATGCCTCGGCGATCCGGAGTCCACCGGTCTCGGTGGGGATCTGCGTAGCGAGGCTCTTGACGGCGGTGCTGGCGTTCTCGGTGAGTGTGAGCATGATGCTCCCTTCCGTGGAGTGCGTGCGTGAGCGGGCCACGATTCCGAGAATCGGATGCCGGTGCAACCTCCGACGCACCTTCGGCTCGCACTCACACGGTTTACGGAGGTTCATCCGCCCGGTGTACGCCGGGTCATCACTCGGGCCGATTCGCCCGCGGGCCGTGGCGGATTGACTCGAGCCATGCCTCACACCACTTCATCCCGCCGTCTCCGCCTCGCTGCGGCAGCGGGCCTCGTCGCTCCGCTTCTCGTCCTCGCGCTCGCCGCCTGCAACCCGATGGACGCCATCGAGAAGGTGCACTCGGAGGAGTTCGCCGACCGCGCCGCCGCGTCGAAGGGCTGGGTCGGGATTGCCCTGCCGTCGTGGATCCCCACGGACGCGAAGACGATCAAGAACACCGCGACGACGAACGAGACGAACGCGGTCATCTCCATCGAGGGCGGCAGCGAGCCGGAGGGGTGTACGGAGACCGACCGCCGAGGACTCCCGTTCGACAGTCGGTACGGCAGTCTCGGCGAACCGCTGCCGACGACCGTCTTCGCATGCGGACCCTACGAGGTCGTCGCAACCGAGACCGGCTGGCTCGGCTGGTTCAACGTGAAGAAAGAGGGGCAGACGCCCCAAGACGCGTGAGCGATCAGCTCGCCCGCATCCGTTCGCGCAGGTCTGTCGCGTCGGAGGCGGGGGAGCGTCCGTAGGCGGCGCGGTAGTCGCGCGAGAAGTGCGACGCGCTGATGTAGCCGACGGTGGCGCCTGCCTGCGCGGCGGTGTCGCCGTCGGCGATCAGCAAGCGCCGGGCCTCACCGAGGCGGAGCCGCTTGAGGTACCGCATCGGCGTGAGGCCGGTCAGTTCGCGGAAGTGCCGGCTCAACGTGGTCGGGCTGGCGCCGACGGATGCCGCGACGCCGTCGAGCGTCCACGGCTCGGCGAGCCGGCGGGTCAGTGTCGTGATCGCCGCGTTCACGATGTCGGCGTTCGCGTGAGCCGCCGTCCCGAGCAGCCGCCCCGCCTGGTCGCTCTGCAGCAGGCGCACGACGAGCTCGCGGTTGAGCAGCGGCGCGAGCACGGGTGCTTCGTCGGGCGCGTCGAGGAGGGCCAGCATCCGGTCGACGACGTCGGCGATCTCGGCCGTCATCGTGCCGAGGCGATCCGGTGCCTCCGGCGCGGCGGTGCGAGGCAGTTGCGCGGCGACCTCGGCGACGGCCGTCGGGTCGAGTTGCCAGTTGACCGAGACGAAGTCACCCGATGCGCCGGTCTCGGTGACGCGGGCGAACAGGGGCAGGTCGACGGGTGTGATGAGGAACCGTTCGGGCCCCCACTCCTGCTCGGTCGCGGCGTCGTCGCCCGAGACCTTGCGTCCCGTGAGCACGACCGACAGGCACGGCTTGTACTGGACGAACATCGTCGGACTCGGCGCCGTCGTCCGCCCCAGGATCAGCCCGAGCGCCTCGGCTCGATGCGGGCGGTCGATGTGACGTCGCACGCGTTCGGCGCCACGGTCGAAGCTCGCCCTGATCCGTTGATCCATGTGTTCATTGAAGCGGATGCCGGTGGCCGCCGGCCCGCCCGGGCGAACACGCAGCGGATCAGGCAAGCATCCGACCGGATCAGGCAACTCGATCGGGCTGTCGACCGTCAGCGTGGAGTCATGACCACGAATCTCCTGTCCCTTCCTCGCGACCAGCGTCTCGCCGGCCGCACCGCCATCGTCACCGGTTCGTCGAGTGGCATCGGCGAAGCGATCGCTCATGTGCTCGCGGCATCCGGTGCTCACGTCGTCGTTCACGGGCGCGACGTCGACCGTGCCGAGGCCGTTGCGGCGGCGATCACGGGTGGTGGGGGCGCGGCATCCGTCGTCACGGGCGACCTCGCGGAGAGTCCCGCTGCTGCGCGTGCGTTCGCCGCGCAGGCCGCCGAGGCGCTGGGCGGGTGGGTCGACGTGCTGGTGAACAACGCCGGAATCTTCCCGATCGGGCCGACGCCGGAGCTGTCCGACGACGATGTGGCCGCGCTCCTCGCGACGAACGTGCGTGTGCCCCATGACCTCGTCGGCGCTCTCGCTCCCGGCATGGTCGAGCGGGGGTCGGGCGCGATCGTGAACATCACGTCGTGGATGGCGCACGTCGGCACGCCGAACGTCGGGTTGTATCCGGCGACGAAGTCGGCGCTCGAGCATCTGACGCAGGCGTGGGCGGCGGAGTTCGGGCCGCGTGGTGTGCGGGTGAACGCGGTGGCGCCGGGCGCGACGCTCACCCCGGGGAACGCCTCGGCGCTGGAGATCTTGAAGATGATGACGGCGGTGTCGCCCGCGGGTCAGCCCGGGCGGCCGATCGACATCGCGCACGCGGTGCGCTTTCTCGCGTCGGACGAAGCGTCGTACATTCACGGGCAGGTGCTCAGCGTCGACGGGGGGATCGTCGCGGCCCGGGTCGGGTGACCGGCCGCCGGTCGTCGGGCGGGGTCCGCAGGTGAGATGGTTGTCCTCTCGACGAGAAAGAGGCGACCGTGGCACGGATGAGGATGCAGGCAGTCGGCGTGCTGGCGATGGCCGCTTTGCTGCTGGCCGGATGCGCCCCCGAGCCGTCGCCGTCGCCGTCGCCGTCGCCGACGGCATCCGTGTCGGTTCCGTCGCCGTCCCCGACGCCGACGGAGACTCCGGCGCCGAGCGACCCCGCGACCCCCTCGCCGACTCCGACGCCCACTCCGACGCCGACGGGTCCGCCCGCGACACGTCCCGTCGAGCCGCCGACCGACACCGATCCCGACGGTGATCCGGATGCCGCCGGGATGACCGCCGTGCAGGCCGGACAGCTTTGCGCCGCCGAGCAGACGAACGGGCAGGGAGCCGGCGATAAGCAGGTCGGCCAGCCGAAGGTCTACGAGCGGACGGTGTCGCCGCGCTGGTACGTCACCATCCTCGCCGAGAACGAGTTCGGGCAGTACTACCAGGAGTGCATCCTCGGCGGCTCGGTCGAGAACCCGGAGTGGTCGCTGACGCAGGGGACACCGAAGGACGAGATGACGCCCGCGTACATCGAGAAGCAGCGCACGCAGAACGAAGAGTTCGACGACGATCACTGACCGACGGTTACGGTGAAGCATGGCCATCACCGTTTTCCCGCCGCGCGACTTCGCCCTCGACGGGCAGCGGTGCCGCGTCCACGTCTACGACGTCGTGACCGGCTCCGACCGAGTCGTCTTCGAGACCGACGAAGTCCTGCTCGAGGCGCCGAACTGGGCGCCGGAGGGTCTGCTGCTGAACGGCGGCGGGGTGCTGTGGCTACTCGATCCGGATTCGTCGGGGGAGGACTTCGTCGAGGTGCCGTTCACTGGCATCCCGCCGATCAACAATGATCACGTGCTCGTGCCGAAGTCGGGCGACATCCTGCTGTCGGCGAACGACGGGCAGATCTACCGCGCGCCGCGGACCGGCGGTGAGGGAACGCGGATCACCGATCCGGCCGATCCGTTCATGCACTTCCTGCACGGGGTGAGCCCGGATGGGGCGTGGATCGCGTACACGGCGCTGTCGATCGAGGACGGCGAGGTGCTGTCAGCGGACCTCCGGACGGCGCGGATCGACGGGTCGGAGGACGTCCCGTTGACGACGGGTGAGGTCGCAGACGGGAGTGAGTGGTCGCCGGGTGGGTCGTGGATCTACCTGAACACCGAGCAGTTCTCCGAGACGCCCGGGCACGCGCAGATCGCGCGGATGCGACGGGACCGTTCGGGTCTCGAGCAGCTGACGTTCGACGACCGGGTGAACTGGTTTCCGCACCCGTCGCCGACGGGCCGCGACGCGGTCTACATCAGCTTCCCGCCCGGGACGAACGGCCACCCGGCGGATGTCGAGGTCGAGCTGCGGCTCGTCCGGGGTGGGCACTGGCGGCATCCCGAAACCGTCGCGACGGTGTTCGGCGGGCAGGGCACGATCAACGTGAACAGCTGGACGTCCGACGGGTCGCGGTTCGCGTACGTCGACTATCCGGTGGGCTGAGTCGGCGTCAGCAGTGGCTCGGCTCGGGAGTCATTGACGTGGACAACCGGCGGGTGTAATCATTCCTCAGACGCAATCTTTGGGGAGATGAGCGGATGACTGCATACGCGGTGGGGCAGCGAGCGGTACGGACCGACTTCTCGGTGCTCGACAACAACGAGAATGCCGTGGCGAAGTCGCTCGGCGTGATTACGGAGTTGATACCGGCTGAGGCGATCGCCGCGTTCCTCGCCCTGCGGTCGGCGATCGCTGCGCTGGGGCCGGAGAACGATGCGGTGCGGGTTCAGCTGGACGTGTGGGTCGCGATGGGGGTGGCTGCGCTCGTCACTATCGCGTTCGCGTTCATCGGCGCGGCGTCCGACCTGCGCAACGCGACGGATACGCAGAGGCCGAAGAAGATCGCCAAGGTCCTCGCTCATGGGATCGGGTTGTCGCTGCTGTTCGTCGTGTACGTCGCCGCGCTTCCTGCCAACCCCCTGCAGGCCCTCTACGGGATCGACCCGGCATGGGGCGGCCTGGTGGCGGTCGTGATCACGATCGTCTGGGGCGTCATCAAAGCGGCGATCGAGGCCGCGCGGCCGCCCGCGGGCGCCTAGACGGAAACGAGCGCCATCGCCGCGAAGCGCTCGCCGATGAGGCGGTGCGCCTCGGGGCTCGGGTGGAGCCGGTCGGGGAGTGGGTGGGCGGCGGCATCCGCTTCGCCGTAGAGGGCGAGGCCGTCGACGAGGTGCAGGTTCGGATCGTCGCGGTGCGCGTGGACATCGGCGAGGGCGTCGCGGATGACCTCGAGGGTGAGGCGTCCGCCGGCAGTGTCGCCGGGGGTTCCCGCGGCACCGAACAGCAGTGTGCCGGTGGCGAAGGACTCGGGGTCGATGGTTCCGGGGCCGGGGGTGTTCTCGTGGATGCCGCACCAGATCGGCGTGATGAGGTGACGTGGCGTGTCGGGGTGGCCGTCGCGGATTGTGTCGAGAAAGCCGTGGACGGCGGGGACGAACGCGCGCAGCCGCATCGCGTCGGCGTTCACGACGTTGATGCCGAGCGCGACGCTGATGACGTCGGCGGGGGTGTCGCGGATGACGCGCGCCACGAACGGGTCGACCTGGGCGCTGCCGCCGACGCCGAGGTTGCGGAGGTCGAGCCCGGCGCGGCGGGCGGCGAGCGAGACCCACGTCGAGCTCGGCTGCGTCGCGTTCGAGCCCTGGCTGATCGAGCTGCCGTGGTGCACCCAGCGCGGACGCGCGGTCGTGTCAGCGGACGCGGGGGCGTCGGCGCGCAGCGCGATGAGCTCGATCGTCTCGTTGTGCGGCAGCCAGAGTTCGACCAGCTTGTCGCGCGGGTCGAGTCCATCCACGGCGATGCGCTGGGCGGGTCCTTCGACAAGCTGACGGATGCCGGTGGCCGGATCGGTGTCGAGGGTGTCGCCGCCGTCGAGCTCGACGCTGTCGTGCAGGGCGCCGTCGATGCGGATGTCGACGCGCCCGCGCGGGCGGCTGAGTCCGCGGAGCGTGGCGCGCGTCGCACGGAGGTCGAGGTCGAGGCGGGACGCCGCGGTCCGAACCGCGATGCGCGCGCCGGCGGGCTGCGCCTCGACGCCGAGGAGCTGCGGCTCGGGGTACTGGGTGCGGACCCACGCGGGCAGGCGGTGCAGTCGCAGGCCGCGGTCGGTGGGTTCGAGTTCGGCGAGTCCGCGGACGGTCGTGGTGTCGAGGGTGATGTCGATCATGCGGGGTCCTTCGGCGTCCAGGTTTGGAGGGCGCGGTCGAGGGCGTCGAGCGCGCGGTGCCAGGAGGTGTCGATGGTCTCGTCGCGGTGCGCGAACGACGAGGCGGATTCGAGGGCGAGGTAACCGGCGATGGTGGCGCTCGCGAAGCGCACCGCGTGCACGGTCTCGCTCGCAGGCAGGGCGTAGTCGGCGAGCGAGCCGACGACGAGCGCCGAGATGCGGGATGCCGCCGGCCCGGTGATCTCGTTGCGTTCGACCGGCTGCGAGATCATCGCCCAGCGCGCCGGGCGCGCGGCGGCGTAGGCGCGCTGCGCGTTCGCCAGCTCGCGCAGGGTGGGCGCGTCGCCGATGGTGTCGGCGAGCTCGTGGAAGACGGCGGCCTGCACGGCGCCGCGGAGCGCGGCGAGGTCGCGGACGTGGGCGTAAAGACTGGCGGTCTGTACGCCGACGCGGCGCGCGAGTGCCGACATCGAGAGCGCGTCGGGGCCGTCGGTGTCGACGAGGTCGAGTGCCGCCCGGGTGAGGGCGTCGGGGGAGAGGTTCGCGCGGGGCACGAAGAGTTAACCTACACCCTTTAGGTTTCTAGTCGATAGCGTGTGAAGGTGATCGGTGCATGGGAACCTCTGACGGACGACGAGAACGATCGCGCGTGGGACGAGTTCGACGCGCGATTCCGTTTCGTCCCAACAGGCGGCGAGGCGCGACCCGCAATCGAAGACCCGGATCCGTCAATCACCTTCGATCTCGAGCCGCTCCGCGCAGCGGGAGCTCCCGGACTTTTTCGCGCCTCCTGGGACTCGGTGGAAGCGAGCGCGCGACGTGCCTTCCTTAGCGCCTTCGGGGATGACGTCGCGTTGCTGGTCCTGGACTGGAACCACAATGGCTACCGGCTACGCCCTGCCGAAGATGTTCCACCCCCGATCGCTCCGGACGGGTTTCCCCTGCTGCCCTCCGTCCTTCCCGATGGGGACTATTACATCCACGCGACCCCCGATCTCAAGGAAGGCACCTTCGCTCATCCGTGGGAGCCCTCGTTGTGTGTGTTCGGCCCGCAGATGGTCCGCATGCTCGGGGCGGAGCTGAGGACGTGGTTGCCTGTCCTTCGCGAGCGCGGCGCACAGGCGGCTTGATACAACGGCGCTGAGGCTGGCTGATCGCGCGTGCAGCAGTCAGGGCCACGGCGGCCTGCACGGCACGCCGACGCGGCGCGCGAGCGCCGACATCGAGAGAGCATCGGGCCCGTCGGTGTCGACGAGGTCGAGTGCCGCCCGGGCGAGGGCGTCGGGGGAGAAGTGTGCGCGGCAATCCGACCTAGGGTGGACTCGTGGCAGCAGGATCCGTGACGCGGTTCGTCTTCGCCGGCCTGATCGGCGCGGCAACGGGCGTGGTTCTCGCCGCTGTGACGGTTGTGAGCGTCTATTGGCCTGAGGCGACCCCGTGGGGAGTGATGCTCTATGGCGCCCCCTACGGCGCGGGGATCGGCGCGACGGTGGGCTTCGTCGTGTGGATGCTCACGCGACAGGCCGTCAAGGTCGGCGACCGACTCGGCTCCCGTCGGTCGGGTGCGTTCGTCGCCGCTGTCGTGGCCGCGGCGGGCTGTGCGACGCTCGGCTACGTCACGTTGGAGGCGGGCGTTACCGCCGTGGCCATCTGGACCGCGGTGGCTGTCGCGGTGGTGGCGGCGAGTGGTTCCCTCGTTGAGTCTTCGATCCGCATTCGCGAGGGCTGTAGCGCGTCGTAAACCTGCGGCGTGAAGATCGTGACCGATCGCTCAGCTCAGCCCGTACTTCCGTAACCCCTCGAGCAGTGCGCGGAACTCGCGGATGCCGTCGGGCGTCGCGCGGACGATGGTGTGGGCGACGCGGCCGGTGCGTTCCTTCCTGACTTGCACGAGTCCGCGGTCGGCGAGGAAGCCGACGCTCCGCGAGATGTCGGGGATGCTCAGCTCGGTGAACTCGACGAGCGCCGGGTAGTCGGCTTCTTCGACCTGGCAGAGGAAGCCGAGCACCTTGAACCGGGGGACGACGAGGAGTTCCCGTTCGTTGACCTCCGGCCTCACCGACGCATGCCTCGCATGAGAGCGACGAGGATTGCGAACAGGGCGACCGGCACTGCCGGCGCGAGCCAGGTGACAGCGGCCGGATGCGGCGCGAACTGGAAGAGGTTCCAGCCCGTCACGATCGTGATGACGGCGACGAACACGGCGGCGGGTTGGGTGATGCGGGACAGGCGCGGCTGATTCCGCCGCCCGGTGCGCAGGGCCGTGAAGGTGACCGTGACGAGTGCCGCGAAGGCGACGAGGATGAGTGCCGTGGCCGATCCTGTGGCGGCGCCGACCCCGCCGAGGTAGGCGACGAGCGGCATCCCGATCAGCAGGGTGAGGTCGGATGCCGACCAGCGCCACCGGGGCGCTGCGGGGATGTCGGCGGGTGTCGCGTAGCGGTGATCGTCCATGGTTCCTCCTTCCCTTCCACGGTAGGAAGTCACTTGCAGATGTGCAAATAGGCGACGGATCGACGCGTGACGGAATCAGCGCGCGAAGAACATCCGGGATGCCGCGCCTGTCACAGCGACCTCGTCCACCGGGTGGGTGTGGGCGGGCGCCGGCCTACTGGCGGTTCTGACGGCCGGTGTCGGCCTGGCAGTCCGCCGCCAACGTTCACCGGGAACAGGCCTCACGCGCTGAGCGGAACCGCGCCGGTCAGGTGGTGCCCGGCTTCCACGGGAACGGGTTGAAGATGAAGTTGGTCTCGAGGGTGAAATCGCCCTGCCGCATGCCGCTGTAGACGAGGTTGTACAAGTCCTGCGGCGGCGTGCCTACGTAGTTGTTGGGGAATGCCTCGGACAGGTATGCGTCGCGGACGACATCGAGGTAGCCGGCCGCGGCATCCTCGTCACCCCGGTCGAACGCGGCCTTCGCGGCCTGCACGTTCGCGAACTCGAAGTACGCCCAGATCCGGTTGGCCGTCGTGACCTCAGCCCAGTTCGGTCCGTCTTCGGGGCGGTCGTAGTAGCCGGGGTCGGCGGGGAAGGAGTACCCCTGGGGGAGCGGGAAGGGGAATGCCGTCGCCGCATCACGGTAGTACTCGAGGATGCCGTCGAGGTCGCGGTGCAGCATGTGGTGTGGGTTCGCCTGCATATAGGTGTGGGCGTATTCCTGAGGCGACACCGGCTCGGACGGCAGACCCTCCCAGCCGGAGAGGTTCGAGGTGGATGCGCCGCTCATGTCAGCGGGCTGCGCCGCTGCAGGGGACTTCTCGCTCGTCGCGGTGATCTCCATGGCGGTGCACCCACTGAGCGCACCGCTGAGTAGAAGCGCCGTCGCGGCGAGGGCGGTGGTCGTCGAGGCACGGCGCATGGGGTGAGTTTCGCAGAGGAGCCGAGCCAGCGCTACGCCCGATGAGATGAAAAGACGACCCGGCCCGCATGCGAGCATGGCCGCATGAACGAGGACGACGACTTCCCGCGGCTGCACGGCCAAGCGATCGACCCCGCGGTTCTGGCCGAAGAAGGTGAGCCCTTCGACGACCTTGTCGCGCGGCACGGAGGTGATCCGATTCCGGTTCCGCAGCCAAACGGCTGGCGGGTGCTGAGGCAGCGCGGTGACGCGGTGGAGATCGGGGCGCCGATCGACGCCGACCGGCGGCTGTGGCAGCTAGCGTCGGTGCGCCCGGGGGAGGAGGTCTGGCTGATCGAGAAGCCCGAGCCCCTGCGCGCGAGCTACGCGGAACGCCGTCGTGGACTGACCCTGCGGTGGCCGGCCGTGGTGCGGCGAGACGCGGGACCGGACGGCTTCGCGATCGACATCGTGAACACCGGTGAGGTCCGGTGGGAGCCGGAGGGTGATTCGTTCGACGTGGTCGGCACGGTGGCGGCGGTGGGCGATGCGTCGATCTACATCGGCTGGGCGACGATGGGAGGCGTGCGCGGCGTGCCGCTCGAGCCGGGTGAGTATGCGCGCGTGCCGGTGCGCATCGAGGAGTCCGCCTGGGCAAGGCTGGCACCCGGCGAGCATGAACTGCACGCGCTGCTGGTGCCGTTGACGGTGAAGAGCGAGCCGCTACGGATCGACGTCGCCCCGCAGACGATCCGCAGCGCTCAAATGTCGAACCGCTCGCGGGACACTGGGCGGCACCGGCGGGCGATGGAGGACGATCTTCGTCGACAGCGGGCGATCCAGGATGCCGCACCCCGCCTCGCCGACATCGTCGCCGCCATCCGCGCGCCGCAGACAGAAGAAGACGCGGTCTCGGCGATCGCGAACGTGCTCGGCGTGGACTCGGTCGCAGCTGAGGCGGTTTTCGAGGCATCCCTCAGCGACCTGCATCCTTCGTCGGCGGAGCGCCGGCGGGAGCGGATCGCGCACACCGAGCGGAGTCTCGAACGTGAGAGCTCCCGCGAGGTCCGCCGCACGGGGGAGGCGTGATGTCGTGCCCGCGGCTTAGCGTCGAGTCACGAGGAAGGAGCACGTGATGACCGAGCAGAAGAAAGAGACCCCGGTCGCGGTCTGGTATTTCATCGGGGCGACCTTCGCCGGCGCCCTGCCGAACGTGTTGTTCCGCGACCTGGATGTCTGGGTCCGCGTGCTGTTCGTCGTCGTAGCGGTGTTGCTGCTCTTCGCCGGGTTCGTGCAGTTGCGGCGGGAGACCGGGTGGGGCAAGAAGCCGACCGGTGAGTACCCGCCCTCACCCCCGGGGCCGCCGAACGACGCCTGAGCGCGTCCGTCAGGCGCCGGTCTGCGGGAGGCGTGACTTCTTGAACTGGCCGAGGGCCAGCAGCAGGAGGATGATGCTGGCGCAGGCGAGCCAGCCGGGCCAGCTCAGCGGGGATGCCGCGAGCGGCTGCAGGTCGGGCGTCGACACCAGGAACGCGAATCCCGCGGCGGCGTTGAACGCGCCGTGGCCGAGGACAGCGGGCCACACGTTGCCAGATCGCAGGCGCAGCCAGCCGAGGAGGATGCCGAAGCTGAGGCATCCCATCGCCATCAGGCCGACCCCGAAGAGGTTGGGCTCGGCGAAGTTGTAGCCGAGCAGGATGATCGGCGCGTGCCAGAGGCCCCAGATCACGCCGCTGATGAGCAGCGCCGGCCAGGTGCCGAGGGGGCGGAGTGCGGAGAGCAGCCAGCCGCGCCAGCCGAGCTCTTCGCCGAACGCCAGGAACGAGTTGATCACGGCGCCGACCGGGATGAAGGCGAGCTGGGTGATGACGAGCGCCGCCACCGGGATCTCGATGTCCGGCGTGCCGGCCGCCTCGAGTTGAGCGTCGATGGCCGCGGCGAAGCCCGAGAAATTCACGAGGTCGAGCTGCAGCGCGCCGGTCGCAGCGGCGATGAACGTGGCGAGCACCGGCACCACGACAGCGATGGCGAGTCCGATGCCGAGCAAACCGAAGAAGCGGCCGAGGGGCTTGATCGGGACGAGGGCGAGCAGGCGCCAGGCCCGCCGTCCGGCGGTGCGTCGCAAGAACAGGGTGACGATGAGCGCGGCGACCGCCGGCGTGAACATCATCACCGGCAGGAGCAGCGGTGCGATGGGGGTGGCGAGGCCGTCACCCGTCCAGAGGGGGAGCGTGACGAGCCAGGCGAGTCCGCACGCGATGACGGTGAACGCGATGACCGCGATCCACGGGACGGTCGTGGTTCCGCGGGTGCCCGGAGTGGTGGGGGCGGATGCCGCGGGTGTGGGGTCCGTGCTCATGGTGAGGTGGCCTCCTGGTGGCGAGGTGCTTCCGCCGGTGTGTTCGATGGGTGAGCGGTCCGGATTGGGTGTGCCTCCGGGCGCGTCCCCTCTCCAACGTAACGTCGATGGCCGATGCGCGGATGCAAGACGACGGCGGCTGGATAAGGTGAGCTGCTGATCCTCGTATCGGATGAGCTCTTCACAGCGGGGGATCTGATGGTTGTTTTGTCGACGGCGCCTTTCGATATCTGGGCAGTCGCACTCTGGCTGCTAGCTGTGGTCGCTGCGATCTTGCTCGTGGTCGGGGTTATCGCGGGCGCTCGTGCTGCTCTGCGACGACGGACACGCCGACGGGTCGCCGAGTCCAGCGCCGCTCTTGAGATGCTCGGGCGCTTGAATCACCGTTTCGAAGAAGCTGTTGCGCCCCTGCCGCCGATCTCGTTCTCGTTCGAGGTGCGGCTCGATTCAAAGCCGAAGTTCGACGCCTTCGATCTCGGTCGTCGGTTTCGTGAAGAAGTGCTCCAACGTGAGCAAGCCATCGTTGAGCAGATGGATGTTCGACGTCAGGTACTGCGCCATTACCTGGACTACGAAGCGCGAGTGGGTGCCGAGGCGCTGCCACGACTCGGTCGAAGCGAACGGGCTGATGTCGCGAAGACGCGCTTCGACGCGGTTGAGGAACAGCTCTTCACGGAGATACTCCTCGAGCGGCCGACTCCTCAGGCGCGGATCGTCGGAGTGGCGCGCTACACCAGCCCGCAGGGACGCAACTCGTATGAGAAGTCGTACATATGGGGTTTCGATGATCTGCGCCAGGAGCTGGGCCTTGCCCGCGAGGATCGGGAGAGACGCTCGACAACGCAGTTCCTTCGCGATCGCGAGCGATCTCTCCTAACGCCGAAGATACGCATCGACGTTCTCCAGCGAGATGGACGCCGTTGTCGCGCCTGCGGTGCCACCGCCGACGATGCGACGCTTCACATCGACCACATCATCCCTATTTCGCGCGGCGGCCTGACTGAGATGTCCAATCTGCAGGTTCTTTGTCAGTCCTGCAATTTGGGCAAAAGCAATCGTTTTGTCGGCTGAATAGGGGATCCAGTCCTTGCAAACGAAGCGAAGACCGACGCGGCACCCGATCAGGACGTTCGACGAGTTGCCAAGTACGCCGATGCGATTCCCGAGGCTGTCGTCCTGTACCGCTGACCCGCTCCGAAACTCGCTGATAGCGTCGGTCGTGTGACGAGTGAGCAGGTCAGACGTGCGCTGCACGAGTTCGTGGAGGAACGCGATTGGGCTCAGTTCCACTCGCCGGCCAACCTCGCGAAGAGCGTGTCGATCGAGGCGGCTGAGCTCCTCGAATGCTTCCAGTGGAGTGATGACGCGGATGCCGAGCGCGTTCGTGAGGAGCTTGCCGACGTCGTGACGTATTGCATCCTTCTCGCCGAGAAGCTGGGTCTTGATCTCGACGAGATCGTGCTCGAGAAGCTTCAAACGACAGCGCAGAAGTATCCCGTCGACCGCGCGAAGGGGACCAGCGCCAAATATGACGCCCTTTGAGATCGAGCGCTTCCCGTTCGCGAAGAACGCAGCGGATGCGTGGGCGCGAGCGGACGAGCGTCGTCGCAACTGGCCTGTGGTCTATGTGCTCGATGGCGCTGGCAAGGCGGGTACCTCATCCGTCTACGTCGGCGAGACGGTCAACGCGGGATCCCGGATGCGGCAACACCTCGCGAGTCCCTCGAAAGCGAACTTCCGCCAGGTGCGGGTGGTCTTCGACGAGACGTTCAACAAGTCCGCGTGCCTCGACCTCGAGTCGCACCTGATCAGATGGCTGGCTGGCGACGGTCAGTTCGAGGTGGTCAATGGTAATGAGGGGATCGTCGACGCTCGCTACTACGAGCGCGAGATCTATCGCGAGAGCTTTGCCGACATCTTCGACCAGCTCCGCTCGGAGGGCCTGTTCCGACAGACCATCCCCGAGATCGAGAACAGCGACCTCTTCAAACTGTCGCCGTTCAAGGTGCTCACCCCCGAGCAGGCCAGCGCCGTCGAGAACATCCTCGACGGGCTTTTCGAGGATCTCGCCGTCGGGGGGACCTCGACGAGCGTCATCGAAGGTCATCCGGGTACGGGCAAGACGATCGTCGCGATCTACCTCATGAAGCTTCTCGCCGACATTCGCGACTACAGCGATGGGGTCGATTTCGAGCCCGATTCGGTGTTCGCCGAGCACTTCGTTCCCGAGAACCGACAACTTCTCAGTGATCTCCGGATCGGCATCGTCGTGCCGCAGCAGTCGCTTCGCGAGTCGATAAAGCGGGTCTTCCGCAAGACGCCGAAGCTGAGCCAGGCGCAAGTGCTCACCCCGTTCGATGTGGGCACGTCGGCTGAGGAGTGGGACATCCTCCTCGTCGACGAGACCCACCGGCTGAACCAGCGTGCGAATCAGTCGTCCGGGGTGAACAACAAGCGATTCACGAGCATCAACCAGGACCTGTTCGGCGCGGACGATCTGTCGAAGACGCAGCTGGACTGGATCCGTGCCAAGAGCCGTCACCAGATCTTCCTACTCGACGCGGAGCAGACAGTCCGTCCCGCCGATCTGCCGCTTGCCACACTGCGCGGCATTCTCGAGCGGGCGAAGGCGGACAACCGCGCCTTCCACTTGATGACCCAGATGCGCGTCGCCGCAGGATCGGATTACGTGGCCGGCATCCGCGGCCTGCTCCGCGGTGAACCGTCGCCGGACGCGCTTCGCGAGCTCGGCGAATACGACCTCCGGTTCTTCGACGACCTGGGGGAGATGCGGCGCCAGATCCTCGCCAGGAACGGGGAGCACGGGCTCGCCCGACTTCTCGCCGGATACGCGTGGAAGTGGCGGAGCCGAAAGGACCGGTCTGCCTTCGACATCGAGATCGGCGACGTGCACCTGCGGTGGAACAGCACCGACAAGGACTGGATCAACCAGCCGACGTCGGTGAACGAGGTCGGATCGATCCATACCGTGCAGGGTTACGACCTGAACTATGCGGGCGTGATCATCGGTCCCGACCTTCGGTTCGACACGGCAAGCGGACGGCTCTTCGTCGATCGCACGTCGTATCACGACACCAAAGGCAAAGAGAATAACAAGCAGCTCGGCGTCGTCTACTCCGACGACGACCTGCTGGTCTTCATCCGCAACATCTACGGGGTCCTGCTCACGCGCGGGATCCTCGGAACGTACATCTACGTCTGCGACCCGGGCCTGCGCGAGTATCTGAGCTCGCACATGCCCGTCAGTCAGTGACCGGGCGGTCGTTTCTTACTCACACGTCTCGAACACGTACGCCGGGTCGTCCGGTGTGACGAGATCGCGATCCCGCAGAACGACAGATGCCGGTGTCTCCGGGTCTGCGCAGACCTCGTTCCACGATCGGGGGAGGTTGTCGGTGTACTCGATGGCGAGGACGTGATCGCCGTAAACCTCGGTGTAGGCGGCGCACTCCTCGTAAACCGCGCACTCCTCGACGACGGCGAAGTCGAAGCCGGCGCGCGAGCGGAGGAGGGACGCGTCCTCGGCGGCGTTCTTCTGTCCGGTTGCGAGTCCGACGTCGTGGGCGGTGTCGACGAGGAGAGTCGCGAGGTTGAGCGCGTCGTCGCGGCTGAGGGCGCCGTCGGTGCGGGTGTACGTGTCGAGGTTGTCGAACTCGACGGCGTCGAACCCGTCGGACGCGCAGTCGCGGATCCACGGCCCGACGATCTTCGCGATCTCGTCCGCCTTGCGGGTGTCGAGAATGACCTCGTCCGGCCAGTCCGGGTCGATGACGGGCTGGCCGTCGTCATCGCGGAGCAGGAGATCATCGGGCCAGGCGTCGAGTTCGCCGGGCTGCGTCTGGAAGCCGTTGACGTAACAGACGGAGTAGAGGTCGTCGACGGATGCCGCGGCCCGATCGCGCACGACGATGTCGACGCCGTCGGGTGGGTCGTAGGCGCCGCCGAGCTGATAGTCGAGCTGACCTCCGGCGGCCGGAAGCTGCGGCCCGGCGGGCGGGTCGTGCGGCGGCGGCGAGTGGCCGGTGCATCCGGCGAGCAGGAATGCGGTCGCGGCGAGCAGGGGGAGTGCGCGCCGGAGGGTCATGTCGCGAACCTACCGGACGCCGGGGGATCGGTAGACTCGGCAGGCCAGCCTCTGTAGCTCAATGGAAGAGCAGTTCCGTCCTAAGGAAACGGTTGGGGGTTCGAGTCCCTCCAGGGGCACAGCCGTTTTTCACTCTAACCAGGTATTTCTTCTGAGGCCAGACCACTCGAAGAGCCGTTTTGCCCGCTTCTTGCCCGCATTCTGAAAACTCTGAGGGCAGATTCGAGGCAAAACCAAGGCGCTTCACAGCGCGTCTTTCGACGTCCCAGAACGCTGAAAACGAGCATTTCGAGCGTCCTGTGCCTCGTCGAGAAGCTGAGCAATCTGCTCTCGGGTTACGTCGGTCGCGCGTAGCGGGTCTGCGGACCGGTCGGCAGCGCGATCAACGGCATGGCGGCGTTGAGGCGCGCCGCGACGGCATCCAGATCGTCGTCGAAGAGATCGGCGTAGGTGTCGAGCGTCATCGCCGCCGACGTATGTCCGAGCATCCGCTGCACGGCCTTCACGTTCGCGCCCGAGCTGATCACGAGCGACGCGGCGGTGTGGCGGAGATCGTGGGGAGTGAGCCGCGGAATCGACGGATCGACCGCTTGCGCACGCCGCACGGCGTTCGCGAACCAGCCCTGCGCGCCCGAGTTGCGCATGTGGTTGATTCCGTCGCCGAAGAGCAGCCCTTCCGGACCTTTGCCGGCACAGCCTGATCGATCATCGGAGCGAGTCGCTCGGGGTAGGGGACGGAGCGCTTCTCGTGGGTCTTGGGCGTGCCGACGTGGATCTCGTAGGCGATCATCACCGCGTTCTCCTCGATGACGAAGCGTCGACGCAACCGGTTCACGCTGCGCACCCGCAGCCCCGTAGCCTCGCCCCAGCGCAGACCGGTGTAAGCCAGCGTCAAGACGAGGGTCGGATGCGCCGAACACGCCGCCAGCGTCGCCACCTGGTCATGCGAGAGATAGACGCGACGCTTCCCGGGCCCGTGGCGGGGGGATTACGAATATGGCGGGCCGGATTGTTCGCGAGACGCCGATCGTCGATGGCGACATCGAGGATGCCGGCGAGGACTCCCAGCGCGCGAAGAACGACGGTACGGGACTTCTGCGTCGCGAGGTCTGACACCCAATCCTGGACTTCAGAGCGCCGGATCGAAGAGATCTCCCGGTGAGCACAGACCGGTGCGACGTGGTTCTTCCACGCCTGCTGGAGCGTTATGTAATACGAGGGTTTCGACATCGGCGGCTGCTTGGAACGTAGCCAGCTGTCGGCGAACATCTGGACCGGCACCCGCGACGACGCAGGATCGATGTACTCACCCTTCGACTTCGACATTGTGACCATGGAGAGGTAAAGCTTCGCTTCGCGCATCGTAGTGAAGCCGCGCCTCTCCGTCTCGGTGTGATCCGGCTTGCGATAGCGCACGCGGTAGCGGCGGCCCTTCACCGTCTCGTACGGGGTGATGGTGCCCATCTTGACGTCTGATTCATGCCGGGTTGACGGTCGGTACCGGCCCAGTCTCGGACACTGGTCAAGAAGCCGTTAACGAGGCCGATGAAAGATGCGGACTGATGGCGGAAGACGTGGTCAACTGGCGTTGGGCCAGGGCAACTTCCTGTGACGCCGAGAGTGCGGCGATTGATCGCGTCTCCGTTCTCGCCGCTCATTCTTCATACACTCGGGCTAGCGTGCTCCTCTACGTCTTGCTTGCGAGCTAGCACTGGGCCGCTACCAGGAGCTGAAGACACCGGAGAGTCGTGTCGGCACGCGTACCGCGACGAAGTTCCGCCAGGGCGAGGCAAAAGGCTAGCGCCGCGACCAGTGGGCGGATTGCAGTGATGATGCCAATCGCTCGGCTTTAACAAGCTCACTGGCGCGAGCCCAACTCTCCTGGCGTGATCTTCCGCGCCGCCGCCTCCGGCCGGTGTCGTTGGGTCGCGATACGATTGCTTCATGCCCATTGACCCGCCTGTCCTCGATTCGCCTCGTGGATCGAAGATGCCGGTTATCAGCCTTTTTTCCGGCGCTGGTGGGCTGGATCTTGCAGTTGAGCGCGTCGCCGACACGCCGTTGCAGTCGCCGGTCGTCCCGTCGAACGGCCCCTTTCGGGTCGCGGTCGCGACAGACTACTCCGCGCAGGCGCTCGACACGCTAAGTCTTAACCTTCCGGGGACCGCAACCTGGCCCGGCGACATCCGGGACACCCCCACGTCTGAGCTTCTCCGCGTCGGGTCGATGTCTGCGGGCGACGCAGCTCTCGTTGTCGGGGGCCCCCCGTGCACGCCGTTCTCGAAGTCGGGTTTCTGGCTTGCTGAGAAGCGTGAGTCCCGTGACCCGAATGCTTCCCTTCTCGAGGAGTACGTTCGTGTAGTTGCGCAGGCGCGTCCCGAGGCTTTCGTGCTCGAGAATGTGCAAGCGCTCACCTATAAGACCCATCAGAAGCACTTCCAACAGTTGCTAGCCGCATTAGCTGACCTGGGTTATAACCCACAGTGGAAGACACTTCTTGCCGCGGACTACGGCGTCCCTCAACTCCGCAAGCGCGTATTCATTGTGGGCCGCCGCGACGGCCAGGCGTTCCGGTTTCCCGAACCGACTCACGCCGGTCCAAGCGAGACGACGCGGTCTTGGGACACTTCGAAGCTGTTCCACGTGAGCGCGGAACAAGCATTCGCTGGACTGAAAACCGTCTCAGAATCGAAAGAGCTGGTCGAAGGCAAGTACGGCCAGCTCGCCGCCGAGGTGCCTGCGGGGCAGAACTACCTCTGGCATACCCCTCGGTTGGGTGGACGGGACGAGTTCGAGTGGCGGTCCCGCTACTGGACCTTCTTATTGCGGCTTGCTCCTGACAAGCCAAGTTCCACGCTTCAGGCGCAGCCGGGGCCGTATGTGGGCCCGTTTCATTGGGAGAATCTCCGAAACGAGAACGGTGATTTGAGAGCCCGTCGCCTTCGTGTTCCGGAACTCCTTCGGTTGATGACTTTCCCCGACGACTTCCAACTCATCGGACGCCGGGCGGATGTCCAGCGGCAGCTAGGAAACGCAGTGCCACTTGAGTTGGGGAAGGCTGTTCTTCGAGCGCTCACCCTGCAGCTCGGATATATTGATGCCGAGACAGACAGCGACGATCAACTCGTCCGGTCGACGAGCGATGCAGTCCTGATCAGCTGACGTTCACGACGGGCTGAGAAAGGCCCCTCCCAAATGAGCCTCGACTATCAGGCCGCCGAGCAAACCCTTCTCGAAGCGCTGGCAATTGCCAAGAGCGATGTGCGACTACCGGTGGAGTGGACGAGTCACGCGAGAGCGGTATTTGACCTGGACGCTAAGACCTGGACGCCGGCGTTCGTCACCCTGCTCCTCGCGAAGGCGACGAACGATCGCATCGACACGATGAGCTTGAAGGCAAGTGAGGGCAACCCGACCGCCTACAGCGCACGCGGTCTATGCCACAAAATCGTGGTTCCAGCCGCGGCTGAGTATGGATTCTCAATTCGAAACACGGGTCGAGAGCCAATGAACAATCAGCCCTTCTTTCGATACGACCGCATCGACCAACTGGACCGCGTAAGAAAGGCGGCCGACCGAGAGTTCTTCGTAGACGTGGCACAGCAGGCCAACCATCTCGACGCGGGCGGGGCAATCCAGGCACTCGCCGCCTTCTTGCGAGAGGCTTTGGCGGTCGCTGCGGCCACCAAGCGCATCGCAGTCAAGGCGAACGGCCTAACTGCTAGCGGTGCCGAGACCGCGGTCAAAGACTTCTTACGTTTCGACGCGCCCGACCGTCCTCAAAGACTTCAGGCTTTCGCTGCCGCGTGCCTTGGGCTCCTCTACGAACGTGTGCAAACAAGACGAATCAACGACCCGTCGCGCGACTTCCCCGGTGACGTCCATGGTGTCATCGGTGGCAAGGTGGCTGTTGCGATGGAGGTTCGAGGTAAAGCTGTCGGAGCTTCTGACCTCAGCTCTTTCGCTCGCGACTGCGAGTCGGTAGGACTTGGTCGAGCCATTATGTTCGTGGACGCGCCGCTGCAGAGCGAGTTGGGGTCGCACGTCGCGATCAACAATTACCACATTCGAACGACGCAGGTTGCCGCGTTTACATCAGCCCCGGAGTTGCTTGCAGAGTCATTTCTCTGGGCAAAACTGTCCCTACCGGATGCCATCGAGACCTTCACAACGGACTATCTCACGAAGCTGCGGGAGATAGAGGTCACGGTTCCAACGCTCCAAGAGTGGGCTCGGGCCGTGGCTGTGGCACAAGCTCACTGACCCGTCCGCGCTCGCGGTTGGTGGTTCATACGATGGTCCTGCCTTCGTTCGCGGGGTTACCTCAGAATCGCCGTTTGTGCCCGCTCGGCGCAATACTGTAGTTCCGTTTGCAGCGCGCGAGCTGACAGCAATCAATTAAGAGCGCGAGTTAGCGGCGCCCGCCAGCCTCCGCGCTCGCGAATCGTCAGCGCACAGAGGCCCGCCGCTCCTTGGATCCGCCATCCGCGCCTCCGCGTGCTGAAGCCGTCTAGAGGGGCAAGCGCCAAATTTGATCATGCGCGAGTTCCGCCAAGAGTCTTGTTCGAGCCGAGATCTCGGCTGCGGTCCACTCAGTGCAGTCGAGAACTCCTCCAATGTCGTAGGCCAACCCCGGTCCCGCAAGGATCGCTCTCTTGTCGGCGAAGCTCTTGTCGTCCAATCGGCCATTGATCGCTTCGCTCACGAGGAGAAGATTGCCAACGACTCCCACGGTGTCGATACTCGCCCCGCGAGCGATTTCGCGCTGTGGCATGATGTGCTCGATCGTGAGGTGCTCCGTCGTCGTCGCCGGACGAGAGTGTCGCAAGAATCTCTCCAGGACGTACCGAACCAGCTTGCTATCGCGCGTTTGCTGATTGGTGAAGTGGAAACGTTCCTCAAATGCGAGGACGAACTGTTCCTTATCCGGCGATCGAGAGATCAGCTTGTTCCGAATATCGTCGAGCGCATTCGCTCGCGCCTGGGCATCGGGTCCTGCAGAGCTGAGGTCGCGGGCGGCCTTTGCGTACATTTCTGATACTCCTCCGCTACTCCGCAACTGGCTGACCACCGTGTGCTGAAAGTGGAATCGCTCGATCACTTGGAGCGTCTTCTTGAACTGAGACGCTCCGAGCTTTACAGCGTCGGTTCGAGCTCGCATGAGCGAAAGGAGTAGTGGGGCTGGCTGGACTATGCCGAAGATGGCGAGTGCCTCGAGGCTTCGACGGGCATCAGCTTCTTCGGTTGGCCAAACTCTAGATGAGGGCTCGATAGCCGCTCGATACAGAGGAGCATCCCGGGCCAGGGAGTCGAGCCTAGCCTTAGCCATCGTCTTCGACTTGACTTTCTGTTTGACGGCCGGGAACAGTTTTCGCTCGGCGACGTACTCTTCTTGCGAAAGCCACCAGTGGAGGATGAACCGATTGGGGTCGATCCTCTTCCGCGAGTCGCTCGCCTCCAGAGCCCCCCGCATCTGGTCCCATTTGGTCCGTGCGGTATCCGCGGCTGTGTTGCCGGTTCCGCGGAGTCGATTGAGAAGATGGTTCTTCAGCAAGTCGACGACCTCGAGGTCTTTACCTCGGCTATTCAGAGTCTCGAAGATTACGTACGCATCATCCTCGCTGCTGTGCTCGATCCAAATAACACGCAGCCCGAGCAGTCGGTCACGAAAATCGCGTAGCCAATCGAGCGGATTCTGTCTCTTTTGCGCTTCGTCATCAACGAGTTGTCGGATCGCATCCAGCGCTTTTGAGAGTGCCTCTTCCTCTTCGGAGCTGGGTTCGACGGCCCGGTCTGGAGGGCGTTTGAAGATGGCTTGGCTAAGGAATGGAGATGGCACTTCGGTCTGCAGCGTGAATTGACGCTCGTTGTTGCGATCCGCCTTCTCGAGATACCTGTGCACGCCGTCCGCCAGGTTGTCCTCTCCGAGTTCCTCAAACTTGTCGCGCAGGACTGCAAACATGATGGAGATCGTTGTTAAGCGCTGTTGACCGTCGACCAACCGCCGGATGGGACTTGTCGGATCGTGCCAGGCCACCATCGGGCCGATGAAGTAGCCGACGCTGTTGTCGTAAACGACGTCGCGCCAGAAGTCGTCCAAGTTCGCGGCATCCCAGCTATAAGGACGTTGGAAGCGCGGAATTACGTAGTAGTCGGCGCCGACATAGAGCTCCTCAACGGTGCGCTTATCGGGCTGGAAGTCGATTTCTGGCATTCGCTCTCCTTATGCTGGCGGCCGAGTCGATGCAGCGTTGGACGGCAAGACTCGGAGGCGCGCGACGACACTCAGCGTATCGGCAGGATGCGTTGGACTCAGAGGGGGTGCGTTCCTTGGAGACTCACTCCTCGGAACGCGAGAGCACCCCGCCAGCAGACAACCGGGTCAGAACTAAACTCCACTGCGAAAGACCAACGCGAGATAGAACGAATTCGAGGACGAGAGATCGAGCAATGCACGCAGGCACCCGGGGTGGGCGGCGACCTTTGACGCCGTCGTGCTACAGCTACCTGCAAGGCGTAAAAATACCTGGATAACGCGGAAAAGCCAGCCTACCCTGGCGGCATGCGCGGAGGCCTGGAGCGATGGAAGCGGGGAGTCGGATCCCGTGGTTCTCGGAACGCCATCGCGTACGCGCTCGAGGGCACGTGCGACGCCCATCTGTCCTCCACGACGGGCGCCAAAGCGCCGGTTCATCGTCGACAACGGCGTCATCACGACCGACCATCTGAACGCCGGCGGCCTGCGCGTCTGGCTCTCGGGATACGACCCGATCACCGGAGAGGAGCGCGGCCACCAGCGGCAGAGCCCCGACGCGGACCTGCTGCTGGACGGGACGCTGAACCACCCGAAGGCGTTCAGCCTCGCGGCGTTGCTGCATCCGGAACTCGCGGACGAGTTCGAGGCGCTGCAAGACCGACTGCGCGCACGCATCCTCCTCACTTGGCAGACTGAGCTCAATGCGCGGCGCGGGCATGGGGGACTCATCCGTGAAGAGATCACGCGCATCGAGGTCATCGAGCTGCAGCATCGCCGATCGCGCGCGCTCGATCCACACATCCGCCGTCACCTGTGGCTGAACATCAAGGTGCTCGGCGTGGACGCAAGTGGTCGAATCTCGATTCGCGTGTCGCGATGAAGCTGCACACGGTCATCAACGCTGAAGGCGAGCTCGCCGCCCGCACCGACCCCGCGTGGATCGCTGCGCTCGCCCGCCACGGGTACACGCTTGACGACGCGGGAGAGATCACCGAACTTGCCGGCGCCGTCCGTCCTCTCTCGCGCCGCTCATCGCAGATCGGGGCCAACCGCGCGCGTTTGATCGCGAAGTGGACGGCGGCGCACGGTGGTTCGGCACCGAGCGCCGAGGTGCTGCAGCAGATCGCCCGACGCGCGTGGGCGGTCGCGCGGCCGAACAAGCCGGCCGACCTCGACGAGGTGTCGTGGAGCGCGACGGTTCGCGACGAGATCGCGTCGATCGATTCCAACCTGCTCGCCGCGCGGGCACCGATCACGATCGCTCCGACGGATGTGCACGCGCTCGATCTGGATCTGCTCGCCGCTGCAGCGATCGTCGACGCGGACGCCCGGTCCACCTCGTGCGGCGGACGGTTCAGCACCTTCGATCTGCGCGCCGGCGCACTGCGCGCCCTCTCGCGTACTGGCATCGTCGCGCCGCGCGAAGAACTCGACGGGGTGATCGCTCAGATCTCGACCCGCGCGACACAGGTGGTCCACCGGCTCGTCGGGGAGGTGGCGCCGGCGCACGTGAAGGCCTTTATGGCGACCGAGACCGTGCGAGGGAAGATCCGCCTCGCCGGACGCCTCGACGCGCTCGCCCAGGCGGGACGGTCACTCCTGCCAGCCGAGCTGCGGCGGTTGTCGGAAAGCGAAGACATGTCGACACTTGACGCGTCGCAGACCGTCGCCGCGTGTGCGATCGCGGGGACCGATGGCCTCGTGACTGTCACCGGCCCCGCTCGCACTGGCAAGACGACGATGCTGCGCACGGCATTCGCAGCTCTCCGGTCGCAGAAGCGGCGGATGCTCGTCGTCGCTCCGACCCGGAAAGCGGCGTCGGTGGCTTCCCGCGAGATCGGGGCATCGGCGTCCAGTATTCATGCTCTGCTCGCTGACCACGGCTATCGGTGGGGCTCCGACCGGGCCGGTGCGATGGTGTGGGCGCGGCTCCGGGTGGGCGAGCTCGATCCCTCGACGGGCGCGGTCTATGCCGGACCGACGCAGTACGCGCTGCACGCTCGGGATCGGATCGTGGTTGACGAGGCGGGCATGGTGGAACTGCAGACGGCGAACGTTCTCGTCGAGCTCGCGCTCGAGAACCGCGTGGGACTCGCGTTCGTCGGTGACCCGCATCATGCCCTGCCCGTTGGGCACGCGGGGGCGATGGGCTCGGCGATCCGGTACGCCAACGCGGCCGTGGAGCTCGATACCGTGCACCGGTTTCGCGATCCGGAGTACGCGGCACTCACGCTGCGGCTCCGCGAAGCGAGCGATCGCGAAGGCGCGCTGGTGGTCGCGGGCGAGCTCGCCGAGCGCGGCCATGTCGTGCGGGTCGACCATCTTGACGCGGCCCGTGAGCGGATGATCGACGCCTACTTCGAATGGCACGCGAGCGGCAAGCGGGTGACGTTGGTGTCCGGCACCAACGCTGAGGCCGATGCCATCAACGACGCGATTCAGCAACGGCGCGTCGACCAGGGCGAGCTGGATCCCCGAGTGGCCGCGTGGGGCATGGGGGAGCAGCGCCTCCTTGTCGGCGACAGCGTGCAGACCCGACGCAACGATAAGTTTGCGGGAGTCGAGAATCGTGCGCAGTGGATCGTGCGCGATATCCGCGACGACTTCGTGGACCTTGTGTCGGTGGGCGACAGCGGCGAGCTGAGACGCGTGTCGGCCGAGTATGCGCGTGAGCACGTGCAGCTCTCCTACGCGTCGACGGTGCACGGTGTTCAAGGTGACACCGCCGACGCGTCAGTGGTCGGGCCAGACGTGGATGCCGCGGGGCTCTACGTCGGCCTCACCCGCGGGCGGGTGCATAACGCCGCGATCGTGGTCGCGCGGACGGATGCCGCGGCTCGCGAGGGCCTCGCCGAGTCGATGCACCGCGGTATCCCCGAGTTGACGATGCAAGATGCCGTGCGCTCGGCGGCGGAAGAGATGGGGCGAGCCGCACGGGACCGGCAGTCGGAGATAGCTATAGACCAAGTGGTCGCGGCGCCGCGTGCGGCGCGTGGACTCGGGCGATAGTGGCGGCCGAGTGGCGCTCGTTCGGCGTCCATCCGTTACCGGTGGCCATACACGCGCGGTCGGTAGATTCGCGGCCACGCCCGCGTAGTCTCCTGGTGTAGACCCGTGCACGACCGGCCTGCGCCTGGTGTCGTTGCGGCTGTCGTCCGTGGCCAGCTGCTGCAACCACCTCCAGCTTGCGGGGTTTTGGGGTGGGTCGATACTGTCCTGCCAGAAATCCAGATCGTCATTCTTGGATCAGGGGGACCGGCGAGGTTCGCCTAGCGGGCCCCTCGTAGACTTCGGCTACCAACGCCGCCACAAGAGTGCGCTGGAGCGCGATCGCTCGCATCTCGCGCCGCCGCAAGTATTACGCTCGCGACGTGACTAATCCGCGAGAGCTCAGAGATGAAGCCGAGACCGACACTTGGGCTCATCTGGCGTGGTGGCCGGCTGACTGGAGTCAGTTCATACCTGACCTCATTAACACCGCAGTTGTGGGTCTCGTCGTGGGTGTCATCGTTTGGCAACTGCAGCGCAGCGCTGAGAAGCGTTCAGCTCGAGTAATTGCGCGGGGCGTCTGGACCCACGCTCGTAAATCGGTGCTACTTGCTGCTGCCGATCCTTGGGTTCGTGGTATCCCAGAACTCGACTTCTGGAAGATGCAAACCGAAGGCCTCCAATCGGCAGCCGGCGATCTCGACCTGGTTTCCCTGCGAACCGCACTCCCCAGCAACATCGAAATCAAAGCCCTTAGTGAGATCGTGAGCGATGCGCCAGCACTCGAGCAGGCGACGAATGCGCTGCGCGAGGGAGTAATGATTCAACTCGCTATGCACTGCCAAGGCCGCCCGACCCGTACCTTGCGAGAATCGCGCGAGAGGTATTACAGCGAGGTGCTCGGCCTCGGCGATCCGGACCCGTTCTTGGGGACTGACTCACGCATTCCCGCAGATGCACGTGCTGCCATGTCACAAACGCTCAAGATCCCGATCGCGACGTACAAACGCACGCTAGAGGATTTTGAGGCGGCCTACGCCGTCTTGCATCACGCCGCCAACCGCGGCAACCCCAATAGGAGCGGAACAGGAGCCGACTGATCGAGTGCTGAGTGGTGATCCGGCATAGCGCGTGTACCTCGACGAGCGGCAAATCGTGGGTCACCTCATGGGTCTCTAACGAGGGTCAACCGCGGGCGGTCCGTGTCGATGCCCGCAAGGCGCCGAACATGGCGCGGAGACATCTGAAGAGCATCCGCGATGTCAGGGACCGTCACAGTCGAGCGGTACTCAAAACGCCGGTGGGTGCTTGGCGCTCCCGTGTTTCCAGCGTCCGGCGCCACACCTCCCATGTCGAGCGAGCGGTCCGAACGTTTCGTTCCTGGCGTGGTGCAGGATTGTCGGCCGCAAATGCGACGTCACGTCGCGCTTGTCCGGGATGATGTCAGGGAATACTCGAGACAATCCGGCCGGGTGAAACGGCTAGACGGTTCGGTTCCAATGTAATGGTGGGGCAGCTTGCTCTGGAGCGACTTCAGCAGAAGTCGGCGCTCGAGCATTCCGGATGTTTAATAGGGGCGTGTGATGCAGGAGCTAGAGGTCGACTTCGGGGACTTTGGGGAGGTCTTTTCAACGGCGCAAACCTCGCCGTTCACGGTGATCGAGATCGATTCCGACCAGGCGGCCGCGTTCGCGGAGCGTCTAGGCGTTCCAGTCAGGCGCTGCTATATCTCAGACGCGGCGCTGAAGGCGCGAGTTCAGGAGACGTCGACTGCTGCTCACGAGATCGTCGGCTCGAAATTTCCGGATCGCGGATCGACGATGGCTGGGGACTTCGGTGAGATCCTGACGGCGCTTTTCCATGCTTCGCGGGAGCATCCGGCGGGTGTTCTGGATCCGAAGAAGTGGAGGCTGAAGCAGGATCGGACGAAGCCTGCTCCTGGCTCGGATGTGGTGCAGATGATTCTCCCCAACTGGCCGGCCTCGTCGACGAGCGATCGGATTATCTGTGCTGAAGTCAAGACAAAGTCCACCAACGGCGCGTCGACGCCTATCCAGAGCGCGATCGCGGACTCGGAGAAGGATAGCTCGCGACGTTTCGTGAAGACATTGAATTGGTTGAAGGAGCGAGCACTCGATACCGGACTGTCGACCATTTCGATCGAGCAGTTGGACAGGTTCATCCACCCCGTTGACCACCCGGAGGCGACGCGTGAGTTCCGCGCGGTGGCCGTTATCTGCGCGAGTCTGGTCGCCGACGAGTTAGTGGATGTGGTGGCACCCCCGGCCGAGGAGCGAGCGCTAATCGTGATCTCGGTTCCAAATCTGAAAGACAACTACGAGCGGGTTTTTGGCGCTGCGATGCTGACCGCGGATGACTTCGAAGGCGACGTATGAGAGAGAACCTGGGTCGATGGATTGCGGACGCGGAAACGCAGCAGACGATCGAGGACTTTCGGTTGACGGGGCACCTCGGGCAGCTCGCTTACCTCCATGACCGCACGACGGACTTGTACTACTCACTCGTTGGTGAGCTCTTCGACAGGGTCCGGGCGGGCGGCGGGGACCCGCTGGACTGGGCATCCCTTGGTCGTGCGCTTGAGACGGCGAGCCGGGATCTTCGGGACGGTGCTCGTTCGGACGCCTTGTTCTTCGCGGCGGTCGCGTTCTTCCAGGGCGGATATCCTGCATCGGCGGTAATGACTATGCGGCTAGCCGACCCGCAGTTCTGGGAGGTGCAGGCCCAAGAGGCGGCGTACGAGCTCCTCAGTCGGCCTGTGAATCCTGCCTCGAGCTCGACCCAGCAGCTGGTTGCCGCGGTCCGGATAGGGAACATGCGCGCCGTCGATGAGATGGTCGCCGCCGCGCGGGAAGAAGCGGATCGAGCAATTGATGTTGGCCCTGACGAGTGGGTGGCGCACCGCCTCTACGCGGCAATGATCGAGCGTTTCCAGCGGACTAACCTTCGTGCCGTTCTGCCCGATGGGGCGGCGCGCCGGTGGGATCCTCTTGTGGAGTCGTTTCTGGACCGCAGGCAGCCGGTTTGGGACTTCTTTCCGTCGCAGATGGAGGCCATCGAAGCGGGCCTGCTCAGTAGTGCTGAGTCGTACTCGCTGCAGATGCCGACGGGAGCCGGGAAGACTGCGCTGACTGAAACGCTCATCTTCGACCACTTGAGTCGATCACCCGGGAGCAAGGCAGTCCTGCTGGTGCCATACCGGGCGTTGGCGCGCGAGCTGCGCGGAAGCGTCGGTCGGCAACTGACGGCAATGGGATTGCGATCACGGACGGTGTACGGGGGGACGGTTCCCGGGATCGAGGAGAGCGACGATCTCGAAGATGTCCGCGTTCTCATCGCCACGCCGGAGGCCCTGACCGGGCTCGCTGGCGCCAACCCGGAACTCCTAACGGAGATCTCGTTGGTCGTTTGCGATGAGGGGCACCTCCTCGACAGCGACTCCCGGGGAGTGGGGTTGGAGCTACTGCTCGCACGGCTGAAGGCGCGAGACCCGAGCCCGCGGATTGTGTTCGTGTCGGCGATTGTTCCCAATGTAGAAGAGATCAACACTTGGCTGGGTGGCTCAGATGCCACCGTGGTGCGAAGCGACTACAGGCCAGCAATTGCGGAGTTCGCGGTGCTCCGACCTTCGGGGGCGGGCCGACAACGCAAGATCGGGCTGGAGCTCCACGAGCCGTCCACATCCGTGCCTTCTCACACCTTGCCCGAATTCCTGGCTCTGGAGGATTTCCAGTTCACGAACTCAGCTACAGGTCGGCTGAACACCTACGACTTCGGGTCCACGAAGACTCAGGCTGTGGCCGCTGCACGAAAAGCACTGGCGCTTGGCCCGGTCGCGGTATTTGCGACCGAGAAGGGCGGAAATCGAGGTGTGATCGGACTTGCCAACGAACTCCTAAAGCAGATCTCTGCCGGCCTCGATCTCCCAAGACCGCTGGCCTACATGACGGACGGCTCGGTGATCGAGTCGGTGGTGGCGTACCTGGTTCGGGAGTATGGCGAGGACTGGGTAGGGACGCGGGCGCTTATGGCGGGCGCGATCGTTCATCACGGTGACGTGCCGCAAGAGACGCGGGAGGTTCTCGAGGAGCTAGTGTCGGAGCGGCGAGTATCGATGGTGTTGTGCACTAGCACGTTGGCCGAAGGAGTGAACCTGCCGCTGCGGACGATGGTGCTCTACTCCGTGAAGCGCAGCTCCGATGGGAGTGCACCCGAGGCGATGCTGGCCCGAGATATCAAGAATCTCGTTGGTCGAGCAGGACGGGCGGGGAGCTCTACTCGCGGGCTAGTGGTCTGCGCGAATCCCGAGGACTGGGCCCTGGTCAGTCCTGTTGCGGAGGGTCAGCCTGGCGAGTCTGTTGCGGGAGCGCTCATCACCCTCGTCAGGGCGTTGGAGGGCGCGCTTGCTCGCCAACAGTTGCAACTCACTAACGGAGTGCTCGAGGCCAGTCCGGTGTTGTTCTCGCTCGTGGACGGGGTTGACGCTGCGCTGGTCGAGTTGATTCGAGATGAGCTTGGCGCGGAACGGTTCGCGGGCATCGCGGAAGCGCTCGCTGCTGAGACGTTCGCTGCGGCACGAGCCACAGAGCAGGAGCGGCAGTTGCTGTTCAGCGTGTTCCAGCTACGCGCGGAACGCCTTATAGAGATGCGCTCGTCTGGGCGGCTTGCGCTTGCCCAGGGAACGTCGGCGCGTCCCCGTTTAGTCGACGCAGTGATCGATGATCTCCTCCCTCGGTTTGAGGAATGGGAAACCGTCGAGTCGCCCCTAGACCCTGACCTAATCCGGCTTTTCGTCGGGTGGGCGCTCGCGCAGCCAGGTTTCATCGGGGAATCAGAGACCGCGTACCGGCGGACGGAGGTGACCGACCTCGCCGCATCGCTGTCGGCGCTGATACTCGCCTGGTTGCAGGGCAAGCCGTTCACCGAGCTCGCGTCGCAGGCGGGGGTTGGCATCGACGCTTTGCTTCGAATTCACGCCAAGCTCGTCTTGTTCGACCTGGTGACACTCATAGAACAAGCCGTCGCGATCCTCGAGCAGCACCTGAATTCGCAGGGCGTCGCGCTAGCGCCCGCCGTCGCCGCCTTCCCTGACTTTTTGCGGTTTGGCGTTCCGACCGCCGCGGCGCGGGAACTGATGGCCAAGGGCGTCCGGCATCGGAGTGCCGCAGTGCAGCTCGGTGCGCACTCCTCGATGAAATCGATGACGAACCTCTTTTCAAGCCCATTGATGATCGCCCGGGAGCTCCTCGCGGCCACCGAAGTATGGCTTCCGCAATTGGGTGATCTGGTGTATCAGCGAACTGTCTCAGACCTGGCGATCAGGCAGAGCACCTAGCCGCGCTTCCTCTCATGTGGATCGGGATTCGCCAGCGACGCCGCAGTAGCGGATGCGACGTCACGACCGAGGTGGAAAGCCGATCCGACGACGCTGCGCGTACGCCTCCTCCGATTCGCCGAGACTCCTTGCTTACAAAGCGCCGTCCGCGCGAATATCCCGATCTTGCGCCGCCGCCATACGCGCTTCGTCCACTCACTCCGACGATCCGTCAGGCGTTGATCCCGAACGCCCGGAGCAGGGGAATGCGGGGATCATTCGGCGCGGGCCGAGCTGGATGGTGGGGATGGTTCCGTTCTCGATGCCGAGCTTGATCGTGCGGCAGTCGACGCCGACCAGCTTGGCCGCGTCCTTCATCGTTAGAGCAAGCGAGTTGCTTGAATTGTTCATGTCCTTCTCCTCGTTGAGCAATGCATGTCACCACTTGCCCACACCGTACTCCTGTTGTGAGCAATCCGCGACATGTATTGCTCACGGATTCGAAATCGTGCCAGGCTCATTGCATGAGTGGTGTTCAAGTCAACGTGACCGACAGTGGGCGGATCGATGTCGGCGACGGCGTGAGTATCCCTAAGGCGTGGGATGCGGTCGCGACCGGCGAGCCGAACGTCGCGGGCGCCATCCGCCTTTGCGTGGTGTTCGATGAGCAGCTACGGCGCACTGCGGCCGTATCCGTGAGTCTCGATCGCGTGGGGGAGGGCGACGAAGTAACGGCTGCCGCGCTCCGCGACGTGCGCGTGCAGTACCTCGTCGCGGTCTCTTCGATGCGTGTGGTTACCGTGACGCGCGAAGGCGGGGAGCCCCAGCGCTTGAGCGAGTACCTTGAGGGCGTGAAGTCGCGTACCGATCGCAACTATGAGGAGGCGGTGCGCGAGGCGGTGACGCTTTACCGGATCGCGACGACCGTGAACCTGGCGCCGCTCAAGCTCGTGTCGGAGCAACTTGGTGTGAGCGTGAGCACGGCCACGCGCATGATGGCGCGCGCCCGCGAAGCCGGCCTCGCTGATGACTTGAGCCCGCGAGAGACGTACAACCGGATGCGCGCAGATGAGGACGCTCTGACGCGCCCACAATCCGGCTCCAGTTCTCCGGACCGGTCTCCGCTCGGACGATGAAGGCAAACTGGACCATCAAGCATCATTTGGGCGCTCGCCGGAAGAATCGCCGCATAGTGAGCAAAATGCTCAGAATAGACAAGATTCTCGCGGGTCCAATTTATCCGTGGCCGCATTAACTTCTGTAGGTGCCCGCAGACGCACTCATGGCCCGGAATTCTTGCCCGCTTTTTGGCCGCATCTTATTTCCAACTGGCTGTTTTCGGACGTTGTTGGATGTCGCCGCGGTATTCAGAACCCGCGTAATTCCGTGGTATCTGTCGTTTCGTGTCTGTACACAGAATGCTCAAATCGTTTTCGAGTCCCTCCCGGGTACTGACGTTTCGGTTGAACTGAGTTGGGTAACGTCCGGATCGCTGTTGAACGGGTGCTGACCCCATGATCCGGCCCCGCGTCACCGTGACGGTGGCACGCTGGAACCGTGACCCCCGCACCACCCGCTACCCCTCCGTACGTGACGCGGCTTCGCGCCCGTCTGCTCACCGCGCTCGCCGGTGACCCGACCGGGATGGCGCCCTACGTCCGCGCGCTCGCGGACGGCGACGACGCCGGATACTTCGTCGAGAACGGCCCCGCGTGGACGGTTCACGCCGGCATGGGCACTCTGGTCGCCGGCATCCGCGCCCTTCTTCTTCAGGCTCTGCACCCGGGCGCCCTCGCCGGCGTGCACGACTGGTCGCGCTACCGCGACGATCCGATCGGGCGCCTCACCGGCACCGTCCGCTGGGTCATCACGCTCACCTACGGGTCGACGACGCAAGCGGATGCCGAGACGGCCCGCGTCGGCCGTTTCCACCGGCGCGTGCAGGGGGAGTACGTCGCCGGTGACGGTTTCCGCCCGTCGTGAATCGCGCACGAACGCGACTCGATTCAGCAGGGCGAAAGCGTCCCTGATCGTTCCTTGAGCCCGGCGACCCGCCCGGGGCATGTCCCGCTTCTTAGTTAGCCGATCACAGCCGCACCGCTACGGCATCGCCGGCAACGCAGACGATGCGCTCTTGCTCAGCGCCCGCACACTCGCCGCGAACGATGGCTCGCTTCCGCTCGGCAGGGCCGCGATCAGATACCTCTCGATGTTCCGCGCGTGAATCGCTGACGCCTCCAGCAGCTTTTCCGACCCATGCTCGCTCAACCGCACGAGCTTCACCCGCCCGTCCGCCTCCGAGGGACGCAGCGTCACGAGTCCCTGCGCCACGCCCCGACTTACGAGCCGTGTCGCGCCGCCTGAGGTCACCACCTTCGCCTGCGCGATGTCCTTCACCGAGACACCCTCGTCGCCACGACGGGCGACGATCAGCAGCAGTTCGAAGATCGGATGCGTCAGACCGGTGCTCTCCTCCAAGTCCCGCGCGAGCAGATACTCCAAGCCGTTCGCGGCGCCCATGAGCCGTCCGAACAGCAGAATCCGGGAGTCGTACGCCGCGTCCACGGGCGTCGCGAAGGGGGAGGGATCAGCCATGGAACTCACCCTACGCACCCGCCCGAACCCTGCTCGCGAAGAAAGTCCCGGCACCCCGGAATAGCTGACGAGTCAGCTTAGTTACATCGAGCATGCCGCCATCGCGGCAGGCGCTCAGAAGGTCTGAACGTCTGTAGGAAGGAAACTCTCATGGCTCTGGACTTCACCGTTCTCGACCTCGACTTCCCCGTCGGGTCGAAGAATAAGGCCGCCACCCTCGTGACGGGCGACACCGAGGCTGTCCTCGTGGACGCCGGCTTCACCCGCGCCGACGGACACCGCCTCGTCGCAGCCGTCCTCGACTCGGGCAAGACCCTCACCACCGTCTTCGTCAGCCACGCCGACCCCGACTTCTACTTCGGCCTCGAGGTCATCGCCGACACCTTCCCGGGTGCGCGCATCCTCGCCACTCCGATCGTCATCGACCAGATCCAGAAATCCTTCGAGGGCAAGCTGAAGGCGTGGAGCGCCCTGGGCGCGAACCTTCCCACCCGCCTCGTCGAGATGACCCCCTTCACCGACGACGCGATCGTCGTCGAAGAGGAGCGCCTCGAATTGCGTGGCGGCTCCGAGATCCTCCCCGACCGCCAGTACCTCTGGAACGAGACCCACCGCGCCATCCTCGGCGGCGTCCTGCTCTTCCAGCAGGAGCACGTCTGGACTGCCGACACCTCCACCCCCGAGCAGCGCGCTGCCTGGATCGCCCTCCTCGACGGGATGCAGGCGCTCGCCCCCGAGCTCGTCGTCGCCGGCCACCGTCTGCCCGGCACCGCGGCCGACGTCAGCGCGATCGAGTACACCCGCACCTACCTGCAGGCGTTCGAAGAGATCGTCGCCGCATCCGCCGATGCCGCCGCTGTGACCGAAGCGCTCGTCGGGCGCTACCCTTCGTCGGGAATGCTCATCGCCGCTCAGATCGGTCCGAAGGTTGCCAAGGGAGAAATGACATGGGGCTGAACGAACAGAACCACTCCGACTCACCGCGCGACGTCGTCCGCCGCCAATACCTCGCGTCCGCCGCCGGCGACCTCGAGGCGCTCCGCGCGACCCTCGCCCCCGACGTCGAGTGGACAGAGATGGCAGGGTTCCCCCTCGCCGGAACGTACCGCACGCCGACCGTCGTCACCTCGAATGTGATGGAACGCCTGGGTCAGGACTGGGAGGGCTGGGCCGCCCACGACGACACGTACGTCGTCGACGGTGAGAACGTCGTGGTGCTCGCGCGATACACCGCCACGAACCGCGCGACCGGCAAGCCGCTCGCCGTCCGCGTCGCTCATCACTTCATCGTCCGCGGCGGACTCATCGTCCGCTTCGAACAGTTCGTCGACACCGCGAAGGTCCGCGACGCCGCGTCGTGACCCGACCCAGATGACGGATGCCGGTCGTCGCCGCGGCGGCCACCGGCATCCGTCATCTGCGGAGGAAGACGGCCACCGATCCGCCCCCGCGTCACTGTGACGGTGGCACGCTTAAACCGTGACCCCCGCACCACCCGCTACCCCTCCGTACGTGACCCGGCTCCGCGCCCGCCTGCTCACCGCGCTCGCCGGTGACCCGACCGGCATGGCACCGTACGTCCGCGCGCTCGCCGACGGCGACGACGCCGGATACTTCCTCGAGAACGGCCCCGCGTGGACGGTTCACGCCGGCATGGGCACCCTGGTCGCCGGCATCCGTGCCCTGCTCCTGCAGGCTCTCCACCCGGGCGCTCTCGCCGGCGTGCACGACTGGTCGCGCTACCGCGACGATCCGATCGGGCGTCTCACCGGCACCGTCCGCTGGGTCATCACGCTCACCTATGGGTCGACGACGCAAGCGGATGCCGAGACCGCCCGCGTCGGCCGCTTCCACCGCCGCGTGCAGGGCGAGTACGTCGCCGGTGACGGTTCCGCCCGCACCTACACCGCCGAGCAGACCGACCTCGTGCGCTGGGTGCACCTCGCCTTCACCGACGCGTTCCTGCGGAGCCACGAGGCGTACGGCCGCGCTATCCCCGGCGGCGCCGACGCCTACGTCGCCGACTGGGCCACCGCCGGACGCCTCATGCGCGTCACCGACCCGCCGCTGACCGAGGCCGCCCTGCGCGCCGAGATCGACGGCTTCCTCGACCGGGGTGAGCTGCGCCGCGACGAGCGCGTCGACGACGTCGTCCGGTTCCTCAAGAAGCCCCCGTTCACCGGGATGATGGGTCTCGCCTACCGCGTGCTGTTCGCCGCGGCGGTCGCGACCTTCCCTCCGCGGATCCGACGGATGCTGGGCCTCCGGCGTTCGTGGCTGCCGGTGAAGACGGCGACCCGCCTCATCCTGCGCGTGACCGGGCGTGCGCTGGGGTCCGGGCCGCGCGCGCAGGACATGGCGCGGCTGCGGTTGCGGCGGCTGGAGGGCTAGCGCGCGGGCGATCGAGCCCCGCAGGATGGGGTCATGGCCCTCTTCGACCACATCGGCATCAGCGTCCGCGACCTGGCGACCTCGACCGCGCAGTTCGACCCCGTCATGACGATGCTCGGATGCACGCGACAGGATGCCGACGGCTCGGTCTCGTGGTACCGCGGCGAAGAGGAGCTCATCCTCTACCCGGCCCGCGACGAGGAGAGCCCCCCGCATCGCACCGGACGCGTCGGGTGGCAGCACCTGGCCTTCGCCGTGGACTCCCGGGAAGACGTGGATCGCCTCCACGACGCCGCGATCGAGGCGGGGTGGACTGCAGTCCGCGACCCGAAACCGTACCCGCGGTTCAGTGACCGCTACTACGCCTCGTTCGTCGAAGACGACAACGGCGTGCGGCTCGAGTTCATGTTCAATCCGCCCCGGGAGAGCGCCGACTGACCGGCTTCGTGGGCGCAGAAGCGATGTCGGAGGCCCCCACCACAATGGAAGCATGACCTCGCTCGGCACCATCGGCACCCGGGAACGCTTCGCGCCCCTCGCCGACATTGTGCACGAGACCGCCATGGTCGAGAAGCTCATCACCCGGGCGCAGATCGTCCAGCTCCAGGTCCTCGCCCGCGCGGGTGCGCTCGCCGAGCAGCAGGCCGCCGAGTCCTCGGCGCGCGTGCAGGCGCACGACATGGCGCTCCGCGCGATCGCGGCCGAACTCGGCGGAGTGCTCCGCCTCACCGACCGCACCGTGCAACGACGCATCACCCAGGCGCGCACGATCGTCGAGGACTACGCGGCCTCGCTCAAGGCGTGGGAGGCGGGGATGATCACCCGCGGCCACGTCGACGTGATCGTGGATGCCGGAGCTGACCTCCCCGCCGACGTCCGGCTCGCCTTCGAGGCCGTCGCGATCCAGCGGTGCCGACGCGACACCCCCAACCGGGTGCGGGCCGAGATCGAGATCCTCGCGTTGCAGATGCACCCGCGGTCGTTCACCGAACGCCATCAGGATGCCGCCGCCCACCGCGCCGTGCGCCTCATCCCCGGCCGCGACGGCATGAGCGACGTCGTCGCGACGCTGCCGACCGTCATCGCCGAGGGCATCCACGATCGGCTCACCCGCCAAGCGCGCGCGATCATCGACACGCGGAGCGAGCGCTCAAACGAGGTCGTCGACACCGACGGCCGTACCGCCGACCAGGTGCGCGCCGACGTCTTCGCCGACCTGCTGCTCGCCGGTAAGCCCGCGCTCGACGACACGCGCGACACGACCGCCGGCCCCCTCGGCGCGATCCGCGCGCACGTGCAGGTCGTGGTCCCCGCGTTCGCCCTCGCCGGCACCGACGTACCGTGCGACCTCATCGGACGCACGCCGATCGACGCGGCCACCGCCCGTCGGCTTGCCGGTGACACCCCCTCGTGGGAACGCCTCGTCACCGACCCGATCACCGACACCGTGCTCGCCGTCGACACCTACCGCGTACCGAACCCCCTGCGACGACACCTGCAGGCACGCGATCAGCACTGCCGATTCCCCGGATGCCGCCTCGCCGCCATCCAGTGCGAAGTCGACCACACCCACGATCACGCCCTCGGCGGCGCCACCCAGGTCGGCAACCTGGCGCACCTGTGCCAGAGGCATCATTCGATGAAGCAGTTCACCGCCTGGAGAGTCCGACAACTGAAGGGTGGTGTCCTCGAATGGACCTCACCCCTCGGCAGGACGTATCGCGAAGACGCACCGACACCGGCCGTCGCATTCACCCCTGCCGAGCGGACCTGGCCCGCCGGAGACCCGGCGCCGTTCTGATCCGGGCGTCGGAACCCACGTTCTGAACCCCACGTTCTGAACGCGACGTTCTGAACCCCACGTTCTGAACCCCACGTTCTGAAGCCCACGTTCTGAACGCGACCTCCCGAGCCCTGCGACGCCTCAGCCCGCGACCGCATCGACCATCCACCACCCCGGCCACACCGCGACGACATCGTCAAGAGCCGACACGGACACAGCGAAGGGTGTGACACTCACCTCATGCGAACCATCGTCATCACCGGCGCCAGCGACGGGATCGGAGCCGCGGCATCCCGTCAACTCGTCGCCCGCGGCCACCGGGTCGTCCTCGTCGGCCGATCGCCCGAAAAGACCCGCGCTGTCGCCGAGGGCCTCAACATGCCGTACCACCTCGCCGACTTCTCCGACCTGGCGCAGGTGCGCCGTCTGGCGGACGAGCTTCTCGCCGCGTACCCGCGCATCGACCTGCTCGCGAACAACGCCGGCGGGATCTTCGGGCCGCGCAAACTCACGACCGACGGGTTCGAGCAGACGTTCCAGGTGAACCACCTCGGCCCGTTCCTGCTCACGAACCTGCTGCACGACCGGCTGGTCGAGAGCGAGGCATCCATCGTCCAGACCGCGAGTGCCGCCGCGCGAATCTTCTCGCGCTTCGACATCAACGACCTCAACGGCGCCCGCCGCTACTCCGGGCGGGTCGCCTACGGCAACGCGAAGCTCGCCAACATCCTCTTCACCCGCGAACTGCAGCGCCGCTGGGGGAGCGAGGGCATCTCCGCCGGAGCGTTCCACCCCGGCGTCGTCGCGACCGGGTTCGCGGGAAACCTGACCGGACCGTTCCGGTTCATGTACCACAACCCCCTCGCGAAGCGCCTGCTGACGACGACCGACGAGGGCGGCAAACGCCTCGTGTTCCTCGCCGACGGCACCCCCGGCACCGACTGGCTGCCCGGCGCGTACTACGAGAACGATCGCGTCACGAAGACGCACAAGCTCGCCACCGACGAGCAGCTCGCGCGCGAGCTGTGGGACCGCAGCGCTGAGATGGTCGCGCTCGGCTGAACACCGCCACGGAAAGGATGCCGCCATGCCGCAGTACGCCGTTCTGATCTACACCGACGATTCCGCGCACGCTCTCGACGCGTCCGATGAGCAGCTCGCCGAGCCCAACGCGCACGGTGACGAGCTCGCACAGTCGGGAGCGCTGCGTGCCGCCTACGCGTTCACGCCGCGCTCGCTCGCTCGATCCATCCGGGTCGACGGCGTCCGCAACGGACCGTTCGTCGACGCCGCGCAGGTCGTCGCCGGTGTCTATGTGATCGAAGCGGACGACGAGGACGCGGCCCTCGCGATCGCCGCCGCGAACCCCGCCATCCGTGGCAACGGCGGCGTCGAGGTCAGGCTGATCCACAGCGGCACCTGAGCCGTCGGCGAGCGCGGCGTGACCCACCCTGGAGCCACGCCGCGCGGCATCCGTCAGCTCTGGATGAACTCGAGGATGTCGGGGTTCAGCACATCGGCGTGCGTCGTCAGCATGCCGTGCGGGTAGCCCTCGTAGATCTTCAGCGTCGAGTTCTGCAGCATCTCGGCCTGCTGCAGCGCCGCCGCCTTGTACGGCACCACCTGGTCGTCATCGCCCTGGATCACGAACACCGGCACCGTGATCGCCGCCAGATCCTCGCGCTGATCCGTCTCGCTGAACGCCTTGATGCCCTCGTAGTGCGCGAGCGCGCTGCCCGTCATGCCCTGCCGCCACCAGTTGTCGATCACCGGCTGCGACGGCGTGACGCCCTCGCGGTTGAAGCCGTAGAACGGACCGGATGCCACGGCCTCGAAGAACTCGGCACGGTTCGCCGCGAGCGCCTCACGGAATCCGTCGAACACCGAGATCGGCGTCCCCTCAGTGTTCCAGTCGGTCTGCACCATGAGCGGCGGCACCGCCGCGACCAGCACGGCCTTCGCGACGCGGCCCTGCGGCTCACCGAACTTCGCGACGTACCGCGCGACCTGACCGCCACCGGTCGAGTGGCCGATGTGCACCGCATTGCGCAGATCGAGGTGCTCGACGACGGCGCTCACGTCGCTGGCGTAGTGGTCCATGTCGTGGCCGGTGCCGATCTGCGACGACCGGCCGTGACCACGGCGGTCGCTCGCGATGACGCGGAAACCCTTGCCGAGGAAGTACAGCATCTGCGCGTCCCAGTCGTCGGACGACAGCGGCCACCCGTGGTGGAACACGATCGGCTGAGCGTCCTTGTCGCCCCAGTCCTTGAAGTAGATCTCGGCGCCGTCGTCGGTGGTGATGAAAGGCATGGACGTGTCTCCTTTGTGTGGGTGGGGCGGTTCAGCCGAGATCGGCGATCGCGTCGGGGATGACCGTCACGACCCCGTCGGGGTGGGAGCAGCGGGCTCCGGAGCCAACGCGGCGCGTCGCGCGCGAAGAAAGCCGGCAAGCGCGAGTCGCTCCGAGCCCGGTGGATCAGATGTCACGCGAGACATCCTGCCCGAGTTGTGTGTCGGATGGGGGTCGGATGCGCCGGACGTCAGGCCCGCGCGGCGTGACCCTCCCCAGGGACACGCCGCGCGGCATCCCTCCGTTCTCAACGAACGTCGGGACGGCCACGGCCGTTGTCCCCCAGTGGACGATCGACTCGTGCAGCGTGAACCATCCCCCGGTCACGCTGCGCGGCATCGATCCGGATTACCGAACTCTGCCAGCGTAGGGACGCGCGCGAGTCGCCGCGATGGGGAGAACACCCCATCTGGCGCCCCGGCTCAGACCAGCTTCTCGAACACCAGCGTCGCGATCGTGTGCAGGCGGTCACCGTGGCGGTACGGATGCCGCGGCGAGAAGAGCCTCAGAGGTTGCCGTTGAGGATCAGCATCATCGTCGCGCTCGTCGAGATCAGCCCCGTGACGGCGGCGATCGCGCCGAGCGAACCGCCCACGAGCGCCATCGGCTTGGACTGCCCCCGCGTGAGCGCGTAGACGCCGAGCGCGAACGCCGTCAGTCCGAGCACGAGACCCACCCCGGGGACGATCCCGGTGAGGAAGGCGGCGATCCCGACGATCAGGGTCGCGATCGCGAGGCCGTTCTTGCGCTGGGCGGACGCGGCCGGTCGGCCCAGTGGTGTCTCGGACATCGTTCCCCCGTGCCGGTGGCGAAGTGGGCATGTGCCCGGAATCACGCTACCGCGAGCGAGGCGCGGCAGCCGAGGTCGTCGCCGACAGCGGTGACGCTCGACGCGTCTGACCGGTGCCAGGATGGTCCGGTGGCCCCTGCCGTGAATGCCCTCCAGAACCATCCCGGTGACGCCGAGTACCCCGTTCGGTCCCGATTGCGCTACGCCCGGGTGCTCGACGCGAAACGCAAGTCCGATCCCGCCGAGATGCGCCGCCGCGCGATCCGCGTCACCCTGGCCGGCGCGCCCCTCGGCATCGCCGCGTTCGTATGGTCGCGGCTCCAGGACGTCGACGACATCGTGCTCAGCTTCTTTGCCTTCCTCGTCGGGATGTCCATCGGGCTCGCAATCGCGTCGTTCGTCCTTGCGATCCGGGATGCCGGTGCTCCCCGCCGTGCCCAGCTCGCCTACATCGCGGCATCCGCTCGGCAGCCGATCACCGCGCGGCAGCAGCAGATCCTCGCACTCGACTCCGCCAGCGACTTCGCAACGCGCGGCTGGAACGCGTCGCTCGGATTCACGCCGACGTTCGCCGAGCTGCCTCAGGAGCTCCGCTCGAAGCACCGCGACGGCGAACAGGGTTCGCCCTGGTTCGCGCTGCCCGTCGTCCCCCTCAAGCAGCTGCGCGGCGCCCTCGACGAGCAGTTCAAGATCGTCACCAAAGCCGACGCCGAGCTCCTCGTCGCCGACACTCTCGCGCTCGGGATCAACTCCCAGCGGTTCGCCGAGGTCGTCCACAGCGACGGCGGCGAGCACATGATCACCCGGGTCGCCGGTCTCACCGACCTGGCCGTCTTCGACATTCAGGACCTCGCGCGCGGCACCGAGGAGCGGCCGGCGCGCCTGCTCCTCGCCGCCGACATCGAGCGCGGCATCGGTGGTATCCGCTACGCCTATGTCGCGGGATACCTCACCGCCGACGAGACGTGGGCGCTCCTCGAGCCTCTCGCCGAGAAGGCCTTTGCCACCTACCGCAGCTGGGAGGAGTACTGGCGCGAGGTCCTCATCGCCACGGCGTTCCGTACTGACTCGCTGCAGGCCGTGCAGAGCCAGCGCGATGCGCTCGCCGAGCTCCGTGCCTCAAAATGGCCGACCGCCTCGGCGGAATGGCCTGCCGTCGGAGCTCGCTCATGAGGGTCACCACGGACCTCGCCGAGATCGACCTCGACACCGTCCACCGTTGGCTGTCCGAAGGCGCCTACTGGGCTCTCGGCCGCAGCCGCGACGTCGTCGAGCGAGCAGCGCAGGGTTCGCTGAACTTCTGCGCGCTCGACGACGACGGCACGCCCCTCGGCTATGCGCGCGTCGTCACCGATCACGCGACCTTCGCCTGGCTCTGCGACGTCTACGTCGACCCTGCGGCGCGCGGCAGGGGAGTGGGCAAGGCGCTCGCCGGCAGCGTCGTCGACACACTCGAGCCGCTGAACCTGAAGCGCATCCTCCTCGTCACACAGGACGCGCACGGCCTCTACGAGCAGTTCGGCTTCGAGCTCTACCCGACACCCGAACGGCTCATGCAGCGCGGCTGACGCGTCCCGTCGCGAAGCGCATCACTTCTCGACGTCGCGACCCTCCGCGATCCACGCACCGGTGCCGCCGTCGACGTTCGTCGTCTCGAGGCCGTGGTGCTCGAGGAACGCGGCAGCCCGCGCGCTTCGGCCACCGGCCTGGCAGATGAGGTGCAGGTCCTCGAGTTCACGCAGCTCGTCGACGTGGTCGGGCACGGTCGAGAGGGGGATATTGCGCGCACCGGGCACGTGACCGGCAGCGAATTCATCGGGTTCGCGGACGTCGATGATGTTCGCGGGGGCGGCCTCGGCCAGCTGAGTCGTCGTGATGGAGTGCATACGTCGATGCTCGCAGATCAGAGCGGATGCCGGGCGCGATAACGTTCCCTCATGATCCCGATCGAGAACCTCGTCGCCTTCGCGTTGGCGTCGATGGTGATCATCGTGATCCCGGGCCCCGGTGTGCTCTTCGTCATCGGCCGATCCATCGCCCTCGGCCGCCGCGCGGGCGTCCTCAGCGTGCTCGGAAACTCCCTCGGCAACATCCCCGCGCTCCTCCTCGTCGCCTTCGGCGTCGGCGCGATCGTCGCGTCCTCGGTCATCGCCTTCACGGCGATCAAAGTCGTGGGTGCGATCTACCTCGTCTACCTGGGCGTGCAGGCGATTCGGCACCGGACGCGTCGGGCCGACCGGGGTGGGGGAGCCCCGGCATCCGTCACCACCCTGCTGCGACAGGGGTTCATCGTCGGGATGACCAACCCGAAGACCATCGCGTTCTTCGTCGCCGTTCTCCCGCAGTTCGTCGCCCGGGATGCCGGGCCGATCTGGGCGCAGCTGCTGATCCTCGGCCTCGTCTTCCAGGCGATCGCCCTCGTCTGCGACAGCACGTGGGCCGTCGCCGCCGGCACCGCCCGCACCTGGTTCGGTCGCTCGCCGCGACGACTGGCGACGCTGTCCGGGGCGGGGGGCTTCCTCATGATCGGCCTCGGCGGGGCGCTCGCCCTCACCGGCGCGAAAAGCTGACGGCCGGGAATGTTCCGGCGCCCCCGTGCGCTGCAACTCCCCATGACGAACAACACGAAGCCTGCACAGTCGTCCGGCACGTTCCGCATCGGCGGAGACCTCGAGGTCAACCGCCTCGGCTACGGCACGATGCAGCTCACCGGCCCCGGCGTCTGGGGGCCGCCGAAGGACCACGATGAGGCGATCCGCGTCCTCCGTCGCAGTGTCGAGCTCGGCGTCAACTTCTTCGACACCGCCGAGTCCTACGGCCCGTATGTCGCCGAGGAGCTCCTCAAGGAGGCACTGCACCCCTACGCCGATGACGTCCTCATCGCGACCAAGTCGGGATTGACCCGCACCGCCCCGAACGTCTGGCCGCCGCTCGGCCGCCCCGAGTTCCTGCGTCAGGGTGCCGAGATGAGCCTCCGGCGCCTCGGGCTCGAGCGCATCGACCTGTTCCAGCTGCACCGCATCGACCCGAAGGTCCCCCTCGCGGACCAGGTGGGCGAGCTGAAGGCGCTGCAGGATGAGGGCAAGATCCGCTACATCGGCCTCTCCGAGGTCTCGATCGACGAGGTCAAGGCCGCGCAGGAGATCGCGGAGATCGTCACGGTGCAGAACCTCTACAACCTGCAGCACCGTGACGCCGAGGCGCTCCTCGATTGGTCGGAGGAGCAGGGCATCGGGTTCATCCCGTGGTTCCCGCTCGCGACCGGCGGACTCACCGGCGCCGACTCGCCCCTCAGCGACATTGCCGAGCGCAAGAACGCGACGCCCGCGCAGATCGCTCTCGCGTGGCTGCTGAAGCGCTCGCCGGTCATGCTCCCGATCCCCGGTACCTCCAGCGTCGCCCACCTGGAGGACAACCTGCAGGGCGCGACCATCGAGCTCACCGACGAGGAGTTCGCGGAGCTGTCGAAGCTCGGCAGCTGAGCCCCTCGCGTCGCCCGCCCCCCTCTGACAGGGTGGGCGGGTGACGCATCACAGCCCCAGCGGGCAGCCCACAGTCCGGATGTGGACCGGCGTCGTCCGCACGGAGGACCGCGACCGTTACGCGGACTACGTTGAGCGCACCGGGATGAGCGCCTACCGCGCGACGCCCGGCAACCTCGGAGCCTGGCTGCTGACGCGCGATCTCGGCGACGGCCGCACGGAGATCACGACCCTGTCGCGGTGGGAGAACCTCGCGGTGATCGCGGCGTTCGCGGGTGACGACATCGAGCGGGCGGTGTTCTATCCCGAAGACGACGAGTTCCTCATCGAGCGCGACGAGCGGGTCCGTCACTACCGGCAGGCATGACGGTATCTTCTCCACGCGATCCCGCGTACGGTGAGGCTCATGTGGACAGTTCTCATCATTTTGCTCGTCATCTGGGTGGTGCTGTCGATCGTCGGTTTCGCGTTCGAGGGGCTCTTCTGGCTGGGCCTCATCGGCATCGTGCTCTTCGTCGGCACGGTCGTGTTCGGTCTTGTCCGGCGGAGCGCCGCCAAGAAGAAGGTCTGACCGGCGGCATCCCTCTCCGTGGTGCAGGCTAGAGCGATGGCCGCCGTCTCGGATCTTTTCCGCTACCCGATCAAGGGATTCACTCCCGAGCCTCGCTCGGAGCTCGTCGTCCAAGACGACGGCCGGATCGCCGGGGACCGCGTCCTCGCGTTCCGGTTCGCGGACGCGACGGAGCCCGAGGATGCCGACGGCCTCGAGTCGTGGCCGAAGAGCCGGGGCCTCGCGCTCATGGACTTCCCCTCGATCGCCCGCGTGCGCGTCGCATTCGACCCGGGGACCGGGCTCGTCCGCATGAGCGAGGGCGACCGACTGCTGGCCGAAGCAGCCCTCGATGAGCCGGGGCGGCGTGAGCTCGAGGCGGCCATCACCGCCTTCCTCGAGCAGACTTCCGATGCGCGGCTTCTGCATCGAGACGGAATCCTGCCGTTGCGACTCATCGGCGACGGTCGCTCAGCCCGATTCCAGGACCGTGCCAGAGGGTACGTGTCCCTGCACGCCGCTGCCTCCATCGACGCAGTGGCCGCGGTCACGCCTGCGCCCGTCGACGACCGGCGGTTCCGGTCGAACATCGTCGTCGCGGGTGTCGCGCCCTGGGCGGAGCTCGACTGGACGGGGCGCGTCCGCATCGGGGAGGTGGCTTTCGACGTGCAGCGGCCGATCGGCCGGTGCGCCGCCATCGCCGCGAACCCCGACACCGGTCAGCGCGACGCCCGCCTGCTGCGGGTGCTGACGACCGAGTTCGGTCAGGACGAGCCGACGCTCGGCATCCTGCTGCTGCCCGCGGAGGGCGGCGGCACCGTGCGTGTCGGGGACGAGGTTGTCGTCGACCGCGACTGACGCGGTGGGACCGATCCCATAGACTCTCCGTCGGCTCCCTCCATGGACTCTCCGATTTACACCCCCGCCTCTCCGCGCCGCGACATCCAAGGCCTTCGCGCCCTTGCCGTGCTCGCGGTGATCGGCGCACACGCTGCGGGGTGGCCCGCGGGCGGCGTCCTCGGCGTCGATGTGTTCTTCGTCATCTCGGGTTTTCTCATCACCGGGATGCTGCTCCGTGAGGCGAAAGAGACCGGCCGCGTCTCTCTCGTCGGGTTCTATGCGCGTCGCGCGCGACGCCTGCTGCCGGCCGCCCTCGTCGTGCTCATCGCGGTCGCGGTCGCCGGTTGGTTCATGTTCAACCGCATCCGCGGCACGCAGACGCTGTGGGATGCCGCCTGGGCTGCCGCCTTCGCCTCGAACTGGAACTTCGCCGCGCAAGGCACCGACTACTTCGCCGACACCGGCGCCGTCTCGCCCGTCCAGCACTTCTGGTCGCTGTCCGTCGAGGAGCAGTTCTACCTCGGGTGGCCGCTGCTGCTCCTCATCGCGCTGGCGCTCGTCGGTCGGCGTCGGCTCGCGGTCGTCGTCGGCGTGGCGTCGGCGGTGATCGTCGCGGCGTCGTTCGGATGGGCGCTCGTCCAGTCCGATTCGCAGGCGACGGTCGCGTACTTCTCGACGCTGACCCGCGCGTGGGAGCTCGGCGCCGGGGCCCTCGTCGCTGCGCTCGTGCCGGTGCTTCGCCGCATCCCGCGTGTGATCGGGGCGGTCGCGCAGTGGCTCGGTGCCGCCGGGATCGTCGCGTCGCTCCTGCTCATCGATCCGACATCGGGAGGCTTTCCCGCACCCTGGGCGGCCGGTCCCCTCGCGGCGACCGCGCTCGTGCTCGCGGGTGGGGTCGCCGGAGATGCGCGTCAGCGCCACCTCTTCCCGCTCACGAACCCGGTCGCCGTGTTCCTCGGCGACGCGTCGTATTCGCTCTACCTGTGGCATTTCCCGGTCGTGGTGTTCGCCGAGACGCTGCTCCCGGCATCCGAGTTCCGGCTGTGGATCGTCCTCGGCGCATCACTCGTCCTGGGGCTCGCGTCGTACCTGATAGTGGAGCAGCCGCTTCGCTACGCGCCGTTCCTCGGCGGGATGCCGCGGCCCGAGGCGCGCGCTGCCGAACCAGAGCCGGAGCCCGCTCCTGTACCCGTCGTCGTCGCAACGACTACGCGTCCGGCGGGCTGGACCCCGGGCACGCGCTACTTCCCCGGCTCCACTCGCCCGACCGTCGCGCCCGCGCGCGTCGAACCGGCTGCGCTGGCGGCACCGGTCGCGGCGGTGACAACTGCGCCCGCCCCCGCGCCTGAGTCCGCTCCAGCCCCCGCTCCGCGCGGCGATGCGACCGCCGCATGGCGCGAGCGGTTCGCCGCGCAGATGTTCCTCGCGACGGCGGGCCTCGTCGTGGTCGCCCTCGCGGGCGCGCTGTGGGCCACAGCATCCGGTCACGGTCCGAAGTTCGGGTTGCCGGAACTCGCCCCGGTGGCCTCGGCCCCACAGGTCTCGGGCGACCCGACCGCCGACCTGCAGGCCGAACTCGCCGCCGCGGCAGCCGCCGACGCCTGGCCCGACCTCAACCCGTCGCTCGATCGGGTGATGGCGGCGTCGTCAGGAGCGAACCCCGCGCACGATTGCTTCTCGCCGGGCGCGACGACCGCGTGCGGATGGGGGAGCGGCGACGCGCCCGTGCACATCTGGCTCGTCGGCGACTCGACCGCGATGGCCTACGCGCCTGCGTTCCGGCGCATCGCCGACGACAGCGCCGGCGGCATCCGCGTGTCCGCGATGGGGATGTACGGATGCCGCTTCACCGACGTCCTCGTCGAGAACGACGACCCGCAGGTCATGGCGGGATGCCAGGAGCGGAAGGCGGCCGTGCGTGCCGCGATCCTCGCCGACAAGCCTGACCTCGTGGTGATGTCGAATGCCTTCACGCTCGGTCGCGCGGCCGACGGCACCGACCTGTCGGCCGACGCGCTCATCGCGGCGCAGCGGCGCGAGGCGGCCTCGTACGGCATGGGCGAGCGGATGCTGCACCTCGCCCCGCCGCCGCAGGGTGTCAGCCTTGCCGCGTGCTACACCCCGACGTCGTCGCCGAAGGCGTGCGACAGCGCCGTCGACGGAACGTGGCGCACGATGGAGGCGCTGTCCGAGCGGGCCGCGACGAAGGCGGGCGACCACGCGATGTCGTCCCTCCCGTTCACCTGTGTCGACGGAGTCTGCCCGCCCTTCGCCGGAACGCTCCCGACGAAGTACGACCAGACGCACCTCACGGTCGAGTTCGCCGAGCACATCGCGCCCGCGCTGCGGCAGGCGCTCGACGGGGAGGGGTTGCTGAAGCCGCGGTGATCGCGGACATGCGACAGGATGGCGGGATGCCTCTTCTTCCCACGCCCCGCCTGATCGACCCCGCCGCCGTCCCGGCGCTCCGCTGGGGCGTCATCGGTACCGGCATCGCCGACCAGTTCGTGCATGCCATTCACGCGCACACTGCGCAGCGGGCGGTCGCCGTGACCGCACGGGACACGGCGAAGACTCGCGCCTTCGCCGACGCGCACGGCATCGGGCGCGTGCACGCATCCGTCGACGCGCTCGTGAACGACCCGGAGGTCGACGTCGTGTACGTCGCCACCCCGCATCCGCTCCACCGCGAACAGGCGCTCGCCGCGATCGCCGCCGGAAAGCACGTCCTCATCGAGAAGCCGATTGCTCTCAACGCGGCCGATGCGCGGGAGATCCTCGATGCCGGGCGCGCCGCCGGAGTCCTCGTCGCGGAGGCGATGTGGACCCGGTACCTGCCGCAGGCCGACGTCATCCGCCAGGTGCTCGATGCGGGCCTCCTCGGCGAGATCGATCTCGTCCGCGCCGATTTCGGATCGCTCGTCGACGTCGACCCGACGAGCCGCATGTTCGATCCGGCGCTCGGCGGCGGCGCCATGCTCGACCTCGGCGTCTACATCGTCGCGTTCGCCTCGTCGATCATCGGCCCGCCCACCACGATCCGCGCCGTGGGAACCCTCGCCGACACCGGCGTCGACGACAGTGCCACGATCGCACTGAAGACGGATGCCGGGGCTCAAGCCGCGCTCACGACGACGTTCGGCGCCGTCACGCCGATCGAGGCATCCGTCTTCGGCTCCCGTGGACGACTCGACGTTCTGAGCCCGTTCTACGGCCCCGTCGGACTCCGCCTCAGCGTCGACGGAGCGGATGTCGAAGAGTGGCGCGACGACGCCATGCCCCAGGTGCACGACGGCCTCAGCTACCAGGCGACAGCCTTCGCGTCGTACGTCGGCGAGGGCTTGAGCGAGTCGCCGGTGCACCCGCACGACGAGGTCGTGTCGGTGCTTGCGACGATCGACGAGGTGCGCCGTCAGATCAGTGCCGGCTGAGCCCCACGGCGCGACCCGGGGTTAGCCTTGGTCACCATGACCATTCAGCACACCGTCATCTTCGCCCTCCACCACGCCGAGGGTTCCTCCGAGGAGAAGACCTTTCTGACGGACGCGCAGCGGTCGCTCACGGCCATCCCCGGCGTCCAGCAGTTCCGCATCAATCGTCAGGTCAGCCCGAACAGCGCCCTGCGGTGGCAGTTCACGATGCTGTTCGACGACCAAGCCGCCTACGACGCGTATTCCTCCCACCCGGACCACGTGGCCTTCGTCGAGAGCCGATGGGCACACGAGGTCCAGGACTTCCAGGAGTTCGATTTCGTCGCAGGCGACTGACCGCGCTCAGCGCTCGGAACGGACCTCAGCCAGCGACGGGTAGTCCGTGTAGCCCTCGGCGCCACCGACGTAGAAGTACTCCGGACGCGGCTCGTTGAGCTCGGCACGCTGCTCCCAGCGGGTCGGCAGGTCCGGGTTCGCGATGACGGGACGCCCGACGGCAACGGCATCCGCCCAGCCCTCGAGCACGAGCTCTTCAGCTTCTTCGCGCGTCGTCACGACGCCGAAGCCCGAGTTGAGAATCGTCGGCGCGCCCGCCGTGTGGCGGATGTGCTGCACGATGTCGCTCTTCGGGTCGGCGTGCAGGATGTCGACGAACGCGAGCCCCAGGGGCGCCAGTCCCTCGGCGAGGGCCGAGTATGTCGCGCGCGCATCCGCGTCGTCCGCCTCGAGAACACCCGGGATCTGGTGCTGCGGTGACAACCGGATGCCGGTGCGATCCGCCCCGACGGCCTCGGCGACCGCACGGGTCACCTCGATGCCGAAACGCGCCCGGTTCTCGGGAGACCCGCCGTAGACGTCTTCGCGGACGTTCGACTCGGGGGAGAGGAACTGGTGCACGAGGTAGCTGTTCGCTCCGTGGACCTCGACACCGTCCATGCCGGCAGCGATCGCGTTGCGCGCCGCGCGCACGAACTCCTCGATGACGTCACCGACCTCGTCGGTCGTGAGGGCGTGCGGCACGGGAAGGTCGACCTTCTCGTTCGATGCCGTGCGCCCCTGACCGGGGGAGGCGATCGCGCTCGGGCCGACCACGAGGTCGACACCGGAGATCTCAGGGTGTGAGACGCGGCCGCCGTGCATCAGCTGCATGACGATCGTGCCGCCCTCGGCGTGCACCGCGTCGGCGACGCGACGCCAGCCGGCCACCTGCTCGTCGGTCTCGATGCCGGGCTGACCCGGGTACGACTTGCCGGCGACGACGGGCCACGTGCCTTCGGTGACGATGAGGCCGACACCGGCCCGCTGGCGGTAGTGCTCCACCATGACGTCGGTGGGCACGCCATCCTCTGTGGCACGGGTTCGGGTGAGGGGTGCCATGACGACGCGGTTGGACAGGTCGAGGGCGCCGAAAACGGCGGATTCGTACAGGCTCATGATGAGGCGAAACGATGCCCCACCGACGGATTATTCCGCCGGCGCGGCATCCTCACGCTGCACGTTTGCACCCTGCTCTTCGTGGGCATGCTCGTCGTGGGCCTGCTCGAACTGCGACCGGTACAGCCGGTAGTACGCGCCCTGCGCCGCGATGAGCTCCTCGTGCGTCCCCTTCTCGACGATGTCGCCGTGCTCCATCACGAGGATGAGGTCGGCGTCGCGGATCGTCGAGAGGCGGTGCGCGATGACGAACGACGTGCGTCCCTCGCGGAGCGCCGCCATCGCGTGCTGCAGCAGCAGCTCCGTGCGCGTGTCGACCGAGGAGGTCGCCTCGTCGAGGATGAGCACGGCCGGCTGGGCGACGAACGCGCGAGCGATGGTGATGAGCTGTTTCTCGCCGGCGGAGACGTTCGAGGCGTCCTCATCGAGGAGCGTGTCGTAGCCGTCGGGAAGCGAGCGGACGAACCGGTCCACGCGCGTCGCGACCGCTGCATCCACGATCTCGTCATCCGTCGCCGTGGCACGGCCGTAACGGATGTTCTCGCGGATCGTCCCGGCGAACAGCCACGGGTCCTGCAGCACCATGCCGGTCCGCGAACGGACGTCGTCGCGGGACAGCTGGGCGATGTCCTGCCCGTCGAGAAGGATGCGTCCACCGTCGAGTTCGTAGAAGCGCATCAGCAAATTGACGAGCGTCGTCTTGCCGGCGCCCGTCGGTCCGACGATCGCGACGGTCTGCCCCGGCTCGACGCGGAAGGAGAGATCCGTGATGAGCGGGTGCTCCGGGGCGTAGGAGAACTTCACGTGGTCGAACTCGATCACGCCGCGTCCGTCGCCCCGGGTGGGGGCGTCGGCGGCATCCGGCTCCTGCTCGTCGGCGTCGAGGAGCTCGAACACCCGCTCCGCCGACGCGGTGCCCGACTGGACGACCGCGGCCATGCCGCCGAGCTCCGACAGTGGCTGCGTGAACTGCTGCGAGTACTGGATGAAGGCCTGCACGTCGCCGAGGCGCAGCTGGCCGCTGGCGACCATGAGGCCACCGAGCACCGCGATGCCGACATACGTGAGGCTTCCGACGAAGGTCATGGACGGCATGATCATGCCCGAGAGGAACTGGGCCTTGAATGCCGCCTGGTAGAGCTCTTCGTTCTCCTCCTGGAACTTGGCCCGGGCATCGGCCTCGCGACCGAAGACGCGGACGAGGGCGTGGCCGGAGAAAGATTCTTCGACGCGGGCGTTCAGCCGGCCGACCTTGCGCCACTGCACGCCGAAGGCCTTCTGCGACTTCGGCCCGATGACACCGAAGATGATGGCCATGAGCGGGAGGGCGATGAGGGCGACGATCGCCAGCTGCCACGAGATCGAGAACATCATGACGAGCACGCCCACGACCGTGAGCACCGCCGTGAGTGCGCCGGACAGCGACTGCTGCATGGTCTGCGTGATGTTGTCGATGTCGTTCGTCACGCGGGAGATCAGCTCACCGCGCTGGACGCGGTCGAAGTGCGAGAGGGGCAGGCGGTTGAGCTTCGCCTCGACGTCCTCGCGCAGGCGCCACATGGTGCGCACCATGATGATGTTGATGATGTAGCCCTGGAGCCACGTCAGGATCGCCGAGACCACGTAGATGACGAGGACCCACGTGATGATGACGCGGAGGGCATCGAAGTCGATGCCCGTACCCGGGGTGTAGCTCTGCATCGAGCCGACGATGTTCGCGAACTGGTCCTGACCCTGGCTGCGGAGCAGCTCGACGGCCTGGTCCTGGCTCAGTCCCTTGAACGCCGGATTGTCACCGAGCACGTTCGAGAGGAAGCCCTCGAAGACGATGTTCGTCGCTTCGCCGAGAACCTTCGGGGCGATGACGGCGAGCACGACGCCGATGGCACCGGCGATCGTCACGAGGCCGAAGACCCACTTGAACGGCGCCAGCAGGCCGACCATCCGGAGGAAGCTCGGACCGAACTGCGATGCCTTTCCGGGCGCGACCGAGTCCCACGAGCCGCTGTTCAGGCGGGCCTGCTCGGCGAGCTCGGCTTCGAGCTTCTCTTCTTCGCTGATGTCCTCATTGAGATGCGTATCCTGCGCGCTCATGCGTCCACTCCCAGCTGCGATTCGACGATCTCCCGGTACGTCTCGTTGGTGGCGAGGAGCTCGTCGTGCGTTCCCACGCCGACCATGCGACCGGCATCCAGGACGACGATGCGGTCGGCGTCGGTGATCGTCGACACGCGCTGGGCCACGACGATCTTCGTCACCTCCGGGAGCTCGCGCCACAGCGCCTGCCGGAGCCGCGCGTCGGTGGAGAGGTCCAGCGCCGAGAACGAGTCGTCGAAGACGAGGACGTTCGGGCGGTGCACGATGGCGCGGGCGATCGAGAGCCGCTGGCGCTGGCCGCCGGACACGTTCGTGCCGCCCTGCGAAATGCGGGCATCGAGCCCCCCGTCCATCTCCTCGACGAAGTCGCGACCCTGTGCGATCTCGAGTGCGTGCCAGAGTTCCTCGTCGGTCGCCTCCTCGCGCCCGAAACGGAGATTCGAAGCGATCGTGCCGGTGAACAGGAACGGGCGCTGCGGAACGAGCCCGATGCCCTTCCAGAGCTCGTCGAGGTCGGCATCTCGCACGTCGACTCCGGCGACGCGGACCGCTCCGCCGGTTGCGTCGAACAAGCGGGGGATCAGCGAGACGAGCGTCGTCTTGCCTGCGCCGGTCGACCCGACGACGGCCACGGTCTCGCCGGGCGCGGCCGCGAAGGTGAGCCCCTCGAGCACAGGCGAGTCGGCCCCCGGGTAGGTGAAGGCGACATCCTCGAACTCGATCGCGCCGGGGCGGGGGAAGTCGGTCACGGGGTTGGCCGGACGGACGAGCCCACCCTCGACGGCGAGGACCTCGCCGATGCGGTCGGCCGAGACGGCCGCGCGCGGGATCATGATCGTCATGAAGGTGGCCATGAGGACACCCATGAGGATCTGGCCGATGTACTGCATGAAGGCGAAGAGGGTGCCGATCTGCACCGAGCCATCATTCACCTCGATGCCGCCGAACCAGATGACGCCGACGACCGTGAGATTGAGCACGAGCATCGCGAGCGGGAACATGAGCACGAAGAGCGACCCGACCTTGCGGCCGACGACGAGGATGTCGGTGTTGGCGCCGCGGAAGCGCTCTTCTTCGATGGGCTCGCGGACGAAGGCGCGGACGACCCGGACGCCCGTGAGCTGCTCGCGGAGGATGCGGTTCACGGCGTCGAGCTTGGTCTGATAGCTCCGGAACAGGGGCACCATCCGGCTGATGATGAGGATGCCGATGACGAGCAGCGCCGGCACGGAGACCCCGATGAGCCAGCTCAGGCCGACGTCCTGCTGCAGCGCCATCACGATGCCGCCGATGGCGAGCAGCGGAGCGGTCACGAGCATCGTCGCGCCCATCATCGCGAGCATCTGCACCTGCTGCACGTCGTTCGTGTTGCGGGTGATCAGCGAGCCGGCACCGAACTGGGTGACCTCGCGCTCGGAGAAGCCGCTGACGCGGTCGAAGATGTCACGCCGGATGTCGCGACCGACCGCCATGGCGGCGCGCGCGGCGAAGTAGGTGGCGATGACGGAAGCGACGATCTGACCGAGCGCGATCACGAGCATGAGCACGCCGTTCGACCAGATGAAATCGACGTCGCCGCGGGTGACGCCCTTGTCGATGATGTCGGCATTGAGCCGAGGGAGGTACAGCGCGGCCATCGCGGAGGCGAACTGGAAGACCAGCACACCGATCAGCAGCCAGCGGTAGGTCCGGAGATACCGAACCAGAAGGGTTCCGAGCATGAGTCTCAGAGTGCCACTCCCCGCCGACATCCGCGTCCTCCTGCGGGCGGATGTCCGCTGAGGGCGTATCAGAGGTCAGCTCGCGAGCTCGAGGAGCTCCTTCACATGGCCGACGATCTCGCGCGGCCGGAACGGCTTGGCGAGCACTTCGTCGACCCCGGCGCGGAGCGCCTGCTCCTGATCGGTGATGTGGACGCGTGCGGTCAGCATGATGATGTGCGGCTGCGCGATCTCGGCATCCTCACGGATCTCCTGAGCCGCCTGGATACCGTCGGTCACCGGCATCATCCAGTCCATGAGGACGACGCGGGGCCGGTCGGCGCGGACCCGTTCGATGCCCTCGCGTCCGTTGCCGGCGCGGGCGGTCGCGATGCCGGCGCGCTCGAGACTGGAAACGAGGAGCATAGCGATGTCATCGTCGTCGTCAACCACGAGCACGGAAATTCCCATCCTCGTACTCTGACACCCATACGTCGGTGCGGGTAATCCCGGACCCGCTCGACGGGGGAGCCGGGGGCAGTTCCCGGCTGGGAGGGGGTCCCAACCATGAACAACCGTCCGCTGTGGAAGCCGATGCGGCCCGAGGAACTTTTCTCGCGCTTGCAACTGCCTTTCGTCGCAGGAATCGTCTTCGTCGTGCTCGCCGCCGGCGCCGCGGTTCCGAGTCTCTGGATGTCGGAGGTGCTGCTCATCGGCGTGATCGTCGCGGGGGCGACATCCGCCGTCTTCCTCATGCCGCGGCGCGGCTGGCTGCTGACGCCGTGGGGGATCGTCGTGCCGCTGCTCGACGTGGTCGCTCTCGCGTTCGTGCGGGGGGCGCTGTTCCCCTACATCCCAACGGTGGGCGTCCTCTGCCTCATGCCCTTCGCGTGGATCGCACTGCGATACCGGTGGCAGGCGCTCTTCCTCGTCTTCCTGGGCGGGCTGTTCATCTCCGCGCTGCCGTTACTGATGCGCGTCGAGCAGGTCGCCACTCCTCTCATGCTTCTCAACCTCGTGACTCTGCCGTTCCTCGCGACGGGCATCTCGATCGGCATCCACCTCGCGGTGCAGAGCTTCCGCCGCAGTCGGCAGCAGGTGGAGGATGCCGCGGTCCGGCTGGAGACGACCCTCGAGAAGTCCGAGGACGATGCCCTCGTCCTTCGGACCGTGCTCGACACCGTCAACGGGGCCGTCGCCTTCTACAACGCCGAGGGGCGGCCCGTCCTCGCGAACCGCGCTGCCCACAAGATGGCCGAGGTCGTCGGCTTCCGATTCGACACGCCGCCGTTCGCCGGCCCCCACGTGCGGAAGGCCGACCGGACGACCCCGGTTCCCTGCCAGGAGCAGATCGTCCCGCGCGCGCTTCGCGGCGACGCCATCCGCAACCATCTCGAGTGGTTGGGCACGCCGGGCAATCAGATGGCGATCCTTGCGTCGTCGCGGCGCGTTCACCGCCCGGACGGTGCACTCCTCGGCACTGTCATCGCCGCCTACGACGTCACCGACCTCGCTGACGCCATCGAGGTGCGCGAGGAGTTCCTGACCACGGTGTCGCATGAGCTGCGGACCCCGCTCACCTCCGTCGTGGGGTACACCGAGCACGTCATCGACGTCCTGGGGGAGGATGCGGACCGCCTGGGCGTGGCGAACGCCCTCGGCGCCATCTCCCGCAACGGCGACGTCTTGCTCGAGCGGGTGGCGCAGCTGCTGACCGCGGGGAACAAAAAGATGGTGCTCGCGCCCGCGGTTGTCGACGTTGCAGGGCTCGTCGAGGAGACCGTCGAGGTCATGGTCCCTCTGGCACGACAGGCGGGCGTCGATCTCTCGGTCGAATGCGACGAGAACGTCATCGCCGAACTCGATGCGCGCCGGATCGAGCAGGCTGTGGAGAACGTCCTCACGAACGCCGTGAAGTTCACGCCTCGTGGCGGTTCGGTGTCGGTGAAGGTGTCTCGCCGAGCCGACGGCGAGCAGGTCCACATCGCGATCACGGACACCGGCATCGGGATGAGCGCCGACGACAAACGCCGTGTCTTCGACCGGTTCTACCGATCGACCGAGGTCCGCAAGAACGCGGTCCAGGGCATCGGGGTGGGCCTGTCCATCGTCAAGTCGATCGTGGGAGCCCACGGCGGCGACGTCACGATCGAGAGCGAACCCGGTCAGGGCACGACGATCGCTCTGCACCTTCCGCGGATGCGCGCGGCGATAGAGCCCGCCGCGGAGTTCGCCCTCTCCGCGTGACCGGTGGCGCGTCGCTATGATGACGCCGTGACAGGCACCGGTGAAGGGTCCCGTGGCACCCGATCCGTGCGGGATGCTCAGTGGCTGCGCGCAGCGACGGACCGCGTTCCCACGGCCTGGATTCCCGGCATCCTCACCGCTGTGTTCCTGGGCGCTGCGGCAGCGTTCGGAGGGCTCGAAGCAGTCGCCGCGCCGCCCATCGCGACGCTGGAGCCCGGGGAGACGCACGTGAACGACATGCTGTCGATCACGGTCGAGCGCGCGGTGCTCATCGACAGCTTCCCCGAAGCCGGGGCGTACGCCGACCCGGATAAGGGTCAGCGAATTCTCGCCATGGTGGTCACGGCGGAGAACGTCTGGGACCGCCCCGTTCAGTCGATGAGCGACACGTCCCTCACAGGGTCGCTTCGCGTGCCGGGTCTCGCCGACCCCGTACCCGTCGCCGCCGCCCGACTCGACGACGGCACGAACAAGCCGTGGCTCCAACCGGGAATGCCGGCGGAGATCGTGGTCACGTGGCGGATCAGCGCCGAGGAAGTCGCCGCGGGCGATGGCATCACCGTTGAGATCAGCGACTTCTCCCTGCAGCGCGGCCAGATCGTCTTTTCCGGCGAGACCTGGGTGAGCCCCGTTGTCGCGGCGCGGACATCCGTGACCGTGACAGACGTCGGCGCGGGGGCCGACGCCGAGCAGTCCGGTCCATCGTGATGAAGCCCTGGGTGGTCTGGGCCGTCGGCGTCACTCTGCTCGTCGTCGCCTGGGGCGTAACGAAGGTGACCCCTGGAGCGGAACTCACCGAAGCGTCCTTCGTCACACCGGCAACGATCGGCGAACGCGCCCTCGGGTCTGAACTGGCGCTGACCATCGACGAGGTCGTCATCGCCTCCACTGTCTCGGACTCCCGCGGCTGGACCGCAGAAGGTCAGTGGCTGATTGTCGATCTCCAGATGTCGGCACAGACGACCGAGGAGGTGACGTCGCTCTCGACCGCGATCCTCACCGTCGACGGCAAGATGTACCAGGCCAGCGAGAGGCCGCAGTCGCTGTTCCTCGAGTCGCTGGGAGCGGACATCGTCACGACGGGGAGCGTGGCGTTCGAGCTGCCGGCTGGGGCCGACTCGCAGGCGGCCACCCTGCGCTTCGCTCCGAAAGCGGGCGATGTGCGGCTCGACTCCGTCATCGAATTGTCTTTTGACCTCGGCGATCTTTCGCACGAAAGGTCTCGGGAGCTACGGCCGACGGTAGGAGGCGGGCTGTGAGCGACTGGTGGCGGCGGAACCGTGGCGCTCTCCTGGCGATCGTCATCCTGGTTCCGCTGATGGTCGGCATCGCCGGAGGGTGGGAATTCTGGAATCGCGTTCAAGGACGGCCGACCTTCCCGGTCGCGGCGGCTGCGGGAAGTTCGCTCGACTTCGGTGGAATCACCTTCGGCCCCGCCACGGCAGAGGTGACCTCGATACCCGACGCACAGTTGCCGCCGAACACGAAGATCATCGCCGTCTCGGTCCGAGTCGACCGTCACGATGCGACGACATCGTGCTCGATCCCTGTGCTCCGAGAGCTGACCGGTAAGGGGAGGGTCTGGGAGGCAGACGCCCAAATCGTTCCGTGGAACTGGCGCCTCAACACCCTGTGCCCGGCGCAGAGTACCCGTAACCTATTTCCCGGCGGGGCGTTCTCGATCGACGTGCCCTTCATCGTGCCCGACGACGTCGACGGCGAGCTCGGCGTCGAGTTCACGATCCCGAACCAGCTCCCGCGCTACGCGCGACTCGTCGTCGTGCCCTGACGCGACGACAGGGGCGCCGATCAGGGCTCCCACCGTCGAGTCGTACGCCGCCGCGATGAGCGACGTGCGAACCGGCTCGATGATGAGCGAGGGGATGCCGAGGAGAAGCCCGCCGGCTGCTCGCCAGAAGTCGTACACGTCGTGCGGGCCGATGACCCGCGTCACCCCGACGCTGAGCAGTGGCTCGAGAAGCTGGATCACGGCGTAGGCGAGGACATAACCCCCGATCAGGATCGGGCCACCTCGCCACATCAGGACGACCGCGCGCCAGACAGGTTGGAAACGTGCGCCCATTCCCGAACCGATATCGCCGAGTCGTCGCCGGAGTCGTTGCGGGAGAGTGCCGTAGCGTTCGCGAGCACGTTGGACGAGCTCCCCACGCCACTGCACACCCTGGGGTGCGACCACCTGCCCGTAAACCACCCCCGCCACGGTCAGCCACGCCAGCGGAACGGCGATGAGTCCGGCCGCTTCCCCGATGACCAGGACGATTCCGTCCCAGACCCATCCCAGGGGCGCGAACCATGCTCCGACACTCTCGCGAAGCTGACCGAGCCACTCGATCGCGCGGCGTGACTGAACCCACGCCGACACGCGAGCGAACGCGCCACTCACGAAGAGGACGGTAAGGAACACCCAGAGGCCTTCGAGGTAGGTGGCAGCGAGCCCGGTGCCTTTGGGAAGACGTGAATTCCAGCGGCCCCATGCCCAGCGACCCAGGAAAGCGGCGACGACGACTGCGATGGTCCACGGCTCCCATGTCAGCGTGGCGACCGTGCCCGTCGTGTCCACGGTGGTTCCGGAGATGACACCCGTGAGGCCGCGGCCGAGTTTGACCTGGATCGCGGTGTCGACGTATGCGGCGAAATCCTGACCCAGGAAGCCCAGGGCGGCGTACACGGCCATGAACGGCAGAGTCGAGGAGAGCATCGCGTCGCGGAATGCCCGCCGCCGTCCGATGGAGCCTTCGGGCGGGGGAGCGATGGCGCCGAGGCGCACCATGCCGTCCCGGAGGACGAGGAACATCGCGACGAGACTGATGAGCTTCGCGAGGATCGCCAGAGGGAGGATGAGGATGCCGCCCAGCGCCGTGTAGCCGCCGACGTACCCGGCGACCTCGAGTCCGACGTAACGACCGAGCACGCCCGCGAGGTACCAGGCCACGAGCGCGGGCCAGTGGCGCACGAGGAGGCGCCACGTCATCCCGAGCATCGTCAGCACGGTCTTAAGGTAGCGGCAGCAACGCGGCGTTGCGCGACTAGCCTGGCGTCATGACGGCATCCTTCACCGAGGTCACCCGAGCCGTGTGCACGCCCGAGGAGCTGTTCGATCTTTCGCTGTCGATCGATACGCACCTCGAGTCGATGGCGCACTCGGGGGAGCGCGCTGTCGGGGGCGTCACGGGCGGCGCGATCGGGCTGGGCGAAAGCGTCACCTGGCGCGCCCGACACTTCGGCGTGGTGTGGAAGATGACGTCGCGGATCACCGACCTCGACCGTCCCCACCGGTTCGTCGACGAGCAGGTCCGCGGGCCGTTCCGGTCGTTTCACCACGAGCACCGGTTCGAGCGCACCGGCGACGTGACGGTGATGACCGATACGGTGACGCTGCGTTCACCGCTGCTCGGATGGATCGTCGAACCGCTCCTGCTGCGCCCCTACCTGCAACGCCTCATTCGCACGCGGAACACCGTCCTGGTCGACACCCTGGCCCGTCGACGGTCGGATCCGGCTGCCTGAGCCCGTGTTCATGCCCGTCCACCGGGGATTTTGGCGTCTCCCGCGATAGCGTGGGAGAGCGTCCTCCCTCGGCGCGAAGCGCTCGACTGCGTCCCTGCGGTCCGCATTTTCGCCGCCGGCCCCCGGGACCGGACCGCTCACGCGGTCGGTCCACCGAAAGGAACCCATGAACACTGGCAGCGAACCGGCACGCGCGTACGCGCACGTCACCGGCGGATCGGCACGGTTCACAGCGGTGGACGGCGCCGAGGAGACACTCGAGACCCCCGACGTCGACGCGGTCCGCCGCCTGTTGATCGACCGCGTCCGAGCGGATGCCGCGGCCTCCGGTACGTCCATCGAACTCCTCACGAGCGGCGACCGTGGCGAGCACCGATTCGTCATCGACCCCTCCGGCGCGATCGACGTCGAGCTCGACGACCGCACCGTGACGCGGTCGGAACTCCGCCAGCAGGCCTGGTGGACCACCGACCCGGAGCCCCTCACCGAGGATGAGCCCGCTGCGAAGGTTGAGCCCGCGGCCGAGGATGAGCCCGCGGCCTCGTTCGCGACGCACGAGGGGTTCTCGCCCGAGGACGACGACGCGCCCGCGGCCTCGTTCGCGACGCAGGAGGGGTTCTCGCCCGAGGACGACGACGCGCCCGAGGACCTCACTGCACCTGCGGATGCGCCGGCCCTCGCGGACGACCACGCTCCTGAGGACGACCACGCTCCTGAGGACGACCTCGCCGAGCCTGAGCTCTCCTACGAGCCCGAGCTCCCCGACGAGCCTGAGCCCGACGAAGGACCTGAGCACGCTCCCGCGCTCGTCGCCGAGGTGCCGAGCTTCTTCCCGCCGTCGCGCGTCGACGATGCATCGGACCTGGACGACACGGTCGCTCGGACGCACTCGGCGTTCGACGACGGTGACGACGACGACATCGACGACAGCGCCGAAGGGATGCCGCCCGAGTGGGCTCCCGCTCGCGTGAGCGAGATCCCCGCGGCAGCTCCCGCACCGGAGGCCGGCACGGGTACCGACCCCGTCGACGTCGCGCGCGCGTCCTTCGAGTCCGAGGAGCCACCCGTTCCGTTCGAGGTGACCCCTGCACCCGCTGCAGCATCGGCACCCGCGCCCGAAGGCGCGCCCGCGCCCGACACGGCGTTCGAGGCGACCGCATCCACAGGTCCCCGTCCGTCGTTCATCGAGCCGGCGAGCGAACACCCCGCCACCGTCACCGGGTGGCGCTCGTTCTTCGTACGGATCGGCATCCCCGTCCGCCCGTCGAAGGCGGAGATCGCTCGCGCGGAACGGGAGAAGGCCGTGTCCCGCCAGTGGGCCGGATGCCGCGCCATCGCCGTCGCGAACGGCAAGGGCGGCGTCGGCAAGACGATGACCACCGCAGTCCTCTCCGCCGTCTTCGCGCGGCACGGCGGCGGCAACGTGCTCGCATGGGACAACAACGACACCCGCGGCACCCTCGGCTGGCGGACCGAGCAGGGCGACTACGACACCACGATCCGCGACCTCCTGCCGGAGGCCTCGCGTTTGCTCGAGGCGACGGCCTCGGTCTCGGATATCGCACGCTTCGTGCACCACCAGTCCGTCGATCGGTACGACGTCCTCCGTTCGAACCCCGAGCTGCTCGCTGCCGACCAGCGCATCACCACGGCCGACTTCGACCTGTTGGCTCAGGTGGCGGCGCGCTACTACCGCATGGTCATCTTCGATTCCGGCAACGACGAGTCGGCCGACCGGTGGCTCCGCATGATCGACTCCGCGCATCAGCTCGTCGTCCCGACTCTGGCGGCGCCCGAGTCGGCCGAGTCCGCAGCGCTGCTGCTCGACGCGCTCCGCAAGCGCGACGAGCATTCCCGCCGTCTCGCTGACGGCGCCGTGGTTGTGGTCGGCCAGTCCGAGCGCGCGGGCATCGGAGCCGCGCAGCGGATCGCTGCCGGTTTCGAAGGACACGTCCGCGCCGTGGAGATCATCCCGTTCGACGACTCGCTGAAGGCGGGCCGCATCCGCTACGACGCGCTGCAGCCGCGTACGAAGGACGCGTGGATGCGCGCCGCCGCCGCGGTCGCCCAGGGGCTGTAGACCGGAAGCCCCGTGCTCTCGTTCACTCCGCCTGTGATCTGGGCGAGTCGATCAGGCGCGGGCGACCCGTGTCGGGCGGCGCTGCAGATCGCCGCCGCAGTTCGGGCACGCGCCGTCCGTGAAGCCTGCGACGCAGACCGGGCACCACGTGCACTCGTACGAGCAGATGAAGGCCTTTGCCTCGGCGGGGAGCGCACCGTCGCAGGATTCGCAGGCCGAACGCATCTCGAGCATGTTCCGAGGCTATGGGCGCCGGCGCCGGCGACCCCGGGTTCGGAATGCCGGATTCCGGAGGATTCCTGCCGATGCGCGGTGCGCCCGGCGTGCGGCAGGATGACCCGATGACTGCCGCCGATCATGACGCCCGCCTCATCGAGGTAGCTGCGCGGCTCAGCGTCATCGCCGCCGAGGAGTTCGTCGCGGCGCGCAGGGCCGCCTCGAAAGAAGCGGAGGATCCCGCGCTGGCCGCCGCCATCGCGAAGCTCCGAAAGCCCGTCCTGGCGGCGTGGGTCGTCAATCTGCTCGCCGCGCACGACCCGCACGCGCTCACGCCCGCGGCGGAGCTCGCCGAGGAGTTCCGCCAGGCCGTGGATGCCGGCGACGCCCGCGCCCTCGGCGACCTCACCACCCGGCGGCGCCGCATCCTCGGTGAACTCGCCGGTCGCGCCGTCGACCTCGCCGCCGAACGCGACGTCGAGGTCGGCCCTGCCGCCCGCGTCGCGGTCGAGCGCACCCTCGATGCGGCTCTGCGTGACCCGGATGCCGCGGCTGCCGTCGCGAGCGCTCGCCTGCTGCGCCCGATCGAGGCCACCGGCATGGACGCGCCCGATCTCGGCGGCGCGGTGTCGGGTCCGTTCGAGGCGGCAGTCGCGCCGGCGGGGGACAGCGACGAACTCGCCGAACGGCGTGCGGCCCGCGACAACGCGCGCGCTGCCGCCGAGGCCCGCCGTCACGCCGAGAGTGCGGAGCGCGACCTGGCTGGTCTTGAGGAGAGTCTGCGGTCGGCGCAGGAGCGCGTTGCCAGCCTGGAAAAGCAGCTTGTCCGTCTCGAGCAACAACGCGAGCGCCTTGCTTCCGAGGCGGAAGCTGCGCAGCGTGAACTCGAGGTACTCAGCGATCAGCGGGTCGTCGCACGCGATGCCGTCCGTCGCGCCCGGAGGGACGCCGATCGGGCCTCAACCTGATCAGCCGCGGGAGCGGTGCTGGTCGAGCGCGGTCGTCGCGGTCGACCATACGATCGTCTGGATGACCTCGACCGCACGGTCGTAGCGAGGGCCCGCAAGAACGACGTAGACGGCCCCGACGACGTCGATGAACCCGGCCACTTCACCGCCGATCCGGACCTCGTAACGGTCGTCGGTGATCAGGTCCCACTGGATGCGCGAGGCGCGAGTCGAGGCATCCGCCGGCCGACGCGTCGGTAGAGCGCGCAGCGTTTCCGAATCCACATACATGTTCCGCACCTCGTCCCTCACCCTGCCGACACTGGCCCTAGAAGACCACCATCCGTCGCCCGCCGCAGGTTGCCGAGGGGATTGACGGCGCAGGCAAGGGCCGCTACCCGAGGGCGGGGGAGGCTGCCGCCGTTCGGCGGACGGCATCCGTCACCGTGTCGAGGAGCATCGAGGACAGGTTCCACCGCTGCCAGTACAACGGCACCTCGATCGTGTCGTCGGCCAGCACGACGAGCGACCCGTCGGCGGCGCCCGCCTCGAACTGGCCGGGCAGCAGCATGCCCCAGCCGAGGCCGAGGGTGATCGCCTGCGCGAACTCCGCCGAGGCGCTGATCACGTGCCGTGGGGGCTCCTGCCGGGCTCCGTGGCGGCGGGCGAACGCGCTCTGCAGAGTGTCGTGGCGATCGAAGTCGACCCGTGGCGCGACCTCGAGGGCGGTGCGGTTCAGTCCCGCCGAGAACCAGCGGTCCGCGAAGGGCCGCGTCGCCACGGCGGTGTACCGCATGCGCCCGAGCGGGGAGGTGACGCATCCCGCCACCGGCTCACGCTGTGACGTCACGGCGGCCATGACGGTCCCCGCCGCGAGCAGCTGGGCGGTGCGCTCCTGGTCCTCGCGGTGCAGTTCGAACGTGACGGCGTGGTCGGCCGTGACGGAAGCGAGTGCCGGCAGAAACCACGTGATGAGAGAGTCGGCGTTCACCGCGAGCGGCACATGCGCCGAGCCCGCGTCGTCGCCCAGCGCCGTGCGCGCGTCGTGCTCGAGGAGGTCGAGCTGACGGGCCAAGCGGACGAGCGGCTCGCCCGCTTCTGTCGCGGTGACGGGCTTCGTCCGGCGGAGGACGACCCGACCGACGCGCTGCTCGATGACACGGATCCGCTGACTGACCGCGCTCGGCGTGATCCCCAGCCGGACCGCCGCGCGATCGAGGGTGCCGGCGTCGACCGCGGCGGTGAGGGTGCGCAGATGTTCGAGCGGGATGTCCATCATTCGACTTTAATGAAGCAATCCTTCAGATCATGCAAGATCCTTCGCTGTACTACAGGAGGACTTCTCCCTAGCGTGGACGCTGTGTCTCCCGAACTCATCGCCCTGCTCTCCGGCCTCGGTCTCTGCCTCGGGCTGATCGTGTCGATCGGCGCGCAGAACGCGATCGTGCTGCGTCAGGGTCTCCGGCGCGAGCATGTGGGCATCGTCGTCCTCGTCTGCGTCGTCAGCGACGCGATCCTCCAGACCCTCGGTGTCGCGGGCGTCGCGACACTCGTCACAGCACACCCGTGGCTCGAGACGCTTGCGCGGTGGGCGGGCGCGGCGTTCATCGTCGGCTTCGCGCTCGTGAGCGCGCGACGCGCCTGGCGCGGCGGAGGCAGTCTCGAAGCTGCCGGAGACGAGAAGACGACGGATGCCGCGGCCCCCGGCACGGTCCTCACCCGCCCACGCGTCGCGACGCGCTCGGCGACACTCCTGACGATCCTCGCTGTCACATGGCTGAACCCGCACGCGATCGTCGAAACGACCGTCGTCCTCGGATCGGTCGCAGCCACACACGGCGACGCGCGGTGGTTCTTCCTCGCCGGGGGGATCGCCGGCAGCACGCTCTGGTTCGTGGTCTTCGGTTACGGAGCGCGCTACCTCGCGCCGCTTCTGCGCACCGAACGTGCGTGGCGCATCCTCGATGGCGGCATCGCCGTCATCATGCTGGTCATCGCGGTCACCCTCGTCCTCGGCTGACGCCGGGAGGGCTCACCGATCAGTGTGCGGCGTCGTAGGCGTCGAGCACCTGGGCGGGAACACGGCCGCGTTCGGAGAGCTCGTAACCGTTCTGCGCAGCCCACTCGCGGATCGGCGCGTAGTCGCGCTGTCCGGCACGCTTCTGCTTGCGGCTCGAGTTCGACGACGAGGACGCGCGTGAGGCAGCCGGACGGCTCGACACCCGGCGGGCGGCGTCGATGTACGGCGCCAGCGTCTCGCGGAGCGCGTTCGCGTTGTCGTGAGTGAGATCGATCTCGTAGGCGGTGCCATCGACGGAGAAGAGGACGGTCTCGCCGTCGCCGACCTCGAGGACGGTGCCGTCCAGGTCATCGACGAGCTGATGCACGATTTTGCGGGCCATGCGCCGAGCCTAGTGGCGTGGATGCCTGCTACGGCAGCAACCCGGCCCGGCGCGCCTTGGCGACGGCCGCGTGACGAGTAGAGGCATCCAGCTTCGCCATCGCGGCCTGCAGGTACGACTTCACCGTCCCCTCGCGCAGCGACAGGGATGCGGCGATCTCGGCGTTCGTGGCGCCGAGCGCGCAGCAGGCCAGCACGTCCAGTTCGCGCGGCGACAACGCGACGTCCAGCGAGGTCTCCGCCGAGGCAGCCCGCGACATCCCCGCGAGGCGCTTCTCGACGGCGGCGATACGTTCTCGCAGTCCCGGGTCCGCGACGGATGCCGCGATGCTCCGGAGTTCCGCATAGCTTTCGCGGAGGTCTTCCTGCGCCGCGGCGGGGAGAGCAGGCTCGGTCGGAAGGAGCGCCGCCACTCTGCGGTCCACCTCTTCGCGCACGCGAAGTTCGGTCGCCAGCATGTCGGCCGCGCGGAAGGCGGGCCGGCTCACGAGGTCGCCGACGGGGCCGGGGGTCCAGGAGCCGCAGTAGACGATGCCGCGGGGCCGTCCCGTGACGACGACCGGCACGGCCAGGAGCGTCGAGATGCCCTCGCCCAGGATGGCGCGGTCGTAGTCGTGCGTGATGGTGCGCGCCGTCCGATAGTCGAGTGCCAGACGCGGCCGCTTCTCGAGCATCGCGGCACCACCGAGGCCGCGCCCGGCTTCGACGACGAGGCCCTCGATGCTGCGGGTCCGGGTGCCGGAGATCGCGGTCACGTGGACGGCGCCATCGCGCTCGAGGCCGCCGAAGACGACCGGAAACCGGGTCTGACGTGCGAGATCCGTCACGGCTCGGGAGACGAGCCGCGTGTCTGCGTCGCTCTCGGCCAACGATCCCACGCGTACCTACTTCCGGGGGTGACGGCACCACTGCCGCCTTCGTACGGTCGAACCTACCACGCGGCCGATTCTCAGGAACGGCCGTCAGAGCACCGTCGCTCACCCCATGAGGCAAGGAGGCCACATGTCGTCCCAGTCCCCCCACGGAGGCGTGGAAGGGAGTGCCATCGACTACGTCGCGGTCGAGCGATCGCCGCGTTTCGTCGAACTGAAGAAGAAGCATCGCAGCGTCGTCTTCCCGCTCGCGGTCCTCTTCATCGTCTGGTACTTCGTCTACGTCCTGCTCTCCTCGTTCGCCCCCGACTTCATGGCGCAGGAGGTGTTCGGCCACATCACGATCGGCCTGCTCCTGGGCCTCGGCCAGTTCGTCACGACGTTCGCGATCACGATGGGCTACGTCGCCTTCGCCAACCGCACGCTCGACCCGATCTCCTCCGAGATCCGTGCCGACCTCGAAAGCCAGGAGGCGCGATGACTCCCGTCCTGCTCGCTGCGGCACCCGCCGCCGCTGCGGAGAACAACCCCGTCCTCAACATCTCGATCTTCGGCGCGTTCGTCGCGGTGACGCTGTTCATCGTCATCCGCGCGAGTCGCAACAACAAGACGGCCGCCGACTACTACGCGGCCGGTCGCTCCTTCACCGGCCCGCAGAACGGCTTCGCCATCGCCGGGGACTACCTGTCGGCGGCATCCTTCCTGGGCATCGTCGGCGCCATCGCGATCAACGGCTACGACGGCTTCCTCTACTCGATCGGCTTCCTTGTCGCGTGGCTCGTCGCGCTCCTGCTGGTGGCCGAGCTCATGCGCAACACCGGCAAGTTCACGATGGCCGACGTGCTGTCGTTCCGCCTGAAGCAACGCCCCGTCCGTCTCGCCGCGGCGATCACCACGCTGGCGGTCTGCTTCTTCTACCTGTTGGCGCAGATGGCCGGTGCCGGTGGCCTCGTCTCGCTGCTCCTCGGCATCACCGAGCAGATCGGCCAGTCGATCGTCGTCGCCGTCGTCGGCGTGCTGATGATCGTCTACGTGCTCATCGGCGGCATGAAGGGCACGACCTGGGTGCAGATCGTCAAGGCGTTCCTCCTCATCGGCGGTGCCATCGTCATGACGATCTGGGTGCTCGCGATCAACGGCTTCAGCCTCGACACGCTCCTCGAGTCGGCGGTGCAGAAGTCGGCGACCGACCCGAAGGACGCGATCCTCGGTCCGGGCCTGCAGTACGGGGCCAACCCGTGGGACTTCATCTCCCTCGCGATCGCCCTGGTCCTGGGTACCGCGGGCCTCCCGCACGTGCTGATGCGGTTCTACACCGTGCCGACGGCGAAGGAAGCCCGTCGGTCGGTCGTGTGGGCGATCTGGCTGATCGGACTCTTCTACCTGCTGACGCTCGTCCTCGGCTACGGCGCCGGCGCGATCGTCGGGTCGGAGACCATCAAGGCGGCGCCCGGTGGCGTCAACTCGGCGGCGCCGCTCTTGGCGGCGGCGCTGGGCGGACCGGTGCTGCTCGGCTTCATCTCGGCGGTCGCCTTCGCGACGATCCTCGCGGTCGTCGCCGGTCTGACGATCACGGCTGCGGCGTCCTTCGCGCACGACATCTACGCGAACGTCGTGAAGAAGGGCAACGTCCCGCCGGACGGCGAGGTCAAGGTCGCCCGTCGCACGGTCATCGTGATCGGTGTGCTCGCGATCCTCGGCGGCATCGGCGTGCAGGGGCAGAACGTCGCGTTCCTGGTCGCGCTCGCCTTCGCGGTCGCGGCATCCGCCAACCTGCCGACGATCCTGTACTCCCTCTTCTGGCGGAAGTTCACGACGCGCGGCGCGGTGTGGAGCATGTACGGCGGCCTCGGAACGGCCATCGTCCTCATCATCCTGTCGCCCGTGTTCTGGGGCACCGAGACGAGCGTGTTCAAGAACGTCGGGATGGCGATCTGGCCGCTCAACAACCCCGGCATCGTGTCGATCCCCGTCGGCTTCATCCTCGGCTGGCTCGGCTCGGTGACCTCGCGGAAGGCAGAGGACGCCACCAAGGCGGCCGAGATGGAGGTCCGCTCGCTGACCGGCTACGGCGCTGAAAAGGCGGTCGACCACTAGTCGGCACCGGATGCCGCGACGAGGCGGGCAGGGACGGCCTACACGTCCCCGCCCGCCTCCGTCATGCGCGGCCCCGCTCGCTCACGACCCGCTCCTCGAGATCGAGGAGGAATCGCTTGCGCTCGGGATGTCCGCCGTACTCGCCCATCGAGCCGTCGCTGCGGATCACCCGATGCGCCGGCACCACGATGGACCAGGGCGTCCGGGCGCACGCGGTCCCCACCGCGCGATGCGCCCGAGGTGCCCCTGCCGCGATCGCCACCTCGGCGTAGGAGGCCGTTTCCCCATACGGCACCTCCGCGATCGCTTCGAGCGCACGGCGGGAGAACCCCGCCGTGAGGCGCCAATCGAGCGCCGTCGTGAACGTCCGCCGCTCTCCCGCGAAGTACTCGTCGATCTCGTCGGCGAGGGATGCCGCGGGTTCGTCGTCAGCCACCGGCACCATGTGCAGGAGCAGACTCAGCCGGGCGACCTCGGCGTAGGCGGGACCGTCGAGGACGGAGAGCGCGACGAGACCCTCGTCGGTCGTCACCGAGAGCGCCTCGCCGATCGGTGTCGGGTGCACCGAGTAGGTTGCGAACGTCATGACCTCATCATGGCGGGCGAGCGAAGGACCCGAGCGGGGGAGCACCCGGCGGGGGAGAAGCGGCATCCCGGGACGGATGTGGAGGAAACGCGACCCCGCCAGCCCTCCGATCCGCGAAACTCGGCCGTCGGTCCCGCTTTCTCAGCCCGACGCGCCTAATGTTTCTCGTGTGTGGCGAGCAGAGAGCGGTGCTGTGCGCGGCGAGAGAGCCGAGCAAGCGTCTGCGGTGACCCCGGCAGACGTGACGCTGTCCGACCCCGAGGTCCTCGTCATGCACGCGGCCGTCCCCGAGCGGAAACGACTGCGCGAAGAAGCCGCCCAGCTCGGCGGAGCCTCGACGCTGCTGCATTACCGCGATGACGGCGATGCGGGCATCGACATCACCAAGGCCCACCCCGGCAGCCTGCCCCAGTTCATCACCGGCCGGCCGACACTTCTGTCCAACATGTTCCGCGACGAGGTCGCGCTTCGCACGGCCCGACTGGCCGCCGAGCGCATCACCTCGAAGGATGTCGAGCTGCGGACTTCGCGCGGGCTCGACACCGTGCACCTCGCGATCGGCATGGCCTCGTGGCGCATCGGCAGCACAAGCTGCACGGCTCCCGTCCTGCTCCGCCCGTTGACGATCCGCCGGCACCACGCCGACTTCGACCTGCGTCTGCACGGCCCGTTCCACGTCAACCCCGAGCTCGTCACCGCCGCCCGCATCCACTTCGGCGTCGACCTCGACGGCGACGCGCTCGCCAACCTGGCCTACGACGGCGGCGTGTTCCAGCCGCAGCCGGTCATCGACCGCCTGCGCGCGCTCACAGCCCACGTGCCCACTTTCACGGTGCTCCCGCGCCTGGTCGTCTCCACTTTCGCCGACGTCGCCTCCGACATGGAACGGGATGCCGTCGACCTCGACCACCCCGTGCTCAACGCGCTCGCGGGTCACCCCGCCGACCGTGAGCGGCTCTCGTTCGTCCGCCCTCAGCCCGACGCCGTCGGCCCCGACGACCGCACGCCGGCCTCGGACCGACTCATCCTCGACGCCGACGCGGAGCAGGAGGCGGTCCTCGCCCGCATCACCGAGGGTCAGTCGATCGCCGTGCACACGCTGCCCGGCACCGGCGGCACGCAGACCGTCATCAACGCGGTCGGCGAACTCGTGCGCTCGGGCAAGCGCGTCCTCGTCGTCAGCGCTCGCCGCTCGACGCTCGACGGCGTGCGTCACCGCCTCACCGGTATCGGACTGCCGGGTCTCGCCGTCTCGCCCACGCGACTGCACCGCGACCTCATCCGTGCGATCGCCCGCAATGAGAAGGCCGAGCAGCCCAAGGTCGCCGAAGTCGACGACGCGCTCGTTCGTCTTCGCACCGTGCTCCGCGATTACCGTTCCGCGCTCACGCAGCGTCACGGCTCGGTCGGTGTCTCGCCGCTCGAAGCGCTCCGCGAACTCACCCGCATCGCCGAGCACGAGCCCCAGCCGTCCGCGACCACGCGGTTCGACCTCGCGACGGTGCAGCGACTCGCGACTCGTCGCGTCGAGGCCGCGCAGGCACTCGCGGCATCCGCTCGCCTGGGCGAGTTCCGCATCGGTCCCGACGACTCGCCCTGGTACGGGGTCGCATTCTCGACGACGGATGAGGCGCGCGCCGCACATGCCCTCGCCGGACGCCTGCACCGCACCGAGGTACCCGGGTTGCTGGAGCGCGGCTACGAGCTGATCGCGCAGACGCGCATGCGGCCGTTCACGACGATCGCCGAGATGGGCTCGTACGTCCAGCTGCTTCAGGGCATCCGCGCCTCGCTCGACCGGTTCAGCCCCACCGTCTTCGAGCGTCCCCTCACCGATCTCATCGCGGCGCACTCGTCGCGACGTGACTCGGCGCAGATGACTCCGGCGAACCGGCGTCGGCTCCGTCGGCTCTCGAAGGAGTACGTGCGCCCCGGGATGCACGTCACCGACATGCACGAAGCCCTCCTCCGCGTCCAGACCCAGCGCACGCAGTGGCAGCAGCTCGTCGACGCCGGTGTCACCCCTGAGATCCCGATCGGACTCGATGACGTCGCCGCCGCCTGGCAGCGCGTAAACGCCGATCTCGGCGAACTCGACGGCGCTCTCGGTCGCACCGACGGGCTCGCCGCGCTTCCCATCCCGCAGCTGCTCCGCACCCTCGCGGGCCTCGCCGCGGCATCCGACGTCTTCGACAACCTGGTCGAGCGCGCCGCTCTCCGCGGTGAACTCGCCCAGCTGGGTCTCGAGCCGCTCCTCATGGAGCTCTCGACGCGTCACGTGCCCGAGGCCGAGGTCGCGAGCGAGTTCGAATTCGCGTGGTGGCGCTCCGCTCTCGAGGCGATGCTGCGCTCGGACCGCGCGTTGCTGGGCGCGAACACGACCGTCCTCGACCGCCTCGAGCGCGACTTCCGTCTCGTCGACGAGGCCCACGCTGCGTCGTCGGGCCCGCTGCTCGCGTCGGAGCTCGCCAAGCGGTGGCGCATCGCGATCGTCGACGAGCCGCGCGAAGCGGCATCCCTCAAGGCGGCGCTCCGCGGCGGAACGGCCTCGGCCTCCGAACTGGTGGCGTCGGCACCGAGCCTCATGCGCGTGCTCGCACCGGTGTGGCTCGCCTCGCCGTACGAGGTGCCCCACGTGCCCGACCATCCCGACTTCGACGTCGTCATCATCGCGGATGCCGCTGCGCTCTGCCTCGCGGAGGCGACGCCGGCCCTTCGTCGTGCGCGTCAGATCGTCGTGTTCGGCGACCCCGTCACGCAGAAGCCGACTCCCTTCCGACTCTGGTCGGGCCGGGGCGACGACCGCGAGGCGCCCGAGGTTCCGTTCGACGACACGAGCGTGTTCGAGCGGCTCAGCGAGCTGATCCCCGTTGAGACCCTGACGCGCAGCTACCGCGCCGGCGGTGAGGACCTCGCCGAGCTCGTCAACGACGCTTTCTACGGCGGAGCGATCAGCTCCCTCCCCTGGGCGGGGTCGTACCTCGGCCGCGGCAGCCTCAGCGTCGACTACGTCGAGGGCGGTACTGGAGCCCCGAACCCTGAGACGGGTGCGGTCGAGAGTCCGGATGCCGAGGTCGCTCGCGTCGTGACCCTCGTCGTCGAACATGCGATCAACCGCCCCGGCGAGTCCCTCATGGTCGTCACCGCCTCGGCGCGGCACGCCGAGCGTGTCCGTGCCGCCGTGTCGAGCGCCTTCGCCGGTCGGTCCGACGTCGCCGACTTCATCGGTCGCGAGACGGCCGAGCCGTTCGCCGTGCTCGGACTCGAGGAGTCCGTGGCCGAGAGTCGCGACCGCGTCATCTTCTCGCTCGGGTTCGGGCTGACGAAGCACGGCCGTGTCCTGAGTGACTTCGGTGACCTGTCGACCCCCGACGGTGAGCGGCTGCTGACGGTCGGGATGACGCGCGCCCGTCGCTCGATGGTCATCGTTTCGTCGATCCGCCCGTCCGCTTTCGACGAGGGGCGTCTGACGCACGGTGCCGCGACACTCATGTCGATCCTCGGGCGCATCGCCGCCCGCGGGCGCGACGCGCGACTGGAAGACCTCGCCGACCCCCTGACTCTCACGCTCGCGCAGCACCTGCGGAGCCTCGGTGTCTCGGTCGACGTCGACTACCGCGGCGGACAGCTGCCGCTCGTGGCCCAGTACAAGGGCAAAGCAGTCGTCGCCGATCTCGATCCGGAGAGCACGCACGACAGCCTCCGCGAAACGCTCCGCCGCCGACCCCAGCTGCTGCGTCGCCTCGGCTGGCACTACGTCCGCGTGCACGCGTTCGAGGTCTACAACGACCCCGCGGCCGTCGCGCTGCGGATCGCCGGTGTCATCGGCGTTCAGCCCGAGACGCCGTCGGCACCGGGCTCGACCCAGCCGATCGATGTCGACTGAGCGTCAGCGCGTCGAGCGGGTGCCGGGCTCCCGGCGCGCCAAACTGACGCCCGCGCCCGGGACGGACCCGACCCCCGAGACGACGAACGGGCCGGAGGCGGGGGAACCCCCGGCATCCGGCCCGAACGACGATCGCCTGCGGAACGACGTCCCGCCGCACTACTGAGTCGTCAGATCGACGGCGACGGCGGCTCGGTCGAGCGCGTCGGAGCCGTCGTCCCGCGCTGCTGCTCGAGCAGGTCGCGGATCTGGATGAGGAGCTCGGCCTCGGTCGGAAGCTTCGCGGCCTCTTCGACGACGCCGGCCTTCGCGGCCTGGCGTTCCTTCCACTTGTTCATGGGGACGACGAACACGAGGTAGACGACAAGTGCCACTGCGAAGAAGCTGATGATCGCGGTGATCAGACCGCCGAGCGGGAAGGTGACCGCCTTGCCGTGGAGTCCCGTGAACACCGGCCCGATCGCACCAGTTTTCGGGTCAGGCAGGTAGAACAACGCGATCAACGGGTTGATGATGCTCGTCACGATCGCCGTGACCAGTGCGGTGAACGCACCGCCGATGACGACCGCGACCGCCAGGTCAATGACATTGCCGCGCATGATGAAGTCTTTGAAGCCTTTGATCACGGCTATTCCTTCCGACGCCGGCTTGCGGCCGGAGTTACGAACCCGCGGGGGCGGGCGAAGCGGATGCTTCAGATGACTTCGATGATGTCGAAGAAGAGGAGCTCTCACCAGAGGACGCCGATCCGCTCGACGAACGTGAGTCGGTGCGGTAGAAGCCCGAGCCGTTGAAGGTCACCCCGATCGAGCCGTACTGCTTGCGGAGCGTGCCGCCGCATTCGGGGCATTCGGTGAGCGCGGCGTCGGCGAACGACTGGACGGCGTCGAAACGGTGGCCGCACGAGGTGCAGGCGTAGGCGTAGGTGGGCATGAGACCTCGGGGGATCAGCGGGTGGGAAGAAGGACGGTGCGAGTGGGGGTGACGACCCCCGAGACGGGCTGGTCGTGCACCTCGCGCGGCACGGAGTCGACGAGTTCGGAGTCGAAGATGACGGCGTAGACGGGTGGGCACTTCTCCATCGAGCCGATGGTCTTGTCGAAGTAGCCGCGTCCCCAGCCGAGCCGCATCCCGGTCCTGTCGACGGCGGCAGCCGGGATGACGAGCAGATCGACGTCGTTCACCGCGACGGGGCTCAGCAGCTCGCCGACGGGTTCGGGAAGGCCGAAGAGTCCTTCTGCGGTGTCACCCTCTTCTTCGGCGACGGCCCAGTCGAGGAGCCCGTCGGCGCGGGTGACGGGGAGGAGCACACGGATGCCGCGTGCCACCGCTGCGGCGATGAACTCCCGTGTGCCCGGCTCCGTCGGTGTGGAGAGGAAGCAGGACATCGATCGGACGCCGTGGGTGGCGACGAGGGCGTCGAGCTGTGCGTGGACGCCGGTGGCTGCGTCCTCGAGCGCGGCGGCCGAACGCTGCTGGCGGCGCTCGCGGAGCTCGGCGCGCAGGGCGCGCTTCTCAGTGTCCAACGGGCCGGTCATGGTCCGATTCTAAAGGGACACGCCCGCGCGGCAGACGTGTCATCCGCGCGACCCGCGGCATCTGTAGGGTGATGGTCATGTCTGCGCAGCGCATCAAGGCCGTCATCCCCGCCGCCGGCCTGGGGACTCGCTTCCTCCCTGCCACGAAAGCCATGCCGAAGGAGATGCTGCCTGTCGTCGACAAGCCGGCGATCCAGTACGTGGTCGAGGAGGCGGTAGCGGCCGGAATCGATGACGTGCTCATCATCCTGGGACGCAACAAAAACAACATCTCCAACCACTTCGACTCGGTCCCCGAGCTCGAGTCGAACCTGTCCAAGAAGGGCGACCACGAGAAGCTGAAGCGGGTGCAGGACTCGTCGGAGATGGCGGACATCCACTTCGTTCGTCAGGGTGAACCCAAGGGTCTCGGCCACGCCGTCCTCCGGGCGCGCTCGCACGTGGGCGACAGCACGTTCGCCGTCATGCTGGGCGATGACCTGATCGACGCGCGCGACGTTCTCCTCGAGAAGATGCTCGAGCAGAATCAGAAGACCGGCCTCACGGTCATCGCGCTCATGGAGGTCTCGCCCGACCAGATCCACCTCTACGGTGCGGCGGCGGTCGAGGAGACCGATGAGACCGACGTGGTGAAGGTCACGGGCCTTGTCGAGAAGCCCAAGAAGGAGGATGCCCCCTCCAACTACGCCGTCATCGGCCGCTACGTGCTGAACCCCGGCGTCTTCGAGGTCCTCGAGCGCACCGAGCCGGGCAAGGGCGGCGAGATCCAGCTGACCGATGCGCTGCAGGAGCTCGCCTCGACCGAGGGTGTCCTCGGCGTCGTCTTCCGCGGCCGCCGCTACGACACCGGCGACCGTGCCGATTACATCAAGGCCATCGTGCAGCTCGCCGTCGACCGTGACGACCTGGGGGCGGAGCTCCGCCCGTGGCTGAAGGACTTCGCATCGGGCCTGTGAGCCCGGCGGATCGATGATGGGCATGGAGGGTCCGGTCGTCCGCGCCCACGGTCCGATTTCGATCCGACTCGTGCGTCCCCGTGACGCGAAGGCACTGCAGACAGAGCTCGAGCAGAATCGCTCCTGGCTGCGGCAGTGGGAGGCGACGAGCCCCGACGGTCCGATCTCGCTCGACATGCGCAGCGGTGTCCGACGTCTGCTGCAGCAGTATCGCGACGGCGCCGGTGTGCCGTTCGTCATGGAATACGACGGTGAGATCACCGGTCAACTCAATGTGTGGGGGATTGCGCGCGGGTCGCTGTCGTCGGCGACCATCGGCTACTGGGTGAGCGAACGCTTCGCAGGACGCGGAATCACGCCGACCTCCGTCGCCCTCGCGACCGACGTGTGCTTCGAGGATCTGCGGCTCCACCGCATGGAGATCTGCATCCGTCCCGAGAACACGAAGAGCCTGCGCGTCGTCGAGAAGCTCGGGTTCCGGTACGAGGGACTCCGCCGCCGCTACATCCACATCGACGGCGAATGGCGGGATCACTACGCCTTCGCGCTGGTTCGCGAAGAGGTGCGGGAGGGCGTACTCAACCGGTGGTTGGCGGGGCGCGCGCCCGCGGATGCGGCATCCATTCCTCCGGCTGACCGTTAACCCTCAACCAGAAGTTCAGACACGCCCACCGGATGCGGGGTCGCACCGCTCCGGGAACATACGGTGAGCGACATGGGTGAGCAGGTGATGGGTGGCGGGGTGATCGTCCTCGTTGCTGTCCTCTTGTGGCTGTTGTACCTCCTGCCCTCGTGGCACAGCCGGTACCAGTACCAGGCTGCCGAGCGTAACGCTGTGCGTCTGAACCAGGCGCTCCGCGTCCTCGCGGAGACGAGCGAGACGCCGGGCGAGGTCCGCCTCGAGCTGAACGCCCGCACCGCCCTCGCCCAGCAGAAGCTCGCGCGTCGTGTGCAGGCCGAGAAGGAGAGCGTGGGCCTCGAGGCCGCGCGCGCCGAACTCGCCGCTGCGAAGGCGCAGGCCGCCGTCGACCGTGAGCTCGCGAAGGCCGACCGTCGCCGTGCCGCCGCCGACGCGGAAGCTGCGCGAGAGAAGGCGCGAGCGGATGCCGCCCTCGCCCGCGAGCGCGCCCTCGTCGAGGCGTCCGTCGCTCGCGCTCTGCCTGCCGTCCGTCGCGCTCGGGCGCGTCGCCGGGCGCGGCTGATCGCGTCGATCATCGGTGTCGTCGCTGTGGCCGTCGCCGGACTCGGTGGATACCTCGGCGCGATCGGCACCGGCTGGACCGTGCTCGCCGCCGGTGCCACCGTTGCCGTTGGCAGCCTCATCGTGCTCGGGCGGATGAACACCGTCGCACGACGCGCGGCATCCCGCGTCGTGGCGACCGAGGTCGTCCGCGAAGCCACCGCCCTGCAGGACGTGGCGCTCGAATCTGAGCGCGTGGAATGGACTCCGCGGACGCTGCCACGCCCGCTCACCGCGTCTGCCGGCTCACGTGCAGCCGCCCTGCTCGACGCCTCGGATGCCCGTGAGGCGCTCCGCCACGCGGCCGTCGAAGAGGCGCTGCGGGAGCGCGTCGCTCAGTCCGCGCCGCCCTCCATCGACACCGCTCGTCGCACCCGTGCGGCGGAGGTCGCCTTCGCCGGACCCGCCGACGATGAGCGGATCGAAGCGCACGTTCGAGACCTTCTCACCCGCCGCGCGTCGGGGCAGTGAGAGCCCGCCTCACGTTCGAGCGGCCGGATCGACCGTGGTAATGTTGAGGCTTCCGGGCCTGTGGCGCAGTTGGTAGCGCGCTTCGTTCGCAATGAAGAGGTCAGGGGTTCGAATCCCCTCAGGTCCACCACCGGAAAGACCCCCGTTCGCGGGGGTCTTTCGCTTTCTAGACAGGCACGCCCACGGCGGCGCGGGCGGTGTCGAGCTCGGCGGCTCGCCGTTCGGGCGACCAGTCGAGCTCGGAGCCGGCGATATCCGCCGCAGCCGTCAAGACGTCGTCACCAGGGTCGCCACGGCGACCGATACCGGTGCGGTTCAGCAGGATGTCCGTGAGGTGCACCACGGCCTCGTGGCGGGCGGCGAACGCGACCCCGGCCAGCAGTTCGCCGTCGTCGGTCGCCTCGCGTGAGAGGACGTCGGACTCGGATGCCACGGCCCGGAGGGCACCGGCATCCGATCCGTATAGGCGGTCGATGAGGTCGGTCGTTCCCGTGTCGGTCAGATCTGCGCCCTCGAGCGGCACGTCCGCCGTCATGGACCGGGAGACCGTGCGACCGATCGAGCGGGCGAGCGCGGGAGTGACCTTCTCGGCGAAGGCCCGCGCGGTCGTGTACTTGCCGCCGGTCGCGGTCACGATGCCGGGGACACCGTCCTTCGCGTGGTCGACGAGCTCCGACGCGCGCGAGGCGCGGTAGGTGTCGGTTCCGCTCGTCTCGGTCAGGGGGCGGAGGCCACCGTAGGCGGCAACGACGTCCGCCATCGACAGCTCGACCGGGAGGCTTCCTGCCGCGTTGATCTCGCCGAGGAAGCGCTCGATCGACTCGCGGGTCAGTCGCCACTCGGCGACGTCACCCGTGTACGGCGTCTCGGTCGGGCCGATGAGGGTGCGACCGCGCCACGGCGCGAAGCTGAAATGACCACCGGACGAGACCGTCAGCACCATCGTCTCGGTGATCGGCTTCGTGAGCAGGTAGATGCCCTCGGAGCGCACCTGCGGACGGGGGCCGGCGGCATCCTGCAACAGCCCCTCGCCTGCGAGCACGTCGTACGCCCAGGGGCCGCTCGCGTTCACGGTCACGCGCGCACGGATCTCGTGCGGCGTTCCCGTCACCAGGTCGGTGACGCGCGCGCCGCGGACGCGACCGCCTGCGGCGATGAGGCCGTCCGCGCGGACGTAGTTCGCGACGGTCGCGCCGTGCGCGACGGCGGAGCGGACGAATGCGAACGTGAGCCGCTCGGGTGAGAGCATCATCGCGTCGTGGAAGAGGATGCCGTGCTCCAGGTGCCCGAGCCCGCGGCGGCGGAGCTCGACGCGGCTGAGGCTCCGATGACGCGGGATGCGGTGGCTCGCCGCCACGCGGTTCCGGTCGAACGACAGCAGGTCGTACGCGGTCAGCCCGACGTGCTCGATGAGGCCGGGGTCAGGCAGCACCATGGCGACGGGGGACACGAGTCCCGGTGCGATCCGCGACAGCGTCCGCCGCTCGGCGAGGGACTCCCGCACGAGCCCGACCTCGAGGTTCTTCAGGTACCGGAGCCCGCCGTGGATGAGCTTTCCCGTCGCGGCCGAGGTCGCCGCGCCGAAATCGCCATTCTCGACGAGCGCCACCGAGAGGCCGCGACTCGCCGCCTCGTACGCGATCGCCGCTCCTGTGATCCCGCCGCCCACGATGAGGACGTCGACCGTCTCGCCCTCGGCCGGCAGTGACCGGCGGACCGTCGTGGTCATCGTGAGATCACCGAACGGATGCCGTGCACGAGACGCTCCCGCTCGCTCGGGATGTCGAGCATCCCCAGCCGCAGCACACGCGCGGCCGTCGCCCACTGATCGAGGCTCGCCGTCGTCATGCCGGTAACTCTCAGGTACTCGCTGAGATACATCCGGCCCATCGCGCCGCGCGCGGCGCCGTAGATGAGCAGCTGCGCCCGGGTCGCGCCCGGGAAGAGCTCGGCCTCGGTGAACAGCAGGCGCGTCATCGCGACGTCGGCGGCCGGATCGCCGCACGCGGTCGACTGCCAATCGATCGTCGCGATGCCGCCGCCATGGCGGAACACGTTCATCGGGTGGAAGTCCAGGTGCAGCGCACTGTCGCCGCCCGGCAACGACGCGAGGTGGTCGAGCAGCGCGCCGCGCTCGCGGGCGGTGAAGGCAGCCAAAGGCGCCGTGCCGACGAGGTCGGCCGCGACGTCACGGACATCGGGGAAGCGATCGGTCGACACCCGGTGGATGCGTGCGTGCTCCTGCGCGAGCGCACGGGCGACCCGCCCCATCCTCAGGGGATTCTTCTCGGCGACGGTCGTCAGGGCGACACCCTCGATGCGGTCGAAGATCGCCGCGCGGCGGCCGTCGGCATCCGTTCGGCCATGGCAACGGATCGGGGTGAGGCCGAGCTCGAAAGCGGCCGTGGCGTCCTCGACCTCACGGTCGATCGCCTCACTGCCCCAGTCGTCGTGGAACACCTTCACCACGGTCGAGTCCGTCAGCGAGTGGACGTCCGCGGAACGCCCGTGAGCGACGAGTCCGCCGAGGGCGCTCATGCCGTCACCGGCTTCGTCGCGCCGTAGCCGAGGCGTGTGGCGTGCGCGATGACGGCGTGCTGCTGTGCGCCGTCGAGTGAGCGGGGAGTGCCGACGGTCGCCGCGCGCAGGTACAGCTCGGCGAGCCATTCGACCAGCAGCGCGTGCTCGATCGCGGTGGCGAGGTTCGGCCCCAGCGCGACCGTGCCGTGATTGGCCATCAGAGCAGCGAGGCGGCCGTCGAGTGCGGCGCCGACGGCGGCGGCGAGTTCGGGAGTGCCGAAGGCATGGAAGGGCGCGACGCGGAGCGGACCGCCGAGGATGAGCTGCTGGTAGTGCACGACGGGAAGCTCGTCGAGGACGAGCGACAGCGCCGTCGCGTTCGGCGCATGCGTGTGGACCACGGCCGACACATTCTCGGGCGGCGCGGACCGCAGCACTCCGAGGTGCAGCGCGAGCTCCGACGTCGGGGCGAGGGTGCCCTCGATCACAGCGCCGTCGAGATCGACCACGGTGACGTCGTCGAGAGTGGCGTCGGCCAGGACCACGCCCGTCGCCGTGACAGCCACGACGTCGCCCTCGCGCGCACTGACGTTTCCGGCGGTTCCGATGAGGAGTCCGTGACCGGCGAGGGTGCGGGATGCCGCGGCCACAGACGTGCGGAGGTCATGATGGTGCGACGTCGTCGTCATGCTGCTAACGTTGCCGCCACCCCTAACCAAAGTCAAGTTTGATTTTTATGGACACCACTGACGGCACCGCCCAAGACTGGGCAGCGCTCGGCCTGCGCCGCACACCCACACAGCAGCGGTCTCGGCAGAAGCTCGCCCAGGCGATCGCGGCGGCGGAGTCCCTCGTACTGCGAGAGGGCGTCGACGTCGTCACACTTCCGCGCGTGGCGGCCGACGCGGGTGTCAGCGTCGGGGCGCTCTATCAGTACCTTCCTGACCGGGAGGCGATTCTCGCGGCCATCGTCTCCCGCTACCACGACCGCCTCGAACGGCTCCTCGACGACGCCATCGACCGGATCCGCACTGATCCGCGCACCGAGGATCCGGTCGGGCAGGTTCTCGGTGCGGTGGCGGATGTGTACCGCGACGAGCAGTCCGCTCGGTCGCTCGGCACCGTCGCCATCTCCGCAGAAGCGGATGCCGCGCGCCGCCGCCACAAGCGCGCGATGGCCGACCGCGTGCACACGCTGCTGCGCGAGTCGGGTGTGCTCGACGGAGTGGACGACGAGCGCGGCGCGGCGATGGCACGGGTCGCGTTCGCGTCGGCCGACGCCGTACTGCACGAGGCGTTCTCGGCGCCGGAAAGCGAGCGCACGGTGCTGCTCGCCGAACTCGAACGGTCGCTTCGCGCGTCGCTCGGAGCCTGACCCGATCCTCAGGCGGCGCGTCGCCAGGCGGGCACCGCTGCGACCAGCAACAGCGCCGGCAGGAGGAAGGCGAGCCCCGATCCGGTGACGTCGGTCAGGACACCGACGCCGACAGCGCCGAGGACTGCCCCGGCGTAGTTGAAGAGGTTGACCCGCGCGATCACCTCGTCGCTGCGCCCCGGATCGATCGCTCCGGCGAGGCCGAAGGCGATCGGGACGAGCGCACCGACGGCCACGCCGCTGATCGCGAAGCCGACGATCGAGGCGACGGGGGAGGGGACGGCGGCGACGATGAGCGCCCCGATCACTCCGAGGACGAGGCTGACTGCCAAAAGGCGACCGCGGCCGATGCGGCGGACCACGGCATCCGTCGCCAGTCGCGCCGCCAGGACGCCGCCCTGGTAGGCCGCGAGGCCGAGGGGTGCGATCGCGACGGCGGCGCCGATCGCGCGAAGGTGCACGGAACTCCACGAGCTCACCGCCGAGTCGACCGTGTAGGCGGCGAGGATGACGAGCCCGACGATCGTGATGGCGCGGGCATCGAGACGCGGCCCGCGGGGGCCGCTCCATTCGGAGGACTGTGCCGCTCGCTCCCTGCTGAGGCGACCGGACACCGCCAGGAGGAAGGCGATCTGCAGGACCGCCGCACCGACGAGGGTCGCGAAGGCCGGGGCGCCCGCGGCGAGAATCCCCGCCATCCCGAGCGCCCCGACGATGGACCCCGCGGTCAGAGTGGCGAAGAACCGGCCGAGCAGCGGAGTCGCACGGCCCCGTTGAACCAGCACGCCCTGCATGTTGGACGATGCGTCGATGAGGCCGAGTCCCAGCCCGTAGACGAGGACGGATGCCGCGAGCACAACCGTTCCGGGCGAGAACGCCGTGGCCACGAGTCCCAGCGCCTGCAGCGACAGGCCGACGATGACCCCGTGACGGCTGCTCGCACGCCGGGCGATCGCGTCGGCGCCGAGCGAGCCGAGCGCCGCGGTGACGCACACGCCGAGCAGGATCGCGGCGATGCCCGTGGCATCCAATCCGGTGCGTTCCTGGAACGCGGGGAGAGCCGTCACGATGACGGCGTACCCGAGTCCCTGCAGGCCGTAGACCGTCGCGACTGCGAGGACGTTGCCGGTCGTCGCGGGTGCTGTCGTCGTCCCGGTCACCTCACACCACCGCGGGGTGGCGCGTCCGGAGGGCGGCGAAGGCGTCGGCGGCGATCTCGACCGTCCGGTCGACATCGGCCTCGGTGACCGCGGCGTTGAGGAAGTGGTTGTGATGCGACGTGAGGTACGCCCCGCGCCTCACGCACTCGGCGATCCAGTCCTGGTGCAGCATGAGTGAGTCGGCCGGGTCGGCGACGCGCAGGTAGAAGAGTGCGGGAGCCCCTGAGGCGACAAGCGTGAACCCGGCCTCGGAGGCGGCCTCGGTGAGCCCGTCGGTCAGGCGCGTGCCGAGGCGTTCGAAGAGCGCCGGCGCGTCGAGCTCGCGGAGCTTCCTCTGCGTCGCGATGCCGGCGGCGAACGGGACGGCGCTCATCCAGTAGCTGCCCGTGTAGGTGATCGAGCTCACGGCCTCTTTCAGCGCCTCGCGTCCGAGAAGCGCCGACACGTTGTAGCCGTTCGCGAGCGCCTTGCAGAAGCAGATGAGGTCGGCTTCGAAACCGAAGTAATGGTCGCTGCCGGCGAGGTCGAGGCGGAAGCCTGCGCGCACGTCATCGACGATGAGGACCACGCCGTGCTCGTCGCAGAGCTTCCGTACGGCCTGCCAGTAGCCCTCGGCAGGCAGTTGGTTGTCGACGAAATTGCCGTGCATGTACGGCGTCGAGATGAGCGCGGCGACCTCGCCCCGGTTCTCGGACAGCAGGGTGCGGAGGGCATCGAGGTCGTTCCACGGCACGTACAGGTTGTTCGCGACGTCTTCTTCGAGGACGCCCGGATAATCGAGCTTCTGCGTCCACGGCGCGACCCCGTGATAGAAACCCTTCACGAAGACGACCTTCTTCCGCAGTGTCGCGGCGCGCGCGGTCATGATCGCAAGCGTGGTCGTGTCGCCGCCGTTCTTGGCGAACATCGCCCAGTCGGCGCTGGCGACCTGATCGACGAGCATCTCGGCGAAGTCGATCATGACGGTCGAGGGGAGCGAGACGACGTCCTCCTTCTTCGCCTGCTCCTGAGCGGCCGCGGCCACGTCCGGGTCGTTGTAGCCGAGGATGTTCGGTCCGTACCCGCACATCCAGTCGATGAACTCGTTGCCGTCGAGGTCCCAGAACCGGGTCCCTTGGGCGCGGGTGGCGAACTTGGGGAAGCCGTCATTCGGGAGGTGCAGCCCCTCGGTCGGGCCGAGGTGACCCGGGATGCCGCCGGGGATCACCTGCTGGGCGCGGCGGAAGGCGGCGAGGCTCTTGTCGAAGGTGTACACGGAGGAGCTCACTTTCCGAGGTAGTGGCCGACGCGGTCGAGAATGCGACTCGTGTTGTCGACGAGGGGGATGTAGCCGCGGATGGCGATACGACCGTCGCCGACGCACGCGAGCGCGCTCTCGCGACCGGCGAGGACGTCTCCCGCAGTCTGCAGGTCGGCGAACCGGAAGACGGCGCGGGGCGCGGCATCCGTCACCGGGACGCGCGACAGCGTGTGCTCACGCACCCGCAGACGGTGGCGGAGCGCATCGCCCACCGCGATGTCGAGGTCGCCGTCCGACATCTGCTCGGCGCTGAAGCGCCCGGACCGGTCGCGGTTCGCGACGATCGTGATCGCGCCGACGGCCACCTCGAGGAGCAGGACGCGGTGCGCATCGGTGAACGCCGGATCGGTCAGGTCCGCGTCGGCCGGACGCAGGTAGCGACCCAGCAGATCGCTGACCGGGGTGAAGACCTGTGTGAGGAAGCGGAGCCCCGCGGGACCGGCGAGCGGGAGGGGAGACCCCTTGCCGTCGAGGACCGCGTTGAGATGCGCGGGGGAGCGGAACACGAGTGTGGCTCGCGTCATTCCGCTGTGATCGCCGTCCGCGGGGCGGATGCCGTCCCGAGCGAAGACGAGGCTCATCGCCTCGCCGCCGACGATCCGCGCCGTCAACAGCACCGGCTGCGGCAGACCGGCGAGCAGCCACGACGCGTCGGGGGCGACCTCCGACAGCTTCGGGAGCGCGCCGAGGACGGCGTGCAGGTTCACCGCCGCGAGAACGCGGTCATCGATCTCCGTCAGCACGGGGACTCCCTTCGGTCGGTGCCCCGAGTGGGGCGGATGCCGCGGCGAACGCGGCCGCAGCGAACGATGCCGTGCGGCGCGCGGCATCCGAGTCTCCGTCGGCGAGCCACGTCGTCGTGATGCCGTCGACGACGACGACGAGGTGACGCGCGAGATCGGCGACGGGCTGCGTCCAGCGATTACCGGTGATCTCGGCCGCGTAGGTGAGGACCTGCTCGGCGGCGGTGTAGTACGTCTCCCATTGCGCGCGCATCTGCCCCTGCGGATCACGGCGGCGCGCGACGAGGGCGAGTTCGAGCAGTGCGATCTCGTCGGCGGGGTCGCGTTCGAGCAGATCGATGTAGCCCTCGAGGCCCGAGCGGATCGCCGAGGCGAGGGAGGTCGGATCGATCGCGCGGGACTCGGCGGCGAACCGCTCCTGCTCGATGACGGTGTCGATGACAGCGGTCATGAGTTCGTCCTGCGTGCCGAAGATGTAGGTGAATGCGCCGAGTGGCATCCCCGCTTCGGCCGTGATCGCGCGGGTCGTCGCGGCGGCCACGCCCTGCCGGGCGATGACGCGGATCGCGGCTGCGACGAGTTCGTGACGGCGTTCTTCGGGCGGCATCCGTCGCATCAGGAGCCTCCCACCGCGCGGGCGGCGACGAACAGGCGGAGGCGGCGGGGGGAGACGCGGGCGACCCAGCCCTGCACGCGGTTGGCGGCGCCGACGGTTCGGACGGGCGACGGGTCCGATGAGTCGAGGGCGTCGAAGGCCTCGTCGAGCACGTCGTCGACGGTCTTCGACGCGCCGACCTTGAAGGTCTCCGAGCCCGCGACGGCGAAGAACTCGGTCTCGGTCGGGCCGGGGCAGAGGGCGAGGACCGTGAGGCCGGTACCCCGCGTCTCCTGCCAGATCGCCTCGGTGAGCGAGGTGACGTACGCCTTCGTCGCGGCGTAGACGGCGAGTCCCGGCAGTGGCTGATGCCCGGCGTTGCTCGACACGTTGACGAGAACGCCGCGCGCGGCGATGAGGTCGGGAAGGAGCTCCCGCGTAAGGAGGGTCAGGGCGAGCACGTTGACCTGCACCTCGGCGGCGACGCGGGCGGCATCCTCGTCGGCGAAGGCGGATGCGGTGCCGAAGCCGGCGCTGTTGACGAGACCGGCGGGGCGGATGCCGCGCTGGGCGAGTTCCGCGGCGATGGCGGCGGGCGCGGCCGGGTCGGTGAGGTCGACGGCGAGGACGGTCGCGTCGATGCGGTGGAGCCCGCGGAGCTCTTCGGCGAGGGCTTCGAGTCGGTCGGCTCGACGGGCGACGAGGACGACGTCGTGACCCCGCGCGGCGTAGCGGCGGGCGAACCCGGCGCCGATCCCCGAACTTGCTCCCGTGATGACGATCGCTCCGGGCATGGCGCCTCCAGAAGAGTTGTACAGATGAACAAGTGCACTCAGTATGGCGACGCGGATGGGCTGCGTAAAGGATCACCCGTGGGAATATGCCCGCCGATGGAGTATGAATGACCCATGGCATCCCCTCTCGGTCTCACGGCCTTCTGGATCCTCACGGCGCTCGCCGGGGGACGGCGACACGGGTACGACATCCTTCGCGAGGTCGACGCGGCCTCCTCAGGCCGGGCAGCGATGAAGGTCACGACGCTCTACGCCGCGCTCGAGCGCCTCGAGCGCGAGGGTCTCATCCGCGCCGACGGCGAGGAGGTCGTCGGTGGGCGCGCGCGGCGGTACTTCGCGATCGAGGATGCCGGTGGCGCGGCCCTGCTTGCTGAGATCACCGCTCTCGAGCACCAGGCGCGGGTGGCGAGGGAGCGGTTGGCCGCCGCCCGACGACCTGGCGCCGCGCGCCCTGCGGTGGCCCGGACGGCGTTCGCATGAGTGGGCTCGACGAGCGGCGCTTCCGACGCGTGCTGAGCTGGTACCCGCCCTCCTGGCGCCGGGAGCACGGCGATGTTCTGCTCGCGATGATGCTCGACGAGGCTGAGCGGACAGGACGGTCTCGGCCGACCGCCGCCGAGTCCCGCGCAGCGTTCGTGCACGGTCTGGGAGCTCGCTTCGGCGCGACGGCGGCGCTCGTCGCGGCATCCGTCGCGCTCCTCGCGACCGTGGTGGGTCAGAGCGGCATCCTGCTGGTCACCGGCGGCGACGCGGGCAGCGTCCCGGTGCACGAAGTCGCCCTGTTCGCGATGACGGGAGTGGCTCCCGCGGCGACCGGCATCGCGCTCTTCGCGCTCCTCCGCGCGGCCTCCCTGCTGCGGGACGGCCCGACGCTCGTCGCCACCGCGTGCGCGGCGGTCGCGGGAGCCTGCGGGGGACTCGCGGGAGTCGGCTGGAGCCGCGGATTCGACGCCGCCGACGCCGGATTGCCGCAGACCGGACTGGCGGCAGCGACGGCACCGCTCGGCGCCGTCGGCCTGCTTCTCACGGTCGTCGCGCTCGTCGTCGTCCTCCTGCCCGTTCTCCAGCGCACGGGGGTGTCGCGGTCGGGGGCGACTCTTCTCGCCGTGGTCCTGGCCGCCATCACCGGTCCGCTCGTCGGCGGGCTCGTCTTCTTCTCGCCGGCGACGACGGCGGTCGTCGCGATCGTGGTGCTGATCGTCGCTGCGCTGCCCCGCGTGCGTGGCGTCCGCCGTGACGACGCGGCGGTGGTCGCGCGTGTCGCGCCCGCACCGATCGGCCCGCCGGTGACGCGGCGAGCACCCCTCAGTCGCCTGCTCGCCGGTGTCGCGCTGACCGGTGGCGCGCTCGGGATCGCGTGGGCGTTCGCGGGGGCCGGGTGGTCACCGACGGCGCGGGGCGACGCGACCGCGGCGATGCGGGAGGGCATCGCGATCCTCGGCGTCAGCATGATCCCGGCGGTCGTCGCGCTCGGCTTCGTGCTGCGCCGTTCCCGGCGGGCGTCTGCGCGGGATGTCTGGATCCCGGTCACCGCCGTGGCCACCGGGTTCGCGCTCATCTCGGCCGACTACCTCACCACCGACGGCTCCGGTGATCTCTCCGTCGGGTGGGTCGGGGCAGCCGCGTCCGTCGGTGTCGGCGTCGCCTGGTGGATCGCTGCCCGGATGCCGGTGGGGACCGGCATCCGGATCGGCGTCGGTGCGGGGATCGCGCTCGCCTACACCGTCGTGCTCGGCCTCGCGCTCACGCCGATGCTCGCGTTCAGCGCGCCCGTGGTGGCGCTCGTCGTCCTCGTGCTGCCGTGGCGCCGTCGACGCGCCGTCGACGGGTCCGTCGCCATCCCAGGCGGCGCGACGGCGTAGGTCTCGGTAATGGGGTCGAACTCAGCCGCGCGTCCTGACGCGCGGGAGGCGCGGACGATGGCGACAGCGGCGATCGGCGTGGCATCCGTCGGCCTGATGTCGTCGATCGTCGGCGGCGTCGGCTCGATCACGCCCGAGTCGTCGGATGCGTTTCTGTTCGCGGTGGCCGGCGTGGCACCTGCCGCCGTCGGCATCGCGCTTCTGGGCGTCGTCCGCGTCGGCGGACTCGTGAGCTCCCGTGCGACCGTGATCCTCATGGTCGCCGCCGCGGTCGCCGGGCTGAGCGGCGGACTCGCCGCCTGGGCCGTCCGCGTGTCGTTCGATCTCAGTGACGACGGCCTGCCGAGCGCGGCCGTCGACCTCGTCGCGATGGTTTCCGCTGCCTGCGGAGTCCTGGTTCTTGCCGCGATTCTCGCGACCCTCGGCACCGTGCTGCTCCGCGGGGCAAGCCTGCCGGGGTGGGTTGCGACGACCGTCGGCGTGATCGCCGCGCTGATCGCCGCGCCCGTCGTCGGGGTGGTGGCTGCCGTCGTGCACCCCCTGACCGCAGTCGCCTCGCTCGCGCTCATCGGCTGCGCGGTCGAGATGCGCAGGCGGATGCCGGTGGCACCCGCTCATGCCTGAGCCCGAGTCACCCGGGGCCCGCGACGCGGACCCCGGGCCCCGAGTCAGACGCCCGCGGGCTGGCGTGCTCCCGTCGCGAGCCGCTCGGCTGCGTACGCCTCGGCCGCGTCGAGCGGGGTGACGCCGCGTTCTGCCGCGTCGTCGAACAGGCGGCGCAGGGTGTCGCCGATCCCGTCGATGCGCGTCGCGATCTCCTCGCGGTGGCCGGGTGTCCGCGCCTCGACGTCGAGGTAGATGACACCACCCGCGTTCGCGACGAAGTCGGGGGCGTAGAGGATGCCGCGGTCCGCGAGGCGTGCCGCACCGGAGCGCTCGGCGAGCGGGTTGTTCGCCGGTCCGCAGACGGCCCCCGCGGCGAGGGCGTCGATGACGTCTTCGGTGAGGAGGCCGCCGATGCCGGCGGGAACGAAGACGTCGGCGGGGACCACGTGCTCGGTGCCGGGTTCGACCCAGGTCGCCCCGAGCTCGGCGGCGAGCGACATCTTCGCGGGGTTCACATCGGTGACGGTCAGGATGGCGCCCTCACCGGACAGGCGAACGGCGAGGCGGCTGCCGACCTGGCCGAGGCCCGAGATCGTGATGCGGCGGCCCGCTACCTCGGGCGAACCGACGATGCGTTCGAGAGTGGCGCGGAGAGCCGCGTAGACACCGCGACTGGTGGGACCGGCGGGCTCGCCGGATCCGCCGACCGAGTCGGGAAGGCCGACGACGTGGGCGGTGCGCTCACTGACGACGAGCATGTCCTCGGTCGTCGAGCCCACATCCTCCGCGGTGCGGTACTGGCCGCCGAAGGACTCGACGGCGTCGCCGAGGTCGAGGAAGGCCGCCCGCCGGCGGTCGGCGTCGAGGGTGTCGGCCTCGCTCAGCGCGATGACGGACTTGCCGCCGCCGGCATCCAGACCTGCCGTCGCGTTCTTCAGCGTCATCGCCGCCGAGAGTCGCAGCGCATCGCCCATCGCATCGGACCAGTGCGGGTAGCGCCACAGGCGCGCGCCGCCGAGGGCGGGGCCAAGGGCCGAGGAGTGGAGCGCGACGGTGACGACGAGGCCGCTGCGCCGGCCGGTGATCACCTCCACACGTTCGTGGGTGAAATCGGGCAGGGGCAGGGAGTGCGTCATTGCGATCCTTCTCGACGGGCCTTGTGGGCGCTGCGGTGCGGATGCCGCCGATCTGCGGCATCCGTCATCATTCTGCCTGGCATATCGCCCGCCGCCTAGGCTGTCGCCCATGCAGACCGAGCGATACTCCCACGGCCATCACGAGAGCGTTTTGCGGGCGCACGCCTGGCGGAGGGCGGAGAATTCGGTCGGCTATCTCCTGCCTCATCTCCACTCCGGAGCATCGCTCCTCGACGTCGGATCGGGACCGGGAACCATCACCGTCGACCTCGCCCGGCGACTCGCGCCCGGGAACGTCGTGGGCGTCGACGCCTCGGCGGACGTCGTCGACCAGGCCCGCGCGCACGCTGCGGCGGAGAACGTCACGAACGTCACCTTCGAGACGGCGAACGCGTACGACCTCGATGCCGCCGACGGCTCGTTCGACATCGTCCACACGCACCAGCTGCTGCAGCACCTCGCCCGCCCCGTCGACGCCCTCCGGGAGTTCCGCCGGGTGGCCGGCGCCGACGGACTCGTCGCCGCGCGTGAGGTCGATTACGCGGGCATCATCATCCACCCGCACGTCCCCGCGCTCGACGAGTGGCTCGACCTGTTGCTGCGCATGGGACGTAACAATGGCGGCGAACCCTCCGCGGGTCGGCGCCTCAAATCGTGGGCACAGGATGCCGGGTTCACGGACATCACGGTGAGCGCATCCACCTGGCTCTTCGAGACCGACGAGCAGCGGGAGTGGTGGGGCGGATCCTGGGCCGACCGCGCGCTCCACTCCTCCTACGCCGATCACGCTCTCGAGCAGGGCCTCGCCGACCGGGCGGACCTCGAGCGCATCTCCGCGGGCTGGCGGGAGTGGGCCGCGGCGCCCGACGGGTGGCTGCTCATGCCGCACGGCGAGATCCTCGCGCGAGGCTGACGGATGACCGAACACCTGAGCGCGCGGAGCCGCCTCGTCCATGACGCGCTCCGGGCAGCCGGCATCCCGGGCGAGATCGTCGTGCTGCCCGACGCGGCTTCCACCGCGGTGCTCGCCGCCGAGGCGCTCGGGGTCGAGGTCGGGGCCATCGCGAACAGCCTCGTGTTCCAGTGCGACGGGATGCCGCTGCTGGTCATGACGAGCGGTGCGCACCGCGTCGACACGGCGGCGCTCGCCGCACGGATCGGGCGCGGAAAGATCAGCCGGGCGACGCCGGAGCAGGTCCGCGAAGCGACCGGCCAGGCGATCGGCGGTGTCGCGCCCACTGGGCACCCGGCGCCGCTCGAAACCCTCGTCGACGAGGACCTCGCCGACTATCCGGAGATCTGGGCCGCGGGCGGCACACCGCACACGGTGTTCCCGATGACGTTCGGCGAGCTCGTCCGGCTCACCGGCGGACGGGTCGTCTCGGTCGTCTGAGCGCGCTCACGTGTGGATGAGGTCGCGCCAGTTGCCGGGAACGCGACCGCGCGGCCCGGGGGCGGGCTGATCGGCGGGGTGGCTCGTCGGCGGGGCGAGCTCGGGACCCGCGAACATCGTCTCGTCGACGTAGTCCCAGTACCAGTCCTCGCCCGGTTCGAAGCTCTGCACGAGCCGGTGCCCGGTCTCGCGGAAGTGCGCGGTGGCGTGCTGCTCGGGCGACGTGTCGCAGCATCCCACGTGACCGCACGACGCGCAGCGGCGCAGGTGCACCCAGAACCCGTCCTGTGCCTCGCACTCGAGGCATCCCGTCCCCGAGGGTGCGGCGTTCGTGTCGATGTCGGAACTCATATCGTCCTCCTGATGATCGTGGGTCAGAAGGCCAGGGCGCGGTGCACCGAGGCGACAGCGCTCGACCCCTCGCCGACGGCGGCGGCGACGCGTTTCATCGACCCGCGGCGGACGTCGCCCGCGGCGAACACACGCGGCGCGGACGTCTCGAACGGGAACGGCTCGCGACCCAGGTCGCGCCACTGCGCGATGGACTGCACCGCCACGTCGGTGCCGGTACGGACGAACCCTCCGCTGTCGCGGTCGAGGGTCGGCAGCCACGAGGTGGCGGGGTCAGCGCCGATGAAACAGAACAGCCCGCGCGCGTCGACGGCGCCGGCCGAGTCGATCGTGACGGACTCGAGGGTCCCGTCGCCGTCGAGACCGGTGACCTGGGATGCCGTGTGCACCTGCACGCGCGGATCGTCGGCGAGCCGGTCGGCCAGATAGCTGGACATGCGCGTGCGGAGGTCGGTCCCGCGGATCACCAGGTGCACGGGGGAGCCGTGCGCGGCGAGATACAGTGCCGCCTGTCCCGCCGAGTTCGCGCCGCCGACCACGACGACGGGCTTGCTCTGCACCTGGCGGAGCTCGAGCGGCGTGGCGGCGTAGTAGACGCCGGACCGTTCGAAGTCCTCCCACCGGTCGAGGGCGAGGCGACGATAGGCGGCGCCCGACGTGACGATCGCGCTCCGCGCACGGATGATGCGACCGTCGGCGAGGGTCACGTCGAGGAGATCCGTGCCGATCTGCGTCAGGGCGACCGCTTCGCAGGGCGCGTACACGCGGACGCCGAACTTCAGCGCCTGGAGGACCGCCTGACCGATCAGGTCGCCGCCGCTCACCCCGAAGGGGAAGCCGAGGAAGTTCTCGATGCGGGAGGTGGATGCCGCCTGCCCGCCCGGCGCGACGGCGTCGAGCAGCACGGTGCTGAGACCCTCGGATGCTCCGTAGATCGCTGCGGCGAGGCCCGCGGGGCCGCCGCCGACCACCACGAGGTCGACGATCTCGTCGGACTGGGCTTGATAGCTGAGGCCGAGGCGCTCCGCCAACAGACCGGGGGTGGCGCGGGGGATCGCCTCGCCCTGGACGTAGGCGACGGGGAGGTCTTCGAGGGCCACCTCGTGGGTGTCGAGCGTGTCGAGCTCGGTCGGCGCGATCGCGACGGCCTTGTGGACGAGGTCGAGTCTCTCAGCGAACCGGCGGAGGGACAGGAAGTCGTTCGACGTCGTCGTCCCGACGAACTTGAGCGTCATCGCCGCCGGCCCCGTGCGAAGCGACTCCCGACGCGCCCACAGCGCATGCAGGATGAGGTCGCAGAGCTCGTCGTCCTCGCTCATGATCTCGCGGAGCGCGGCACGGGACAGTCGGTGCACGCGGCCCGCCTTCGTCACGCGTGCCGACAAGAAGGCGCTCTGGCCGTTGAGGATGCCGAGTTCACCGGCGAACCGGCCAGGGCCCACCGTCGTGATGACCTCTTCGCCGACCCAGCGGAGTGCGTCGCGGACGATCTCGACCTCGCCGGACTCGACGAAGACGAGGTCGTAGCCGGCGTCGCCCGTCCGGAAGACGTAGTCGCCGGCCTCGACGTCCTGCGGGACGGCGGCATCGACGACACGGCGCCAGTGCTCGGGGGAGAGGTCCGGCGCCATCATGGCATCCAGCACAGTGGGAGCGGTCTCGTCCGTCATGGCCACAACCTAGCGAGTCGCGGGGGCCGCCGGGGCGTCGGATTCGGACTGCAGCGCGCGGATGAGGGATTGCGCGTCGTAGGGGCCGGTGTGGCGACGACCGTTGACGAAGAACGTCGGCACCGAGTGGATGTTCATCGCCTCCGCGTCGAACATGTCGTCGCGCACCCGGCTCGCGACGTCGGGCGACGTCAGGTCGCGTTCGAACTTCGGCACGTCGAGGCCGAGACGTGCCGCGAGGCGCACGATGTCGGACGGCAGCTGATTGTCCTGATCGGCGAACAGCCCCCGTTCGAACTCGAAGAACTTGCCCTGCTTGGCCGCCGCTTCCGAGGCCTCCGCACCTGCCAGGGCGTTGGGGTGCTGCACCGTGAGCGGGGCGTGTCGCCACACATAGCGGAGGTTCGGGCCGAGTTCGTCCATGACCTCCTGAATCGACCCCGACGCCTTCAGGCAGAACCCGCACTGGAAGTCGCCATACTCAACGATCTCGTACGGAGCGTCGGCTGACCCGTAGATGTGGTCGCGGCGAGCGTCGACGGGGCGGACGAGCGTCTGGCCGACCTCCTCCTCCGGGCTCCGGGCGTCCGCGATGCGGAAGAGCACGGTGCCGAGGGCGAGCGCGAGGACGGATGCCGCGAGCACCCCCACGCGCGCCTGGTTCTGCGCGTCGGGGTCCTCGATGGCGAGATCGATGATGAACAGGGAGATCGTGAACCCGATTCCCGCGAGAGCGGCGCCACCGCCGATCCGGTCGAGTGACAGACCCGGCCCGAAGTCGCCGATCTTCAGGGCCTTGAGCAAGGCGGTGGACCCCCAGATGCCGGCGAGCTTGCCGATGACAAGCCCGACCACGATGCCCCAGGTCAGCGGCGAGGTCGCTGCGGCGGCGAGGATCTCGGGGCTCAGCGAGACACCCGCGTTGGCGAGCGCGAACAGCGGCAGGATGACGTACGCGACGTACGGCGCGTAGGCGGTCTGCAGGCGCTCATTGATCGAGATCGACTCGCGGAGGCTGTTCGCGGCGGCGCGGGCGTACTCCGTGCTCGGCGACTGCCGGAACGTGCGCGCGAGTTCGAGCGCGTGCTCGACGTCGCGGCGATCGGGCCGGTACACCGGCACGAGGAGCGCGATCGCGACTCCGGCAAGCGTCGGATGTACGCCCGAGGCGAGGAACGCAAGCCACACGATGACTGCGAGCGTCGCGTAGATCGGGCCGCGGCCGCCCCGGAGGTAGCGGACCAGGTAGATCCCGACGAGCCCGACCGCCGCGATGAGGAGCGGCATCGGCGTGAAGGTGTCCGTGTAGACGAGCGCGATGATGCTGAGCGCTCCGATGTCGTCGACCACGGCGAGGGCGAGGAGGAACACCCGCAGGCGACCCGAACCGCGCGGCCCGATCAGGGCGAGGGCGCCCACGAGGAACGCGGTGTCGGTCGAGATGACGACACCCCAGGCATCCGCATTGCCGCTCGGACCGGCGATGAGGACGAAAAGAAGGGCGGGCAGGGCGAGGCCCGCGACGGCGGCGATGACGGGCACGACGGCGCGCGACCAGCTGGTGAGCTCGCCGATCGCGAATTCCTTCCGCACCTCGAGGCCCACGGTGAAGAAGAAGATCGCCATCAGCGCGTCGTTGACGAGGGAATGCAGGGTGAAGTCCAGGTGGAGGTCCCCGAGCCCGATCATCAGGTGGGTGTCCCAGAACTCGTCGTACGTCGACGACGAGATGTTCGCCCACACGATGGCGGCAGCCGTCGCGATCAGCAGCAAGAGCGCACCCAGGCGGGTGCGTCCCATCCTGCCGATGTGGTCCGCGATGGAAGCGAGTTTCCGCGGCATGCATCCTCCGGAGGGGGTCGGGTCGGAAGTCAGTCTCCACCCCCAGCCGGGGTTCTGTCAGCGGTTGAGCGTGACGATCTCGTGACAGACCACGGCGGCTGCTGCCGACCACGCCTGCGGTCGACAGGCCGCGGGATAGGGAGCCGGGACGGAGACGTCGCTCGCGGCCTCTCCGGCGTGAAGCTCCGGCACGCGGTAGGCGAACGCCTCGGCGGCGTTGAGCATTCCGTCGACCAGCACCCGGGCGTGGTCGATGAGCCCGGCTCGCGCCATGCCGCGTGCCACGATGGCGGTGTCGTGAGCCCAGACGCTGCCGCCGTGATAACTGAGCGGCCAGTACCCGCCGGCATCCGTCGACATCGTCCGCAGGCCGAAGCCCGACGTCATCGACGTGCCGGTGAGGAGGTCGGCGACCGCGCGCTCCTCCTCCGGATCGAGGATGCCGGTGCCCAAGAGGTGTCCCGCGTTCGAGGTCAGCGTGTCCACCGCGCGACCGTCGCGGTCGAGGGCGATCGCCGGATACCGGCCCTCGGGCGTGGTGACCCAGAAGCGTTCGCGGAAGCGGGTGCGGAGCTCCGCCGCCCACGTCCGGAGCCGACCGGACCCCTCCTCGTCGAGCGCGTCGAGGAGGTCGGCGGCGCGGACGACCGCCTCGTAGGCGTAGCCCTGCACCTCCGACAGGGCAATGGGTCCATCCGCGAGTGTGCCGTCCCGCCACTGGATCGAGTCGCCCGAGTCCTTCCAGCCCTGGTTCGACAGGCCGTGGCCCGTCTCGTCGACGTAGTCGAGGAAGCCGTCGGCGTTGGCCGAGGCGAGGATCCAGTCGAGGGCGTCGTGCATCGCGGGAAGAAGGTCCCGCACGTCGGCCTCGGGCATCCCGGCCTCATGCGCTTCGGAGAGGAGCGTCACCCAGAGCGGGGTGGCGTCGACTGTGCCGTAGTAGAGCGGCGGCAGTGAGATCCCCTCGCCGGGCATCGTGAGGGTGCCGGCTCGGAGCTCGTGCGCGATCTTGCCCGGCTCCTCGGCGGTCGCGGGGTCGGCGGTGGAGCCCTGCAGACGGCCGAGGACGCGAAGGGTGGATGCCGCCATCCCCGGGTCGACGGACAGGAACAGCCGCGCGGCCCAGAGTGAATCACGCCCGAACAGCGTGAAGAACCAGGGGGCGCCGGCGGCGAAGAACTCGTCGGGACTCCCCGGCAGCGTCAGGCGCAGAGCGTCGAGGTCGTCGAGCGCCTGGCGAAGCCACCTGTTCAGCCGCGGATCGCCCCCACGCGCCTGCAGCGCCCAGTCCACCTGGCGCGCCGTGCCCCGCACGACGAGCGAGGGGTCGTCGAGGTCGACGTGCCACGAGACGGTCGCCGCCGCTCGTGGCGGGCAGGTGACGTGCCAGGTGAGGACGAGGTCGTCGCCGGACGCCGTGACCTCGCCTCCGGGCGCCCGCAGCCGCATCGATGCCGCACCCGCCGTCAGCTCGACCGCGTCGCCCGCGAGGGTCCGTTCGACCGCTGCCGCAGGGCGCGCGCCGGACTTGACCTCCTGCATGGGGGTCGCGTCGGGGGTGACCGCCACCTCCAGCACGAGGCCGACCTCCTCCTCGAGGTGGGAGACGAGGGTGAACTCCTCCATCATCCGCCCGTCGACGACGACACGACGCCGCGTGAGCCGGATCTTCGGATCCGGAGTGCGGTCGTCGAGCCGGCGGAGCAGTGCTTCGAACCGCACATCGGATGCCGACCCCGCCGAGCGGGAGATCCACTCCGGGGCGTGGGTCGCGGCATCCGTCCCGTAGCGGACGCGGGTCGCGCGGACGAATCGCGTATCGCCGTGGAAGACGCCGTCGATCGCGCCGGCGCCGATCTCGCCGTCGGCGCGGGACCACACCTGGGTGGGAGCCCGCAGGACGGCGACGGCGTCGGACAGGAACGGCTGGAGGCCTTCGGTCATCCCTTGACTGCTCCTTCGGAGGTGTTCATGATGCGCTTCTGGAAGATGAAGAAGACGACCGCGACGGGGATCGTCATGAGGGCGGCCGCGGCGAGCTTCAACGGGTACTGCGTGCCCTGGCTGAGCTGTCCGGACGAGAGGCTCGCGACTCCTCGGGTCAGCGGGAAGAACTCCGGGGACTGCACCGACACGATGAAGTGCGTCAGCTCGTTCCACGACCCCTGGAACGACAGGATCACGATCGTGATGAGCGCCGGCCGTGCCATCGGCAGGACGACGGACCAGTAGACCCGGAACGGCCCCGCTCCGTCGATGCGCGCCTGTTCCTCGACGGACGGCGGGATCGACTCGAAGAAGTTCTTCATGATGAACACCCCGGCCGCGTCCACGAGGAGCGGGAGCACCATGCCGGCGTAGGAGTCGTACATGCCGAGCTGGTTCAGCACGAGGAACCGGGGGATGAGGAGCACGACCGACGGCACCGCCATGACGCCGACGACGAGCGCGAAGATCAGGTTCCGCCCGCGGAACGTCAGGCGCGCCAGCGCGTAACCGGCGAGCGAGACGAAGAAGACGCGCCCGATCGTCACGAGGATCGTGACGATCGCCGAGTTGGCGAACCACAGCGGGAAGTCGCTGTTGAGGAACAGCCGCTCGTACGCCGCCGTCGTGAACGTCTGCGGGATCAGCGAGATCGGACTGGATGCCGCTTCCTGCTCGCTCTTGAACGAGGTCGCCACCTGGACGAGGAAAGGGTAGATGTAGACGAGCGCGAGGAGAGCGAGCGTCACGTAGAGGATGATCTGCGCGGCGCGGGATCCGCGGGTCATTCGGATGCGCCGCGTCGGGCGGGCATCGATCGGTTCATCGGTCAGCGTCTTCGTGCGCGCGAGCGTTCTGCTGTCCGTCACGATCGTGCTCCCTTCGGCGTGTAGGCGCGGATGCGGCGCTTCGAGACGGGCCGCTCGCGGAGGATCCACCGCTGGAACAGCGTGAACGCGATGATGATGAGGAACAGGATGAAGGCGATCGCGGCACCGATGCCCCAGTCCTGGTTGCTGAACGCCGACGTGTACGACAGGTACGCGGGGGTGATCGTGGTCTTGCCCGGCTGGCCCTTCGTGCCCGTGTAGATCTGATCGAACACCTGCCAGCAGCCGATGAGACCCAGCGTGATGACAGTGAAGAGCGTCGGGCGGAGCTGCGGAAGCGTGATGCGCCAGAACCGCTGCCACGCGCTTGCGCCGTCCATCATCCCCGCCTCCGTCAGCTCGTAGCCGACGTTCTGGAGAGCCGCGATGAACAGCAGCATGAATGTGCCGCTCGTCGTGAAGACCGCCATGAGGATGAAGGCGCTCATCGCGACGGAGGGACCGGCGATCCAGTCCCACCCCGACAGGCCGAGGAAGCCGGGCTGCGAGATGGCGGCGGGCGCGGCATCCACCCCGAACGCACCGAACAGCAGGTGCACGATCCCGCGCGGGTCGTTGAACCAGTTCGGTCCCTTGCCTCCGGTGACGGCCGCGATGAGGGCGTTGACGGGACCGGCGGCACTGAAGAGGAAGATCCACAGCACCGTGATGGCGACCGAGCTCGTCACGGACGGGAAGTAGAACGCCGTACGGAAGAAGCCGCGCGCCTTCATCATGCGGCGGCTGACGAGCACTGCGAGGAACAGCGACAGTGCGGTCTGCAGCGGGACGACGAGGAAGACGTACCAGGCGTTGTTCCGGAGTGCCGTGCCGAAGTCGCGGCTGCGCAAGCCCTGGCCCGAGGTCAGCTCCGCGTAGTTGTCGAGTCCGACGAAGTTCACGTTCGGAGACAGGGGGCTGCCGCGGCCACCCCAGTCCGACACGCTGACCCACAGCGCCATGAGCACCGGGAGGAACAGGAACACCCCGAGGATCACGACGACGGGGGAGACGAAGAGCCACCCGGCGGCTCCCTCGCCGCGACGGAGACCGCGTGAGCGGTTGTCGCGGCGAGGGAGCTTCTCGGGTGCCCGTTCGGTGGTGACGGGCGAGGCCATGTCAGCCGACGATCGCCTCGAGGTTGGACTGGACGCTCTTGAGGATCGTGGCAGGGTCGCCGTCCTTCAGGGTCGCCAGCTGCGCGTTGAAGTCGGTGAAGACATCGGACACGCCGTCGTTGGTCGGCACGCCCTGGGCGTAGTCCGCTCCCGAGAGGAAGGCCTCGAGGTTCGGGTTGTCGGTCGTCCACTGCTCTGCGGCGGACTGGACCGACGGCATCGGGCCGAACGCCTTCGAGAACTCGAGCTGCTGCTCGGCCGTGGTCAGGTACTCGACGAGGTCGAGCGCGGCCTGCTGGTTCGGGCTGTCGGCGGCCATGCCCCAGCAGTTCGTGAACTGCAGGGTGCCCTTGCCGGCGGGGCCGGCGGGCAGTTCGACGACGAGGGGGTCGACGTCGGGGAAGTCGCCGAGGGCGCCGGTGATCCAGTTCCCCTCGATGGTCATGGCGGCCAGCTGCTTGCCGAGCGCCTCGCCACCCCAGCCCGCACCCACGTCGGCGGCGTACGCGAACGTTCCGTCGGCGAGGTGCTCCTTGACGTAGGCGAGGGCGTCCGCGTTCTCCTGGCTGTCGGCGACGACCTTCGTGCCGTCCTCCGACACGAGCCGGCCGCCGGCTTCAGCCATGAAGGCTCCCACGCGCTGGTACTCACCGCTGAAGACGAGACCCGTGGTGTTGCCCGAGGTCAGCTTCTTGGCGACGGTCGCGAGCGAGTCCCAGTCGGTCGGGACGTCGGCATCCGTCAGGCCGGCCTTCTCCCACAGGTTCTTGTTGATGATCAGCTGCAGCGTCGAGAAGTCCTTCGGCGCGCAGTAGAACTTGTCGTCGTAGGTGAAGTTCTGGACGAGCGAGGGGTAGAAGTCGCCCTTGTTCTCGAGCTTGTCGCCGTAGGCGACGACCGAACCGTTGTCGGCGTAGCCGGCGAGGAGCTCGGTCGCGAGGTAGAACAGGTCCGGCGGGTTGCCGCCCGCGAACCCCTGCGACAGCTGCTGGGTCAGGTCGGTGGCGGCCACGACCTCGGCGCTGACGCCGGAGTCCTCCGACCACTTCGCGACGGCGTCCTTGACGGCGGCCGTCTCGGCGTCACCGGAGGAGCCGATCATGATCGTGAGCGCGTCGTCGGACGAGGTCAGCTCGCCGCCGGCTGCGCCTTCGGTCCCGCCGCTCGCGGCCGGACCATCGTCGAATCCGGAGCCGCCGCATCCCGCCAACGCGAGCGTGGTCGCGAGGCCGAGCCCGCCGAGGGCCATGAGTCGTCTGCTGTGTCGCACGTCCGTATCTCCTTCGATCTCGGTGCTGCGATCGTTCCGACCGTGCTGATCTCGGTCAACTTTGAACGATCAAATTGTGGAATGCTGACCAACGTAAGAGGGTGGTCCCATCACTGTCAAGGGGGCGGGATGCGTCGTGAGTGAGAAGTCGATAACGATCGAGGACGTCGCGACGGCGGCCGGTGTCTCGCGGCAGACCGTGAGCAACGTCCTCAACACGCCCTCGATCGTGAAGACCGCGACGCGCGAGCGCGTGCAGGAGGCGATCTCCCGCCTCGGCTACTCGCCGCACGCCTCGGCACGTCGGCTCCGCACTCAGCGCAGCGCCACGATCGGCATCCACCTCGACCCGTATGCGGGCGGCATCTCGGGCGTCGTGCTCGATCGGTTCGTGCATGCCCTGACCGAGATCGCCGGCGACCGGGGCCTGCGGGTGCTCGTGTACGCGGCATCCGATCAGGACGAGGAGATCCGGCGGATGTCGGAACTCGTCGACGCCGGCGACGTCGAAGCGGTCGTCGTGACCGGCACCCGTTACGACGATCGGCGTCTTTCCTGGCTCACGGAGCGCGGCGTGCCGTTCGTGTCGTTCGGCCGTCCGTGGGATGTCGCCTCACCCGACGAGTCGTCGCACCTGTGGGTCGACGTCGACGGCGCATCGGGCACGCGGGCCGCAACCGTTCACGCCCTGACCGTCGGCCCGCGTGTCGCCTTCCTCGGCTGGCCCGAGGGGTCGCCGACGGGGGACGATCGCGAGCGCGGCTGGCGCGAGGCGATGACGGATGCCGGGGCTCGCCCCGACCTGCGCCTGTCGGCGGAGGAGCGGGTCGCCGAGGCGCGCGAGCGTGTCGTCGACCTGCTCGCGACGACGGACGTCGACGCGATCGTGTGCGCGAGCGACACCCTCGCCGTCGGTGCGCACGTCGCGGCCGTCGCGGCGCAGCGCCCCGACCTGGCGATCATCGGCTTCGACAACACGCCTGCGGTCGAGGCCCTCGGGCTCGCGAGCGTCGAGCAGCTTCCCGAGCTCGTCGCCGCCGGAGCGCTCGACCTGCTCATGGCGGGCGGGACCCGCATCGAGCGGCGTGCCGCCGGCGACACCGAGGCGCACGTCCTCGTGCAGCCGCGACTCGTCGTGCGCTGAGAAGCCGCAGCGTCTACCGCCGTCCGATGCGGCGAGAGAGGTCGGCTGCGGCGTCGATCGCGAGGTCGGCGAGACGAATGGGATCGACCTGGGCGTCTTCGGGCCACGTGATCGCGATGGCGGCGGCCGGCCACTCCGCATGGTCGCGGACGGCGACGCCGATCGAGCGGAACCCGAGGGTGACCTCGCCGTCCTCCGTCGCGTGGCCGTCGGCGCGGGTCTGTCTGAGCAGTTCGCGCAACTCCCTGGGACGACCCGGCCCGCGGCCGGTGCGTTCGGCGGAGAGGGAAGCGGCATCCGGGAACAGCGCGCGGACCTGTTCGCGGGGGAGTGCAGCCAGCATCGCCCGGCCCGTGGCGGTCAGGTGCGCGGGGAGGCGCACGCCTACGTCGGTGATGAGGGTGGGACGCCTCGGCGCGCGCTCCTCGACGATGTAAAGCACGTCGCGCCCCGTCATGACCGCGAGGTGCGCGCTCTCCCCGGCCCGGTCAGCGAGCTGGGCGACGATCGGACGACCGAGTCGGGCGAGCGGTTCCTGCCGCGCATAGCCGCCGGCGAGCTCGAACGCGGCGGTACCGAGCCCCCAGCGGCGGTCACCCTCGAGGTGCACGACGAAGCCGTGCGATTCCATCGCTGCGAGCAGGTGGTAGACGCTCGACCGGGGGAGATCGAGCTGCGTCGCGACCGTCTGCGCCGCGACCGGCCCGCGCTGGTGAGCGAGGAAACGCAGGATGCGGAGCGTCTGGTCCGCCGCAGGGACCTTCGGCTTGTCCGGGAACGGCGCCTGCGGCTTGTCTGGTATCACAGACACAGGATGCCACGGCCGCCTCCCGCGGAGACCCACCGCGCGCTGGAATCGATGCATGCCCACCCTCACTGCCGTGACCCTCGGCGACGCCCCCCTCACCCCGACCGAGGTCGTCGCTGTCGCTCGCCACGACGCGCACGTCGCCGTCTCGGACGCAGCGCTCGCGCGCACAGCGGAGACCCGCGCGCTGATCGAGCGCCTCGCCGACGACCCGCAGCCCCACTACGGCATCTCGACCGGGTTCGGCGCCCTCGCGACGACGTTCATCGCGCCCGACCGGCGCCGGCAGCTGCAGGCGAGCCTCATCCGCTCCCACGCCGCGGGCACCGGCCCCGAGGTCGAGCGGGAAGTCGTCCGCGCTTTGCACCTCCTGCGGCTCCAGACCCTCGCGACCGGCCGCACGGGGGTCCGTCCTGTCGTCGTCGAGACCTACGCGGCGATGCTCAACGCGGGCATCACCCCGATCGTTCACGAGTACGGTTCGCTGGGGTGCTCCGGCGACCTCGCCCCCCTGTCGCACATCGCGCTCGCCGCCCTGGGCGAAGGCCCGGTCCGCACGTCGGACGGCACGGAGGTCGACGCCGCGGAGGCGCTGGCGGATGCCGGCATCCGTCCCCTCGTCCTCGAGGAGAAAGAGGGGCTCGCGCTGATCAACGGCACCGACGGCATGCTCGGGATGCTGTCGCTCGCCCTCGCCGACCTCGACACGCTCCTGGCGACGGCCGACCTGGCCGCCGCCCTGTCGGTCGAGAGCCAGCTCGGCACCGACGCCGTCTTCGCGGCGGACCTCATGGCCCTGCGCCCTCAGTCGGGGCAGGCGGTCTCGGCCGCGAACCTGCGCCACGCGCTCGCCGACTCGCCGATCGTCGCGAGCCACCGCGACCCCGCCGTCTGCACGCGCGTGCAGGACGCGTACTCGCTCCGCTGCTCGCCGCAGGTGCACGGCGCCGCGCGCGACACCCTCGATCACGCCCGGATGGTCGCCGAACGCGAGCTTGCCTCGGCCGTCGACAATCCCGTCGTCACGCCCGACGGTCGCGTCGAGTCGAACGGCAACTTCCACGGCGCGCCGGTCGCGTACGTCCTCGACTTCCTCGCGATCGCCGTCGCGGACGTCGCCTCGATCTCCGAGCGCCGCACCGACCGGGCGCTCGACCGCACGCGCAGCAACGGCCTCCCGCCGTTCCTCGCCGACGAGGTCGGCGTCGACAGCGGTCTCATGATCGCGCAGTACGCCGCGGCGGGGATCGTCTCGGAGCTCAAGCGTCTTGCGGTGCCGGCATCCGTCGACTCGATCCCGTCGTCGGCGATGCAGGAGGACCACGTCTCGATGGGGTGGGCCGCCGCCCGCAAGCTCCGCCGCGCCGTCGACGGGCTCGCTCGCGTCCTCGCCATCGAGGTGGTGACGGGATGCCGCGCCCTCGACCTACGAGCTCCGCTGCAGCCCGCGCCGGTCACCGGCTCCGTCCGCGATCTCGTCCGCACGGTCGTCGAGGGGCCCGGGCCCGACCGCTTCGTCGCCCCCGACCTCGAAGCGGCCACGCAGCTCGTCATCTCGGGCGAGGTCGCCCGCACCGCGTTCGCGGATTTCGCATGATCGCGCCTGCGGCGGGGATTCGCCGTCGCGAGGACACATCCGTCCCGTTCATCCGCTGTTGCGCAGAGATCCGCCCCAGCGCCACCCGTCAGCTGTTCAGAGAGGATCACGCATGACCGACACGACAACCACCCGTACAGTGCGCGCCGACCGCGGCAACACACGAACGGCGAAGTCCTGGGGCGCCGAAGCGGCGAAGCGGATGCTGATGAACAACCTCGATCCCGAGGTCGCCGAGCACCCCGAGGACCTCGTCGTCTACGGCGGCACCGGCAAGGCCGCCCGTTCGTGGGAGGCGTACGACGCGATCGTCCGCACCCTGGATGAGCTCGAACCAGACGAGACGCTGCTGGTGCAGTCCGGCAAGCCGGTCGGCGTCTTCCGGACGCACGAGTGGGCGCCTCGCGTGCTGATCGCGAACTCCAACCTCGTCGGCGACTGGGCGACGTGGCCGGAGTTCCGCCGCCTCGAGCACCTCGGCCTCACGATGTACGGCCAGATGACGGCAGGGTCCTGGATCTACATCGGCACGCAGGGCATCCTGCAGGGCACGTACGAGACCTTCGCCGCCGTCGCCACCTCCCTCGGACGCGACTCGCTCGCCGGCACGCTCACCCTCACCGGTGGCGCGGGCGGCATGGGCGGTGCCCAGCCGCTCGCCGTGACCATGAACGGGGGAGCGGTGCTCGTCGTCGACGTCGACGAGTCGCGCCTCCGTCGCCGCGTCGAACACGGCTACCTCGATGAGCACACGGCCGATCTCGACGCCGCGATCGAGCGAGCGCTGGCTGCCAAGGCCGCCGGTGAAGCGCGCTCCATCGGCGTTGTGGGGAACGCGGCCGACGTGTTCCCCGAGCTCCTGGCCCGCGGCATCCCGATCGACATCGTCACCGACCAGACGAGCGCGCACGACCCGCTCGCCTACCTGCCGTCGGGCGTCGCGTTCGAGGAGTGGAAGGCCGAGGCCGCCGCAGATCCCGAGGCTTTCACCGAGCGTTCGCGACAGTCGATGGCGCGCCACGTCGAGGCGATGGTCGGGTTCCAGGATGCCGGGGCCGCCGTCTTCGACTACGGCAACTCGATCCGTCGAGAAGCCGAGCTCGGCGGCTACGACCGAGCGTTCGCCTTCCCCGGCTTCGTCCCCGCGTACATCCGGCCCCTCTTCGCCGAGGGCAAGGGCCCGTTCCGCTGGGTCGCGCTGTCGGGGGATCCCGAGGACATCGCGAAGACCGACCGCGCCGTCGCGGAGCTCTTCCCCGAGGATGCTGCGCTCCACCGCTGGCTGGAGAAGGCGGCCGAGAAGGTGCATTTCGAGGGGCTCCCCGCCCGGATCTGCTGGCTCGGCTACCAGGAGCGACACCTGGCGGGCCTGAAGTTCAACGAGATGGTCGCGTCGGGGGAGCTGTCCGGGCCGATCGTCATCGGCCGCGACCACCTCGACGCCGGCTCCGTGGCGAGCCCATACCGCGAGACCGAGGCGATGGCCGACGGCTCCGACGCGATCGCCGATTGGCCGCTGCTGAACGCGCTGCTCAACACGGCGTCGGGGGCGGCATGGGTGTCGATCCACCACGGCGGCGGTGTCGGCATCGGTCGCTCGATCCACGCGGGCCAGGTCACGGTCGCCGACGGCACTCCACTCGCCGCTGAGAAACTCGCCCGCGTCCTCGTCAACGACCCGGGAACAGGCGTCATGCGCCACGTCGACGCGGGGTACGACCGGGCGAAGGAGGTCGCCCGCGAGCGCGGCCTGAACGTCCCGATGCTGGACGCCTGACATGGCAACGCTCCTCACCGGCATCGGCGAGCTCACGACGAACGCGGATGCCGCCGCCCGGACGGCGACGATCGGCGACGCAGCGCTCCTCATCACCGACGGTCGCGTCGCGTGGGCGGGTCCGGCGTCGGACGCCGAAACAGCAGTGGCAGCTCGAGACAGCGGTCTGTCGTCGCTGTCTCGAGCTTCGGGTGCTGTCTCGCGGTCAGAGATCGAGGTCATTGACGTCGACGGGCGTGCCGTGATCCCGGGGTTCGTGGACAGTCATACGCACCTCGTCTTCGCGGGCGACCGTGCCGATGAGTTCGAGGCGCGGATGACGGGGGTCCCGTATGCCGCGGGCGGCATTCGCCGGACGGTCGCTGCCACGCGCGCAGCCACCGATGATGAGCTACGGACGCACCTCGCGGCGCTCGTCGCCGAACTCCACGCCCAGGGAACCACGACGTTCGAGGTGAAGACGGGCTACGACCTCACGGCAGCAGGCGAGGAACGCCTCGCGCGACTGGCGGCCGAGGTCACCGACGAGGTCACGTACCTCGGGGCGCATGTCGTCCCCGAGGGCGCGGAGCGCGAGGCGTACGTCGACCTCGTCTGCACCGGGATGCTGGCGGCAGCACGCCCGCACGCCCGCTGGATCGACGTCTTCTGCGAGCGTGGCGCATTCACCGAGGCGGAGAGCGAGCGTATCCTCCGAGCCGGCGTCGCGGCCGGGCTCGGCGTCCGTGTGCACGGGAACCAGCTCGGCGAAGGACCCGGTGTCCAGCTCGCCGTGCGGCTCGGCGCGGCATCCGTCGACCACTGCACCTACCTGACGGATGCCGACATCGCGGCACTCGCGGGGTCGGACACGGTTGCGACCCTGCTCCCGGGCGTCGAGTTCTCGACCCGGCAGCCCTATCCCGATGCACGGGGGCTGATCGATGCCGGCGTGACCGTCGCGCTCGCGAGCGACTGCAATCCGGGTTCGTGCTTCACGAGTTCGATGCCGCTCATGATCGCCCTCGCGGTGCGCGAGATGGGGATGACGGTCGGAGAGGCCGTCTGGGCAGCGACGGCCGGGGGAGCGCGCGCACTCCGCCGCGACGACATCGGTCACCTGGGCGTCGGCGCGCGCGCCGACCTCGTCGTGCTCGATGCATCGAGCCGGCGGCACCTGGCCTACCGGCCCGGCGTGCCGCTCGTGGAACGCGTCTATCGCGGCGGCGAGGTCCTCAGCCGGCGCTGACGTCCCGCGGGATGTCGATGCTCCAGCGGGCGGGCGGGACCGCGGTGGCGACGTCCCAGTCGTCCGTGTCCCAGAAGAAGGTCGCGACCGCGCAGGTCGGCATCGCCCCGATGCCGCCGTCCGAGAGCCGCTCGGCGAGCACCGTCATCCCGGGATCGTGCGCGACGACCATGACGTCGGTCACGCCACTCGCGGCGGCGGCGTCGAGCAGGCGCGAACCGGCGGCACCGTAGAGGCCCTCGTCGGTCGCGACCGTCACGCCTAGGGCCTCCGCGAACACCTGCGCTGTCGTCCGCGCCCGGACCGCAGTGGACGACAGGATGCGGGCGGGACGCACACCGGTCGCAGCGAGACGTCGCGCCATCGTCGGGGCATCTCGGCGACCGCGATCGTTGAGCGGACGTTCGTGATCGTCCTGACCCGTGGCCCAATCGCTTTTGGCGTGACGGACGAGGATGAGGGTGATCATGCGAGTGCCCTTCCGGCGAGGAGTTCCAGAACGCAGAGTGCGGCGAGTCTGACGGTGCGGCCGTCTGCGGCATCGGCTGTCGCGTCGACTTCGACGATGTCGGCGCTGACGACGCGGCGGTCGCCCGTGGCCGCGCGGACGAGGGCGCGCAACTCCCACGCCTCGAGTCCGCCGGGGATGGATGCCGGGCACCCGGGCGCGACGGAGCGGTCGCAGACGTCCACATCGATGTCGAGGTGCACGTCCCCTGCCGATCCGGCGATGGCGAGGGCCTCGATCATGACGTCCTCGGCACCGCGGCGCCGCACCTCGTCGAGTGTGATGACGGTGATGCCGAGGTCGGCAGCACGCTGCGCATAGGCGACCGAGTTCGCGAAGTCCGCGATGCCGATCTGCACGATGCGCAGTGGGTCGAGTCCGTCCTCGACGAGTCGGCGGACGGGGGAGCCGTTGGAGACTCCGTCGCGGAGGTCGAAGTGCGCGTCGAGGGTGATGAGGCCCGAGACGCCGGCGCCCTGCGCGGTCGCGTAGGTCACGGAGTTGTCGCCCCCGAGCGCGATCACGAGGTCCGACTGGGCGCGGAGCTCGCCCACCCGGTCGCGCACGCGGGTCTCGCCCTCGGGCCCATCGGGGTCGTCGACGTCACCCGCGTCCGCGATGCGAAGGGCCTCGTTCAGATCGATGGGGGGAGGCCCGAGCAGCGTGGGGCTGAAGCGGCGGAGCGCTTCGCGGACGGCGGCCGGTGTCGCGTGCGCGCCCGTCGGCGACAGCGAGGTGCGGAACGCAGGCAGGCCGAGGAGGGCGGCATCCACTTGCCCGTCGGGCGCAGGCCAGTCTCCGGCGCGAGGCCACAGTGGGTCCGACGAGAGCGCCATGTCAGGGGAGGAGGAGGTGCGCGACGGTGAAGATCACGAGCCCGGCGAGAGCGCCGACGATCGTGCCGTTCAGGCGGATGTACTGCAGGTCGCGGCCGACCTGGAGCTCGATCTTCTGGCTCGTCTCATCGGCATCCCAGCGTTCGACCGTGTCGGTGATGATCGAGGCGATGTCATGGCGGTACCGGTCGACGAGGAACACGGCGGCATCCGCGATGCGCTTGTCGACCCGCTGCTGCAGCGCCGTGTCGGTCGCCAGCCGATCTCCGAGGTCACCGAGCGCGGCGGTGACGCGGCGGCGGAGCGCGCTGTCCTCGTCGGCGAGCGAGCGCAGCAGGCCGGTCTTCGCGGTGTTCCAGGCATCGGCGGCGAGGGTGCGGACCCGCGGGCTGTCGAAGACGGCGCTCTTCGCGCCCTCGAGGCGTCCGATCGTCTCGGGGTCGTGCTGCAGGTTCTCGGCGAGGCGCTCGAGGTACTGATCCAGCGCCTTCCGCGCGGGATGAGCCGGATCGGCCTTCACCGCAGCGACGAACTTCGTCGCCTCGTGATAGACCGTGTCGTCCACCAGGCGCATCGCGACCGACGGCACCCACGACGGCAGACGCCGCGACACGAGCCCGTCGAAGGATTCGCGGTTCGCGTCGAGCCAGCGGGCGATGCTGTCGACGCCCAGGTCCACCGCGCCGCGGTGGGCGTCGGCGTCCACCACTCGCGACAGCCAGGTGCCGAGCGAAGGACCCCACGACGGGCTCAGCAGGTGCTCGTGGGCCAGGTCGCTGATGAGGTCCTGCACCTCGTCGTCGCTGAGAGCGGTGAGGATGCCGGAGGCCATCGTCGACGCCTCGGCCGCAACCGTCTTCGCATGGGCGGGATCCTGCAGCCACGCACCCGCGGTCCGTGCGATGTTCGTCGACTCGAGCTTCTGGCGGACGACGCCGCCTTCGAGGAAGTTCGTCTCGACGAATTCGCCGAGGGTACGACCGATCTCGTCCTTGCGGCGCGGGATGATCGCGGTGTGCGGGATCGGGATGCCGAGCGGATGCCGGAACAGCGCCGTCACCGCGAACCAGTCCGCGAGCGCACCGACCATGCCGCCCTCGGCCGCCGCGCGGACGTACCCCCACCCCGAGATGTCCTTCTCGAGGATGAACGCGAGGACGAAGATGATCGCCATGAAGACGAGGGCGCCGAGGGCGACCGCTTTCATGGTGCGGAGCCCGCGGTACCGCTGCTGATCAGCGGTGCTCAGCGAGGCGTACGGGATGCGGGCCATTCGGCCATCCTGCCACGGCGCTCCTCAGAGGCCGCGGCGGCTCACGGTTCGATCGGGCCCAACCACGCGTTCGCGAGGGCACTGTGCACCGACTCGGGATCGGAGGGGTGGAACATCCCGGCGAGCACGTCGCGGTACAGCCGGCTCAGCTCATTCCGCGTGAAGAAGGAGGAGCCCCCCGCGACCAGCATCGCCTCGTCGACGACCTGCTTCGCGGTGACGGCGGCGCGGTGCTTGATCGCGGACAGCTTCGGGAACCACATCGCCCCGTGCTCGACGAGGCCGTCGACGTCGGCCGCGAGGGCCTCGACCTGCACCGGGAGGGCGTCGTACGCGAGCGCCATGTCGGCCACGCGCCACCGGATGTCGGGATCCTGGCTGTACGCGCGCCCCGTCTTCTTCGAGGTGCGCGTCCGGGCCGTATCGACGGCGAGGTCGAGTGCTCGCCGGGCGATGCCCGTGTAGACGGAGGCCAGCAGGATCTCGAAGACGCTGAAGATCCCGAAGACGAGCGGGTCCGGACTCGGTCCGACGGGAAGCTTCCGCACGATCCGGTCCGCCGGCGCGACCGCGCCGTGAAGCTCGGTCGTCCGTGACTGGGTGCCCCGCATCCCGAGGGTGTCCCAGTCGTCGCGCGTGACGACGGCGTCGCTCCGCGGGATGAACCCGAAAACGAGTCGGGGGTTGTCGGGGTCGGAGGAGTCGAGGCCGTGGAGCCCCAGGTGCGTCCACACCGGCGCGAGCGACGTGAAGATCTTGGTGCCCGTGAAGGCGTACGAGCCGTCGGGGCGGGGCGCGGCATCCGTGTCGCTGCCGAAGAGGACGAGGTCGTTCCCCGCCTCGCTGATGCCGAAAGCGAAGACCTCACCGCGGGCAGCACTTTCCTGCAGGAACCGGAGCGCGTCGTCGCCGCGGTCCGACATGACCTTCGCGACGCCCGTCCAGACGAGGTGCATGTTGATCGCGAGGGCCGTCGCGGGAGCGGCGCCCGCGAGACGCTGCTGAAGAAGGGAGGCCTCGCGGAGCCCCAGGCCGGCCCCGCCGTGCTCAGCGGGGACGAGGATCGCGAGGTACCCCGCGTCGCGCAGCTCCGCGAGGTCCTCGTCGGGGAACCGGTTCTCGGCGTCCACCGCGGCGGCGCGCGACCGGATGCGTTCGAGCAGGTCGTTCGGCAGGTAGGCCTCGGGTTCGAAGCTCATGGCCGGAGCCCCCACGTGTCGACCGCGTCGAGGAGCGCCTGGGCGGAGGCATCCGGAGCGTCACGGTGGGGTGAGTGGCCCGTGCCCGGAACGACCGACATTGTGACGACCGGGTTTCGGAGGACTTCGTCGGCGAGGGGGCCCGTGAAGATCGAATACACCGCCGGGTCACCGCCGATGACGTGCGTGGGCATGGAGAGTCGGGATGCCGCCTCCCGCACGTCCCACGGGGTGTTCTGCTCACCCGTCTGCTCGACGGCGAAACGGCTCGCCTGGGCGGCGGCGACCGCCTTCAGCTCGATGTCGAGGTCGAGCCACTCGGGGTGAGCGGCGCGGACCGCGGCCTCGGACGTGTCGGCGAAGGCCTGCTCCTGACTGGCGCGCACGGCCTCGCGGTCGGCGTCGACGAGGTGGATCGCGGGGTCGACGAGGACGAGATGGCGGGTCCATGCCGGCGCGCTCGCGGCCGCGAGCGTCGCCGCTGCTCCGCCGAGCGAGTGGCCGAGAACGAGGTCCCACGACGCGGCGCCGACCGGCGCGGTCCGGAGGAGGTCGGTCGCGTACGCCTCGATCGTGTAGTCGAGCGTGCGCGGAGCCGTTCCATGACCACGAAGGTCGACGGCATCGACACGCCATCCGGCGTCGGCGAGGGCGACGGCGTAGCGCCACATGAGGGCGCCGCTCGAGCCGACGCCGTGGACGAGGAGTGCCTGGCGATCGCTGTGGGCGTCGCCCCAGCTCAGCCGGGGGAGTGTGACGGGTGAGGGCATGCTCTCAGCCTAAGACGGGCCGCGCGCTCCCGAGCCAGGACAGGATGGGGGGATGATCTCCACCGACCTGGCACGCGAGCTGCGCGCGAACGGCCTGATCTGGCGCCCCCGCTCCGGCGACCGCTTCCAGCTCGACGAGCCCGAGTTCGAGGCCGATGTCTACACGGTCAGCGACATGACCGTCGAAGCACGCAGCTACCCGACCGGCGACCTGCTCGCCTTCAACGGCACGACCGAATGGGCGCTCGACTCCGTAGCGATCGAGGATGCGCTGTGGCTGCCGTCCGAGACGCAGCTGCGCGAGATGCTCCGTGGCACGTTCCGCTCGCTCCGGCGCCTTCCCGACATCCACGAGGTGGAGATCGAAGTGGATGCCGCGCCCCACGTCTTCCGGCACCCGCAACCGGCTGACGCCTATGCGCAGGCCGTCCTCTTCCTGCTGCATCGCGCCGCGTGAGGCCGGCGGTCCCGCTCAGGTGATGAGCGGGACGGGCTCGGTGTCGGGGATGGGGCTCGCGTCACGGCCGCGGAGATCGGGGAAGCCGCGGACGCAGATGACGGCGACGAGCGCTCCGGCGATGCCGAAGCCGGAGGCGGCGATGAACGCTCCAACCGGTCCGGCGCCGTCGATCAGGAACCCGGCGACGGCCGAGCCGGCGGCCGCGCCGATGAGCTGCCCCGTGCCGATCCAGCCATAGGCCTCAGCCGTTTCGCTGAAGCGCACGCTCGCGCTCGTGATGGCGAACATCACGGCGAGGGCGGGCGCGATGCCGAGTCCGGCGACGAAGAGGGATGCCCCCATCCACCACGCGTTGAGGCTGACGATCACGAGGGTCACGCCGACGGCGACAATCGTGAGGCGGCGCGCCATCGCCCAGCGTCCGATCGGGATGTGCCCGAAGCCGAGCCCGCCGGCGAGACTGCCGACCGCGAAGACAGCGAGCACGATGCCGGCTTCGAGTCCCTCGTGGCCGAAGGTCGCGACGACGCCCGCCTCGACGGCGGCGCACGCACCGATGAGCAGGAACCCGGTGACGGTCGACAGCAGGACGACGGGCTTTCCCAGCACGCGACCGAAGCCGCGGCGGCTGCGCGGGATGCGGACGCGTCCCACCTCGGGCGACGCGATGAACCAGGCGCATCCGCCGATGAGGATGATGACGATCAGGTAAAGCGCGGGAACGGTACCCGCCTGCGTTGCGACGAGGGTGATGAGGACGGGCGCGAAGATCCAGATGATCTCCTGCAGGCTCGCGTCGAGTGAGAAGAGGGGCGTCAGCTGTCGGGAGGTCACGATCTTGGGGTAGATCGTCCGGACGGCGGGCTGGACGGGGGGATTGGCGATTCCGGCGATGAAGCCGAAGACGATGAAGCCGACCATCCCGAACGGGTTGATCGCGAGGGCGAGCACCGCGGCGGCGCAGACGGCGGCCGTGAGGGTGAGGACGCGTCGCATGCCCCAGACGCCCATCCAGCGGCTGGTCACCGGTCCCGAGATCGCCTGGCCGATCGAGAGTGCGGCGAGGACGATTCCGGCGGCGCCGTACGAGCCCGTCGACTGCTCGACGTGGAGGAGGACGGCGAGGCTCGTCATCCCACTGGGGAACCGGGCCGTCAACTGTGCCGCGATGATGCGCGCGACGCCAGGTGCGCGCAGGAGCTCCGAGTATCCCGCCACCCCTCCACCGTACTGCGGGGAGCCGACGTTCCCGATGCCGCTTCCGGGGGCGGTCCGCGACACGCCGACGACACGCCCGGACAGAGGTTTCCCCACGGATGCGATGTCGGAGGCCCCCCGTAGCGTCCCGCCTGTGGACAACTTTCGGAGCCCCGAGTGGTTTCGGGCGGAATCCTGGCCTTTTCGACCCCCGTGCGAAGTTCCGCGATTGGGGATGAATCGGTGGACAACCTGTGTTGTATCTGTGGAGGGATGCGGAAAAACTACACGGATGTAACTACTAGCCCTTGTGGTGCTTCCGGGTGTCCGTACCCATATGTAGTATTGAGCTCCCGGCAGGCCCCAACCCGTCGGAACCAGGCGAACGGGCGGATCACGCCCGCATCCTGCAGACAGATTTCCCCAATCAGACGGACCCGCACCGATGGGTCCACACAGACGAGAGAGAGTCACAGATGGCGATCACCGTGTACACGAAGCCGTCCTGCGTGCAGTGCAACGCGACGTACCGCGCACTGGACTCCAAGGGCATCGACTACGAGATCCTCGACCTCTCCGAGGACCCGGCGGCCCTCGAGCACGTCAAGTCGCTCGGCTACCTCCAGGCTCCGGTCGTCGTCACCGACGAGGACCACTGGTCGGGCTTCCGTCCGGACAAGATCGACGAGCTCGCGTCTCGCCTGGTCTGACCGATGAGCGCGGCCGTCATGACGAACGTGCCGCTGCTCGTCTACTTCTCGAGCGTGTCGGGTAACACCGCGCGGTTCATCGAGAAGCTCGGGATGCCGGCTCGCCGCATCCCGATTCACTCCTCCGACGGCGTTCCTCACATCGAGGAGCCGTACGTCCTGGTCACCCCCACCTACGGGGGAGGCCAAGGCCGGGGAGAAGAGAAGGGCGCGGTACCCAAGCAGGTCGTCCGCTTCCTCAACGATGAGGGCAATCGGAGCCTGATCCGCGGGGTCATCTCCGCAGGGAACAGCAACTTCGGCGAGTCGTTCTGCCTCGCCGGAGAAATCATCAGCCGCAAGTGTCGTGTGCCGCACTTGTATCGCATCGAAGTATTCGGCACGCCTGAGGACGTCGACCGCGTGAGCGGCGGATTGGAAGACTGGTGGAAGCTGCAGTGACCGACAAGGCCTTCAAGACGGAGGTTCGCTTCGAGGGCATGGATTACCACGCCCTCAACGCGATGCTGAACCTGTACGGCGAGGACGGGAAGATCCAGTTCGACGCCGACAAGCGCGCCGCACGGGAGTACTTCCTGCAGCACGTGAACCAGAACACCGTCTTCTTCCACTCCCTGAAGGAGAAGCTCGACTACCTGGTCGAGAAGGAGTACTACGAGGGCGCCGTCATCGACGCGTACCCCTTCGAGTTCATCCAGCAGATCAACGAGCGCGCCTACGCCCAGAAGTTCCGCTTCGACACGTTCCTCGGCGCCTTCAAGTACTACACGAGCTACACGCTCAAGACGTTCGACGGCAAGCGTTACCTCGAGCGCTTCGAGGACCGCGTCGTCATGACCGCCCTCGCCCTCGCCGCCGGTGACCAGGACCTCGCCAACAAGCTCGTCGACGAGATCCTCTCGGGCCGCTTCCAGCCCGCCACCCCGACGTTCCTCAACGCGGGCAAGGCGCAGCGCGGCGAGCTCGTCTCCTGCTTCCTCCTGCGCATCGAGGACAACATGGAGTCGATCGCCCGCGGCATCAACTCCGCCCTCCAGCTCTCCAAGCGCGGCGGCGGCGTCGCCCTGCTCCTGTCGAACATCCGCGAGGCGGGTGCTCCGATCAAGCAGATCGAGAACCAGTCGTCGGGCATCATTCCCGTCATGAAGCTCCTCGAGGACAGCTTCAGCTACGCGAACCAGCTCGGTGCGCGTCAGGGTGCCGGTGCCGTCTACCTGTCGGCGCACCACCCCGACATCATGAAGTTCCTCGACACCAAGCGCGAGAACGCGGACGAGAAGATCCGCATCAAGACGCTGTCGCTGGGTGTCGTCGTCCCCGACATCACGTTCGAGCTCGCCAAGAACGACGAGGACATGTACCTGTTCTCGCCGTACGACGTCGAGAAGGTCTATGGCGTGCCGTTCGGTGACATCTCCGTCACCGAGAAGTACCGCGAGATGGTCGATGACGCTCGCATCAAGAAGACGAAGATCAAGGCGCGCGAGTTCTTCCAGACCCTCGCCGAGATCCAGTTCGAGTCGGGCTACCCGTACATCATGTTCGAAGACACGGTGAACAAGGCCAACCCGATCAAGGGTCGGATCAACATGTCCAACCTGTGCTCGGAGATCCTCCAGGTCAACACGCCGACGACGTTCAACGAGGACCTCTCGTACGACCAGATCGGCAAGGACATCTCCTGCAACCTGGGTTCGATGAACATCGCCCTGGCGATGGACGGCCGCGACCTCGCCGGCACGGTGGAGACCAGCATCCGTGCGCTCAGCGCGGTCAGCGACCAGAGCCACATCCGCTCGGTCCGCTCCATCGAGGACGGCAACGACAAATCGCACGCCATCGGCCTCGGCCAGATGAACCTGCACGGCTACCTCGCCCGCGAGCACGTCCGCTACGGCTCGGAGGAGGGTGTCGACTTCACGAACATCTACTTCTACACCGTGCTGTTCCACGCGCTGCAGGCCTCGAACAAGATCGCCATCGAGCGTGGCCAGGTCTTCGACGGGTTCTGGGACTCGAAGTACGCCAGCGGCGAGTTCTTCGACAAGTACACCGAGCAGGAGTGGAAGCCGGCGACGGCCCGTGTCGAGGAGCTCTTCGAGGGCATCCACGTCCCGACTCAGCAGGACTGGCTCGAACTGAAGGCATCCATCCAGCAGTTCGGCATCTACAACCAGAACCTGCAGGCCGTCCCGCCGACCGGGTCGATCTCGTACATCAACAACTCGACGAGCTCGATCCACCCCATCGCGTCGAAGATCGAGATCCGCAAGGAAGGCAAGATCGGCCGCGTGTACTACCCGGCTCCGTTCATGACGAACGAGAACCTCGAGTACTACGAAGACGCGTACGAGATCGGCTACGAGAAGGTCATCGACACCTACGCCGCCGCTACCCAGCACGTCGACCAGGGCCTGTCGCTGACGCTGTTCTTCAAGGACACCGCCACCACGCGAGACATCAACCGAGCGCAGATCTACGCCTGGCGCAAGGGCATCAAGACGATCTACTACATCCGCCTCCGCCAGATGGCGCTCGAGGGCACCGACATGGCCGAGTGCGTCTCGTGCATGCTCTGACCCGGTCCGAGATTCGATAGAGGAAAAGACATGACTCCCGAACCCCTCAAGCTCCTCGGCTCGGTCCAGGCGATCAACTGGAACCGCATCCAGGACGACAAGGACCTCGAGGTGTGGAACCGCCTCGTCAACAACTTCTGGTTGCCCGAGAAGGTGCCGCTGTCCAACGACATCCAGTCCTGGGCGACGCTCACCCCCGAAGAGCGCCAGACGACGATGCGCGTGTTCACCGGCCTGACGCTCCTGGACACCATCCAGGGCACCGTCGGCGCCGTCTCGCTCATCCCCGACGCGATCACCCCGCACGAGGAAGCCGTCTACACGAACATCGCGTTCATGGAATCGGTGCACGCGAAGAGCTACTCGTCGATCTTCTCGACGCTCGCCTCGACGCCCGAGATCGACGACGCGTTCCGCTGGTCCACCGAGAACGAGAACCTTCAGAAGAAGGCTCGCATCGTCATGGATTACTACCGTGGCGACGAGCCCCTGAAGCGCAAGATCGCCTCGACGTTGCTCGAATCGTTCCTCTTCTACTCGGGCTTCTACCTGCCGCTGTACTGGTCGTCGAAGGCGAAGCTGACGAACACGGCCGACATCATCCGCCTCATCATCCGTGACGAGGCCGTGCATGGCTACTACATCGGCTACAAGTTCCAGCGCGGACTCGAGACCCTCAGCCAGGCCGAGCGCGACGAGCTCAAGGACTACACGTTCTCGCTGCTCTACGAGCTCTACGACAACGAGGTGCACTACACGCAGGACCTCTACGACGGCATCGGCCAGACCGAGGACGTCAAGAAGTTCCTGCACTACAACGCGAACAAGGCGCTCATGAACCTCGGCTACGAGGCGATGTTCCCCGCGACTGTCACCAACGTGAACCCGGCGATCCTGTCGGCCCTGTCGCCGAACGCAGACGAGAACCACGACTTCTTCAGCGGGTCCGGCTCGTCTTACGTCATCGGCAAGGCCGTCGCCACCGAGGACGACGACTGGGACTTCTGAGTCGCACCGTCAGAGCGTGAGCTGCTGACACGACCAACGGCCCCCGGCCCTGCTCTGAGAGCGGATGCCGGGGGCCTTTCGTCGTTCCTGCCCGCATCCTGTCGCGCGCGGCCAGGAGAGCGGCCCTCCGTGCGCGCGGGATCCGGCTCCGCTCGACCTCCCGGCGGGACCGGGGCACTTCGTCCTGTCAAGGCCGCGGATCGCATTCGCACGAATGCTTTAGTCTGGTCTTATCCAACGGGGGGATAAATTCATCGTGTTCTTGCACACATTCGACGCGGACCCATCCACGCTGCTGATCGCCGGTCTGATCGCAGCCGCTTCACTGGTCGGGGTGACGAAAGAAGCGCGACGAGGACGCCGGTTAAGGCGCGCCACGCATCGTGACTGAAGCGCGACACCGCCGCCCTCTCTCTGCCTCGTGGCAGGGCGGGGGCGGTTCTCTGTTCACCGAAGCTGCGGCTGACTCCGATCCGATCTCCGAGACACGCCGCGGGGGGATGCGCGCAGGTCGCCACAGCTGAGACGTAGGCTCTGCGGGGCGGGGGCTCGCTCATCCCCCAAAAGAGCTTCACGACTTAGCGAGACGCGGTCCCCCAACCGCGTTGAGCCCCTCGTCCCCATCTGTCCCGTACATCGTTACGCTTTCGGCGTTGTTCATATCCTGATTTTTTGGGCCGACAGACGTCGACCACTGCTGACACGACAGAAGGCCGCCGGCCCTGCTCCGAGGGCGGATGTCGCGGCCGATCGCTCGTGACGGGTGGGCCCGAACGGCGGGACACGAACCCACACCGACGGTGAGGAGAAAGAATGCCGCCTGAACGGTGGCGTTCAGGCGGCATGGTCAACCATCGACGCTCAGTTCACCGGGTTGACGTTCTTCTTGCAGAGAATCTTCGCGTTCGCCCAGACGCCCTCGACTTGCCCGTCGGAGGGCGAGACGAGAGTGAGCCGGACGCGCATCGAATCGGCGACGCTGATCTTGACGGGTTGGGTCTTGCCGAGCTTCAGTTGCGCGGTGGCGCCCGCCGGCGTGACCCCGTCGACGCTGACGGTGCTCATGCCTGCGCTGTCGGAGGGCGAGTCGTCACTGATACCGACGAGTGCGGAGAGCGACTGGCACTGGAACGACACGTTGAATTCCGACCAGACAACGCGATTGCCGCGTGACTTTCCCAGAATCGCTTCGGGGTAGTACACGCCCGCCATAGTCGTGGGCCGGGAGCGGGGCTCCGCCCACCCCAGAGACGCCTTGTAGTCGACGACCTTCTGTCCCGCGAGCGGGAACCACTTCCACACGGTCGCGGCGCGAGTTGCGGAGGATGCAGCGCGGCTCTTGCTGCCAGCGAAGAGAACCCGATAGCTCGTCGCCCCCACACCGACGGCCTTCACCTTCGCCGCGTACGTCAGCTTCGTCGTCACCGTCGGAGACGCGCTCAGCGTCTGCCATTTGGTGCCGACCTTCGCTTGGACCTTCAGCTTCCACCCCTTGAGGTTGGCGGACGTCTTCCCTGAGATGACGATGTTCTCCCCGGCGACGATCGTCTTGCCGCTCGCGGGTGCGATCTTCGCGACCGTGATCGCCGTTCTCTGTGCCGCCATCGCCGGGCTCGGTGCGGCGAGCAGGCCGATCGCGACGGCTGCGGTGACGCCGGCGACCGCGAAGCGGGATCGCCAGGACGTAGTTGTCTGCATGATGATGCGTTCTCCCCAGAACATGCCGGAGACCCCAGTGACTCCGCGCGCTCGTAGCCTAGGGCTGCGCCGCGCCGCGCCGCCAGCGTTGTTTCGCGGCGCCGCAGTCGCTACCGACTCCGTCGAGCCTCGCGGGGAATCGAGGGCGCGCGTCGCTCGTCTGTGTGACGCACTCGGCTGCGGAACACGATCGCCCCGGCGATGACCGCGACGAGCGAGATGTTGGCCGCAACCCAAGCTGCGGCGATCGTGGACTCAGCGGGCATCGGAGCTCGTGTCGGGACGAAGGATCAAGAAACAGCCTCCGGTTGTGAGCAGGACAGGGCCGACCGGATCCGGTCAACACAGGATTCGGAGCCCTGAAGAGTTCGGATTGGCGTCTCGACAGCGATCCCGGTGTGCGATTTGTTCCCGGCTGGCTGCGCACGCTGCCCGTTGCGTACGCAGCTTCACCGGGATGCCGACGGCTCTGAGCGAGCGCGATGTCGGTCACGTTCGGTGCTCGCTCATCCCCTCAGTGAGCTCCACGATCATCGTGAGCGGCCCCCCAGCCGCGGTGAGCACCTCGACAGAGAATCATTCGGAGTCCGCGGGCGATCGGATTGGATGCCGTTCTCCTCCCGGAGCTCTGTCGCCCCGGCGGTAGCTACAGCCCCAGCTGCGCGCGGACGTCGGCTTTGATGACCTTGCCCGAGGCGGTGCGCGGAAGGTCGGCGACGATCTGGACGCGCTTGGGGAGCTTGTACCGGGCGATCTTGCCTTCGAGGTGGGTGCGCACCGTATCGGTGTCGATCTCCGCGCCGTCCGCGACGGTCACGACCGCGATCGGGACCTCGCCCCAGCGTTCATCCGGAACTCCGATGACGGCGGCGCCGGTGATGCCCGGGATGCCGCTGATCAGCGTCTCGACCTCGGCGGGATACACGTTCTCGCCGCCGGAGATGATCATGTCCTTCGATCGGCCGCAGATGTACAGATAGCCGTCCTCGTCCACGTAGCCGAGGTCGCCGGAGCGGAACCAGCCGTCCGCCGTCCGCGAGGACGCCGTGGCATCGGCGAGCCCGTGGTAGCCGAGGAACACGTTGGGCCCGGAGATCTCGATCTCGCCTGTCTGTCCTGCGGGCAGCACGCTTCCGTCCTCGCCCGTGATGCGGATGTCGGTGAAGAAGTGGGCGAGCCCGACACTGCCCTGCTTGAGGCGGGTCATCTCGGGGGACAGGGACGTGGCTCCCGGCGAGGTCTCGGTCATCCCGTATCCCTGCGAGAACGAGAGCCCGCGCTCCTCCCACGCGACCAGCACGCGCTCGGGGACGGCGGATCCGCCGCACGTCAGGGTGCGCAGGCTCGACACGTCGGAGTTTGCCCACGCCGGGTGATCAGCCATCAGCTGGTACGTGGTGGGGACGCCGGAGATCATCGTGACGCGGTGTCCCTGGATCAGGTCGAGCGCCCGGCCCGCCTCGAAACCTTTCTCGAGCACGAGCGTGCCGCCCTTCAAGAGGATCGGCAGCGCCCCCATGCCGAGGGACGCGACATGGAACAGCGGCGAGATCATGAGGGCGACGTCGGTCGACATCACGTCGTAGTCGATGATCGTGTTGAGCGCGACGGAGGTCAGGTTGTCGTGCGTGAGGACGGCGCCTTTGGCTCGTCCGGTGGTACCCGACGTGTAGATGATCGCGGCCGGCGCGTCCCCGTCGGAGGGGACGGATGCCGGGATGGCCGAAACACCCTCGATCGCGCGCGTGAGGCCGGGCGCGCCGTCGCGACCGGAGACACCGGTGCGGATCACGTGGGCCGGCGTCTCGCCCGCCGCCACCCCTTCGAGCCGGGCGTCGAAGCCCGGGTCGTGGATCAGGACCCGGGCGCCGCTGTCGCTGAGGACGTGCGCGATCTCGGGACCGGCGAGCCGCGTGTTCACCGGGACGAACACGGCGCCGAGGCGCACGGTCCCGAACATCGTCAAGAGGAACTCCGGGCTGTTCTCGCCCAGGAATGCGACTCGGTCCCCGGCACCCACGCCGTGCTCGGCCAAGACGGCGGAGACGCGCTCTGCGCCGTCGGCGAGCTGGGCATACGTGAGGTGCTGGATCTCGCCGAACATCACGGCGACCCGGTCGGGATTGCGGAGACGGCGGCGGGGGAGCCACGCGCCGAGGCCTTGCGTTTTCATCGTGTGCGCATTCCGTGAGATCTCGTCGTTGAGAGCGCAGGCGTCGGGTGCCCGCGGGGTGGTGCGGCCGGGAAGGATGCCCGGCCGCACCGCATCAGCAGAGCTGGATCAGCGGTAGAACCGGTACAGGCCGCGCGCGACGACGGCGGGCTTCGTGCCACCGTCGATCTCGATCGTCTGATCGACGGCGAGCTGGTAACCGCCGGCGACCTCGGCCACCTCGGCTACGACAGCGTTCATGCGGACGCGCGAGCCGACGGTGACGGGAGAGACGAACCGGACCTTGTCGAGGCCGTAGTTGACCTTGGTGCTCACCCCGGTGACGTCGAGGAGCTCGGTCCAGAACGACACGGCCAGCGAGAGGGTCAGGAACCCGTGGGCGATGGCGCTGCCGAACGGACCGTCCTTTGCGCGCTCCGGGTCGGTGTGGATCCACTGGTGATCGTCGGTCGCGTCGGCGAAGCCGTTCACGCGCTCCTGGGTGATCTCCAGCCAGTCCGACCAACCGAGGTCGGTGCCGGCGAGGCCGGCGATGTCGTCGTACGCGATGGTGGTGGTCATGACGTCTCCTTGTCGGGGTGGGGGAGGAGGCCGAACAGCCGTGCCGCGTTGTCGCGGAGGATGCCCGGCATCACCTCGGGCTTGAGTGCGGTCGCCTGGACATCCCGCATCCAGCGGTCGGGGGTGAGGAGGGGGAAGTCGGAGCCGAAGAGGATGCGGCGTTTCAGGAACGAGTTCGCGGCGCGCACCAGCTGGTCGGGGAAGTACTTCGGGCTCCAGCCCGACAGGTCGATCCAGGTGTTGTGTTTGTGCGTCGCGACCGAGATGGCTTCGTCCTGCCAGGGCACCGAGGGGTGCGCCATGATGATCGGCAGGTCGCCGAAGTCCGCGGCCACGGGGTCGAGGAGCATCGGGTTCGACAGTCCGAGCCGCAGGCCCCGGCCGCCCGGCATCCCCGCTCCGATACCGGTCTGACCGGTGTGGAAGAGAGCGACTGCACCGGCACTCTGGAGCACCTCGTACAGCGGGTAGTGCGTCTCGTCGCTCGGGTCGAAGCCCTGCACTGTGGGGTGGAACTTGAACCCGCGCACGCCGGAGTCTTCGATGAGGCGGCGCGCACGATCGACCGCGTCGGGCCGGTTCGGGTCGACGGATCCGAACGGGATGAGGACGTCGTTGTTGCGCGCCGCGCCGTCGGCGATCTCCGCGCTCGACAGCGGCGGGTGGTCGAGATGGGTCCCGGCGTCCACCGTGAAGACGACCGCGGCCATCTTGCGTTCGCGATAGTACGCGGCGACGCCGTCGATGTCGGGCCTCGGCGCGTCCGCGGCGAAGTACGCACTCGCAGCGGCGGCGAGGTCGTCCGGCAAGGACGCGTGGCCGTGACCGTCGACCTCGATGTGCACATGCACGTCGATCGCGGTGAGGCTCTCGACGTCGATCGCCGACTCGTAGCGGGTCATGTCGGTCAGGCGCTCGGCGTGGGCCGCTGCAGGTCTTCGGGCAGGGCCGGGAACTTCTCGCCGACGCTCTGCATGTCGCCCACGGCGTCGAAGAAGCCTTCGGCCAGTGCGTCTGCCGTCCAGCCGCCCTCGCGGTACGCCGTCGCGACGGGCTCGGGGTGGGACCACAGTTGGATGCGGTCGCCGCCGATCCCGATCGCCTGGCCGGTGACCCGGGCTGAGGCATCCGAGGCGAGGAACGCGATGAGGCCGGCGACGTCGTCGGACGTGCCGAAGCCGAGGTCGTGACGGAAGAAGTCCGGCATCGGCTCACCCGCGGCATCCGCCTCGACGGCAGCGGCGAAGTAGGGGACCGTCGCCGTCATGGCGGTCGCGGCGACAGGGATGACCGCGTTCGCGGTGATACCGGCGCGCGAGAGCTCGAGGGCCCAGGTGCGGACCATGCCGACGATGCCCGCCTTCGCGGCGGCGTAGTTGGTCTGGCCGAAGTTCCCGCGCTGGCCGGTCGGCGACCCGATGCAGATGACGCGCCCCGCGATCTCGTTCGCCCGCATGTACGAGGCAGCGGCGCGGACCGTCGTGAACGTGCCGCGGAGGTGCACGTTGATAACGGTGTCGAAGTCGTCGTCGCTCATCTTCCAGAGCACGGTGTCGCGCAGGACCCCAGCGTTGGTGACGACGATGTCCAGGCGTCCGAAAGTGGAGACAGCGGCCTCGACGAGAGCGTCAGCCGTCTCGGTCGAGCCCACGAACGCGGTCACGCCGGTGGCGCGGCCGCCGGCATCCTGGATCTCGCGGACCGCCGCGTCGGCAGTGGCCTCATCGATGTCGTTGATCACGACAGCGGCGCCCTGGCGTGCGAGCTCCTTCGCATACGCGAGGCCCAGTCCGCGGCCCGAGCCGGTGATGATGGCGACTTTTCCTGCAAGCGTCATGGTGACTCCTTCGTCCTGCGACCATGGTGGCACTCAATGATTGCAAAAGTCAATCATTGTGGAGACGTACGGGTTGCTACAGTGTCGGGATGACACCCGCGGCAGCTTCCGAGACCTCCACAGCGGGGCTCGACGCGAGTCCGCTCGTCGACGATCTGGGCTTCCTGCTCGCCCGGGCGAGCGCAACGACGCAGTCGCGGGGCAATGCGGCGCTCGCCGACCACGCCCTCCGGGTGCGCTCGTACTCGGTGCTCGCGCTCGCGGTTTCGGAGCAGCATCCGTCGCAGCGGGAACTCGCCGACTTCCTCCGACTCGACCCCAGCCAGGTCGTCGCGCTCATCGATGACCTCGAGAAGAGCGGTCTCGTCGTCCGCGAGTCGGACCCGCGCGACCGCCGGGCGAACGTCGTCGTCGCCACGCCCGCGGGCCGATCTGCGTACACGGCGGCGCGCGCCTCCGCTCGCGAAGCCGAGCAGCAGTCCCTCCAGGCGCTCAACGCCGCGGAGCGGGCCGAGCTGGCGCGGTTGCTGCGCATCGTCGCGTTTCCCACCGAGTCCTGACGCCGCTCACCACCCGGTGTCGAGCACGCGGGCGAGGGCGTCGACGAAGTAGTCGGCGGACCCCTGCGTGAGCACCATCGGCGGCTTGATCTTGAGCACGTTCTGGTAGTCGCCGGTCGGCTGCATGATGACTCCGAGTTCGAGCAGGCGCGAGCAGATCGCCTCTGTCTCGGCCGTCGCCGGCTCGAGCGTCTCGCGGTCGCGGACGAATTCAAGGCCGAGGTAGAGGCCCGAGCCGTGGACGCGCCCGACGATCGGATGCTCCTCGCCGAGTGCCTCCAGTCGGCGTTTGAGGTGGCGGCCGACTGTGTAGGCGTTGCCGGGAAGGTCGTCGTTCTCGATGACGTCGAGTACCGCCATGCCGATCACGGCGGAGACGGGTGAGCCGCCCGTGGACGAGAAGAAGTACCCTTCGCTCCGGTAGCGGTCGGCGATGTCGCGGCGAGTGATGACGGCGCCGATCGGATGCCCGCCGCCGATGGACTTGGCAACCGCGACCACGTCGGGCACCGCGCCCTGCTGCTCGAAGCCCCAGAACCATTCGCCCAGTCGGCCGAAGCCGACCTGCACCTCGTCGGCGATGGCGATGCCGCCGTGACGCCGGACCGCCGCGTAAACATCTCGCAAATAGCCGTCGGGAAGAGCCACGCCGCCGGCGTTGCCGAAGTACGACTCGCAGATGAATCCGGCGGGAGCCCGGCCCTCAGCGGCCAGCGCGTCGATCACGGCGACCGCTTCCGGAGCGTAACGGGAGGCATCCGCGCCCCGGTGCTCGCCGCGGAACGCGTTCGCCGCAGCGACCGTGTGCACCCAGTCGGGCCGTGTGGTGAGGGCGTTCGGGTTGTCGGCGATCGACGTCGAGATCGCATCGCTCGCGTACGTCCAGCCGTGGTACGCCTCGCGCATGGCGACGATGTCGGAGCGTCCCGTCGACGCCATGGCGAGTCGGACGGCCAAATCGGTCGCCTCCGAGCCGGAGTTGACGAAGAACACGGTGTCGAGTTCGTCCGGCAGCTTCGCCGCGATGCGCTCGGCGTACTCGGCGATCGCGTTGTAGTGGAACCGGGAGTTCGTGTTCAACAGGTGCATCTGCCGGGTGGCTGCCGCGACGACGTGCGGGTGGGCGTGGCCCACCGAGGCGACGTTGTTGACCATATCGAGGTAGACCCGGCCGTCGACGTCGGCGAGGTGCTCACGCCAGCCGCGTTCCATCTGCGGGGGCGTCGAGTAGTAATGCTCCTGGACCTCGGCGAGGACGCGGTGGCGCCGGTCGAGCACGTCGGCGGACGAGGTTCGGGATGCCGTGGGCTCGAGCCCGAGCGCGCCGGTCGGGTCGCCGGCGACGCGGCGCCACGCGGAGGCGAACTCCGGAGTCGTCATCGCGGGCGGAATCGGGCCCGCGGCGGGGTGCCGCTGGGCGAACAGGCGGGTCCGCGCCGGGAGCGAGGTGCCGTCGGCATCTGTCGGAAGTCCCGTGAGGCGAATCGCTTCGTCGCCGTCGGTCCACGTCAGAACGCCGTCCGAGAGGGTGACCGCGCCCGGTGCGAGCGGTGCGGCGGCGGCGAGCCAGAGCGTCACGCCGGTGGGGATCGTCGCCGCCTCGTTGCGCGGACGGACGGTCGATCCCGTGAGGACCGGCTGCCACGCCGGCAGGACGACAGCGCCTGCACCCAGGTCGAGCGCGCGGAGAGCAGCGTCGTCCAGAGTGCTCGGCCGCAGCCAGGCGCCCTCGTCGTTGAGCGGTGAGAGCGTCCCGGCATCGAGGTCGACGCGGGTGTCTGGGAGGGCGAGGACGGGGTCGGCCCGCCACGGCGCGGGTGCGACGGGCCGGCGGCCCAGCGCATCCCGGATGAGTTCCGTGACGACGGCGACCGGCGCGGCGGCGGCGCGCTCGAGGACGCGGAACTCCCGCTCGAGGGCCGTGCTGGCATAGTCGTTGTCCTCATCGAGGCGTACCTGCGCTCGACCACTGAGGACGAGGACCGCACCGCGGAGGACGACGAGTGGCCACAGGGCGACGATCTCGTTCTCGTCGAGCGGCCGGCGGGCGTGGAACGCACGGATCGCGGGCAACGCGCTCGTCACGTCGGCGCCATCGTGGTGCATCACGGAGGAGAGCGTCACAGCCAGCTCGCCCACGCGCCACGACTCCGCCACGTCGCCGAAGTCGATGACCGCGTCGGGGAGGTGCCCGGGGGCCGGCCGGAGGATGTTGTCGTCGGTGATGTCGAAGTGTCCCGCCTGCATCGGCAGGTCGGAGGAGACGGTGTCTAGGGTGGCCAGCGCCTCACGGACCGCCCGTTCGACGAAGCTCCGCACATCGGCATCCGGTTCGCCTGGAAGGAGCGTGTCGACGACGCGAGCGGCGTAGCGGAGGTCCCACTGCAGGATGCGGCCGCTCGCGCGGTGCGTGAAGTCGGCGAGTGCCGCGCTCACCCGCGCCGAGAGCTCGCCCATGCGTTCGACCACGGCGGGGGAGAGGTAGTCCGAGCCCATAAGGGTGCGACCCGAGATGTTCTCGATGACGCGCGCGTGGATGCGGCCCTCGGAAGAGTCCCACCAGGTCGACATCGGGCCGTGCGGTCCCGTGACGATCTTCGGGATGCGGAGCTCCGGGTCTCGTTCCGCGACGAGGGATGCGGCGGCGTCCTGCATCTCGATCTCGCCCTCGCTGAAGACCGGGTTGCTGAGCTTCAAGACGCCGAGCGGCTCGCTGGAGCCTGCCGGGAAGACGCGGAAATTCTGGTCCTGCTGGCTGCCGAGGGAACGAAGGTCGACCTCGATGCCGAAGGATGCCGCGAACAGCTGCGTCACCTCGTCGTCGCCGAGAGTCGGGGTGGGCAGTTCCACCTGTGCGAAGTAGTCGAAGACCTCGGTCACTGCAGCTCCTGATACGGGGGTGGGGAGGGAGAGTTCACCGGTCACAGGGGTGAATCCGGGGTGGTGGCGACGGCGCCGGCGACATTTCCGTCGGCATCGCGGACGACGAGTACGACGAGCGGTCCATACGGGGCGAGCCACTCACTGACAGGGTCGGCGTACGAGTCCGCCGAAACGAGGTGCGAACCCGAGAACCGCTGCCCGCGACGCTCGAGGTCGATCCTCGCACCGTCGACGTAGGCGGCGACGTCCTCGGCGAGTCCGCCTTCGATGACTCCACGCAGGTGGACGCGCGTGGCGCCCCCGGTGTCGACCGTCTCGACGCTGTCTACGCGGATGCACAGATCCCCGTCGGCGACCGCACGAGGCTCATCGAAGAGGGCTTCGTCGGGGAGCGGGGGCGTGCGAGGCGGCGCCATCCGGCGATCACCGAGAGCCTCGATCGCCGCGGCGAGCTGCACGAGTGTCGAATCGCTGTAGGCGGGACCTGCGATGGTGAGGCCCACCGGCATCCGTGTGTCGGCCATGATCCCCATCGGGACCGTCACCGTCGGGATGCCGAGATGCCTCGGTACGAGGTTGCCGTTGGACACCCAGACGCCGTTGCGCCAAGCGATCTCAGCGGACGTCTCATTCACATCGGCATCTGCAGGGCCGACGTCGGACGCGGTCGGGAAGATGACGGCGTCGAAGTGTTCGCCCTGCAGCCAATCTTCGAAGTCGACTCGGCGAGTGTGCTCCAGGCCGCGGAGTCCTTCGGCTACGCCCGCCACGCGCGTCCAGTCCGTCCGCCCGGCAGCGGCGGCGGAGACGTAATCTGCCAGGTCGTACGCGATGTCGAAGTGGTGCACACCGTAGCGGTCCTCGAGCGCGCCCGGCGGGGGCGGGAAGATCAGCGTCGGGTCGACGTCTTCGAGCCGGTTGAGGTGCGGGTCGTCGTTCTGGCGGAGGAACGTGTCGAAGGCGGCCACCGCGAGATCGCCGACTTCGTCGAGGAGGAAGGATCGCGTCACGAAACCACGGTCGACGAAGTCACGACTGTCGGCGTGCAGCTTCTCGTAGTTCTCGACGACCGGGAAGGCGGTCTCGATGATCTCGGCACCCGCAGCGGCGAGATCGTCGCGGAGGGACGACCACAGCTCCATGACCGAGTCACGCGTGCGGATGGGGATCGCGCTGTCGGGATCGGCGTTCACATAGATGCGCGGAACGGCGAACCGTAGCCCCCGCAACGGGAGGTCCTCGAGTGCGGCGAACGACTCCGGGCGCACATCGGAGGGGCGAGGAAGCGGCACCCACGGCTGCGTGCGCCAGAAATCGCCCTCGGTGTCGGGGTCGTCCGCGACCACCGCATCCAGCACGTGCCGCAGGTCCTCGATGGTCCGGGTGTGGGGGACGACGACGTCCATGGTCGGAACCAGCGGCCAATTGCCCCGGACCGAGATCACGCCGCGGGAGGGCGTGTATGCGACGAGCGCGTTGTTCGACGCCGGTGCGCGTCCCGACGACCAGGTCTCCTCGCCCAGACCGAAAGCAGCGAAGCTCGCCGCAGTGGCGGTGCCCGAGCCGTTGGAGGAGCCGGAGCCGAACGCGGACGCCAAGTAGTCGGCGTTGTAGGGGGACTCCGCGCGCCCGTACAGCCCGCGTTGCATTCCGCCTGCCGCCATGGGTGGCATGGTGGTCAGGCCGAGGAACACCGCGCCGGCGTCCCGCAGTCGTGCGACGGCGAAGGCATCATCACCGGCGATGAGATCGGCGAATGCGGGGGAGCCGGCCGCGACGGTCAGCCCGGTCACACGGTAGCTGTCCTTCGCGGTGAAGGGGATGCCGTCGAGGATGCCGCGGGACTCTCCGCGCGCGCGTCGCTGGTCGGCGGCCCGGGCTTCGCTGAACACCGCCGGGTTGATCACGGGGACCGAGGTGAGTCGGATGCCGCTCCGGTCGTACGCGCCGATCCGATTGAGATACCGCGCGACGAGCTCGACGCTCGTCATCGCGCCGCCCTCGAGGGCAGTGTGCAGAGTGGTGATGTCGGCTTCGACGACGCTCCGAGGCATCCCGTTCATGGCTAAAACATACACCGTGGGTTTTGGAGAAGCGAGGCTTTCTGCACCCGCGTGTGCGTAGTCTCGAAGAGACCCGTGAGGAGCCTCGACATCGCCAGACCGCCGCGTCCCCTGCTCAGCAGGGACCTGATCGCTCGAACCGCGCTCGCGCTCGTCGACAAGCACGGCGTCGACGGGGCCAGTATCCGTCGCGTCGCGGCCAAACTCGACGTCAATCCGACCTCGCTCTACAACCACGTCCCGAACCTCGCCGCCATGATCGAGGACGTCCGTGCACTGGTGTCAGCGAACATCGACTCCGCTCCGCTGCGAGAGCTTCCCTGGGAGGAGGGCCTGCGCGCATGGGCCCGGTCGTACCGAGATGCATTCACGGACCACTCCCGCGCCGTTCCGCTGCTCATGACCAACAAGGTCTCGGCCCCCGTCCTCCTCGCCGAGTACGAGGACTTCGCGCTCGCGGCTCGTGCCGTCGGGTGGGCTGATCGAGACATCCTGCCCCTCCTCACCGCGTTCGAGTCGTTCATCCTGGGGAGCGTCCTCGACATGTCAGGGCCGAGTGTCGTGTTCGACCCGGGCGGGCAGGAGGACGCGTTTCCGACGTTCGCCGCGGCGTTCGCGACCCTCGAGGACGAGGACCCTGAGGATCCCGTCGCCTCCCGGGCTTTCGAACTCGGACTCGGCATGCTCATCGCCTCCGCGCGCCCCGGCGACATCGATCCGCTCAGCTCAGCGCGCGACGCTCGCGTGCGCTGAGAGTACGCACAGGCGCCGTCGCGAGCGGCGCGGTGACGTCGAAGGCCGGCCCGCCGGGCACCGACTCCAGAAGCTTCCGCGTGTACGCGTTTTGCGGGTCCGAGAACACCTCTGCCGTCGGCCCCGCCTCGACGACCCGACCGTGCAGCAGCACCATGACGTGGTCGCACAGCTCTTCGACGACCGCGAGGTTGTGTGAGATGAACAGCATCGTGAGTCCGAGTTCTGCGCGCAGGCGAGCGAGCAGGCGCAGCACTTCGGCCTGCGTCGACACGTCGAGCGCCGAGGTGATCTCGTCCGCGATGATGACGTCGGGGTCGACCACGAGTGCCCGCGCGATCGCGATGCGCTGACGCTGTCCGCCCGAGAACTCGTGCGGGTACCGGTCCACCGTGTCCTCGCCGAGCGTCACGGCGGCGAGGGCGTCGACGATCGTGCCGCGGTGGCGGCGGAGGCGCGCGTGGACGGGGTCGATCGCTTCGGCGAGGGTCTGGCCGATCGTGCGTCGGGGGTCCAGCGACGAGAACGGATCCTGCGGGATGTACTGAAGTCTGCGGCGCAACGGCTGCAGGGCCTTCCGTCGCACGGTCGTCAGGTCGGTGCCGTCGTAGACGATCGAGCCGGCGGACGCGCGGTGGATGCCGATGATCGTCTTCGCGAGCGTCGACTTACCCGATCCCGACTCGCCGACGACGCCGACCGCGCTGCCGCGGGCGACGTCGAGGTTCACCTGTGACAGTACTCGGGCGGTCCCGAGGCCCGAGCCGAGATCGACGTCGAGGCCGGTGATGCGGAGGACGGGCGCGGAGTCGACGGTGTCAGACACGGGGGCTCTCCTCGAGAGGGCGGGGCGTGATGGTCAGGGTCGGAGTGGCCTCCAGCAGCGCGCGCGTGTACGGATGCTGCACCTCGCGTCGCTGCAGAGCGTCGACGTCGAGGCGCTCGACGATCTCGCCGCTGCGCATGACGAGAACCCGGTCGCAGAGCGCTTCCACCACCCCGATGTCATGCGAGATGAAGAGGACGGCGGTGCCGTGGTCCTGGTTGAGCTTTCGGAGAGCCCGGAGCACCTCCGCCTGCACGGTGACATCGAGTGCGGTCGTCGGCTCGTCGGCGATCAGGAGCTTCGGGTCGGTGACGAGGGACGAGGCGATGGTGGCGCGCTGCAGCATCCCGCCGGAGAGCTGGAACGGATGCTGATCCATCACCGTCTTCGGGTCGCGGATGCGCATGTCGGTCAAGCCGTCGATGAGCGTGGCCTTGGCCGCGCGACGGGAGAGACCCAGGTGGACGCGGGCGACCTCGGTGAGCTGCGCCGACATGCGCAGCGCCGGGTTGAACGTCGATCCCGGGTCCTGGTAGACGAGGCCGATCTCCTTGGCGAGGCGGCCCCGATGACGGTTCGACAGGAGGTCGAGGTCACCGAGTCGGAGGACGCTCGCATCGACCACGACGCCGTCGGCTTGGAGCCGGGCGAGCGCCATCGCGGTCATCGATTTGCCCGAACCGGATTCGCCCACGAGGCCGAGGATCTCACCGGGTGCGATGTCGAAGCTGATGCCGTCGACGAGCATCTTGCCGCTCGGCGCGCGGACGATGAGGTCGCGAACTTCGACGAGTGCCTCCGGCGACATCGAAGTGCCGCGGGGTGTCGACCGCAGGCCCTTCACCTGTCCGCGACGGGCGCTCCGGGGATCGAGCCACGTGGCCAGTCCATCGCCGGTCAGCATGGCGGCGACGCCCGCGAAGACGAGCATGACGGCAGGACCGACGACTTGCAGCGGCTGGTCGTAGACCGCCGGGAGGCCCTCGTTGAGTAAGCGCCCCCAATCGAAGTCGGGGCTCTGCACGCCGAGGCCGACGAACGACAGGCTCGAGATGTCGAGGAGGGTGAGGGCGAAGCTCGACGCGATCAGGACGAGAAGCGGCCCCGAGATGTTGGGCAGCAGGTGCCGGAAGAAGAGCGCCAGGCGCGGCACACCCAAGAGGCGGGCGGTCCCGACGTAGTCCCGCGTCGCGACGGCACCCGTCATGTTCGACGTGATGCGGGCGAAGCTCGGCACGCCCGCGATCGCGATCGCGATGATGGCGGGCACCATGCCGGCGCCGAGGATCGCCGCGATGACGAGCGCCAGGACGAGAGAGGGGAACGCCACCGTCGAGTCGATGATGCGCAGCACCCATTCCCGCACCCGGCGGCTCCCGACCCAGACCAGTCCGCCGATCAGCACACCGAGGACGACCGAGCCGATGGTCGCCGCGGCAGCCATCAAGAGCGTCAGGCGGGTGGCGACGAGGGTGCGTGCGAGCACGTCGCGACCGAGGTCGTCCGTCCCCATCAGGTGCAGGGGTGACGGGCCGAGTCGGGTATCGGGGGTCACGGTGGTCGCGGCAGTACCCCAGATGAGAGGGGCGATGACCGCGAGGACGACCAGGATGCCGAGCATCGCCAATCCCGCGACGAGGGACACCGGCATCCGCCGACTGCGTCGTTCAGACATGGGACGAACCTCCGAGGGTGCGCGGGTCGATCAGTCCGAGGATGATGTCGATCAGCAGGTTGATGAGGATCGCGAGCGCTCCGACCGTCAGGACGATGCCCTGGATGACGGGGAAGTCGCGGAAGATGATCGCCTGCACGACCTCGAGTCCCAGCCCAGGCAGGCTGAAGACCGTCTCGATCACGATCGCACCGCCGAGCATGCTCGCGAGGATCAGGCCCGTGAGGGTCAGCGTGCTCGTCATCAAGTTCGGGAGGGCGTGCCGCATGTACAGTCGTGCGCCGCTGAGGCGCTTGCCGCGGGCGGTGCGCATGAAGTCCTGATGCAGGACGCCGTAGGTTTCCTGGACCACGACGCGGGCCACCGCGAAGGTCGGCCCCAGCGCGAGCGCCGCGATCGGCAGGACGTAGGCGTCGGGCGTCGCTGCCCCGCCCGCGGGAAAGATCTTCAGCCCGATCGCGAAGACGAGGACCAGCAGCGTGCCGGCCACGTACGCCGGGAACGAGGCGAACAGGCCTGCGACGGCACCGAACCCGACCGAGAGCCAGGGTCGGCGGCCGCCGCGGGTGAGGACGCCCACGGTCATCCCCACCGGAATCGACACCACGATGACGACGGCTATCGCGCCCAGCGCGGTTGTCGCCGTGTATGGCAGCTTCGTGGCGATCGTGTCGGTGACGGGGGTGTTGTAGCGGAAGCTCCGACCGAGGTCGAAGGTGAAGAGTCCCCTCAGGTACTCGACGAACTGCAGCGGAAGCGGGTCGTCGAGGTTCAACCGGTCGCGAAGCGCCGCGAGGGCCGAGGCCGAGGCGTTCGGGCCCAGGATGGCGACGGCGGGGTCGCCGGGGATGAGCGGGACGATCAGGAAGGTCAGGACGACCAGCAGCGCCAGCGACAGCACCAGCCCGCCGAAGCGACGCAGGGCGAATCCGCCCCACGTGCTCCGGGCGAGCCGGCGCACCGCGGTCATCGCCGGTGCGTCGGCGATGACCGCGAGATCGACCCCGGACATCACCGGGTCCCGGCGGTCGCGACCATCGGTGCCTGACGGTGCTGCCAGTCGAAGACCTGCTCCAGCTCCGCTCCGACGCGAAGGAGCGTCGCCTCGTCGTAGGGGCCGCCGACCAGCTGCGCACCCAACGGCACGCCGTGGGAGTCGATGTGGACGGGCAGGGAGATCGCGGGGAGCCCGGAGATGTTGCAGAACGCCGTGAACGAGATCGTCCGGAACTCCGTGAGTCGGGGGCCGGCCGGGTCCTCGTTCCCCTCGTCGTACACCGATCCCACTCGAGGCGTCGGAACAGCGGTCGTCGGCGTGAGGAGGATGTCGAAGTCCCGGCCCCACTGTGCGGCGACCTGGCGCGTCTCCCACTGCAGGAGAGCCGCGATCTCCGCGTACTGGCCCGCGTGGAACATGGTCGCGCGGTCGTAGCGGTACTTGATGTAGGTGTCGAGCTTCTCGGGATCCTCGATGGGGGAGGACCAGGTCGATGCGTTGATGATGAGGTCGGCGAAACCGCGGGTCGCCCGCTCGCTGAACAGGAACGGCGACACCGGTGTGACGTGGTGGCCCAGCGCCTCGAGCGCGCGGGCGGTGATCTCGGCGGCTTCGCGGTTCTGCGGATCGACCTCGACACCCGTGGGAGCCTCGAGCAGCAGGCCCACGCGCAGGCGTGGGCCGGGGGTTCGGATCTCCTCCAGGTAGGGCCGAGCGGGTGCAGGTGCGGAGTACCAGCCGAGGAGGTCGACCTTGGCGATCGCATCGAGGACGCCGGCGGCATCCTCGATCGTCCGCGTGATGGCACCCTCGGTGGTCGAGTGCTCCCACGCCCGGATGTCGTTCGGGATGCGGCCGCGGCTGGGCTTCAGGCCGACGAGCCCCGTCGCCGCGGACGGCACGCGGATGGACCCGCCGCCGTCCGAGGCGTTGGCGATGGGGGCGATGTCCGCCGCGACTGCAGCGGAGGCACCGCCCGACGATCCGCCGGAGGTGTACTCGAGGTTCCAGGGGTTGCGCGTCTTTCCCCACCGCTGGTTCTCCGACGCGGTCAGCGCCCCGAATTCCGGACTGTTCGAGCGGCCGAAGAGGACGAAGCCGGCCTCTTCGATGAGGTCCACCGTGACCTCGTTCTCTTCCGCCACCCTCTCGGTGACGGCGAGGGACGAGTAGGTGACTGGTTGGTTCCTGACGCTGACGAGGTCTTTGATCGGCATCGGCACGCCCTCGAAGGGACGCGACGTGTCGCCCCGGCGGATTCGGTCGTCCGATTCCTGCGCGCGACGGAGCACATCGTCACGGTCGATCCAGACGATCGCGTTCACGTCGGGGTTGGTGGCGTCGAGGCGTTCCAGGTAATGCTGAGCGGTCTCGACTGCCGAGACCTCGCCCGAGCGGATGAGGCGCGCGAGTTCCGTCGCGGAGATGGAGGAGGAGATCATGGTTCTTTTCCTTCGAGAGGTCAGTCGTTGATGCGGAAGATCGGGTCGTCCAGCGCGCCGCCGAGCATCTTGACGCTGAACCCCGGACGGGACGCGTAGATGAAGGCGTCGTTGAGCAGCGGCAGGGTGTCGGAGCGATCGACGAGTGCGCCGACGGTCTCGTCGAGCGCCGCGCAGCGAGCCGCGTCATCGGTCGCCGTGTTCGCCTTCGCGAAGGCCGCATCCGCGCTTTCGTTCTTCACCGCGCCGTAGTTCGTGCCGCCCTGGTCGATCGTGGGACCAGTCAGGTTGAGCAGCGGGCTGGCGAGTGAGCCGAGGAAGTTGAGGTCCGCGAACACGGTCATGTCCCAGTCGCCGGGCTTGGTGACGACGGTCGTGATCCAGCTGCCGACGTCGGTGTTGTCGAGCTGCACGGTCGCCCCGGCCGCGCGGAGCGCCTCGGCGATGTATTCGTTGCCCGCACCGTTCGGGCCGACGATGGTGGGGGCGACGAGGCGGATCGTCTTCCCCGACAGAGCCCTCTTCGCGGCGGCGACATCCTGCGAGGGGATCGTGATCTTGGAGTCTGCGACGCACGAGGTGCCGTCAGCGCCGAGGGAGTTGAGGACCTTGCCGGTGTCGAGCGACGTGACCTTTCCGTACATCGTCCGGTCGATCGCCTCAATGACGCCCTTGCGGGCGGCCTCGTCGGTGAACATGCTGCCTTCGCGTTCGTTGAAGACGAGGTAGCTGTCCGAGAACGGGTTGACGGCGACGTCGTAGCCGGTCTGGCCGGTGAAGCGCTCCATCGTGGTCGCCTGGATCTTGCCGATGTCGAGCTGGCCGCCGAGGATCAGGTTCGCCGTCGCCGTGGAGTCGGGGGAGACCGTGTAGACGAGCTTCTTCGCCGGAGTGCCGGAGATGTCGGTGGACCACTTCGGCCACGCCGTGTAGTCGTCGCGGAGTGCGAACTCGTAGCGGACGCCGGGTTCTGCGGAGGTCAGGGTGTACGGGCCGGATTCACCGCCTGTCGCCGTTCCCTGGGCGAGCTTGGCGGGGTCCTTCAAGCCGGCGGGGCAGATGATGCCGCTGCTGGCGACCGACATGGCGTCGACGAGGTAGGGCCACGGGTTCTCGACCGCGACGGTCACCGTGCCCGCCGCGTCGTCTGCGGCGATCTTCGGGGTGCTGTTGCCCGGTCCGAAGGTGTAGACGACCTGCGTCGAGCCGCTGTCGGGCCGCGCGAAGTACTCGAGCGAGTTCTTCACGATCGTGGGGGTGATCTTGGTGCCGTCGGCACAGGTGGCGTCGGTGCGGATCGTGAAGGTCGCCTCGGTCGGCGTGGACTCCCACGTCGTGGCGAGGCCCGGGACCAGGCCGTCGGCATCCCGTCGCACCAGCGTGTCGTACGCCGTGCGGGCGAGGAGGAAGTCGGGGAGCGACGAGGTGAGCGTCGGGTCGAACGTCGCCGGGATGTCGATCGTCGTCCGGATCGTGTCCGTCTTGGCGGCCGTGGGGCCGGCAGTGGTGGTGCACCCCGTCGCGGTGAGAGCGACGGCGGTGAGGATGGATGCCGCGATGGCGGCGTGCCTCTTGTTCATGATGGGCCTCTCGTGATGGATCGCAGTCGGGCGCTGCGGGTCAGATCAGGACTTCGAAGATGTCGACCGTCGTGGCCTCGCCGCTTGCGTGGGCGCGTCCGACGAAGATCGACCGGGTGAGCCACTGAAGCTCGGGTGCCACCGTGCGAAAGCGCGGTGTGGACTGGAAGTACTCGGGACCGTCGGTGCTCGGACGGACGACACCGACGTTGTACACGTCGATGACGTGCCCGTCGGTCGTGCGGATGAGATAGCGGGCCTCGACGTCGTAGGTGCCGTCGGCGCGAGCGACGCACCAGTCGCCGCCGCCGGGGACGATCTCGCCCTCGACGTCTCCGGACACCGGTCCGCCGGTGATGGGGATGTAGTCGAGGACGTCGTCGCCGCGGCGCTCCAGCGGGATGCCGGGGTCGACGCGCGCGACGATTCGGAAGCTGAACCGCAGGGCGGGCGGTACAGGTGGAGCAGGTGGAGCAGGGGTCATCGAGCTCTCCAGCCGATCGGGAAGTCGCGCCTCGTTGCGCGTTGACCCGAGTATGTCCATAGTGGACGGGCTAGTCAATAGCGTTCACTAAACCGTGACGGTGCTGACTCGCCGTTGTTACACGACGGCGGGAGACCGCGGAATCACGCGGGTGGTGCGACTGCCCAGGACGAGTGGAGCAGCGTGGTGACGCGACTCAGGACCGCGTGGATCTCCGCGATCGCGCTGGCGTCGGGACGCCGGGCGAGACGATCGATCTCGATGCCGGCGAGGACGGCCATCATCAGCACCGCATCTCCTGCGGGATCGAAGGCGCCGAGCCTCGCAAAAGTGTTCTCAAGCTGCCCGCGGAAGGAGAGCTGCCAGGCGCGCGAGCTTCGAGCGAGTCCCGGCCGTCGGCTCGACTCGACGATGAACTCGTACTCCGCGACGAGGTTGTAGTCGGGCGAGGTCAGTCCTTCGACGACGAAAGCGGCCAGGTGTCGGGCCATGTCCTCGGCGGAGTCAGCGGTCTCGATGGCCTCTGCCGTCTGCGCGACACGGCGCAGTTCGCGGTCGAGATGGGCTTCGAACGCTTCGCGGATGAGCTCGTCTTTGCCGGAGAAGTAGTAGCCGAGCGCGCCGAGTGGTGTCCCTGCCTCCGTCGCGAGGCTCCGCATCGACAGCCGGCTGAGTCCATCTCTCCCGATGATGCGCAGCGCCGTGTCGAGGATGTGGCTCTTCCGCTCGATGCCCTTACGGCTCGGCGGCACAGTCAGCGAAGCCACGAGACTCCTTCGGTTGGGACGATCGTCCAAGTATGCCTGGTGAGTCCCACCGCCGCGCTTGACGGCGGGGCAGTCGAGCCACATCATGTGGAACGAACGTTCAATTTCAGACAGAAGGATCGTCATGACCGACCAGATCAGCCGTATCGCCCTCGTGACCGGAGCGGGAAGCGCAGAGGGCATCGGAGCCGCTGCGGCGCTCTTGCTCGGTCGCGCGGGGATGCGCGTCGTCGTCACCTCGACCACCGACCGCATCCAGGACAGAGTCGCCGTTCTCCGGGCCGAGGGAATCGAGTCGGTCGGCGTCGCCGCGGATCTCACCGATCCGGCGGGAGTCAACGCCGTGATGCGAGCGGCCCGCGATGCGTTCGGCGACCCGGACGTCCTGGTGAACAACGCCGGGATGACCTCGGTCGCCGACCCGGACGAGCCTGCCTCCGTCGAGGACATCACGATCGAGCAGTGGCAGGCCTCGTTGGATCGGAATCTCACGACGGCGCTGCGGATGACGCGGGCTGTCGTCCCCAGCATGCGCGCGGCCGGGTACGGGCGCATCGTCAACGTCGCGTCGCTCTCGGGTCCCGTGCAGGCGTACACGGGCGACGTCGCCTATCACGCGGCGAAGGCCGGGATGATCGGGCTGACGCGGGCGTCCGCCGTCGACACCGCGGCGGCCGGTGTCACGGTGAACGCCGTCGCTCCCGGGTGGATCCAGACGTCCTCCTCGAGTGCGCACGAAGTCTCGATGGGTGCCGCGACGCCGATCGGTCGGTCGGGTACACCTCGTGAAGTGGCCGCTGCGATCGCCTTCCTCGCCAGTGAGGGCGCGTCGTACATCACGGGTCAGCTGCTCGTGATCGACGGAGCCAACTCCATCAACGAGGAACGCGCCGTCTGATTCCCCCGTCGTCGCCGGCATAGTCAATGTGCTTCACTATGGAGACACGATGTGTCGACGAGGGCCATCGGCCCGGGATCGGAGGACGGCATGACCGAACCCAGCCGCGCGCGCCGCAAGCGCGGATCGATCAGCCAGACCGAGATCGTCGCTGCCGCCATGCGACTCCTCGACGACGAGGGGGAGTCGGCTCTCACCTTTTCGCGGCTCGGCGCGGAACTGAAGTCTTCGCCGACCGCCGTCTACCGCCACTTCGCCAGCAGGGACGAGCTGGTGGAGGCCATCGCAGACCACCTCGACGGGGTCTCGTTGCACGGTTACGAGCCGACCGACGATTGGCGTGCCGATCTCACCGATCTCGCCTGGCGTGCGTGGCGGACGGCGGCCGCTCACCCGGCGGCGGCGGCCCTCGCGCTCACGACGGTCACGAACGGCATGAATGAGCTGCGGGCGGTCGAGTGGATTCTTCGAGCTCTGGCAGTCGCCGGTCTCGAGGGTCGCCCGGCGGTCCTGCAATACCAGGTGTACGCGACCACCGTCCTCGGCGCTGCCGCCGCTCACGGCGCGCGGCTGGCGAACGCCGGTCCGCGCGAAGTCGCCGAAGGCTGGATCCAGATCTACGCGCCCGCGGACCCTTCGCAGTTTCCGTACGCCGAGGCGGCCAAGGCGGAGCTGGCGCTCGTGAACTACGAGGAAGTCTTCTCGAAACAGCTCGAGATGTACCTGTCAGCCCTCGACCTCGCGACGCGCGACTCCCCGGAGGGTGTCCGCGCCTGACCCTGACCCCTCAGTAGGCTTCGGAGGAGGCTGGAAGGGGTGGGGTATGGGACTGCGCTATGCGCTGCTCGCACTGCTGCGGGTCGGACCCATGTCGGGGTACGACCTCAAAAAGCAATTCTCCCTCTCGGTCGGTCACGTCTGGTACGCCCCCGACTCGCAGATCTACCCGGAGTTGCGCCGCATGGAAGCCGAGGGCCTCATCCGTGCCGAAGAAGCGCCGCGTGGTCCGCGGGCGACTCGTCGCCTGTACGAGGCGACGCCCGAGGGTGACCGGGCGTTCGTCGCCTGGCTCGATGCTCCTCTGGAGTATCAGCGGACCAAGGATGTCGCCCACCTGAAGGCCGCCTATCTCGAGGCCGTCGACGACGGGTCCGCCCGAGCGTTCTACGAACGTCACATCGCCGTGTGGCAGGACGAGCACGATCGGTGGGTCGAAGAGCTGGCGAACATCGACGCGCTCCGGAACCCGATGCTCATCCGGCGACTCGCGGTGACGGCCGAGTCGAACCGCGACCGCACGATCGCGTTCAAGCGGCACACCTATCAGGGGCTCGTCGCGCGCGCCCGCACGGAGATCGCCTGGGCCGAAGACGGACTCGCGCTTCTCAGCTGAGGAGCAGTTCGATCTCCGGCGCCGCTCCTTCCTGGCCGACGAGGCGGGAGACACAGATGCAGATCTTCGACTCGGCATCCCGCTGGCGTTCGCTGTAGAACACGTCGCGGTGGTCGATGCGGCCCTGCAGGCCCAGCACGCGCGCCTCGCAGAGTCCGCACTCGCCCTTCCGGCAGTCGGAGAGGGCGTCGACGCCGGCAGCCTCGAGCGCTTCCAGAAGGGTCTGGTCAGGACTGACCCGGCAGGAGACGCCCGTCGCGGGGATGCGAACCGTGAACGGCTCGGGTGCGAACCACCCGCTGTTGCCGAAGGTCTCGAAGCGAAGCTGGGCGGGCTTGCGTTCCGCCGCGAGCCACTCTCGACGGACGGCATCCATCAGGCGGATCGGACCGCAGACGTACAACTCCGCCGCGGTCGGGACCGACGCGACGAACGCGGCGACGTCGAGCCCGGTGGACTCGTCGCGGATGTGAGGTTCCAGGAGCGCGCCGTGCTCACGACGCAGGTCGTCGAAGTAGGGCATCGCCGCGGCCGACCGGCCGCAGTACGCGAGGCGATACGGTCTGCCGCTTTCGCGAGCCGCCCGCGCCATCTGCACGAGGGCGGTGATGCCGACGCCGCCGGCGAGGAACACGACGGGTTCGCGTCCGCCGCGGTAGGCGAAGTCCTGCAGGGGTTCGGTCACCTCGACCGTATCGCCGGGCCGTAGGGCGTGCATGGCAACCGCGCCGCCCCGCGAGGTCTCGGAGCGGAAGACGCTCAGGGCGAAGGCGCCCTCCTCGCCGACGGGTTCGACGATCGAGTACGACCGTTCGAGAGTGCGCTCCGCGAGGCGGAGTCGGACGTCCACGTGAGCGCCCGGCGGCGTCGGGCGTGGGCGATCGGGTCGCAGGAGGATCCGTTGCACCCGGTCTGCGACGCGGGAGACTCCCTCCACCCGAGCGGTCTGCCAGACGACGGTGTGCGAACTCGCCACGTCAGGCCACCGACGCTGATGGCGCGGAGGTCGGCGGAGCGACCGCGGAGCGACCCTCTGCCGCGAGGAGTCCGTCGAGGATGCGGCGCACCCACATGCCGCCCGCGTCGATGTTCAGGCTGTAGAACTCGTAGCCCGGGTTCGCATCGATCGCGGCCTGCTGGGCGGCCAGCATCCGCTCGTCCTCGCCGAAGACGTTGTGCACACCGTTGCGCAGCTGCGTCGTGATCAGCTGGCTCTCGAGGCGGTAATTGCGTTGGAACGACCAGAAATAGAGGCAGGAGCGATCGGTCTCGGGCGTGATCGTGTTCATCACGTAGCCGTTGACGCCGCGACTGCGGTCGACTTCGGGCGCACCCGTGCCCGCCTCGGCGACGCCGACGTCGATGCGGATGGTCGAGGGCGCTTCGAAGTGGATGATCTGCCAGCGGTCGACGCGTCCCGAGAAACCGGGAAAGCGGTCGCGCATGTTCTTGAGCCAGAAAGGCGGCGGTTCGATGTCTCGCATCCACCGCTCCACGGTGACGGTTCGGTCGGTATGGCTCGTGAGGAAGTCCGACTCGCTCAGCTCGGCCTGACCGATGCTCGATGAGTGGACGAACTCCTCGTGGGTGAGGTCCATCAAGTTGTCGAGCACCAACTGGTAGTTGCACGGCGCGTGGATGAGTTCGCCGTCGCCGGTCCAGGCGGCATCCGTCATCTGATGCATGTCGGGGATGAGATCGGGGTCGGCGAGCTCGGCGTCGCCCGGCCACACCCAGACGTAGCGGAACCGATCGACCGTGGCGAAGGCCGGAACGCGGGCACTCGGGTTGATGGTCTCCTGTGCCGGCATCGACGTGCAGCGGCCCGCGGAGTCGTAGCGGAGGCCGTGGTAGGGGCACTGGATCTCGTCGCGGCCGACGAGGGTGCCCATCGACAGCGGAGCGAGCCGGTGCCAGCATGCGTCCGCGAGGGCGATCGGAGCGCCGTCCTCGGTGCGGAACAGTGCCATCGGCTGGCCCGCGATCGTACGGGCGAGGGGCTTGCGGCCGACCTCGTAGTCCCACGCCGCCACGTACCAGGCGTTCCGGGGGAAGTCGAAGATCTTCGCTGTCGTCGAGCCGACCATGTCACTCCTTCGTGCGAGGCCGTTTACCTATGTTGATAGTGATATCGCGGACCTGGCGAACGCGCAAGAGCAGCCGGCGGGGAGAACGGCCTGTCGGCGACCTAGTCGACTCGGCCGCACCGCGACACGGCGAGGATCTCGAGCGCGGCGGCTCCCGTGCCGGCGCGCTCGGTCACGTCGACGGAGACACCCGATCCCGCGCGATTCAGGCGGGCCGTGGCGAGGGCGACGTCGATGCCGACCGGCTCGACCGCCCAGCCTTCGCCGAGCGCAGTGGGAAGGTCTGCGATGACGGATGCCGCGTCCGCCGTGTCGGGAAGGATCGCCTCGCCCTGCACCGTGGCGAACGACGTTCCCCGCGGGCCCGTGACGCCGCCGGTGCCGGAACTGCACGGCGTGGACGTCGCGTCGCCTGCGGGAGTGTACGTCGAGCCCTTCGGAAGCGCGGCCACGATCTCTGTGACCGCATCCTCGGTCTGCGTACGCACGTCGGTGAAGGCGGGCGCGTCAGCGGGAGCGCAAGCGGTGAGGCTGAGAAGAAGGCAGGTCCCCACGAGCGCCGTTGCCGCGAGGGACCGGAGCGACATCAGCCGCCGCTCTCGGGAGTGAGGGACGTGAGGATCAGGCGGACGTCTTTCAGCACGGTGCCGTTCGCCGACCCATCGCCGCTGAACAGCCGGTTGTGGAGGGTGAGCCCCTGGGAGACCATGGCGGTCACGTTTCCCGTCTCGGTCTCGGTGAAACCCGGGTCGACGATCGTGACGCCGGAGAAATCCTCGGGCCCCACGCCGTAACCGATGTCGCCCATCTGGAACCCGGCGTAGTAGCGGTTGATGTCGTCCTTCGCCTGAGCGGCGTAGTAGGCGGTCCCCGGAACCGTGGTGTATCCATCGGTCGCCCCGACGCCTGCCGCGAGGAACCGGGCATCGAAGCGGGCACCCGCCATCTCGGCGGCGCTACCCACCTGGGACCCGGCGCTGTGTTCGTAACTCAGCGTCGGAAGCCCCGGGAAAGCGGCGTTGATCCCCGTCACGATGCGAGCGTAGTCCGCGCCCGCCGCCGTGGCGATCGTGTTGTTCTGCGGTCCCGATGCGAGGTCGACGGAGATCTGCGGCATGGGGGCGGCAAGGACCGTGAAGGCGAGGATAGGCGCGGACGGATCGTCGTGACGGACCTGCCAGTTCGCGAACGAGGTGACCGGGTCGTCGACCATGAAGCTGCGCAGAGATGCGTTGGTGCCGGGGACGACGAAGAGGATGCGGGTCGCGGTCGCCGCGTCGCCGGCCATCTCCACCAGAGCGCCTCGGCTGGGGGCGAACAGATACAGCTGCACAGCGCCCATGACGACCTTGGTCAGGTAGGAGCGTTCCTGGAGCAGGGGTTCGAGAGCGGGGGACGACGGGGTGGAGTCCGTCTGCGACACGGCATGGGTGAGCATCGCGTCGATCCGACGCAGACGCTCCCGTGCACCGAGCCGGTTCGCACTCACACGAGCCTCGGCCGGGAGCCCGTCGAGGCTCCCGATGACATCGGGAGCGTCCGCCGTCAGGGCCTGCCGCGTCGACGCGGGGAGCTCGCCCCACCAGGCTGCGGCAGCGGCGGGGTCGGTCCGGTCGGCGAGGTGCTGCAGATCATCGGGCGACATGGCCGCCACCGTGCTCATCGGGACCGTTGTGATGTCACCCGAGGGGAGGTGCTGCGCCGTGTCCGCGAGTGCGGGAGGGGCATGCCTGTACGCGGTTACGGCGGCGGCCTCGGGGGCGTGGCTGACCACAGCGAACACCACGGCGGCTGCGGCGAGCGCAGCGGCCGGATGGGTGATCGCGCGCAGCATACCGCTGATAATACGGTGGTGAGGGACCCGGAACGTTTCGCGAATGAGAACTCCCTCATCTCTTCCGCTTCGCGCGCGGAGCGGCTATCGAATCGCGGCGCACAGGATGCTGACCAGGACCGGGGCTGACTCATAGACTTCTGCCGTGCCAGATACCCCCGCAGACGAGGCCCCGCGCTTCAGTCCCGTCATCGCGCTGCTCGCTGTTTCGGCATCGTGGGAGGCGCAGCTCGCCGCTGAGCTGCGAGACCTCGGCATCTCCACTCGCAAGTTCGGACTCCTCGGTCACATCGGCGCCGAGCCGGGTATCTCGTTCTCCGAGCTCGCGCGCCGCTCGCGCATCACGGTGCAGTCCGCTCACGCCGCCGTGCACGCTCTCGTCGACGACGGTCTCGTCGCCGACGCGACGGCGCAGGCCGGCGCGGCGAGCGACCTGAGCGTCACGGAGCGCGGCGCGGAGGTGCTGCGGGACGCGCAGGATCGGCTCGAGCGTCTCGATGACTCGCTGTCGCAGTCGTTGCCCCGCGTGGCGGAGTCGCTCGGCGGCATCCGAGCCGGTGTGATCGAATGACGAAGCGTCGAGGCGAGAGTCGTCGCGTCGGGATGCTGCGAACCGGTGCCCGCGGTGCCCTCGCCGTCGTGCTGACCGCCGCCGGCGTCGCGCATCTCACGATGCTCCGGCGGGGCTTCCGCATCGCCGTTCCCGACTGGGCCACGCGGCTGTTCCGGACGGACAAGGACACGATCGTCGTCGTCTCGGGCGTCGTGGAGGCGGGCCTCGGCGTTGCGCTCGTCGCATTGCCGCGGGAGCGTCGCCGCGTGGGACTAGCGATCGCGGCGCTGTTCGTCGCTGTGTTCCCCGGCAACATCCACCACTGGAGGTCGGGTCGCGACGTTCCGGGGATGGATTCCGACACCAAACGGTTCGTCCGCCTCTTCTTCCAGCCGGTTCTCGTGGCGTGGGCGGTGTGGTCCACTCGGCGATGACGCCAGCCCCGGCATCCTTCAGGTAGGCTTAAGGTGTGTTCCGCACCCCTGCCATGATCTTCCGCATCCTCGCCATCGCCGAGGTCTTCTCCTGGACCCTCCTCATCAGCGCGCTCATCATCCGCGCCGCGGGAGGTCCGGCCGTCGCCGTCACGATCGGCGGCGGCATCCACGGGTTCGTCTTCCTGTCCTACGGCGCGACCGCCCTCCTCGTCGCGCTCAACAACCGCTGGGGTCTCGGCACCTCGGTCCTCGCGGTCGGGTCTGCGATCGTTCCCTACGCCACCGTCCCCGTCGAGATGTGGCTTCGCCGGAGCGGGCGTCTCGCGGGGCAGTGGCGCCTGGAGGAGACGGCGGACCCTCGGGATCGGCGTCCGATCGACCGTCTGCTGCGCTGGTTCCTGCGGCACGCGGGCATCCTCGTCGCGCTCATCGTCGTCGCGGTCGTCGCGCTCTACGTGATCCTGCTGTTGGTGGGGCCCCCGGGCGGACGGTGAGTGTCAGCGACGCGTCGACACCGTCACGGTGAACTTGGCGTCCCGCGTGACCTGACGCGTCGGCCCGACGAGCCGCTCGAGGTCGCCGCGGTAGCGCATCCCCGAATTCCAGACGCACCACAGTTCGCCACCGGGTCGGAGGACCCGCGACGCGTCGGCGAAGAGCCGGAAGGCGAGTCGCTCCGTCAGGGCCGCCCCGCTGTGGAACGGCGGGTTCAGGGCGATGAAAGACGCGGATGCCTCCGGCCGAGCCGTGAGCACGTCGTCGCGGACGACCTCGACCCGTTCCGCCACGCCGTTCGCGGCGGCCGTCGCGCGGGCCGACGCGACTGCGGCCGCGGACTGGTCCGAGGCATAGACGGCGGCGGCGGGATGCCGGAGCGCCAGGTGCGCGGCGACCGCGCCCGTTCCGCACGCGAAGTCGATGAGAGGGTCCTCGGGGGATCCGCCGGCGGGGAAGTCGGGCAGGTGGGCGAGCAGCAGGCGCGTGCCGTGATCGAGGCGGGCTCCCGCGAACGCACCGCCGAAGGCGCGGATCTCCAGGTTTCCCTCACGACCGGCGGCGGGCACCGGTTCGTGTCCTGCGCGCGGCTCGCGGGCGAAGAGGACGCGGGACTTCTGGCGCGCGTGCGAAACGTCGAGGCGCCCGAAGTTCTCGCCGAGGACGTCGTTCATCGCGAGAGTCATGTGCTTCACCCGACCGCCGGCGACCACGACGACCGCGGGGGAGGCGTGGGCGGCGATCAGAGCCGCGATGTCACGAAGAGCGTCGAGGGCGCGGGGCAGGCGGAGCAGGACGACACGAGCGTCGCGGAGGGCATCGGCGTCGAGAGGAACGAGCCGGATGCGGTCGTCCAGTCCGAGCTCGGCGGCGTTCCGGGAGGTCGCACGCTCGCCGGCGAGGGCGTCCTGGTGCACGCGGACGTCTCGCGCGCCGTCGTGCGCCGCCGCCAGTGCGAGAGCACCGTGGGTGTCGCCGATGACGGCGATCGACCCCGCGGGCGCCGCGGCCCGCAGATCGGCGGACTCGTCGAGGATGAGGCGATCGGCGGCATCCGACGCCACCAAGTCGGGGCCTTCGACGTCAGGGCGACGGGACAGCCGCTCGAAGGGGAACGGGGCGGGACTCGTCACCCCACCAGCGTAGGCGAGCGGTCGGGTCGGGACGGGCGGGCACCGGGGGATACTCGAAGGATGAAGACAATCGCTCGCTGGGCTCTCGCCGGCGCCATGGTGTTCGCCGGCCTCAGCCACCTGTTCTGGGCGCGCAAGGAATTCCAGGCGCAGGTCCCCGATCTGGTCACCGACACCCTTCCCATCGATAAGGACGGCGTCGTCGTCGCCTCCGGGGCCGTCGAGATGATGCTCGGCGCCGCGCTCGTGGTGCTCCCGAAGGAGCGGCGCCGCATCGGTATCATCCTCGCCGCCTTCTTCGTGGCGATCTTTCCCGGCAACCTCGACCAGGCGCTGAAGAAGCGCGACGGCTTCCATCTCGACAGCGACACCGCGCGCTGGCGCCGCCTGGCGTTCCAGCCCGTGCTCGTCGCCTGGGCGCTCTGGTCGACCCGCGACTGACGCGTCCGCACGCACGACGACGCCCTCCGCCGAAACCGGCCGAGGGCGTCGTCGTGTCAGGAGGGCATCAGGTGCGCACACCGCCGGTTCGCAGTCGCGACAGCGCATCCACCGTGGCGGCGAGGATCAGCACCCCACCCGTGACGAGCAGGTTGAACCCGGCATCCATCTGCAGCAGGCCGAGCCCGTTGATGATGACCGCGATGACGAGCGCGCCGATGGCCGCGTGGATGAGGCGGCCTCGACCGCCGAACAGGCTCACGCCGCCGACGACGGCTGCGGCGACACCCGAGAGCACGACGTCGCGTCCGACCGCGCCGTCGACCGACCCCACGCGGGTCTGCGCGAACAGCAGCGACACGACGGCGAGGCCCGACGCGGCCACGAAGCACCACCACTTCACCCAGCGCACCTTGATGCCGGCGCGGCGGGCCGCCTCGGCGTTGCCACCGATGGCGTAGACGTAGCGCCCGAACTTGGTGCGGTCGAGGACGAAGGTGCCGATGAAGAGGATCGTCAGCACCACGGGAACGATGACCGGCACCCCCTCGATGGGGATGACCGACTGCGAGCGGTTCAGGTTCAGGACGAACACCGCGGCGCCGCCGAGGATCGCGATGACGGCCAGCTTCGCCCACACGAGTGCCATCGGACGGTTCGGGACTCCGGCGCGGGTGCGGCGCCGACGGTCGAAGAACGAAAGCCCCCCCGAGATCAGGAGCATGACGACCAGCATCGCCCATCCCGCCCAGATCGGCATGCGGCCGCTCTGCAGAGCGAGGAGCTCGGGTGCCTGGATCGGGTACAGTCCGCCCGCGCCGATGATGAGGAGCGCGAGGCCCTGATAACCGAGGAACAGGCCCAGCGTGACGACGAACGACGGGATGCCGATCCTCGCGACGAGGAATCCGATCAGCGCTCCCGTGGCGAGACCGATCAAGAACCCGATTGCGAGGGCGAGGGGCCAGGGGACGTCGAACTTCACGTTCAACACCGCGAACAAGGCGACACCCACACCACCGGTGACGCCGGCGGACAGGTCGATCTCGCCGAGGAGCAGGACGAACACGAGCGCCATGCCGAGGACGACAAGCGACGCGGCCTGGCTCATGAGGTTCGCGAAGTTGACGGGGGTGAAGAAGAACCGGCTGAGGAAGCTGAAGAGGATCACGAGCAGGATGAGCCCGCCGACGGCGGGCAGGGCGCCCATCTCGCCGCCGCGCACACGCTGCAGCCACGCGTTGATCTGGTCGCCCACGCCGCCTTCGACGCCGCTGCCGATGAGGTCGCTCGCGACGGGATCGGGTGCCGCCGCGGTTCGGGTGCTGGTGCTCATGCGTCGCCTCCGACGGGGATGGTGGATGTGCCGACGAGCTGAACGCCCGGGGGCACCTTTGTTCCGGTGATGTAGCCGACGATCTCGTCGCGGTTCGACCCGGCGGTCGGGACCTGGGCGACCATCTGGCCGAGGTAGAGAACGGCGATGTCGTCCGCGACGGCGAACACATCGGCCAGGTTGTGGCTGATGAGGACCACGGCGACGCCCTGATCGGCGAGGCGACGGACCAGGTTCAGGACCTGCTCGGTCTGGGCGACGCCGAGGGCGGCGGTGGGCTCGTCGAGGATGACGACGCGGGCCTTCTTCAGAACGGCACGGGCGATGGCGACCGTCTGGCGCTGGCCGCCGGAGAGGCTCGACACCTTCTGGCGGACGCTCTTGACCGTTCGGACCGAGAGCGACCTGAGGGTATCGGAGGCTTCCTTCTCCATCCGCCCCTCGTCGAACGTGCCTCCGATGACTTCCTCGCGGCCGAGGAACATGTTCTGGACGATGTCGAGGTTGTCGCACAGGGCGAGGTCCTGGTACACAACCTCGATGCCCAAGGCGCCCGCCTCGCGCGGTGTGCGGAGATGCTCCTCGTGGCCGTCGACGAGGATCTGGCCGGTGTCGTAGGGCTGCACACCGGCGAGGCCCTTGATGAGGGTGGACTTTCCGGCGCCGTTGTCGCCAACGAGCGCGGTCACCGTGCCGGGTCGGACCTTGAGGTCGACGCCCTTCAGGACGCTGACGGGGCCGAAGGACTTGGTGACGTGCCGGAGTTCGATGATGGGTTCGCTCATGCGGGTTCTCCTGAGGAATCGAGGGGGTCGCGCAGACATGGGGGAGTGGGGATGCCGCGAGCCGCGGCATCCCCACTCCCGTCAGGTCACTTGACGCCGAACTCGGTGCACTTGTCGGCGAGGCTCACGCCGGCGATGTCGCCGGAGCAGACGTCATCGACCGAGGCGTCGCCGGCGGCGACGACGTCCTTGACCTTGTCGGGTCCGACGAGCTCGGGGGTGACGGCGATGTAAGGTGTGCCGTCGTCGAGCTTCTGATCGGCGGTGGGCTTCTCACCCTTCAGGAGGGCCGTGGCGAGCTCGATGGCCGCTTCGGCTTCGACCTTGACCGGCTTGTAGACCGTCGCGGTCTGCCATCCCGTGAGGATGTTGCGCAGGCCCTCGACGTTGGCGTCCTGGCCGGACACGGCCACACCCTTCAGGTCGCGGTCCTGGAGCACCTTGATGACGCCGTCGGCGTTCGTGTCGTTGGCAGCCCAGACGCCGTCGACCTTGCCGCCGTTGGCGGTCAGTGCCTGCTCGAAGTTGGTCTGGCTCTTCGCGCCGTCCCAGACCCCCGGAGGCTCAGCGACCGGCTTGATGCCCGCGGCTTCCATGACCTCCTTGGCGCCCTTCAGGAACATCGCGGCGTTGCCGTCGGTGGGGTCTCCGCCCATGTAGTAGACGGCTGCCGTCTTCGGGTCCTTGCCGGCGGTCTTCAGCCCGTCCAGGACGGTCTGGCCCTCGAGCTTGCCGACCTCGACGTTGTCGAAGGAGACGTAGTAGTCCGCGCCCGTGAAGGGGCGGTCGTACGCGATGACCGGGATGCCCTGGCTCTTGGCCTTGGCGGCGACGCCCGCAGCGGCGCCGTTGTAGTCCACGAGCATCATGACGCCGCAGCCCTGCGTGAGCTGCTGGTCGGCGATGGTCGTGTACTTGGCCGTGTCACCCTGTGCGTTCTGGATGTCGACCTCGAAGCCGGCGCTCTTGAGGCCCTCGTCGAGGTACTTGCGGTCGAAGTTCTCCCAGCGGGGCGAGGACGCCGCGTCGGGGAGGATGACGCACGCGCGGCCGGCTTCAGCGGGAGCCGCTCCGCCACTCGAACCGGCGGGCGCGGGGGTGCTCGTGCTGGAGCAGCCGGCGAGCAGGAGTGCTGCGGCCCCGAGGGCTGCAGCAACGGACAGGGACTTCTTCATCGTTCGCCTTTCGACAGTGAAATCGAGCGTGCGCGACATCGCGCTTGAGGAAGATCTTGTTGTGTTCACGAAATGAAGTCAAGATGTGAACATAACGCTTTCGTCACCGTCGACGGCCGGCCCGAACCCTCTCTCGACGCGGTGATCGGCGCGCCCCCCGGGCTACGTCCGTCCGGTGCCCAGGCGGCTGCGGCGGGTCACGGCATCCAGCGCCACGGCGAAGACGAGGACGGCCCCCGTGACCATGTACTGCACCGCGGAGCTCAGGTTGATGAGCGTCAGTCCCGACGAGATCGCCTGGATCACAACGACCCCCAGGAGCGCTGCGAACGCCGATCCGCGCCCGCCGAAGAGCGACGCCCCGCCGATGATCGCCGCCGCGATGGCATTGAGGTTGGTGTCGGCGGCACCGGTGCTCTGGTTCGCGGCGGCGAGCCGGGCTGCGGCGAGGACCCCGCCGGTCGCGGCGAGGGCCGAGCAGAGCATGAACACCGACAGCACGACGCGGTCCACACGGATGCCGGCGCGCCGCGCCGCTTCGATCGATCCGCCCACGGCGAAGACCGAACGCCCCCAGCGGGTGCGTGTCAGCGCGAGGTGGGCGACGACCACGAGGACGACGAAGAGCACGAACATCAGCCCCACGCCGCGGGAGAGGTTGAGGTACCAGGACCCGCCGACGAGTCCGACGAGAAGCAGTGCGCCCCGCACGACGATGACCACCGTGCGCGTGCTTTCGAGCTCCGCAGCCGCACGGCGACGAGCTCGGCTGAGGAGGGTGGCGGTGTAGGCCACGGCCGTCGCCGCCGACAGCACGTACGACACCCAGGCGGGCAGGTACATCTGCTGGGCGAACTGCACGATCCAGGAGTCGAACGGGAGGTTGATCGAGCCGGCATCGCCGAGCACCCACAACTGCACACCCAGCAGGCCGAGCAGACCCGCGAGGGTCACGACGAAACTCGGGAGCCCGAGCGTCGTCCGGAGGACTCCGTAGATCGCCCCGACGACGCACCCGGCGGTGATCGCGGCACCGATCGCGAGGGCGAACGGCCACTGCAACTGCACCCCTCCCACGGTCAGGATCGCGGCGGCGACGCCCGACATCGACCCGACCGACAGATCGATCTCGCCGATGAGGAGCACGAAGACGATGCCGAGCGAGATCGTCCCCATCGCGGCGCACTGCATGAGCAGATCGCTGAGGTGGCGGCTCGTCAGGAAGACCGGGTTGAGCGCCTGGAAGACGATCGCGATGACGACGAGGGCCAGCACCACCGGCATCCGTCCGACGTCCCCCGAGCGCACCCGACTCACGGCGAGGCTCAGGAGGCTCGCCTCGCGGTTCACCGGTCACCGTCCAGGCGGCGTCGTGCTCCGGCGAGGGGGATGACGGGAGCGTGGGGCACGTCCGGAGGCACGACCGGCCGTGCGGCGTCGAGGGCGCCGGTGATCGCGGCGATCAGGACTTCGCTCGTCGCGGTTTCGGCGTCGAACTCGCCGTTGTTCCGACCGAGTCGGAGGACGACGATGCGGTCGGCGACGGCGAGGACGTCGGTGAGGTTGTGGCTGATCAGGACGACGCCGTGTCCTCGGTCCCGGAGGCGTTCGATCAGGTTCAGCACCTCTGCCGTCTGGGCGACGCCGAGCGCGGCCGTCGGCTCGTCGAGGATCACGATGCGCGGCTCGCCGATGAGCGATCGCGCGATTGCGACCGTCTGACGCTGGCCGCCGGAGAGGGTCGACACCGGCACCCGGACGGAGGGGATCTTGGCGGCGAGCTCGCGCAGCAGCATCCAGGTCCGCTCCTCCATGCCGACCTCGTCGAGGCGGCCACGTTCGAGCAGCTCCCGGCCGAGCCAGAGGTTGGCCACGACGTCGAGGTTCTCGCAGAGCGCCAGATCCTGGAAGACGGTCGCGATGCCGAGGTCCTGCGCGTCGGCGGGGCTCGAGAGCTGGACGATCTCGCCGTCGAGTTCGATCGTGCCGGCATCCGCCGGGTGGACGCCGGCGAGAACCTTCACGAGCGTGGACTTGCCCGCCCCGTTGTCGCCGACGAGGGCGACGACCTCGCCCTCACGGACGCGGAAGTCGACCCCGTTCAGTGCTCGAACGGCACCGAAGCGCTTGTCGATCCCGCGCATCGCCAGGACGTGGTCGCCGGTGCGGCGAGGGGAGACGCTCACGCGGGGTGCTCTCATTCCAGGCCTGCGGCGGCGCAGGCCTCTGCGTAGGCGGGAGTACAGATGTCCGCGACGGTCCAGAAGCCGTCTGCGACGACGGTGGAGGCGATGTCGTCGACGGTCACGGCGACCGGGGTGAGGAGGGTGGAGGGGATGCCGTCGATCGTCGTGTCGCCCTTCGGCCGCTCTCCGGCGGCCAGCGCCGTCGCGACGTCCGCGGCGATGGTCGCCTGCTCTCGGATCGCCTTGTAGACGGTCATGTACTGGTCTCCCGACACGATCCGCTGCAGCGCCGTGAGCTCGGCATCCTGTCCGGTCACGATCGGGAACGGCGACACGTCGGCGGCGCGGAGGGCCGCGATCGCACCGCTGGCGGTGCCGTCGTTCGCGGCGTACACGGCGGCCACCTCGTCGCCGTATTGCGCCAACTGCCCGGCGACCCAGGCCTGCGCCTTGTCGGGGCTCCAGTCTGGCGTGCCGTACTCGGCGAGGACGTCGAGACCCGCCTCGGTGATGACCCGGCGCGCACCGTCGCGGAACTGCGCGGCGTTGCTGTCGGTGGGCGCCCCGTGCACCATGAGGACGCCACCATCGGCGCGACCCTCCTTCTCGAGCCCCGTCACGAGGGCCTCCGCCTGCAGTTCGCCCACGCGCTCGTTGTCGAAGGAGACGTAGTACGCGGGCTTCCCACCGCCGATGATCATCCGGTCGTAGGCGATGACCGGCACCCCCTCGGCTGTCGCGGCGGCCAGGATGGATGCCGCGGCTCGCCCGTCGACCGGATCGAGGACGAGGACGGCGGCTCCGGCGGCGAGAGCGGACTCCGCCTGCTGCTGCTGGCGTGCGGCATCCTGATCGGCGTTCGTGTAGAGCACCTGCGCATCGCCGAGCTCGGCGATGCGTTTCTCGAAGACGGGCCGGTCGAACGTCTCGTACCGCGCGGTCTTCTTGTCGGGCAGGAGGAGGGCGATCGTCGTCTGCGTCGAGGAGTTGTCCGGAAGAGCGCACCCCGACAGGGCGGCGGCTGAGGCCGCCCCCAGGAGGACAGCGGCGAGGAGCCGCTTCATGCGGGGAACGCGACCAGATCGGCGTCGACGGCCACGTGGTCGAGTGCAAGGGCGATGGCTCCCCGGGTCTCGGCCCACTCGCCGAAGTCGGAGGCGACGATCTCGGGTACCCCGCCGCCCAGGACGGAGCGTTCAAGAGCATGGCGGAGCGGCGCGAGGAGGATCTCGCCCGCTCGAGCGAGCTCGCCCCCGACGACGATGCGCTCGGGGTCGATGAGGTTGCAGAGGCTCGCCGCGGCGATGCCGATGTGGCGGCCGGCATCCGCGATCGTGCGCTGCGCCGCCGGCACACCGTCTCCCGCAGCCGTCACGAGATCGCGGAGGCGGTGGATGCCGTCGGCGTCGCCAAACCCGACGAGGAGCGCAGGTCCGGCGGCCACCGTCTCGAGGCAGCCGCGGTTGCCGCAGCGGCAGCGGGCGCCGTTCTCATCGATCGTCATGTGGCCGATCTGACCGGTGCGGCCGCTCGCGCCGCGGAACAGCTCGCCGTCGACGAGAAGACCCGCGCTGATGGAGTGGCCGACCGTGACGTAGACGGACGAGGACGCGCCGCGCGCAGCTCCCTCGCGAGCCTCGGCGAGGGCGCCGAGGTTCGCCTCGCTGTCGACGTGGACGGGACGGCCGATGCGCGCCGAGAGGCTCCGTGCGATGTCGATCCCGTCCCAGCCGGGAAGGAGCCCCGGGGTCGAGATGACGGACGACCGCGGATCGACCGGGGCAGGGATGGCGAGGCCGACGGCGAGCAGATCGGACAGCGATCCGCCGAGTCCTTCGACCATGTCGCCCAGCAGCAGGCTGAGCCGGTCGAGCTCGGCGTCGTGGCGGTGGTCGATCGCGAGGGGGAGCGAGGTCTCCGCGACGACCGAACGCGTCGCGTCGGCGATCGCTACGTGGAGTTTGCGCGTCGAGAAGTGTGCTCCGGCCACCAGGCCCACCTGGCGCGCGAGCGAAACCAGGGTCGCGCGGCGCCCGCTCCGCGACGTGAACGAGGTGTGCAGGACACCCGAAGCGGTGAGTTCCTTGACGATGTTCGACACCGTCGCGGGGGAGAGGCCGGTGGCGCCGGCGAGCTCGATCTGCGTCAGGCGCCCATGCCTCTTGAGCGAATCGAGCAGTCGCGCACGATTCGCCTCTCGCAGTGAGGACTGCGAGCCGGGCGGAGTTGACCGGCGAGCCACGGGGCCACCCTACCCTGCGGGGTGGCCGGCACGCGGTCCTTCGGGTGTCAGGCGCTCTCGACGGCGCGCACGCGGACGATGTTCGTCGTCTCGTCGAGCTCGGCGATCTTCGGGTGATCCTTCACGAAGTCCGAGAACGAGCGATGTCCATGCGCCTTCTCGCTGAACGACGGATCCATCCGCTTCATCAGGTTCTTCACCGCGGACAGGTGCACCCATTCCTCGTCGGTCCGGACGTGCTCGAGGCGGAGGGCGCGCGAGAGCAGCTGCTCCACGGGGTCGATGGCCGCCTTGCGACGGCGGCGGCCCGTGGCCGGCGCCGTCTCGGGGGCCGGCTCGGGTTCGGGGACGGCGACCCCGGGCAGAGCGTCGTAAGCGTCGAACTGGTCGCAGGCGGCGGCGAGCGACTTCGCCGTAGAGCCTGCGACGCCCACGGCGACGACGTAGCGGCCGAGGCGCTTGCAGCGCTGTGCGAGGGGCACGTAGTCGCTGTCGCCGGCGACGATGACGACATGGGTGAGGTCCTCGAGCCGGAACAGATCCTCGACGGTGTCGACGGCGAGGCGGATGTCGGCGCCGTTCTTCGCGTACGCCGCGGCCGGGAAAAGCTGCACCAGGTCGACGGCGCGGGCCACGAGCTGCTGTCGGTAGAGCGCGTTGACCGGAGACGACCAGTCGGCGTAGGCGCGAGTCAGCACGAGCGTGCCGAAGGAGGCCGCGTAGTCCATGATCGCGCCGACGTCGATCATCGCAGCAGCCAGCCGGCCGGCGATCTCCTGCTCGTCGGGATCGGCCGCGATCCGCTGACGATCGCGCGAGTAGCTGTTCCGACCGTGCACCCGGTCGTACCAACTCATGACGATGTTGTCGAAATCGAGGTAGACCGCAACGCGAGGAATGGAGGAATCCGGCATCCCCCCAGTCTTACAGCTTGTGCCGTGTCACCGCCGGTGCCGCGAGGGTGTTCCGGGAACGTCGTCGCTGAGTCCGAGGACGAAAGAAAGGATGTCGCGTGCGGGAGCGGGCCGTGCAGGGCCGCGGCCGAGCGCCCAGCCGTCATCGCTCGCGAGCAGGGCGGAGCCGGCCACGGCCGCCCGTCGATCGAATGGCATGCGCGTGACGGCATACAGCGCGACCGCCCCGCTCGTCGCGGGTGCGATCGCCACCGGGCGGTCGCCCGCGAGCACCAGGAGCGCCCGCGTTGCGGTGACCAGTGAGCGGATGCGGACGCGACGACCCGCTCGGATCGCGTCGGCAACGTCGGAGAGGGACGGATCGTCGGAATGCGGGAGCCCCGCCTCGTCCAGGAACGCGAGTTGGTCTTCCGTCGTCGGCGCGAGGGGAGCGGCGGACGTCACGACCTCCGCGAGCGCCTCTCGCCAATCACTCGTCACTGCGGACTCGTCGACGCGTTCCCGATTGCTCAGGGGGAGGTGGCGCGACATGTCGGACATAGCGGTCAGCATAGGTTGCTCGCGCGGCCCGCGTGGATGTGACAAGAACCGCTGTCACATCCACCTCCGGAGACCGCAGCGGCGGTGGAGGACGCGACGTGCATAATGGGCCTGGGTCCGTGTGACCGTGAACATAGGCGTTGGGGGACCGATGAGCGAGGAAGCCGGCGGCCGGCGGGCGAGTATCCGCGACGTCGCGCGCCTGGCGGATGTGTCCCATCAGACCGTGTCCCGCGTGCTGAACGATCACCCGAGCATCCGACCGGAGACTCGAGACCGCGTCCTCGCGGCAATGCAGGAGCTTTCGTACAGCCCGAATCGTGCGGCCCGAGCGCTCGTCACGAGTCGATCGCGCACCATCGGGATCCTCGCCGCGTCATCGACGCAGTACGGGCCGGCGTCGTCGATAGCCGCCATCGAAGCCGCGGCACAAGCACGCGGGTACTGGGTGTCGACGGCGAACATCGATGCGAGCGACCCGCAGTCCATTCCCGACGGGCTCTCGTACCTGATGGCGCAATCCATCGAGGGACTCGTCGTCATCGCGCCCCAGGTCCGGGTGATCCGCGTCCTCGCCGCCCAGGCGGTCGATGTGCCGTACGTGACGCTGCAGTCCACCGACATCGACGCCGGACACACGCTCGCCGTCGATCAGATCGCCGGTGCGCGCCTCGCGACGCGCCACCTCATCGAGCTCGGTCACCGGTCGATTTACCACCTGGCCGGTCCCCAGGACTGGATGGAGGCGGAGTCCCGCATGCGGGGCTTCCTCGAGGAGATGAGCGCGTGGGACATCTCCACGACAGCGCCGATCCTCGGCGATTGGACCGCTGACTTCGGCTACTACGCCGGCCGCGAATTGCTCGGTTATCGGGACTTCACTGCCATCTTCTCCTCGAACGACCAGATGGCGCTGGGGCTCTTGCATGCCATCCGCGACGAGGGGCTGGACTGTCCCAGAGACGTCAGCATCGTGGGATTCGACGACATACCCGAGGCCGGACACTTCTGGCCGCCGCTCACGACCGTGCGTCAGGACTTCGCCGAACTCGGTCGGCGCTGCGTGGAACTGCTCCTCGACGGATCGTCCTCCGCGACCGTCCCGACGCTGACACCGGACCTCATCGTCAGGTCGTCCACCGCTCGCGCCGCAGCCCTCTGACGCCTTCCGCGCGTCGTGTTGACAGGGTGGCGTCCTGGGGTGCATAGTCATGCGATGTGAACGGTCACATGACCGCCGCCGACGTGGGCGACGGCGACCGGGCAGGACAAAGGAGTCGGGCATTGGTGTCGAGGGACGACGCGGAGCGGTACGCGAGCGGGGTGAAGACCGAGGTGACCGTCGCGCGCATCCGCGAGCGAGTGGCATCCCTCTTGGTCGACCTCGCCGGCCGCGGAGTGACGTCGACGACACTGTCGGAGAGAGTCCCCGGCGCAGACCTGTTCGTGACGCGCCCGGTCGACTCCGACGACGAGCTTGCACCCGAGAAGATGATCGTCGTCTCGCTGGCCGGCGTTCCGGTTTCGGGCACGCCCGGCGAAGACGGCGTCCTGCCTGCCGACATCGAGCTGTACGCGGCCATCCTCCGGGAATCGGATGCCGCTGCTGTCGTCCACCTTGAATCCGGCCACGCCGCCGCCTGGGCGGCGCGCGGCGAAGCGATCCCCTGTCTGACGGCGCAGGCCGCACGGGAGTTCAGGGGAGCCGTGCCGATCGTCGACGGCCCCTCGGTCGAGGCGTCCGTCGTCCTCGGCGCGCTCCGCTCGGGCGCTTCCGGCGCCGTCCTCGTGACCGGACTCGGGGCGTTCTGCGTCGCGCCGAGCGCACGGGAGGCGGTCCGTCTCGCGCAGGTGCTCGAGGGCGTGGCGCGCACCGCCCGTCTGGCCGGCACGGCGGGAGACCTCGTCCCCCTCGAGAAAGACGCCGTCTCGCAGCTCTCCCGGAATGCTCACGCACTCCGCTCCACGACCACCGAAGGCCGCCGGTAGCCCGTAACCGGGCGCGGTCACCCAGAAAGACCCTCACCAGGGGCAATGCGCACAACCGAACACCACGACACCGAAGTCCAGGGAAAGGGACCACAGTGAAACTCAAGAGGATCATCTTCGTCGGCATCGCAGCCGGCGCGCTCGCGCTCACCGCGTGTGCCGGCGGAACGACCGCCGGCGGCAGCGGCTCGGGCGGCGGCAAGGGCGACGGCGGCCTGATCGGCGTCGCGATGCCGACCAAGAGCTCCGAGCGCTGGATCCAGGACGGCAACGCCGTCAAGAAGGCGCTCGAGGACCAGGGGTACAAGGTCGACCTCCAGTACGCCGAGGACGACATCCCCACGCAGGTCTCGCAGATCGAGAACATGATCACGAAGGGTGCCGAAGCGCTCATCGTGGCCTCGATCGACGGCACCACCCTCACGGAGGCCCTGCAGAACGCCGCTGACGCCGACATCCCCGTCATCGCCTACGACCGTCTGATCAAGGGCACCGAGAACGTCGACTACTACGCGACGTTCGACAACCAGCTGGTCGGCAACCAGCAGGCGTGGACCGTCCTCAACGGTCTCGGTCTGACCGACCTCGAAGGCAAGCCGGTCGCCGACGCCCCCAAGGGTCCGTTCAACATCGAGCTGTTCGCCGGATCGCTCGACGACAACAACGCGTTCTTCTTCTTCAACGGCGCCATGGACGTCCTGAAGCCATACATCGAAGACGGCACGCTCGTCGTCAAGTCGGGCCAGACGAGCATCGAGCAGGCAGCGACGCTCCGCTGGGACGGCGAGACCGCTCAGAGCCGCATGGAGGACATCCTCACGGCCAACTACAGCGACGGCACGAAGGTCGACGCGGTTCTGTCGCCCTACGACGGCATCTCGCGCGGCATCATCTCCGCGTTGTCCGACGCCGGCTACTCCGTCGGCGACGAGTGGCCGATCATCTCGGGCCAGGACGCCGAGGTCGACTCGGTCAAGGCGATCCTGAGCGGCGAGCAGTACGCCACGATCTTCAAGGACACGCGCGAGCTCGCGAAGGTCGCCGCCGGCATGGCCGTCGACGTCCTCAACGACGAGAAGCCCGAGGTCAACGACGAGAAGACGTACGACAACGACGTGAAGGTCGTTCCGTCGTACCTGCTCGCTCCGGTTCCCGTCGTCAAGGACAACGTGAAGTCGGCCCTGGTCGACACCGGCTACTGGACGGCGGACGAACTGGGTCTGTGACGCGGCTCGGCTGACCACCATTCGCGTCGGCGGCGGGTTCGCCCGCCGCCGACGCACCCCATCCCCCACCACGGAAGTCGGAGATCGTGACCGAGACCATCCTCGAGATGCGCGGCATCACCAAGACGTTCCCGGGCGTGAAGGCGCTCTCGAACGTCAACTTCGCCGTCGGGCGCGGCGAGATCCACGCCATCTGCGGCGAGAACGGCGCCGGCAAGTCGACCCTCATGAAGGTCCTGTCGGGTGTGTACCCCCACGGCACCTACGACGGCGAGATCCATTACGCCGGCGACGTCGTCGAATTCAAGAACCTGCGCGACAGTGAAGCGCGCGGCATCGTCATCATCCATCAGGAGCTGGCGCTCAGCCCCTACCTGTCGATCGCCGAGAACATCTTCCTCAACAACGAGCGCAAGGGTGCTGGCGGGCTGATCGACTGGAATCAGACCAACTTCCAGGCGGCCGCGCTCCTGAAGCGCGTCGGTCTGCGCGAGAACCCCACGACGAAGGTCAGCCAGCTCGGCGTCGGCAAGCAGCAGCTCGTGGAGATCGCGAAGGCGCTGTCGAAGGAGGTCAAACTCCTCATCCTCGACGAGCCGACCGCGGCTCTGAACGACGAGGACTCCGACCACCTGCTCGAGCTGATCCTCAGCCTCCGCGAGGAGGGGATCACGTCGATCATCATCAGTCACAAGCTCAACGAGATCAAAAAGGTCGCCGACACCGTCACGGTCATCCGCGACGGCAAGACGATCGAGACGATCGCGAAGTCCGACGTGACCGAAGACCGCATCATCAAGGACATGGTCGGCCGTGACCTCGAGCACCGCTACCCCGACCACGAGCCGCAGATCGGCGACGAACTGCTGCGCGTCGAGAACTGGACGGCGTACCACCCGCAGGACCCCTCCCGCGTCGTCGTCGACGACGTGTCGATCACCGTGCGCTCCGGTGAGATCGTCGGCATCGCGGGACTCATGGGCGCGGGGCGCACCGAGTTCGCGATGAGCCTCTTCGGCCACAGCTACGGCACCCGCATCTCGGGCAAGGTGTTCATGCGCGGCAAAGAGATCCGCACGCGGACCGTCTCAGAGGCCATTTCGAACGGGCTGGCTTACGCGACCGAGGACCGCAAGACCTATGGCCTCAACCTCATCGACGACATCAAGCGCAACATCTCGATGGCATCGCTGAAGAAGCTCGAGAAGGCAGGGTTGGTCGACGACAACGAGGAGTTCGCCGTCGCCAACCAGTACCGCAAGAGCATGAACATCAAAGCGCCGACCGTGCTCGCCAAGACCGGGAAGCTCTCGGGCGGCAACCAGCAGAAGGTCGTCCTCTCGAAGTGGATCTATTCGGATCCCGAGGTGCTGATCCTCGACGAGCCGACGCGAGGGATCGACGTCGGAGCGAAGTACGAGATCTACACGATCATCAACAAGCTCGCCGCAGCCGGGAAAGGCGTCATCGTCATCTCGTCGGAGCTTCCCGAGCTCCTCGGTATCTCGGACCGCGTCTACGCGCTCTCAGAGGGCCGCATCACCGGTGAGATGCCGATCGGCGAAGCAACCCCCGAACACGTCCTCAAGCTCATGACCATGGAGAAGCCCCGCTGACGGGGCAGGAGACACACATGTCGAACACCACCACAACGACGGAAACCGCCGCCGGCGGCGGTATCAATCCGCCCGACAACCGCGTCACCCGCTGGGTGACGACCGTCCTGTCCGACCTCGGCCGCAACGGCATCTTCATCGCGCTAATCGCTGTCGTCGTCCTGTTCGCGATCCTGACCGACGGCATCCTGCTGCGGCCGCAGAACATCTCGAACCTGGTCGTCCAGAACGGGTACATCCTCGTCCTGGCCATCGGCATGGTCATGATCATCATCGCCGGTCACATCGACCTCTCGGTCGGCTCCGTCGCCGCCTTCATCGGCGCCGTCTCGGGCGTCCTGGCGGTCGACATGGGCCTGCCCTGGGGGCTCGCGATCATTCTCTCGCTCCTGATCGGCGCGCTCGTCGGCGCCTGGCAGGGCTTCTGGGTCGCGTATGTCGGCATCCCGGCGTTCATCGTGACGCTCGCGGGCATGCTCATCTTCCGCGGCCTGGCCCTCGTCGTTCTCGGCAACCAGAACATCGGCTCGTTCCCGACCGAGTACCGCTCGCTCGGCAACGGCTTCCTCGGCGGGCTGTTCGGAGAGTCCGACCCTGACGTGTTCACACTCGTCGTCGGCGCCGTCGCCATCGTCGCCCTCGCCGTGCAGCAGGTCCGCACGCGGCTCGGCCGGCAGAAGTACGACCAGGACGTCGACCCGCTGTTCTGGTTCATCCTCAAGCTCGCGCTCATTGCCGTGGTGATCGGATGGTTCACGTTGGCCCTCGCCTCGTACAAGGGCATCCCGGTCACGCTCATCGTGCTGGCCGCTCTCGTGATGATCTACGGCATCGTCATGAACCGCAGCGTCTTCGGCCGCCACATCTACGCCATCGGCGGCAACCGCCACGCGGCGGAGCTCTCGGGCATCAAGACGCGCCGCGTCGACTTCTGGCTGTTCGTCAACATGGGCGTCCTGGCGGCTCTCGCGGGCCTCATCTTCACGGCCCGTCTGAACCTCGCCGGCCCGAAGGCGGGTGAGGGCTTCGAGCTCGAAGCGATCTCGGCCGCCTTCATCGGTGGCGCGGCGGTCCAGGGTGGCGTCGGCACCATCGGCGGCGCCATCATCGGTGGCCTCATCATCGGTGTGCTGAACAACGGCATGTCGATCATGGGCATCGGCATCGACTGGCAGCAGGCGGTCAAGGGTCTCGTCCTGCTGTTCGCCGTCGCGTTCGACGTCTACAACAAGCGACGGGCCGGTCACTGACATGACGAAGCCCTCGAAGCCCGCTTCCGAGTTGGAGCGTCCTCGCCCCACGACGGCACGCATCACGATGTGGATCTGCGGCGGCGCCGTCGGCATCTACATGGTCGTCAGCGGCCTGGTCGGCGCTCTCACGACCGGCTGATCGGCCGCGCGATTCGTCAGCCGCATCCCCTCTTTCCCCTGTGGAGGAGGGGATGCGGCGTTTCACCGCTGACTCATAGACTCGGGCGCATGCCCTTCGTGATCTCGCTCCTCGTGCTGGCGGGGATGATCTTCGCGCTCATCGACATCATCACGCGGGACCAGAGCCTCGTGAAGCACATGCCGAAGACGGTGTGGCTGTTCGTCGTCATCCTGCTGCCCTTCCTCGGAACGGTGCTGTGGTTCGCGATCGGTCGCGAGTACCCGCAGCGCGAGGTTCGTCGGGCGCCGCAGTTCGCGCCATGGGCGAGCGAACCGCCGGCCGCACCGACGCGGACGCCCGACGCCCGGTCGACCGAGCAGCAGCTCGCCGACCTGGAGCGCGAGATCGCGGAGGAGCGCCTGCGCGCCGAGCTCGCGCGGCGACGCCGGGAGCTCGGCGACCCGGCCTGAGGCCGCTGTCTCGAGCGGTCAGGACCGCGGGTACTCGACGCCGATCTGACGGCGGATCTCGTCGAGCGTGCCCATGATCGCGACGCTCTCCGCGATCGGCAGGAGGTCGCCGTCGGTGCGTCCTTCGGCGATGAGCTTCTCGGCGTAGAGCGCTTGGAACTGCATGCCGCGACCCTCGATCTCGGTGTGGAACTCCTCGACGAGCGTGCCGTCGAGGTCGAACACGCGGAAGGAAGTCGGTGCGTAGAAGACGCCGTCGATCTCGATGCGTCCCTTCGTGCCGACGATCTGCGCGGCGTTCGCGCCGGCTGCGCGCGAGGACGTGAGCAGGGACGAGACCCCACCCGACGCGTGGCGGACCGAGATCGCCACATCGGTGTCGGCCCCGGTCTCACCGAGGCGGGCCGTCGCGCGGATCTCGTCGGGCTCGCCGAGGATGTCCCACGCGAACGACACCGGGTAGATGCCGAGATCGAGGAGGGCGCCGCCGCCGAGCGACAGGTCGTTCAGGCGGTGGGCCGGGTCGGTCGGAAGGTTCTGGGTGTGGTCGGCGCTCAAGAGACGCACTTCGCCGATGACGCCCGCGTCGAGGATCTCGCGGAGGCGCACCATGTGGGGGAGGTACCGGGTCCACATCGCCTCCATCGCGAGGAGGCCGTGGTCGGCCGCCAGATCTCGGATCGCGACCGCCTGGTCTGCGTCGAGGGTGAGTGGCTTCTCGATCAGGACGTGCTTGCCGTGCGCGAGCGCGAGGGCCGCGGCCGGGAGGTGATGACTGTGCGGCGTCGCGATGTAGATGATGTCGACCTCGGGGTCGGCGGCGAGCTCCTCATACGATCCGTGAGCCCGGGGGATGCCGTAGGTCGTCGCGAACTCCTGCGCAGACTCGAGCCGACGGGAGCCGACGGCGCTGACGGTGCGGCCGGCCGTGTTCAGATCGGCGGTGAAGGCGTGCGCGATGCCACCGGTGGCCAGGATTCCCCATCGAAGAGCGGTCATGTCCCGAGCCTATCGGCGGCGCGCGTCGACCGGATCTAGAGTCGGATCGTGGCCCGCACCCCCGACTCCGCCCTCGGCCGCTTCCGCGAGCTCCTCCGGATCCCGACGGTGTCCCTCGACCCGGACGATCCCGAGGCGGACGGCAGTGCATTCGTCCGGTTCCGTGACACGCTCGAGACCCTCTACCCGGCCGTGCACGCCTTGCTCGAGCGGGAGGTGGTCGCGGGCTACTCGCTGCTCTACCGCTGGCGCGGGACGGATGCTGCATCCCCGCTCGTCCTCATGGCGCACATCGACGTCGTCCCCGTCGTCCCGGCGGAGTGGGACCACGACCCGTTCGGCGCCGAGCTCGTCGGCACGGGCGACGCCGCGGAGGTCCACGCACGCGGCGCGGTCGACGACAAGGGGTCGCTCGTCGCGATCCTGGAGGCGCTCGAGTCGCTCGTCGCGGAGGGGTTCACACCGAGCCAGGACGTCTATCTCGCTTTCGGACACAACGAAGAGGTCGCCGGAGACGGCGCACAGGCCATCGTCGAGGTGCTTCGTGCCCGTGGCGTACGCCCCTCCCTCGTGCTCGACGAGGGTGGCGCCGTGGTCGAGGGAGCCCTGCCGCGAGTCATGGTCCCCACGGCTGTCATCGGAGTCGCCGAGCGCGGGGTCATGACTGTGCACCTGACCGCCCGCGAGCTCGGCGGGCACGCGTCGACGCCCCCGCGCGAGCCGGCCACCGCGCGGCTGGCCCGCGCGGTGCTGCGGCTGCACCGGCGACCCTTCCCGACGCGTCTCGTGGCACCCGTCCGCGCGATGTTCGAGACGGTCGCGCCCCACACCGCCGGCCCCCTCCGCCACGTCTTCGCGAGCATCGGGATGACCGGGCGCGTCCTGGTGAAGGTCTTCCCCCGCCTCGGCCCCGAGCTCAACGCGCTCGTCCGGACGACCGCGGTCGTCACCGAGCTCACGGGTGCGACCGGCGCCAACGTGCTGGCGACGTCGGCGCGCGCGAGCGTCAACGTGAGACTGCTGCCGGGCGACACAGCCGCGTCGGCGGTCCGCCGCATCCGGAAGGTCGTCGGCGACCCGCTTATCGAGGTCGACGTGGTCTCGGCATCCGAGCCCTCACCCGTTTCACCGTGGTCGGGTGCGGCGTGGGAACGGCTCGTGGCGGCGACGCGGTCGGCGCTGGGACCGGACGTCCTCCCGACGCCGTACATCCAGCTCGGAGCGAGTGACAGCCGGTGGTTCACCGAGATCAGCGATCACGTCTACCGCTTCACGCCGTTCCACCTCACCCGGGGCGAGCGCGAGGCCCTCCATTCGCACAACGAGCGGATCCGCGTCGGATCCTGGCTCCGGGGCATCGAGTTCTACCGCGACCTCGTTCGCGCGAGCTGATTCAGCCCGCGAGGGCCTTCGAGATCCGCTGGAGCGAGACCGGCTCCGCCGTGCCGAACCGCTGCGCGAACAGGCTAATGCGGAACTCCTCGAGGAGCCAGCGCGCGTGGACCAGGCGCGCCGGAGCGTCCGCGGCGAGCGGGAGAGTGCCCCCGGCATCCGTGAACAGCGCGGCAGCGCGCTCGTACTCGGTCATCCGCTGCCGGTCTCGGCCGGGGTTGTCGGAGAGGCCGTCGACGCGCTCCTTCGCCCCCTGGAGGTAGCGGGGAAGGTGCGCGAGGCGAGCCGTGCCGGTCCGCGAGAGGAAGCCGGGATGGACGAGCGACGCGAGCTGGCCCTTCACGTCGCCGAGCGCGGCGAGCAGCGTCATGGAGTTCTGCTTCTTCACCGCGCGCTCGACGTCGCGCTGCAGGGTGAGGATCCGGGCGGCGAGAGACACCGTCTGGAACAGCTCGTCGACAACCCGGGCGCTGAACGCGTCGCGAGCGGCCGTGAAGGCCGCCTCGGTGCGGATGACGGCGTCACCCATGACGGCGTCGGCGACCGCGACGCGTGCGTCCTCGATGAGGGCTTTCGCGGACGGGTACGGCGAGGCCGCGAGAGCGAGCTTCTCGGGCGCCGTCAGGTGGTCCATGACGTAGGCGGTGGGGGAGGCGACGGCGAGGAGCAGCAGCCGCCGGGCACCCGCGCGGCTGAGCTCCGCAGCGCGCTCGGGGGTCGCCTCGATCCGAAGGGTGACGGCGTCCTTCGTGTCGGCGAGGGCGGGGTAGCCGCGGACGACGCCGCCGGCGACCTTCGTGTCGACGACCTCGGGCAGATCTCCCACGTCCCACGTCGTGATGCCGGTGCGCTCGAGGGGAGCGCTCGCCGCGGCGACGGTTCGGGCGGCGGATGCCGTCGGCGTCGCCTCGCGCCGCGGCGCCAGTGAGCGGGCCACCGATTCCCGCGCCCGGCCGGCGAGGCGGTCCTGCAACTCGCGGAGGTCGCGGGACGACCCCACGGTGCGTCCCCGTTGGTCGACGGCGCGGAACGAGACGGTGAGGTGGGCCGGGACGCGCTCGAGGTCGAAGTCGCGCTCCGTGACCGGCTGATGCGCGACGCGCTGGATGCGGGCGGCCAGAGCCGCGCGGAGAGTGGATGCCGGGAGCCCGTCGGTGTCTTCCGGACCCGACCCGCGGATCTCGTCCCCGAGGGTCGTCGCCCAGTCGGCGGCGGGCACGACGTGACGACGGATCGCCTTGGGGAGCGCTTTGATGAGACCCGTGACGAGCTCGTCCCGCATCCCCGGCACCTGCCAGTCGAAACCGTCGGGGCGGAGCTGGGCGAGCAGGGCCAGCGGCACGACGACGCTGACGCCGTCGTCAGGGGCGCCGGGCTCGAAACGGTAGGCGAGGGAGAGGACCTGGTCGCCCTGGCGCCAGCGCGCCGGGAAGTCCCGCTCGTCGGTGCGGGCGGACTCGCCGAGGAGGTCGGCCTCGGTCATGTCGAGGAGCTTCGGGGCGGCGGGCTGCGTCTCTCGCCACCACGTCTCGAACGAACGCACGTCGAAGACGTCGTGCGGCACACGGGCGTCGTAGAAGGCGTACACGGCCTCGTCGCCGACGAGGATGTCGCGGCGACGCTCGCGCTCCTCGATGCGCTCGAGGTGACGCCGGAGTTCGCCGTTGCGGCGCTCGAAGGCGGTGAGACGCTTGTCGAGGTGCTGGCTGTTCCACTCGCCCTCGACGAGCGCGTGACGCAGGAACAGCTCACGCGCCAGGTCGCGGTCGCGGCGGGCGAGCTGCACGCGGCGGCGCGGGATGATCTCGACGCCGAAAAGCGTCACCTTCTCGGCCGCGACGGCAGCGCCGGCATCCTTCGACCAGTGCGGGTCGCTCAGACTCCGGTTCGCGAGGTCGCCGGCGAGGTCTTCCGCCCACGCCGGATCGATCGCGGCGACGGTGCGACCGAACAGGCGCGAGGTCTCGACGAGCTCGGCGGCCATGACCGCGTCGGGGGAGGCTTTGCGCAGTCCGGAGCCGGGGAAGACCGCGAACGACGCGCCGCGAGCGCCGCGGTAGTGCGGCAGGGGCTTGCGCGCATTCTTCTTCGCGGGATCGGTCGTGACCGAGCGGGTGTCGAGGATGCCGATGTGCGACAGGAGTCCTGACAGGATGGCGCGGTGCAGCGCATCCGGCTCGGCCGCCCCGGCTGCCTGACGAGGGGCATCCTTCGGCGCCCCCGAGCGTGACAGCGTCGAGAGCTGACGGTGCACGTCGAACCACTCGCGGACGCGGACGTAGTTGAGGTGCTCGCTGCGGCAGAGGCGGCGGAATGCGCTCGAGCCGAGCTCGCGCTGCTGCTCGCGGAGATGGTTCCAGAGGTTCAGCAGGGTGAGGAAGTCGCTCGTCGGGTCGACGAACCGTGCGTGCAGGCGGTCGGCTTCCTCGCGTCGCTCCTCAGGACGTTCGCGGACGTCCTGAATCGACAGGCCCGCCACGATCGCGAGCACGTCGCGCGACACGCCGAGCTTTTCCGCCTCGAGCAGCATCCGCGCGAACCGCGGGTCGATCGGCAGGCGCGCGATGCGACGGCCGAGGCTCGTGAGGCGGAGGGCACCGGTGCGACCGCCCACGGCGCGAAGCTCGGTGAGGAGCTCGACGGCGGCCTTCACCCCGCGGCTGTCGGGCTTCGTGAGGAACGGGAACTCGGTGACGTCGCCGAACCCCAGCGACAGCATCTGCAGGATGACTGATGCCAGCGAGGTGCGGAGGATCTCGGGTTCGGTGAACTCGGGACGCGCCGTGAAGTCGTCCTCGGCGTAGAGCCGGATCGCGATGCCCGCCGACGTACGGCCGGCGCGCCCGGAGCGCTGCTGCGCCGATGCCTGCGAGATCGCCTCGATCGGCAGGCGCTGGATTTTCGACCGCACGCTGTAGCGGGAGATACGCGCCGTGCCCGTGTCGACGACGTACCGGATGCCGGGGACCGTGAGGCTCGTCTCCGCGACGTTCGTGGCCAGGATGATCCGGCGGCGCACTCCCGCCACGTTCGAGGGCTCGAACACGCGGTGCTGCTCAGCGGACGACAGTCGACCGAACAGGGGCAGCACCTCCGTGGGACGGGCGTCCTTCGCGTACAAGCCGCGGACGGCGTCCATCGCATCGCGGATCTCGGCCTCGCCGGGGAGGAAGACGAGCACGTCGCCGTCGGGCTCGCGGTCGAGCTCACGCAGCGCGGCGAGCAGACCGTCGACGTCGTCCTCGGACTCGTCCTCGTGCGCGCGGTAGCGGATCTCGACGGGGTAGGTGCGTCCCGACACCTCGATGACCGGCGCGGGTACGCGCTCGCCGTCGGGCGCCGTGGCGGCGAAGTGGGCGGCGAAGCTCTGCGGGTCGATCGTCGCCGAGGTGATGATCACCTTGAGATCGGGACGCTCGGGGAGGATGCGGGCGAGGTACCCGAGCAGGAAGTCCACGTTGAGAGAGCGCTCGTGAGCCTCGTCGACGATGATCGTGTCGTAGCGGCGGAGGAGCCGGTCGCGGTGAATCTCGTTCAGAAGGATGCCGTCGGTCATCAGCGTGACCTGCGTGGCCTCCGTCACCTCGTCGGTGAAGCGGACCTTGTAGCCGATCGCGCCGCCGAGGGGCACCTGCACCTCGTGCGCGAGTCGCTCGGCGATGGAGCGGGCAGCGATCCGTCGCGGCTGCGTGTGCGCGATGCGGGTGCGCCCCAGTTCGAGGCACATCTTGGGCAGCTGCGTCGTCTTGCCCGAGCCGGTCGCACCGGCGACGATGACGACCTGGTTCTCCGCGATGGCGCGCGAGATCTCCTCCCGAGCGGCGCTGACGGGCAGCTCCGGGGGGTACGAGATGACAGGGGCGGGTGCGGACACAGCCTTCGATGGTATCGCGCGGGCGGATGCCGGCGGTCGCCCGCCCGTCAGATGCTGCGCGTCAGCGGTCGGCGGGCTGCGCGTCATCCAGCAGCGGAAGGTCCGCCGCGGTCACGAGGCGTGACAGCACCGCGTGCTCGACGAGCCGAGCGCGACGGTTCGTCGCGAGCTTGCCCGCCCCGCCGCGGAGGCCCTGCACACCTTCGCGGTCGAACTTGTCGCACACGTTGTCGAGCTTGCGGTTGAAGGTCGTCAGCGGCCAGCCGAGACGCTCCGCGGCCTTCGCCGACGTCGGGATCTGGCTCGATCCCATCATGCCGCCGCGGAGGATCGGCTCGCAGAGCGCGATGAGCAGCAGCCGCTGGGTGGCCGTCAGCGGTACCGCGCCGATCGTCGTGCCACCGTCGGTGCTGTCGCCGTCGAGCGCCGACCCGCGTCCGGTGAACCGGGCGGCGCCGTTTCGGATCGTGAATTCGTACGTGTACGCCCCGGCGGTGAACATGACGACGAGCTCGGGGAAGACGAGCGGCACGCGGGTCCCCGGACCCAGCATCGCCTGGTAAGCGCCGTCGGCGGTGGCGAGAGCGACGGAGATGGAGCGCCCGGTATTGGTGAGCCACCACATGCCCTGGGCCGATTCGATCTCCAGCAACCGTCGGTGCAGGTAGGGGTTCGTGTCGATGACGAGGTCGGCGTCACGGCCGATCGAGTACGTCTCGCCCGGCGTCGGGTGGAACCATTCGCCGCAGAACTCGATGCCGAGCTCCGCCGCGTCGGTCTCCGCTGTCAGTTCGATGCTCTCAGTCATCACAAGCCCCCTTGAATGATCACGATGATGCCCCACACGGCGCCCGCGACGACGAGGACGCCGCCGAGCGTGACGGCGACGATCCCACCGCGACGCGAACGGCCACCCGGTGCATCCGCCGCCGCCGCGTGAGCGCGCGGAGGTGAGACGGGCGTCCGGACGACCGGCGGCGAGGGCTCCGCGTGCCGCGGGCCGTATACGGCGCGGGGGACGCGTGTGCCGGACGCCGACGCGGTGCGCGGTGTGTCCGCTCGACCGTGCGCGATCGCGGGAGCGGCGGCATCCTTCGTGACGCGCCGTTCGGTCACTCGGGTGCCCTCGTCGGTGTGACGTTCGGCCAGGAGGGTCTCGTCGGGCGTCTCGTCGTCGGGAAGACGACGTGCCGCGATGCGGGTGGTGTCGTCGGGTTCGTTCCGCGTCGCTCGGCGGGTGAGATCGTCGACCGGGTCAGTCATGGCGTCTCCGCCGCGACGGCACGGTCTCGACCTCGATCGTGCCGGTGGCCGGTTCGCTCGTGACGAGACCGCCCGTGGTGTCTTCGAGGCGGGGGTGGATGCCGCCGCCCACGACATCGACGACGATCGCCGTCACGTTGTCGCGTCCACCGTGGTGGAGTGCCTGTGCGATGAGCGCTCCCGTCGTCTGCGACGGCGACGCCCCCGACAGCAGGCCCGCACGGATCGCCTCGTCGGTGATCTCTCCCGACAGTCCGTCGGAGCAGATGAGGAGGCGCTCGCCGGTGACGACGGGAAGCAACCAGAAGTCGGCGGGGCTCTGCTCGCCGCCGACCGCGCGCGTGATGACATTGCGCCCCTCGAACGTGGACATGTCCTCGCGGGCGAGACGCCCGGCATCCACCATCTCCTGAGCGATGGAGTGGTCGACGGTGAGCTGTTCGAGGCGCTCGGAAAGCAGGCGGTAGACGCGCGAGTCGCCCACGTTGACGACGATCCAGCGGTTCTCGCCGTTCTGCTGCACGGCCACGACACCGGTGAGGGTCGAGCCTGCGCCCCGCGTCGTGCCGCGGGAGATGGCCCCCACGGCTGCGTGCGCTGCGCGGACCGCCTCGGCGACCTCCTCGGGGGTGACGTCACTGCGACCGACGAATCGCCGGAACGCGTCGATGACCGCGGCGGACGCCAGGTCGCCGGCCTCGTGGCCGCCCATGCCGTCGGCCACGACGAAGACGGGGAAGCTCGCCAGGTGCGAGTCCTCGTTCACGCGACGGCGGAGCCCCGTGTCGGTGAGGGCGCCGCTGATGACGTCGAAGGGGTGGAGCGGTTCGAAAGGCGTCATCGCGCTCCTGGGTCGAGGGTGAGCTCCGCGTCACCGAGGAGGAACCGGCCCGTCAGCGGGGCGGGCGTGCCGACAGCGATCTCGTCATCGCCGTCACCCACGATGACACCGTTGGTCGACGACAGGTCGGTGATCGTCCACCCCTCGTCGGTGCGGCGCAGGAGGGCGTGCGTCTTCGAGACGGTGCGCGTCGCATCGTCGATGGCGATGGGTTGCGCATCGGGTGCGTCGGACGGAGGAACGGGGTTGCGGCCGAGGACGGCCGCATCAGCCGAAAGCGCAACCGTCTGGCCCGTTGGGAGGTGAAGGGACGCCGAGGGGCGGCGGTGCGCCGCGAGCATCGTGTGCTCGTCGACCTCGGGCTCCGGCGCGGGTGCGGAAGCAGCAGGCGCAGGAGCGACCGCGGGGGGAGCAGCGGGAGCTGCGGGAGCTGCCGCGGGAGCGACGGGAGCGACGGGTGCCACCGGCGGCGGCGACCACGCGGCGACGGGCGAGGCCGCGGGAGCCGGAGCGGGGAACGGAGCAGGCGCAGGCGCGGGAGTGGGCGCGGCCGCGGGGCTCGAGAACGGAGCGACGTTGGGGAAGGGCGCGGGGGCTGCGAACGGGGCTGATGACGGCGGGGCGAACGACGTCGTGTCGGCGGGAATCGTCGACGATTCCGGGGCCACCGCCTCGACGGCGAACGGAGTGGGGGGGAGGCCACCGCGGGGGACGCCCTGCCACCGAGCGGAACCCCACCCGATGATCGACGCCCACACCGGGAGCAGGAGCGTCCCGAGGACGATGAACCCGCCGCCGCGCCCGAAGCCACGGTTGAGCGGCCCCATCATCCGCGCGGTCAGGATGATGGCGCCCGCGGCGAAGGCCAGGAAGAGCAGTAGCGGAACGATCGTGGCGGCCAGCAGCGCGGCCGAGGCGTCGCCACCTCCGCCGAAAGCGGCGTTCTGAGCCGACTGCACGAACAGGGCGCCTGTGACCGACGCGACGATGGTGGTCAGGATGCCGCCGCCCACCAGAACGGCAGCCCACCACCCCTTCATCCCCGCCAGCTCGAACAGGGTCCAGAGGTTCAGGACCGGCACCCACGCGCGCCCCGCGGGACGATCCGTCTTCCGGAAAACGGCGGCGAGCGCCATCGCGGTCCACACGTACACCGCGGCGAGCAGGATGAGCTGAACGAAGACGGTGATCAGCGACAACGCCGCGACACCGGCCATCGCTCCCGCCGCATCACCGGTCGAGGTCAGGAGAGCGTTCTCCGTCGTCACGATCTGCATCAGTCGTCGTCCTTCATCATCGGTTCCGTCCGTCCTGCATCGCACACACTATCTGCGCCGGGCACGTCTGCGCGGCAGCAACGACCGCAGCGACAGGCGCGCCCGAAAACGTGCCCACGCGCCCTTCTCGGCGGCGAACCGCGCCCGCTCCGCTGCGACGATCCGCCAGAACTCCTCGTTCTCGGCTGCAGTGGGCGGGGTGACATCGAAGACGGACCTGTCCGCCCAGGTCGCCAGTCGCGTTCCTGCCCCCTCTGTTCCCGTCTCTTCGGTACCTGCACCGGCACCGGCCCCGTCCTCACCGGCGAACAGGCGGGCGAGCTCCTGGCGGGTGAGGTGGACGGGGGCGGGGTAGCCGTGGTCGACGGCCGTGTCGACGTACTCCTCCCACCCGCCGGTGAACCGCTCCGCGACGGAATCGCGCCGCCGCCGTCCGCGCCGGCGGAGAGCCTTCACGCCGAGGATCGTGACGAGGGGTCCGACCAGGACGATCACGGCGAGCAGCGAGATGCCGCCGGCCCGTACCGCCGTCCAGAGGGCCGTGAGGTCGGCCTCCTGATCGGCGGCATCCTCGGTCGGACGATCTCCGTCGGCCGGCGACGCCCCCGCGGGCAGCACCGGTTCGGCCTCGTCGCGGCGGACGTCGGTCGGGTTCTCCGGGTCGCGGCGCTGCTCGAGGTCGGGTGAGGGGAAGCTCTCGTGCTGCGGGGTCACATCGACGGGGACCCAGCGGCCCGCGGCGTCCTGCACCTCGATCCACGCCGCCAGGTCTCCGCCGCGGCACGCGCCCTCGTCGCAGACCGGCAGGTCCTCGTCCGACGCGAGACGGGCACCGACGACGACCCGGGAGTCGAATCCGAGCTGGTCGGCGATGAGCATTCCGGCGACGGCGAACTGCTCGTCGTCGCCGACGGCGGCGACGAGGTCGGTGTCGGTCCCTCCGGGGGCGTCCGCCTCGCGGTCGAGCAGCTGGGTGAACAGCGCGCCGATCCGGTCGGCGGAGTGGCCGGCGCGCGAGGACTGGAACCCGTCCCCGCCGAGCTCGCGCAGCCAGGCCGGCGTTTCGCCCGCCGTCAGCTGCAGCGCATGGCTGAGGTACCCGCGGGAGCGGAGCCGGTCGAGAAGGGTCTCGAGTGCCGCACCCCCGGAGCCCGCCTCCTGCTTCTCGATCCACTCCGAGAGGGACGCAGGGACGACTTCCGCGGGCAGCGACGGTCCGCTCCGGGCGGGGGTGAGGGACGAGACCGACTCGGTGGTCCCCTCCGGGAGTGTGGCGAGTTCGTAGGTGTCTTCCTCGCGCAGGCCGCCGTCGGCCAGCTCGATCGCGGCTCCCGTGGCGGCGTTGTGGAAGAAGCCGTCGGAGAGGTCTGCGGCACGAGCGCCCTCGAACGAGACTGCTCGGAGCGCGCCCACGGTGGGCACCCAGATCCCCGCGCCCGCTCCCATCCGGACCGTGACGACTGCGGCATTCGCGTCGCCGTCTGTGAGGCTGGACGGTACACGGGTGAAAGCCGTCGTCGGATCGGTGGGACCGGAGTCCGGATCGATCGCGCGTACCGTGCGACCGTCGTAGAACGGCAGGGTCGACAGGCGTACCCGGTCGATCCCCGCGGGAGCCGAGACGGTGAAGAGAACCTCGTCGTACCGCTCGTCTGTGAAGGAGGCGCGGTAGGCGGCAAGTGGGCTGGGAGCACGTTCGAGCTCGAGCACCGGGTCGACGACGCTCCGCGCGACGTCGCGCGGCTGACCGGCGAGCGCCCACGGTCCCCAGGCGGCGGCGGCAGCGGTGGCGACGACGACCATCCCCGCCGCGGTGGCCGTGCGGGCGACGGTCCCGCGGCTCCGGCCACCCCGGACGACGCCCGTCGCGGCCGCGGCGGTCGCGAGGGCGCGGCGCCGGTCGTGCGCCGTCCGCCAGATCACCGCGACGAGTGCAGTGGCGATGGCCAACGCCCCCACGAGGGTCTCGGGCTGCAGGGACACGGGGCCGAGACGAAGCGGTGGGGCGAGCGAGCGCGCACCGAAGACGACTCCGAAGGCGGTGGGGACGAGGGCGACGGCGATCGCCGGCATCCACCATCTCGTGCTGCGCCACGCGATCGAGAGCGCAGCCGCGGCGCAGGCGAGCACGAGCAGGAACGCGGGCGCGAGCGTCGCCTGGTAGCTGCCGAGGGGAAGCTCGAGGGTGAGGAGGTCCTTCCACCCGGTCACCGGCGCCGTGGCGACGCTCACCAGGGCGCGGACGGCCGCGTCGGGGGACATGAGTGAGCCGGGGGCGGCGACGGGGACGCCGACGACGAGATAGGCGCCGAGCGCGGCGAGAGCGACCCACCACCCCGACCACCGCCACCGGACGCCCGCCGCGGCGACGATGTGGCCAGCGGTGATCCCCACGCACACCGCGATCACGAACGCCGCACTCCGGTAGATGGGCCACGCGGCGACCGCGCCGACGGCGAGGATGAGATCGACGGCGATCGCCTGACCGACGAAGAAGCCCACCCGGGACGGGGCGGCTCGGCGTCGGCGGGCGTCACGACGAGACGTCGGGGACGTCACGATTTGCCGCCCTTCGCGAGAAGTTGCCGGAGGTCGTCGAGCAGCCCGATCGAGACGACGGTCATCCCGCCGAGGCGTCGGATGCCGGGGGTCGCGGTCGGCGCGCACACGAGGGCGATGACGGCGACCTCGCTGCCGAAGGCGAGCGCCGCGCTCTGCAGCTGCGCGGGTGTCAGCGTCGACCCGCAGACGAGGAAGGCGATGGAGGCATCCGGATGCCGGCCCGAGGCGAGCGTGGCCACGTCACGGAGCGGACTCGGGTTCTCGCCGCGGTCGATGCCGGCGAGGTCGTCGAGGAGGGTGCGGGAGGAGATCGTCGTGAGCGTGCGGAATGTCCGCATCCGGTTCCGCGCGAACTCGGGGATCTCCGCGCCCGCCACGACGTCGACGTCGCGCCCGTCGCGGATCCCACGGACGCCGATGGAGGCCGTGGCGCTGACCGCGAGCTCGAACTCGTCATCGTCGGCGTACTCGTCGCCACCGAGACCGAGCACGAGGATCATGCGGGAGCGGCGAGTCTCCTCGTACTGGCGCACCATCATCGCGCCCGTCTTGGCCGTCGACTTCCAATGGATCTGGCGCGGGGAGTCGCCCGGCACGTAAGGGCGGAGGGCGTGGAACGAGAAGTCGGCGTCGACGATCCGTCGGGACGGGCTCCCCTCGAGATCCCGGATGAGGCCGGTCGCCGTACTCCGAAGCGCTGTCGTCACGGGGTGGACGTAGAGGGTGTGGGTCTCCTGCCAGGTCGCCTCCCGGGTGAGGATGCCGAGGGGGTCTCCGCGGACCGTCCGCGCCGGCCCGATGGTGATGACGCCGCGGCGGAGCGTCGGAATCACGACGGTCTCGGAGATGTCGTGTCCCGGGCGGAGGAGCGGAACGTGGACGTCGACGAGTCCCTCGCCCACGGGGAGGTCCACCCGGCCCGGGAGCGCCGTGCGGCGACCGACGTTCGAGACGACGAGGGCCCCCTCGACGGGCGTGCCGGCGACGACCCGATCGTGGGCGAGTCGCAGGGTGACCTCGTACGCCCGGGCGCCGAAGAGGAACGGCACCGAGAGGGCGAGCAGGAGCAGAGCCGCGCCGCCGGCGACGGCGAACTCCAGCCAGCCGAAGCCGAGTCCGCAGACCAGTCCCGCGAGGGCGACGCCGACGACGACCCATCCCGCGGGCGAGACCGTGTCGGCCACCGCCCGCGCGACTCGGGCGGCGGTGCGACGCAGTCGCCGCCATCCCTGCACCCCGCGAACGGCGAGGTCCGTCGTGGACCGCGTCGAACGCGTCGAGCCGAAGCCCGTGCGGGTGTAGGCCGTCGCCGCAGACGTGCGGGTGAGGCGGGACTCGGTCGGGGAGCTCACACGTTCTCTCGCTGACTGCGGTCGCTGAGACGCTCCTGCTGCGAGGGGGGCACGACGTCCAGGAGCACCTGCCCGATGACCGCCTCGGCGGTGACACCGTCGAACTCGGCCTCCGGGTCGAGGATCAACCTGTGCGCGAGGACGGGCACCGCAAGCGCCTTCACATCGTCGGGCGTGACGTAGGTGCGCCCGTGCGCGAGCGCCCACGTGCGCGCAGCCTTCGTGAGGGCGAGCGCACCGCGGACGCTCACCCCGAGGCGCACTTCGCGGGCCAGGCGCGTCGCCTCGACGAGACGGGCGATGTAGTCGAGCACGAGCGGATGCAGGTAGCCGCCGCGCGCGATGTCAGCGAGGCTGACGACGCCCTGCGGCGTGATGACGGGGTCGACCTCCTTCGCCGCGTCACCGGACCCCTCCAGGATCCGGATCGTGGCGGCGTGGTCCGGGTAGCCGAGCGAGGTCTTCAGCAGGAAGCGGTCGAGCTGGGCTTCGGGGAGTCGGTAGGTGCCGGCCTGTTCAACCGGGTTCTGGGTCGCGACGACGAGGAACGGGACCCCGACATCCCGCGTGATGCCGTCGACCGTGACGTGGCCCTCTTCCATCACTTCGAGCAGCGCCGACTGGGTCTTCGGCGACGCGCGGTTGATCTCATCGGCGAGCACGATGTTCGCGAAGATCGGCCCCTGGTGGAACTCGAACTCTCCACGGCGCTGGTCGTAGACGGTGATGCCGGTGACGTCGCCGGGGAGGAGATCGGGGGTGAACTGGATGCGCGAGCTCGTCCCCTGGACCGATCGCCCCATGGCCCGCGCGAGAGAGGTCTTGCCGGTACCCGGGTAGTCCTCCAGCAGCAGATGACCCTCGGACACCATTGTGGTGAAGGCCAGCTCGATGACGTGGCGCTTGCCGAGCACGACCTGCTCCACGTTGTCGACGAGCGTGGTGAAGGTCTCGGCGAACCAGGCGCTCTGCTCCTGGGTGATCGTCATCGTGTTCCTCTCGGGGGTGCGGGTGCTCCGTGCGTGCGAGACGCTCACGGCGCCGGCGGCGTGGTGTCGGGGGCCTCGGGCTCGGGATCCGGCTCGGGCACGATCTGCTCGCAGTCGACTCCGACCGTCACGGACTGGAGTTCTTTCAGCGCGCCCCGCCAGCTGAGCGTGTAGTCGACGCGCAGCGGACCGAGTTCTCCGTCGGTCACATCCTTGCGGACGCCCGCGACGTCGGCGCCGATTCCGCGCGGGAACCAGTCCCGGACGGCCTCGTCGGACCGGCACGACGGCACGTCGTCGGTGGCGACGTAGACCGGCCAGTCGGCACTGCCGCGTGCCGCCACGATCGGAGTGGGGTCGGAGCATTCGCTGTCGAAACCGAGGAAGGTGTCGCACCACACGGCGCTCCACCGGTCGCCCGGTGCGTTGACGCGGGGGACGAAGGAGTCGGCGGGGGACCCGTTGAGCCGGTATCGCAGACGTGCGCCGTCGAACGGTGGCGCGCCCGGATCGCTGTGACCGCTGGCGGCGTAGGTGAACCCGGAGCCCTGGTCGCCGACGGGGGTGGATGCCACGGAGTAGGTGAGCTCTCCGGGCGCCGCGACGTTGCCGGTCGGGCGCGCGGTGATCTGGTCCGACGTGACCCCGAAGCCTGCTGCGCCGCTGTAGGTGCTCGTGACGCAGACGAACACGGTCTTCTGCAGGAACGCGGCGGCGGGGAAGGTCCGGCGCGACTCCCGGGTGTCGGGCGTGCACGTGGCCGCCGACGTCTCGCTGTAGCCGTAGAGCGTTTCGGTTCCGGAGCTCTCGCCCGTCACCCGCACCGCCACCGTCATCGTGTCCGACGTGGTCGAAGCGGAGAGCTCGACGGCCGGAGCGCCCACGCCGTGCGCGCGGAGATCGATCGATCGGCCCTCCGTGGAGCCACCCGCGATCGGGGGGAGCTCGAACTCGGTGAGCGGCGTCGCGGTCAGCACCGTGGGCTCGTTCGCCCCGACGCGGTATCCCGGGAAGGTCGCGGTACCCCCGCTGACCGGCTGGGTCGCGCTGCCGGCGACACCGCCGGAGAGCCGGACGCTCCCGGTCGTGTCGTCGAGCCCGGTCACGGTGACCGTCGCGACTCCGCCGTCGCGCCCGTTCGGGACAGGGACGAAATCCGCACCGGCGGGACGGGAGGGCGGACGGTACGCCCACGCCTCGGTGCGGACCGCGCCGCGCGAGGTGCCGACGTCGTTGAGCGCGCGCGCTTCGTACACGCGCTGCTCGCCTACCGGGGCGGTGATCGGTGCGCACACACCCGACGCGGGACACGTCGCGATCTCGCGCCCGCCCGTCGTGATCCGGTACCCCTGGACCGTCGGGTACGAACGGGCATCCGACATCACGCGGAGCGACACGGAGCTGTCCGTGTAAGAGGTCCATTCGAGGCGCGTCGGGTTGGCGGGGAGCCCGCGCAGGTCGAGGACGATCGACCCATTGCGGTCGCCGCTGGACTGCCGACCCTGGGCGTCCTCGACGACGAATGTTCCCGCGCAGCGCGCAGCACCTTCCGAGTCAGCGCTCCAGCTGGCGCGTACGGCGCTGTCGCCCGCCGGGGAGAAGCGGACGCCCTCGCAGTTGCCGGCGCTCGCCGCTGCAACGACGCGCAGCGCCGTGCTGGGGAGCGGATTGACCTCGCCCTCCACTCCGACGACGTCGATCGTGCAGGAGGACTGACCGTCGGACTGCGAACACGTCTTCACCGCCGAGCCGCCGCGGGGAAGCGTCGACGGGGAGGGACCCACCGTGAGGACGAGGGACGCCGCCGACGCGTCGGGATGGCTCGGGAGCGATATGGTCACCTCGTCCTCGCGTCCCGGCCGAGCGGCATCCCGCGCGGTCACCGTCACGACGGAGCCCTTCGCGGTCACGTCGAACTGATCGCCGGAGTACGCGACGTCGAAGCGGAGGGCGCCCTCGTCGGCGACGCCCGCCCAGCGGACCATGCGTGTCAGGTCGTAGGTCTGTGTCTGCCCCGGACGGACGCCGAGAGAGGCGCTCCGGAGGGACGGCTGCGGGGTTTCGGCCTCGACCTGGACGGGGAGGGTGAGGATCGTGGGGGCGTCCTGTCCGGCGAGCCGCGCGGCGACGATGCATGCATCGCTCCAAGGTGCGCCGCGCCCCGCCGTATAGCGGATGACGGTGCCCGACACGACGCGGCAGGAGGCATCCTCTCGCGCACCGCCCGCCTTGGTGCCGGTGCCGTCGAGGACGAGCACAGCGCCCGCGGGGAGGACCACGAGGTTGCCGAGGTCCGCCTCCACGGCCTCGCCCTCCTTCACGCGGAGCGGCTCGATGCCGGCGCGGAGGGTGAGGCGGGTCTCCTGCGTCCCCGGGACGCGGAGGAACCCGTACGTCGTCACCTCGGCGCCGTCGTAGCCGGTACCGGTCACTTCGAACGGGATCAGCCGGCTCTGCTCGGGGAGAGCGCCGGCGATCTTCCATCCCGAGACTCGAAGCCCGTCGGGGTCGCCCCACAGGCGGAGCGTGAGTGTCGACGGGTCGCCGCCGTTCCACGCGACCCGGCCGCTCAGCACGTCGACGCCGCTCGGGAACCGGTCGCGGTCCTCGAGGGTCAGGACGGTGTCGGAGACCACGGGGTGGTCGGGCACGGGATCGCGGACGACCTTGACGACGAGGAGGCCGATCGCGGTGTCGCCGTCCTCGTTGGCGACGGCGTACGAGTACGAGAACGTGCCGAGCGCGGTACCCGCCACGACCCTCACCGCGCCGTCGTCGACGGTGATGCGGTCCGCGAGCGCCGCGTACTCGGGACTGTCCTCGGGGGCGTTCGGGGTGACGTCGGTGAGCTCCAGAGGGCTGCCGAACGGGTCGACGTCGTTGTCGGCGGGCCGGACGACGACGGTGCTGTCGACGCCGGCCTGCACCTGCACGTAGTCGCTGAACGTCACCGGGCTCGGGTCGCTCTGTCGGGCGATGACGCCGATGCGCACCTCGCCGGCGCCCGTCCGGCCGCGGGCATCCTTCACCTGATACCCGAAGCGCACCTGACCGGACGTGCCCTCGCTGCTGGAGTAGACGATCGACTGGCCGTCCGCCGAGATCGTCGCCGACCCCTGGGCGGGTTGCGACGTGATGGTGTCGAGCGTGACGTCGTCGCCATCGGGGTCTACGGCGAAACGGTCGAAGCCGATCGTGATGGCCTGACCTGCGACGACGCGTCCGACGAGCGTGCGGGGGACCGGGTCGCGGTTGTCGTCGCCGCTCGTGACGGTCACGCTCACGCGCGCGGTGTCGACCACCTCGGGGAAGCCCAACCGGTAGATCGTGTACGTCAGGGCGTACGTGCCCGCGTCGCGCGGGGCCAGGTAGCGGAGCGTCCGGCCCGAGGCGAACGCGAGCCCGCCGCCCGTCTCGTTCACGATCGAGGACGGATCGATGGCGATGAGCGCTCCCGCGGGGGCGTGATCGTTGTCGAGGACCGGGATGTCGACCTGAGTGCCGCCGCGGACGGTCACCGCGTCGTCGACCGCGATGGGCTGCTCCGCCGAGCCGGCCGGAAGAAGGATGACGGTGAGCTCACCCTCCGCCGTCGGGCCGTCCTGCCCGCCGTCGGTCAGCCGGTAGCGCACGACCCCGAGGCGCCCTGGGGCGCCGTCGTCTGTCGTCCCGCTCACGCGCAGCAGGCTCTGCCCGACGAGGTCGACACTCAGCGACGCGGTCGGGTCGCTGTCGGGTCGGATGTCCTCGAGGAGCAGCACGACCCCGGCGGGGTTCGCGGCGGCCGAGGCGACGTCGATCGTCGCATCCTCGCCGGGGCGGACGAACGCGGTCAGGGGCGGGGTGGTCACGACCGTGTCGGCCGGTTCGCGGACGGTCACGCGCGCGATGGCGGATGCCTCGGCGACCCCGTCGCGCACCGAATACTGCACGACGTACGAGCCGGCCTCCCGTGCCTCGAAGCTCATCCGGAGTGCCGAGGCGTTGGGGGTGACGGTGGCGCGGTCGGCGTCGAGCGCGACGAGGGAGCCGAGGGTGAGTGGTCCCGCCGCTCCCGTGACGTAGGGGGTGAGGTCGACGTCGAGCGGCTCGCCGGCCACGCCCGTCACGGCGAAGGACTCGGCTTGGAGGTCGGGCGCGGGTGTGACCTGCACCGTCACGGCCTGCGTCGTCGTCTTGCCCCGCGCATCGGACACCACGACGGAGATCGGGACGCTGGCAGCCTCGGTCGCACTCGGATCGGGATGCTGGTAGCTGAACTCACCCTCGGGCGAGGTCGTCGCGGTCCCGATCGAGGGGGCGCCGTCGATGCCTGCGAGATAGACGGGGTCACCGTCGGGGTCGACCCAGCCGCGCAGGAGGTCCGCCGACACCGTGCCGCCGGGGGCGACCGAGAGCGTGGGCCACGTGGCGAGGCATCCGGGGACGCCGCACCATACCGGGGCCGAGTTGTCCTCCTCCGGGACGACGCGGACGGTCACGGTCGCGTGCTCCGAGAGGCGGCCGCCGGTAGACGTGCCGTCGGTGACGCGATAGCGGAACGTCGTTGTGCCCGTCGCATCGGGGGCGACGTTCACGGCGATCTGCTGCTCGGCGCCGGTCACGGTCGCGGTTCCGAAGGCGGCATCCACCCCGTCGAAACCGGCGACGTCGATGCTGAGGACGTCCTCGTTCGGGTCGTAGTCGTTGAGGAGGACGGGCAGGAGCGCCACGGAACCGGCACGCACCCCGAACTCGTCGTCGACGGCGACGGGAGGCTTCGGGTCGAGTACCCGTTCGACGACGTCGTCGTCGTTGGGCGCGGCCTCGCTCGTGTCCTCGAGGCGCCACTGCTGCGACGACGGGATGAGCGCGCCGTCGGGAACGCGCCACACCCAGCCCGACCCTCGGTCGTTGAGCGCGAGGCGCGAGCCGTTGCCGACGAAGACCGGATCGACGCCGTCGCCGATGTCCGCGCCCGCGTAGTCCAGCGGGGTCTGTTCAGTCGGTCGGCTACTCGACCAGAGGGCGCCGCCACCGGTGCCGTCACCGAGCCAGGCAGCGTGAACGGTGCCGCCCTCCGCCACGGGCACGGCGGGCGCGCCGAGACCGGGGGAGTCGAGCGGTCGTTCGGCGCCGCCGGAATCGAGGGGAACCCGGGTGATGCCCGCGGGATCGGCGATGACCACACCGTCGCCTCCCGTCGCGGCGCGCTGGAGGAGCGCGCCCGTCACGGGTGTCGTCGGCACGATGTCGTCGCGGCCCTGGATCGCGATGTCGCCCGTCGTGACGTCGTAGAGGACCCACCGACCGGCGACCGCACTGAGCTGCGCGTCTGCCGGTCCGATGGGGGTCTCCTCCCGATCGAGGACGCGACCCGTGGCGGCTTCGGCTCGGACGACCACCTTCTCGACGGCGGAGTAGGCGTAGGCGATGCCGTTCGCATCGACGGCGACGGCCGAAGCCACGAACCGCGGGGCCTCCTCGTCGGCGGCGCGGTCGATCTCGGCGTAGGGATCGATGGGTGAGGCGGCGCCGCCGCTGGAGAGGGTGGCGCCGAAGACCCCGCCACCCTCGGTGCGGTAGACGATCGCGTCGCCGGCCGTGACGATCTCGACGGTTCCCGCCGGAGTGGGAGCCGAGGAGTCCTCTTCCTCACCGGTGAGGTCAGCAGGCTGGGCGAGGTCGACATCGGAGAAGGCCGAGCCGCCTTCGCTGAACACGAACAACCTGTCGGAGGTCTGCGCGACCTGGGTGCCGTTGACGACCTGCTTGACGGTGTCGATCTCGCCGAGATCCAGGTTGACGCGGGCGTAGCCGCTTCCCGCGCCGGTCTGCAGCGCCCACACGGTCGGGTCCTCGACGGGCGTCTGCTGCGCGTCGTACCCCGGCCAGACGACGGCCAGGGTCGCGACGACGGCGATGACCGCGGTCACCGCGCCGGCACCGATCCATGTCGACCGTCGCACCCGTGGTCGCTCCCCGGTCGTGCGCGCCATTCAGTTCGCCCCGCCGAGAAGGAAGAACGTCGTCGCCGCTCCGGCGAGGGCGACCAGGACGCTCGCTCCCGCGATCAGTGCGATGGCGGTGCTGCGCCGCAACCCGGATGCCGGTTGTGCACCCGCGAGGATCGTTCCCTCGTCGGGGCGTCGAAGCGGTGTCGCCCGGCGACGCTCGGGCCGGGCCGACTCGTAGGCGACCGCGGGGCGGACGGGACCGCGCGGACGGTCATCGCCGAAATCGACGGCCGCACCGGCGGCGGCCCACTCGTCGACCGCGACTTCGAGGGGCGTGTGAGGGACGCCCATACGGTGCTGGATCATCTGCAGATCGTGCGCGAACGCGGCAGCGGAGGGGTGGCGGGCGGACGGATCGCGGCTGAGTGCGCGGGCGAGGACGGCATCCAGCTCCGCCGGCACGTCGGGGCGGCCGATGGGGGTGTACACGGCCTTGCGGATGCGGGCCTTGAGCTGATCGCGGGTGTTCTGCCCGCGACCGGGTCGCTCGAAGGGACTGCGGCCGGCGAGGAGGGAGTAGACCGTGGCGCCCAGGCTCCACACTTCGGCCGCGATCGATCCCGAGATCCGTTCGTCGACGATCTCCGGGGCTGACCAGGGCACCGACATCGCGAAGACCTCTTCGGTGTCGGGGCGCGCCTCGACGGCGGTGGCGATGCCGAAGTCCGACAGGACGGGGGATCCGAAGGCGGTGACCAGGATGTTGGAGGGTTTGATGTCGCGGTGCAGGAGCCCGGCCCGGTGGGCGGTCTCAAGGGCTGACCCGATCTTGACCCCGAGTTGCAGCACCTCGGCGACGGGGATCTCCTCGCGCCGGTACCGGTGGGTGAACGACGTCGGACAGTGTTCCATCACGAGATACGGCCGGCCGTCGGCGGAGACCGACGCCTCGTGGATCGTGATGATCGAGGGGTGCGCACTCAGGCGGGCCATGACATCGGCCTCGGCGTTGAACATGCGGAGCACGTTCTCGTCGACGACGTCTTCCAGGAGCACCTTCACGGCCACGGGGCGGCGGGGCAGGTTCTGTTCGAAGAGGAACACGTCGGCGAAGCCACCCGCGCCGAGCGGGCGGACGTAGGTGAACCCCGAGAGGCCGGGCGGAGTGGAGGGGAGCCGGTTGGACACGGGGTCGGTCACCCCGCCGTCGAGGAGTCGAGCGTGTCGAACACCGCGGTCACGCCGTCACCGAGATCGAGCTCCGTGCCGAGCGGCACGCGCGACGCCGCGCCGCCGCGGAGGAGCGCGGCTGCGCCGGACGGCGGACGGACGATCGTGCCGTTGGTCGAGTCGAGGTCGCGGACGACGAGCGTCTCGCCGTCGAGCGTGGCCTCGAGGTGCGTTCCCGAGATCTCCTTGTGCGGTGAGGAGACCTGCTCGATCCGGGCGCCGGGGTGCTTCCCGGCCCGCGGCCCACGGCCGAGGACCACGGGTCGGTCGAGGGGTACGGTGCGCCCCCCGGGGAGGCGCAGGGCGTAGCTCCTCACGGGCGTCGATCGACGCGACCCGAACAGGGTGCGGTCGTCGGGCACGTCGTGACTCTCGTCCTCGCGGAGGAAGTCGGGCAGTTCGAGCTCATCGTCGTCGTCGAACGGACGGGCGAACAGGCTGCGGTCGACGGAGATGGTCTGGAGGACGTCGATCTCCTCGCCCCGGATGGGCGGAGTCGGCGGGGCGGCGGCGACGGTCGACACGATGGTCGGGACGGCGACCGTCACGGGCGCGAGCGTTCCCGGAGGCTCCTCGCCCTCGGCAGCCGGGGTCACCTCGGCATCGGGTTCTCGTCCCGCCGGGAAGGGGCGTCCCCACGACAGTTCGTCGGCCCGCGTGGCTCCGAGTCCGAGGGGGAGCAGATCGCCGCCGGGGCGACCCGTCCCGAGGAGCAGGCGGATGCCGACGGCCCCCGCGAGCGCGGTCTCGATCCATGTCCGCGCGTCGGCGCCCGACACGCGCGTGCGATCGGACGTCTCGACGATGGCCGCGCCGCGGACAGCCACCCGCACCGGCTGCGTCTCATCGTCGGGGAACTCCGCGACAGCGAAGTCGGGAAGGTCGTGGATGCCGCCCGCCACCAGCACGCTGAGGACGTCTTCGAGCACCGCGGTCTCGGTCGCGGCGGCGTTCCACAGGCGCGCGATCACGCCTTCGGCGACACTCGGTCCGAGCAGGATGGCGAACCGATCGCCGGCGATGGCATACCCCGCCTCGGCGGCGAGCGTCGGGGTGGGGTAGCGGAACACGTGCTCAGCCTAGTGAGCGGTGGTGCTCACACCCATCCGGGCAGCCAGTTGTGCGTCCAGTAGAACTCGTAGGGCACGCTGATGGCGGACCACAGGGGGTACCAGAACACCGAGACGGCGACGATCAGCGCGAGGGCGGCGAGGAGGCTGCGACGTGCCGCGAGGCGGCGGAAAGAGTCGCGGCGACCGGCATCCCACAGCATGCGCAGCGCGAACGTCAGTGCAAGCAGCATGAAGGGGAGGATCAGCACGGTATAAAACTGGAAGATCGTCCGGCTGGGGTAGAACAGCCACGGCACGTAGGTCGAGACCACGGCGACGAGGATGATCGCGGCCCGCCAGTCGCGCGTGCGCACACTCTGCACGGCCAGCCACAGCACGGCGAGGACCCCGAGCCACCACAGGAGCGGATTCGGCATCGAGTAGAGGATCTCGATGCAGCCTCGCACGCTCGCGCAGCCGTCGGTGCCGTCGGCGGTGTTCCCCACGTACATCGAGGTCGGGCGGAGCAGGAGGGGCCACTGCCACGCGGGGCTCGCGTACGGGTGAGACGAGGTGATCTCGGCCGTCGCGGTGTAGATCGTCTCGTGATAGTGCCAGAGGTTCTGAAGCGGGAGCGGAACCCATGACCAGAATCCCTGCGCCGGAGTGCCGTCGACGGCGTGTCGGCCGTATCCACCGTCGCTCGTCAACCAGCCGATCCAGGTCGACAGGTAGACGAGGACGGCGCCAGGCACGAGGAGGACGAATGCGGCCGCGCCTTGACGGACGGCATCCGCCGGCCAGAAGAAAACACCGAGTCGTCGACGCGCGAGGGCGTCGCTGACGACGGCGTACAGGCCGAGAGCGGCGAGCACCCAGGCGCCGGACCACTTCACACCGCACGCCGCGCCGCCCGCGATCCCCGCCGCGAACAGCCACGGCCGGCCCCACAGCACCGGCCCCCACCACGGAGCGCGGCCCGCGGCATCCCGCCGCAGCATCGCCTGCGCGAGGCGGTCGAGGTGTCGCCGTCGATCGAGGAGCGCGAACCACACGGCCAGGAGGACGAAGAAGGTGAGCAGGATGTCGAGGATCGCGACACGGCTCATGACGATCGCGAGGCCGTCGACGGCCATGAGGCCCGCCGCGACCGAGCTGAAGACGATCGACCGGCTCAGCTGCCACGCGATGAGATACAGGACGAGGACCGCGAGAGTGCCGGCGAGCGCCACGGCGAAACGCCACCCGAAGGACGAGGTCGGGCCGAACAGGGCCATCCCCGCACCGATGAGGTATTTCCCGAGAGGAGGGTGCACCGCGAAGCTGGGTTCCCGGTCGTAGATGCCCGTCTCGCCCGCGGCGAAGCGCTGGTCGGCGTCATCGGGCCAGGTGGCGGCGTAGCCGAGGTTCCACTGGCTCCAGGCATCCTTCACGTAGTAGGTCTCGTCGAAGACGATCGCGTGCGGATGCCCGACGTTCCAGAACCGTAGGATGCCGGCGAGGACGGTGACGACCAGGGGCGCGATCCAGGACATCGCGGGGGTCGTGGCGATTCGGGTCCGCAACCCGTCGAGGCGGGCGTCGAGACGGGGACGCGGCGAGACCGCGGGCAGCAGCGGTTCCGCGGTCGAGCTCACGGCGACCAGCCTATGCTGGGGCGGTGCTGATCCTCGCCGCGACCCCGATCGGAAATCTGGGCGACGCGACGGGTCGCCTCCGCACCGCACTCGAAGAGGCGACGATCGTCGCCGCCGAGGACACCCGGACCACCCAGCGCCTGCTGCAGGCACTCGGGATCGCGAACCGGCCCCGGCTCATCGCGCTTCACGACCACAACGAGAAGCAGCGGGCCGCCGAGCTCGTCGCGCTCGCCGCGGAGCAGGATGTGCTCCTGCTGAGCGACGCCGGGATGCCGACGGTCAGCGATCCGGGCTATGCCGTGGTCGCGGAGGCCGTCGAGCGCGGTGTCGACGTGACGGCCCTCCCCGGGCCGAGCGCGGTCATCACCGCTCTCGCTCTCGCAGGTCTGCCCACGGATCGGTTCACGTTCGAGGGCTTCGCCCCCCGGAAAGCGGGCGAGCGCCGGACCGTGTTCGGCGCACTGGCTTCGGAAGCGCGGACGATGGTCTTCTTCGAGGCCCCGTCCCGCCTCGCCGACACGCTCACCGCGATGGCCGAGGCGTTCGGCGCCGATCGCCGCGCCGCCGTCTGCCGTGAGCTCACGAAACTGCACGAGGAGGTCGTCCGCGCGCCTCTCGGTGAGCTCGCGACGTGGGCGGAGGAGGGCGTCCGCGGCGAGATCGTCGTCGTCGTCGAGGGGGCGAGCGTCCGCGCGATCAGCGAAGACGATGCCGTCGCGCAGGTGCAGGCCCTCGTGGCGTCGGGAGTGCGCTTGAAGGATGCCGCGGGTGAGGTCTCGCGAGAGACCGGACTGCCCTCGCGAGACCTCTACCGCGCCGCAGTCGCGGCGAAGAGGCCGCTCAGCCCTTGACGGACCCGGCCGTCAGGCCGCCGACGATGTAGCGCTGCAGCGACAGGAACAGCGCCAGTACCGGGATCGAGGCCAGGATCGCTCCGGCGGCGAACAGACCCCAGTTGCTGGCGAGCTGGTTCGAGACCCACTGGAACATGCCGACCGCGAGGGTCCAGTTGTCCTCGGACACGAGGACGATCTTCGCGATGATGTAATCGCCGAACGCCGCGATGAAGGCGAGGAGGCCGACGACGGCGAGGATCGGGGTCACGAGCGGCATGATGAGTCGCCAGAAGATCTGGGCGTGCGTGGCGCCGTCGATCTTCGCCGACTCGTCGATCTCCATCGGGATCGTGTTGAAGAACCCGTACATGAGGAACGTGTTCACGCCCAGTGCGCCACCGAGGTAGACGCAGATGAGCGCGATCTTGGAGTTGAGCCCGAGGATCGGGAACACCTCGCCGAGGGTCAGCAGCATGAGGAAGATCGCGACGAAGGCGAGCGCCTGCGGGAACATCTGGACGATGAGCAGCGCCGTCAGGCTGATGCGACGTCCCGTGAAGCGGAAGCGGGAGAACGCGTATGCGGCCGCCGCACCCATGAGGACGGCTCCGGCCGCCGAGGCCCCGCCCACGATGAGCGTGTTGCCGTACCAGGCCCAGTAGCTCGTACCCGACAGGGCCGTGTAGTTGCCGATGTCGATGACCGAGAACAGAGCGTTCGCCGCCGACAGGGTGCCGCCCGGGTTGAACGACGCCGACAGGATGTACACGAGCGGGAACATCGCGTAGAAGAGGATGCCCGCGGCCACGAGATACTTCCACCCGACCTCGAGCACCCAGCGCTTGCGCTGCGCGGGACGGAGGGCGGCGGTGCGTGTCACGGAAGAACCGGTCGTGATCGTCGCGGTGGTCGCGGCGGTGGAGGGAGCGGACATCACTGGTACTCCTCGAGCTTCTTGGTCTGACGGAACGCGAGGGCCGATACGACGCCCACGACGATGAACACGAGGATCGACAGGGCGCTGGCAAGGCCGTAGTCGGCTGCGCCGCCCGAGACGCCGGAGATGTCGTAGATCGCCGAGATCAGGATGTCGGTGTACCCGAGTGCGTACGGGGCACCGGGGATGGCCGGGCCGCCGTTGTTGAACATGTAGATGATCGTGAAGTTGTTGAAGCTGAACGCGAACGACGAGATCAGCAGCGGCGCGGTGGAGACCAGCACGAGCGGCAGGATGATCGAGCGGAGCTGGCGGAACCGGCCCGCCCCGTCGATCGACGCCGCTTCGAGCGCGTCCTGGGGGAGCGCCTGCAGCGCGCCGGTGCACACGAGGAAGTAGTACGGGTACGTGAGCCAGACGTTGACGAACAGCACCGCTGCGCGGGCGAGCCACGGATCGCCGAGCCAGTCGATGTTCGCACCGCCGAAGAAGAACTCGTTGATGACGCCGAACTCGGCGTTGAACATGCCGCGGAACAGCAGCGCGGACATGAAGGCCGGGAACGCGTACGGGAGGATGAACAGCGTCCGCAGCACTTTGCGACCGCGCACGCGCGGGTCGTTGAAGATGAGGGCGAACACGAGGCCCATCGCGAACGGGATGAGCACGGACAGGACCGCCCAGACGAAGGTCCACCCCGTCACGAGTCCGAGCGGTTCGAGGATCGCGGGGTTCGTGAACAGCTCGACGAAGTTCGAGAAGCCGACGTTCACGACCCAGCCCGTGGGCAGCGTCGTACCGTCGTCGGCGACGAAGTTGCCGGTGGGGCTCGCGGTGTAGACGAGGCCGGTCGCGCTGTCGGTGATGGTCTGCGACTCGGCATCCCACGTCATCGTCGAGAGGTAGGTTGCGCCGCTCGAGCCGTCGCGGGTGCGGATCGATCCGTCGTTGGGGTCGTCAGAGACCGGCACGCGGAGGTCGATGACTGCTTGCTGCGTCGCCTGGTCGCCGATGATCTGGTTGCGGGGGACGACGTTCCATCCCGGGACCTCGGTCGCGGCACCGGATGCCGGGGCCGGCCCGACCACGCTGAGCGGGTCGTCGGCGGAGCCGGCCAGCAGCTGGCCGTCCTCGACGACGGCGAAGCCGAGGTCGCCACCGCGCTCCACGACGGTGAGGGGGAGGGTGGGCGCGCCTTCGACACGACGCTCGCCCTGAGCGAGCGAGGCGGCGACGGCCTGGTCCTGCGAGCCGATGTGGCCGGCGCCGTAGTTCGTGAAGGCGATGTAGCCGGTGTACAGGAAGATGAACACCTGGAACACGAGCAGGAACGACAGTCCCGGCAGCAGGTACTTCATCGGAAGCGCCCGCTTGGTGAAGTAGACGACGTCGGCGGCGAGGAGCAGCGCCAGGGCGACGCCGAACACGATCCAGGACTCCGCCTGGAACGCGGCGATGATGCCCAGCAGGCCCACCGCGTTGATGAGGCCCATGAGGACCAGCTTGACGAGGAATCCCCAGCCGAGGCCCGACCAGCGTCGGGCGTGCGATTCGGCCGGCGGTGATACCTCATCCGGCAGGGTGGGGCTCTGCAGAGCCGTCATGTCGTCTCCCTCTCGAGGAAAGTGGTCTCCGGGGGCGGGGCGTCGCCGCCCCGCCCCCGGAAGCGTGTCAGCCGATGGTCTTCTCGAGGTCGGCGACCATGGTGGTCCATGTCGCCTTGGGGTCCGCGCCCTTGATGATCTGGACCTGAGCGGCGTTCCAGAGGTCCCAGACGGATCCCATCTGGGGGATGTTCGGCATGGGCACGCCGTTCTGCGACGAGGCGACGAATCCGGCGATCACCGGGTCGGAGGAGACCTCCTCGGCGAGGTCGGACCAGGCCGGGATGCGCGGGTCGGCCTCGTAGAGCGCCTTCTGCGCGTCGTAGGTCGCGAGGTACTTCGTGAGGAACTCCTGCGCGACGAGCGCGTTCTTGCTCTCCGCGCTGATGTAGAAGCCCTGCACGCCGACGAACGGTGATGCCGTCTCGTCACCGGCCGAGGGGATCGGGTTGACCTTGATCTTCGCGCCCTGTGCGGTGAGCGCCTCGACGGCCCACGGGCCCTGGATCGTGTAGGCGGCCTTGCCGGAGGCGAACAGCTCGTTGTTGGTGTCGTAGTCGATCGTGGTCGAGATGTCCCCCGAGCCCTTCTCGCCGTTCGCACTGAGCCATTCGGCGAAGGCGTCGCCGGCCCCGCCGCCCATACCGACCTCTGCCGTGTACGACCCCGAGTCGTCCTGGACGAAGACCGGGGCGCCGAACGAGGTCTGGAACCCGTACATCGTGTACGCGTCACCGGTCTGGCCGGCGGTGTTGATGACGACGGGGCGCTCGGCGCCCGCCTTCTTGGCCGCCGCGATCATGTCGTCCCACGTTGCGGGCGCGTCCTCGCCGACCAAGTCGGTGTTCTGTACGAGGGCGATCGTCTCGAGCGAGTACGGCAGCGCGTAGGTCTGGCCGTCGTAGGTGAACGCGTCGGTGGCGACCTTCTCGAAGTTCGCTGCGGACTCGCCGAGGTCGACGGTGGCCACGACACCTGCTTGAACGAGGCTGCCCAGCCAGTCGTGTGCACCGATCGTGATGTCGGGGCCTTCGCCGGTGGGGACCTGGTTGGTGAAGTCGTTGCGGATGTCCTCGAAGTTCTTCTGGACGAGTTCGATCTTCGCGCCCGTCTCGTCCTCGAAGGTCTTCGCTGCGGCCTCGATCGCGGGCTTGCGGTTCTCGTCGGTCCAGACGGTGAGGGTCACGCCGCTCGCGTCGATCGGAGCCTGCGACTCCGCCGGTGCCGGGGTGGTGGTGCCGCTGCCGCCGGCGCAACCGGCCAGCAGCAGGGAGCCGGCCGCCAGTGCGGCGATGCCGATACCCATCTTGCGCATGGATCTTCCTTCCGGATGTGGTCGATCCGACGGGGCCTCTGTCGAGGTCGCGTCGTCACGACCGGTGTGTGATCGCCGCTGCCGGGTGGCCGCGACGGTTCTCTCAGTGCTGTCGACGGTGTCCCGTCGTGGGGTGATCGGTCATCGATCCCCCCGGGGGGCTGTGTGCGCCAGGCGGACGACGGCGACGTCGCCTCCTGCCAGCACCAGCGTGTCCCGGACGTCGGCCTGCGTCAGCAGGTCGGTTCCGGAGGCCGTGAGCGACACCTCACGGGTGTCGTGGTTGATCGCGATGAGATAGTCCGCGTCGGTTCCTCGTCGCACGATCGTCTCCACGCCGGCGGGCGTGGCCGGCACGTCGACACCCGCATCGGCGTAGACCTCGCGCATGATCGCGCGGAGGCCATCGGCATCCGGTCGCGTGCTGATGTACCAGCCGACGCCCTCACCATGGACGTTCCGCGTCACGGCGGGGCGTCCCTCTGCGGGACCGGCGGTGTAGGTCGCGCGGACGTCGGCGGTGGTGACGACGAGATCCTCCTGCCAGACGTCGGCGGCGAAGACCTGGTCGTCGACGCGGATGCCGGTGACGTGTCCTTCCCGCAGCGGCAGGTGCTCCTCGACGCGGACGCCGAGAGCCTCCGCCAGCACGGCGCCGTAGCCGCCCGGGTGGACGGCGTCGTTCTCATCGACCACGGCGGAGAAGAAGGAGACCACGAGCGTGCCGCCCTGGGCGACGTAGGCCGTCAGGTTCGCGGCATCCCGAGCGGTCAGCAGGTACTGCGACGGGACGACCACCAGGCGGTAGCGCGACAGGTCGTGGCCGGGGAGTGCGAAGTCGACCGTGATGTCGTCTCGCCAGAGTCGCTCGTAGAAGGCACGGATGCGCTCGTCGTGGCTGACGTCCTCGGACGGGCGCCACTCGAGGTCCTGCGCCCAGAAGGACTCGAAGTCCCACAGAACGGCCACGTCGGCCTCGACGCGCGATCCCTGCACCTCGGCCAGGCGACCGAGCTTGCCGCCGAGGTCCACGACCTCGCGGAACACGCGTGACTCGGTGCCGGCATGGGGGAGCATCGCGGAGTGGAACTTCTCCGCGCCCGAGCGTCCGGCGCGCCACTGGAAGAAGAGGATGCCGTCGGCCCCTCGGCCGAAGTGGCTGAGGGAGTTGCGGGCCATCTCTCCCGGTCGCTTCGCGACGTTCCGCGGCTGCCAGTTGACGGCCGACGTCGAGTGCTCCATGAGGATCCAGGGCTTCCCGTCCCCGACCGAACGGCTGAGGTCGGCGGCGATCGCGAGTCCGATCTCGCCTTCGACGTCTGCAGCCCACAGGTAGTGGTCGTCGGAGACGATGTCCACCTCATCGGCCCATGCCCAGAGATCGACGCCGTGGTGCTGGTTGGCCATGAAGTTCGTCGTGATCGGCTGCGACGCGTGCGCCCGGATCGCGGCCTTCTCGATGCGGAAGCACTCGCGCAGCATCTCGTCGGTGAACCGTGCCCAGTCGAGCTTCTGCGCGGGGTTGATCGTCGACGGGGCGGTCGCGGGCGCGCCGACGTGGTCCCACTCCTCGTAATGCTGGCCCCAGAAGGCGGTTCCCCACGCGGCGTTGAGACCGGCGATGGAGCCGTACTTGTCCTGCAGCCAACGTCGCCACGCGCGAACGGAGTGAGGGGAGAAGTCCTCGCCGACGGGGACCCCGTACTCGTTGTGGATGTGCCAGAGGACGACGGCCGGGTGGTCGCTGTAGCGTTCGGCCAGGGCGCCGGCGATCCGGTCGATCGCGGTGCGGTACTCGGGCGCCGAGTGCGACACCATGCCGCGAGCTCCGAACCCGAGCGGGACGCCGTCCTTTGTGACTGCACGAGCGTCGGGGTACTGCGCGAAGAACCATGCCGGGGGAGACGCCGTGGGAGTGCCGAGGTCGACGGCGATTCCGTTCGCGTGCAGCAGCGCGATGATGTCGTCGAGCCACGCGAAGTCGAACTCGCCCTCGCGGACCTCGAGGAGCCCCCAGGAGAAGATGCCGATGCTCACCATGGTGACGCCGGCCTCGCGCATGAGTCGCACGTCCTCGTCCCACACCTCGCGGGGCCACTGCTCCGGGTTGTAGTCACCGCCATAGGCGATGCCATCCAGTCGCGGCCAGGCGGGGGTCGTCATGCTGCGGTGCCATCCTCATTGATCGGGCGCGGTCCCGACGCGTCCGCGTCGGCTGTGACCGGTAACAGGTTCGCTCTGACTCTACGCAGGATGCCCCCGTGCGAGCGTGTCCTGTTATCGAACTGTGACCGGTCCCAGGATTGGTCGGATGTCTCCTCGGCGAGGTATAGAGTCGGCGCGTGGTCCTCCCCTCCGAGCGCAGGCGTCCCACCATCCGCGATGTCGCGGAGGTCGCGGGCGTCTCGCACGGCACCGTTTCGCGGGTCATCAACGGCGGTCGGTGGGTGTCCGAGGACTCCCGCATCGCCGTCGAGGCGGCGATCGAGGCCACCGGCTACACGGTGAGCCACGCCGCTCGAGCGTTGGCGACCGGGCGCGCGAACTCCGTTGCGTTCCTGTTGACGGAGCCGCAGCACCTCCTGTTCGCCGATCCGACGTTCGCCCTGCTGCTGCGAGGGGCAACCGAGGCCCTCGCAGCACGCGACATGACTCTCGTGCTCCTCATCGCTGAGCATCCGTCGCAGTACGCGAACATCGAGCGTTACGTTCGCGCCGGCCACGTCGACGGAGTCCTGCTCATCTCCTCGCACGAGTCCAACCCGCTCCTCGCGGCCCTCACCTCGGCCGGTGTCCCCACGGTCTGCTCCGGCGTGCCGCTCGGCGATCGCGCACACGTCCCGACCGTCTCCGTCGACGAAGAGGCATCCGCACGCGAGATGACGCGACACCTCCTCGGCCGCGGCTACGAGCGCATCGCCGTCATCACCGGTCCCGACGACACCCCGGGCGGGCGGTACCGGCTGGTCGGCTTCCGCGAAGAGATGGGCGACGACTTCGACCCCGTTCTCGTCGAGCAGGACGTCTATTCGAGCGAGGCGGGGGATGCCGCGATGACGCGGCTCCTCCAGCGGGCCCCCGACATCGACGCGGTGTTCGCGGCATCCGACGTGATGGCCGTCGGCGCGATCGCTGCGCTGCGCCGAGCGGGTCGGCGGGTACCGGAGGACGTCGCCGTCGCGGGCTTCGACGATTCGGGTCTCGCCGCGACGACGGACCCGCCCCTCACCACCATGCGACAGCCCTGGTCGGAGATCTCGCGACGCATGGTCGAGGTCCTCCTGGAGGTCGTCGCCGGCGGCCCGGGCGAGTCGATCGTGCTCCCGACGACCCTCGTGCCTCGTGAGAGCGCCTGAGCACTCGTCATGAACGGCGGGTCCCGCCCCGCCGCCCGTAGAATCTCCAAGTGACTTCCGGCGGCTCTTTCTACATCACCACCCCCATCTACTACCCGAGCGATCTGCCCCACATCGGGCATGGGTACACGTCGGTGGCGGTCGACGCCCTCGCGCGCTGGCACCGCCAGTCGGGGGACGACACCTGGATGCTGACCGGCACCGACGAGCACGGCCAGAAGATGCTCCGTGCCGCCACCGCGAACGGCGTGACGCCGCAGCAGTGGGTCGACAAGCTCGTCGAGGAGTCCTGGTTCCCGCTTCTGAAGACGCTCGACGTCGCCAACGACGATTTCATCCGCACGACCCAGTCCCGTCACGAAGATCGCGTCAAGACCTTTGTGCAGGCACTCTACGACAGCGGCTATATCTACGCGGGCGAATACGAGGCGCTCTACTGCGTCGGCTGTGAGGAGTTCAAGCCCGAAGCCGAAATCGTTGACGGCACCGGACCGTTCGAGGGTCTGAAGGTCTGCGCCATCCACTCGAAGCCGCTCGAACTGCTGCAGGAGAAGAACTACTTCTTCAAGCTCAGCGAGTTCCAGGATCGGCTGCTCGAGCTGTACAAGACCCAGCCCGACTTCGTCCGTCCCGACTCCGCGCGCAACGAGGTCGTCTCCTTCGTGCGCTCGGGTCTGAAAGACCTCTCGATCTCGCGGTCCGCGTTCGACTGGGGCATCCGCGTGCCGTGGGATGACTCGCACGTCATCTACGTCTGGGTGGACGCGCTTCTCAACTACGCGACGGCCGTCGGATACGGTGACGATCCGGCCGAGTTCGAGCGTCGCTGGCCGGCGTACCACGTGGTCGGCAAGGACATCCTCCGTTTCCACGCCGTCATTTGGCCCGCGATGCTGATGGCGGCCGGACTCGAGGTGCCGAAGGGCATCTTCGCCCACGGGTGGCTGCTCGTCGGCGGTGAGAAGATGTCGAAGTCGAAGCTCACCGGCATCGCTCCCACCGAGATCACCGACGTTTTCGGCTCCGATGCGTATCGGTTCTACTTCCTGTCGGCGATCGCCTTCGGCCAGGACGGTTCGTTCTCGTGGGAGGACCTCTCCGCGCGCTACCAGGCCGAGCTCGCCAACGGTTTCGGCAACCTCGCCTCTCGCACGGTCGCGATGATCGGGCGCTACTTCGACGGCGTCGTGCCGGCCGCCGGCGAGCCCACCGACATCGACCTCCGCGTGCAGCGGACGGTGGCGGATGCCGCGACGGCAGCGGATGCCGCGATGACCGCCTTCCGTCCCGACGAGGCCATCGCCGCGATCTGGCGGATCGTCGACGAGCTGAACGGCTACATCACCGAGAACGAGCCGTGGGCGCTCGCCAAGGATGACGCGAACCGCGAACGGCTCTCGACCGTCCTGTACACGGCGGCGGAGGGCCTCCGCGCCCTCGCTGTCCTCCTTTCGCCGGTCATGCCGAAGTCGACCGCGACGCTCTGGGATGCTCTCGGCGCTCCCGGTGAGCTCACCGCGCAGCCGCTCCGCGAGGCGGGCACGTGGGGTCAGCTCCCCGCCGGGAGCCGGGTCGGCACGCTTGCGCCGCTCTTCCCGCGCGTCGAGCAGACCGCATGACGACCAGCCCCGCCGACCCGAGCGGCTACGTCCGCCAGCGCGAGCAGTCCGCGCGGGATGTCCGCTGGCCGGATGCGCCCGAGCCGTTGCCCGTCGCTGTCTACGACAACCACGCGCACCTCGAGATCGAGGACGGCGACGAGCCGCGCGGTCTCGACGAGCAGCTCGCCCGAGCAGCCGAGGTCGGGGTGATCGGCGTGGTGCAGGCCGGCGGCGACATCGACTCCTCGCGCTGGTCCGCGTGGGCCGCGGCATCCCACCCTGCGGTGCTGGCTGCCGTCGCGATCCACCCGAACGAAGCGCCGGCCTACAAAGCAGCCGGGCGTCTCGACGAGGCGATCGCCGTCATCGACGAGCTCGCCGCGGAGCCCCGCGTGCGGGCGGTGGGGGAGACCGGTCTCGACTTCTTCCGGACGGACGAGGGCGGCATCCCCGCTCAGGTGGAGAGCTTCGAGGCGCACATCGACATCGCGAAGCGCCGCGGCATCGCGATGCAGATCCACGACCGCGACGCGCACGACGCCGTGCTCGAGACCCTCGAGCGTGTCGGCGCCCCGGAGCGCACGGTCTTCCACTGCTTCTCGGGCGACGCCGACATGGCCAGGTACAGCGCCGAGCGCGGCTACTGGCTCAGTTTCGCGGGCAACGTCACGTTCAAGAACGCGCAGAATCTCCGTGATGCTCTGGCGGTGACGCCGCGGGAGCGGATCCTCGTCGAGACCGACGCGCCCTTCCTCACGCCGACGCCGCACCGAGGTCGTCCCAACGCGCCGTACCTGGTGCCGGTCACGGTCCGGTTCATGGCGGCCGAGCTCGGCATCCCCCTCGAGGACCTCTGCGCGCAGCTCGCGGCGAACACGCTCGAGGTCTACGGCGCCTTCAGCGACTGACCTCTGCGCGCGCGGGTCGTCCGCGGCGAGGAGATCGTCAGCGGCGGGCGCGTCGTGGAGCCGGGGATGAGCTCCCACGGCAGGTCGACGACACGGGGGCCGTCGTCGAGGAGCGCTGCGGGCAACGTCTCGAACAGGGCCTCGGCGGCGAGGTCGGGGCGGATGCAGACGTGCGTCACGCCGAGTCGGCGGTTGACGGCGCAGTCGGTCGTGCAGAGGGCGACGAGCTGAACGTCGCGGGGGATGACGAGACGCATCTCCTCGAGCTGCAGGTAGACGTCCGGGCCGTCCTCGGCCCCCGCGAAGATCGCGTCCGCCCCGGCGGCGACGGCGTCGGTGAGCAGGCGCGGGAGCGTCCGCCGGGAGGCGTCGACGGTCTCGATCAGGGGTTCGCGTCCGCGGACCGAGCTCCAGATCTCGTACGCGGCCCGGCCGATCTCGTCGCGGGGCGCGCGGCCCTCCTCCGTGAGGAAGACGATGCGCTGCGCTCCGGAGCGTTCGAGCTCGTCGAGGCCTGCCCGGACCGCGGCGTCGTAACCGGTGCGGATGCTGAGGCCGCGGGAGCCGTCGACGAACTGGTCGTCGGCGACGATCGGGATGCCGCGGGCGATGGCCGCGTGCAGGAGGGGCTGATTCCCCCGCGCGTCGGGCACATAGAGGGCGTCGAGGGTCGTTCCCGAGATGAGGTCGGGGTTGGAGTCGGAGAGGACGGTGACGGTGAAACCGTGCGCCGCGGATGCCCGGACGAGGGAGATGAGCTTGCGCGCCCGCTGCAGCTCGCCGCGCCGGTCGCTCTCGGGGTCGTCGACCATGACGAAGCCGACCGTCATGGTCCGCCCGCTCCGGAGGGCGGCTGCGTGGCGGTTGGGCACGTAGCCGAGTTCGGCGGCGATCGCCTTGATGCGCTCGCGCGTCTCGGGTCGCATGCTGCCGCGGTCGTTGAGCGCCTGGCTGATGGCCGCCGTCGACACGCCTGCGGCGCGCGCGATGTCCTTCAGCGTGACGCTCGGGCTCACGGCTGCTCGCCTCGGTCCGGAGAGACGCCCTCGCCCGCACCCGGCAGCATCGTGCGGATGGCATCCGCCCACTCGCTGCCCGCACCCGCCGAGGCGAGCGTGTGCCCGCGGGCGATGAGCTGGTGGAGGAGGACGCCGGAGAAGTGGCGGAGAGCGGTTTCGACCTCGGGGGAGTCGCCGCGGCGGCGGGCGCGGGTGAGTTCCTCGTCGAGGACGCCGTGGACGAACCCGCGAAGGTCGACGACCGACGGAGCGACCTCGTGCACGCGCCGGGCGGCAGCGTGCCGCTGGGCCGCGGCCTGGACGATCTCGCGCGCCTGACCGACGGTTTCGGCTTCGTCGACGGGGGCGTGGAGGCGGATCGTCTCGAGATCGAGGAGCTCGACGCCGGGCAGGAGCGCAATCTCCGGGTCGACGTTGCGGGGAAGACCGAGGTCGATGACCACCTGCGCCTTCGTGCTGCCGGCCCGTGCGGTCGCGTGTGAGAAGGCATCGAGGGCGAACGTGTCGGTCGTCGCCGTGCAGGTGACGACGATGTCGGCGGCGGCGGCCTCCGCGGCGTAGTCCTCGGCGCTGACGTGCACGAGGTGCTCCCGGTTGGCGAAGCGCTGCCGCCCCGAGCGGGAGTGCACGCGGATATCGGCGGCTCCCACCGCTCGAAGGGCGGCGAGGGCTGCTGCGGCGTAACGACCGGTGCCGACGAGGAGCACGCGGGCGGTCGACCAGTCGACGCGGGAACTCACCAGGTCGACGGCCAACCGCACGAGAGAGCGGCCGGACTCGCCGAGGCGCGTCGTGTTCTTCACGGCGCGGGAGGTTTCGGTCGCGCGCTGGAAGAGGTGCTCGAGCGACGCGGTCGTCAGACCACGACCGCGTGCTGCTTCGAGAGCACGGCGCACTTGACCGGCGATCTCGTCTTCGCCGACGGCGACGGAGTCGAGACCGGAGGCGACCGTGAAGAGGTGGTGGGCGACCTGGTTGCCGTGGGCGAAGTCGACGTTCTCGCGGAGCGAGCGGTAGTCCATGTCGGCGGCTCCCGCGATCGCCTCCATGGCGGCATCCATCGCCGGGACGGGGGAGGCGAGATCGGGGTCCTCGGCGAGGTCGAAGTACGCCTCGAACCGATTGCAGGTGGCGAGGACGACAGCCCCGCGGACCGAATCGTGCACTGCGGAAAGCCGCTCAGCGAGGTCGTCGCCGACCGTCGAGAGCCGCTCGAGAGAATCGAACGGCGTGGAGCGCTGATGCGCGGTCAGGCAGACGAGCACGGTGCGGAGAACCCCCTTGGATCGCGACTAGTATATCGATTAACCGATTCGAGGAGTTCATCATTCCCGGCCTCAGCCACCCTCTCGTCGCAGCGCGCACACGCGAGTCCAGACTCGTCCGTGCTCTCCTGGGCGATCGCCCCGACATCACCCCCGTCTGGTTCATGCGTCAGGCGGGTCGTTCGTTGCCGGAGTACCGCGCGCTCCGCTCGCAGGGCACCATGCTCGAGGCGTGCCTCGATCCCGCTCTCGCGAGCGAGATCACGATGCAGCCGGTCCGCCGCCACGGCGTCGACGCGGCGATCTTCTTCAGCGACATCATCGTGCCGCTGGCCCTCCTGGACATCGACGTCGAGATCGCGGCCGGCCGCGGTCCGGTGTTCTCGCAGCCGCTGCGGACCGCCGCCGACATCGCGCGCACCGTCGCCATCGACCCGGCCCTCGTGACCGAGCGCGGTGAGGCGATTGCGGATGCCGTGGGCCGAACCACCGCGATGCTCGCCGATCAGTCGGAGGAACGCGGTGAACCGCTGCCGCTCATCGGCTTCGCCGGCGCCCCCTTCACTCTCGCGGCCTACCTCGTCGAGGGCGGGCCCTCCAAGGACCACCTCGCTGCGCGGCGCCTCATCCACGAGGACCCCGCCGCCTGGCGCGACCTCACGATGTGGCTCGCCGAGGTCACCGGTCGCTTCCTCGCCCTGCAGATCGAGGCGGGCGCGAGCGCCGGTCAGCTGTTCGATTCGTGGGCGGGCGGGCTGAACCCCGACGACTACCGCGCGTCGGTGCTCCCGGCATCCGTCGCCGCGCTCGACCATGCGCGGTCGCTGCCGCTTCCCGAGGGCGTCGACCGTCTGCCGCTCGTGCACTTCGGCGTGGGTACGGGCGAGATTCTGGCCGACATGGCGACGCCCGACATCGATGCGCTCGGTGTCGACTACCGCGTCCGTCTCGCCGACGCGCGCAGCCGTATCGGCCGTGACCTGACCCTGCAGGGCAACCTCGACCCGGCGATCCTGTTCGCGCCCGAGGAGGTGCGGACCGCCGAGGTCGAGCGGATCCTCGAGGACGGGCTCGCCGCCCGCGCGCACGTCTTCAACCTCGGCCACGGCGTTCCCATGGAGACGGACCCCGACGCGCTCTCGGCGGTGGTCCGCACCGTTCACGAATGGCGTGCACCGTGAGCCACGACGTCGTGATCGTGGGCGGCGGCATCGCCGGTCTCACGATCGCCTGGGAGCTGGCCCGCGCGGGTCGCGACATCGTCCTCGTCGAGGCGTCGGAGTACGCCGGTGGGATGCTGCGCCGCGGCGCGGTCGCCGGCCTCGACGCCGACCTCGGCGCCGAGTCCTTCGCCACGCGGACGACGGGTGTGGCCGACCTCGTCGCCGACGCGCGACTGCCCGTCCAGCTCGTCGAACCCGCGCCCGCCGGGGCGCACGTCGCCTTCCGTCGCCGGTCCGGTCGCGTGGGCCGCGCGCCGCTGCCTCGTCGGGCGCTCGTCGGCATGCCCGCCGACCCGCTCGCTCCCGACGTCGTCCGCATCCTCGGCCGCGGTGGCGCCCGGCGCGCAGCGCAGGAGCGCCTCCTTCCCCTGTCCGCGGGGGAGGAGCCTTCGCTCGCCGAGCTGGCGACGACCCGCTTCGGACCGCGGGTCACCGCCCGCCTCGTCGAGCCGTTGTGCCGGAGCGTCTATTCGCAGAGTGCCGACTCCGTGCGCCTGTCCGCGCTCCATCCCGTGCTCTGGGAGAAGGCTCAGGCGCTCGGTTCGTTGACCGACGCTGTCGCCGCCTTGGCTCCCGCGGTCCGCGCCGGCTCCGCGGTCCGCGGTGTCGAGGGCGGACTGTGGCGTTTGGCGGCCGAACTCGAAGCGGCCGCGCTCCGTGCCGGCGCCGTCATCCGCACCGGCACCCCCGTCCGCGCGGTGACCGGCACGAGCGTCCAGCTCGACGACGAGACGTTGTCGGCCGCCGCTGTCGTCATCGCGACGGGACCGACCGCAGCCGCGCAGCTTCTGTACGTCGAGGTCCCCGCCGCCCCGCCCGTCGGTGTGGTCGTCACCGAGATCGTCGCCGACGGCCTCGACGCCTTCCCGATCGGCTCGGGCGTCATCGCCGCCCCCGACGTCGACAGCGCCGCGAAAGCCCTCACACACGTCGACGCGAAATGGGAGTGGGCGTCCGCCGCCCTCCCCGCCGGCACGCACCTCGTCCGCCTGTCCGCGCACGCAGGGCGTCACGATGAACTGACGGATGCCGTCGGTGTCGCGACCGCCGTCCGCACCCTCACCGGGGTGCGGGTCTCGCCGGCCGACGTCCGTCGCGTCGTCCCCGTCACGTGGCCCGACGCCGTGGCTACCCCGCCCGTCCGTGCGGCGGTCGCAGAGGCTGCGGCGACGCGCGGCATCCGACTCGCGGGAGCCGTCGCGGCAGGGACCGGCCTCGCCTCGGTCGTGCCGCACGCGCGTGCACTCGCCTCTGATCTTCTCTCCCATTCGACCCCCTCCGAAGGAGCACGTCATGTCCGCTGACGAGACTGTCCCCGGCCTCGGCTACACCCTGTTCGCGATCCTGGCGGGTCCCCGGCCGCGCATCGGAACGCCGTCACCGGCAGACCTGGACGCCGTTCGGGATGTCGTCGGCGGGTTCGCCGCCGACGGTGTCACGCTCCGCGGGTTCTACGACGTGACCGGCATGCGTGCCGAGGCCGACCTCATGATCTGGCTTCACGGCGAAGACCCCGCCGCTCTGCAGAAGGCGCTCCGCCAGCTGCGTCGGACCGCGGCGCTCGCGTCCTTCGTCAACGTCTGGAGCGCGATGGGAGTGCACCGCGAGGCGGAGTTCAACAAGCGTCACGTGCCCGGTTACCTCCGCGGCGAGCACGCCCGCGGGTGGCTCTGCCTGTACCCGTTCGTCCGGAGCTACGAGTGGTACCTGCTCCCCGAGGAGGACCGCTCGCGCATGCTCGCCGAGCACGGCCGCAAGGGCGCCGTCTTCCGCGACGTCGTCGCGAACACGGTGTCGACGTTCGGCCTCAGCGACTACGAGTGGCTGCTGCCCCTCGAGAGCGACGACCCCATCAGCCTCGTGGACATGATGCGCGAGCTCCGTGCGACGGATGCCCGTCGCCACGTTCGCGAGGAGGTTCCGTTCTACACGGGACGACGGATCGAGATCGACGAACTGGCGGAGGTGCTGTCGTGAGTGCAGAGAACATCGGATCCGCGAACGCGGAGTTCCGTCCCAAGCCGCCGCGTGCGACGCGCACGGTCGTCGCCGAGGGCGCTGTCATCCCGAACGCGACCGAGGGAGCGAAGGCGGGGGATCCGCATTCCACGATCCCCGTCGCCTATGACGGCATCCTGCTCCTCGGCTTCGGCGGCCCCGAGGGCCAGGACGACGTCATCCCGTTCCTCCGCAACGTCACGTCGGGTCGCGGCATCCCCGATGAGCGACTGGAAGAAGTCGCCCACCACTACCGTCACTTCGGCGGGGTGTCGCCCATCAACGAGCACAACCGCGAGCTGAAGGCGGCACTCGACGCCGAACTCGCGTCGCGGGGACTCGAGTTGCCCGTCTACTGGGGCAACCGCAACTGGATGCCGTACGTCACCGACGCGATCGACGCCGCCCATGCCGACGGCCGCACGAAGCTCCTCGCAATCGCGACGAGCGCGTACAGCTCGTACTCGTCATGCCGCCAGTACCGCGAAGACCTCGCGGACGCCGTCGAGGCCACCGGTCACCAGAGCGACATCCAGATCGACAAGGTGCGGCAGTTCTTCGACCACCCGGGCTTCGTGGCGCCGTTCGTCGACGGCATCCGCGCGGGCATCGCCGAGCTCGCTGAGCGCGGCATCACCGACCTTGCGAACGAGGTCGAGATCCTCTTCTCGACGCACTCGATCCCCACCTCCGATGCCGACCGTTCGGGCCCGCCGGAGCGCGGCTTCGGACCGGGCGGCGCGTACGTCGCACAGCACCTCGCCGTCGGCGAGGAGATCGTGTCGCGTCTGGGCTTCCCCGGCGCGTGGCAACTCGTCTTCCAGAGCCGCTCCGGCCCGCCGCAGGTGCCGTGGCTGGAGCCCGACATCAACGACGCGATGCAGGACCTCCCCGGTCAGGGGCGCAAGGCCGTCCTCATCGTGCCGCTCGGGTTCGTGAGCGACCACATGGAGGTCATGTGGGACCTCGACACCGAGGCCATGGAGACCGCGGAGGAGCTCGGCCTCATCGCCGTCCGCACCGCGACCCCCAGCACGCACCCGACGTATGTCGCCGGCCTCGTCGACCTCGTCGAGGAGCGGCTGAAGGGCACGCCCGCAGCCGACCGCCCCGCCGTGACCGACCTGGGTCCCTGGTACGACGTGTGTCGCCCCGGCTGCTGCGAGAACAAGCGTCTCGGCTTCCAGCCGGCGCTCTCGGGCGTCGCACCGTGACCGTCTTGCGCCTCGGGACCCGGGCGAGCCTGCTGGCGACGACCCAGTCGCAGCACGTGGCGGATGCCGTGGCCGCGGCATCCGGACGGGAGGTCGAACTCGTTCCGATCACGAGCGACGGCGACGTCCTCACCGGTCCCCTCGCGCAGATGGGCGGGACGGGCGTGTTCGCCACGGCGCTCCGGGACGCGTTGCTGCGGAACGAGTGCGACTTCCTCGTGCACTCGATGAAGGATCTGCCGACGGCTCCGTTCGAGGGGATCGTCGTCGGGGCTGTGCCTGTTCGCGCCTCGCAGCGCGACATCCTGCACTCGCGCGACGGGCTGACGCTCGACGAGCTGCCCTCGGGCGCGCGCGTCGGCACCGGGTCGCCTCGCCGCGTCGCGCAGGTGCTCGCGCGTCGACCGGATCTGGTCGTCGAGGGCATCCGCGGCAACGTCGACAGCCGGCTCCGGAAGGTCGCCGACGGGCAGTACGACGCGATCGTGCTCGCTGAAGCGGGACTCCGCCGCATCGGGCGCGACGCGGAGATCACACAGGTGCTCGACTGGCCCACCTCCGCTGCGCAGGGCGCGCTGGCCGTCGAGGTGCGCGACGGGGACGCCGAGGTCGCCGCCGCCGTCCGCCTCATCGAGGACGCCGACACGGCCCTCGCCGCGAACCTCGAGCGGGCCGTCCTCCGACGCCTCGAAGCGGGCTGCGCCGCGCCCGTCGCAATCGACGCCGAGCGTCACGGCGACGTCGTCACCCTGGTGGCGCAGGTCTACGCCGAAGACGGTGGGCGTTCCGTCGGTGCGTCCCGCCAGCTCGACGTGCACGTCGACGTCGATGCCGCTGCGGCCGACGTCGTCGCCGAGCTCCTCGAGGGTGGTGCCGCCGACCTCGCCGACCTCGCCGGGTCGTCGCGATGACCGGCGGCGGCTTGCGCGGCGCCCGAGTCCTCGTGCCCCGCGCCGGGGCCTGGGGTGAACGCGTGCGCGCCGATCTGAACTCCCGCGGCGCCGAGGCGGTCCTCGCGCCACTCATCTCTTCTGCGCCGCCGCGCGACACCGCGGCGCGCGACCGTGCGTTCGCTGCCCTCGCCGACGGTGCGTATGCGTGGCTGTTCGTCACGAGCGCCGCGAGCGTCGAGCAGCTCCGTCAGCACGACGTCGCGATCCCTGCCACCACCCGCATCGCCGCTGTCGGCCGCGCGACCGCCCGAGCTGTCGCCGACGCGGGGTGGGACGTCGACTTCGTCCCGGCCGGAGCGTCGTCGGCGACGGCACTGGCCGCTCAGTGGTGCGCTGACCGTCTGCCCGCCGCGACCGGCCGAGCTCTCGTCGTCCGGAGCGATCTCGCTCAGGCCGTCGTGAGCGACGAGCTCGAGGTCCGCGGGTTCGCCGTCGACGTCTGCATCGCCTACCGCACCGTGGGTGTCGACCTCGATCCCGCTGTCGCCGAGGACCTCGGGTCCGGCGACATCGGCGTCGTGCTCCTCACATCGCTGAGCGTGGGGCGCGAGCTCCGCCGGCAGGTCGGGACCCTCCCGGCATCCACCCTCGTCGCCTCGATCGGTCCCGGCACGACCCGCGACGCCTCCGCCCTCGGTTTCACCGTCGGGCACACCGCCCAGAGCCAGAGCATCGACGCGCTGATCGCCGAGCTCGACGCCCGCGTTCCCCTGGAGAAGTCCTCATGACCTCGTTCCCCACTCGCCGCCTCCGCCGCCTGCGCGGCACGCCCGCGCTCCGTCGCCTGGCCGCCGAGCACCACCTCGTCCCCTCGCAGCTCGTGCTGCCGGTGTTCGTGAAGGAGGGCATCACCTCCTCGCAGCCCATCGCGAGCATGCCGGGGGTGTCGCAGCATCCGCTCGACGCGATCGCCGACGTCGTCGACGAGGCGGCCGCGGCGGGCATCGGCGGGATCATGATCTTCGGCGTGCCCGCGGTCCGCGACGCGGTCGGCAGCGGCGCGACCGACCCCGACGGCATCCTCAACCGTGCGATCGCGGTCGCCGCTCGCGCCGCTGCAGGACGCCTCACAGTCCAGGCGGATCTCTGCCTCGACGAGTTCACCGATCACGGCCACTGCGGTCTGCTCGCCGCTGACGGCTCGGTCGACAACGACGCGACCCTTGAGGTCTACGCCGAGATGGGCGTCGCGCAGGCCCGCGCCGGCGCAGACGTGCTGGGACTGTCCGGAATGATGGACGGCCAGGTCGCCGCGGTCCGCGCGGGGCTGGATGCCGCCGGGTTCGCGCACGTCGCGATCCTCGCCTACTCGGCCAAGTACGCCTCCGCCTTCTACGGCCCCTTCCGCGACGCGGTCGAGTCGACCCTGCAGGGCGATCGCCGGACGTACCAGATGGATCCGGCGAACGCGCGCGAGGGCGTCGAAGAGGCCCTCGTCGACATCGCCGAGGGCGCCGACGTCGTCATGGTGAAGCCCGCCATGCCCTACCTCGACGTGCTCGCCCGCGTCTCGGACCGCTCGAACGTGCCGGTGTGGGCGTATCAGGTGTCGGGGGAGTACGCGATGATCGAGCACGCCGCCGCGGCCGGCCTCATCGACCGGGAGCGCGCAATCGGCGAGAGCCTCCTCGGCATCCGCCGTGCGGGAGCCGACGTCATCCTCACCTATTGGGCCGTCGAGGTCGCGCACTGGCTGCGCGCCGGGAAGGAACTCGCATGAGCCGCAATCAGGAGCTGTTCGACCGTGCCCGTGGAGTGATCCCCGGGGGTGTCGATTCGCCGGTCCGGGCCTACGGGTCCGTCGGCGGGACGCCGCGGTTCATGGTGTCCGCGCAAGGTGCCTATGTGACGGATGCCGATGGCCGCGACTACGTCGACCTCGTCGCCAGCTGGGGCCCCGCCCTTCTCGGACACTCGCACCCCGCCGTGATCGAGGCGGTCGTCGAGGCAGCCCGCCGCGGGCTCTCGTTCGGCGCGCCGACGGCGGCCGAGACCGAGCTCGCCGAGGAGATCCGCTCGCGGGTTCCGGCTGCCGAGAAGATCCGTCTCGTCTCCACCGGCACGGAGGCGACGATGACCGCGATCCGCCTCGCGCGCGCGGCCACCGGGCGCGACCTGCTCGTGAAATTCGCCGGGCACTACCACGGCCACTCCGACGGCCTGCTGGCTCAGGCCGGATCGGGGCTTGCGACGCTCGCCCTGCCCGGGTCGGCCGGTGTGCCCGCCCCGATCGCCGCGCAGACGCTCGTCATCGGGTACAACGACCGCGCCGCCGTCGAGGAGCTGTTCCGCGCCCACGAGGGCAAGATCGCCGCGATCATCACCGAAGCCGCCGGAGCGAACATGGGCGTCGTGCCGCCTGCCCCGGGCTTCACCGCGTTCCTGTCCGACATCGCGCACCGCAACGGTGCACTTCTCATCAGCGATGAGGTCCTCACCGGCTTCCGCTCCTCGCGGTCGGGCTACGCCGGTGTGCTGGATGCCGCCGGCGAACACGTGGTGCCCGATCTCATCGCGTTCGGCAAGGTCATCGGCGGCGGGCTCCCCGTCGCCGCCGTCGCCGGTCGCGCCGAGATCATGGACCTCCTCGCCCCGACCGGCCCCGTCTATCAGGCCGGCACGCTGTCGGGGAACCCGGTCGCCGTGGCCGCGGGTCTCGCGACCCTCACGCATGCCGACGAGGCGGTGTACCGGACGCTCGACTCCGTTGCGCACACCGTCGCAGCGGAGGCATCCGCTGCTCTGACGGATGCCGGGGTGCCGCACGTCGTGCAGTGGGCGGGGACGCTGTTCAGCATCTTCTTCGGCGAGAGTGTCGTCGGTGGCGTGCCCGACTACGCGACCGCGACCTCGCAGGATGCCGACGCGTATGGGCGCTTCTTCCACGCGATGCTCGGGGCCGGCGTCTCCCTGCCGCCATCGGCGTTCGAGGCATGGTTCGTCACGGCGGCCCACGACGATGCGGCGATCGCCCGCATCGTCGACGCGCTGCCCGCGGCGGCGGAGGCGGCGCGCAGCTGAGGAGGCGACGGCTAGGGTGAGCCGCATGCCTCGTCGCCTGCTGCTCGCCCTGCCCGCGGTCGTCCTGGCGATCGCACTCTCGGGGTGCGCGACGGCGGCTGCGGCCACGACCGCCGAGATCACCGAGCGGGTCTCGCACCTCGGTGTCGACCCCGCGCTCGTGGTGACGACGACGATCGAGGGATACGACCTGGCGCCGCAGTCTGTGAACGAGACGGACGAGGGCGGCATGACCGCGACGTGGGCGAAGCCCGGTACCGGCGATATGGTCACCGTGCGCACTGATCCGGTGGAGATGGATGCCGCCGCCTGTGCCGCTCAGCAGCTGTGGGGCGGCGGCGAAGCCACGTGCGTCCGCGACGGGGCGACGTGGCACCGGTCGTCCGGGGTGATCGACGAGTACGCCGTCGTCGGCGACGGCCGCACGGTGCTCGTCGTCGGCGGTGACGGCTTCGGCGCCCCTCGGGAGGACCTGAGAGAGGCCGCCGCGGGCCTGCGGGCTCCGACCGTCGCGGAGGTCGATCGGATGTTCGCCGAGGTGCAGAGACGCTACGATCGCGGCGGCCCCGTCGAACGCGGCGACCTCCCGAAGGACGGGGACGGCGCTCCCATCGACCCGGGTGGCGAGGGCGGCTGAGTCGCCGGCAGTGCATCGGACAGGGCGTGCGTGACCGACCGGCAACACTCGCCACGATCACCCATCCGTCCGACATACGCCCATCGTCCCCGGACCGGCGGCGCGAGGCCCGGCAACTAGGCTGGAGCCCATGCCCGTCACCCTCCTCGGAGCCTCCGAGATCCGCGCTCTCGCTGCCGACCTCGATGTCACTCCGACCAAGAAGCTCGGGCAGAACTTCGTCGTCGACGCGAACACGGTCCGGAAGATCGTCGCGGCCGCGCGTGTGACCGCGGCCGATCGTGTCGTGGAGGTCGGTCCGGGCCTCGGCTCGCTCACCCTGGCGATCCTCGAGACGGGCGCACCCGTCACCGCGGTCGAGATCGATCACCGTCTCGCCGAGAGGCTGCCCACGACGGCTGCCGCGCACGGCGTGCCCGACGGCGTGCTCACCGTCGTCGCTGAAGACGCCCTGCGCGTCACGGCGCTCCCCGGCGACCCCGATGTCCTCGTCGCGAATCTGCCGTACAACGTCAGCGTCCCCGTGCTGCTGCACTTCATGGAGCACTTCCCGTCGATCCAGCGCGGCGTGGTCATGGTCCAGGCCGAGGTCGGCGAACGTCTGGCGGCCCCGTCGGGCTCGAAGATCTACGGCTCCCCGAGCGTCAAGGCCGCGTGGTACGGCGCGTGGCGACTGACCGGCACCGTCTCCCGGCAGGTCTTCTGGCCCGTCCCCAACGTCGACAGTGTGCTCGTCGGATTCCAGCGGGACGGTCAGCCCCGCGGCACCGAAGCGGAACGCCTCCGCACCTTCGCCATCGTCGACGCCGCGTTCCAGCAGCGCCGCAAGATGCTCCGCCAGGCGCTGTCCACCGTGCTCGGCGGCTCGTCGGCTGCCGCGAGCGACATCCTCGAGCGTGCCGGGGTCGCCCCGACCGCCCGCGGTGAAGAGCTCACGATCGAGGACTTCGTTCGCATCGCGCGCGTCTGAGCCCGCGGCATCCCGCCGACACAGCGGGCACGCGGAGCTTCGCATGGGGATGACGCGTCGCAAGGGGCGGATGCCGCGATTCGGCCCTCTGCATCCGTCATCTCCTCGCGAACCCACCGCGACAACTCCGCCTCACGTTGCCGTTTTCAGCGATTTCGTGAGTCGTTCATCACCCGTTCCCGAAACACGCCGGTAACATTTCGGAGCAAGACGGGGGCACCCGAACCCTCGCACTGACGGAAGAAGCAACCATGCGCCGCGCCGAACACCCGGCCGCCGAACGGATCCTGCTCCACCTGAGTGACACGCATCTGCGCGGTCCAGGACCCCGTCTCTTCGACAGCGTCGACGGCGAAGCGTCGTTGACCGCCGCCCTCGATGCCATCGAATCGAGCGGCGTCGCCCCGGACGCCATCGTCTTCACGGGAGACCTCGTGGATCTCGGTGAAGCCGCTGCATACGACGCGATCCGCGCCCTTGTCGAGCCCTTCGCCGAGCGACTCGGCGCGCGGCTGCTCTGGGTCATGGGCAACCACGACGACCGCGGGGCGTTCCGCGAGCACCTGCTCGACCAGACCCCCGCGGATCCGAGCGCACCGTACGACCGAGTCGACGAGCTCGATGGCCTGCGCATCGTGACCCTCGACACGAGCGTCCCCGGCCACCACCACGGCGAGCTCTCGGCTGCCCAGCTGGACTGGCTGAGCAGTGTGCTGGCGACGCCGGCTCCTCTCGGAACCGTCCTCGCGATGCACCACCCGCCGGTGCCGAGTGTGCTGCCGCTGGCGGCGAGCGTCGAACTGCGGGATCAGCGTCGCCTCGCGGACGTCGTCCGCGGCACAGATGTGAGAGGCATCATCGCGGGTCACCTGCACTACTCGACGTTCGCGACGTTCGCGGGCATCCCCGTCTCCGTCGCCTCATCGACCTGCTACGCCCAGGACCTCACGGTTCCCGTGGGCGGTACGCGTCCGCAGGACGGTGCCCAGGCGTACAACCTCGTGCACGTCTACGACGACACGGTCGTGCACTCGGTCGTGCCGATCGACGTGCCGCGTCCGCTCGAGTACATCGATGCGGAAGAAGCTCAGCGACGCCTGCGCAATGCAGGCGTCGCCGGCTCCGTCACGCGTGCAGCTCGATCGGGCGTGCCGGCGCTGCACTGACGGCGGGGTTCTCCCACGGCGCGCGGACCGGGAAGAGACGCTCGAGAAGGCCGGTCACCGCGCGCACGCGCACGGCTTCGGGCACCTCGAGGTCGCCGCCGTCGTTGAGGCAGAACATGTCGACGTCGCCGCGCTCGGCGAGGCGCTCCATGCGTCGGAGCGACGCGGCCTGTGTCGTCTGGAAGTACCGCACCCGCGGCGCGGTCGACGCGATCGCGCGGCCCGTGAACTGCGCGTAGTAGTGGTACAGGCAGTTGGTCACCGAAACGTCGGTCGCGGAGCGGAAGCGGGATGCCGCGGTCCGGCGGATCTCCTCGGGGAACTCCTGCTCCAGCTCGAACATGACGCTCTTACGCAGCGGCGCCGCGCAGTGCTCGAGGTCGCGGACGATCGTCCGGCCGAAGCGCTCCCGGAGAAGCTCGCGGTTGTGGCGCAGCGCGTTGTCGTGCCCGCTCCGCGCTACGCGACGGGGACCGGTGCCGATACGGACCTCGCACTCCACGAACGAGGAGACGCCCGCGGGGGAGAAGAACAGCTCGGGGGACAGCGGCCGGCCGAAGAACATGTCGTCGTTCGAATAGAGGAAGTGCTCCGACAAGCCCTCGATGCGGTGGAGCTGCGCTTCGACGGCGTGCGAATTGTGCGTCGGCAGCACCGAGGTGTCCTCGAAGAACTCCTCGCTCCGGACGATCGTGACCTTCGGGTGATCGAGCAGCCACGCGGGGGCGGGGGAGTCGGTGGCGATGAAGATGCGTCGCACCCACGGCGCGTACATGTGAACGCTTCGGAGGGCGTAGCGCAGCTCGTCGACGTGACGGAAGCGCGCCGGGCCGTCATCGCCGTCGCCCACGACGTACTCGGAGAGTTGTGCGGCGCGCTGGCGCTGGAACTCGGAGGAGGAGCCGTCCACCCAGGAGAAGACCATGTCGATCTCGTGGGTGATCTCGCTCGGGTGCGGGTCGAACATGCCCTGGACGGTCTGCCAGGTGCGGCCGTACCGCTCGACCGTCGCGGGTTCGATGTCCTCCGCGGCGAACGCGCGACGAGTCAGGTCGTTGGCGTGCGGTGCCTCGATGAGCTCCTCTCCGAAGCGCCAGAACTCGACGCGGACGCCGTTGCCGGCGCCGTAGCGGAGCTCACCGGCGACGCGGGGACGGAACACGCGCATCGAGGCGGGGCCGGAGGCACGGAGGCGCAGCTCGCCGAACGGCACGGGGGTGCCGCCCTTCGCCTTCGCGTAGAGCGGCTCGGTCACAGCCTGGTCCGCGAGGGCGGTCAGGGCGCGATCGCGGTGTGCGAGATCGACGACGAGACCCGGCACGGAGCCCGAGTGACGGATGAGCAGATGCGGGATGCCGGCATCCGACAGCGAATCGGCGATCAGTAGCAGGTCGGCGATGCGGGCCTGCTCGGGGGTGGCGTTGTCATGGCGCAGATGCAGCATGCCTCCGATGAGGACGATGTCCTCGCGTTCGAGGAGCGCGGTCCAGGAACCACCCTCGGACGGCAATGCACTCAGTCGCGCCATATGTTCTCCTTCGATGTGCGTCTTCGGTCGAGCAAGAGTAAGTGTCGGTCGTTTCGCCGACGTTTCGGGTGTCCGGCATCGCTAGCCTGGGGTGATGACCGACTATGCCGACCGTTTCCCCTCGTCGCGCAATGGCGACACCCACCGCCCCTATCAGGCGGCGTCCTCCCGCTACGATGCGGGGGCTTTCCGACAGGTCGGCTCGAGCGGCCTGTATCTGCCGGCGATCTCGCTGGGACTCTGGTGGAACTTCGGGGACAACATCCCCTTCGACAACCAGCGTACTCTGCTCCGGCACGCCTTCGACCGGGGCGTCACCCATTTCGACCTGGCCAACAACTACGGCCCGCCGTTCGGCTCGGCGGAGGTCAACTTCGGTCGGATGATGCGGGAGGATTTCGCCCCCTACCGGGATGAGCTCATCCTCTCGTCCAAGGCCGGTTACGACATGTGGCCGGGGCCGTACGGCAACTACGGTTCGCGCAAGTACCTCATCGCGAGTGCTGAGCAGTCGCTGACGCGCATGAGCGTCGACTACGTCGACATCTTCTACTCGCACCGCGCCGATCCCGTGACGCCGATCGAGGAGACCATCGGGGCGCTCGACACCCTCGTCCGGCAGGGCAAGGCGCTCTACGTGGGCATCTCCTCGTACAGCGCAGAGCGCACGGAGGAGGCGGTAGCCGTCGCGAAGAGCCTCGGGACGCCGCTGATCATCCACCAGCCCTCCTACTCGATCCTCAACCGCTGGGTCGAGGACGGCCTCACCGACTCGCTTCGCACGGCGGGCATGGGGGCCATCGCCTTCACGCCGCTCGCTCAGGGCCTGCTCACCGACAAGTACCTGGGCGACGGTCGTGCCGACCGTGCGCAGAGCCGCTTCTCCCTGCCCGACGGGCAGCTGAACCAGAAGGCGCTCGACACCCTGCGGTCGCTGAACGACATCGCGAAGCAGCGCGGGCAGACCCTCGCACAGATGGCCATCCAGTGGGTGCTCCGCGACGAGGTCGTCACCTCGGCGCTCATCGGCGCCTCTCGCCCGGAGCAGCTCGACCAGAACCTGGCCGCCGTCGACGGCGCTCCGTTCGACGACGACGAGCTGGCGCGCATCGATGAGCTGTCGGGGGCGATCGACGTCGACCTGTGGGCCGATTCGGCCAACGCGTGAGTCTGTCCCTCGACACTTCCCGGCGCGTGCACGTGCGCGCGCCGGGAAAGATCAACCTCTTCTTCGAGGTGGGCCCGGTCGGTGACGACGGCTATCACGACGTCGCCTCCGTCTACCAGGCGGTTTCGCTCTTCGAAGACGTCTGGGCGTCTCACGCCGACACGACCTCCCTCTCGGTGAGCGGCGATGTCGACGTCACTGGCGTTCCCCTCGACGAGTCGAATCTCGCCCTCCGTGCAGCGCGGCTGGTGACGGACGCCGTCGGGTGGGAGGGCGGCATCCGTCTCGAGATCCATAAGGGCGTGCCCGTCGCCGGTGGGATGGGCGGCGGCTCGGCGGACGCTGCCGCGGCCCTCGTGGCGGTCAACGAACTCGTCGACGGTGGCCTTTCCGCGTCGGACCTGCACGCGCTCGGCGCGCAGCTGGGCGCGGACGTCCCGTTCGCCCTCCTCGGCGGGACGGCGGTGGGGACGGGTCGCGGCGACGAACTCGCTCCTGCTCTCGGCCGTGGGTCGTTCTCCTGGGTGCTCGTGGCGGACGGCGGCGGCCTGTCGACCCCCGAGGTCTACGGCACCCTCGATCGTCTCCGGGCGGAGATCGACATCGCTCCCGACCGTGCCCTGCCGTCGGTCGATCCCGCGGTCCTCCGGGCCCTCCGGTCGGGGGATGCCGCGGCCCTCGGCGCGGCGATCCGCAACGATCTGCAGCTCGCCGCCATCCACCTCCGCCCCGACCTTGCGACACTCCTCGACGAGGCGGTCTCCGCCGGTGCGCTCGGTGGACTCGTATCGGGTTCGGGGCCGACGACGGCATTCCTGGCCACGGACGACGGACACGCCCGACGGATCGCGGAGCATCTCGCCGCCGCCGGCCACCAGGTCCATGCCGTCACCGGACCCGTGGCCGGTGCCCGCGTCGTGTGAGCTCGCGGAGTGTCGGCCCGTCCCCATAGCCTGGGGGAATGAGCTCTCTCGCTGACCAGTTCCATTCGGCCGCGCTCGACGAGAACCTGACCGCGGCATTCGACGCTCGCGGACTCCGCGCCGCGCGCGTGGGCGACGACGACCGCGACGGTGCGCACCGATGGCAGGATGCCGTCGCCCGCGGGTTCCTCGACGGGGAGCCCACCGAGACGCAGTACACCGAGTCGTTCTCGCGCAGCGGGTATCGCCGCAAGGTGGGGGTCTACGACGCTGCCGGAATGCAGGCGGAGGTTCCCGTCGCGACCTTCGCGTCGTGGGGAACCGAGGTCACTCTCGCGGTCGGCTCGGCGGTGCCGATGTGCGCCGTCAGCGCGGTGACCGTCGCGCCGACGCACCGGCGTCGCGGCATCCTGAGCACTCTCATGCGCGGCGAGCTGCGGACCGCCGCCGCTCTCGGGTTCCCGATCGCGGGTCTCACGGTGAGCGAGTCGGCGATCTACGGCCGGTTCGGTTTCGCCCCGGCGGTCGCCGCCACCTCGTGGGAGATCTCCACCCGCCGCGCGGGGTGGATCGGTCCCGAAGCCCCGGGACGCCTCGACTACATCACGCGCGAGCAGGGACGGGATGCCGCGACGGCACTGCACGAGCGCATCCGGCTGACCACCCCCGGCGAGATCGCGATGCCGGGCGGCCACTGGGATCGCACGTTCGGAACGCGACCGGACGCCGAGAAGGCCGACAAGCTGCGCGTCGTGCAGTACCGCTCGCCGGACGGCGACGTCGAGGGCGTCGCCGTCTACAGCATCGCCGAGGACGACGACGACTGGGCCGCCTCGACGGCGACGGTTTCGCGGGTCGTCGCGGCGACGGATGCCGCCTATGCGGGCCTCTGGCGCTTCCTGCTGTCCCTCGACCTCGTCGGCACAGTCCGGGCCAGTGAGCTCTCGGTCGACGAGCCGCTGTGGTGGATGATCGACAACAAGCGCGCGGCCCGCATCCAGACGAAGGACCACCACTACCTCCGCATCCTGGATGTCCCGGCCGTCCTCGAAGCGAGGTACTACGACGTCGACGATGTGATCGCCCTCGAGGTGTCTGATCCGCTGGGCATCGCGGACGGAACCTTCGTGCTGTCCGCCGGCGAAACCCCGGGTGTCGACGTGGTCGATGACCCGCCCCTCGGTATCCCGCTCATCCGCGTGGGGGTCGCTGAGCTGTCGGCGATGGTGCTCGGCGGCGTCTCGCCGGTCACGCTTGCTCGCGCCGGACGGATCGAGACCGACGACCCGCATCGCGTCGCACGCGTGTTCGCGTCGACGACCACGCCCCAGTTGAGCTTCTGGTACTGACCATGGTGTTTCTCGGGTGGATCGTCCTCGCCGTCGGGGCCGGCTTGCTGGGGCGGTCGCTCTGGGCGACGCTGCGAGACAACCCAGGTCGGACGGTTCCGTACAACCGGAGGCCAGGGGTCGTGCCCCGGGGCTCGATCCTGTGGCGATCGCTCGGCGTCGCGATGTTCGTCTTGTCGGCGGTCCTGCTGAGCGCCGAATACGGTCCCTGGATCGTCGTGCTGCCGCTCGGGGTGGTCCTCGTCGGCTTCGGGGCGATCGTTCTGCACAACCGCCGAGTCGGTCAGGCGGCTGCCGAATGAGTTTCGCCGCGTAGCCTGGAGGGGATGGCACATCTTCTCGGGGCTGAAGCCCTGCACCTGGAATACCCGACCAAAGTCGTCTTCGAGGGCGTCTCGCTCGGCGTCGATGAGGGCGACCGCATCGGCATCGTCGGCCGCAACGGCGACGGCAAGTCGAGCCTCATGGCGATGCTCGCGGGCCGGCGCGAGCCCGATTCGGGGCGCGTCACCGTTCGCGGCGGCGTGACGATCGGCGTGCTCGAGCAGACCGACGTCCTTCCCGACGACCTCACCGTCGGACGCGCCGTGGTCGGTGACGGCCCCGAGCACGAGTGGGCTCGTGACCCGCGGATCCGCGACGTCCTGTCGGGCCTGCTGTCGGACCTCGACTGGGATGCCGCCATCGGCACGCTCTCCGGTGGCCAGCGCCGCCGCGTCGCACTGGCACAGCTTCTCGCCGGAGACTGGGACGTCCTCGCGCTCGACGAACCCACCAACCACCTCGACGTCGAGGGCATCTCCTGGTTGGCCGAACACCTGAAGCGCCGCTGGGCCGCGTCCTCCGGCGCGCTCATGATCGTCACGCACGATCGGTGGTTCCTCGACGAGGTGTGCACGAAGACGTGGGAGGTCCACGACCGGATCGTTGAGCCCTTCGACGGCGGGTACGCCGCCTACATCCTGCAGCGCGTCGAGCGTGACCGGCAGGCCGCCACGATCGAGGCGCGTCGCCAGAACCTCGCTCGCAAGGAACTCGCGTGGCTGCGCCGCGGCGCCCCCGCCCGGACGACCAAACCGAAGTTCCGCATTGACGCCGCGAACGAGCTCATCGCCGACGTCCCCGAGATCCGCGACCGCGTCTCACTGCAGTCACTCGCCGTCGCCCGCCTCGGCAAGGACGTCGTCGACCTCCTCGACGCCGGTGTCGCCTATGACGGCCGCGAGATACTGCGCGACGTCGAGTGGCGGATCGCTCCGGGCGAGCGCACCGGCATCCTCGGCGTCAACGGCGCCGGCAAGTCCACGCTCCTCGGCCTCGTCTCCGGAGCGGTTGAGCCCACGAGCGGTCGGGTCAAGCATGGCAAGACCGTCAAGGTCGCGACCCTCACGCAGCGCATGGACGAGCTCGATCCGCACCTGAACGAGCCGGTGCGCGTCGTCGTGTCGGGACTCCGGACGACGTACACGTTCGGCGCCGGATCCAAGGCGCAGGAGCTCACGCCGGGTCAGCTCCTCGAACGGATGGGCTTCGCCTCGGCTCAGCTCTCCACACCCGTGAAGGATCTCTCGGGAGGGCAGAAGCGGCGCCTGCAGCTGCTGCTGATCCTTCTCGATCAGCCGAACGTCCTCATCCTCGATGAGCCGACGAACGATCTCGACACCGACATGCTCGCCGCGATCGAGGACCTCCTCGACTCGTGGGCAGGCACGCTCATCGTCGTCTCCCACGACCGCTACTTCATGGAGCGTGTCACCGATCAGCAGTACGCCGTCATGGGCGGTGGGCTCCGCCACCTCCCCGGCGGCATCGAGGAGTACCTGCGGCTCCGCGCAGCCCACCCGCAGGCGACGGGGGCGACGGCCCGAGTCGGTCAGACGACGGATGCCGCGGCACCGTCGGCATCCGCTCTCTCCGGAGCCGATCGACGCACGGCGGAGAAGGAGGTCACGAGCCTGGAGCGCCGCATCAAGAAGCTGAGCGACCAGATCGCGACCGCACGGGCGGCGCTCGCAGACCACGACCAGAACGACTACGTCGGTCTCGGCGAGAAGATGCAGCGGATCACGGCGATGGAGGCCGAGGTCTCGGAAGCCGAGGACCGCTGGTTCGAGCTCAGCGAGCAGCTGGCCTGATCAGAGGCGATCGGCCTCGCGGAGCGCGAGTCCGGTCGAGAACTCGCGCGGTCGTCCGCTCAGCGGGTCGACGAAGCGCAGCTCGCGCGCCAGCAGCTGCAGCGGGCGGTCGGGGTCGTCGGGTGCCTCGTCGAGCAGGTCCGGGTAGAACCGGTCGCCCAGGATGCCGAGTCCGATCCCCGCGAGGTGGGAGCGCAGCTGATGCATGCGCCCCGTTCGCGGGTGCAGCCGCAGGTGGGCCGCCTTCGTGCCGATGCGGATCTCCTCGATGCGCGTTTCGGCGTTCGGTTCGCGGTCCTCGTGCACGACGGCGCGGAGGCTCCCTCGGGTGCTCGTCAGGTGCGAACGGACAGTGAGGGGGAGTGCCGGCATTCCGCTGTCAGGGATCGATGTGACGGCTTCGTAGACCTTCTCGACCGCCCTGTCGGCGAAGAGCGTCTGATAGGCCCCACGGGTCGCCGGTCGCACGGAGAACATCACGAGCCCGGCAGTCGCGCGGTCGAGCCGGTGGATCGGCGTCAGGTCGGGGTTGTCGAACTGCCGGCGGAGACGCACGAGCGCGGAGTTCTGGAGGAATCCGCCGCCGGGGGTGGTCGGCAGGAAGTGCGGCTTGTCGACGACGAGCAGATCGTCGTCGAGGTGGCGCACCGAAACATCGAACGGGATGTCGGGCTCGTCCGGCGGCTCGCGGTAGTACCAGATGAAGTCTTCCGCGCCGAGGACGGTCTCCCGCGTCAGCGGCGTGCCGTCGAAGGCGACGACCTCCCCGCGGTCGAAGCGGCCGAGGAGGATCTCCGCGTCCATGTGGGCGAATCGTCCGGTCACGTACTCCGCGACCGTCGACCACGGTCCCGTCCTCGGCACCCGCAGCCGGGTGGGTCCCACCCCGTCGCGGACGGGGAGCGGTGCGCGCATCGCCATCGCGGGCTCAGACGTCGAAACCGAGGCTGAGTTTGCGCAGCAGCGCGGCGAGCCTGTCGCGGTCGGCCTTCGACAACTGGCTGAGGAGTTCCGCCTCGGCATCCACAAGTCGGGTGATGGCCGCATCGACGCGGTTCCGGCCCTCTTCAGTGAGGGTGACCAGGACGCCTCGGCCGTCACCGGGATCGGCGGCGCGCACGACGAGGCGACGCTCGACGAGCCGGTCGATCCGGTTGGTCATCGTGCCGCTGGAAACGAGCGTCTGCTGCAGGAGCTGCTTGGGGCTGAGCGTGTACGGCTCGCCGGCTCGTCGGAGCGCGGAGAGGACATCCCACTCCCAGGGCTCGAGATCGCTCCGGTGAAACGCCTCCCGGCGGGCACGATCCAGATGGCGCGACAGACGGTCGACGCGCGAGAGGACCTCGAGGGGGGAGAAGTCCAGATCGGGCCGCTGCGCGATCCACGCGCTCACGATCCGGTCGACCTCGTCGTGTTCGGGGGCCATCCCTTCATCATCGCAGAGCAAGGGGGAGCGCGACCGCATGGCAGACTTGTCGAGCGGCTGCCGGACCCCCGGATGGCTGCGGTCCGCCGTGGTGTAATGGCAGCACGACAGCCTTTGGAGCTGTGAGGTCTAGGTTCGAATCCTGGCGGCGGAGCATGACTGAGAACGCGCTCGATTCCCGCCTCGCCGTCGTCATCCTCGCTGCCGGCCAGGGCACGCGGATGAAGTCCTCCCTGCCGAAGGTGCTCCATCGCATCGGCGGACGTCCCCTCGTGGGCCATGTGCTCGACACCGCCCGCGACCTCGCTCCCGCGCACGTCGTCGTCGTCGTGCGCCACGAGCGGGATCTGGTCGCCGACGCCGTCCTCGGCGTCGCTCCCGAGGTCGTCGTGGTCGATCAGGACGAGGTTCCCGGTACCGGCCGCGCCGTCGAGGTCGCCCTCGACGCGCTCGGCGACTTCGACGGAGACGTCCTCGTCCTGAGCGGCGACTGCCCCCTTGCCGATGCGGGCACCCTCGGGTCGTTCGTCGCCGAGCACCGGGAAGCCCGCGCCGGAGCGACGCTCATGACGGCCGTCCTCGACGACCCGACCGGGTACGGGCGCATCATCCGTGAGAGCGACGGCAGCGTCGCCCGCATCGTCGAGCAGAAGGATGCCTCTCCCGAAGAGGCGGCCGTCGCCGAGGTGAACGCCGGGATGTACGTCTTCGCCGCCGCCGCCCTCCGCGCGCACCTGCCGCGAGTCGGCACCGACAACGCGCAGCAGGAGAAGTACCTCACCGACATCGTCGCCCTGCTCCGCCAGTCCGACGGTCGGGTCGCGGCATCCGTCGCGAAGGACGTCACCGTCACGTACGGCGTCAACGACCGCGTGCAGCTGTCCGAGGTCGGCCGCCTGCTGAACGCCCGCACCGTTCGTCGCTGGCAGCTCGAGGGCGTCACCGTCCTCGACCCGGCGACGACGTGGATCGACGTGACGGCCACCCTCGCGCCCGACGTGACTGTCCTCCCCAACACCCACATCCTGCGTTCGACGAGCATCGCCGAGGGCGCCACGGTCGGCCCCGACACGAGCCTCGTCGACTGCGAGGTCGGAGCAGGCGCGACCATCACCCGCACCGACGCGACCCTGGCTGTCATCGGCGCGGGTGCGACCGTCGGACCATTCGCGTACGTGCGACCGGGCACCGAGTTGGGTGAGCGCGGCAAGATCGGAACCTTCGTCGAGACGAAGAACTCGACGATCGGCGTGGGCAGCAAGGTGCCGCACCTGTCGTACGTGGGCGATGCGACGATCGGTCGCAACGTCAACCTCGGCGCCGGCGCCATCACCGCCAACTACGACGACATCTCCAAGCACCGCACCGAGATCGCCGACGAGGTGCACGCCGGGTCGCACAACGTGTTCGTCGCGCCCGTTAGGATCGGTGAAGGCGCGAAGACGGGTGCGGGAGCCGTGATCCGCAAGGATGTTCCGGCTGGCGCCCTCGCCCTCAGCATCGCCCCCCAGCGGAACACCGCCGGGTGGGTCGAGAACAATCGACCGGGAACGGGAGCGGCAGAAGCCGCCGCTCGCGCCCGGTCCGCACAGGAAGCTGGCGATGGGTCGCAAGAAGCAGCAGACGGTTGACCTCGACACCGAGCGCGGAATCGCGCCGGGCCTCGTGGCCAAGACCAAGAAGCGTCTCGTCGTCGCGTCGGGTCGCTCGCACGAAGAGCTCTCGGGCGAGGTCGCAGTAGCGCTCGGCACGCAGTTGGTGCCCACGGAGCACCGCACCTTCGCCTCGGGGGAGATCCTCACCCGTTTCGAGGTCTCCATCCGTGGGTGCGACTTCTTCCTCATCCAGAGCTTCGGGCCGCCGGTCAACGAGTGGCTCATGGAGACGCTGATCATGCTGGATGCCGCCAAGCGCGCCTCCGCGAAGCGGATCACCGTCGTCGCTCCCTATTTCCCCTACTCCCGTCAGGACAAGAAGGGTCGCGGACGCGAGCCGATCAGCGCGCGTCTGGTCGCGGACCTCTTCAAGACCGCGGGCGCGGACCGCGTCATGAGCGTCGACCTGCACGCCGCTCAGATCCAGGGCTTCTTCGACGGACCCGTCGACCACCTGTTCGCCAAGCCCGTCCTCCTCGAGTACTTCGAGAAGACGCTGTCGCCTGAGGACCGCACCAAGCTGACGGTCGTCTCGCCGGACACCGGTCGCGTGCGGGTCGCCGACACCTGGTCGGACAGCCTGGGCGCCCCCCTCGCGATCATCCACAAGCGCCGTGATCCGAACGTCGCGAACCAGGTCACGGTCAACGAGATCGTCGGCCAGGTGGACGGACGCGTCTGCCTGCTCGTGGACGACATGATCGACACCGGCGGAACCATCGTCAAGGCCGCCCAGGCGCTCAAGGCGAACGGTGCCGAGCGTGTCATCGTCGCCGCGACGCACGCGATCTTCAGCGACCCCGCCGTGGAGCGCCTGCAGGATCTGTCGATCGATGAGGTCGTCGTCACCGACACCGTGCCGATTCCTGACGAGAAGCGCTTCTCGACCCTCACGATCCTTCCGATTGCGCCGCTTCTGGCGCGGGCGATCCGCGAGGTGTTCGAGGACGGATCCGTCACGAGCATGTTCGACGGCGCCGCCTGACCCGTCGACACGCTCCACGCCCAGCGGTTACCTTCGCGTCCAGGCGATACATAGGGTCCTGCAAGCATCGGCATCTGAGGACTGGGTTTTCTTGGGGGTATCGCCCCGCACTCCCCACCGGGCGGGCACGACACAAGGAGGACCTCACATGATCCGAACCACAGCCGTACCCCGGCCCGTCCGCGTCGGTGCAGCCGCCGCATCCGTCGCAGGGCTCGCTCTTCTCGCCGGGTGCGCCGGCCAGACCACTTCCGGCAACACCGACACCTCGTCGCAGAACCCGCCCGCGTCCGCCGACGCAGGCAGCGGCTCCTCCTCGGGGTCGGCGTCGTTCAAGGACGGGACCTACACCGCTGACGGAACCTACCAGACCCCGGAGACCGTCGAGAAGATCAAGGTCACGCTGACGATCACGTCCGACGTCGTCACCGACGTCGAGGTGACCGGTGATCCGCAGGCCCGCGAGACGACCCAGTACCAGGGCGATTTCATCGGCGGAATCAAGGACGTGGCGGTCGGCAAGAAGCTCGCCGACCTCTCCGTCGACAAGGTCGGCGGCTCCTCCCTCACCAGCGGCGGATTCAACGCCGCGGTCAAGGAGATCCGGACCGAAGCCGCGTCATGATCCAGATCGCCCCCCTCGCCCATTCCTGGGCGTTCGAGGCGATCGGGACAGCCTGGCGGATCGACGCCGCCTCCCCCCTCGACGATGGCGTCCGTGATGAGATCACGGGCGCCATCGCCGCGTTCGATCGCGAGTGGTCGCGCTTCCGCGCGGACTCCCTCGTGAGTCGACTCGGGGAGGAGGGTGGCGAAGCGCCGGCTCCGGCCGATGCCGTCGCCATGCTCGACGCCTACGACGCCCTCGACACCGCCACCCACGGTGCGGTGAACCCCCTGGTGGGCGACAGCCTCGCCCGCCGGGGGTACGACGCCGGCTACTCCTTCGTCGACCACGGCGCGACGCCCGCGCCCGTCGCCTGGCGTCAGATCTTCTCGTGGTCCGCCGAGACCGTCCGCCTCGCCGAGCCCGCCATTCTCGACGTCGGCGCCCTCGGCAAGGGGCGCCTCGCCGACCTCGTCCTCGCCCTCGTGCCCGCAGGGCCCGCCGTGGTCGACGCCGGAGGCGACATCGCCGTCCGCGGGGTGACGCAGCGGATCGCGCTGGAGCATCCCTACGACGCGTCGCTCGCGATCGGGGTCTGGTCCGTGACGGATGCCGCCCTCTGCGCCTCCGCCGTCAACCGCCGCGCGTGGGGAGACGGCCTGCACCACGTCCTCGACGCCCGCACGGGTGAGCCGGTGCGTCAGTACGCGGCCACCTGGGCCGTCGCGCCCGATGCCATGACGGCGGATGCCGTCGCCACCGCGTTGTTCTTCGATGGCGGACCCCAGCTGGCCGCCGAATGGGGAGCCGACTGGGTGCGGATGCGCACCGACGGCTCCGTCGAATGGTCCCCCCACTGCGAAGCGGAGTTGTTCTCGTGATCTCTTCCCTCAGCGCCACCTGGAATCGCCTTCTCGGCGTTCTCGGGCGGCTGTCCATGTACCGCCTGGTCCTTCTGGCGCTGTCCACGCTCGCCGTCATCGCGCTGGTGCTCTCGGTCACGGGCGCCGTGTCGATCGCCCCCCTCGACTTGGTCGCCTCGTTCGCTGTCCTTGCAGCGGCGATCATGGCGGTCGACGCGATCGCGCAGCGGATCGTCCGCCGGCCAAGGCGCATCGAATCCGCGCTCATCACCGCGCTCATCCTGCTGTTCGTGCTGCGTCCGAGCCTCGAGCCGCTGCCCTTGCTGGGCCTCATCATCGCGGGGGCGATCGCCTCCCTCTCGAAGTACGTCCTCGCGTGGCGGGGGCGGCACATCTTCAATCCGGCCGCCGTCGGGGCGAGTGCCCTCACGATCATCAGCATCTGGGCCCCCGACCTGGGTTCCTCCGCCTGGTGGGTCGGCTCGCCCGCGCTGGCGATCCCCGTCATCCTTCTGGGCCTCGTGGTGCTGATCCGGACCGAGAAGGTGCGCGTCGTGGGGTTGTTCCTCCTCGTCGCGATCGCGGTCGGGCTGGTCCGCAACGTCGTGCAGGCGCAGGCCGCGGGCTTCACGCTCGATCCCGGGATGACGTTCTCGAGCCTCGTGCTCTCGTCGCCGTTCCTGTTCCTGGGGGCGTTCATGCTCTCCGAACCGCTCACCCTTCCGCCTCGCCGCTGGCAGCAGTTCACCGTCGCCGGCGTCGTGGGTGTGCTGGCGGGCTGGCCGATCTCGTTCGACGTGATCACGCTGGGTCAGGAGCGGGCGCTTCTCATCGGAAACCTCGTCGCGTTCGTGTTCGCGATGCGCACCGCGGTCCGGCTCACGATCGTCGAGCGGAGCGCGGTAACCCCGAGCGTGCGCGAGTACAGCTTCCGCACCGAACGTCCCGTCACATTCACGCCGGGACAGTACCTCGAGATCGAGGTCCCGCACGCCCGGCCTGATTCCCGCGGCACGCGTCGCGAGTTCAGCATCCTGTCGTCGCCGGCCGAACTGCCGCTCGTCAAGATCGCGATGCGCGAGGGATCGCAGTCGAGCTTCAAGAAGGCCATCGCGACCGTCCAGCCCGGTGAGGAGCTCGCGATCACCGGCATCTGGGGCGATTTCGTGCTGCCGCGCAACACCGAAACCCCGGTGCTCATGGTCGCCGCGGGGATCGGCGTGACGCCGTTCGTCTCGCACCTCCGCCACATCCGCCTGACGCAGGAGAACCGTGATGTCGTGTTCGTGTACGTCGCGTCGTCGAGCGACGAGCTCGCCTTCCGCGAGGACCTCGAGGCTGCCGGCATCCCGGTCATCGTCGTCACGAAGGACGAGCCTGCGCACCTCCCCGATGGCTGGACCTGGGGCGGTGGCACGCGGCTCGACGCCGAGGGCCTCGTCCGCCACGTCCCCGACATCGCGACGCGCCACGCCTTCGTGTCGGGCCCACCCGCGCTGATCGCGACGCTGACTCCGGCCCTGGAACGGGCGAAGTCCATCACGACCGACGCATTCAGCGGCTACTGAGCACCCGAGCCGCCCGCCTCGACCGTCGGGTCGTGGCGGGGG
>NZ_BCRG01000004.1 GCF_001552475.1 Microbacterium oleivorans NBRC 103075
TCTCTGCCGGCAGCGTCATCCCGGCATCCACGATCGCCCGCACATGCTCCCGGACGATCCGCCCCGACTCCCAGGCGGTCACAGCCGCAGGAAACCCTTCGATGATCGTCCGCGCCTCGCCGATCCGGCGTTGCACGGTGCGGTCGGTCGTGCGGAGGACCCCGCCGACCTCGGCTGCGATCGACCGCAGGGCCATGTCGTGGAGCCGCACTTTCGCGTTCTGTTGCACCGCCTGTTCTTCTGCGAGGCGCCCGGCCGCAGCCAGTACGCGCAGCTCGGCGATCTGCGCGGCAGCGACCTGGCGCGCGACGTCCGAGACGTCCGCGACGATGCCCGCCAGAGCGGCGAGATAGTTCTCGCCACCGGGGGTTTCCGTCGCTTCCGTCATGCCTCGACTCTCGCACCAACCTCCGACATCGACTCGAGCCGGTCGGGGCGGGCGGGAGCGCACGGCCGGGCGACGGAAGCTCCTGCCTCCGTCCATTCCTCGCGGTACCCGACGGCGCCCCTTAGGTTGAAGGAATGATCAAGGCCTATATCGTGCTTTTGCTCGTCGGTGGGCTAGCCGTGGTGCTGTCACTGGGCGGCGGGCTGATCGTCGCCGCCGTCGGAACCGCGGGAATTGCGGCGGGGCTCACGCTCATCGGCGTGGAACTCCGCTCTCCCAGTCGCTGACCCGAGAGAACCCATGCCCTCTGAACCCGTTGCGCTCGACCACACCTTCACCGCCCCGATCGGGGTGGAGGTGAAAGGTGAGACGTGGGCCTGTGTCGAGATGCCCGGTTCGGCGGAGTTCTTCGGAACCGGCCGCTCCGTCCGGGTCGATCTGACCGTCGATGATGTCGAGATGCCGAACGTCGGGCTGATGGTGACGGGGACGGGCGGTCACATGGTCTCTCTGAACGCCGCGATCCGACGCAAGCTCGGGAAGGGCATCGGAGACATGGTCACTGTTCACCTGACCCGCCGCCTCAGGTAGGTCAACCCCCGAAGCCTGGGCGGATGCGCCAGCTAGCGTGGAGCGTCCCGGCTCTGGCTGGGCAGGGCGAGGGGGGACACGTGAGAAGAACGCACGAGGCGACCGTCGATGAGGTGACGGTCGACGGACGGGTCTTCCGCGTCGTGCGCTCTCATCATCCCTCTGCGACGCGCACTTTCCTCCTCGTGCACGGGATCGGGATGTCGCATCGATATCTGCGTCGCCTGCACACGGCATTCGCGCGCACGGATTCGGTCGTATCGATTGATCTGCCCGGGTTCGGAGGGACGCCGAAGCCCGGCGCCGACCTCGATGTCTCCGCCATGGCCGCGGCGATTGCGGGACTGCTCGACCACCTCCGCCTGCAGGACGTCATCGCTGTCGGGCACTCGATGGGGAGCCAGTGGGTGGTCGAACTCGCGGTCCAGCGACCCGACCTGGTCAGCCGCGTCGTCGCCATGGGGCCCGTGGCGGACGATCGACACCGGACGGCGTTCGCGCAAGCCCGCGCGCTCGCTCTCGACGTGTTCGGCGAGTCACCGCGCGCGAACTGGCTCGTGCTGACCGACTACGTGCGGTGCGGCGTCCCCTGGTATCTGAGCCAGCTGCGTCACATGGTCGCGTACCCCGTCGAAAAGCGTGCCCGCATGCTGACGAGGCCGCTACTGGTCCTTCGCGGTGCGCGCGACCCGATCGCGGGGCTGGCCTGGTGTCGGCGACTCGCTGACGCTGCTTCGGATGCCGCGGTCGTCGAGATCCCCGGCAGCTGCCACGTCGTCCAAGACAGAGCTCCCCGGGCGGTGGTCGGCGCAGTCGAGGCATTCCTTGCTACGCGCGCGCGGCCCCGCTCGCGACCGGCGACCCCTTGATCGCGCTGCTCAGGAGTGCCGGCTGGTGGGCCCGGGACTATCTTTACGCGGCGGTGTGGCAGATCCGCGCGACGTTGAACCGGACCGACCCGCGCACCTTCTCCGACGGGGACCGCACGCCCATCGTCATCCTCCCTGGTGTCTACGAAACCTGGCAGTTCATGTACCCGCTCATCACGGCGATGCATGACCGCGGACATCCCGTTCACGTCGTCCAGGTGCTGCACCGCAATCGCCGTCCGGTCGACGAAGCGGCCGCCCGCGTCATCGACTACCTCGAGGCGAACGATCTCCACGGCTGCGTGCTGCTCGCGCACAGCAAGGGCGGACTGGTCGGTAAGCGTGCGATGGTGCTCGACGCGGATGCCGGGAGGGCCGCCCGCATGCTCGCTGTCGCGACACCCTTCGGCGGGTCGCGCTACGGGGGGCTCATGGTGTTGCCGTCGCTGCGGATCTTCTCGCCGAGAAGCGCGACGATCCTCGCCCTGGCGAAAGAGCACGAGGTGAACGCTCGGATCGTCTCGATCTACGGGGAGTTCGACCCGCACATCCCCGAAGGCAGCGAGCTGCCTGGCGCCGCCAAGAACGTGCGGCTCGACACCGGCGGGCACTTCCGTGTCCTCGCTGACCCACGCGTCATCGGCGAGCTGGTCGCGCTGTCAGAAGAGTCGGGTCAGAATCGCTGAATCTCGCGATGTCAGGCCACGCCCTGCGCGACCAGTACGTCGTCGATGAAGGCGTAGACCGGCTGCGGGCGGAATCCCGCAAAGAACACGCTCCGGTGCTTCTCGATGCGGACAGAATGACGCTCCTGATGGCCGACGAAGAAGGCCCACGTCAGCCTAGATGTGACGACCTCGCGCGTGCGGGGCCGCCGCGCTCGCGAGTGCGTGGTCGCAGTCCGACGAGTCAGTCTTCGGCGTCGATGACCTCCCACTCGCCGAAGAGCCGGAATCCGGCGGCTTTCGCGAGGGCGACGGACGCCGTGTTGTCGAGCTGGCACCGATACTGCGGTTCGTATCCGCGCGCGATCGCTGCGGCGCTCATCGCTCGCACGGTCGCCCGCGCAAGACCCTGTCCGCGGTAGTCCGGGAGGGTGATGACGCCCAGGTCAGCCAGGCGACTGCCGCTCCACGGGTACATGCTCGCGGCGGACGCCAGCGTGTCACCCGCGAACGTTCCGAAGACGACCCAGTGGTCGAGTTCGACGAACGCCTCGTCGAGGTCGTCTTCGGGCGCTCGCGCGGTCAGCTCGGCGAAAGCCGCGGCGTCCGCCGCGGTGAGTTCGCGGGTTTCCGGGCGAGGCGCCTCGCTCCGAAGCGCGTCGCGCTCTGCGGCGGGCAGGTAGAAGAGATTGTCGGGGTCGTTGAGGGTGACGCCGGCGTCCTTCAGGCGTGCGAAGAGTTCCGGGCGCGAGATGTCGTCGCCGTCGCTCACCGAGAGGTGTTCGGCTTTCTCAGGCGAGACCGCGAGGATCGCCGGTCCGTCCTGGATGCGCAGAAGTGACACTGACCGATTCTCGGGAAGTCCAGGGTCGACCGCGATGACGACGTCCGCGCCAACGTGCGAACGGGCGACAGTGGGGATCCAGTGGTGGGAGACGGCTGTGGAGAACACCGGGACGTCCTTTCGGTTGAGGGCGGCACTCCGAATCTCTTCCCGCGATCGGCTCGCGGGGTGAAGATGAGCCCGCAGCGCGTCGCGCTCCGCGTCGGAGAGGGGCTCGAGCGGGTAGCGGGTGGCATCCTCGCGGAATTCGTAGCCGTCGCCCGGCTGACGGGGGATGACGTGGAGGTGCGCATGCGGAGTGCCCTGGTCAGCATCCTCCCCGTTCGACATCACGAGGTTCGTCCCAGTCGTCGATGCCGCGAACACCGCGCGGACAGCGCGATCCGCGGCCTGCGCCACCAGGGCGAGCTCGGTCACCTCGTCTGCCGTGAGCGATGCGAGGTCGGGTGCGTGGCGGAGCGGGACGACCAGCACATGTCCGCGATTGATCGGATGCCGGTCGAGGACGGCGAGGACGCGCTCGCCGCGGGCGACGATGTCGAAGCCGTCCTCGGCGATGTTCTGGCAGAAGCTGCAGACGGCGTCACGCATACCCGTGAGACTACGGCGAGGGCTCGTGCGGTTCGCGGCGCGCACCGTGTCGCACCGCCCCGCCGATGACGGTCGCGACGGATGCGAACACCAGCGCGACGCCGCCTGTCTGGGCCAGGGTGAGCGTCTCGTGCGCAACGAGACCGCCGATGGCGAGCGCGACGACCGGGCTCAAGAGTCCGAGGAAAGCGGGCACCCGCGTCGGCAGCGCGGCGATCCCTCGGAACCAGAGGGCGTAGGCGAGCGCGGTCCCGATGAGGCTGAGGTACGTGTACCCGGCGAGGTTGGTGACGGTGAGGGGCTGCGCGGGAAGCGGCTCGAAGGCGGCGGTGAGGGCGGCGAGGACGATGCCGCCCGCGACGAGTTGCCAGGCTGTCACCACGAGCGGAGGGTGCTCGCTCGCCCAGGCCTTCGCCAACACGACGCCGAGTGCCATCGACACCGCACCCAGCAAGGCGGCGGCGACTCCGATCCCATCCAGCCCACCCGCGGCCCGCAGGACGATGAGTGCGACACCGATCACCCCGGCGACTCCTGCAGCGACGACACGCCTCGTCAGCGTCTCGGCGAGCAGGCGAGAAGCGAGCACTGCCACCAGAAGGGGCTGGACGCCGCCGACCACCGCAGCGACGCCGCCGGGCAACCGGTCGGCGGCGACGAAGAGGAAGGCGAAGAACCCGGCGATGTTGAGCGCGCCGAGAACGGTCGATTTCCACCACCACGAACCCGCGGGAAGCCGCTGTCCGATGACGAGGAGCAGGATACCGGCGGGCAGGGCGCGCACGGTGGCGGTCAGAAGCGGGTGATCCGCGATGAGGAGGGCCGACGACGTGATGTACGTCGTGCCCCAGAGGATCGGAGCGACGGCGGTCACTGCCACCGCCGACATGTTTTTGCTAAGCACTTAGCTAATATAGCTCACTGCTTAGCGATATGGTCGAGGGATGGACCACGTCGATCGCATCCTCGCCCAGTGGCGTCGAGCCCGGCCCGGTCTCGATGTGAGTCCGATGGCGGTGATCGGCCGTCTCGGCCGTGCCGCGGCCGTCGTCGATGCGAGACTCGCCGCGACCTTCGCGTCGCACGGCATCGATGCCGGGACGTTCGACGTGCTCGCGACGCTCGCACGTCAGGGTGAGCCTTTCAGGATCACTCCCGCCGAGCTCGCCGCGGACGCCATGATCACCTCGAGCGCCGTCGCCCAGCGACTCAATCGCCTGGACCGGCTGGGCCTTGTGGTCCGCGAGCCGAATCCCGACGACGGCCGCGGCAAGTTCGTTCGGCTGACCGACGCAGGGCGAGAGCTCCTCGACGCGGTGCTGCCGGATCATCTGGTGACCGAGCGGGAGATCCTCGCGCCGCTCTCGGTCGAGGAACGGGACACGCTCGCCGGGCTGCTCTCGAAGCTGGCCGGGGGAGGGTGAGGGCCGTGCCCGTCAGGCCAGCGCGTCGACGATCGGGCGGAACTTCACCCGGGTCTCGAGCATCTCGGTCTCGGGATCGCTTCCCGCCACGATCCCGGCGCCGGCGTGCGCGATGAGCGGGATGTCACTCCCGACATCCGTGTGCACATCGAACTGCGCACAGCGAAGCGCGATGGCCCACTCGCCGTCGCCCGCGGCGTCGATCCAGCCGACCGGACCGGCGTAGCGGCCGCGGTCGAACGGCTCGACGCGGCGGATCACCTCGAGCGCGGCCTGCGTCGGGGTGCCGGCCACCGCGGCGGTCGGGTGCAGCACCTCGACGAGGTCGAGCGACGACGCGCGGCCCGACAGTGTGCCCTCGACATCCGTCGCGAGATGCCAGACGTTCGGCAGTTTCAGCATGAACGGCTCAGGCTCGGCGACCAGTGCCGACGTGTGCCCCCGCAGCGAGGTGAGCACGCTCTGCACGGCGTACCGGTGTTCGTCGAGGTCCTTCAGGCTCGTCGCAAGGGCCAGGGATGCCGCGGTGTCGGCGTCGGCGTCAGCGCCGCGGGCGGCGGTTCCCGCCAGTACCCGCGCGGTCACGGTGCCGCCCGACACGGTGACGAGGGTCTCGGGGCTCGCCCCGATCAGGCCGTCGACGGCGAAGGTCCACGTGTCGGGGTAGGCCGAGGTGAGGGCGCGCACGAGGCGTCGCAGATCTGAACCTGCCGGCACCGACCCGACCAGGTCGCGGGCGAGGACCACCTTGGCGACCTCGCCCGACGCGATCGCGTCGAGTCCGGCGCGCACCTCGCCCTGGTAGCCGTCGGGGGTGCAGGCTCCGGGCCCGACGGTGGCCGACCAGTGCGGACCGAAGGTGATGGATGCCGGTTGGGGCCGCTCGTCCTCGCCGTCGACGAAGACGTGGGTCACCCACGTGGTGTCGCCGCGACGGCCGATGATCATGCGGGGCACCGTCAGAGCGGCGCTCGCCGAGCTGTTCGCGGGGTCGAACGGGAGGGCCCCGAAGGCGATGAGGCCGGACCCCGGCATCCGGACCTTGTCGTCGATCTCCGCGGCGGCGGCGACGTCGCGCCACCACTCGGCCGCAGGTGCGCCCGCGGGCAGTTCGGCTGCACGGCCCACTCCGATGAAGAGGTCTCCGCGCCGCGACCAGACCATCGGGTCGTCGGGCGACGCGTACGAGAGGGGCTCGTCGAGCTCCTCGATCCGGCGGGTGACGGCGTGCAGTCGGGGAGCGCCGAGCGCGGTCGAAGTCACCTCTTCAGCCTAATCCGGTGCCGGGCTGCGTGGCCCGAGGTCAGCCCGCCGGCATCCCGCCCCGATTAGGCTCGACTCGTGACCGAACAGCCCTCCCACGTCCCGTCCACGCGCGCGGACCTCGGCAAAGACCCCGCGCGAGTCAGCGGGATGTTCGACGAGGTCGCACCCGCCTACGACCGCACCAACACGGTGCTCAGCCTCGGCAACGACAAGCTCTGGCGCGTGGCCACGACCCGGGCTGTCGCGCCCCGCCGCGGCCAGCGGATCCTCGACCTCGCCGCCGGAACCGGCGCGAGCTCGGTCTCGCTCGCCCGCTCGGGTGCGGACGTCGTCGCAGGTGACTTCTCGGCAGGGATGATCGCGGAGGGCAAGCGCCGGCACGGCGGCATCCCGAACCTGTCGTTCGTCGAAGCCGATGCGACTGTGCTCCCGTTCGCTGACGAGGAGTTCGACACCGTCACGATCTCGTTCGGTCTCCGCAACGTCAACGACCCCGAGAAGGCGCTCCGCGAGATGCTCCGCGTCACGAAGCCGGGCGGGACGCTCGTGATCTGCGAGTTCTCCCACCCGCCGGCAGCTCTCATGCGCGGTCTCTACCGCTTCTACAACGACCGTGTCCTGCCGGTCGTCGCCCGCGCGTTCAGCTCGAACGCGGCAGCCTACGACTACCTCAACGAGTCGATCCGCGACTGGCCCGATCAGCGCACTCTCGCCGGACGCATGCGCGAGGCGGGATGGGAGAAGGTCGCCTGGCGCGACCTCAGCTTCGGGATCGTCGCTCTCCACCGCGCCCGCAAGCCCGCCGCGCCGAACCAGGCGTAGGGCGCGACGGGTACGCTGGAGCCATGACCCCCCGCCCCGGTACTCCGGGCTCGCAGATCGCGAGCCGACTCGGCGTCACCGAACGCATTTTCGTGGGCCCGCGCATGCGCAAGCTCCTCACCACGGTGGAAGAAGGCCTCGACCTCGTCGAAGAGCGTCTCGCCGGTGAGTTGAAGGTCGGCGACTCGCTCGCCGACGTCACGTCCCGCTACCTCTACGAGGCCGGCGGTAAGCGGATGCGGCCGATGCTGGCGATCCTGACCGCGCAGCTCGGCTCCGGGGTCACCGACGACGTCCTCGCCGGTGCCACCGCACTCGAGATGACCCACCTCGGCTCGCTGTACCACGACGACGTCATGGACGAAGCGGACCGCCGGCGAGGCGTCCCGAGCGCGCACGCCGTGTGGGGCAACAACGTCGCCATCCTGACCGGCGATCTGCTGTTCTCCCGCGCGAGCCAGCTCATGGCTCAGGTGGGCGAGCGCGCGATCCGTCTGCAGGCCGACACGTTCGAACGCCTCGTCCTGGGGCAGATGCACGAGACGGTCGGCGCTCAGCCCGGTGACGACCCGGTCGAGTTCTACCTGCAGGTCCTCAGCGACAAGACGGGTTCGCTCATCGCGGCCGCGGCCGAGACGGGTGTCGTCTTCTCCGATGCCTCCGACGACTACGCCGCGCCCGTGCGCGAATTCGGCGAGCGGATCGGCGTCGCCTTCCAGCTTCTCGACGACGTCATCGACCTCTCGGCCGATCCCGCCGAGACGGGCAAGGTTCCCGGCACCGATCTTCGCGCCGGCGTCCCGACCATGCCTTACCTCCTGCTCGGACGGGCGACCGACCCGGCGTCGCAGGCGCTGAAGGTCACGATCGACGAGGGCGTCGCGCGCATCTCGGACGGCGCCGACCCGGCGATTCTCGACCAGCCGCTCGCGCAATTGCGTGTGCACCCGGCGACCGAGGCGACCCGCCAGCTCGCCCACGAGTGGTCCGACCGCGCCGTTGCGGCTCTCGCACCGCTTCCCGACGGACTCGTACGCGAGGCGCTGACCCGCTTCGCTCAGGTCGTCGTCGACCGCTCCAGCTGATCACCCGGCGGACACGCCGCTTCTTCGTCACGCCCGCTCGCGGGCTCTCGGAAAGGACACCCATGACCAAGCTTCGGCTGGCCATCGTCGGCGCAGGACCCGCCGGCATCTACGCGGCGGACATCCTCCTCAAGGCAGAGCGCAAGTTCGACGTCTCGATCGACCTGTTCGACCACCTGCCCGCGCCCTACGGGCTCGTCCGCTACGGCGTCGCCCCCGACCACCCGCGCATCAAGGGCATCATCAACGCCCTCCGCGACGTGCTCGACCGCGGCGACATCCGCATCTTCGGCAACGTCCGCTTCGGCATCGACGTCACCCTCGCCGACCTCAAGAAGCACTACAACGCGGTCATCTTCGCGACCGGTGCGATCAAGGATGCCGACCTCGACGTCCCCGGCATCGACGCCGAGGGGTCCTACGGTGCCGCCGACTTCGTGAGCTGGTACGACGGGCACCCCGACTTCCCGCGCGAATGGCCGCTCGATGCGGCATCCGTCGCCGTTCTCGGCAACGGCAACGTCGCGCTCGACGTCGCGCGCGTCCTCGCCAAGCACGCGGACGACCTGCTGTCGACCGAGATCCCCGCGAACGTCTACGAAGGGCTCAAGGCCTCTCCCGTCACGGACGTCCACGTCTTCGGTCGCCGCGGTCCCGCGCAGGTGAAGTTCACGCCGCTCGAGCTCCGTGAGCTCGGCGAGCTGCGCGACGTCGACATGGTCGTCTACGACGAGGACTTCGACTACGACGAGGCATCGAAGGCTGCGATCGCGTCGAACAAGCAGGTCATGGTCATCGACCGCGTGCTGCAGTCGTGGCGCCAGCGCCCCAGCGTCAACAACGCCGGCGGCGAGGCGAGCCGCCGCCTTCACCTCCACTTCTGGGCGCGTCCCGTCGAGATCAAGAAGGATGCCGACGGCCGGGTCGCCGCGATCGTCACCGAGCGCACGCGCCCCAACAACTCCGGCGGGGTCGAGGGCACGGGCGAGCTCCGCGAGATCGCCATCGGTCAGGTCTACCGCGCAGTCGGCTACTTCGGTTCGCCGCTTCCCGACGTTCCGTTCGACAAGCGCCACGGCGTGATCCCGAACCACGAGGGCCAGGTCGTCGAGAAGGGCTCGAACGAGCGGGTTCCCGGCGTCTACGCGACGGGCTGGATCAAGCGCGGGCCCGTCGGGCTCATCGGTCACACGAAGTCGGACGCGATGGAGACGATCCGTCACCTCATCAACGATCAGGCATCGTGGTGGACCCCGGAGGACCCGTCCGACGAGGCGATCATCTCGCTGCTCGCAGAACGCCAGGTCGCCTGGACGGACCTCGACGGATGGCACCGCCTCGACCAGCACGAGGTCGCCCTCGGCGCCCCGCACGAGCGTGAGCGCGTCAAGGTCGTCGACCGCGACGAGATGGTGCGGGTCTCGCGAGGCGAGTGAGGTCACGATGAGCGCCGGGTGGGAACCGGACGTCCTGGGACGTCCCTTCGAACAGCTCACTCTGCCTCTCGGTCGCGACAACGAAGGCGACGTCGTCGCGACGCTGGTGCGACTCGAACCGCCGAAGCTGGCGGGCCTGACCGGGCCGCTCCGCGACGTCGACGTCCTCTACCTCCACGGCTGGTCCGACTACTTCTTCCAGGTCGAACTCGCGCGGTTCTGGGCGTCGCTGGGCGCTCGGTTCCACGCTCTCGATCTCCGCAAGTACGGCCGGAGTCTCGGCCCCGGTCAGACGCCCGGCTTCGTGACGACGTTCGACACCTACGACGACGACATCGCCGCGGCGCTCGAGGCGATGGGACATGCTCTCGACCGGAAGCCGTCTCACCGCCGCCTCGTGATGATGGCCCACTCCACCGGAGGTCTCACTGCGACGCTCTGGGCTTCTCGGCACCAGGATCGGCTGGCGGCGCTCGTCCTCAACAGTCCGTGGCTCGAGCTGCAGCTGGGCACGCTCGGCCGGCAGGCGCTCTCACCGCTCGTGCAGATGCGAGCACGCGTCGATCCGATGGGCGCGCATCCGGTCGTCGACCTCGGCTTCTACACGCGGGCGCAGACCGAGGTCGGCGCCCTGCCTGTGCGCGGTTATCGGCGCGAATGGCGGCCCGAGCGCGGTTTTCCGACCCATCCCGCATGGCTCGCGGCGGTGGTCGATGCGCACCGTCGCGTATCCGCAGGAGTGGATGTCGGGTGCCCGACCCTCGTGCTGCTGTCGACGAAGTCGACCAACCCGTTCGCGTGGAACGCGGAGATGACGGGCAGCGATTCCGTCCTCGTCGTGGACGACATCGCTCGGGCTGCGGTCCGCATCGGTCGCGACGTCACGATCGCGCGCATCGATGGCGGCATCCATGACCTGTTCCTCTCGCGGCCGGCGCCGCGGGAGCACGCCTATCGCACGCTCGAGCGATGGCTCACGCAGGGCGCGGTCGGGCGCTCGCGCGGGTAGGCGGGCGGCTCAGCTCGGCGGCCGCAGCAGGGCGCCGAGCGTCTGCAGCGTGGACTCGAGTCCTACCTCGGGGTCGAGGAGCCATTGGATCTGCAGACCGTCGGATGCGGCGATGAGAAGAGCGGCCAGATGCTCTGCGGGGACGTCGTCTCTCACGGTGCCCTCGCGCTGTTGAGCGCGCAGGCTCTCGGTGATCGACCGGCGGAGCCCGTCGAATCGGCCCGTGAAGAACTCGCGTCCGACGCCGTGCTCGGTTTCGAGGGAGGCAGCGAGAAGCGTCGAGTAGAGGGTCACGAGACCGGGGATCTCGACGTTGCGCTTGGCCGCGTGGATCATCGTGTCGATGCCGGGCCGGAGGTCGGGCGGATTCTCGTGGGTTTGCTCGGCGTGGGCGTAGACGGCGATGAGGAGCTGTTCGCGGGAGTCGAAGTAGTGCAGCAGCGCGGCGTGCGAGACCCCGATCGACTCGGCGATCTTCCGGAGCGAGGTGCCGGCAGCGCCGCGCTCGCGGAACACCTCGATGGCACGATCGAGGATCTCCTGCCGGCGGGCGACGCCCTTCGGTCGCGATCCGCGGCGACCGATCACCGCGTCGTCGTCTGTGCCCATGGGGACAGAGTAGGGCGCGAAAAGTAAAACCTCCACCTGGAGGTTAAATCTGATATCGTCGTGGCCACGCCGCCCCGCGGCATCCGACAACGACGTACGAAGGATGGCCCATGGCTCTGCCACTCGCCTCAGTCCAGCTCTACACACTCGCGAAAGAGTTCAGCGAGGACATGTCCGGATCGCTCGACAAACTGGCCGCACTCGGCCTGAAGAACGTCGAGGCGTTCGACTTCGTCCGACGCCCCGACGAGATCCGCGCGGCTCTCGACGCCAGCGGCCTCGCCTCGCCGACGGGACACGCGCCGCTGCTGTCCGACGAGCTGTGGACGCCGGACGGTTCGATCCCCACCCCCGCCCCCGAGGTCGTCTTCGAGGCCGCCGCGAAGATCGGGATGACGACGGTCATCGACCCGTTCGTCCCCGCCGAGCGCTGGTTCACCGAAGACGGCGTCGCCGACATCGCCGAGCGTCTCAACCGTCTCGTCGAGACGGCTGCCGGCTTCGGCATGACCGTCGGTTACCACAACCACGCGCAGGAGTTCGTGAAGTCTTTCGACGGCCAGAGCGCGTACGAGCGCTTCCTGCAGTTGACCGACGACCGCGTCGAGATCGAGCTCGACCTCTTCTGGGCACAGACCGGTGGGCAGGACGTCCCCGCTCTGGTCGAGAGCCTCGGCGACCGTCTCGTCGCCGTTCACGTCAAGGACGGTGTCGTGCCGACCGCGAACCCGTGGGCGCCCGGCTCGGAGAGCTTCGGCTCCGACTCGCTCGACCAGCGTCGTGCCGGCACCGGCTCGGTGCCGCTCGCGGAGTCGCTGAAGGCGGGCCCCGGCATCCGCTTCGCCGTCATCGAGTACGACAAGGCTCCCGGCGACGTGTTCGAGGACATCGCCGCCTCCTACGCCTTCCTGCGTGAAGGCGGGTTCGTCGCATGACCGGTCCCGTCGGAGTCGGCATCGTCGGTGCCGGTGTCATCAGCCAGACCTACCTCGAGAACCTGACGTCATTTCCCGACGTGAAGGTCGTCGCGATCGGCGACATGATCCCCGAACGTGCGAAGGCGAAGGCCGAGGAGCACGGCGTCCCCTCGTGGGGCACGCTCGAGGATGTCCTCGGCAACCCCGACGTCGAGCTCGTCGTCAACCTCACGATCCCCGAGTCGCACATCGCGGTCTCATCGCAGGCGGTCGCCGCAGGCAAGCACGTGTGGACCGAGAAGCCGCTGGGGCTCGACCGCGAGGGTGCCCGTCAGTTGTTGCAGGATGCGGATGCCGCCGGTGTCCGCGTCGGCTCGGCTCCGGACACGATCCTCGGCCCGGGCTTCCAGAGCGCCAAGCGTGCGATCGCGGAGGGCGTCATCGGTACGCCGCTGTTCGTGCAGACGGCGTTCCAGACGCAGGGGCCCGATCTCTGGCATCCGGAGCCGGCGTTCCTGTTCGCCCGGGGAGCCGGACCGCTGCTCGACATGGGTCCGTACTACTTCTCCGCTCTCGTGAGCCTGCTCGGCCCGATCGCGGGAGTCGCCGCACGTGGCTCACGATTCCGCACGGAGCGTCACATCCACACCGGACCCCGCGCCGGCGAGTCTTTCCCCGTCGAGGTGCCCTCTTCGGTGCAGGTCCTGTCGACCTTCGAGGGTGGTCAGCACGGCACGCACCTGCTGAGCTTCGACTCGGCGCTCGAGCGTCACGGCGTCGTGGAGATCCACGGCACCGAGGGCTCGATCGTTCTGCCCGACCCCAACCGCTTCGAGGGGCCCACGCGATACGTGAAGCCGCTGGGCGTCTTCCGCGACGGCATGAAGACCGAGCAGGAGTGGATCGACGTCGAGCAGCAGGGAACGGTCGTCGGCCGCGGCCTTGGTGTGCTCGACATGGTTCGTGCGATCGCTGCCGGCCGGCCGCACGTCGCGACGGGGGAGCTCGGCTTCCACGTGCTCGACGTGCTGCTGTCGGCGCAGGACTCGGCCGAGACCGGCCAGTACCTGGAGATCGACAGCACGGTCGCGCCGGTTCCGCCGGTGCCCGTCGACTTCGACCCGTTCGCCAGCACCCTCTGACGCACAGATGACGACGGCCCGAATCCCTTGCGGGGTTCGGGCCGTTGCTCGTTAGTCAGCGCTGTTGCGTCGCTCGGACGCGGAACCAGAGGCTCAGCTCGCGCGCCGCACGCAGCGTGGCGGAGGGGTCGCCGTGGGCTTCGAGGTCGTCGAACGTGTCGCGGAACCCGTCGGGGGCTTGGGCGTCGGGCATGGCGATCGGCTCGTAGCCCATGGTCCACTCGGCGAAGTTGCGCTCGTCGATGAACTCGTCGATGAGAACGCGCAGCCCGTCGTGGCGCGGGTCGCGCTCGATTTTTCCCATTGTTTCGCGGACGGCCTGCTCAGGGCCCTCGAGGATCTGAATGAAGCGGCCGTTGCGGTACAGCAGCATCCCCGTCACGTCCCGCGCGGCGTTCGACGCGCGACTCTGCTCGAGCAGACCGCGGAGAGCGTCATCGCTCATCGCCTGGGTCGCATTGCTCGAATACACGACGGAGAAGACGGTCTCGTCGGTGGATGTCATCGGTTCTCCCGAATGCTGAGGATGCCGGGCGTCGGTGCCGGAGCCGAGGAGAGCGTCCGCATCGCGGACACCAGGTCGGAGAACGTCCCGATTGCTGCGGAGCGCATGTCGAACGCGACGTAGCGTCCGTCTTTGCGCTGCTCGATGTAACCCAGGAAGTTGCCGTCGCGGCTGCCGACATGGAAGCCGTCTTCGACCCGCGCCCAGACGGTACCGGGGGAGTGGCGTTGCTCAGGCACAGGGACCTCACTTACTCGTGGTGCTGAACCGCCACGCTAAGCGAGGGCCCCGACGGTCGCGCGGGCTTGACAACCGTGCGGCGCCCCGTCCGCCGTCAGCGGTAGTTGATGAACTGCAGGTCGACGTCGAGGTCGGCGGCCTTCAGCATCCGCTGCACTTCCTGCAGGTCGTCGCGGGACTTGGACTGCACGCGCAACTCGTCGCCCTGAATCTGCGACTTGACCGACTTGGGCCCCTCGTCGCGGATCAGCTTGCCGATCTTCTTCGCGTCCTCCGAAGAGATGCCTTCCTTGAGGGTTGTGACGAGGCGGAATTCTTTGCCCGACGGCTGCGGGTCCTCGGAGTCCAGGCTCTTCAGCGAGATGCCCCGCTTGATCATCTTCGACTGGAAGACGTCGAGCACGGCCTTCGCTCGCTCTTCGCTGTTCGCCTTGATGAGGATCGACTCGCCGCTCCACTCGATCGAGGCTCCGGTGCCCTTGAAGTCGTAGCGCTGCTCCACCTCTTTGCGCGCCTGGTTGAGGGCGTTGTCCGCCTCCTGCCGATCGATCTTGCTGACGATGTCGAATGAACTGTCGCTGGCCATGCGTTCGAGGTTACCGCCGCGACATCGTTGCGCGCCCGTGACCCGGGGCAGATAGCGTCGGGATGTGGAGCGGCGTGAGAAAGTCCTGATCGGAATCGCCGTGGGGGCTGTGGTGGGGCTCTTGGCCCTCGCCGCACCCGCTGTCATCGGGATGATCCCGACCGATGAGGTGGTGGCGGAGGCCCCGAGCCCGACCCCCTCAGCCTCGCCGGAGCAGACTGTCACCTCGCCGCCGCCGCGCCCGACTTCCGAGCCGACGCAGCCGGCCCCGGTGGAGACCACCCCGGCGCCTGAGAGCAAATGCCTGGGCGTCGCGCCCGGTGAAGACCGGGGGTCGATCGCGCCGGGAGCGGAGGGCGTCGTCGAGCGGTCCGACTCCGCCGGGCTCGCCCTGGTGTACCGCGTCGTCTCCAATGATTCGTACTGGGCGATCGTCGAACGGTTCTGCCTCGACAGTGACGACTTCAACGCCGCGAACGACTTCGACGGGCCGGGAGACATCTATGAGGGTGACTACCTCGCCATCCTCGCTGAAGGCCAACCCACCGCGATCGCGCTCAACGACGCGAAGAAGGGTGGGTACCGCACTCATCAGGACTGCGACGGCATTGCACGGATCTCCGTGTCTGAGCCGAATGCGGACGGTCGTATCCGCACCAGCATCGAGGGAACCATCGTCGACAGCGGCACGGGCGAGTACGCAGAAGGGCCCGTCGAGAAGGTCGGCGGCATCCCGACCGTCTACACGGTGCAGCCGGGTGACACCTACCGGGGCATCGGCGACCGCTTCTGCGTCGACGCGATCACCGTCCAGGCGCTGAATGACGCCGGTGGCCCGGAGCGCGTCCTGCAGCCCGGCGACCGAGTGCAGCTGCGCCCGACTGCGAAGTGGATCGACGCCAAGGGGTGAGCGCACCTGGTGCACCTCGCGTTCGCCGACTGGCGCCGACGGAGCCGCGGCATCCGTCGGTTCGTAGACTGGGTTGATGCGGCCGCTGACAGAAGACCAGTTGCGCAGAGCGCTGGTCAACGCCACGAGGGACGAGCGGGAACGTCTCGAACTGCCCCACGACTTCCCCATCCTCGAGTGGGATCACCTCGATTTCCTCGCGTGGCGCGACCCGACCACGCGCAGTCGCGGCTACGTGGTCGCCGAGCTCGGCGGGGAGCCGACCGGCATCGTGTTGCGGGCGAGTGGTTCAGTGCAGGGTGGCTCGGCGATGTGCAACATCTGCCACTCGATGCAGCCCGGCAACCAGGTCGCGATGTTCACCGCACGAAGGACCGGGGATGCCGGTGACCGCGGCGACAGCGTCGGTACCTATGTGTGCGCCGATCTGACCTGCCACGAGAACGTCCGGATCGCCGGCCCGCTCGCACCGAGCGAGGTCCGCGCCAGCGTGGATCGTCGGATCGACGGCACGCGACACCGGCTCGAATCGTTCGTCGAACGCGTCGCATCCGCCGCCTGACGCCTCGGTTTTCGCCACGCGCTTCGGGAGGGTAGGATGGGTGATCGCGCCTCCGGTCGACTGTACAAGCTGGGCGGGTGCGCACCTGGCGAGTTACCCAAGCGGCCAAAGGGATCTGACTGTAAATCAGACTGCATTGCATTCGGGGGTTCGAATCCCTCACTCGCCACCACGGGTTGTTCGACCTTCTCGCAAAATTTATTCGGACAACTAACAGAGCGAAGAGGATCGCGGTGAAAACCGTGGTCCTCTTCCTCGTTCTCGGGCTCTGAGTGCCGCTCACAGTAAGCCGCGCGCGCGTTCGTAGTGGTGATCGGCGCTTGAGACTGGAGCTCGGGCACGGCGAATAGCTCTCCAGCCGTGAGGCTGGAGAGCTGATGTTCAGGTGTTCAGTTCGCGGACGTGGTGCGGCTAAATACGCAGTTGGGTCTTCGACTTGGGTGGGGCATCGCGGTCACCCGAGTTGCGTCGTCGGGTCTGTCGATGCGTCAGGCGAGTGCGTGCGGGAGTCTTGCGCTGGCGCCGGCTGCGTTCGTCGATGACAGGAACCTCGTCTTGTCCTTCCAGTGCCTGCTCGGCCTTGTGCTCGAGGAACTGACGAATCTTCGTGAGGTTGGCTGCGGCGACGGCGATGACGACGAGTATCGACTTCGCGGTCGCACCGCGCATGCGGAAGCGTCCTGGGTCAGCGAGGCTGTACCCGGAGGCATTTTTCACGAAGCCGTTCACCGACTCGACGTTGTTGCGGAGGTGGTGGTAGTGATTCGCCCATTCCTCGCTCTGGTACTCGTAGTGCTGTCCGTGGCGGCCGGAGTCCGCGACGTTGAAGGTCGTGGAGTGCAGGTTCTGGCAGACCGCGGGCATGTGCTTCGGGTCGGGTGCCAGCTGGAGCAGTGCACGCCCGTCTTTGCGTGTGTCGACGACATCGGGTTTGAGTGTGCACTTGAGGAGCGGGTTGGGACCGGCGGCCCCGCACTTGAAGGGGATGTTGCCATTGGGTTTCATCGCACCCTTCTCGCGGAACCGGTAGGTGCTTCGAGTTGCGAGGCGGGCTCTCCAGAGGGATTCGAGGTCTCGCTCTCGTTGTTTGCGCTCGTCTTTCGTCAGCGGCAGCTTGTCGAGGTTCTCGATTCCTTCGCGGTAGTACTTCGTCGCGTGGATGGCGTCCTCTGGCGTGTGCGGGTCGTACCAGGTGCCTTCGATGAGGATCGCGCCGTGCTTGTACCCCTGGATGCCGAGTTCGTCCTTGGGGTAGTCCATGAGGAGTTTGACACCAGCGCGGCGGAGCGGGATCTGGAGGAGCTCGGCGTCGCCTGCGGGCATGTAAGCGCGGTCGGTGGCGAGGTGCTCGATGGTGTGACCGCGTTCCCAGAGGTTGTCGACGAGTCGTCGCGCGTTGGCGGCTGGTTCGGCGCTCGGGATATGCATCGTGAAGCCCACCACCAAATTCGGGACGTCGCCCGCAGTTGCTTTCCCGCCGTTGCTGCCGGTGACGGCGAACTCTGCCTCCTGGGCGTACTCGATGATGCGGACCTGCTCCCCCTGCTTCGGGAGGGTTCCCTTCTTGGTGCGCAGGTAGAAGCCAGCGTCGGGCTCGGATGAGACGCGGGCGTGGTCCGGGAGCGCGGCTAGGCGTTCCTTGCCGATGCCGCGCGCGTGGGTCTTGAGCCTGGTCGCGTCGATGGCGAGGGAGATCTTCTTCGGCCGGTACTTGACCGGCAGCATCTTGTAGGTCGCTTCGAGAATCGAGTTCTGAAGAATTTCCCGGCGCCGGCGACGCTTCTCGATGATGTCCGCGTTGTCTTCTCGCCATTTCAGTTCGTCGCGGTACTCGGCGACGGTGAGGCGGCGGTGCCGGTTCCTAAGGGGCTCGGCATCGACGAGGTCGAAGATGCGGGTGGTTGCGCTCCGTGCCCGGTCGTAGATGGCCTCGGGGCGGGTGAAGGCGTTCATCTCGTAGCCGAGGATGGCGGCGGTCTTCGGTGTGAGCCGTTCGAGGAGGACCAGTGTGACGCGTGTGCAATGCATCGGCTGCTGTTCCATCGCGAGGATGAGCCAGACGATGAGAACCGTCCGCATGGAAATGAACGCCTCACGGCCGCCCTTGTAGCTGCGGTCCTGCGACTGCCAGAGGGTCAGAAGTCGGGGGAGGTCCGACTGGTCGATGATGTGTGCAGCCTTCTTGATGGTCAGAGTGTCGATGGGCGGGCGCTTCGTCTCGTCGTGCAGCGCGAGCGAGTCTGCTTTGCGGCTCATGCGGGGTCGCAGACGGCGAGGAGGTCTTTACGGTGGGGGGCGTGCGTCCGGATGATGCGGGCGAGGCTTCTCACGTTCGTGAGACCTGACATTCGTATGAGGGCCTGCGGGCTATGACCTTCGTTGATGCGCGCGACCAGCCAGGTGTTCCGGGCGCGTCCTGCTGTGGGACTCGCGCCGTGCGTGTTGCGAACCGCGTCAAGGACAGCGACGGTGGTGCGAAGGCCACCAGTGGGGGAGACGAGGTAGCCGGGCGTGACCTCGGCAGCTGCCACGAGAAGCTCTCTCCACTCCGGGTCCGCGTGTACCTGGCGGGCGCGGGTGCCGGGGATGTCGACGATGACCGCGTCGCCGGCGGCGCTGACGTGGTCCTTGTGAACCTGAGCGACCTCGCTCGCGCTCAAGCCACACCCGAGGGTGAGGCCGGCGAAGCCTTTGGCCGTGATGCCCGAAAGGTGGTTCGGCTGCCAGCTCGCCCACTCGCGAACCTGCTGGAGGGCCTTCACGTCGTAGACGGGAAACGGGTTCGTCGGGGTGGTGCTGCGCACACCGTTGCCGGGGGTCGCTTTGGGAAGTCCGGCGACAGCGCGGAGCAGGTTGCGCTCTTGAATCGCTACTCGGCTCGACACCTCCGTGGCCCGGTAGAGCTCGTATCCGAACACGAGGTCCTCGCGAAGGCTCGCCCGCGAAATGGGTGCCGCGCCCGTCGAGTACAGCCAGTCAAAGAACCCGGCGAGAGCGATGATGGTTCTACGCGCGACGTTAAGGCTGCGGTACCCGGCGTATTCGGTCGCGAGGGTACGAACAAGCGTCCCAATGGCATCCCAATGGTCGGCTGGTGTGTCGCCGCGGTAGCTCGTGATGTGGTCCGAAATCTCCGTCATGTGTGGGGCTATGCGCCAGACGGTCAAATGAGCGCCGATTTCGGGCGAATGTTGCGTTTCTCGCAATATGTCGTCGCTGATCGCCGAGAAGGCGCAGAATGGGATGGTGGGAGTCGCAAAGTACAGCCCGGCAGATCTCTGCGACCAACCAGGTGCCTTCGGCCGCCGCAGCACTACCTGGGCCGTAGCCCACGCGTCGCCGGCGGCGGAGTCGCGGCGCTCAGCCGCGATGCTGCAGCACCACGTCGCGATGAGTCTGCGCGCATCTCTTCGGGCAAGACGCGTCAGCCAGGAGACTCTTGCGAGGGAGCTCGGCTGGAGTGCCGGCCGGCTCTCGCGAGCAATGTCGGGCGCGGCGCCGGTGTCCGTGGAAGATCTCCTGTTGTTGTCCACGGTAAGCGGCGCGAGCTTCTTGGCGGCCGCTACGGCCGCAGGGGTGATCCGGGAGTCCGGCGTGGAGAACCTGCAGTACTTGCAGGGGTATCTCGAGCATCAGCTGTCACAGGTGCAGGCAAGAATCGCTGATAACGCACGAGCGCATCCATCGACTTGAGTCCCGCCCAATGCAGAAGATCCTGCATTGGGACTCCGGCGCTGAGGTTTCGTACCAACCAGGTAGCCCTCATGCGTTGCGTCGTCGGCCCGATTTCCCGAGCGATGCTTCGCTGCACGAATGTGTGCACGACGTTCTTATGGAATTCGATGCCGGGTCGAAATAGCGATGCGTCCCAATGCTCGGCGCGATTGGCAACTGCGCGTAGGTCCTCGGTCCATTCGCGCGCGACTCTGACGGTGCGGGGACTGTCCCCGTTGATCACCGTGAGGTGCGAGCAGTCGCGATTGATATCCGCCGCGCGCACTCGCGAGAGATCCCTCGTTGGTAGACCTGCGCCTATGCCGAGCGTGATGAGTGCATGAGCTGATCTTCGCGATGCCGGGTCGCGCTGCAATGTTGCCCACGTTCGTAGCTCTTGGATCTGCGCGGCGGAATACGGAGCGGACGGATCCGCGGCGCGCAATCGCGGCAGTGGCGGATCAGTGTCGATGACTCCTAGCGCCTCGCCAACTCGCAGGAGAATGGATCGGTGTCGAGCCATGGTCGAGGGTCGCGAGGTGGGGATCATCGACACGGAGTAGGCGATGACGTCTCGCTTGAAGAGCACCTCCGCTCGCAATGGCATGCCCGATACGAGGTGCGCCCAATGAGCGTGATGCGCTATCGAGTGCGAAATCGCCGCCTCGGGATATCGCACGTGCTCTGCAACCTGTGACACCACGTTCAGCACGAACGGCTTCAGCTCTCTCCACTCGGTCTCCGCGAATGTCGGCGTGTACTCACGCATCATCGCCCGCCACAACGAGGCGATTCAAACGTGCCATTTGCATACAGATGGCGATATACGCACACGAGTCGAAATAACGGCAACTGAATTTGAATGCCGTAAACGGAGTGACGCAGTCTGTCCTCAGATGGAGGACTCAAAGTGCCGCGCGAGATGACCGAGGTGGGATTCGAGCCGCGTGACATGTTCGCGCAGCCGAAGGCTTTCGGCGTGGTGAACGCGACTCCGTCGCCGGCCGATGGAGTGCGTGCCGATGATTGGCGGTATCGCGCTGCGGTAGTGCAGCATCGCTTCTCTCGGGCTGTAAACGACGGCCTGAAACTGCGCGGCCGCCACCGGAGAGAATTTCTCGCCCAGTACGCCGACGTTCGCAGCCTCAGTGTCGGCCGAATGGGCAGAGTGCTTCGAGGCGAGCAGGTCGCGACGATGGCGGACTTGGCGTTTTGGGCCGAGCATTTTCCCGAGGTGGTCGAGCGGCTGCGCGAGTATTTCGACTGGTGGGTCCAGGACCAGAAGCGGCTGGCGGACCTCGAACGTGAAAGGCGCCGATCATGACGCGCACCGCGATCACCGATCACGACGTTTCCCGTTCGGCTTCAGCATGCCACCGGAGCGTAATCCCGGTCTTCCGGGATAGTCAACCTGCCGCCGCATCCTCCGGTGCGCAGTCTGAGGAGCTTTGATGGCCTGGGACTCCGATGCCGCGACGCGCCTCGGAAGAGTTCTCCGTGAGCGCCGCCTGGCGATGGGGCTAACTCAGCAGACGCTGTCGGATCGAGCAGGCGTCACGAAGAACCAGATCCAGCTGATCGAGGCGGGGCGCGCTGAGGCGGGCGAGGATGCAGCGCCGTCGAATCCTCGCGTGGCGACTCTCGCGAAGCTATGCGGGGTGTTCGAACTCTCGGTCGCGGATGTTCTCGCGCGCGCCGAGCTGTAGCGAACCGGATGCGATGAGATGCGGTGCGGCGCTCGGCCGGCAGTCATCCGCCGCGGATGCCGGGGATCTCGTAGTCGGCCTCCGGCCCCTGCTGCGCACGACCGGACACGCTGGCGGCAAGGGCGGTGGGCTACGGCTTTCTCTCCTGATGTCCTTAATTTGGGTCACCGCCAGGGCCCCGTACACGACGAGCCGCGTGGCCCCTTATTGGGCAGAACTGCTCGGCAGAGACGACCCCCAGGAAGCCGGCGCACGCGCGATCCGGGACGCCCTGCATGACCTTGCGGATCGCGGGTTCATTCAGCTCCGCAGCGCCGGCCGCGGCTCGAAATCTCTCTCTGCAACGAGTCGAAGCCCGAGACCGCGGATGGGGCGCCCAACCCGTACGTAGCCCCTTATGGGCTCGAGCAGTACTTTCCCATTCCGCGGACGTTCTGGACGCGCAACCTCGCCGGCGAGCTGTCGGGAGCGGGTGTCGCCATGTACCTGTGTGCACTCGCTCTGACCACCACCGACGATCCTGAGTTCTTCATCGCAGGCAGCTTCTTCGATGACCGGTTTGGCATCTCCCGATCTAGTCGCAAGCGAGGGCGGGCCGAGCTGGTCGAACGCGGTGTGCTGACTTACACGGTCGAGAGTTACAACGACCTCCTCACCCACAGGAGGGTGCGAAGGAACATCTACCGAGTCGCCAAGAGGTTCCAGCAACCCGAAGCGTGGGCCGCGCCCGAAGCGGCGGTAGAGGACAAGACCAAGGCGGGGAAAGTAGCCCGACTCCGTTTCAGAGTTCGCCTCGCAGGAGCTCAGCAGCGCGCTGTTCCACCTTTCGGAACGACTGCTCGACATTCCGGTGGTACGTGAGGGCATCCTTCATCACATCGCCCTCCCACATGCCGCCGCGGGTGCGTTTCCCTTCATCGAGGAGCGCCACCATCGCGTCGCTGCCGGCCATAGATTCCTGAGCCGCGGCTATCCGTTCCAGCAGGGTGTCGTCGCCAACGATGAGACGCAATTCGCCTGCAGCTCTCGCGACAGTGAGAGCGTGCTCACGGATGGCTTTACCGCTGTCGGTATTCGGCCACTCAAGCCAGAAGGCGTCATCGCCGCCTGCAGCTTTGTAGTAGGCCGGGACTACCGCGCTGTTCATCTGAGCCCATTGAGTGCCAGCCTCGACGAACGCAGCCAGCAGGCCGCGAGCATCGCGACGTCGATCCTCGCGGCGAGCAGCGTCGGCCTGAGCCCGCGAGTAGCGATGTGTCAGAACCACACCGACGATGCCGGATGCGAGCGTGAACGCTCCCGTCAATAGAGCAACCCAGACGGTTTCCGACATGTCGCGAGGCTAGCTGCAACCGGCGTCCAGGACTCTCAAGAACGCGACGCGTGAGACGGCGATCCGTTGCGGAATCAAACGCCTCGATCTAGTCGGCATTCGTCGACCCATCGCGCGAGCATGCTCATTGCTGCCAATTGTTCGACTGCCACTTGTCGGGGCATCTCGGCGGTTTCGTGGGTCGCAGGGTTTCGGATGGCCAACGAGACACCCTGCGAGAAGTTCAAAAGGCCGCTGGCCATCGAGGTGCTTGTCTGGTGATTGCCCTGACCGTTCCAGCGCAATCGAGGTTTGTCGTCCGTCGCCGGGTCCGGTGAAAAGACCTGTGTCATGAGGCCCTTATCCGACAGGTCCGTTCGGGTCGACTTGTCCTGGATGTGAGCATTCAAGAACGTTGCCGCGCGAGCAACCGCGGCGCGATACTGCTCGATCTTCCATAGCTCCGCGGCGTTGGTCCACACCACGGGGTGAAGATTGTCCACCGGCATCGTCGGCCCAGAGGGGCCGAGGTAGGCCAGGATTTGGCGTCTGTTCTCTAGAACACCCAGAGCCCTCGATATCGCCGTGGTTGTGAAGTACTCCCAGGCGTCGTTGTTCAGAGGATCAATGTCGAACGACTCCCCAGGGAGAACTCTCTCCACGATGCGCCGAGTCACTTCGAGGCCTTCCACCTTCGCGCCGTAGTGCTCCCACCCCTGCTGGTCTAGAACCTCACGGTGGTTCTTGAGGTGCTCGATCATCCATTCGGTGGCGGAATCGTCAGTCATTCGACCAGCCTGGCATGCAGCGCGACCGCTCAATCCGACCGAGCGAGGTTTAGGCGAACGGATTCGATTCGGTTCGTCGGAGGGCGTGTCGCACCCTGTCGCTAGCCTTTCTGTCGTGACGGACCCCTTCGCGCTTCCCGCTTTCATAGTCGGCCTCACCGGTCTCGCTATCGCGATCGTCGGAGCAATCACTGGCATCGTGAGCCTCTGGTGGCAGATTCGCACTCGGCGCCGAGGAGCACACAACGTGCGCGTCACGGTGACAGCCGCACTCCCGATTCCGCCTTTTGGCGACGCGGATTGGCAAGTCTGTGTCTCGCCCGCCAACATCGGGGCCACGCCCGTTGCGATCACCGGCTGGGGGCTAGAGATGCCGAAGAAGCGCGGCACTCTGGTGCAAACTGAGTTTTCGCCGTTCAGCGACAACCTCCCGCACATGCTGCAGCCGGGGACCAGTATCAATCTGTTTTGGCCGCAAGACCACGTGCGGCTCGCAATCCAGACCCATGCGTCAGATCTGACCGCGTCTCAGCTCCGCGCCTTCGTTCGGCTTGGTACTGGTGAAACGGTGTACGCGAAGGGCACGGGAGTCCCTGTCTGAGCAGGTCCGCTTAGTTGGCCCCTGAGTCATGGTCGCTGGCATACGCCGAAAACGATCGTTGCGGCCCGCTACGCGCGGAGGGGAAGGATGGGCTCCCAGAAAGGTTGGCCGGAACTGAGTTCTGGCGGACGTTTCCGGTGCGCCATGGACGAGGGAAGAGCCCCAACCCGGAAGCTATCTGGTTAGCGGCGCCGATGGAGCGGTGTCGCCCTCAGCTGTCGTCGGTGACTGCGCAATCGTGGTCGCTGACCAGAGTCGGGACGGGTCTCGACGGGAGTCGCGACCGCCCGGATACGGCGCCAGACATCGTCGCTGGTGACCGTCCAGACACCTCCGAGAACATCAGCGAAATCCCGACGTGCGTGAGCGATCGCCTCGATCCGTTCGATCACAAGTTCTCCATGGCAGCGGATGATGTCCTCGGTCAGTCCCGCAGCGAGGATGCCGGTGTGCTGGCCAAGACCTCCACTCAGGTCGTCGCGAATCAGGTCGAGGATTCGAATCACGACGTCGAGCGCGCGATGCGGATCGGAGTTCGCCAACCCGCCGTCAATGACCGCGTCCAGCGGCTCGTCCATCTCGTCATCGAAGTCGACTGAGCCGGACTGGAAGGCGACCCAGTGGCGTGCATAGGCGTCAACCGACTCAGGTAGCAGTGAGAACCACAACGTCTCTGACACGTCCCCCATTCTGTGCCAGACGTTGCCCCCGCGGCTCCTCAAGTCTCTTCAGTGGGATTGATCGCAACGGCTACTGGCCCCGCCGAAAACGATCATTTTCGGCTGCGTCTCGTGGAGGCTGCTGGGGTGCTTGCTGTGGGCAGCTTCGCTCCGTGTCGTCGGAATCGCTTCCTTCGGTGTCGGGACGTCGCGGGTGCGCGAGACGGCCCGCGTGACTTGGGGTTCGGGTGCATAATGGTGGTGTCTTCGGACCCGGTAGTGGGGCTTGCCGGACCCAACCTCGACAGTTGTCGACAACAGTCCCTATCTCAGCTGGTCGCGCTTCTGCGCGCCTGAGGTAGGGAGTGTCATGACAGCACCAATCGGTTCCGGACCGGTCGTCGTCGGCGTCCTGCCCGGCCTCGCTCCGGGGGTCATCGAGGTTGCGTCGTCTATCGCGCGGCGCTTCGGTACGACGCTGGTGTGCGTCAGCGTGGATGCATCGCTCTTCGATGCCGGTACGCGCTCGGACGGGTCGGTGATGGTGGAACCGATCGACCCTGACACCGCTGACACGACACCGCAGGGCTTGTCGGACAGTGACAAGGCGGCAGTACGTGCTGCCGCAACGACCTACGGCGTCGACGTCACGTTCGTCCCGGGTGTCGGGGATCCGAGCCGGGCACTGTCGCAGGTGGCCGAAGACCGCGACGCGGCGATGCTGGTCGTCGGGGCCAGGACGGGAGCGGGTCGAATCGCGGAGTTCTTCACGGGGTCGGTCGCGGTACGGCTGACCCATCAGCAGCACCGTTCAGTGCTCGTAGTGCCCGTTGATCCGGTCGGGTTCGATGCCCCACTGCCGTGGGACACCCCGTGACCGGCCAGCTTGTTCTGCTCCGCCACGGACAGAGCACTGCGAACGCTGCCGGTACCTTCACCGGCTTGCGAGACGTCGCGCTGACCGAACAGGGCAGCGCCGAAGCGAATCGGGCTGGGTTGCTACTTCTGCATGCCGGCATCCGACCGGACCTCGTGCTCACGTCGACGCTCGAGCGGGCGCTCCACACGGCGGAGCTCGTCACCGACGTCCTCGGACGTGATGCGCCGATCGAGTCGACGTGGCGGTTGAACGAGCGGAACTACGGCGCCCTCACCGGCATGTCCAAGCAGAATGCGCAAGCGGCGTTGGGGGCGGAGCAGTTCTTCGCTGTTCGTCGGACCCGCACGGGACGCCACCACGCATGTCGATCCGCGCGTGGCTGGCGCTCCGGCGGACGCCGGCGCTTCGTGGACTGCCGTGGGCGGCACTTCGTCGAACCGAAACACTCTCCGACGTCATCCGCCGGGTCCAACCCGTCCTGTCGCACAGCATCACCCCGGCACTCCGCGACGGGCAGACAGTGCTCGTCGTCGCGCACGGCAACTCACTGCGGGCACTGTGTGCCTGCATGGACGGCCTAACTGACGGTGAGCTCGCGGACCTGAACCTCCCCACGGGCGAACCCCTGATCTACCGGTTCGACGGCGACGGTGGGTTCTGTCCGCGGGGTGGGGAGTACCTGCATCCGGCAGCACGAGCAGCAGCGGCAGCGGTCGCTGCGGAAGGTGGAACATGACCTCCCGAACGGACACGCACCTGCCCGATGGGCAGCTCCCGCCCGACCCAGACATCGACGCCAACGACCCGGAACGTATCGACCGGCCAGTGCATCTGCGGTGGCGGTACCTCGGTGTCGTCGCACTCGGCGGCGCCATCGGTACCGCCGCACGCGACGGACTCAGCACCGCGTTCCCCGCTCAGCAGGAGGTGTCCTGGGCGATCTTCTGGATCAACATCGCCGGCGCGCTCCTACTGGGTGTGCTGCTGGAACACCTCGCGCATCGCGGACCTGACGAGGGTCGCCGCCGGACACTGCGCCTGCTTCTGGGAACCGGTGTCCTCGGCGGGTTCACCACCTACAGCACCCTCGCGACCAGCACCGCGGTGTTGTTCCTCGCTGGCCGCGGGTTGGCCGGCACCGGGTACGCGCTCCTGACGGTCCTCGCCGGCGCGATCGCCACCGGTAGCGGCCTCGCGATCGCGGGTTTGGTCCGACCGAACGGGGCCACATCATGAGCGCCCTGGCCTTCCTCAGCGTCGCGGTCGCTGGCGGTGTCGGCGCGGCCGCACGGTTCTTCGTGGATGGTGCGATCAACCGGGGTCGGCAGTTCCGGCTCCCGGTCGGGACGCTGACGATCAACATCACCGGCTCGTTCCTGCTGGGCTTGATCACCGGCGCCGCCGGTCACCTCGGCGCCACCCCCGTCGCGGTGCTCGGAACAGGGCTCATGGGTGGCTACACCACGTTCAGCACCGCCAGCTTCGAGACCGTCCGCCTCGCACGCACTGGCCGCACCACCGCGGCTGCCGTGAACGGGCTCGGAATGCTCGTCGTCTCCGTCGCCGCAGCCGCCGGGGGCGTCACCCTCGGCACCCTCACTTGACCATCCGACTGGGAGACGAACAGCTCATGCACTTCGACATCACGATCGAGATCCCCCGCGGCAGCGGCAACAAGTACGAGGTCGACCACGCCACCGGACGGATCCGCCTGGACCGGGCGGTGTTCACCAGCATGGTGTTCCCGCAGGACTACGGCTCGATCGACGACACTCTCGGCGATGACGGCGACCCCCTCGACGCGCTCGTGCTGCTGCCCCGGCCCACGTTCCCCGGCGTCGTCATCGACGTCCGCCCGGTCGGGATGCTCCGCATGGTCGACGAGAACGGCGGCGATGACAAGATCCTCACCGTCCCCGCCGGAGACGTCCGCTTCGACCACGTCCAGGACATCTCCGACGTCGCCGAGCCGGTCCTGGCGGAGATCGAGCACTTCTTCGCCCACTACAAGGAGATCGAGCACGGCAAGCACGTCACCACCAACGGGTGGGCGAACCGTGTCGACGCCGAAGCCATCATCCGCGCCGCACAGGAACGGTTCACCCCGCACCCCTGACCGGCACCCGCGCACCCGACACCATCCAGTGCGCGCCCTGAACCGCCGTGGGGAGGCAACTGGCGCCCAGTGATCGCCAGGAGGTCGTCCCTCCGCCTCCCCGCGGCCCACACCCGCACGACCAACCCGAAAGGCGACAACCGCCGTGAACGACTACATCAGCAACGTCCACCACACCACCCACCATCAGGGCGAGTACGTGACCCACACCAGCCGCCCCGTCACCATCAGCAGCCTGCACGGCTCCCGGATCCTCGACTCCCGCGGCTACCCGACGATCCAGGTGCGTCTCGAGCTCGAGGACGGCACCGTCGTCACCGGTGACGCCCCCGCAGGCGCATCCACTGGCGCGCATGAGGCTGTCGAGCTTCGCGACGGCGGCAGCAGCTACGGCGGCCGCGACGTGAGCCAGGCACTGCACCTCATCACGACGGACGTCGCACCGATGATCACCGGCCAGTCGTGGACCTCGATCGGGCAGGCCGACGCCGCCCTCGCTGCCCTCGACGGCACCCCGAACCACCGCCGGCTCGGCGCGAACAGTGTCGTCGCGACCTCGATCGCGATGGCACGCGCTCTCGCCGCCGCAGCGGAGCTGCCGCTCTGGCGTTGGATCGCAGACGTCACCGGCAGCACGCCCCGCCTGCCCGTCCCGCACTTCAACGTGCTCAACGGCGGAGCGCACGCAGCGAACGCGCTCGACTTCCAGGAGTTCATGATCGCCCCGGTGAACGCCGAGACCATGACCGACGCGGTTCGGATCGGATCGGACGTCTACCACGCGCTGGCGGCACTGGTCCGGGAACGGTTCGGCAGTCTCGGTCTCGGGGACGAAGGCGGCTTCGCCCCGTCGATCGCCGCGCCCGAGGAGGCCCTCGACCTCCTCGTCGCCGCGATCAGTGCCGCCGGTTACGAGCCCGGCGTGGACACCGTCGCGATCGCACTCGACCCGGCGGCGAACGAGTTCGCGCTCGGTGACGGTAGATACCGGGTCGTGGACCGCCGGCTCGACCGCGCAGGCATGGTCGACTACTACCGCGACCTCATCAGCCGGTATCCGATCCGGAGCATCGAAGACGGCTTCTCCGAAGATGACCACGGCGGCTGGAAGGCGATGTCGTTCGCGCTCGGCGACATGCTCCAGATCGTCGGCGATGATCTCTACGTCACCGATCCGCAGCGCATCCGCGACGGTGGGAAGGACGGGCTCTCGAACGCGGCGCTCATCAAGCCGAACCAGATCGGCACCGTCTCCCAGACCCTCGACGCGATCGGCGTCGCACGCTCGCTCGGGATGCGGAGCATGGTGTCGCACCGGTCCGGCGAGACCACCGACACGTTCATCGCGGACCTCGTCGTCGGCACCGGAACCGGACAGATCAAGTCCGGCGCACCCGCCCGCGGAGAACGCGTCGCCAAGTACAACCGGCTCACCGAGATCGCGGAGAACAATCCGGAGCTGCCCTACGGGCTGCGCTGACCCCGACCGGTCACCTCGTGGGCGACGCGCAGGAAAGCAGAACCAGCTGGCTGAGGCTCTCCCGACCAGATCGCCCGCAACGGCCGGGCAAGTGGCGGCCCAGCGAGCGGGACCCGCACCAGCGACCCGTCGTTGATGTCGGCGGCGACCGTGCGAAGGCTCATCACCGCCGGTGCAATTCCAGCCTGCGCGTTCGCCCGGATGATGCTCGTGGTCTCCAGCACCGCGGCCGGAACCGACATGCTCAAACCGGCCTCCCTGAGCCATGCGGCGAGGGTCGCGCGAGTTCCGGAACCTTCTTCCCGCAGGAGCAGAGCCGTCGCCGCCAGGACCTCCGCAGTGATCCCGGTCGACCGAGCCCAGGGATGTTCCGGCGCAACGACGACCGCGAGCTCATCGTCCGCGATCACCTGCGCGGACACACCTGCCGCCGTCACCGGGGTCTCCGTGAACCCGAGGTTCGCGCCACCCGACTGCACGAGGTCCGTCACCGCGGCGGAGTTGCCCGCGATCAGGCGCACCCGCACGTCGGGTTCGCGGCGGCGGAATTCGAGCAGCCAGCCCGGCAGCAGCAGCTCCGCGATCGTCTGTGACGCTGCGACGACGAGCGAACCCGTGGGAGTCCGCAGCGCAGCCACTCCTGCTTCGAGGTGGCGAGACGCGTCGAGGACCGGTCCGGCCAGCCCGACGACGAGCCTGCCGGTCTCGGTCAGCACCGACCCCGTGGTCGAGCGGTGCACCAACAAGTGACCGACCATGCGCTCGGCGACCCGGATCCGAGCAGACACTGCCTGTTGCGTGACGTCGAGCGCTCCAGCGGCAGCGGAGAGGGAGCCGGTCTCGGCGACGCGTGCGAGCACGTCGAGTGTGTCGAGGTCGAGGGTTCGGTCCGTGAGTCGCCGTAGTGCCACAATCATTGATTGTGCCCTGCCAAGAGGTTCCGGGTACCGCCAGAGGCAGGATTCGCGCAGGCTTGGCCCATGACAACGCTCCGCACGGACCCTGCACCCGCGAACGGTAGCCAGCTGCCCCAACGGCCGCAGACGGCGTTGTTCCGTGACCTGGAGCGGCCAGGCCTGATCGTGTCGAATCTCACACCGAACTGGTTCGCGTCGATCATGGGCACGGGGATCGTCGCTGTCGCAGCTGCGTCACTGCCGCTGCAGTTCCCCGGGCTGCGCCTCGCGGCGACGGTCGTGTGGGCGATCGCCGCGGTGCTCCTCGTCGCCCTCACGACCGCGACGGTGCTGCACTGGATCCGCTACCGGAGCACTGCAGCCGGGCACCAGCTCAACCCGGTGATCTCGCACTTCTACGGCGCACCACCGATGGCGTTCCTCACCGTCGGCGCCGGGACACTCCTGCTCGGCAAGGACTGGGTCGGCCTGCCCGCCGCCGTCACCATCGACTGGGTCCTGTGGACCATCGGCACCATCGGAGGACTGCTCACGGCAGTGCTCGTGCCGTACCTGGCGTTCACCCGCCACGAGAACAAGCCCGACTCCGCGTTCGGCGGCTGGCTGATGCCGATCGTCCCGCCGATGGTGTCCGCCTCCACCGGTGCGCTCCTGCTGCCGTACGCCCCCGCCGGGCAGGCGCGGGAGACGCTGCTGTGGTCCTGCTACGGCTTCTTCGGCCTCAGCCTCATCACGTCGCTGGTCGTGATCACGCTGATCTGGAACCGTCTCGCGCAGCACAAGGTCGGGGCCGCCGGCATGGTCCCGACTCTGTGGATCGTCCTCGGGCCGGTCGGACAGTCGATCACCGCGGTGAACCTCCTCGCATCGAACGCCCCCACCGTTGTCGATGCGAGTACCGCGCATGCCCTGCTGGTCGTGGCGCTGGTGTACGGGTTCGCGATGCTCGGCTTCGCGCTGCTGTGGACCGTCATCGCCCTCGCGATCACCATCCGCACTGCCCGCGAACACTTGCCGTTCAGCCTGACTTGGTGGTCCTTCACGTTCCCCGTCGGGACCTGCGTCACCGGCCTGAACGGGCTCGCCCTGCACTCAGGCCTGACCGTCGTTGCCGTCCTCGCCGTCATCTACTACGCCGGCCTCGTCGCCGCATGGATCACCGTTGCCCTTCGCACCTTTCACGGATCCGTCATCCGTGGCACCCTGCTGGCACCGCCACAGCCGGCATGAGTACCCCCGAGGAACTCGCTGACGTTCGATCGCTGAACGGTCTCGCGGAGACGTGGCGGACCGCGCCCGACGGCAGCCGACGGTTCGTCCCGAGCTTCGACCCACGATCCGGCGGCAGATTCAGCCGTGTCCTGGTCCTGATGCAGTCGCCTGGCCCCCAGACCATCGCCGCAGCGCACGCAGCGATCTGCAGCGAGGACAACCCGGGCCCGACCGCGGCCGCGTTCCGAGCAGCCCGTATCGAGTCCGGACTCGCACGCGGCGAGTACGTCCGCTGGAACCTTGTCCCATGGGAACTGCCCGACCGCGTGCGACTCGAGGACATCGACGAGGGGCGGCATGCCCTCGCCACACTGCTCGCGGCCCTCCCCGCTCTCACTGCGATCGTCACGTACGGGGCCGTTGCCCTCGACGGCGTCATGCGACACTTCACCCTGGACGAGCACCCCCGACTCCTTCCGGTCATCGCAGCACCACATCCGTCTCCCGCCAACGGCCGCCACCGATCGGAACAACACCTCCGTTCCGTGCAAGCACTCCGGCTCGCCGCGCGAGCGCGGCAGACGTAACAAATACGAACGTTTTCGGGTCTATCGCGCCGAGGCGCACTAGGTGTGCACCGGAAACGTAGTCCGAATCCTGGTTTCGGCGGGCGTTTTCGGTTGGCTCCGCGGAAGCATGTTGGAGCCTGGACGACCATACCCCAGGGGGGTATGGTATCTCTGGTATCGGCATCCAGTCGGCCGCCCGAACAGGGGCCGTGTTGAGGGGAGATTCAGATGGTGGACCGTATTGAGCTGGGCCTGACGGATAAGAACTCAGGGTGCGCGTGCTGTTCGACAGCTTCGAGCGCTGAGCCCGCGGTCGCCGCGAGCAGCGCGATCGCGCAGGACGTGTTGGTGTCGGGGATGACGTGTTCTCACTGCGTGTCGAGCGTCACGGAGGAACTGTCGGCCGTCGAGAGTGTGGACAGTGTCTCGGTGGATCTGGTTGCGGGCGGCGCGTCGCGCGTCACGATCCACAGTGCAACTCCGGTCGATTCCGAGATGGTGAAGGCAGCTATCGAAGAGGTCGGTTACACCGTCGTAAGCACGCCCGCCTGACCCGCCGGTTCTTTCGAGGGGAGCTCTCATGAGCCAGCACGATCACCACAATCACGCCTCCCACGGAGGCCACACCGACCACGACGGGCACACCGCCACGGCCGAGCATGGGCACACCGGGCACGCTCATCACGAGCAGGCACCCGCCGCGGGGAAGTCCGCACACGGGCACGCGGACCATGACGGTCACGCTGGGCACGGGGATCACGTGGGGCAGTTCCGCCGACTGTTTTGGATCATGCTGATCCTGGCGGTGCCGGTCGCGGGCTTCTCAATGATGTTCGCGATGCTCATCGGCTACCCACTGCCAGATGCGGCCTGGGTGGGATGGGTTTCCCCGGTGCTGGGCACGGTGATGTACGTGTGGGGTGGCGCCCCGTTCCTGACGGGCGCGGTCAGTGAACTCCGCGCCCGTAAGCCCGGGATGATGCTGCTGATCGCGTTGGCGATTACCGTCGCGTTCCTCGCATCCTGGGGTGCCAGCCTCGGGCTGCTGCACCATGAGCTCGATTTCTGGTGGGAGCTCGCGCTGCTGATCGTGATCATGCTGCTCGGTCACTGGATCGAGATGCGCTCTCTGGCCCAGACAACCTCCGCACTCGATTCCCTCGCCGCCCTTCTGCCCGATGAGGCCGAGAAGGTGCAGGGTGATGAGGTTGTCACCGTCGCACCGTCTGACCTGGTCGTCGACGACGTCGTGGTGGTGCGTCCCGGCGGGCGGGTGCCCGCAGATGGGCGGATTGTGCAGGGCTCAGCCAGCATGGACGAGTCGATGATCACCGGCGAGTCCCGCCCGGTGCGGCGTAGTGAGGGCGACCAGGTCGTCGCCGGCACCGTCGCCACCGACTCCGGGGTTCGGGTGCAGATCACCGCCGTCGGGGACGACACCGCTCTCGCGGGGATCCAGAAGCTGGTCACCGACGCGCAGAGCTCATCGTCGCGGGCGCAGCGGCTCGCGGATCGTGCCGCGGCGTGGCTGTTCTGGTTCGCGCTGGGAGCCGCGGTGATCACCGCGATCGTGTGGACGCTCGTGGGGTTGCCCGATGATGCGGTGGTCCGCACGATCACCGTTCTGGTGATCGCGTGTCCGCACGCGTTGGGCCTCGCAATCCCGCTGGTCGTGTCGATCGCGACCGAGCGCGCTGCCCGCGGTGGTGTGCTCGTGAAGGACCGTCTCGCGTTGGAGAGCATGCGCACCGTGAACACGGTCTTGTTCGATAAGACCGGCACCCTCACCAAGGGCGCCCCCGCGGTCACGGCTATCGAACCGTCCGGCGACGCATCCGAGGATGAGCTGCTGGCTCTGGCTGCCGGTGCGGAGTCCGACTCGGAGCACCCTCTGGCCCGCGCGATCGTGAACGCCGCGAAAGACAAGCAGCTCACCGTCCCCGCCGCCACCGACTTCGAGTCCTCTCCTGCCGTGGGCGTCCGCGCCCGCGTGGATGGTCGCACCGTACACGTCGGTGGCCCGTACATGCTCGAGCAGGAGCACGCTGTAGAGCTGCCCGTCGCGGACGAGTGGCGCAGGGAGGGCGCGATCATCCTTCACGTCCTCCTCGATGGGAAGGTCGCCGGTGCGCTGCGTCTTGCAGACGAGATCCGCGCCGAGTCTCGCGCCGCAGTGACGGCGCTCCACGACCAGGACGTGCAGGTAGTGATGATCACCGGCGACGCGGACGCGGTTGCTGCGTCTGTTGCCGCGGACCTGGGCATTGACCGGTACTTCGCCGGGGTGCGGCCGGAGGACAAGGCGTCGAAGGTGAAGGAGCTGCAGGACGAGGGCCGGAAGGTCGCGATGGTCGGCGACGGTGTGAACGATGCGCCCGCTCTCGCCCAAGCCGACGTCGGTATCGCCATCGGCGCGGGCACCGATGTCGCGATCGCGTCGGCGGGGGTCATCCTCGCCAGCGACGACCCCCGTTCGGTGCTGTCGGTGATTGAGCTGTCACGAGCGAGCTACCGGAAGATGAAGCAGAACTTGTGGTGGGCGGCGGGATACAACCTGCTGTCCGTGCCGCTTGCCGCGGGCATCCTCGCGCCGATCGGGTTCGTGCTGCCGATGTCGATCGGGGCGATCCTGATGTCTCTGTCGACGATCGTTGTCGCGCTGAACGCGCAGCTTCTACGCCGACTGGACCTCACCCCCGACACGGTCAGCCGCCTGTAGCAGCCGCCAACAAAGAGGCGGACTACGTTGGACGGTAGGGAAGGAAGGAGGGGAGCATGTCGCTAATCACGCTCGCGGATGCCATGGGACGCACGCGCACGCTCACCCGCACCTTCCTCGTGATGATCGCGATCACTGTAGGGATCGTCGCGGGGCTGCTTGCGATGCACTCCCTGAACAGCCACGCCACCAGCACCGGTCACCTCGACACCGTTACGACTGCCCCTGCCGCCTCGCACCACGCTCAGGACGCCACTCCGGTCGGGGAACCGGCGGCGGGGGAGTGCGATGACTGTGCCGGTGGGCACGACACCATGATGTGGTTGGCGTGCGTGCTCGGCCTGCTCGTGACCGTGCTGATCCTCGCCCGCATCACCGGAACCTGGCGGACCACCGACCCCGAACGCGGACCCCTGACCGTCTCGTCGTGGCCGGGTTGCCTCGCACCGGTGCCTCCACCCTCATTGATCGTTCTCTGCATCAGTCGCACCTGAGGATGCCGCTGCCTGCCCCCGCGTAGGCACGGCTCCCCCTGCCCACTGGGCAGGAACCTCATTGACGACTTTTGGAGAACCTCATGAAGATCCGTACTGCGGCGACTGCCGCGCTCGCCCTGACCACCGCCCTTATCCTCGCCGGGTGCTCCGACACCGGGAACGCCGGGGGTGGCATGTCTGGGATGGACCACGGCGGCTCCAGCAGCAGCGCCGCCCCTACCGCTGACGCATCTGCGAACGCGAACGACGCGGACATCATGTTCGCGACGATGATGATCCCGCACCACCAGCAGGCCATCGAGATGTCCGACGTGTTGCTGAGCAAGGACGACATCGACCCACGGGTTGTTGACCTCGCCGATGGCATCAAAGCCGCCCAGCAGCCCGAAATCGACACGCTCAACGGCTGGCTGCAGGAGTGGGGCGCCGACACCTCCGGCACGGACATGGATGGCATGGATCACGGCGGAGGGATGATGAGCGAAGAGGACATGCAAGCCCTCGACGCGGCGACCGGCACCGAGGCGGCCAAGCTGTTCCTGGAGCAGATGATCGAGCACCACAACGGTGCAATCGAGATGGCTCAGGAAGAAGTCAACAACGGGCAGAACCCGAACGCGACCGCCCTCGCGCAGAAGATCGTCGACGACCAGACCGCCGAGATCGCTGCGATGGAGGACATCCTCGCCAGCCTGTGACCGGCAGGAGTGGGACGGCGCCCGCGCCGTCCCACTCCTCGATTCCCGCTGCGCAAGGCCAACACCATGACACACCTCCCTCTTCACTCCGCCCTGCCCTCATCCCGCACGCTCACCCGTTGCCGTTCCCTCGCCGCCGTCACCGCGATTGCGGTCGGAGCTCTCACCCTCGCCGGATGCGCCTCATCCGAACCGGAAGTGACATCACCACAGCCTGTAGCCACCACCCACGTGCACAGCATCGTGCCTGCCCCGGACGGAAACGGGTTCCTCATCGGCACCCACGAAGGCATCTACACCGCCACCGAGGACGGCCAGCTCGGTGACCCGGTCGCCGGCCCCGTGTTCGATGCGATGGGTCTGACCTCGATCGACGGCACCCTGATCGCCTCCGGTCACCCCGGGCCCGACACTCCTCCCGAACTCGGCGCCCCGCACCTGGGCATCATCCGCAGCACCGACACCGCGCAGTCCTGGCAACCCGTCGCCTACACCGGCGAGAAGGACTTCCACGTCCTCGCCGCCGGCCCTAGCGGCACCCTGTACGGCATCACGACCGACAACCCCGATATCCTCACCAGCACCGACCAGGGCCAGACATGGGCACCCACCGGCAGCGCCCTGCCGGCGTTCAACCTGACCGTCGACGCAGATGAACGCCTCATCGCATCCACTCCCGACGGACTACAGGTGAGCCTCGACGGCGGGGGCCGCTTCGTCCCGTGGGACGGTGCCCCACTCATCGCACTTCTCAACACGTCCCCCGACCGGCAACGCATTGTCGGGATTGGCAGCGGCAACACCCTCTGGGTCGCGCAGGCAGGATCACAGGCGTGGGAGCAAGTGGGCGTTGCCCCAGCCACCCCGCAGGCCGTTGCGATTACCGACACTGGCGACATCCTTATCGCCGGGGAATCGGGGCTCACCGCGCTACCCGTCTCCAAGCAGTTGACTTCACCGAACTGACCGACCATGACGGACATCCAGAGCGTCACTGACGACGTCCCATGCGGTTGCGGTCCCACTGCGGAAGAGGCCCGCACGCTACGTGGGGGAATCACTCGGAGGCGCGCGCTCAGCGCCGGCGCGATCGGGGTCTTCCTCGCCGCGACCGGAGCCAGCCTCGCTCCGTCAGCATTCGCCGCGGAATACCCCACCTGGGATGACGTCGAAAAGGCTCGGAACAACGAGGCCGCGAAGGGCGCCGAAGTCACCCGAATTCAAGGGCTGATCCGATCACTCGAGCAGGACGTGGACACGAAGCAAGCCGAAGCCGACCGGCTCGGCCAAGAACATGTCCTCGCTCTGGAGGCCTACGAGGACGCCGTCGCGCGCGCCGAGTCCCTCCAGCAACAGGCCGACGCCGAGTCGGCCCGGGCCGACGCTGCCGCGGCCAAGCTTGGTGCCCTCGCGGCTGAGCAATACCGCTCAGGGAACACCGATCCGACCCTGGACCTGTTCTTTTCCGGCTCCGCCGGTTCCGCAGAGGATCTGCTGTCCCGGTTGGGGACGATGGACCGTCTCGTCGACGCGAACCGGGAGGTCTACGCCGACGCTGCTGGCGCCCGCGACAGCGCACGCCACCTCAGCGATCAAGCTCAGGTAGCTCGCGACGAACGTAACCGCCGGGAGGCGGAAGCCGAACAAAAGATGCAGACGGCGCAAGCAGCGGCGCAGGCAGCCCTGGCCGCGCTAGCTAGTCAGAACGAGTACCGTGACGTGCTCGACGCTCAACTCGCAGCCCTTCAAGACACAACATCCCGCACAATCAGCCAGTACCAGGCCGGTGTGGAAGTTCGACGCAGGGAGCGCGAGGCGCGCATCCGCCGAGCGCGGGAAGCAGCGGCTGCCCGCGCTCGCGAAGAAGAACGACGCCGCCGCGAGGAAGAACGGCGCCGACAAGCCCCAAACAACGTCGGAGCCGGAGGCGAAAGCTCCAGTAGCGGGGGCGGCGGGGGGAAGGTCCAGTCCTCCGGGTGGGTTCGACCGGCGCACGGATGGATCAGCTCGTGGTTCGGAACCCGCGGCAGCATCTGCCGTAACGGCTACTGCACCCGCGCCGGCCACCGGGGGATTGACTTCGCGAGCAGCTGCGGATCCCCGATCTACGCCGCCTACCCCGGCACCGTCATCTTTGCTGGATACAGCGGCGCATGGGGCAACTACATCAAGATCCAGCACGCAGACGGCACGGTCACTGGGTACGCGCACATCATGAACGGTGGCTACAACGTCAACTACGGGCAACGAGTGCGCGCCGGTCAAGTTATTGCGTACATCGGCAGCACCGGCGCCTCCAGCGGCTGCCACCTCCACTTCGAGGTATACGTCGGCGGCGTCCGGGTTGACCCTGCCCCCTTCCTCCGAGCACGAGGGGTCGCAGTTTGAACCACCCCACGCCCGGACCGCCCGCGGGCACAACCGTCCGCCGCTCGGAGGCAGCACCTGGCGAAGAGCGAACATCTGCCCTGGAGCATGCGTTGAAACTGCGTGCCTTCGATGGCCGGATGACCGTTCCGGAGAGGGCAGCCCATATTGCTGTGTACCTTGAGCTGGCGCGAGAGCTTGATACACGCGACGCGCAGTCCGAGGGTGTATCGCCTGACCTGTGCGCGTGGGACTCTACGGTCATTCAGGCCGCCGACGCCTGCCGGGAAGTTGCGGTGACGCTCGGCCAGGCCACCGTCGAGCTGGCCGCGGTACGGAATGCGGCGCGGCGGTGCCTGTCCGCGATCTCGTCGTGTGGCGACATCTGCGGACCACACAAGGAGGCAACTGCTTCCTGCGCACGGCGAGTGGACATCGCCAGACGAGGGGCGAAGGCTTGCGCGGACCTCATTTCATCCATCTGAGCAGCCTTCTGCTGCGGTCGCACCGATAACGATCGTTTGCGGCGCGGTGAGTGAAGGCACACCAGATCGAATGCCAGAAACGTGCGCCGTAAGCGGGTTTCGGTAGGCGTATTCGGTGGGGTGTGAGCCGGATGTACTTACACCCAGGCCCCAGAGATGTCGCCTGGGGTGAAGCCGTTCCAATAGGTCATCAATCACTGTATAGTTCAGTGTGTGCTGACTATTTCCTCACGCCTCGATGTCATGAACCGGCTCGGCCGGGCCATGGCCGATCCCACGCGTTCCCGAATCCTAATGTCTCTGCTCGGTGGACCGAGCTACCCGGCTGTGCTCTCTCGTGAGCTGGAGCTGACGCGTTCGAACGTGTCGAACCATCTCACCTGCCTGCGTGACTGCGGGATTGTCGTTGCCGAGCCGGAGGGTCGCCAGACTCGTTACGAGATCGCCGACCCGCATCTTACGGCTGCGCTCGTCGCGCTCGTGGACGTGACGCTGGCGGTCGATGAGCACGCGCCGTGCGTGGACTCTGCGTGCACGGTGGCTGGCTGCTGTGGGACGGGGGCGGACGCGTGAGCGCGGCGTGTGGCTGCGAGCACGAGCCTGCCCAGCCTGCCACTGCGGCGGAGGATGAGACCGAAGAGGTTGTGCGGCCCTGGTGGAGGGACCGTGGGATCATGGTGCCGGTCTTCTCCGGTGTCGCATTCCTGGCCGGTCTGATCCTTGAATGGTCCGGCCTCGAGATCCCGGCGCTGGTGTTGTTCTGGGCCGGTCTGCTCCTCGGTGCGTCGACGTTCACGCCCGGCGCGATCCGGAAACTGTTCAAGGGCAAGCTCGGTATCGGGCTGCTGATGACGATCAGCGCGATCGGCGCGGTCATCCTCGGCTACGTGGAGGAGGCTGCGGCTCTGGCGTTCTTGTACTCGATTGCTGAGGCGCTCGAGGACAAGGCGATGGACCGTGCCCGGGGCGGGCTGAGGGCGCTGCTGAAGCTCGTGCCGGAGACAGCGACCGTGCTGCAGAACGGCGTCTCTGCGCAGGTGCCCGCGAGAGAGCTGACGGTCGGCCAGGTCATGGTGGTCCGTCCCGGCGAGCGGATCGCAACCGACGGGATCGTCCGTTCTGGCCGCTCCAGCCTGGACACCTCGGCGATCACCGGGGAGTCGATCCCCGTCGAGGTCGAGCCCGGCGATGCGGTGTCGGCTGGTGCGATCAACAGCGCCGGCGCGCTGGAGGTCGAAACGACCGCTGCGGGCACCGACAACTCGCTCACCACGATCGTGGAGCTGGTCGAGAAGGCGCAGACCGAGAAGGGCGAGCGTGCACGTCTCGCGGACAGGATCGCCCGCCCGCTCGTACCCGGCGTTCTGATCCTCGCAGCGCTCGTCGCGATCATCGGGTCGCTGCTGGGCGATCCAGAGGTGTGGATCACCCGCGCGCTTGTCGTGCTGGTCGCCGCTTCTCCGTGTGCGCTGGCGATCTCGGTGCCGCTGACGGTCGTCGCCGCGATCGGCGCAGCAAGCAAGTTCGGCGTGATCATCAAGTCCGGCGCCGTCTTCGAGCGCTTCGGCACGGTCCGCCACGTCGCGGTCGACAAGACCGGCACCCTCACCCGCAACGAACCTGCGGTCACCGCGGTGCTCACTGCGAACGGCGTGACCGAGACACAGGCGCTGGCCTGGGCGGCCGCACTGGAGCAGCACAGCACGCATCCCCTTGCCTCTGCGATCACCGCCGCGGCCCCGGGCACACCGGCAGCTGCAGATGTGACCGAGCAGGCCGGGCACGGCATCGACGGCACTGTCGGCGGATCGAGAATCACCGTCGGCAGTCCTCGCTGGCTGGACGCGGGCGACCTCGGGAAGCAGGTCGCGGAGTTGGAGGAGCAGGGCATGACCGTCGTGATCGTCCACCGCGACGGAACCCCCGTCGCCGCGATCGGCGTCCGCGACGAACTGCGCCCTGAAGTCCCCGAGGTAGTCCGGACGCTCACCAACCAAGGCGTCGGCGTGACGATGCTCACCGGAGACAACGCCCGCACCGCTCGTGCACTGGCCGCGCAGGCCGGGATCAGCAACGTGCGCGCGGAACTGCGTCCCGAGGATAAGGCAACCGCGATCGGCGAGCTGTCAAAGGCGGGGCCGGTCGCGATGATCGGCGACGGAATCAACGACGCACCGGCCCTCGCTGGCGCAGACATCGGTATCGCGATGGGCGCCACCGGCTCCGACGCGGCAATCGAATCCGCCGACGTGGCCTTCACCGGCCATGATCTGCGCCTCATCCCGCGAGCGTTCGATCACGCCCGCCGCGGTCGACGGATCATCAACCAGAACATCATCCTGTCGCTGCTGATCATCACTGCACTGCTCCCGCTCGCGCTCTTCGGCGTCCTGGGGCTCGCGGCCGTCGTCCTGGTCCACGAGGTCGCGGAGGTCATCGTGATCCTCAACGGTCTGCGCGCCGCACGCACCCGCACGCCACGACTGGAAAGCTGATGCTCGCAACTATCGGTTCAGCGATCGGCCTGTTCGCGGCAACCAACATCGACGACATTGTCGTGCTCACCGTGCTGTTCCTGGCTTCCAGTCGAGGGAAGCCCCGGCCGTGGCAGATCGTCGCGGGCCAGTATCTCGGGTTCATCACCCTCGTCGTGATCAGCGTGATCGCCGCTCTCGGTCTCACCATCGTTCCGGACGAATGGGTCGGTTTCCTGGGTCTGATCCCGCTCGGCATCGGCATCTGGACGCTCATTCGCGGCCTGCGCCGTAACAGCGATGACGATGATGACGACTCCAAGATCACCGCGGTCGGACTATGGGGCGTCGCAGGGATCACGATCGCCAACGGGGCCGACAACATCTCCCTCTACACGCCGATCTTCCGCACCAGCGCCCCCAGCGACGTCGCGATCATGATCGTCGTATTCCTGATCCTCGTCGCGGTCTGGTGCGCGGCCGGCCGGCTGATCGGCACCAACAAGGCTGTTACCGAGGGGCTGGAGCGCGTCGAGCACTGGCTCGTACCGGCCGTGTTCATCGGCCTGGGCCTGTTCATCCTGATCGAATCTGGGGTCATCGTCCGTCTGATCGAGGTGCTCGCATGACCTCCTCCCAGTCAGAGGCTCATCCGCCCGCTGCACGCAAGCTGTCGTCGACCCGGCGGCGGCAGCTCACTGGTGGAGCGCTCTTGATCGCCGTGGTCGTCGTGCTGATCGATCAGGGAACCAAGGTGTGGGCCGAAGCGACCCTCACCGACCGTGAGCGCATCCCGCTGATCGGTGACCTGCTGGGTTTGCAGCTCGCCTATAACCCCGGAGCGGCATTCTCCTTCGGGGAAGGCTTCACCTGGGTGTTCGCGCTGCTCGCTGTCGCCGCCACGGTCACAGCGATCGTGTTCGCGTTCCGAGTGCAACGCGTGAGATGGGCGATCGTCATCGGCGCGCTCGGCGGCGCTTCCGCCTCACACGCAGGCGACCGCCTTTTCCGGGACCCCGGATTCGCCCGTGGTCACGTCGTGGACTTCCTCGCCTACGGAAACTGGTTCATCGGCAACATCGCCGACATCGTAATCTTCGCCGCAGCGATCACCGGAGCAGTTTTCATGATCCGCGCCGGGGATGAGAGCACCGAGTGAGATCCGTTGTGCGGTGGTGGGACACCCATCAACTCGCCCTCTACATCGGCGCGATCGCCGTGGGCAGCCGTTGAGTGAGTTCACGCTTAGGCAGGCGGGCGGTCGCGATGTAGGCGCAGAGCCACCCACCAGCCGCATCGTCGACAGATGAAAGCGCGATCGTCTCCGAGTGCGTGCAGCTTCTTGCGTGGCAGATGTCGCCCGCAGCACGTGCACGCAACGTCCTCGTCAGTCGCCATGAGCGGAGAGCGCCTCTCGAATCTGTTCAACCGTTGGCATCCCGGCCAGCCCAGCAGGGGTGCTGTAAATACGGCAGGCGAGGTCATTGCTTCGCCCCGACCCCGGAAAGAGATCGTTGCCATCCAGGGTGATCGTGGGGGAGCCCGCGAACGAGACTGCGCCCGCGTCCTCCTCCGTCCGGATGAGTCGGTAGTGAACCTCCGATTCGTCGTGGCCTGTTTCTCGTAGCGCCTCAGAAACACGACGGCCAGCCTCAACCCAGCTGGGGCAACCGGCGATATAAAGCAGCTCAATCTCCACGACTCAATCATCCTCGACTTCGCTGTTGATGTCGTGCCCGGGCTACCACCGAAAACGATCGTTTCTGGGACGGTCGATTCGTGCGCCGCGGAAGCCCGCCGAAACTCAGGGCCGTATCGAAACCCGGTTTCGGGACAAACGGTTTCGGCAGGGGGTTTTGACGTGCCTCAGGGGCGGCGGCGCTCGATGAGTATCGTGTCGCGCCAGTTGCCAGCCCAGGGGCCGTAGGTCATGTACGCGATGCGTTCGCGGTGGCCGATGCGGCGGAAGCCGGCACGCTCGTGAAGGGCCAGGCTGGCGGTGTTCTCGGGGAAGATGCTTGCTTGCACCGTCCAGATGTCAGCGGCGTCAGCTGCGCGCAGGAAGGAGGTGAGAAGTGCCGTGCCGACGCCGCGCCCGTGGGCTCGATCGGCAACATAGACGGAGTGTTCTACGACTCCGCGGTAGACCTCGCGTGCAGAGACGCGGGATGCGGCAACCCAGCCGAGGACTGAGCCGGCGGGATCGGTGGCGACGAGTCGGCCAACCTGGAGCTTTCCTTGGTCGAAGCCGGCCCAGGATGGGGGCTCGCTTTCGAACGTCGCGTTTCCGGCGGCGATGCCTTCGCGGTAGATCGTTTCCACCTCGAGCCAGTCCCTCTCGGTCAGGGCCCGTACCGCGATGTCGCTCATGCGCGGAGGGCGCGGGATGCGGCGTCGAGAGCGTCGGTGATGACGCGGTAGTAGGCCCATCGGCCGCGCTGCTCGCGGGTAACGAGACCGGCGTCGACGAGCTGCTTCATGTGGTGTGACACGGTCGGCTGCGATAGGCCGACGGGCTCGGTGAGATCGCAGACGCACGCCTCCCCGTCAGCGGATGCGGCGATCAAGGACAGCAGGCGTACGCGGGTAGGGTCGCCGAGTGCTTTGAATGTTCGAGCGGTGCGCTCAGCGTCTTCAAGCGAGATCACCGCCCCGGCCACCGGAGCGCAGCACGATTCGCTTCCCGCGGGGGCAAGGAGCGGGAACTGTGCAGTCATACTGCGATCCTCTCACGTCGTATTGACAGTCGTCGATGTATCGATGATGCTCTACCCATCGATGTTCGTCAATGGATGAGTGAGGTTGCTGTGGAAGACGTCTTGCCGGTGGCTGTAATCGGCGCGGGTCCTCAGGGTCTTGCCGCGGCCGCGCATTTGGTCGAGCGAAGTGTGCCCGTTGTGGTGCTTGAGGCTGGCAGTTCTCCCGCGGCTGCGGTTGCGGAATGGGGGCACGTGCGGCTGTTCTCCGAGTGGCCTGAGCTGATCGACGCGGCGGGCGCTCGTCTCCTGGACGGCTTGGGGTGGCAAGCTCCGACGACGGGGTACCCCACTGGGGCGCAGTGGATCGAGAAATACCTCGCGCCCCTGGCTGCTGCCCTGGGTGATCGCGTCCGCTTCGGTGCCCGGGTGACGGGAGTTTCGCGGCTCGGCCGGGACCGCCTTGTCGATGCTGGCCGCGGGGATCAGCCGTTTACCGTTCACGTATCGCCTGCTCAAGGGGAGGAGTATCGGCTGCAAGCCCGAGCTGTGATTGACGCATCCGGCACCTGGTCGACCCCCAACCCGGCGGGAGCTGACGGGCTCCCCGCCATCGGTGAGGCGGCGTCCGCGGACCTGCTCTCGTACCGCATCCCCGACTTTCGTGACCGTGCTGGTTTCGCAGGCAAGCACACCGTTGTTATCGGTTCGGGGCACTCGGCCGTGACGGCCGTGCTGGCCCTTGCCCGCATGGCTCGCCGGGACCCGTCGACGACGGTGACTTGGGCGCTGCGCCGAGCGGCCGTCGGGAACACCTTTGGTGGGGGCGACGCTGACGAGCTGCCCGCACGCGGCGCGCTGGGGATCAAAGCGAAAGAGCACGTCGATGCCGGCCTGGTATCCCTCGTCACCGGGTTCCGGGTCGAGCGCGTGACCCGTGACGGTGAGCGCCCCGTCCTAGTCGCGGAGGACGGTCGCACTCTCATGGCCGACCGGGTGGTGGTGCTCACTGGCTTCCGCCCCGACCTGTCGTTCCTCTCCGAGCTGCGGTTGGAGCTGGACCCGACGTTGCAGGCGCCGGTTCGGATCGCCGCGGAGGTGGATCCGAACGTCCACTCCTGCGGGTCCGTCGCCGCGACCGGCGCCGCCGACCTCGCCCAGCCCGAACCTGACTTCTACCTCGTCGGGGCGAAGTCTTACGGCCGTGCGCCGACATTCCTCGCGCTCACCGGGTACGAGCAAGTCCGCAGCGTTGCAGCTGAAATGGCGGGCGACCGCGAAGCCGCCCGCCGCGTCGAGCTCGTCCTCCCGGACACTGGTGTTTGCGGCGGCGCAGGGCTGTTTGATGCATCCGGGGCGTCGCTAGGCGGGGCGTGCTGCGCGCCTCCGGTATTGCAGATCGGACGGGCGTCGGCGCCCGGCTAAAAACGATGAGGGGCCAGGCCGGCGGCCTGTCCCCTCATCACCAGATCAACGGGTGAGAAGAGTCGCCTGGATCTTGTTGGACACTGCTTCGCGCAGCGGGCGGACAGCGTCGGCATCCCAGGACTCAGGGTTGGGGAAGGACCATTCCAGAACCTCCCCGCGCGGAGCGCTGGGCAGCGCCAACCCGGGCTTCATGAGAACCACGACATCGGCAGCCTCCAAGTCAGCAGGCGTCACCGCGCGGGGCACGCGCCCCGTGATGTCCATTCCCAGCTCGGCAACGGTCGCGGCGATGGCAGGGTTCACCGTCTCGGCCGGGGCGAGACCGGCGGACGCTGCGGTGAAGCGCTCCCCTGCGAAGTGCTCGAGGAGAGCGGCGCCGAGCTGAGAGCGGCCGGCGTTGTGCTGACAGATGAACAGGACGGTCGGTTTCATGCGGCTCTCCTCGGTACGTTGCGGTGTCGATGATCAGGATTGCGTCCTGCATAGGCACCTGTCAATATAGATACATGTCGATTCAAGAGGTTGAGCTGGTCATCGTCGGGTCGGGCCCCTCGGGCTACACGGCGGCGGTGTACGCGGCGCGGGCCGGGCTCGCCCCCGTCGTCATCGCGGGTTCTGTCACCGCGGGCGGTGCGCTTATGACGACTACGGAGGTGGAGAACTTCCCCGGGTTCGTCGATGGCATCCAGGGCCCAGAGCTGATGGACACGATGCGCCGGCAGGCCGAACGCTTCGGCGCCCGCATCCTCCTCGACGACGCGATCCGCGTCGATCTCGAATCCGACACGAAAGTCATCGAGACGGGCGCCGGGGAGACGTTCCACGCCCGCGCGGTGATCCTCACCATGGGGTCGGCGTACCGGAAGCTCGGGCTTCCCGACGAGGAGCGCCTGTCGGGTCATGGCGTGTCGTGGTGTGCGACGTGCGATGGGTTTTTCTTCCGGGGCCAGGACATCGTCGTGGTCGGTGGCGGTGATTCGGCCATGGAGGAGGCACTGTTCTTGACCCGGTTCGCTCGGAATGTGACCGTTGTTCACCGCCGCAGCTCGTTCCGGGCGTCGAAGATCATGGCGCAGCGGGTGCTGGAGCACCCGAAGATCGACGTCGCGTGGAACAGCGAGATCGCGGCGTTGCAGGGGGAAGAGAAGGTGCACGGAGTTCGCCTGCGGGACACCGTCTCCGGTGCTGAGCGTGACCTCCCCGTGTCGGGCGTGTTCGTTGCTATCGGTCACGACCCTCGCTCCGAACTCGTCACCGGCCAGGTCGCCACCGATGCCGATGGTTACGTGCTGGTGGAGCACCCGTCCACGCGCACCTCGCTCACCGGGGTGTTCGCCGCCGGCGACCTCGTCGACCACACCTACCGGCAGGCGATCACCGCTGCCGGGACCGGATGCGCGGCAGCACAGGACGCGCAGCACTACCTCGCCGCGCTCGATGTTCCCGCCCTGGCGGAGGCTTTCGCGTGAGCAACGCAGCACCCGCTACTCGCCGCCTCTCGACCCTCGACCGGTGGCTACCGCTGTGGATCGGCTTGGCGATGGGCAGCGGCATCCTCCTGGGCCGGTTCATCCCGGGGCTGTCCGAACTGCTGTCACACCTTGAGGTCGGTGGGATCTCGATTCCGATCGCGCTCGGGTTGCTGGTCATGATGTACCCGGTGCTCGCGAAGGTCCGATACGACAAGGTCGCCGCCGTGACCGGCGACAAGAAGCTCCTCGTTTCGTCGCTGGCGCTGAACTGGATCGCGGGCCCTGCATTGATGTTCGCCCTGGCGTGGGTGTTCCTGCCGGACCTGCCCGAGTACCGGACGGGACTGATCATCGTCGGCCTCGCACGCTGCATCGCCATGGTCGTGATCTGGAACGACCTCGCTTGCGGTGACCGGGAAGCTGCGGCCGTGCTTGTTGCGATCAACTCGGTGTTCCAGGTCATCGCGTTCTCGATCCTCGGCTGGTTCTACCTCACCGTCCTCCCCGGCTGGCTCGGCCTCGACAGCCAAGGCCTGGACGTGTCCGTGTGGCAGATCGCGCTCAACGTGCTCATCTTCCTCGGCGTGCCACTGGTCGCCGGGTTCGCGTCCCGTCTCATCGGGGAACGTCGCAAGGGCCGCGCCTGGTACGAGGGCTCATTCCTGCCCAAGATCGGACCGTGGGCGCTGTACGGGCTGCTGTTCACGATCGTGCTGCTGTTCGCCCTCCAGGGGGAACAGGTCACCTCGCGGCCGCTCGACGTCGTGCGGATCGCGGTCCCGCTGCTGGTGTACTTTGCCGTCATGTGGTTCGCCGGCCTCATCACCGGTAAGACTCTCGGCCTGGGCTACGCCCGCTCATCGACGCTCGCGTTCACCGCGGCGGGCAACAACTTCGAACTCGCCATCGCCGTCGCGATCGGCACGTTCGGCGCCACGTCCGGGCAAGCCCTCGCAGGTGTTGTCGGGCCACTGATCGAGGTCCCCGTGCTCGTCGGCCTGGTCTACGTCTCACTGTGGGCCGCGCGGGCATGGTTCCACACCGACCCCTACGCGATTCCCGAACCTGCCCTGGAAAGGACTCGATGATGAGCGCCACGATCACCACCGCAGAAGATACTTGCGCCCCGTCCCCAACGCACGCGATCGGGGACGACGCGGCCGCCGCGATCGCCACCACGCTGAAGGCGCTATCCGATCCGCTGCGGCTGCGGATGCTTTCCGCGATCGCCACCGACGCGCGCGGTGAATCGTGCGTGTGCGACCTCGCGGAACTGGCCGAGGTGTCCCAGCCCACCGTGTCGCACCACCTGAAGGTGCTCCGCGACACCGGCGTGCTTACCTCCGAGCGGCGTGGCACGTGGGTCTGGTACCGGATCGCCCCGGCCCTTCGCCCGGCCGTGACGACGCTGCTGGACTCGTTCGCGCCCGCGGCCGTCGCCCCCGTCCGCGCTGAGCATGCGGGGCTCGAGAACGTCGACGACGCTCTCACCCACCTCGCAGAAGCGCTCAGTCAGGACTACCCGCAGCTCGACGGCAGCCTGGTGGCGACGATCGTCCGCGAGTCGTACACGGCCTTGGCCAAAAGCGCTCGGGTGAAGAACCACCTGCTGTCGCTCACCGAACGTTTCGCGCGCCAACGACTCACCGACATCACCCGTGACCGCACGCAGGGACAGCCGCAGGTGCTGTTTGTCTGTGTCGCGAACGCAGGTAGATCGCAGCTCGCCGCGGCGCTGGTGAATCAGCGCTCGGGCGGCGCCGTTGTGGCGCGCTCTGCTGGATCGACCCCGGCCGCTGAGATCCACCCCCATGTGCAGCCCCTCATCGACGAGCTGACCCCCGGCGACGACGAACCGCGGTTCCCGAAACCGCTGACCGATGACGCAGTCCGCGCAGCTGACGTCGTCATCACCATGGGTTGCGGTGATGTCTGCCCGATCATCCCCGGCGTCCGCTACGAGGACTGGACCGTCGGTGACCCCGCCCTCGCCTCCGCAGAAGGCGTCGCAGCGATCCGCGACGACATCGCCCGCCGCGTCGACGATCTTCTTGCCACACTCACTACCACCCGCTGACCGGAGCCACCATGACTGACACCAAGCCCTCCGTCCTGTTCGTCTGCGTCCACAACGCCGGCCGCTCCCAGATGGCCGCGGGATTCCTTCGCGACATCGCCGGCGACCGCATCGAGGTCCGCTCCGCGGGGTCGATGCCCGCCGACCAGATCAACCCCACCGCTGTTCAGGCGATGGCCGAGCTGGGCATCGACATCACCGCCGAGCAGCCAAAGGTCCTCACTACCGAAGCCGTGCAGGCCTCGGACGTCGTCATCACGATGGGATGCGGCGACGCGTGCCCCTTCTTCCCTGGCAAGCGTTACGAGGACTGGAAGCTCGATGACCCGGCCGGGCAGGGCATCGACGCCGTGCGTCCGATCCGTGACGACATCCGCACGCGTATCGAGCAGCTCGTGAGCGAGCTCGTCTGAGGTGGCGGCACCCCACGCATGTCGGAGGCCCGCACGCCTGAGCGTGCGGGCCTCCGAGCGGGGATCAGACGCGCTGGCTGATCGTTCCATCCGGGTTGCGCTTGGCGGTCGACTCGGTCACGAACCGGCCGGACGAGGCCGAACGGTGCACCGTGGTCGAGTTGCTGGTGCCGGAGCCCACACGCTCGGTGGTGGTCTTACCGGGCCAGCGGGCGGTGGTTGCCTTCGACACGAAACGGCCGGTCTTGGCGGAGCGGTGAACGGTTCCCATGAGAACTCCTTCTTTCGGTGTCAGGTGCCGTGAGGAGGAGTGCCGCTGGTTCGCGGCTGCTGACTCCGGTACAGTCAGTGCTCTGGATGAGACCTGACTTCTCAGGGCTTGTGAGCCGTCCTGTTGCAGCGGGGCGGCTCTTTTCAGTTGTGGTCCCGACATCTCGGTATATATCCGTCGGAGCTCACTTCCCCCCGCCGGATTCGAACTTTCCTGCGGTTGATCCCTTCATGGACCGGGAGACCAGCGACTGAGCCTTGGTTGATGGCACCGATCGCCGGGCGGCTTTGGCGCTCTGCGTCCCAAACGAGGAACGTTCGATCTTGCCTCTGAACTGATCGCTCATGCTGACTCCTTGCTCTCTCGTAGTTGCTGACGAGCCCGCGCCATCGCAGACTCCACCGCCTTCGCGGTCATGCTCAACTTCTCACCGATCTCAGCGTGGGTGTACCCATGCACAGCGTGAAGGTAGAACGCCGATCGAACGCGGCCGTCGGTGATCTTCCCGAAAGCTCTCCGCAGCTCATCCTTGACCTGTGCTGCTTCCCCCGCATCCGGCATCGTTGGTGTCGAGGGGCCGTCTTCGAAATCGTCTACCCAGTCCAACGTGGCGGGTGGTGCTTCGGGCTCAACGTAGGACCGGATCTCTTCGCGCAGCCACCGCTTGTAGACGTTGCTGAACTGGAACAGGCACTGCCCCACGAAAAACGTTCGCAGGGAGGCCCCCTTAGCTGGATCCCATCTGCCGGGGATGAGTACCTTGTCGCGGAACGCGATGAGCGCTCGTACGACTGTCTCGTCCGCGAGGCTTTCGGCGTCCTCGATCATCGCGCCCGGGCGAGGCTCCGGGTCGAGGGCGCCGAATCCCTTTCGCTCTACCTCGCCGCGGATCTGACCCTTGTAGATCCAGCCGCGGATGACCGCCCACCCGTACTTTGCGATCTCGTTCGCGAACAGGTCGTAGTTGCGGCCGCGGAACCCGCTGGATCGAAGGGCAGCCGCCAACTCGCGGTCACCAGCGAGTCGATCGAACTTCTCCTCCGCTCGCCCGCGCTCTTCATCGGCGGAAGAGGCTAGGTTGGTCGCCCACTCGCTGAGAGTGGGAACGCCATCGGGAGACGAATGCTCATCGGGCTCGTCGTTACCGGTCATGGCGTCCTCGCGATCCTGGTCAGTTCATAGTCACCACGATCCCTCATATGTCCGACATCGGCGGCTTCCCCTCGCGGTCGGCGGAGAAGTCCGGGCGACTTCGGAGCTTCACGATCGCGTTTCGTTTTTGGAGGTTTCCTCAACCGACCGAAACTGATCGATTCCGGGACGGCCGTCGCCGGCACGGAGTCGACATCGACACGCCGTGCCGAAACTGTGTGCCGAAACCCATCTATGCCGAAATATCCTGTGGACCGTTTTCGGGATGAAGCTGATTCCTCGACATCATTGTCACCGCAACGCTAGGCCGAACTGTCTGCTGCTCCAGGTGAGCATCAAGATCAGCCGACGCGGTCAGCCCCGGTTTCGTCAGCTCGAGCAGGCAGAGAGTGCTCGCCGAACGGACAGCACCTCGCACAGGGTCTAGCGCGATACTCAGCACCTCGTTGCGCGTGGCTCAACCGAGCCAGGCCAAAGTCTCACTGCACCTCAGCATTCTGTGTGGTGAACGGCAGGTCGGCTTTTCGCGAACGGCTGATGCATAGCTGCGCGAGCCAGGTCGTTCGCGGCGGTGTAGGCGTGCCCCTGGCCCGCGATCTTCGACCGCCTTCACATCTGTATGGCTCACAGCATTGCCATTCGCCCACGTTCAGGCGTTGCGCCGTGCCGATTGCTCAGGCAGAATCCCGGTATACCGGGATCGAAGTCTGGGTTGACTGGAGGTCAGGGTGAAGACGTACGCGACGGCAGACGTGTGGGAGCTCGGGGTGCCCCGGGTCGCTGTGGCTGGTGACTTCCATGGGTCGGTGTCGTGGCTGCGGAACGTCATGCGAACAGTCCGGTCCGAGGCGCCAGACGTGACGACGATCCTCCAGCTCGGGGACTGGTGGATGGACCTGGATGCATCGGACGAGCTCGCGTCCGAGTTCGGCATCAAGAGTGTGGGGGTGGTTCCGGGCAATCACGACCCATATCCCGCGTTCCAGCCTCTGCTCGACGCGAACCCGGGGCAGGCCGTTCAGGTGAGCGAGTCCACGTGGATATTTCCCAGACCGTTCCGCATGCGGGGCTTGGGGAGGGAAATTCTTGCATTCGGGGGCGCGACGTCGGTGGACCGGTACTGGCGGACGCCGGCCGAGTGGTTCCCCGAGGAGACCATCACTGACGAGCAGGTGGCGGCGGCGATCGCTGGCGGCCCAGCCGACATCATGTTGACGCACGAGAGTCCCGCTGGCTCCCCGGTGAAAGTGGTCCGACAAATTCTCCGCACGAACCCGCATGGGTTCCCTCGAGAGTCGATCATCGAGTCAGCCGCGTCACGCGTTCGACTCGGCAAAGTCTGGGACGCCGTGCGCCCCGACCTGCTCTGCAACGGGCATATGCACGCCGCGGGCGCTGGTCAGGCCGAGGACGGGCGTCGGGTGATCTCGTTCGGATGCAATGAGCAGGAGGGTAGCCTCGGCATCCTTGACCTGAGGGACCTCTCCGTTGAGTTCCCATCCCTCAAGACCATCCGTGGCTGGTGAGGCGTCGACGATGGTGAGTGGCTCCCGGTATCGGCCGGTCGTGGCGATCGAGGTGTCCGGACTGCTGACTTCACATGCCAACGGACCCGATGGCAACCCGCTGTTCCCGAACAACGTCGTTGCTGAGGTGGAGTTCTCCGAACAGAGGTGGCCTCGAACACTCGTTGAACCGGAGTGGGATGAGCGCGGCCGGAGCATCAAGGCGTATTGCTTCAATCGGCCGGGCGTTGAGTGGGTGAAGGCGATGGTCGCCCGGGGCTACGAGGTGGTCTGGAGCTCGGTCTGGCTGGAGCATGTCGACACGTATTTCGGTGCGCGCCTCGGCCTCCCACGCTTCGAGAACGTCTACGACCCTTCCATGGCCGCGATGACCTCTGACGCGGATGCTCATATCGCGCCCCTCGCGAGACGGTACCCGGGAAGGCCCATCCTGCTCACCTTGGACGACCCGGCTCCTGAAGGTGGAGGCGCGCTTGGACTGGCTCGTCATCCTCGCGATCGGTCAATCTCTATGGTCACCGCGTTCCCATGGTTTGCCACCGCGATGCCCGAGGACCTCGCCGAGATGACGCAGTGGCTTGAGATGACGACGACTTTGGAGGGCCAGAGGGAGCTCGCCCGCCTCCGCCAGCACCACAAACGGCGCGGCAGGGATCACATGAGAGCGATGCGCGCGCGAGTACTCCACGGTGAAGAACACCCTTGGATGGACGTCGGCCGGCGCCCGACCGAAGAGGACCGTCTCGCCGCGAGCAGCGGCCTCAGTGCCGATCAGATCGTGACGTACAACGTGATCACCGAAGTCCTCCGGCAGGGACTCGGAGGCCGTATCGACGAATGGTTCGTGATCGACCTGCTTCGGAACCGTGACATCATCGGAGCCGTCAAGCGGAGCGTCGACCGCGCCAAGAAGTCTGCGGTTGAACGCAGCGACGATGACCAGCAGAGCAGCGATGACTGAACCGTCGGGCGCGAACCCGTGGGCGAAGGTCGTCGGCCCGTGTTACATAGCCGAGTCGCTGCAACGGGAGCTTGGCATGACGCCGTCGGAGCTCGCGGCTGCCGTGCGCGAACTGCGGGTTCTCCGTCTCAGCACCTCGGACGGTGTCGATCTGTACCCGGCCTTCCAGACTCGAGCGGGCCATGTTGTCCCGGGCCTTGAAGCAGTCCTACAGGAGCTCGCGAACGGTCCTCAGGCTCCGTGGATGTGGGCGCAATGGCTCAACGCGCCGATCATGCGACCGGGCGGAGTGTCTCGCCGGCGCATCGAAGAGCTCGCCGCCGGGAACGCTGCAGCAATAGTCCGAGAAGCACGCAACACGGCGGCGGCCTGGTCGTCATGACGCACAGCCGTGGACCACGCGAAGGCGTTCGCCGGAGCGACCCTCGCAACATCGAGCCAGGCGCGCCCGCGTCCACGCGGCTAGCCCCGGTCACGACTCCCACAGTAGGACAGCACGCTCGCGGGAGACAGCCCGCGAGGACGATGACGCGCGGAGGGGCGAAATGACAAAAATGAAATACGGTTCGGAGTCCTGCCGCGCGGCTGGCGAAGGCGGCACCCGACTGTGAACGTCCAGAGGTTCCGGCCGGTGGTTGCGATCGACCTCGACGGCGTGCTCCGGATACCTCCGACTCGCGAAGGAAGTCCCGTGCGCGAGGGCATCATCTCAGCGCAGATCACATTCCGACGCGACGCCTACCCCACCCTGCATCACTCTCAGCCACACTGGGACGAATGCGGCGAGTTCACCGACGAGGACGGGGAAGAGTTCTCGGGCGTAGGAGTGGCCTGGGTCCACGACCTCATCCGCCGCAGCGTCGAGGTGGTGTGGGCCACGACGTGGCAAGACCACGCCAACACCTACTTCAGTCCCATCCTCGGGTTCCCAAAACTGCCCGTCGCGATCGTCGACAACGGTTCTTCCTTCCGCGACCCGTCGGAATGGAAAATCGCGCAACTCGGCGAGGATCCGCGCTGGGCAGGACGCCCGCTGGCATGGGTGGACGACGATATCCCGCCCGGCTGGGACCTAGAACGCACCCGCTGCCCCAGGGACAAGGCCATCACGCTGTCGCACCGCGTCGCGTCATCCTGGCGCGGACTCGTACAGCGGGACGTCGACCACCTCGACGCTTGGCTCGCCCTTGCGTCTACGCCCGACGGGCAGGCGGAGCTCCGCCGCCGTCGCAGGGCAGAGCTACAGCTCGCTGCCACTCGCCGGAGACGCCAACGTCAACGTGCCGACAGAGCGGAACGCTGCGAAGCCGCACTCAACCTCCTCCTCCCGGAGCACCCCGAGCTCGCGAGGGTGCTCGCGAGGTTCGCCGGCAGACCATCGGCAGAGACGATCACGAGGATCACTGCCAAACACGACCTCGACGAGTTAGCCGTCCGCAGCATCATGGTGATCCTGACTTCCTTCGAGACGATCGAATGACTGGCAAACCAAAAGGCGGGCCGCACGAGGCCGAGCCTCTTGGCGATACGGGTGGGCCCCTGCTGAAGGGAGCGTGATCTGGTCGGGCAGGTCACGCGGTCGGCGGCTCCGCAGGGAGAACGTCAGGGCACCTTCTTGTCAGACTACGTTTCGACATCGGCCCGGGCTTTCGGAGCGTTTGGCGGTTTGAGAGCGCCATACTCGGCGAGCTGAGAGGCAAGGAGTTGTTTTGCTCGGCTGTAGCGGGTTCGGGCGGTCGAGGGGTTCAATTTCAAAAGCGTGGCGGCATCGCTAACGGTAAATCCGTCCCAGTGCACCAAGACCACCAGCTCGCGATCGGCAGGGCGCAGAGCGCGCAGAGCCTGATGGACTCGCCTTACTCGTTCACTCAGTTCCACCGAGTGCTCAGGATCGGCCGAAGCGGTGTCCGTGCCGTCAATCTCGAGACGGATCGCCTCAAGAAGGCGCTTTTGCTGGGTCAGGCGCCGCCGATGCTGCCGCAGGACATTTCGGGCCACTCCGAACGACCACATCCTTGCCTCCACCGGATTCGCCGGAACCGCGCTGCGACGCTCCCAGATGATCGAGAGTGTTTCGTTCAGCAACTCTGCCCGCTCGGTCGCGGAGCGCCTTGAGATGTAACGCAAGAGATCAGCGCCGTTGCTCTCGACGACGGTGGTGGCCCAATCTTCAGGATTGCTCACCGAAAAGGTCCTGAGCACGTGTCGGTGCTGCGCCACTGCTCAGCGACTCCTTGGAGATCAGCGGGCAGCCGGCGCTCGACTATTGGAACGATCGCTAGTTGGAATGACATGATGTCGCGGGCGCGTTGAGAACGGTCTTCCCAAGTCTCGCCCGCGCGAGGCTCGCGAGGGTTCGCCATGGCGTAATCGTAGATCTCTTGGCCGATACCGTCCCATATGGTCGAGGCGAGTGCGTCCGCAACCCGCACTACCGATCCGGAGCGCTCGGCTGGCCCAACGTAGAGGCTGTACGTGCATTCCACGAGTTCCCCTGACAACGTTTCGTAGACGATCGGGATCTGTGCGTCGGGTTGGACGGAGGTTCGTTCCTCTCCGAGGCCCAGGAAGAACGGGGTCGCGGCCGCTGCGCCGGTGGTGGCGATCGCGACGGCAATGCCCACCGGCAAGAGGATCCGGCGCCGAGCTCGTCGAGGACGCCGAACACCAGAATTGGATCGTTCCTGCGCTCTCTCCCACATAGCTCGGGCCACTGGAGTGAGTGTCGTAGTGTCGAGGCCGCGCGCCGGGTCGGCTGCTTTCAGCGTTTCGTCAAAGTTCTCCACGATACGGTCCTCTCAAAATGCCGCGTTCGCACGCTCCTACCCCTTACATGCCGTCTGGCTACGAAGTGTCCCAAATTCGTTGGTTCAAGGCGGACATCCCGCACCCGTCGATGCGACGCTCGCGCATGAGTTGGCAGTGGATTGGAGGCTGGAGTGTCAGACGAACTCGAGATCAGCGGCTGAACTCGAGACGGCATTTCGGCTACCAGCGCATTCTTCTACCTCGGGCAGGACCGTTTCAGCTTCGCGCTGGGGAACGCAGAAGCACGCGAGCTCCGTTCCGCTCTCGCGAACAACCAGTCTGCTGTCCTTGCCGATCTCGCCGACGCGGCCCACTCAGCCGGCGCCGAGGCAGTCGCGTTGTTCCGAGAGCTTTTGATATCGGTCCTACGTGAACTCGAAGACCCCGAGATCGCAAACGCCGCATCGGCCGTTATCCAGGCCGCACCATCCACTAAGGCACTTCAGGACCAGGATGTCGCCCGCGCGGTGGCTGCCGCCGCTAACCGACGGCCCGAGGCTGTTGCTGATGTCGCTGGTGCCCTCGTGCTTGCCGAGTCCGCTGTTGCGGAGGATTCGAGGATCCTGGCCCGACTCGTCTTGGAAGTCTCCGAGCGCGACGACGAGGCAATTCTGTGGGCCGCTCGTGCGCAGATCCGCGCCGTGCTCGGCGACGAGGCATTCTCATCCTGGGCGCAAGGGCGAATCGCGCAGGTGGAATCTTGGAGCGACATCGACCGCTGGACCCGGGCTGATCTAGGTGATGCCTTTGCCGTAGGCCTTCTCGGACGCGCCGTTGAGCTGGCTGCAAACCCAGGTGAGACCGCTGTGGCGAACGAAGACGACTTCGCGAATGTGTTTGCGATCACTTCCCAGGTGTCGGAACCGGTCCCGGTGCCCGACATGAAGGCACTCCGCGCTGCGATTGAAGTAGGGGCGGACACTCTCGAATCGGCGATCGCGCTTGAATGTGCTCGCGCATACACGTTCACGGATGAGCAGCTCGCTGACCTCCTGCAATCGGCAACCACTGCTCAGAAGTCACTCGATGACGATGCGGAGCCCGCACGCGAGATGCAGGACGGCCTCGCGGCGGTCACGATCCGGATGGCCTCCCAGAATCCGAAGTTCGGATATTGGAAGGGTACCTCCACCCCTCATTCTGCTGCCAGCGTCGGATCGTCTTTGATTGCTGGGTGGGTGGATTCCGACGCGTATCCAGCATCTCTAGCTCTTCCGGTCCTCACCGCAATGGTCACCCGAGGGGCGAAGGCCCATAGCTCCCTCGCCAAAGCCCTCATCGACGATTGGATTCGGCACCCTGGCGGCAACGATACGGAGGACGTCCCCCGCGGGGAGACGGTTCGCAGTATGTCCGCGCTTCTTCCACAGATGGAAGACTCTGCGTCCATCGCTGTTGTATCGTCCTGGGTTGCTGCGCTTGGAGACCAGGACACGCGAGCGTTCGTCGCAGGTCTCGCCCCGCATATCTTGACGGCGGGGGCGCCAACTGACTGGGGCGACAAGGCGATGGCGGAGCTTGTACCGCTGTTCCAACGCTCCATCGATTACAGCGCCGACGCTACAGAAGCGGCAGCCCTCCTTATGGCGACCGGGCGCGTCTCCCTCGACTGCGAGCGTGAGTTGCTTAACGCGCTCGGAGCGATCCTTCCTTACGGCGGGGCGCACCGGGTGCGAGCACTGACCTCACTTTCCCAGCTGCCGTGGTCGAAAGAATTGTCACCCGCGGTAGTCACGACGGTCACGCCATACGTTGAGGAGGCGCCCGAAGCGGTCTACTGGGCGTTGTTCGACCTCTTCGACAGCCGCGGACTCGTGGATTCAAACCTCACCGCGCACGTTGACGTCCTCCTTGAGGATGCTGAGCCGACGGAAGCAATGAAGACACGCGCCAACCCGTTGTCCCGCGTGCTTTCGCTCGAAAATGCGATGGAGCTCGCGCTATCCGCCGAATCGGAAGACGCGATGACCGCTGTCGCTACCCGTACGCTCGACCTAAGCGAAGCGGACCCGGCTGTCGCTGGATTGCTGCACAAGATTGCTGTCTTGCAACCGCCAGTTCCGGCGCGATCGTCGTTCGCCTATGCGCTCGCGGCGGCCGACTACGACGTCTACGCGAGCGCCGTTCGTCTCCTGCTTGCCGACACTCTCGACGTCGGAGGGGCGGGCGATCAGCATTTGTGGGCGTTCATCACGATTCCGCTCCGGGCGGCCGAACGTGCGGAGGTTTGGGCGGAGGTCGAGTCGAGGCTGACTTCCTCCGCACAGGAAGCGTCAGCCGCAGCCATCGTTCTTGCAGCGACGGGTGCCGATGACGAGCTCGACCAAATCGTGGCGAAGAACATCGGGAAGGTGATGCTCTACTGGATCTCCGATGAGCCCGCTGCAGAAGTCGCTGCGGCCTTGGCGGCTTCTGTGCGCGGAGGAAAGAGGTCGCGCTCTGCGGCGCGCAGCCCGGCTGCCCGAAACTGGCGGGTTAGTGAGAAGAAGGCCGCGGCAGCGGCCGCCCTGAAAGCTTTGCGCTGAGCAGAGCCGCGGTAGGAACCGCTATGCCAGAGGATTATCTCCTCGGCCTCGGAGGATTGAGATCCGCTGCACGCGAAACTCCCGCGGAAACCGTGGTCCTCTGGAGAAGTTCGAACAACCCACCACGGACGAAAAAAGGCCCGGACGTTGACAAGATCAACATCCGGGCCTTTCGCTGTCTGCTGACATTGTTCGTAGCCCGCCAGCGCGGTCGCCGCAATTATGAGAACGCTCTCATATTTGATCGGAACGACGCTATGTTCTTCCTATGCGCGGCTTCCTCTCGATGCGCCAGACCGTTCTGGCGGCCCTCCTCATCTCGGTCCTCACAGTGTCAGGAGGCATGTCTGACGCAAGCCCGGCGGAGGCGGCGAACAACCGCGTCACGATCGGGAAGATCGCTACGAAGACGGCGCCCTATGGCGGCAAGGTCAAGATCGTCCCCCACGTGACACAGCTGGGGCAGACCGAGGTGTCGAAGAAGACGCTCACCGTGCGCCAGGGCAAGCGAACGCTCGTGAGTGGGAAGAGCTCAGCATCGCTGAACCCGGGCAAGTACCAGGTCACCCAGTCGGTCACGTATCGGACCTACACGGTCAAGAAGACCACCGCCGACGTTCGGAAGGTCGTCGTCGGGGCCCCGGCATTTCGGGACGTGAATGTCCGTTGCAAGGCGGCGCGGGTCACTCCCGACGATCAAGGCGACGTAAAGCTGTCCTTCGGTCTGAGCATCATTGCTACGTGTAAGTCATCGGCGTTTGATGGATCTCACTCCTTCGCCGGGTGGCTCATGAACGATAACGGTGACGGCTCGCTGTGGTCAGGGTTCAATGATTCGAACCTCGATGAACTCACGGTGCGGGGCACGCCGGTCGTCGGGCGGGAGTTCGCTGCTGTCCTGGTTCCCGAGGGCGATCTGCCGAAGACGACCTATGTGAAGAAGACGACGTCGAAAAAGGTCTACTCGGCCCACAAGACCGTCACGTCGAAGGCGCAGACCCTCACGATCAAACAGGGGAAGAAGCCTGCTTGGGTCTGGGGAAACGGCGGTTACGACTGCCCTAAGGGATTCCCGATCAAGGGGAACGCCGACAGCGGCATCTATCACGTTCGCGGTGGCGCGTACTACAGCCGGACGATCCCCGAGCAGTGCTTCGCGACGGATTCCGCCGCGCGCGCCCAGGGCTATCGCAAGTCAAAGCGTTAGGAGCGTGGGGAACCGGCGGCGCACTGACCGTCGGTTCCGTTCACTTCGCCGCTCCTCCCGCAACCCCTGTGGACTTTCCCGCCCAGGGCGGGGCGGTCTGACAGGATGGGTGCCGAGGGCGGGGGGAAGCCCCCGCCGAAGGGATGCCGAAAATGAGCGAACCGACCACCGCCCCGAGTACGAACAAGATCTTCCGAGCCGCCATCTGGGTCGCGATCGGCGCGCTGATCGCCGCCGCGATCGTCTGCGTCGTGTGGGTGCTGATCGGCGACTCGAACGGCATCGTGGGTCGTGCGTTCCTGACGATCCTGCTCCTCGCCGCTTTCGCCGGGGTCTCGATCCTCGAGGCATCCCTCGCTGATCGCCGCCCGGCGTGGTTCGCACTGGCGAGCATCGTCTCGTGGGTCATCGCCCTCATCGTGGGCGTCTTCATGGTGTGGATGCCCGAAGAAGCAGGTCAGTACGGAGTCGGCGCCGAGCGCTTCTTCAAATACATCGTCATCCTGCTCGTCCTGCAGGGGGCGCTCCTCCACATCCGTCTGTACGCGAAGTCGTTCTCGCGTCACCAGACGACGTTCACGAGCATCGTCGCCTACGTCACGATGGGTCTCGTCGTCATCCTCGCGTTCATGCTGATCATCCCGCTCATGCTGAGCGAGTTCATCGAGTTCCGCGACATCTACTGGAAGGTCGTCGTGTCGGTGACGATCCTCGCGGCCGTCGGTACCGCCCTCGTCCCCCTCTTCAACGCGCTGTTCGCGCCGAAGAAGGAACGTCCGCAGGTCTCCTCGTACGGTGCGCAGTCGTACGGCGCCTATCCGCAGGTGGATGCCGCACCCGCGGCCCCCGTCCAGGCCTGGCCGACCTTCGTCGACGGCCGGACGCCCCTGCCCGTCATGCCCGACGGCAGCCCGGACTGGAACGCGTACTACACGGGCCAGCCGAGCTACCCGCAGCAGCCGTTCGGAGCCACCGCACCTGAGGCCCCGTCGGCCCCGGGTGACGCCCCCGTGCCGTCGGCACCGCCGGTCCCGGGTGACGCCGTGCAGCCCGATCAGCCTGTGCCGCCGGTTCCGCCCCTCCCGGGCACCCCCGACGTCCCGCCGCCGCCGCGCTACTGACGCTCGGGCGGGTCAGGCGGAGAGGATCTCCAGCGCCGCCATCGCGGCGTTGTGACCACCGATCCCGCTGACCGCTCCGCCGCGTCGGGCGCTCGATCCGCACAGCAGCACACCCTCGACACCGCTCGAGACTCCCCACCGTTCGGCGGGGGTCTCGAGCGGTTCGTCGTTCGTCGCCCAAGGCCACGACAGGTCGCCGTGGAAGATGTCGCCGCCGACCATACCCAGATCGCGCTCGAGGTCGCCCGTCGTGCGGGCCTCGATGCACGGCGACCCATCCGGTGCGCGGAGGACGACGTCTGCGATCGGCTCGGCCAGCACCGAGTTCACCGACCGTTCCGCCGCGTCCCACAGCGCCGCCCGGTCGGCGGTTCCGTTCGCCACCAGTCGATGCGGCACGTGCAGTCCGAACAGCGTCAGCGTCTGCGCTCCCGAATCGCGCAGCTCGGGTCCGAGGATCGACGGGTCCGTGAGCGAGTGGCAGTAGATCTCAGCCGGCAACGGATCCGGGATGGCGCCGCCCGCCGCGCGGTCGTAGGCGGCATCCAACTGGGACAGCGTTTCGTTGATGTGGAACGTGCCCGCGAAGGCCGCCCAAGGGTCGACCTCCGTGTCGCGGAGGCGCGGCAGTCGGGAGAGCAGCATGTTGACCTTGATCTGCGCTCCCTCCGGCTGCGGCACGTCCGCGCCCACCGCGCCGCCGGCACGCAGGAGTCGGTTGAGCACGGCCGCACCGACGCCGCTCATCACGACGCGGGCGCCGAGCCGCTCGCCGCCAGCGATCTCGACCTCGCCGTCGGGAGTCATCGCGACCACCTCCGCATCGGTACGGATCTCGGCGCCGGCGGCGCGCGCCGCACGCTCGAGTTCGCCGCTGACCGCACCCATCCCCCCGACGGGGACATCCCAGTCCCCGGTCCCGCCACCGATCACGTGATACAGGAAACAGCGGTTCTGGCGGAGGGAGGTGTCGTCCGACCGTGCGAAGGTGCCGATCAGCCCATCGGTGAAGGCAATGCCGCGGGCGACATCGGTGTCGAAGGAGTCGCGCATGAGCGATCCGAGCGGCTGCCGCGTCACGGCATCCCACAGGGCGTCGTCACCGGTCGCTGAGCGGACCTCGGCCTCGCGCCGCAGTGGCGCCGTCACCGTCGGGAACAGGGTCGCGCCGAGCGGAGCCAGCCGCTCGTAGAACTCCGCGAACCGCGCCGCCTCGCGGTCGTCGCCGGTCGCTCGGGCGAAGCTCGCGGCGGTGGCGGCGGCATCCGCGTTGTCGATCAGGATGCCGCGGTCCGGGGCATCCGGCAGGGGCGTGTACGACGAGTAACGGCGGCGCTCGAGGCGGATCCGCAGGCCGAGGTCGTCGATCACGGTGCGCGGCAGAAGGCTCACGAGATAGGAGTACCGCGACAGCCGCGCGTCGACTCCTGGCCACGGCCGTTCTGACACCGCGGCGCCGCCGACGTGTGCCCGGCGTTCGAGCACCGTGACGGTGCGCCCCGCGCGAGCGAGGTAGGCGGCGGCGACGAGGGCGTTATGCCCTCCGCCCACGATGACGACGTCGCGGATGGCGCTCATGGTGCTCAACCTAGCGGCGTACCGTGGAGGGATGGATGCCGCTGCGCTCGCCGACCTCGCCCTCGACATCGCCCGTGAAGCCGGTGAGCTCGCGCTTCGACGCAGGCAGGAGGGTGTCTCGATCGCCGCTACGAAGTCCGTGATCGCCGACATCGTCACCGAAGCCGACCGTGAGGTCGAGGAACTCATCCGTGGGCGGCTGAGTTCCGAGCGACCCGATGACGGCTTCCTCGGCGAGGAGTCCGGCGCCGAGCGGGGCACCTCCGAGATCACATGGGTCGTCGATCCCATCGACGGCACGGTGAACTACTCGTACGGGATGCCGCACTACGCCGTCAGCATCGCGGCCGTCACCGGCGAGCCCACCCCGCCGACGTGGACCGCGCTCGCCGGTGTCGTCCACAACCCGGCTGTCGGTGAGACCTTCCACGCGATCCGCGACGGCGGGGCGTGGATGGGGGAGCACCGGCTCACGGTCTCGAGCGTCGGCGAGGCCGGAGGGCTCGTGGCGACCGGGTTCGGCTACGACCCGAAGCACCACGAGGAGGACCTTGCACGCGTCGCCGCCGTCATGCCGCTGCTCCGCGACCTGCGCCGTGCGGGAGCAGCCTCGCTCGACCTCGCGTACGTCGCGGCGGGCAGGCTCGACGGCTACTTCGAACGCGGTCTGCACCCGTGGGATCACGCCGCGGGAGCGCTGCTCGTGACCGAAGCGGGCGGTCTCATCACAGGCTCACCCGACGGGTTCCCGGGGCGGGACATGACGATCGCCGCCGGTCCGGACCTGTTCGCCCGGCTGACCGCGACGATCGGATTGTGAACGGACATCCCATTCCCAGCCCCGTTCGTGTAGCGTGGTTATCTGATCGTTACCTTCGCTGCCCGAGCGGAGGATTTTCCTGATGAGTCCGCGGCCCCGCCGCTCTACCCGAGAGCCCGCACGTTTGACTTTCGAGATCCCCCCGACTGACGCGCCCGCAGCGCGCCGCGATCGGCGACCCGCCACGTCCGGCACCACGCCGTTGACCCGTGCGGAGCTCCGACGCCGAGCCGCTCACACCGCGGCCACGAGCGACGTCGAGACCGCCGCTGTGCAGGCCGTCGCCGCCATGGGTGAGGTCATCGCACTGGTCCAGGCCGCCGAAACCCCGTCGCCGCGCCGACGCCGCACCCGTGATGCGGCGGCCACCGAGACGATCGCGACCGAGACCCTGGTCGCCGAGGTCGCACCCGCATCCATCGCCGAGTCCGTTGTCGCAGAGGCAACAGCCGGCACCCTTCCGCTTCGCCGTCGGTCCCGCGCGGCGGCTGCCGCCGCGCCGGTTGCCGATGCCGCACCCGTCCGCGAGTTCCTCGACGAGACGATCGTTCTCCCTTCCGCCGGGTCCACCCACGCGACGGCGCACGAGGCCGGGCCGAGCGTCGACGAGTTCGAGCTCGCGGCCAAGGCCTTCTCTTTCACCGGCGAGACTCCGATCCAGGTGGCCCGCGCTGCTGTCGAGGCAGAAGAACGCGCGACGCCGACCACGCGCGTCCGCATGGCCGATCAGGCGCCTCGTCCTCGGCGTGGCCGGATCGTGTTCAAGCGGCTGGCCGCGGCATCCTTCTCCGTCAGCGTCGTCGGTGTCGTCGGGCTACTCGCCATCGGGACGACCACCCCCGTCGCGGCGGTCGGTGCGTTCGGACAGGAAGTGCGCGGCGACATGATGCTCGCCAGCGACACCACCGACGCCGCCTCTCCCGAGATCCAGGCGTACGTCGCCGGGTCGACCGTCGCCGCCAGCGACCTCGCGCGCTCCGACGAGTACGACATCGAGTCGATGTCCGACGTCGCGGCGGACTCCGGCGTGACGAAGTTCGCCGGCACCTGGGTGAACGACGCGACCGCCGACGTCCAGTGGCCGTTCCCCGTCGGCGTGCCGATCTCGGCTCAGTTCGGCTCGGTGTCGTACATGTCGAAATTCTCACGGCCGCACCACGGCACCGACTTCACCCCGGGCCGCGGCGCTGAGGTTCACGCCGTCGCCGGAGGAACCGTTCGCATCGCGACCGAAGCCGGCGGCGACTACGGCGTCACCGTCGTGCTCGACCACATCATCGACGGCAAGCTCGTTTCGACTCGCTACGGCCACATGGAGTACGGCTCGCTCCGCGTCTCGCCCGGCGAGACGGTCAAGGCCGGCGAGGTCATCGGTCTCGTCGGGAGCACGGGCAAGTCGACGGGCCCTCACCTGCACCTCGAGGTGCTCCTCGGTGGCACGACGCGTATCGACCCGCTCCCGTGGTTGAAGGAGCACACCCGGGGCTGACCCGGTTACAGAGGGATGCCGCGACTCTGGTATCCTCGTCTAGTTGCCCGGTTGCGGGTGGCACGCCCCGATAGCTCAGTGGTAGAGCACTTCCATGGTAAGGAAGGGGTCGTCAGTTCAATCCTGACTCGGGGCTCGCAGCATCCTTCAGATGCGCCACGGCGGGGTAGCTCAGCTGGTCAGAGCGCACGACTCATAATCGTGAGGTCGCGGGTTCAAGCCCCGCTCCCGCTACGCAAAACCCCTGGGCTCCACCCCGGGGGTTTTGTCTTTTCCGGTCCCGGATCAACCCATCACAGGCCGAGTGCAGCCAATGGTGTAGCCGATGACGGCCGCCGAGGTCTCGTGCGCTGGCGCGCGCGGGCAGATTGGCTCGCGGGCATGGACGCCGCAGAACTCATCTTGGCTCTCGTGCTCGCGGTGCTCGTCAACGTCGTGATCCTCTGCTTCGTGATCGAGGCAGCCGTGAAGAACGCCCTCGCGGACGACCGCGTCTTCCAGTCGAAGGTCCGCGCCCCGCGCGACGCGTCCCCGATACAGAGCAGGCGCGTAGGGGGTCGCCCGACGTGAAAGGATCTTGACCATGCTCGATGGTGTCATCACGATCGCAGGTGAACTGCTGAACATGGCGGTCACCGGCATCCTGTCCCGCGACCGGGAGCGCACCGTCCACTCCACCCTCCGCCTCACAGACGGGGAGGCTAACGGTCTCGTCCTCGACGAACCGGTCGAGGGTGACGCTGTCGTCTCCTGCCAGCGCATCCGGCTCGACGCCGTGGACCTGACAAATGTCGAGGTGGTCTGGAACTCGCAGAACGTGCGCGACCCGGCGCTCACCGCTTACATCGCAGAGGGCGCCGCGGTCCTGATCATCCGCATCGACGGTGGCGTCGCCGAATGGACCGTCCCCGCCGGTCGGGTGGGCGCCGTCGGGAAGTGGCTCACTGCTCGGGAGTGACCCTCGCGCGCACGCGGGCGGGGTGCCACGATGACTCATGAGTTACGACGACAGCCTCCGCGCGATGGTCGAACGAACGAAAGAGAACACGATCGCGCAGGCGATGATCGACGTCGAGCGAGAACATCAGATCAAGGTTGCCCCTTGGCGCCGGAGCAAGGCTGCCTCCTACTCTTCACCGCTCCGCCCCGTGAGTGCGTCAGATGTCGCCACTCGGCGGCCGCGCTACAGTACGCGGTCGGGATTGCCGACGCTTGTTGTGCCCTCGGCGAGAGCCGAAAGCAACTAGGCGCCCGATTGCCGTACAGATCCCGCACACGGCCGCGCCGAGGAGGATGACAGGTTCGAAGAAGGGGCTCCTGGCGGGGGAGAGGGCAACGAAGATCAGCCACAGCACGCCCACGGACGCCACCGCGCCGAGGACCCAGAACGTTGCCACATGCGCGAGCATGCCGGGCACGCGGCGCATCCGCCGTCCCACCAAATAGGACACGGGTGCTCCCAGGCAGACGAGCACGAAGGTGGCGGCAATCATCGCGATCGCGATGAACACGGCGAGCTGCTCTCCGCCCTCGGAAACTCCAAAAGCAGTGGTCTGAACGACCCAGAACGCCGTGATGAAGACAGCGGCGGACGCCCATGTCGCGAGGGTGTAGACGACGTTGTCACGCCCGTCGAACGGAGTGACCACCGGGCGAAGTTCGTCTTTCATGGGCGTCCTACGGTCGGTATCTGCGGTGAATGCGTGGGGCGGGGTCGGGGCCGCAGTCGCGTGTTCCACCCTGTGGCGAATCGAGTGACCCGCGGGCTGCACGCAAGCTCGCCTTCCCCCAGGGCTCATCCTGGCAGACGGGTCGGCTTGCGGGCATAGCCGGACGTGGCCGCCTCGTGGGGGCGTCATCATCGTTGGCTGCATAACTCGCCCATGGTGTACGTTTCGATCACCGTTCCCGATCCGTGATCGCATCGACCGCCACCGACGTCGCCATCGTCCACAGCTCTTGTGCACGCCCGCCGGCGGGGCCTCAAAGAAAGCCCGCTCTTGGACTTCACCATCATCATCGTCGTCGCGGTCGCTGTCGTCGTTCTGCTGTTCATCCTCGGCATCGGCCTCCTCCTCTTCCGCGCCTGGTACCAAGTGCCGCAGAGCGACGAGGCCATCGTCGTCGTCGGAAAGAAGCAGCGGGGCTCCGACGGGACGACCTCGAACATGACCGTCATCACGGGCGGCGGCGCCTTCGTCAACAAGCTGACTCAGCGGTCCGACAAGATCTCGCTCCGCTCCCGCCAGATCAAGATGGAGCCGACAGCACAGACGACCCACGGCGTGACGCTGCACGTGGCCGGCGTCGCGCTCGTCAAGATCGGTTCCCAGCCCGACCAGGTGCGTGCCGCCGCCGAGCGGTTCGCGTCGCAGGACCAGGCCATCGACACGTTCACGACCGAACAGCTCGAGGGTGCGCTCCGTGGCGTCGTCGCGATGCTCTCCGTCGAAGAGGTCATGAAGGACCGCCAGAAGCTGAGCGACCAGATCGCCGAAGGCGTCAAAGGCGACCTCCTGGCTCAGGGTCTCGTCTTGGACTCGTTCGCGATCCAGGGAATCAACGACACCAATGGGTACATCGAGGCGCTCGGTGCCGCCGAGGTCGAGCGCGTCCGCCGTGAAGCAGAGGTCGCCCGCATCAACGCGGCCCGCGAGGTGAAGGCGCGCCAGATCGCGACCGACGAGGCGAACCTCATCGAACAGACCGCCCTAGACAAGAACAAGGCCTCTGCGAAAAGCGAGGTCGGCCGTGCGAACGCGGAGGCCGAGCAGGCTGAGCACCTTGCCCGGGCGGAGCGTGAGCAGGCCGTCCTCGTGCAGAAGGCTGAGAACAAGCAGGCCACCCTCGACGCCGAGGTCAAGAAGGTCGCCGACGCCAACAAGTACAAGGCGCAGACCGAAGCTGACGCGAACGCCTACACGCGCCAGAAGCAGGCCGAGACCGACCGCGCCGTCGAGCAGCAGAAGGCAGACGCCGACGCCTACAAAGTGCAGCGTGAGGCTGACGCCCGCCAGGCATCCGCATCTGCTGAAGCTGCCGCCACTCTCGCCAAAGCCGAGGCCGAAGCGCAGGCTCGCCGCGCGACGGCCGAGGCTGAGGCCGACGCCATCCGTGCGACCGGTGAGGCCAAGGCTGCTGCCATCCAGGCAGAGGCCGAGGCTCTGCAGGAGAACCTGGAGGCGGTCCTCACCCGCGAGGTCGTCTCGAAGCTCCCCGACATGGTTGCGTCGTTCTCGTCCGGCTATGCCAGCGTCGGCAAGATCACCCTCATCGGTGGCGACACCGCCGCGACCCACATCGCGCGTGAGCAGTCGCAGAGCCTCGCGGCCACGTTCGACGCGGTCAAGAGTACGACCGGCCTGGACATCGCCGCGCTGGTCCAGGGTCAGGCGCTCGGCCGCGGTATCGCCGACGGCGCGAAGCCCGACGTCACGGTCGACTGACGCTCGCGCCCGAAGAATCGCCCACCGCTAGGCCGTGTTGATCAAGTGGTTCCGCCACTGGTTGGGTGAGTCTTGAACGGTGACGCGGCAGGAGATCTCTGACGAGGTGTGGTCGGTTACGGAAGCGTTGATGCCGACGGTGACAGGGCGGTCGCGGCCGTGGACAGATCATCGACTCGCTCTCGAGGGGATGGCGTGGAAGTACCGCACCGGGGCGCCGTGGCGGGACGTGCCAGAGCGATTCGGGAAGTGGAACTCGATCTACAAGCGGTTCAATCGGTGGGCTGAGGATGGCACCTGGACGAAGCTGCTTGCCGAGGTGCAGAAGCAGGCCGACGCTGCCGGGAAGATCGACTGGGTTGTCTCGATCGACTCGACCATCGCGCGCGTGCATCAGCACGGTGCGACCCTAAAGAGGGACACAGGGGGCTCTGTCGAATCACAAGACTCCGTGGTTCGAGCCGCCTGATCACGGCATCGGCCGCTCCCGTGGCGGGCTGACGACCAAGCTGCACCTGGTCTGTGACGGCCGCGGCAGACCGCTGGGGATGATGGTTACCGGCGGGAATGTCAACGACACGACGATGATGACCGCGGTACTCAAGGACATCTGCGTGCCCCGCGCCGGGAAGGGCAGACCCCGCACCCGTCCCGATCGGGTGCTCGCCGACAAGGGATACCCGTCGAAGGCGAATCGCGCATGGCTCCGCGATCGCGGGATCGCCGCGACGATTCCTGAGCGGGACGATCAGATCGCGCACCGTCGCAAGAAGCCGGGCCGGCCGATCGACTTCGGCGACCAGCAAAAGACCCGCTACCGCGGCCGGAACGTCGTCGAGCGCTGCTTCAATCGGCTCAAGCAGTGGCGCGGCATCGCGCTGCGCTCAGACAAGACCGCACGCAGTTACCGCGCCGCGATCACCCTCGCCGCCACGCTGATCTGGATCAAGACTGACTTGATCGGTACGGCCTAAGGGCTGAGCGCTCCACCCATTCCGGTATCGCCATCAGTTCCCGGATGTCGTTGACGAGCCGCGCCGTGTGGAACCCGTCGGCCGAGGCGTGGTGCACCTGGACGGCCAGCGGCATGAACGTGCGCCCGCCGCGTTCGACGTGCCGGCCGATCGTAAAAATGGGCAGCAGATGCCGGGTGCCACCGTCGATCTGGAGCGAGAACCCGGTGAAGTGCGTCCACGGCACGCTCGAGACGTCGAATACGTCGGGCGGTAGCTCGCCCCGCGGGAACATTGTGGTCGCGGATGCAGCATCCGCGACCACCTCGGCAGTGCGCTCGTGGAAAGTGACGAAGTCCATGTCGTACTGCGACCAAACCACGGCGAACGTTTCGCGCTCCGCGTTGAACACGGTGAACGCTGGATGCACTACGGGCCACGTGGCGGGCGCGCCATCCTCGGTGAGCGCCATCCGGAACTCACGGCGACGATTCACAACGTTCGCGATCGCCCAGATCTGCGCGAGGTATGTCTTGCGCCCTGTGCGTCGCAGCGCAGCGAGGAGCTGAGTCACGTCGATCTCGACGGTGATGGCGTAGGTGCACGGCACCCGCTCGCGGTAGTACTCGAACGTCTCGCGGCGCGTCCACGTTTCGAGGTCGATCGGTTCGGGCAGGATCATTCACCCATCCTCGCAGCACCTCGCGACGCGCCACCGTTCAACATCCGCCAAGAAGTCCCCGAACCTCTTGATCAACACGACCTAGGCGCCCGCGTCGGCGCGGGTAACGCCCAGTCAGACGTCGATGGGGGAGAGGTCGCCCTCGCCCTCCTCGCCGAGCTCGACGATCACCGGGTCCTCGCCCTGCGACTCCGGCTGGATGTCGGTCGCGGCATATGTCTCTTCGACCTCGTCCGCCTCGCTGGGCGCGAAGCCCTCGAACTCGGCGTCCGCCTCGGCGGTATCTCCCACCGTGGTGTCTTCGGTGGGTGCGTCACTCGGGTCGAGCCGGATGCCGTCATCGATCGGGTTCTCGGGGGTGCTCATGAGGTTCCTTCCATCGGGTTCTCGCCGCCCGTGGGGGCGTGGTCTCAAGCTTCACCCACGTGGGCGCCCCGCGCAGGGGCTGTTCCCGCTTGGCCCGCTGGGCTACCCTTCCGCGGTGACCACGCGACTGCTCCTGATCTCCGACACGCACATCCCCGGTCGGGCGAGACGACTTCCCGATGCGGTGCTGCGAGAGGCGGATGCCGCCGACCTCATCGTCCATGCGGGGGACTGGGTCGCGGCATCCGTTCTCGACGACCTTCGTGAGCACGGGGACGTGCTCGGTGTGTACGGCAACAACGACGGCGACGATCTGCGTGGGCTGCTGCCCGAGATCGCCCGGCGCGAGATCGACGGAGTCCGCGTCGCGGTCGTGCACGAGACCGGGCAGAAGCTGCGGCGCGAGGAACGCATGGATGCCGCGTTCCCCGACACGGATCTCCTCGTCTTCGGCCACAGCCACATCCCGTGGGACACGATGACCCCGCGCGGGATGCGGCTACTCAACCCTGGCTCCCCGACGGATCGGCGGCGTCAGCCCGACCACACACTGATGACGGTCGACGTAGCGGACGGCGGCATCCGTTCCGTGAAACTCCACAGCCTCTGACGGGTTGCACCACGTCGCCGGAGGAGTACTATCGCTGTCGGATTGCTAGAAAAGCGAGGTAAATCTCATGGCGAAGGACTCCCGGCGGTGGCTCGGCCTCGTCTTCATTAGCATCGCGGTGTCGCTCATCATCGTCGACTCGACGATCGTGAACGTCGCGGTGCCCTCGATCGTCGAAGAGCTGAAGATCAGCTCGACCCAGGTCCAGTGGGTGCAGGAGGTCTACACGCTCGTCTTCGCATCGCTCCTGCTCCTGTTCGGCGCCTTGGCCGACCGCTTCGGTCGACGCCGGGTGATGCTCCTCGGAGTCTCGATCTTCGCGGCATCCTCTGTGCTCGCGAGCTTCGCGTCGACCGGCGAGCTGCTGATCCTTGCCCGGTTCGCCCAGGGTGTAGGCGGCGCCATGATCCTGCCGACGACGCTCTCCCTCATCAACTCGACCTTCCGCGGGCGTGAGCGCGGCATCGCCTTCGCTGTCTGGGGCTCGACCATCGGCGGCATGGCGGCGGTCGGCCCGCTTCTGGGCGGCTGGCTGACGACGGCCTTCTCGTGGCGTTGGGCGTTCGGCATCAACATCCCGCTCGGCATCATCATCGTGATCGGCGTGCTGCTGACGGTTTCCGAATCGCGCGAAGCGCGTCGCCGCTCGATCGACGTCGTCGGCGCGCTGCTGTCGATCGTCCTGTTCGGTTCGCTCGTGTTCGGCCTGATCGAAGGCCGCACGTTCGGCTGGTGGACGGCGGAGGACGGTCTCACGATCGGCGGCTGGACCTGGCCCCTCTCGATCTCCCCGATCCCCTTCGCCTTCGGCGTCACGCTGATCGCGCTCATCCTCTTCATCTGGTGGGGGCTCCGCCGGGCGCAGCGGGGCAAGGATCCGCTCATTGAGTTCTCGCTCCTGAGCATCTCCTCGTTCCGCAACGGCAACGTCGCCGCCCTCGTGGTCTCGCTCGGCGAGTTCGGCCTCATCCTCGCCCTGCCGCTCTGGCTGCAGTTCGTCCTCGGATTCGACGCCCTGCAGGTCGGCTTCCTCCTCCTCGCCCTCGCCGCAGGATCCTTCGTCGCGAGCGGCGCCGCGGGTGCCTTCAGCGGCAGGATCTCGCCGGTTGTCGTCGTCCGTGCCGGCATCCTCGCGGAGATCATCGGCATCGCGTGGGCCGGCTTCATCATCGGACCGGATGCCGCCTGGGGATGGCTCGTCCCGGCGCTCGCCATCTACGGCTTCGGCGTCGGACTCGCGACCGCTCAGCTCACAGGCGTCATCTTGCAGGACGTCCCCGTCGAAAAGTCCGGTCAGGGCTCCGGCATCCAGTCGACTGCGCGGCAGGTCGGGTCGGCGCTCGGCGTCGCGATCCTCGGCACCGTGCTGTTCACGACGACGGGAAGCGTCCTCTCATCGTCCCTCGACGACGCCGGCCTTCCCGCGCCCGCGGCCGACAAGGTGGTGACGGCCGTCGTGGACTCCGCGGGTGCCGCAATCGCCGGCTTCGACGCGAATCCGGCTGACGCGCAGATTGCGGATGCCGCGCGCACCGCCTTCTCCGACGGCACCCGGGCCTCGGCCCTGACCGCGGCGGGCTTCTTGGTCATCGGTCTGGGCGCGAGCTTCGCGCTCGGCTCCGGCAAGCGCCGAGACGAGGACGCTCAGGAGTCGCGTGCCGAGGAGCGCGTCCACGGGTCGTAATCGACCTCGAGCGGCTCTTGCGGCGGCCGATCGGGCTCGGGGACGTGCTGAAGGTTCACACGCACGCGGTACCAGAGCGAGCTCGAGCCGCGCATGCCATCGACGAGCACGTCGGCGGGGGAGAGGAGGCTGACGACCTCGGGATGCCGCTTCTTCCACGTATCGAGCCCCGCGAGTGCCTCGCCCTTCGTCGCGGCTCGGGAGATCTCGATGAGCGGCATCGTCGACTGACGGCGACCGGACGCGTCACCGCCACGCGGAGCGCGGTCAGCCGGCCCCAGACGTCCGGCCAGCGCGAGCAGACGATCGAGTGAACCCGGAGCATCGTCGATGCCGGCGTGCGGGTCGCCGCGCTCGGCGAAGCGAGTGGGGACGGTGAGCACCGTGAAAGCCTCCGGCCGGATCTCCCGCAGCTCTTCCCATTCGACGGGAGTCGAGACCCGCGCATCCGGGAGCGGCCTCACAGAGTAGGCCGATGCGACCGTGCGGTCTTTCGCGTTCTGGTTGAAGTCGACGAAGACGCTCTCGCCGCGCTCCTCCTTCCACCAGTGCGCCGTCGCGAGGCCCGGCGCGCGGTTCTCCACCTCGCGGGCGAGCGCCTGCGCGGCCAGCCGGATCTGCGGGTAGTCGTGAGCCCGATCGGTGCGGACGAGAATGTGGATGCCGCGTGATCCGGAGGTCTTCGGCCATCCGACCAGCCCCACATCGGCGAGCACGTCGCGGGCGACGAAGGCGACGTCCACGATCTGCGACCACTCCACGCCGGGCATCGGGTCGAGGTCGATGCGGAGCTCATCGGGGTGGTCGAGGTCGTCCGCGCGAACGGGATGCGGGTTGAGGTCGAGGCATCCGAGCCCCACCGCCCAGACGAGACCTGCGGCATCCCGAATCACCGCTTCTTCGGCACTCGTCCCGGAGGCGTACTGCAGGGTTGCCGACGAGACGAAGGCGGGTCGATTCTCGGGCACGCGCTTTTGGAAGAAGGCTTCCTGGTCGATCCCCTTCACGAACCGTTTGAGCACCATCGGACGATCGGCGACGCCGCGGACGGCGCCTTCGGCGACCGCGAGGTAGTACTCGGCGAGGTCGCGCTTCGTGAGTCCCGGTTGGGGGAAGACCACCTTGTCGGGGCTCGACAGGCGCACCTCGTGCTCGCCGACCTCGAGGATCGCCGCATCGTCCTTCTTCGCCATGGGCCCGGTCTACCGCGGCGGGTCGCGCGGCGCCACGGGGTTGCGCCGCCGCGGGGAAACTACGATCGGAGGGTCCCGCCCGGCATCCTTCTCTGGAGGCACACCCATGTCCACGCCCGTGACCGGCTCCGCAGCGCTCGACCACGCTGCTGATCTCGCCGACTTCGTCGCCGCCTCACCGTCGAGCTACCACGCCGCCGCCGAGGTCGCGCGTCGCCTGCGGGAGGCCGGGTTCCACGAGCTCGACGAGCGCGAGGCGTGGCCGGCCCAGCCCGGCGGGCGGTTCCTCGTCGTCCGCGACGGTGCCGTGCTCGCCTGGGTCGTGCCCTCGGCAGCGGATGCCGCGACCGGCGTCCACGTCTTCGGTGCGCACAGCGACTCCCCGGCCCTGAAGCTCAAGCCCCGCCCGACGACGGGAAGCCTCGGCTGGCTGCAGGCGGGCGTCGAGGTCTATGGCGGCCCGTTGCTGAACTCCTGGCTCGACCGCGAGCTCCGTCTCGCGGGGCGGCTCGTCCTCGACGACGGCACGAGGGTCCTCGCCGCCACGGGCCCACTCCTGCGACTCCCGCAGCTGGCGATCCACCTCGACCGCGAGGTCAACGACGGTCTCGCCCTCGACAAGCAGCGCCAGACCCAGCCCGTGTGGGGTCTCGGCGATGCGGATTCCGCCGATCTCCTCGGCGAGCTCGCGGCTGAAGCAGGCGTCGATGCCTCGCGCATCCGTGGTTACGACATCGTGACGGCCGACGCCGCACGCGGTGCCGTCTTCGGCAAGGACGACGTGTTCTTCGCCTCGGGGCGCCTCGACGACCTCGCCTCCGTCCACGCAGGCGTCGTCGCGATCGAGCGCGCGGCCGAGGGGTTCGACGCCGACCGTATCGCCATGCTCGCCGTCTTCGATCACGAGGAGGTCGGGTCCGCCACCCGGTCAGGTGCCGCCGGCCCGTTCCTCGCCGACGTCCTCGAGCGCATCCAGCTGTCGCTCGGCGCCGACCGCGAGCAGCAGTTGCGGGCGCTCGCCGACTCGTGGTGCGTCTCGAGCGACGTGGGCCACGCGGTCCACCCGAACTACGCCGAGAAGCACGACCCCGTCGTCCAGCCCCGTCTCGGGTCCGGCCCGATCCTCAAGATCAACGCCAACCAGCGCTACGCGACCGACGGCTCGGGTGCCGCCGCCTGGCACGGCTGGTGCGACGCGGCGGGCGTCGGCTCGCAGGAGTTCGTGTCGAACAACGCCGTGCCGTGCGGATCGACGATCGGTCCGATCACCGCAACCCGGCTCGGAATCGCGACGGTGGACGTCGGCATCCCGATTCTGTCGATGCACTCGGCACGCGAACTCGCCGGCGTCAGCGACCTGCACGACCTGTCCCGCGTGGCGGAGGCGTTCTTCACCGCCTGAGGCTGACCGCGGAAACGACGGATGCCGCGGCCCCACCGACGTGTCGGGGGTCCGCGGCATCCGTTGTGTCAGCCGGGTCGGACGGAGATCAGTACCAGCCGTTGTTCTGCGAGTGGCTCCACGCGCCGCACGGGCTGCCGTAGCGGCCGTCGATGTAGCCGAAGCCCCAGGCGATCTGCGTGGCGGGGTTGGTGCGCCAGTCGGATCCGACGCTGCCCATCTTGCTGCCCGGGAGGGCCTGTGGGATGCCGTAGGCGCCGCTCGAGGGGTTGGATGCCCGGTAGTTCCAGCCGGACTCCTTGTTCCAGAGCGAGACGAGGCACGAGTACTGGTCGTCGCCCCAGCCGTAGTCGCCGAGCATGGCACGCGCGGTCGCCTTGGCGGCGGACGGAGACGTGCCGCCGCTGGAACCGCCGGACGACGGCGCGGGGGAGGAGTCCGACGAGCTCGAGCTGGTGCTCGAGGAGCGGGACGAGGACGCCTCTGCCTCGGCGGCAGCAGCCTCTTCGGCGGCCTTCTTCTCTGCAGCAGCCTTCGCCGCGGCCTCGGCCTTACGCTTCTCCTCGGCGACCCGCTCCTTCTCCTTCTCGACGGCGGCATCGAGTCGACCGCGCAACGCGCTGGTCTTCTCGTTCACCGTGGCGATCTCAGCCTCGACGGCCGTCGTGGCGTCGCGCGTGTCGAGGAGGAGGGGCATCGCGGAGACGGTCTCGAGCTCGTCGACGGCCGCCGTGAGGTCATCGGTCGGCACGGTGGTCGCCTTCGTTCCCACGTTGAGCTTCGAGGCCTTGATGTCGGCGGTGACGTCGGTCGAGGCGGCCACGGCCTTCTCGGCCTTGTCGATCGTCGACTGGATCTTCGACTCGGGAGCCGAGGTCGCGACGCCCTCGGTCAGCGATTCGGGGAGTGTCCGGGTGAAGGAAGCCAGTGCGATGGCCGGAGTGCTCATCTCCGCCTGTGCCGCCTGCGGCGCGGGGGCCATGGCGGTGGCGCTGGCGGCGATGACGAACGCGGTGGTGAGCGTGGAGAGGACGAGGATCGGACGGCGCCTGAGGCGGCGTTCTTCGAGTCGTTCTCCGGCTCGGATGGATCGGCGGGTGGGCGTGGATGTCGAGTCAGTAGGCATGCAGAAGTAAGGGTTCCGTGTAGGGGACACGCCCTTGACGGGCGAGCGTGACCGTTCGGGCGGGCACGAGTCGCCTACTCTGTCCGACCGACCTGAGCGTTACCCGAATGTTACCTGGGCGTCGTCATTTCTTCGCCTCGCCGTAAAAGTCCTGATCAGTGAGCCTGGGAAGTTGCCGACGCCCGCCCGTGCAGGTTGTGAGCGATATATCGTTGTATATCGGTCACGACGTGGAGGAGACACCATGAACAGTCCATTCGGTTCGCAGGGCTTTGGCTCGAACGGCTTCGGCGGCAACGGTCGCGGGTTCGGATCGGGTCCGCAGGGCCTCGATCTCGGCAATCTCGGCGCGGGCCTCATGGAAGCGTTCGAGCAGTTCCGCACGTCGTTCGATCAGCGTCCCGGTCCCTCCCGGATGAGCCGTGGCGATGTCCGCACCGCGGTCCTCGCGCTCCTCGCCGAGCGTCCTATGCACGGCTACCAGATCATTCAGGAGATCGATTCGCGCAGCGGCGGCTCGTGGAAGCCGAGCGCGGGATCCGTCTACCCCACCCTTCAGCTCCTCGCCGACGAGGGCCTGATCGTCGCGGAAGAAGCGGGCGGCCGCAAGACCTATTCGCTCACCGACGCCGGCCGTATGGTCGCGGAAGAAGCCGCCGGCTCCGCCCCGTGGGAGACCGCCGCACCCACGAAGGAGCACCACCGCGCGACCGCACTGCCCAAGGCGGGCGTTGAGCTGGCCCAGGCCGCCGCGCAGGTGGCGCGGACGGGCACGCCGGCGCAGGTGGCGGAGGCCGTGGAGATCCTCGACGAGGCTCGCCGCCGGCTCTACGCCCTCCTCGCGCAGGGCTGACCCGCGTGGCAGCACGGCGTCGGGAAGGCGAAGACCTTCCCGACGACCGCGACGCGCGAGCGCGCTACCGCCGCATCCTTCGATTCGCGGCGAGGGCGCTCGCCGTCACATGGTGGTTCGAGCTCTTCCTGCCGCGCATCGGTCTCGGCTGGATCGGCGTGCGGGGTCGGTCGGCGCGGATGCAGCGCATCGCGCGTCGCTTCCACGGCCTGGCGATCGATCTCGGCGGCCTGATGATCAAGGTCGGCCAGTTCATGTCGTCGCGCCTCGACGTCCTGCCCCCGGAGATCACGAAGGAGCTCGAAGGGCTGCAGGACGAAGTCCCCGCCGTCCCGTTCCCCGACATCCGGGCAGAAGCCGAAGGGCAACTGGGGGTGAGCCTCGACCGCGCGTTCATCGGCGTCGAGACTGAGCCGGTCGCGGCGGCATCCCTCGGACAGGCGCACCGCGCACGGCTCGCAGAAGAGGACGCAGCTCTCACCGGGCTGGATGCCGTCATCCTCAAGGTGCAGCGCCCCGGCATCCAGGGAATCGTCGACACCGACCTCGCCGCCCTCCGTCGTGTCGGGCGCTGGCTCAGCCACGTCCGGATCGTGTCGGATCGCGTCGATGCCCCGCAGCTCGTCGAGGAGTTCGCCGAGACCAGCCTCGAGGAGATCGACTACCTCCAGGAGGCGGCGAACGGCGAGCGGTTCGCCACGAACTTCGCCGGCGACCCTCGCGTCGGCGTCCCCGCGGTCGTGTGGGAGCGGACGTCCCGGCGCACCCTCACCCTCGAAGACGTCACAGCGATCAAGATCACCGACCACGAGGCGCTGCGTGCGGCGGGGATCGACCCCGACGAGGTCGCTCAGGTGTTCGCATCGGTGATGTTCGACCAGGTGTTCACGCACGGCTTCTTCCACGCCGACCCGCATCCGGGCAACATCTTCGTCACGCCGCTTCCGGGGACGGATGCCGACGGTGCCGCGACCCGCCCCTGGCGGCTCACCTTCATCGACTTCGGGATGATGGGCGAAGTCCCGCCGAACCTTCGCAACGGGCTCCGCCGGCTCATGATCGCCGTCGCCGCGCGAGACGGTGTCGCCCTCGTGCAGAGCATCCGCGACGTGGGCGTCCTTCTGCCGAGCGCCGACACGACCGAGCTCGAACGCGCCATGACCCAGCTGTTCGCGCGTTTCGGCGGCATGGGCTTCGCGGAGCTCCGCGAAGTCGACCCGCGGGAGTTCCGGGCGTTCGCGATCGAGTTCCAGGATGTCGTCCGCTCGCTGCCGTTCCAATTGCCGGAGAACTTCCTCCTCATCGTCCGTGCGATGTCGCTGACGTCGGGCGTCTGCAGTGCGCTCAACCCGGCTTTCAACCTGTGGGATGCCGTCGAGCCGTACGCCTCGCGCCTCGTGCGGGAAGAAGGACGGAACGCCGTCACCGACGTCCTCCGCCGTGCCGTGTCGGGGATCGCCACGGCGTCCCGTCTGCCCGCGCGCGTCGACGATTTCATCACCCGCGTCGAGGATCACCGGATCTCACTTCCCGACCCGGCGCTCGAGCGCCGCGTCGCGCGCCTCGAGCAGCTCGGCCGTCGCACCCTCTCGGGGCTGCTGTTCGCCGCGCTCCTGGTCGGTGGGGCCACGCTTCGCCCTGAGGACCCTGTGCTCGGCGGGGTCCTCATGACGGGGTCGCTCCTGCCGCTCGCGCACACGTTGCTGGCAGGCGTGTTCGGTCGCCGCTGGTGACACCGGGATGCGGCGCGGCCGCCGCCTAGGATGAGTCCGGCGCGCCGGCACAGCTCTGACGGGGCGCGTAGAGGAGGCGGCATGGCCGACAATCGCAGGACCTGGATTCTCGTCGACGGTGAGAACATCGACGCGACGCTCGGCGGATCGATCCTCGGGCGGCGTCCGCAGCCCGACGAGCGTCCGCGCTGGGACCGGATCCTGTCTTTCGTCGCCGACCAGTGGAACCAGGAAGCGCGCGGCCTCTTCTTCCTGAACGCCTCGATCAACCTGCCGATGTCGTTCGTCCAGGCCCTCCTGGCTCTCGGCTACCAGCCCGTGCCGCTCTCGGGCGATCCCGACGAGAAGGTCGTCGACCTCGCCATCCAGCGGACGCTGAAGGCGCTGCAGGCCCACGGCGACGACGTCGTGCTCGTCAGCCACGACGGCGACTTCGTCGACGACCTCGGCGTGCTGGCCGACGGCTCGCGCCGCGTCGGAGTGCTCGCCTTCGAGGAGTTCCGCAACGGCGGGTTCGCGCAGATCCCCGGCATTCGCTTCTTCGACCTCGAATACGACGCGAGCGCCTTCGACGCGCAGCTGCCGCGCGTGCGCATCATCCCGATCGAGGAGTTCGACCCGGAGCAGTTCCTGCGCTGAGCGGGGTCAGGCGAAGCGCACCCAGTTCGCGCCGCGCCCCGTCTCGTATCGGCCCTGCAGGTGCAGGTCGGTGCCGTCGATCCGGTAGAGCGACACCGCCGTCGACTGCTCGCCGGCCGCGACGAGCAGCGTGCGGTCGCCGTTGACTGCGAAGCCGCGGGGCTGCGTCTCGGTCACGACGAATCCGGCGGGCGCGGCGAGGGAGCCGTCGGCGTCGATTGGGAGTGCCGCGAGCGTGCTCGCCGTGCGCTCAGACGCCCACACGACGCCGTCGGTGAGATGGATGTCGGCGCCCCACACGTAGCGATTCTTCCGAGGGTCTTCGTCGATGACGCTGTGGCGCAGCTTCTCGGACGGGTCGTGCGCGGGAGTCGAATCGACCAGAGCGAGCGCGCCCGACGACGGGTCGCGGTGGTAGCGCAACACCTCGCCGGTGAACTCGGTCAGGACGTAGACCGTTTGCTGGTCGTCACTGAACGCCAGGTGGCGCGGACCGCTGCCGGCAGGCGCGTCGGCAGTCGGCGGGTCGAGCGGCGTCAGGGAGAGGTCGCTTTCGAGCGAGAACTGCGCGACGAGGTCGGTCTCGAGCGAGACGAAGTAGGAGTGACGCCCGTCTGCGCTGGCCATCACGGAGTGGAGCCGCGGGAAGCGCACCTCGGCCGCGGGTGCCGAGACCTCGCCTCCGGCACCGACCACGCACACGATGCCGTAGCCGCCGGAGTAGGCCGCCCCCAGGAGGACCGAACCGTCCCGCGTCAGCGACAGGTAGTTCATCGCGCCGCCGGGCAGCGACACCCGGGACTGCGGCGTCAGCACGCCGGTCTCACGATCGAGCGAGAGGGTCAGGATGCCGGCATCCGCGTTGTCATCGTCGGCTTTGACCGAGGCGTAGACGAAGCCGCGCTCGGCGTCGACGGCGAAGTTCGAGCACCCGGTGGTCCCCTCGGTGACGGAGAGGCGATCGAGTCCGGCATCCGTCACGCGGAACGTGCTGATCGAGGAGTCACCGGCATTGGCTACGAGGACGAGCGAAGAGGACATGATCCGATCGTATGCCGCACCCCGCAGGCGGTGTCGCGTCAGCCCGGGAGTAGGGTCGACGCATGCGTTTCGTGTCGGACCCTCTCTCGTGACCACGCTTCCGACCACCGACCGCACCGTCCGCTACTACCTCGGCGCGCTGTCGATCGGGCTGCTCGCGGGGCTCATGTCGGGCATGTTCGGCGTCGGCGGCGGCACGGTCATCGTCCCGCTGCTGCTGACGCTCCTCGTCTTCGACCAGCGCCGCGCGGCGGGCACGTCCCTCGCCGCGATCGTGCCGACCGCCGCAGTCGGCGTCATCTCTTACGCCGCCGTGGGCGCGGTCGCCTGGATCCCGGCGATCATCCTCGCGGCGGGCGCCGTCATCGGCGCGCAGGTCGGCACGTGGCTGCTGGCGCGGCTGCCGCAGAACGCGGTCCGGTGGGGATTCATCGCCTTCCTCGTGCTCGTCATCGTGACGCTGTTCATCGTCATCCCTTCGCGCGACGCCGAGGTGGCGCTCACCTGGGGAACCGGCGTCGGTTTCGCGGTGCTCGGCGTCTTCACGGGCACCATGGCGGGGCTCCTGGGCGTCGGCGGCGGCGTCATCGTGGTGCCGGCGCTCATGTTCCTCTTCGGCACGAGCGATCTCATCGCCAAGGGCACATCGCTGCTGATGATGATTCCGACCGCGATCTCGGGCACGATCGGCAACCTCCGTCGTCACAACGTCGACCTCGTCGCCGCGGGCGTCATCGGCATTGCCGCGTGCACGACGACGGCACTCGGCGCGTGGCTCGCGACCCTCGTCGACCCGTTCACCGCGAACGTCCTGTTCGCCGTCTACCTCACCTTCATCGCCGTGCAGCTTGCGATCAAAGCTGTTCGCGCTCATCGCTCGCGCTGACCGGGCCCACCGGAGGCCCGGACGGTAGGATCGTCCGGTGCCTGTGAATCCCGAGTTGCTCGGTCGAGCTTTCCCGCCGACCGCCCCGTACCTCGTCGGCCGAGAGAAGGTCCGCGAGTTCGCGCGCGCCGTCTTCGCGACCGACCCGCAGCACGACGACCCCGCCGCAGCGGTGGCCCTCGGCTACGCCGACGTCGTCGCGCCGCCGACATTCGCGATGGTCATCCAGGACTTCACCCTGCAGCAGTTGCTGAGCGAACCGGACTCGGGCATCGTCCTCGAGCGGGTCGTCCACGCTGAGCAGCGCTTCCGATACACGCGGCCGATCGTCGCCGGCGACGAGCTGTCGGCCGTTCTGACGGTCACCGCCATCCGCGCCTTCGGCAAGGGCGCGATGGTGACGAGTGAGGCCGAGATCACGGATGCCGGTGGCGACCACGTCGTCACGGCGACGTCCGTCCTGCTGGTGGGAGGCGACGAATGACCACTCTCGAGGTCGGCACCGTCGTCGCCGAACGCACTGTGCACCTGACGCGCGCCTCGCTCGTCCGATACGCGGGAGCGTCGGGCGACTTCAACCCCATCCACTTCAATGATGCTGTTGCGGAGCGTGTGGGCCTTCCCGGCGTCCTCGCGCACGGCATGCTCACCATGGGTCTCTCCGTCGAGACGATCGTCGAGTGGCTCGGCGACTCGGGCCGCATCCTCGAATACGGTGTGCGTTTCACGCGCCCCGTCGTGGTCGACAACGAGTCCGGCGCGAACGTCACCGTCGTCGCGAAGGTCGGTGCGATCGACGACGACACCGTCCGCATCGACCTGACCGTCAGTCACGAGGGCACGACGGTCCTCGGCAAGGCGCAGGTGCGCGTACGCGCGGCATCCTGATGCCCGAGATCACTCCCGTCCCGCTCTCGCAACTCACGACGCTCCGCGTCGGGGGAACGCCGCAGCGCACCGTCGACGCGCGGACGACCGGCGAGCTCGTCGACGCGCTCCGCGACGTCTGGTCGACGGGGGAGCGGTGGCTCGTCCTCGGCGGCGGCTCGAACCTGCTCTTCAGCGACGACGAGTTCGACGGCACGGTGATCCTCGTCCGGACGACCGGCATCGAGCGGCTCCCGTCGCCGAACCCGGGACACGTCCGACTCAAGGTGCAGGCCGGTCACTCCTGGGACGACCTCGTCGCTCAGACCGTCGCCGCGGGACTCAGCGGCATCGAGGCGATGGCGGGCATCCCCGGCACCACCGGCGCCGCTCCCATCCAGAACATCGGCGCGTACGGGCAGGAGATCGTCGAGACGCTCGTCGAGGTCGAGCTGATCGACGAGTCGACCGGTGACGTGTCGGTGGTGCCGGCATCCGATCTCGGCCTCGGTCTTCGCACCTCGGTGTTGAAGAAGCACTACGGTTCGGTGCCCGAGCGCTCCGCGGTGATCCTGTCGGTCACGCTCGAGCTCGCTCAAGTCGGCCACGGTGCGGTACCCGTGCGCGGCACGCAGTTGCGTTCGGCGCTGGGGCTCGACGCGGATGCCGCGGTCCCGCTCGCGTGGATCCGCGAGACCGTCCTCGAGATCCGCGCCCGCAAGGGCATGGTCCTCGATGAGGGCGATCAGGACACATGGAGTGCCGGGTCGTTCTTCCAGAACCCCGTCGTCTCGGCGCAGTTCGCGGCCACGCTTCCCGCGGAGGCGCCGCGCTGGTCGATGGCGCCGGAACCCGAAGCAGACCGCGTCATTCCGCTCGACCAGTTCACCGGGTTCGTCCCGCCTCGCGTCGGCGGACCTGCGCCCGTGAAGATCAGCGCCGCCTGGCTCATCGAGCAGGCGGGCATGCGCAAGGGGTTCCGCCTCCCCGGCTCGCAGGCGTCGCTCTCGACGAAGCACGCGCTCGCGCTCACCAACCGGGGCCGCGCGACGGCCGAAGAGGTCGCCGCACTCGCCCGGCTCATCCAGCAGCGCGTGCAGTCGGAGTTCGGCGTGCTGCTGCAGCCCGAGCCGGTGCTCTTCGACGTCGAGCTCTGAGGCGCGCGTTCGGCGCCGAGGTCCCGATCCGGCCGGAAACAGCGCGCCCATTCCCGGCCCGAGTGGGACTTCGGCGCTCGTCACCGAAGCCCGGGGCCTCAGGCGAACAGGCGCTGCAGGCGCTGGACGCCTTCGAGCAGCTGGTCCTCACCGAGCGCGTATGACAGACGCAGGTAGCCCGACGGACCGAACGCCTCACCCGGGACGACCGCGACCTCGGCGCGCTCGAGGATGAAGTCCGCGAGTTCGAGCGATGTGTCGATGCGGACACCGTCCCAGTCGCGGCCGAGCAAGCCCGTCACATCGGGGTAGACGTAGAACGCGCCGAGCGGGTTCGGCACCGTCACGCCGGGGATCTTGGCGAGCTCGGCGACGATGAGGCCGCGGCGGCGGTCGAACGCCTGCCGCATGCTCTCCGCCTCGTCCTGCGGACCGGTGAGCGCCGCGAGGGCGGCACGCTGGGCGATGTTGTTCACGTTCGAGCTGAGGTGCGACTGCAGGTTGGCGGCGACTTTGATGGCGTCGGCAGGCCCCACCATCCAGCCCACGCGCCATCCGGTCATCGCATAGGTCTTCGCGACGCCGTTGACGAGGATCGTCTGCCCGGCGAGGTCGGGCACCGCTTCGACGATCGACTGCGACCGGGCGCCTTCATAAACGAGGTTCTGGTAGATCTCATCGCTGATCACCCAGATGCCGTGGGCGAGGGCCCACTCGCCGATGGCCTTCGTCTCGTCGGGCGTGTAGACCGCGCCGGTCGGGTTGGACGGCGAGACGAAGACGAGCACCGTGGTCTTGTCGGTGCGAGCGGCCTCGAGCTGGTCGACGGTGACCTTGTACTCCTGGTCGGCCCCGGCGAACACCTCGACGGGCACACCGTCGGCGAGGGCGATCGCCTCCGGGTACGTGGTCCAGTACGGCGCGGGAAGCAGGACCTCGTCGCCCGGGTTCACGACCGCCTGGAACGCCTGGTAGACGGACTGCTTGCCGCCGTTGGTGACGATGACCTGCGACGGCGCGACCTCGAGCCCCGAGTCGCGGAGGGTCTTGCCGGCGATCGCTTCACGCAGCACCGGCAGACCGGCAGCGGGCGTGTAGCGGAAGTTCGCGGGGTCGCGGAGGGCCTCGGCAGCGGCATCCACGACGAACTGCGGCGTCGCGAAGTCGGGCTCTCCGGCGGCGTAGGAGATGACCGGTCGGCCGGCGGCCTGCAGGCCCTTGGCCTTGGCATCGACCTTGAGGGTCGCGGACTCGGCGATGGCGGTCAATTTGCGGGAGAGCGGGGCGCGTTCGGTCACCCTCCGAGCGTAGCGTCGCGGGGTGGGCACGCACAGCGCGGCGGCCCCTGTTACAGCGTCGTCGGGAGCCACACGCGCATCGTCGACGGTCCCCGGTCTCCCCAGTCGCGATATGGCACGAGCCTGACCTCGCGCGCCGCTGCGGCGGAGAGATCGGCCGGGCCGTACGGCCACGTACGGGCGTCGTCGTCACGAATCCCGATGGGCAGCCAGACCTCGCCGTCGCGTTCGACCGGACGCGCCCCTCGATCGACGACGGCCCGGTCGACGGAAGCGCCGAGGTCGGTCGATTCGAGCGCGTAGACGACCGGACCGCGCTCTATCGCGACACTCCCGCGCACCGCGTCGATGAGCGGATGCGGATGCGTCACCCGGGCCTCCAAGGGCAGACGCAGCTCGATCACATCACCGGCACGGAAGACACGATGCACCGTCGCCATGCCCGGGGCGAGCGTCTGCACGTCTCGTCCGTCGGTCAGGGTTGCGGAGTCGGCCCAGGACGGCACCCGGAGACTCAAGGTCCACGGGTCCTCCGGCGACTCGGTGATGCGCACCCGGATGAGTCCGTCGTCCGGGTACGCCGTCTCGACGTGGAAGGCGATGACGTCTCCGAACGGCGCGGTGGTGCGGATCTCGGCATCGGCGTATTGGTGAACCTGGATGCCGCGATCGTCCGCCGTGGCGACGTAGGCGCCCAGCGCGGCGATCGTGCGTGCCAGATTCGGCGGACAGCACGAGACCTCGAACCACGGCGCACGCACCGATGACGAGGCGCGCGGCGACGTCGTCTCGGGATCGACGGGTTCGCCGGGGGTGCGCTGGTGGAGCGTGTTGGCATAGAAGAACGAGCGCCCGTCCGACCCGACCGCGGTGGCGACGACGTTGAAGAGCGTGCGCTCGATGAGGTCGGCGTGCGCAGGGTCGCCGTCGGCGAGCAGCAGCCGCCACGACAGCATCACGGAGGAGACGCCCGCACACGTTTCGGAGTACGCGCGGTCTGCCGGCAGTTCCCAGTCCTCGCCGAAAGCTTCGTCCTGATGATGCGAGCCCTGGCCACCGGTCAGGTAGGTGCGCCGCGCGACGGCGTGCGAGGTCTGGCGACGGACGGCATCCAGCAGCTCGTCGTCGCCCTGCTCGACGGCGACGTCGACGGCACCGGCGGCGAGGTAGTTCGCGCGAACCGCGTGGCCGCGCAGCGAGTGCGCCTCGCGGACCGGCACATCGTCCTGGAAGTACGCGCGCCCCCACTCGATGTCGGCGAGCGTGCCGTGCCCGCGTCGCTCGATGAACAGCGCCGATTGCGCGAGGTAACGCGGCTCGCGAAGGGCGCGCCCGAGTTCGGCGAGCCCCGTCTCGACCTCGGCGTGGCCGCAGACCCGCTCAATCCCGCCGGGGCCGAAGACTCGGCAGACGAGGTCGGCCGCCCGCCGCGCGATCGCCACCAGCCCGTCGTCGGCGTCCGGTCGGGTGCGGTGCCGGGCGACGGCGGCCTGGAAGAGGTGACCCAGGCAGTACAGTTCGTGTCCCCACTCGAGTTCGGACCACCGGGGTGCCTGGCCCGCGCGCCCGAACATGGTGTTCAGGTACCCGTCCGGCTCTTGCGCCGCCGCGACCCTCGCGACGACGTCGCGGAAGGTCTGTTCGGCGGCCGCGTCGGGGCGTCGTCCCACCTCCCAGGCGAGGGCCTCGAGGTACTTGTAGACCTCGGAATCCGAGAACTCCCGCCCTCGACGACCCTCGGGGAGCGCGCCGCGCGCGGCACGGTCGAAGTTGCTTAGCCAGCCCTCGGACTCCAGTCGCGCATGGATGTGGGGGAGGGTCTCGGTGGCGTTGAGCTGCTGCCGTTCGGCCCACAGCCCCCCCGTCACGGTGACCTCGGACAGACCCAGGGGGCGCACCCGCCCGCGACTGGGGCTGGCAGGCGCGACGGGCGGAGTGATCGCAGTGTGCGGGAACAGAGGAGTCATGGTCATCCCTTGAAGGCGCCGGACATGAAGCCGCGGACGTAGTGGCGTTGCAGGATCAGGAAGAGCAGGATGCAGGGCAGTGCCAGCACGACGACCCCGGCCTCGGTGGCGCCGTAGTCGACGACTCCCTGGGCCTGACCGCGGAGGTTCGCGACGGCCAGGGGGAGGGTCATCCGGGCGGAGTCGTTGATGAGGATGAGCGGGGCGAAGAAGTCGTTCCACGCCGTCAGGAACGCGAACAGGCCGACCGTGATGAGACCCGGCTTGACCGCGGGGATGAGGACCCGCCACAGGGCACTCAGCGGTGTGCATCCGTCGACCATGGCGGCCTCGTCGAACTCGCGGGGGACCGACTCGAAGGAGACCCGCATCATGAACATCGAGAACGGCAACTGGAACATGGTGATGACCAGCGCCACGCCGACGAGCGAGTTCTGCAGCCCGACGGCGTTCAGCAGAACGTAGAGCGGGATCAGGAGGGTCGCGTAGGGCACCATCAGGATCGCCAGGACGAGCAGGAACAGGACGTTCTTCCCGGGGAAGTCGAAACGCGCGAACGCGTAGCCGCCCGTCAGCGAGAGCAGCAGTGTCAGGGTCACGGTCAGCAGTGAGACGAAGAGCGAGTTGCCGAGGTACACCCAGACGCCGGCTTGATAGTCGGCGAGAGCGAGGTAGTTGCCGAAGCCCCATCCGTCGGTCTGGCTGGTGCCGGCCCGCGGGCCGACGGACGAGATCGCCGTCCAGATGAGCGGGTACAGGAAGATGATCGCGAGGGCCGTCGTGAAGACGGCGGACGGGATGCCGAGCACCGCCCGTCGCGCACGGGACCGGCGGCGTCGGGGCGGCGTCGGGGCGGAGCCGGGGGCGATCAGGGTGCGGGTGGCGGTCATGGCCATCGCTTCAGCTTTCGTCGGGGCGGCGGAACGCGCGCAACTGGAAGATGTTGATGACGACGAGGGTGAGCAGCACGATCACCGAGAGGGCTCCGGCGACACCGAGGCTGTTCTGCCCTTGGAACGCGACGCTGTAGATGAGCTGCACGATGGTGACGGTGCTGTTGTCCGGGCCACCCTTGGTGAGGATGTAGAACTGCTCGAACGCCAGCAACGAGCCGGTGACGCACATCACGGTGGTGAGTGCGAAGGTGGGGCGCAGCAGCGGAACGGTGACGTCGCGGAACGTCTGCCATCGTGACGCGCCGTCGATGCGCGCCGCCTCGTACACCTCGTCCGGGATGCCCTGCAGCCCCACGAGCATCAGCAGCATGTAGAAGCCGGCGTAGCGCCACACGATGAGGAACACCGTCGACCACAGTGCGCCCTCGGGGGTGCCGAGGAAGGTGATGCCCCAGGCATCCATCAGGTCGGCGAAGGGGCCCGCGATCGGCGAGTAGAGCACGTAGAAGAGCAGCGACGCGGAGGCGAGACCGAGGGCGCTCGGTACCAGGAACGCCGTCCGCAGGAACCCTTTCCAGCGTGTGCTCTCTTGCACGATGAGGGCGAGTCCGAGGCCGAGGCCGAGGAGGAGGACCGTCGTGATCACGGTGTAGATCAGGGTGAACCGGATCGAGTCCCAGAACAAGCGGTGATCGACCGCATCGATGTAGTTCTCGGGGAAGTTCACTCCCCGGTTTCCCCCGAGCAGGGGCCAGTCGGAGACCGACATCTGGAGCACGAGCAGCAGGGGGATGACGAACAGGAAGATGACGAACAGCGCCGTCGGGGCGGCGAAGCCCCAGCCCTGAGCGGGTCCGCCGAGGGGGCGGGACCGCCGTCGGGTGCGCGGAGGGGGAGCGGTGACGACCATGTCGACCTTTCGTGCCGGGGTGGAAGCGGGGGTCGCATCGGTCGAGGCGACCCCCGCTCGGATCACTGCTGGAGGATCGCGGTGATCTCGTCGTTGTCGGCGTCGACCGAGTCGCCGTCGCCGAGAACAGCGTTTCGGACGAGGGTCAGCCACGGGCTTCCGGGTGCGTTGAACGCCTGCTGGAAGTTGAGCGCGACCGGGGTGTCGCCCTTGCCGGCGACCTCGTTGATGGTGACGAGTCGGGGGTCGGCGTCGGAGAACGTGTTCGACGCGAGGTCAGCCCTCGAGACGACGTCCTTGTTCTTCGCGAGGACACCCACCTGCGCGTCCTCGGACATCAGCCAGTTGAGGAAGTTCCATGCCTGCGGGGACTTCTTGGAATCCTTCGAGATGCCGATACCGTCACCGCCGACGAAGGTCGAGGCGCCGCCGTTCGATCCCGCGATGCCGGCGACTCCGGCGTCGAAGGGCGTCGAGGACAGCAGGGTGGCGGGGTAGTACATGAGCCCGACCTTGCCCTCGGTGAATCCGGCCGTCCAGGTGGGACCCGTCTCGTCCTGCGAACTCGGAAGGACCGCGCCCGAGTCCCAGAGGTCTTTCCACGTGGAGTAGATCTCCTTCGCGGTGTCGCCGGCGAGCAGCGATTCGGTACCGTCCTCGCCGAGCACCTTCTCGCCGTCGGCCCAGATCGCGGGGAACCAGGTGAAGAGCAGGCAGCCGCCGCAGTTCAGGCCGGTCGCGGTTCCGTAGACGCCGGGCTTGTCGAGGGCCTGGATCGCCTTGGCCGCCGCGGCGAACTCCTCGAGGTCGGCGGGGGCCTTGTCAGGGTCGAGGCCCGCCTCGGTGAAGAGCTCCTTGTTCCAGAAGAGCATCGACAGGTCGAGCACGAACGGGAGCACGTGCTCCTTGCCGTCGGAGGTTCCGGCGCTCAGATGGCCCTGGTTGATCTGGTCCTTGAAGTCGAGCCCGTCGATCTGCGCGGAGATGTCCTGGAAGAGACCCTGCTCCACCCAGTTCGGGACATAGACGATGTCGGCGGCGAACAGGTCGGGAAGGCCGTTCGATCCGGCGGCCGCGCCCACTTTGGCGACGTAGTCGTCGTTCGGGACGACCGTCAATTCGACCTGGTTCTCGTGCGAGTCGTTGTACGCCTCGACGAGGAGCTTGGCCTGCTTCTCGAGCGGTGCGCGGGTCCACAGGGTCAGGGTCGATCCATCGTCGACGCCCTCCGCGGGGATGTCTGCGGGAGGTGTGGTGCCGGGCGAGCCGCCGGCGCAGGCCGCGAGCGAGCCGATGAGTGCTCCGGCTGCGAGCAGGGCCGTGAGTGTCCGCCGTCGGGAGCGGCGGGGGAAGGTGTTCATCGCGATGTCCTCTTACTCTCCGTCGAGTGAGTGTCGCGGCGGTCGCCGCAGGCACCAGGTGCTTCGGTCGGGCCTCGAAAATATCGAAACCCATTTCGGGACGATACTGCCGGTAGGGAGTAGGGTCAAGAGCGTCCACCGAAATGATTTCGAAAAGGGATCGCATGGCCAGTAACGACACGGGCGTCCGCACCACGACGCTCAGCGACGTCGCCCGACTCGCCGGAGTGTCGCTCGCGACCGCGTCGAAGGCGATGAACGGTCGCACCGACGTCGCGCCCGCGACTCGTCGACGGGTGCTGGAGGCCGCCGAGGACCTCGCCTTCACCCCGAACGCCATGGCCAGAGGGCTGCTCGCCGGTCGGACGGGGACCGTCGGCCTGCTCACGAGCGACCTCGACGGTCGTTTCATGCTGCCGATCCTCATGGGCGCCGAAGACGCTTTCGGGGCCGGTCAGGTCAACGTCTTCCTCTGCGATGCGCGCGGCGACGCGATCCGCGAGCAGCACCACCTGCGCGCGCTGCTGAGTCGCCGGGTCGACGGCATCATCGTCGTGGGGCGCCAGACCGACCCGCGCCCGTCACTCGGGCAGGACATCCCGGTGCCCGTCGTCTACGCGTACGCTCCGTCGGACGACGACCGGGACCTCTCCCTCACCCCGGACAATCGCGCAGGCGGTCGCCTCGCCGTCGAGCACCTCCTCGCGTGCGGGCGGACCCGTATCGCCCACATCTCGGGGGACCCGACCTACGCCGCCGCACGCGAACGGCTCGACGGCGCCCGCTCAGCGCTCGCCGACGCCGGGCTCGAATTCGTCGGCGAGCCGCTCTCGGGAGATTGGTCCGAGCACTGGGGACGGGATGCCGCGGCCACCCTTCTCGGGCGCCACCCTGAGATCGACGCGGTGTTCGCGGCATCCGATCAGATCGCGCGGGGCGTCATCGATACGGCGCGCGATCTCGGGCGCTCCGTTCCCGACGACCTCGCCGTGATCGGATACGACAACTGGGAGCTCCTCGCGACGAACTCGCGCCCCGAGCTCACGAGTATCGACGCCAACCTGCAGCAACTCGGTCGTCGCGCGGCCCAGCGCGTGTTCGAGGCGATCGATGGAGCGGAGATGGGTGAGGGTGTCCGGCATCTGCCGGTCCGCCTGGTCATCCGCGGGTCGACGGTTCCCCGTCGCTGAGGCTCAGCGCGTGGGTCGCGTGAGGATCTCGTTGCCGGACTCGAGGATCGCCACGGTGTGCTCGGTGTGCGCCGTGCGGCATCCCGTCGCGCTCCGGAGCGTCCAGCCGTCGTCGTCGACCTTGAGCTCGTCGGTGTCGACCATGACCCAGGGCTCGATGGCGAGCATGAGTCCGGGGCGCAGGCGGTAGCCGCGGCCGCCGCGGCCGATGTTCGACACATGGGGGTCCTGGTGCATCGTCGTGCCGATGCCGTGCCCGCCGAACTCGGTGTTGACGGGGTAGCCCGCCCCCGTGAGGACGTCGCCGATGGCAGCGGAGATGTCGCCGATACGGGCACCGGGCTGGGCGGCCTCGATGCCGGCGGCGAGGGCTTCCTGGGTCGCCGTGATGAGCGGGTCGTTCTCGGCGTGCGCGCCACCGCCCACCGTGAAGCTGATCGCGGCGTCGGCGGCGACGCCGCTCGTCTTGATCGCGAGGTCGAGGGTCAGGAGGTCGCCCGCCACGACACGCTGGTCGCGGGGTCGGCCGTGCAGCACGGCGTCGTTGACGGCGGTGCAGATGTAGTGACCGAACGGTCCGCGGCCGAAGGACGGCGCGTAGTCGACGTAGCAGGATTCGGCGCCCGCGCCGAGGATCATGTCCTTCGCCCACGCGTCGATCTCGAGGAGGTTCGTCCCCGGCTTCACCCGCTCCTTGATGCCGTGCAGGATGTCGCCCACGAGGCCGCCCGTCACGCGGGCGCGGTCGATCTGGTCAGGGGTGAGGATCTCGATCACGAGGCAGTCCGTTCGGTCGGCAGGCGCAACGGACAATCATACGTCCGCAGGCGATCGCGTGGTCGGGGCCGCCCCGTGACGCACCTAGGCTCGTCGTGTGCTCGAGTGGATCCTGGCTGAGTGGATGCAGATCGTCGGATTCGCGACGGGAGCCGCCTGCGTGCTCCTCGCCGCTCGCCGGAACATCTGGACGTATCCGCTCGGCATCGCCAACAACATCGTCTTCCTCGTCGTCTTCGTGCCAGCGGGGCTGTACGCCGCGGCGGCGCTGCAGGTCGTCTACCTCGTGCTGGGCGTCCACGGCTGGGTCCGCTGGGCCCGCGGCGTCGAGCAGGACAAGGGCTACATCGCCCGGACGCCGCGCCGCGTCATCCCGTGGCTCGTGCTCACCGGGATCGGCGGCACGGCCGTGCTCGCGTGGTTCCTCGCGACGTTCACCGACTCGCAGGTGGCGTTGGCGGATGCCGCGACCACCGCGGCGAGCCTCGTCGCCCAGTACATGCTCAACCGCAAGTGGATCGAGAACTGGTTCGTCTGGATCGGGGTCGACATCGCGTTCGTGGCGCTCTCGATCGTGACGGGCCTGTGGATCGTCGCGGCGCTCTACGTCCTGTTCATCGGGCTCTGCGTCGGCGGGTACATCGGCTGGCGGCGCGTCGAGCGGACGTCGGCTCCTGACGAGGTTGCGGCCACGCGTGTCTGACACGCGGTTCCGGCACGGCGTCGTGGTGGGAAAGTTCTACCCCCTCCACGCCGGTCACGCCCACCTCATCCGCTCCGCCGTCCGGCAGTGCGAGCGGGTGACCGTCGAGGTGATCGCCGCCTCGGTCGAATCGATCCCGCTCGCGGAGAGGGCCGCGTGGATCCGTGAGGAGCACCCGACGGCGCGGGTCGTCGACCTGCTCGACGACACCCCCGTGGACTTCGCATCCGAGACCGCGTGGGACGCGCACACCGCGACCATCGCCGGGCTCCTCGACGCACCCGCGGACGCGGTCTTCACCTCGGACCCCTACGGCCAGGAACTCGCTCGTCGCCTCGGTGCGACGTGGGTGCAGGTCGACCCGGGTCGGCGGCACAACCCCGTCTCCGGGACGGCGATCCGCGCCGACGTCGCCGCGCACTGGCACGAGCTCGCCCCCGCCGCGCGCGCCTCGCTCGCGGCGCGCGTCGTCGTGCTCGGCGCCGAGTCCACGGGGTCCACGACCCTGGCTGCGGCGCTCGCCGCCGAGCTGGGCACGATGTGGGTGCCGGAGTACGGGCGCGAGTACTCCGAGATCCGCGTCGGCGGCCTCGACGCCCCGTGGCGCAGCGACGAGTTCGATCTGGTCGTCGACCGGCAGATCGCGATGGAGGATGCCGCCCTCCGCCGCGTCCCGACGCCGGTGCTCGTCTGCGACACCGACGTGCTCGCCACCGCGCTGTGGCACGAGCGATACGTGGGGTCTCCGGCCCCCGGCATCCGTCGTCGGGCGGACGGCCACCGGCCGGCGCTGTACGTGCTGACCGGCGACGAGATCCCGTTCGTACAGGACGGCATGCGCGACGGCGAGCACATCCGCCACGCGATGCAGCGCCGCTTCCGCGAGGTGCTCGCCGAGCAGCCGGTGCCGTGGCTGGAAGTGCGCGGCTCGGTCGCCGAGCGGGTCGCCGCGGCGCTTCCCGCCGTCCGCGACGCGACGGCGCGCGCGACGTCGTTCGCGGCTCCGCTCGAAGGGCGTCCGCTCGCCGAGCAGGAGGCCCTGCGCGGTGGCCGGGGCGGCGACGCACCCCGTTAGGCTGGCGCGATGGCGGACCGCTGGCACAAGCTCTCGGAATCACCCACGACGAGCGCAGCGGATGCCGGTGTCGCACCGCTCACCGCGGATGACCTCTTCCGCGCCCCCGGTCGTGCCGAGGCTCCCGCGCTGGACGAGAAGGCCCGTCGGGCGTACTACTGGATCGTCAACCGCGCGGTCATCTCGCCGTACTACGACATCGAGTTCTCCGACGGCGACCCGCTGACCTTCGGGGTGGGGGATGCCGGGGCGGAGATCACCCTCCCCACGCAGCCGTCGTTCTCCTCGAACATCCTGCTTCCGCTCCTGACGTTCGTCGTCGGCGGCAAGTGCCTGCTCATCGGCGGTCCTGGTCGCGGCAAGACGACCGTCGCGGTCCTCATGGGGGTGCTCGCCGGTTCCCCCGCGCACGACGTCCGCCGCGGCGTGCAGCAGGGTCAGCCGCAGCTCACGATCAGCGACCTCGTCGGCATCCCGCTGCCCCGTGACCTCGTGCAGGCGGAGTCGCTGGCCGAGATCGGGATCGCATGGCGGGACTGGCTCACCCGGCCGGTGAAGATCGTCGACGAGTACAACCGCATCCCCACGAAGACGCAGTCCGCGCTCCTGACGATGGTCGCCGAGGGGTACGTCGAAAGCCACGACCAGATGCGTCGGACCGCCCCCGCGTCAGGCGTGGAGAGCTGGTTCTTCACTGCGAACGACGACGCGGGCGGCGGCACGTTCCCCGTCATCCAGGCGCTTCGCGATCGCATGGACGTGACCGTTCCTGCCGCGGGGTTCAACAGCCGGTTCTTCGATGAGCTCGTCGCCCGCGTCGAGGCAGGGGACAAGCCCGAGGAGCACGTTCCGGAGGAACTCATCTTCGACGGCGACGAGCAGACGCGGATGCGGGCTGCGGTCAGAGCCGTGCCTGTTCCGGATGCCGTGCGTCGCCGCCTCGAGTTCTTCTTCAGTCACTTCGAGTTCGTCCAGGGCGGCGGGCGCCGGTTCGAGTACCGGACGAAGGACACCGTGACGACGGCGGGCGGACGCGTACCCGAGGTCATCGAGTCCAACTCCGGAGCCGACCTCACCGCCGACCTCGGCGCCCAGACGACGAACGGTCTGTCGGTGCGGGCGCTGCAGACGCTCATCCTCTACGCCAAGGCGATGGCGTGGTTCCGTGGCCGGGCGGCGGTCGAGATCGCCGACGTCGCCGCGATCCTGCCGTTCGTCCTCCGCGGCAAGCTGCTGCCCAATCCGACGCATCCGCGGTTCGACGTGGGAGCCGAGCGGGAGCTCGCGACCGACGTGTCCAGCTGGCTCAGCGACATGTTCGCCGAATCCTGCCGCCAGTTCGAGGCCCTCGGCCGGGGCCAGGAGGACCCGGTCCACGCGATGCTCGCCGACCTCGACCGCGGTCTCGACGGTGTCAGTGCCGTCGACGCCTCACGCCGCCTCACCGAGGTCGAGGCGCGGATCCGCGCGATCGCGGCGACGGGCAAGCTCTACGGGCGCGACTTCGATGACCTCGTGACGCTCAAATACCTCCACCAGCGCTACACCGCCTACGTGCGGTGGGCGGAGCGACGCGCGTGATCACACGACCCGGGCACCTCGCCGCTGCGCCGGCCGCGCCCGCGTCGCCGCCGCGCGTCGAGGGAATGGATCTCGACCTCGCCGGCCGCAACGTCGCCGCGGCGGGCGGCGACCCACGCGTGTTCGCGGCGTCGTTCGCCGCGGGAGTCGCGGAGGCTCCCGAGGCGGACGCCGTCGCCCTCGCCGGCATCGCCGCGTGGCGGGCGGGTGCCCTCGCCTTCCGCGACGACGCCCTCCGTCGCCTCGACGGCCTGTCGCAGACGCATCCGGATGCCGCTGCCGCCGCGCTCGGGCTGGATCGAGCGGACCTCGACGCGTTCCTCGAGGCGCAGCGCGGGGATCGGTTCTGGTGGCCGGGGCGGGCGGCATCCCGCGGGTACGTCTGCGCCGTCGGCGGATTCGTCGGCCTCGGCGGCGTGTGGGTGGCGCCACCGGCGGAGTCGGTCGCGCTCGCCGATCCGGGGGCCTTCGGCATCCGGACGGGTGACGAGTGGTGGCGGCTCGACGCCGACGTGTGGGGGGCGCGGATCCGCCCGCTCGACGAGCCTCCCGAGGCGGGACCCGGGGGAGCGGCATCCGTCATCTGCTTCCCGGACTCCTACCTGGCGTGGGTCCACGTGAGGGATGCCGCGTGAGCGCTGTGGCGACGACGCCGCTCGAGGGTGAGACGCGGCACGCGTGGGAGAGCGCGCTCGAACTCTGGGGCGTGCACCTGCGCGACGTGCGCCTCGCTCCCGGCGAAGGGGCGGCGAAGGGCACCGCCGCCTGGTTCTCGTTCCCGCCATCGGTGACCGTCGACCCGCAGATGCTCCGCACCTGGGGCGTGGAGCGCGAGGCCGAGAGCATGTTCGCGCACGAGATCGGTCATCACGTCCTGGCACCGGCGACCCGGATCGATGCGCTGAAGATCCGGCATCAGCTCGCTCGCACGCTCGCCGCGGCCGGCGCGGACCCGGTTTCGAGCGACGACCTCGGTCTGCTGTCGAACCTCTGGACCGATCTGCTCGTCAACGCCCGCGTCGCTCTGCTGCAGCGGCGCCGGGGTGACGCGGAGCCGGTCGGGATCGTGCGTCTCGTGCAGGCGACGCTGCCTGCGCCCGAGAGCGCGGATCGCCTCTGGTGGGTGTACCTGCGCACCTTCGAACTGATCTGGGGTCTTCCCGCCGGACGCCTCTGCCCGACCAGTCCGCCCCCGCCTGCTCCGCCGGCGGCCCGCGGGGCCGAGTCGGAGCCACCGCTCGACAGCATCCCCGAGAAGCACCGCGAGAAGGAGCGGGCCTTGCGCGATGCGCGCCGGGAGCGCGAACGCATCGCCGCGGAACTCGCGGGCGTCATCACGACCCGACCAGAAGTGGATGCCGACCAGATCGCCGCGGTCGTGCGCGCGTTCGCGGGCGACCCGGTGCTCGGGGCACTGCGGTTCGGCGTGCTGACGGCCCCGTACCTCGTCGAGCGGCAACGATCCGCTCGCCCGCAGAGCGGCAACGGAGCGGGCTGCGCCGCCGACGACGCGCCCGCGAGCGCGGAGGAGCTCGGCCGCATCCTCTCTGACCGAAGGCTCCACGAAGTGGTCCCCGCGCATCCCAGCTCGAGCGGGCCCGGGGCGGCCGCACCCGCGACCGGCAGCGGCGAGGGTCGCGGCCAGGCTCTGGGGCTCGCCCACACGCTCGCTCTCTACGGCGCGAGCGACCCCGACGAGGTCATCGCCGCGTGGTACCGCGCCGAGGCGGCGCCCTGGGTGCGTCCGTTGACGCAGCTGATGCCCGCGGTCCCCGCGCCCGACCTGCCCGGCCCGCTGGAGCTGTGGGAGGCGGGCGACGACCTCGCCGACCTCGATTGGCCGGCGACCCTGCAGGCCGGTGCAACGGTTCTCCCCGGGGTCACGACGCGTCGACGCTCTTTTTTGCCTGACGAACCGATACCCCGCGAGGCCAGCATCACGCTCGACGTCTTCATCGACTCGTCCGGGTCGATGCCGCGCCCGGAGCGAGGGTCGTCCGCCGTGCTCGCCGGAATGATCGTGGCGCTGTCGGTGCTGCGAGGCGGTGGTCGAGTGCGGGTCACGAGCTTCTCGGGAGCGGGCCAGGTCGCCGGCTCCGAGGACTTCCAGCGCACCGTCCCCGGTGTCGTGCGCGATCTCGCCTGCTACTTCGGCGGCGGGACGACGTTCCCGCTCGACCTTCTCGAGCGGCGCTACGCCGACCTCCGCCCGCCGCTCCCCGACGAGCGACGGCACCTCCTCGTCCTGTCGGACGACGGCCTGGTGTCGATGTTCGGAGACGGCAACGATGCGTTCGCCGGTGTGGCGGCGCGGGTCCGTCCGCTGCTGACGACCGCGACGCTCCTGCTCTCGGTGCGCTCCGACCATGTCGACGCCCAGGCTGCCGCCGCGGGATACGACGTCCTGCACGTGAAGACGATGGATGAGGCGCCCGCCGCGTGCGCTCGACTGGCGGAGGTCCTGCATGGCTGAATCCGAAGCACTGCTGTCGGCGTGGTCGGCATCCGCTCCCCCCGAGGGTCACGCCTGGCAGGCGACCGTCCCCGGCCCGGCGCTCGCCGCCGTTGCGGCGCGGATGGCGAGCGTGCCGCGCTCGTTCCTCGATCCGCGCGTCTCCGTCGCCGCGCTCGCCGGCGACGTCGTCCGCCAGCGCCTCCTCTCTCTCGACCACGAGTCCGATGACAGGGTCCGGCGCGGTGCCGCCGTCGGCCTGTGGCTCGTGGCGAGCGAAGACCTCGTCGAGCCGTTCACCCCGTCGATCGCCGCAGCAGCGGGTGTCGGGCGCGCGATCGACGCCCTCGCGCTCCGGCTCGCGCCCGTCGTCGACCCGTGGGAGTGGCTGTCCGACGACGAGCGTCGGGAGGAGGCCGTCCGCACGTTCCTCCTCTGGGCGGGGATGCGGCCCGCCGAAGAGGACGTCGACACCGCCCGCAGCCTGCTCGACGCCCGTGACTCGCTCCGCCGAAACGCCGCGCTCGCGCAGGCCTACGCCGCGCACCGGCATCGCGACGAGATCGCCCGCCGCCTCGCCGAGGCCCGTGCGAAGGAGGCCGCGGCGAGGTATTCGAGTGAGTGACCCCGACGACGGCCTCACCCTCGCCGAGTACGCCCCGGGTTCGGCGGCGGTCCTGACGGACGCCGAGCGCTGGCCGACGATGGATGCCGCCGGTGCCGCGCGGCTCGACCGGTGGAGACGGCATCCTTTCGCTCCCGACTGGGTGCACGCGACCGGCGACCGGCTCACGGCTGAGATGGTCGAGCGCACGCGGATGCCGCTGTCGACGAACGGCTGGCTCGAGGAGCACCTCACGACCGCCCGGAACCTGCTCGCCTACCGGGGACGTGACGGCCTGGTGTCGCTCGCCGACTTCCCGCCGATCACGCGCCAGCACCTCGTCGACGATCTCGCGTCGTTCGTCCCGCTCGACGCGGACCTCGATCGGATGCTGCACGGCACGAGCTCCGGGTCGACGGGAGCGGCGCTCCTCATCCCCGACGATGTCGAAGAGGTCGCCCGCGGCTTCCACCTGATGGTGTCGCTCGTCCGGGCGCAGGGGATCGATTGGGTTCCCGACGGGGAGCGGTTCGCCGTGGCATCCGTCGTCTTCCAGCGTCAGGCGTTCACGTACGTCTCGCTCGTCAGCGGCTTCGCGCACCGCGCCATGGCACGGCTCAACCTCGACACGGGGGTGTGGCGGACGCCGTCGGACCGCACCGACTTTCTGCGGGATGCCGACCCCCAGGTCATCTCGGGGCACCCGACCAGCCTCGCCGAACTGCTGAGCCCCGACCTCCGCGGGGCGGTCCGTCCGCTCGCCCTCTTCTCCAGCGCGATGTCGCTGTCAGGGCCCCTCCGTGCCGACCTCGAGGACGCGTTCGGATGCCCCGTCTTCGACGTCTACGGTCTGCACGAAACGCGTCAGATCGCCGTCCGCACCGACGACGGCCCGTTCCGCGTGCTCGATCGGCGGGTGCACGTCGAGATCCTCGACTCTGCCGGGGAAGTGCTGCCGGAGGGCGAACGGGGCGAGATCACCGTGACGGCGGGAGAGAACCCGCTCCTCCCGCTCGTTCGATACCGAACGGGCGACGTCGGTCGTCTCGTGCGGCTCGCCGACGGCGGTATCGGGATCGCCGACCTCGAAGGCCGTGAGAACACGGTCTTCCTCGGCTCAGACGGGCGCCGAGTGCCGTGCGTCGATCTGACGCAGCAGTTGCAGACGCACGGCGCACGGGGGTGGAGCATCGTCCAGGCCGTGGACGGCAGCGTCGCCGCCGAGATCGTCGGTGGGGATGCCGGGGCAGTCGACCGCACCCTCCGCGCCCTCCTGAATCAGCCCGTCGCGGTGACGCGGCACGAGCGGCTCATCGACCTCGGCGAGGGCAAACCACGCCGCTATCGCAGCGCCGCCGGGTGAGCGGACCGGGTGCTTCCCAGCCCACTCCACTACGGTGGATAGGTGAGTGACCCCCAGACCCCTACTGAAACCGCAGAGACCCCCGCCCTTCCCGGCTTCGACGAGCTGGGCCTCACCGGTCCCGTGCTCGCCGCCATCAAGGACCTCGGCTACGAGACGCCCTCCGCGATCCAGGCCGCGACGATCCCCGTCCTCCTCGGCGGCCGCGATGTCGTCGGCATGGCGCAGACCGGTACCGGCAAGACCGCCGCCTTCGCCCTTCCCATCATGGAGAACCTGGACCTGAGCCAGAAGACTCCGCAGGCCCTCGTGCTCGCCCCCACCCGTGAGCTCGCGCTCCAGGTGTGCGAGGCGTTCGAGTCCTATGCCGCCCGCATGAAGGGCGTCCACGTCCTCCCCGTCTACGGAGGCCAGGGCTACGGCGTGCAGCTGTCGGCCCTTCGCCGCGGCGTGCACATCGTCGTCGGGACCCCCGGTCGCATCATGGACCACCTCGAGAAGGGCACCCTCGACCTCTCGCAGCTCAAGAACCTCGTCCTCGACGAGGCCGACGAGATGCTGAAGATGGGCTTCGCCGAGGACGTCGAGCAGATCCTCGCGAAGACGCCCGCCGAGAAGCAGGTCGCCCTGTTCTCCGCGACGATGCCGCCCTCGATCCGCCGCCTCGCGCAGCAGTACCTGCGCGACCCGGAGGAGATCACGGTCAAGACCAAGACCTCGACGAACACGAACATCACGCAGCGGTACCTGATCGTGTCGTACCAGCAGAAGGTCGACGCCCTCACCCGCATCCTCGAGGTCGAAGACTTCGACGGGATGATCATCTTCGTCCGCACGAAGAACGAGACAGAGACTCTCGCCGAGAAGCTCCGCGCCCGCGGGTTCAGCGCCGCGCCGATCAACGGCGATATCCCGCAGCCGCAGCGTGAGCGTTCGATCTCGCAGCTCAAGGACGGCAAGCTCGACATCCTCGTCGCGACTGACGTCGCCGCGCGCGGTCTCGACGTGGAGCGCATCAGCCACGTCGTGAACTTCGACATCCCGACCGACACCGAGTCGTACGTGCACCGCATCGGCCGCACCGGTCGTGCCGGCCGCAAGGGTGACGCGATCAGCTTCGTCACGCCGCGCGAGCGCTATCTGCTCGCGCACATCGAGCGCGCGACGCGTCAGGCTCCCACACAGATGCACCTGCCGACGACCGAGGACATCAACTCGACGCGCCTCGCTCGCTTCGACGACGCGATCACCGCGGCGCTCGCCGAAACCGACCGCATCTCGGGCTTCCGTGACGTGATCGCTCACTACGTGCGCAATCACGACGTGCCCGAGCAGGACGTCGCCGCAGCTCTCGCCGTCGTCGCGCAGGGCGAGACGCCGCTGCTTCTCGACCCGGCATCCGACCAGCTGGCCAAGACCCTGGCCGCCGACGCCGACCGTGGCAACCGCAGCAAGGACCGTCCGGCGCGCGAGCGCTCGGACGCTCCGCGCGAGCGTCGCGGCAAGGGTGACTTCACGACCTACCGCATCGCCGTGGGCCGTCGTCACCGGGTCGAGCCGCGTCAGATCGTCGGCGCGCTGGCGAACGAGGGCGGCCTCGGCCGCGATGACTTCGGTGCCATCACGATCCGGCCCGACTTCTCGCTCGTCGAGCTGCCGACGTCGATGGACTCCTCGGTCCTCGACCGTCTGAGCGGCACCCGCATCTCGGGTCAGCTGATCGAGATCCGTCCCGACCGTGGCCGTCCCGGTGGCGAGCGCCCGCAGCGCTCCTTCGACGACCGCCCGAAGCGTTCCTACGACGACCGTCCCGAGCGGAAGCCGCGCCACTCGCGCGACTGACCGCACGGCTCATATTGGGCCCTGAACGCGAGCCGGGCCGAGAGGCGGGATCCCCCGTTTCTCGGCCCGTTGCCGTTGGGGGCGGCGTGGTGTGCGGCCGAAGCCGCGGGCCGCGGCATCCGCTCGGCCGAAGCCGCGGGCCGCGGCACCCGCTCTGCTGTCGCGGCTCGCTGCTTGCGGATGCAAGGGATCGCGCGCGGCGCGCCGTGCGCCGGGCCGGGATCTCGGGGTGTCGGCCGAGATCCCTTGCATCCGCCACCGGCCCGTCGTCAGTTCGCGTGGTGTCCGACGATCGCCGCGCGGATGCGGTCGACCGGGATCTTCGGGGTCCGCTCGTCCGTGACGAGGCCGTTCGTCTCCTGCAGCGTGTCGGCCAGCTGCGTGTAGCAGAAGCCGGCGAGAGCCTCGCTAGCGTGGACGGCGGCCATCAGCCCCTCGAAGCGCTCCGCGAAGTCGTCGGGTGAGGTCGCGGAGGAATACCCCCACGCGCCGTCGGCCGCCGACGTGTCGAACGAGATGCCGCCGAACTCCGTGAGCATGACGGGCGCCTGCGAGACGTCGCCGCTGAGGATCAGTGCCCGACCGGCGGGGCCGACCGAGTCGATGAGACGGCGGATGTCGGCATCCGTCGCGTACCGCTGCCGGACGACGTCCGGACGCCACTCGTAGTCATGGATCGCGACGATGTCGGTGTCGACCTGCTCCCACCCGTCGTTCGAGACGACGGGTCGTGTGGGATCGAGGGCCTTCGTGAGCGAGACGAGCGAGCGGGCGAAGTGCTGCATGCGCGGGTCGGCAGCGATGTGCTGCACGCCCCAGCTCTCGTTGAGCGGTACCCACGTCACGATCGAGGGGTGCGACATGTCGCGGCGGACCACCTCGAGCCATTCCCGCGTCGTCCGCTCGATGGCGGTCGGGGTGAAGGTGTAGGTGCCGGGCGCCTCGCCCCAGACGAGCAGGCCGAGCTGATCGGCGGCCAGGAGGAAGCGCGGGTCCTCGAACTTCTGGTGAACGCGTGTCGCGTTGAAGCCGAGTGATCTGATCAGCTCGGCCTCGTCGCGGAGCGCTTCCGCGGACGGAGCCGCGAGGTGAGATTCGGGCCAGTAGCCCTGATTGAGGACGGACCGTACGTAGTACGGCCGGTCATTCAGCCAGAACCGTCCTCGGGCGACATGGGCGGTGCGGATGCCGAGGTACGAGTACACGACGTCGTCACCCACCCGCACCTCTGCGTCGAGCAGCCGCGGATTCTCCGGCGACCAGAGGAGTTCCTCGTAGGACTGACCGTTGCGGAGTTCGGCGATCGGGATGACGACGGTCGTCTCGCGGTCGGTGGCGACGGCGCTGACCGCCGCGAGCTCGCGACCGTCGAAGGACACGGAGATCGTCGCCTCCGTGCCGGTAGTCGGACGCACCGACAACTCGATGTCAGCGGTCACGATGCCGGCGCGGGGATCCGCGGTCCACCTGAGCGCGGTGATGTGGACGGCGGGGACGCTCTCGAGCCAGACCGGCTGCCAGATCCCCGTCGTGCGGTGGTACCAGATGGCGTGCGGGTGCTCCCGCCAGTCCTGTTTTCCGCGGGGCTGCGAGATGTCGAGCGGGTCGTCCTCCGCACGCACGACGATCCGAGCACCTTCGCGCGCCGAGCCGGTGATGTCCAACGCGAACGGTGTGTGGCCGCCCTCGTGCGATCCGGCGAGCTGCCCGTCGACCCACACGTCGCAGCGGTAGTCGACAGCGCCGAAGTTCAGCAGGAGGCGACGGCCCGCAGCGTGGCCGGCACCGGCGAGGTCCGCGGTGGTGAGGTCTCGCGAGTACCAGACGACGCGGTGCATCCCGGTGTCGCCGACGCCGGAGGCCGACGACTCAGGAGGGAAGGGGACGACGATGTCGCGTTCCGAGACACCGGCTGACGACCACCCTGAGGCGATGCCCTCGTCCGCATCGTCGTACGCGAACGACCAGGTGCCGCAGAGGTCCGTCCAGGCCGACCGGAGGAGTTGGGGCCGGGGGTAGGTGCCGTCTTGCGTGCTGGCGCGCACGGCGGTGTGGTCGTCGTCGATCATGGCGTCCAGCATGCCTCATGCCCTGCAGCGCTGTAAACCGGGAAAACCCGATCGAGCTGATCTCAGTCGTCCGTGGCGGCGGGGGCGCTTTCGCGAACGACGATCCGGTGCGGTGCGATCTCGTGTCGCCCGACCCCGTCGTACCCCGCGATCCGCTCGAGAAGCAGGCCCATGGCGCGCGTGAAGAGTGCGTCGACGTCGGGGCTGACGCTGGTCAGGCTGGGGAAGGTCACCGCGCTGAGCCTCGTGTCGTCCCATCCCGTGACGGCCACGTCCTCCGGGACCCGGATGCCTCGTTCGTGGAGTGCGCGCAGAGTGCCCATCGCCGCGAGGTCGTCGCGGCAGACGACGGCATCGACCTCCCACCCGTCCGCCAGGGCCTCGCGCACCGACGCTGCCGTGTCAGTGGCGTCGATCGAACTGGTCGCGACCAGCATCCTCGGGTCGGCGCGCAGACCCGCTGCAGCAAGTGCCTCCTGATAACCCAGGATGCGCTGACGCGAGGTCTCGCTCAGCGCCGTCGTCTCGTGCCCGACGAAACCGATCCTGCGCCGGCCGGAATCCAGCAGATGCGTGGTGATCTCGCGGGCCGCGGCCACGTTGTCGATCATGACGTGGTCCATCGTCAGCGGCGCAGGCATCTCGCCGAGCAGGACGATCGGGATCTGTGATCGATGCTGCGCGATCTCGGACGAGCTCATCTTGGAGGGCTGGAACAGCATCCCGTCGACCAGTCCCGCCTCGGAGCTGGCGATCAGCGCGCGCTCGCCCTCGAGTGTGTCGTCGGTCTCCTCGAGGAGTACTCGGTAATCGAAGTCCTGCGCACGACGCGACGCGACGTGCGCGAGCTCGCCGAAGTAGGGGATCGCCACGTCCGCGAACGCGACCGCGATGAAGCCGGTGCGGCCGGTCGCGAGGCGTCGTGCGACGACGTTGGGTCGGTAGCCGAGTTCGTCGATCGCGCGCTGGACGCGTTCACGCATTGCCGCGGAGACGTGCGGGTAGTCGCGGACGACGTTCGAGACGGTCTTCATCGACACGCCGGCCCGTTCGGCCACGTCCTGCAAGCGCGGTCCTCGCATGGGGCTCCCTTCGACGGCTCGCGGGCAACAGTACAGCGCCCGACCTCTGCATTCCGGCGCCTCGCTACGTACCCCGTTGACAGCAAATTTCTAGCGCTGTAAGTTCGCACCCACACAGCGCGCTCGGTGACGGGCGGAAGTACTCAAAGGAGAGCAATCACATGACTACGCGACTATCGCGCGGCATCGGTATCGGCGCGGCGGCAGCATTGGCTGTCACCCTGAGCGCCTGCGGCGCGTCAGGTTCCACCAGTGAAGGCGTATCGGGCGAGGACTACGACGGCCCCGCCGTCGAGGTGACGTTCTGGCACGGCTGGACCGGCGGCGCGGCGCCGACGATCGTTCCGAAACTCATCGACCAGTTCAACGCCGAGCACGACAACATCAAGGTCAAGAACGTCCCCCAGGAGTGGGCTGACATCGCCTCGAAGATGCCGCTCGCGGTCAAGGCCGGCAAGGGGCCCGACGTCGCAGTGCTCCACGGTGACGACCTCGCCACCTACGCCGCGCAGAACCTGCTCCAGCCCGCAGACGAGATCATCGACGGCCTCGGTTACGGCGAGGGCGACTTCCCGCCCGATGTCTTCGAGATGGGCGACTTCCGCGACGCGCAGTACGCGGTGCCGTGGAGCGTCACGCCGCTCGGCCTCTTCGCGAACAAGGGCGTCATGGCGAAGGCCGGACTCACCGAGATCCCCACCGACCGCGAGGGCTACCTCGCCGCACTCGAGGCGCTCAAGGGCGCCGGTGTGCAGGGGGAGTGGGTCGACGGATACGTCTTCACGGGGACGTTCGAGTTCCAAAGCCTGCTCTGGCAGTTCGGTGGCGACTTGTACAACGACGACGTCACCGAGGCGACGTTCAACTCGGATGCCGGGGTCGAGGCGCTCACCTGGATGACCGACATGGTGGACAAGGGCTACAGCCCGAAGAACGTCGCGCAGGACGGCAACATCAAGGCGCTCCTCGCCGGCGACACAGCGTTCAACTGGAACGGCGTCTGGCAGACGACCAACACCGCCTTCGGCGATCTCGACTGGGCCGCAGCTCCCGTGCCCCAGATCGGCGACGAGAAGGCCGTCTGGTCGAGCTCGACGCACTGGGTCTTCCCCGCGAACAAGGGACAGAACGCGGATGAGACGTCCGCCGCTGCCACCTTCGTCAAGTGGATGAACGACAACTCCGCCGGCTGGGCCGAGACGGGCGAGCTCCCCGCGGCGAACACCGTCCGCGAGGACCCGGCGATCCTGGAGAAGTACCCCAACCTCGAGCCGTTCATGGAGCAGCTGGACTACGCGCACTACGAGACCGTTTCGCCCGGCATCAACGAAGCGAACGCCCTCATCACGACGGCGATCAACGAGGCGCTGACCGGCAAGAAGACGCCGCAGGCAGCCCTCGACGACGCCAAGGCGAAGGCAGACGCGATCATCACGCAGAACCAGCAGAAGTATGGCGATTGATCTCGCCGCCACGACGGCCGTCCCGGCCGACCGCATCGTCGGTCGGCCGGGCGGCCGTGCCCGGCGTCCCGCGCGCCGGCAGCGGACCCTCATCGCCTACCTGTTCCTCGCGCCGTTCCTGGCCCTGTTCGTCACGTTCGTCATCGTGCCGGCCGTGTTCGGCGTGTGGATCAGCCTCACCAACTGGTCGCCGTTCCGTGACAGCCAGGACTTCGTCGGTCTGAAGAACTACCTCGACCTGTTCACGGCGGGATCGACGACGTCGGCCGACTTCTGGAATGCGATGCGGGCGACGGGGCTGTTCGTGCTCCTCAGTGTCCCGTTCCTGGTGGTCGTGCCCCTCTTGATCGCCGTCCTGCTGAACCGCAAGCTCCGCGGCGCGACGTTCTTCCGCACCGTCTTCTTCGCTCCCTACGTCCTCGGCGTCGCGATCGTCGGGGTCATCTGGAGCTACGTCTTCGACACGCAGTCCGGCATCCTGAATCATCTGCTCGGGCTCTTCGGACTTCCGAGCGATACTCCCTGGGTCGTCGACACCCCGTGGGTGTGGGTCTCGCTCGTCGGCGTCACCGTCTGGTGGACCGCCGGGCTCAACACGGTGATCTTCCTGGCCGGCCTCAAGGGCATCAACACCGACCTGTACGAGGCGGCCGCCCTCGACGGCGCGGGAGCGGCACGGACGTTCTTCAGCGTCACGCTGCCGGGACTGCGTCCGGTGATGATCTTCATCACGACGACGACCATCCTCGCGTCGGCGAACATGTTCGGGCAGTCGTTCCTGCTCACCAACGGGGGCCCGGGCAACGAGACGCGCACCGCCATCATGTACATCGCCGATCAGGGCCTGTCGCAGAACAACATGGCGCCCGCCTCCGCGATGAGTTACGTCCTCTTCGCCTTCCTCGCGATCATCAGCGTCGTCAACTTCCGGCTGCAGCGCGAGCGCAGCGAGAAAGCCGTCTCATGACCGACACCGCCGTCCGCCCCGACCACACGGCCACCCCTCCGGCACGCCGTCGTTCTCCGCGCCGAGCGGGAGACATCACCGCCTATGCCGTCCTCGGTGCGCTCACCCTCGTCGTGATCTTCCCACTCATCTGGATGCTCCTCACGTCGGTGAAGACCGACGCGGATGCCGTGCGGAACCCTTACGGGCTTCCCGATCCGCCGTCGCTGGAGGCCTACGGCACGCTGCTGCTCAGCGGCCAGCAGCCGATCTTCCTCTGGCTGTGGAACAGCTTCGCGGCGGCGACGCTGCAGACGGTGCTGATCCTGGTCACCGCATCGATGGCCGCCTATGCGCTCGCTCGTCTGGAGTTCGCGGGCAGGAACATCGTCTTCGGCTTGATCATCGCGACACTGCTCGTGCCGCCGGTGGTGTTCTTGATCCCGAATTACCTGCTTGTCGAGAACTTCGGTTGGCTGGACACGATTCTCGCGATCACCGTGCCCGGGGCGGCCAGCGCGTTCGGGGTCTTCTTCCTGCGGCAGTTCTTCCTCGGCATCCCGCCGGAGATCGAAGAAGCGGCCCGGATCGACGGCGCAGGCGACTTCCGCATTTTCTTCCAGGTCGCCCTTCCGTTGGCACGGCCCGCGCTCGCGACCCTCGCCGTGCTGTCCTTCCTCGGGAACTGGAACGATTTCCTCTGGCCCGTGTACGTCCTCCTCTCCCCGGAGAACATGACGCTGCAGCCGGGTCTCGCGATGCTCCAGGGGGCCTTCCGCACCCACTTCGGCATCGTCATGGCGGGAGCCGCGATCGCCTCCATCCCCGTCCTCATCCTCTTCGCGTTCGCGCAACGGCAGATCGTGGACTCGGTGGCCGGAGCGGCGGTCAAGGGATGAGGCGCGCGCCGGTGACCGTCGTCACCGCCCTTGTCGCTGCACTCGCGTTGAGCGGATGCGGCGGGGGAGAGGTCGCGCCGTCGCCGTCCTCGGAGGGCCCGGCATCCGCGTCGGGTTTCGTCCTCGACGAGGACTTTCCCGACCCCGACATCGTGTCGACGGATGCCGGCTACACGGCCTTCGCGACCGGTAGCCACGGCCTGAACATCCGTGTCGCCACCTCGCCGGACCTCGCGAACTGGACGGTAGACAGGCGTGACGCCCTCCCTACCCTGCCCGCGTGGGCGTCACCGGGTCGCACGTGGGCGCCGGAGGTGGCGCCCCTGGGCGAAGGGTTCGTGATGTATGTGACGGCGGAACACACGGCATCCGGCCGACAGTGCATCGGAGTCGCGACGTCGGCGTCGCTCGACGATCCGTTCACCCCCGCATCGGACGAACCGCTCGTCTGTCCCGTCGACGCGGGCGGTGCCATCGATGCGGCGACCTTCGACGACGAGGACGGCGGGCGCTACCTGCTGTGGAAGACCGATGGAAACTGCTGCGCCCTGGACACCCGTCTCATGATCGCGCCACTGTCGGGGGACGGGCTGTCACTGCAGAGTGAGCCCGTCGAGTTGCTCACGCAGGACCAACCCTGGGAGGGCGCACTCGTCGAAGCGCCGACCCTCGTCGCCCGGGATGGCGGGTACGCACTCCTCTATTCAGCGAACGACTACGGCGGGGACTCCTACGCCGTCGGCGTGGCGTGGGCTCGGACGCTCACGGGTCCGTACACGAAGCAGAGCGAGCCGGTCCTCTCGACCACGGGGAGCGATGGGGCCTTCCGCGGTCCCGGTGGTCAGGATGTCGTCGCGACACCGAACGGCGACGTACTCGTGTTCCACGGGTGGGACGAGCAGTACATCTACCGCGGACTCCACACGGCGCCGATCGACCTCGAGCCGGGCCGCGCGACGGTGGACCTGGGCTGACCGCGCCGCGCGCGGATGCAAGGGATCCTGCGCAACGCACCCGGGATGCCGCGGCCGGAGCGGCGTGTCCGCCCGGATCCCTTGCATCCGTGAACTCGCCCGGCTCACTCGAGGTGGAACGCGGCCCACAGCTCGGCGCGCGCGGAGAACGAGCCGAGGTCCGTGCCGAGCGCTTTCTCCGCCGCGGCGAGGCGCGTCCGCACGGTGTGGCGGTGCACGCCGAGCGCGGCGGCGGCGCGCTCGTTCGAGCCGTCGGACTCGAGCCATGCGCGGAGCGTCTCCTCGAGGCGCCCGCCCGTCTCCCGGTCGTGCGCGCGAAGCGGGGCGAGGTGTGCGGCGGCGACCATCGCGGCCTCCCCGGAGGACAAGGCCGACAGGATGCCGCCGGTCTGCACCTCCGCGAAGCGCGAGAGCCCCGGGGCCGTCGCGCGGTCGCGTGCCGCGCGGGCCTGTCCGAGCGCGCGGGCGACGTCGGCGTAGCCGGCCGGCTCCGAGACTCCGAGCCGGAGCGAGAAACGGACGGGGATCTCGTCCAGCGTCGACGCAGCGGATGCCGGGACCACGATCACGACATCGTTGTCGAGCGTGCCGTACACGAGGGCGCCGTGGCGCTCGTCGGCGCGGAGCTCGAGAACGTCGAGAAGCGCGCCCGTACGCGGGCCGCGGGCATCCGCCACCGCGACGACGATCGGCGCGGGCGGCAACGGACCCCACACGTCGCGCGAGATCTGCCGGGCCAGCGACGGGTCGCCGGTGAGGAGCGAGCGGACCATGCCCGAGCGGAGCGCCGTGCGGGCGCGCGAGAGTCGCTGGTGCTGCTCCAGCGCAAGACCCGCCATTGCGATGACGGCGGTCACGACGTCGCGGCCGGCCTGGTCGAGCTCGCCGGCAGCGATGGCGACGACACCCCGGAGGTCGCCGCCGCGGCCGAGGGTCTGCAATGTGAAGGCGTCGGTGTCGGAGCGGAGCGACGATCCCGCGCGGGCGCCCCTGCGGAGCACAGCCTCGACCTCGGCGCGGAGGACGACGGTGGCGCCCGCCGACAGGGTGCCGGCGGGATGCTCGCGGACGAGCTCTCCCGCCGCGTCGTACATCCCCACCCAGGTGTCGAGCTGGCGGGCGAGCTCGGCGATCGTGGCATCCAGCCCGTCGGGGCGGAGGGCCGCGAGCGCGATCGCGCGCTGGGCCGACAGCGCCCAGCTGCGTCGCGCATAGGCCTGTGCGGCGACGGCCTCTGCGTTGGCGCGGGCGACGGCGATGAACGGGGTGCTGTACGGCACCTCGAACAGCGGCAGATGCGCGCGGCGGCAGGCGGCGACGAGCTCTGGCGGGATGCCGTCGCGCACCACCTCGGTACCGAAGCCCAGCGCGGCGACCCCGCGGTCGACGAGCCGCTTCACGTAGGCGTCGAAGGGGTACCGCGTTCCCGCCGGGAACTGCGTCCCGGTCGTGAGGAGCACGAGGTCGTCGGCGAGGAACGGCGTCGGATCGTCGAGCTCGGAGCTGTGCACCCAGCGAGTGGCGCGGTCGAGTGCGCCCGGCGGCAGCTCGGCTTCGTCGCCGGCGAGGCGCAGCTGCAGTTCGCGTCGGCTGAGCAGAGCCCGCAGGGTGGGGTCGGCATCCCGTGCGACCACGTCGCTCCCTCCCGAATGTACACGCCGTACAGTCCTCCGCTGAGAATAGACGTCTTGGCGAGTGACCGCACGCCCCCGCGCCTCTACGCTCGCGGCATGAGCACCTCGATCGCACCCGTGACCACGCCCCTCGGTGGACCGTCCCTTCCGCAGGAACGCCGCCTCGAGACTGCGATCCCCGGACCGCGCTCGCAGGAACTGCTCGCTCGCAAGGCGGAGGCCGTCGCGGCAGGCGTCGGTCACACCGTGCCGATCGCCGCGGTCGCAGCCGGGGGCGGAGTCGTGGTGGATGCCGACGGCAACTCGCTCATCGACCTCGGGTCCGGCATCGCCGTCACGACGGTGGGCAACGCTCACCCGAAGGTCGTCGAGGCGATCGCCGCGCAGGCCGCTCAGCTCACCCACACCTGCTTCATGATCTCGCCGTACGAGTCGTACGTCGAGGTGGCCGAGACGCTCAACCGGCTCACCCCCGGCGACCACGCCAAGAAGAGCGCCCTGTTCAACTCGGGCGCCGAAGCCGTCGAGAACGCCGTCAAGATCGCCCGCAAGTTCACGGGCAAGCAGGCCGTCGTCGCCTTCGACCACGCCTACCACGGCCGCACCAACCTCACGATGGCCCTCACGGCCAAGTCGATGCCCTATAAGAGTGGTTTCGGACCCTTCGCGGCCGAGGTCTACCGCGTGCCCGCGTCGTACCCGTTCCGCGATGGCCTCTCCGGTCAGGATGCCGCGGCCCGCGCCATCTCGATGATCGAGAAGCAGGTCGGTGCCGACAACCTGGCCGCCGTCATCATCGAACCCATCCAGGGCGAGGGCGGCTTCGTCGTCCCCGCCGACGGCTTCCTCCCGGCAGTCGTCGAGTGGTGCCGCGCCAACGACGTCGTCTTCATCGCCGACGAGGTGCAGTCCGGGTTCGCCCGCACCGGCGCGATGTTCGCGAGCGAGCACTTCGGGATCGTCCCCGACCTGATCACCACGGCCAAGGGCATCGCGGGGGGCATGCCCTTGGCCGCGGTCACGGGACGCGCCGACATCATGGACGCGACCCACACCGGTGGCCTCGGCGGCACGTACGGCGGCAACCCCGTCGCCTGCGCTGCAGCGCTCGCGGCGATGGACGCGTTCGAGAACGACGGCCTCATCGAGCGGGCTCAGGAGATCGAGACCCTACTGACGGGGCGACTGCGGGAAATCGCGGCATCCGACCCCCGCATCGGCGAGGTGCGCGGTCGCGGCGCCATGATCGCCGCCGAATTCGTCGATCCGGAGACGGGAGCTCCCGATGCGGCGCTCACCGGTGCGGTCGCGAAGGCGTGCATCGCGGCGGGCGTCATCGTCCTCACGTGCGGCACCTACGGCAACGTCATCCGCTTCCTGCCCCCGCTGTCGATCGGAGACGACCTGCTGGCGGAAGGCCTCGACGTGCTCGCAGAGGCACTGGGGACGGTCTGAGCATGGCGGGTGCGGACAACTGGTCGAATCCCGTCTCGCCCGAAACCTCGGCGGGGCTCGGGGCGGTCACGAAGGCGCGCTCGAACAAGCTCCGTTCACGCCATGTGACGATGATCACGCTCGGCGGGATCATCGGCGCCAGTCTGTTCGTCGGCTCCGGCAACGTCATCCGGACGGTCGGCCCGGCCGCAGTCCTGTCCTACCTCGTCGGCGGTCTCCTCGTCTTCTTCGCCATGCGCATGCTCGGCGAGATGGCGGCCTCCCGTCCCGCGATCGGCTCCTTCATGGAGTACGCCCGGGTCGGGCTCGGCGACTGGGCGGCCTACCTCGTGGGCTGGCTGTACTGGTACTTCTGGGTCGGCGTGCTCGCCTACGAGGCGGTCCTCGGCGGCGAGACCATGCAGACCTGGTTCCCCGCCGTGCCGTCGTGGGCATGGTCCCTCATCCTCATCGCGATCTTCGTCGGCACGAATCTGATCTCGGTCCGTACCTTCGGTGAGGTCGAGTTCTGGCTCGCGAGCATCAAGGTGCTCGCCATCGTCGTGTTCCTCGGTGCCGGCGTCCTCTTCGCCCTCGGCCTCTGGCCGAACGCGACGTTCGCCGTCCCCAACCTCTGGGAGCACGGCGGCTTCGCCCCCAACGGGATCGGTGTCGCCTTCACGGGCGTCGCGCTCGTGATCTTCTCCTACTTCGGAACAGAGATCGCCGTCATGGCAGCGGCCGAGTCGGTCGATCCGGCGAAAGGCATCCGCCAGGCCACCAGCACGATCATCTGGCGCATCCTGCTCTTCTTCGTCGGCTCGGTCCTCGTCATCGTGACAGTCGTTCCCTGGGACGAGCTGCCGGTGCCGACCGACGTCGCGAATGCGCCGTTCACGATCGCTCTGGCAAAGTTCGGCATCCCCGGAGCCGATGTCATCATGCAGCTGGTGATCTTCACCGCCGTGCTCTCCGTGCTCAACTCCGGCCTGTATTCGGCATCGCGAATGTTCGCGGCACTGGCAGACAAGGGCTTCGCGCCGAAGGCCGTGACCGCGCGGTCGAAGACCGGGGTTCCCGTGGTCGCGCTTCTCGCCTCGACGATCGGCGGGCTCGTCGCGACGCTCGTCAACTTCCTCGCGCCGGCGTCGGGCATCTTCGACTTCATCATGAATTCGGCCGGCCTCGTCGCCCTCTTCGTCTACGTCTTCATCGCCCTCACGCAGATGCGACTGCGGCAGAAGATGACGCCCGAGGAGGTGTCGAGGCTGAAGCTCAAGGTGTGGTTCCACCCGTGGCTCAACATCCTCCTCATCGCGGCGATCGCCGCCGTGGTGGTCGTGATGCTGACCTCGGAGTCGGGACGCTCGCAGGTGTGGACGAGCCTCATCGCCACCGCCGTCCTCCTCGTGTTCTGGCCGCTTGTGCGGCGCAACCTCCGCCGTCGGCCCGACCACGCGTCCGCCGACCGGCATCCCTCCAATGAAGGAGCAGTAAATGACTGAGATCACCCGTGACGTCGTCATCGTCGGAGCCGGCGCGGCCGGACTCACCGCCGCGAACGAATTGCGCAAGGCCGGTCTCTCCGTCGCCGTCCTCGAAGCCCGCGAGCGCGTCGGCGGAAGGCTCTGGACCGACGTGATCGACGGCGCGATGCTCGAACTGGGCGGGCAGTGGGTCTCGCCCGACCAGGACGCGCTCATCGACACCGTCGCCGAACTCGGCCTCGAGACCTTCAGCCGGTACCGCGAGGGCGACAGCGTCTACGTCGGACCCGACGGCGCCGTCTCGCGCTTCACGGGCGAGATGTTCCCCGTCCGCCCCGAGACCGAGCGGGTGATCGACGAGATCACCCACCGCCTCGATGCGATGGTCGCCGAGATCGACCCCGATCGTCCCTACGCTCACCCGAAGGCCGAGGAGTGGGACACCGTCACGTGGGACGCGTGGCTCCGCCAGCAGACCGAGGACGACGAGGCTGTCCGCAACCTCGCCTTCGCAACCGGTTCCGCGATGCTCACGAAGCCGACCCACGCGTTCTCGCTGCTGCAGTCGCTGCTGATGGCCGCGAGCGCCGGAAGCTACTCGAACCTCGTCGACGCCGACTTCATCCTCGACAAGCGCGTCGTCGGCGGACTCCAGCAGGTGCCCGTCCTCCTCGCCGAGCGCCTCGGCGACGACGTCTTCCTGAACCGTCCGGTGCAGACCCTCGAATGGTCGGATGCCGGTGTCACGGCGCACGCGGAGGGGTTGACCGTCCGCGCCCGGAGCGCCATCCTCGCCGTCGCCCCTGTGCTGTACAACCGGATCTCGTTCGTCCCACCGATGCCCCGCCTGCAGCATCAGATGCACCAGCACATCTCGATGGGCTTCGTCATCAAGGTGCACGCGGTCTACGAGACGCCGTTCTGGCGCGACAACGGACTCTCGGGCACCGCATTCAGCCCCTATGAGATCTGCCATGAGGCGTACGACAACACGAACCACGACGACCCGCGCGGCACGCTCGTCGGCTTCGTCGCGGGGCAGAACGCCGACGACATGTTCCGACTCAGCGAAGCGGAGCGCAAGGACGCCATCCTCGAGTCGCTGTCGCACTACTACGGCCCCGAGGCGAAGGACACGGTCGTCTACTACGAGAGCGACTGGGGCACCGAGGAGTGGACGCGCGGCGCCTACGCCGCGAGCTTCGACATGGGCGGCCTCCACCGTTACGGGGCGGACCTCCGCACCCCCGTCGGTCCGATCCACTTCGCGTGCAGCGACATCGCCGGCGCCGGCTACCAGCACGTCGACGGTGCGATCCGGATGGGTCGCCTCGCGGCACGCAACATCCTGGAAGACGGTCGGGTATGAGCGGGCGCATCGTCGTCGGCTACACGGCGACGAAGTCGGGCCGCGACGCGGTGGCGGTCGCCGCCGGGCTGGCCGCGGCATCCGGAGCCGAACTCGACATCGTCCTCGTGCTCCCGGCCGAGGGGCGGAGCGTCATCACCCCGCCCGACGCGTCGTACGACCGGTACTTGCTCGGCCAGGCGGAGACCTGGCTCGCCGAGGCCGCTGCCGATGTGCAGGCGGGCGTCGTCCACCGTGAGCACGCCCGGTACGCCGAGTCGTTCGCCGAGGGCCTCGTCGACGCCGCCGACGAGTTCGCTGCCTCGCACCTCGTCGTGGGCGCCGCCGACGGGGGCGCCCGCGGACGGCACCGCCTCGGATCGACGACGAGCCAGCTGCTGCACTCGTCCGACGTCCCCGTGATCCTCGTTCCGCGTGGTGCCCGCAAGCGGGTGACGGATGCCGGGGTCCCGCGCCTCACGGTTGCCGTCGGGACGCGTGCCGGAGCTGACGTGCTCCTCGACGAGGCCGCCGCGCTCGCCGCGGCGACCGGCGCCTCGCTGCGCCTGGTCTCGCTCGTGACGGTGGACCTTCCCGCCTCCGTCGACACGGGGGTCATCCGCCTGGCCGGAGCCGCCCACGCCGACAAGGTGCTCACCGACGTTCTCGCGGCCATCCCCGACGGGGTCCGCGCCGAGATCGTGACCGCGAAGGGCGACAGCATCGAGGATGCCGTCGCGAACCTCGACTGGCTGCCGGGCGAGCTGATCCTCGTCGGGTCGAGCCGCCTCGCGCAGCCGCGACGCCTCTTCCTCGGTTCCGTCGCTGCGAAGCTCCTCAGCGAGATCCCGGTGCCGATGGTCGTCGTGCCCCGCACCCGCACCCCCGAACAGTCCCGCTGACCCGAAGGAGCTCGACGATGAGCCAGCACGCACCCGCGCAGATTCCCGGCGCGAAAGACGCGGGGATCTCCGCCAAGGGCCTCAGCGCCGGAACGGTCGGCCTCGTCGGCGCGGTCGTCATCGGCGTCTCGACGATCGCGCCCGCCTACACCCTGACCGCGTCGCTCGGGCCCACGGTGTCCGCCGTGGGCGTCCAGGTGCCCGCCATCATCCTCGTCGGCTTCATTCCGATGCTGCTGGTCGCCTTCGGGTACCGCGAGCTGAATCGCGCGATGCCCGACTCGGGGACGAGCTTCACGTGGGGTGTCCGAGCGTTCGGGCCGTGGATCGGCTGGATGACGGGGTGGGGTCTCATCGCCGCGACCGTCATCGTGCTGTCCAACCTCGCCGGCATCGCCGTCGAGTTCCTCTTCCTGCTGATCGCTCAGATCACCGGCAACGAGGGGATCGCTGACCTCGCGTTCAATCCGTTCATCAACGTCGCGGTGTGTCTGCTCTTTCTTCTCGGAGCGACGCTCGTCTCCTACCGCGACATGCAGACGACGCAGAAGTTCCAGTACATCCTCGTGGGGTTCCAGGTCATCGTGCTGGTGCTCTTCGCCGTGGTGGCCATCGTGAAGAGCTTCAGCGGCGACGGCGTCGATCACCTCGCCTTCGACTGGTCGTGGGTGAACCCGTTCGAGGTGTCGAGCTTCAGCGCCTTCGCCGCCGGCGTCTCGCTGTCGATCTTCATCTTCTGGGGCTGGGACGTCGTCCTGACGATGAACGAGGAGACGAAGGACCCCGACCGGACCCCAGGACGTGCCGCCATGGTGACCGTCGTCATCGTCATGGCGCTCTACCTCGCGCTGTCGATCAGCCTCATGATGTTCGCGGGAGTCGGGACCGGCGCGCTCGGGCTCGGCAACGAGGACATCTCGGCGAACGTCTTCTTCGCGCTGTCGGGACCCGTTCTCGGGCCCCTCGCGTTCCTGGTCTCCCTCGCGGTGCTGTCGAGCTCGGCGGCATCCCTGCAATCCACTGCGGTCGGGCCGGCACGAACCCTCCTCGCGATGGGCCACTACGGCGCACTTCCGCGCCAGTTCGCGGCCGTCAGCCCGAGGTTCTTCACGCCCGGCTTCGCCACGATCGTGTCGGCCATCGTCGCCGCTGTGTTCTACGCCGTCATGAGGCTGCTGAGCGAGAACGTCCTGACCGACACGATCCTGTCGCTCGGCATGATGATCTGCTTCTACTACGGGCTCACGGCGTTCGCCTGCGTCTGGTATTTCCGCAAGCAGTGGTTCGACTCGGTCCGGTCGTTCCTGTTCACGCTGCTGTGCCCCCTCGTCGGCGGCGTGATCCTCGCGGTCATCTTCGTCGCGACGCTCGTCGACTCGATGGACCCCGACTACGGGTCCGGTTCGGAGATCTTCGGCCTGGGACTCGTCTTCGTGCTCGGTGTCCTGATCATCGTCGTCGGCATCCTGGTCATGATCTGGCAGGCCGTCGTCCGGCCCGCCTTCTTCCGCGGGCAGACACTGTCCGCCGACGCACCCCCGAGCGCGCGAAAGCTGCGCGCAGAAAGCGAGAACATCCGATGACATCTCACGAATCAGACCTCCTCGCCCAGATCCCGAACCAGCTCTTCATCGGCGGGGAGTGGGTGGATGCCGAGGAGGGGAAGACCCTCGACGTGATCGACCCGTCCACGGGCGAGGTCATCCGCCGCATCGCGGACGCCTCGCCGGCCGACGGCATCCGTGCTCTCGACGCCGCCGTCGCCGCGCAGGAGGCGTGGGCGGCGACCGCGCCACGCGAGCGGAGCGAGATCCTCCGCCGCGCCTTCGATCTCGTGCAGGCCCGCAAGGAAGACCTCGCGCTGCTCATGACGCTCGAGATGGGCAAGCCGCTCTCCGAATCGCGCGGAGAGGTCGCGTACGGCGGCGAGTTCCTCCGCTGGTTCAGCGAGGAGGCGGTGCGGATCTCCGGCCGCTACGGCATGAACCCCGAGGGCACGGGACGCATGATCGTCTCGCAGCGGCCCGTTGGCCCGTCCTTCTTCATCACGCCCTGGAACTTCCCCCTGGCGATGGCGACGCGCAAGATCGCCCCTGCGCTCGCCGCCGGCTGCACGGTCGTGGTCAAGCCCGCCGAGCTGACGCCGCTGACGACCCTCTTCTTCGTCGAGCTGCTCGCCGAGGCGGGCGTTCCCGCCGGCGTCGTCAACGTCATCACGACGGCGTCGTCGGCAGCCGTGTCGGGCCCGATCATCTCCGACCCGCGGCTCCGGAAGCTCTCCTTCACGGGCTCGACCCCCGTCGGGCAGAAGCTCATCGCGCAGGCTGCCGAAGGCGTCCTCCGCGTCTCGATGGAACTCGGCGGCAACGCCCCCTTCGTCGTCTTCGACGATGCCGACCTCGACAAGGCGGTCGACGGCGCGATGCTCGCGAAGTTCCGCAACATCGGCCAGGCCTGCACGGCGGCGAACCGCTTCATCGTGCACGAGTCGGTGGCGGCCGAGTTCTCCCGCCGTGTCGCTGACCGCGTCCGCGCCATGAACGTCGGTCGCGGCACCGAGGACGGCGTGCAGATCGGTCCTCTCATCGATGATCGTGCCGTCGCGAAGGCCCAGCAGCTCGTCGGCGATGCCGTCGAGCGCGGCGCACGCGTCCTCGTGGGCGGCAACGCGCTCGAGGGACCCGGCACGTTCTACGAGCCGACGGTCGTCGAGGGCGTCGTTCCCGGGAGTGCAATCCTCCGTGAGGAGATCTTCGGTCCGGTCCTCGCGATCAGCACCTTCGCCGATGAGGATGAGGCGGTTCGCCTCGCCAACGACACCGAGTACGGCCTCGTGTCGTACGTGTTCACGCAGGACCTGGCCCGCGGGCACCGCATGATCGACCGTCTCGACACGGGGATGATGGGGCTCAACGTCGGCGTCGTCTCCAACGCGGCAGCGCCCTTCGGCGGCGTGAAGCAGTCGGGGATGGGGCGCGAGGGCGGCCTCGAAGGCATCCACGAGTACCTGAACGTGAAGTACACCCTGATCCCGGCCTGACCGGAACCGCTGAGGAGCATCATGAGCGATTACGCCGTCATCGACCCCGCCACGGGCGAGACCCACGCGACCTACCCGACCGCCACCGCCGACGACGTCGAGCGCGCCCTCGCCACCGCCGACGAGGCGGCACGCGGGTGGGGTCGGGCATCCACCCCCGCCGAGCGCGCCGACCTGCTGCGCCGCGTCGCAGCGCTGCACCGTGAACGTCGCGAGGATCTCGCGAAGATCATCGTGCGGGAGATGGGCAAGCAGATCGACGGAGCCCTCGGAGAGGTCGACTTCGCCGCCGACATCACCGAGTACTACGCCGATCACATCGACGAGATCACCGCCGACGCGCCGATCCCGATCGAGGGGGAGGGGACCGCCGTCATCCGCAAGGCCCCGCTGGGTGTTCTCCTCGGCGTCATGCCCTGGAATTTCCCGTACTACCAGGTCGCCCGGTTCGCAGCCCCCAACGTCGCGGTCGGCAACACGATCCTTTTGAAGCACGCGCCGCAGTGCCCCGAGTCGGCCGCCGCCATCGAGGCGATCTACCGTGACGCCGGCTTCCCTGCAGGTGTCTACACGAACGTCTACCTGACCAACGAGCAGGCCGCCGACGTGATCGCCGACCCGCGCGTCCACGGCGCGTCGGTCACCGGGTCGGAGCGCGCCGGCGCGGCCGTCGCCGAAGTGGCCGGTCGCAACCTCAAGAAGGTCGCGCTCGAGCTCGGCGGGTCCGACCCGTTCATCGTGCTGTCGGCGGACGACCTCGACGCCGTGGCGCAGGCCGCGGTCGACGCTCGTCTCGACAACACGGGGCAGTCCTGCAACGGCGCCAAGCGCTTCATCGTCGTCGACGGTCTCTACGACGCGTTCGTCGAGGCGTTCACGGCGAAGATGGCGGCCGCGTCGGTCGGCGACCCGTGGAGCTCCGACACCGTCCTCGGCCCGCTGTCGTCCGTCGCGGCGGCCGAGCGTCTCGAGAAGCAGATCCAGGATGCCGCCGCCCAGGGCGCGACGATCGTCACCGGCGGCACGCGTGACGGGGCCTTCTTCACGCCGACCGTCCTCACGGACGTCACGCCTGAGATGGACGTGTACCGCGAGGAGCTCTTCGGGCCCGCCGGCGTCGTGTACCGCGTCGCGGACGAGGATGAGGCGATCCGGATCGCCAACGACACGCCGTTCGGGCTCGGATCGTACGTCTACACGACCGACCCCGAGCAGGCATCGCGCGTCGCCGACCGGATCGAGGCCGGCATGGTCTACGTGAACCTCGTCCTCGCCGACGAGCCGGGCCTGCCTTTCGGCGGCATCAAGCGAAGCGGAACCGGCCGGGAACTCGGCCTCCTGGCCGCCGACGAGTTCGTCAACAAGAAGCTCGTCCGCATCGGCTGAACGGACGACGAGGGGCGGCATCCGATCGGATGCCGCCCCTCGTCGTTCCGGCTCAGGCCGGGAGCGTCGAGCGCACCTCCGCGGCCTCGGCGTGGCGCCCGAGGCTTTCGTAGACGTCACCGAGTTCCAGCGCCGCCTGCTGGCGGAGCTGTTCGTTCTCCGCCGCGTGGTCGAGGGTCGAGCGGTAGAGCGCGACAGCGTCGGCCGAGCGCTCGGCGCCCACCAGCAGGCGCGCCGCGAGGAGCTCCGAGCCCGCGCCTGATCCGGCGTCGCCGGCGGCGGCGAATCCGTCCGCAGCCTGCAGCGCTGTCGCCACCGCCTCGTCCGTCCGGCCGCGGGCGGCGAGCAGGCGCGCGCGCGTGTCGGTCACGTCGGCGACGTACCAGTGCGCCTCGTTCGCCCGGCCGAGGGCGAGGGCCTCGTCGATGACGTCGAACGCGTCCTCGTCGCCCCGCTGCATCTTCGCCTGCGCGAGCAGGTGAAGCGCCTCGGCCTGGAGTCCGACCTGCTCCTCCTGTCCGCGGATGAGGCCGATCGCCGTGTTGACGGCGGTCACGGCATCGTCGAATTCGCCGAAGTTCCCGAGGTGGCGGCCCTGCTGCACGAGGGCATGCGCCTGACCGTCGACCTCGCCCGCCTCCTCGTGGAGGTCGGCCGCGAAGCCCCACGCGCCCACGGCGTTCCCGTAGTCGTCCGCGCCTTCGTAGGCTCGTGCGAGCAGTCCGACGGTGATGGCGCGCGAGCCTGCCGGCACCTCTGCGGCGGTCTCCTCCTGCAGCACCTCGTGCAGGGCGTCCACTGCTTCCTGCGGCATCCCCGACGTGATCATCGCGCGCCCGAGTCGGTAGCGCGCGTCGGCCGTCGGCGCCCCCGCGGACTCGAACCGTTCGACGGCGGAGCGATAGCGTCCCGCCGCGAGCGCGCCCGAGCCGGCGTCCTCGTGGAGTGCTCCCGCGAGGACGAACGCCTCTCCGACCCGCAGGTCATCCGCGCCGAGCGTCAGCAGCAACCGCACCGTCTCGTCGGCGTCGGCCGCACCCTCCGCGAACTCCTCGGCAGCGCCGTGGAGGCGCGCGCGTGCGGCCAACGCGCGCGCGCGACGTCCGTCGCTGATCGGCTCGGCGAGGAGGTCCGCCACCAGAGCGCGCGCCTCATCGGTCTGCGAAGCGGATGCCGCTGCCTCCACCTCGAGCAGCCGCACACCCTGCGAGCGGGTCGCGTCTCCCGCCTCGGCGAACAGGCGCGCTCCTTCGCGGGCGTCCTCGCGAGCCTCCGCGAAGGCCCCCTCGTACATCCGCGCGACGGCGAGTGTCGCGATCAGGTCCGCACGCACCTCGGCGGGCGCGGACTCGGCGGCGGCGACCTCTGCGCGGAGGGCGTCGCCGGCGGTGGCGAGGTCCTTGCCGAAGAGGACGAGGCCGAGCCTCTCCTCGAGGTCCGCCTGTTCGACATGCCCCGCCGAGCGGAGCGCAGCAAAGCGTTCGGGGAGGAACGCCTCGGCCTCGTCGGTGCGCTCCACCGCGACCAGACCGCCCAGCAGGTGTGCCGACAGGGTCACACGCTCGTCGGGGGAGGCATCCGTCAGCAGTTCTCGGATCGGCTCGATAGCGGCGATCGATCCCGCCTGCGCAAGAGCGACGGCGCGATCGAGTCGCTCCTCCCGCGTCACGGCGGGAGCCGCCGGCACAGCGGTCGAGAAATCGTGCGAGCGGATCGGCACATCGTAACGCTCGGCGCCGGTGTCGCGGAGGCGCTCGAGGTTGCGCGTGTGGGCATCGGTCCCGTTTCGACGGTCGAACGCGGCGGCGATCGATCCTGCCGCCGCCCATGCCGCGGCGGCGAGGTCGTCGACGCGCCATGCGCCTTCGTGCTCGCCGAAGACGGGGACGAGAGCCTCCGCATCGGAGCCGCGGACCGTGAGCTCGGGGTGGCCGGCGGCGGCCACCGCGTCGAGGGCGAGCGCGAAAGCGCCGAGCGCGGTCGCGTGCGCATCGGCGTTGAGGCCATCGTGGACGATCCACGGCAGGTGGCGTTCCACGAGCGCGAGGGCGCGAGCCTCATTGCCGGTGACGACGCAGAACACGATGTTCTTCGCGACGATCGCGAGGTTGTCGGGGTTGTCCTTGGCGAGGCGGTAGCTCCGCAGGTGCGCGGTACGGGCCTCGTCGAGCATCCCGGCGCGGAGGTAGGGCAGCAGGATCCGCGACAGCGCGTGCTCGGGTTCCTCGCCGCACGAGAACCCGTTCTCGATCATCTCGTCGACGAGGCGGATGGCCTCGTCCTCGCGCCCCGTCTCGATGAAGAAGCCGGCGAACTGACTGCGCACGCAAGCGTCGCAGTGGCTGTAGTCGTCTCGCGGCGTGGCTTCGAGTGTGCGCTGCAGGTCGGTCGCCTCGTCCATGCGGCCTGCAGCCCAGGCATCCTCGAACCGTGCCATCAGCACCCCGCTGGGACCGACGCCCGCTCGCCGGTAGTGCGCCTCCATGTCGTCGAGCACCGCGGCGATCTGCTCCGAGGGGAACTCCGGCGACCCGCCGAGGGCGCTGGCCATCCACTTGTACTGCCAAAGGACGTCGCCGGCACGGTCGATCTCGGCCGGGAAGCGTTGCGGGTCGGCGTCGTGGTGCGCGAGGCACCACGCGAACGAGGTCAGCATGAGGTCGGTGTCGCCGCCCATGTTCGCGCTCGAGGTCTGGCGGAGGCGCGCCTCGTACTCGAGCCGCTCATCGCCGCTCTCCTGCGCGAGCGCGACCGCCTGCGCGACGAGGGCCTGCTCCTGCGGGCCCCACGGCGTGTTGTCGATCTCGTCGAAGAGGGATCGGATGCGGGTCGCAAAACCGGTCATGATGCTCCTTCAGCAGCGGACGGGGTGTCGGTGTCGATCGCGCGGTCGACGAGTTCGGACAGCGCCGTCGACATGAGGGCGCGGTCGTTCGGGCCGAGGGGATGGTGACCAGCGAGCAGCGACTGCACGTAGAGCAGCTGCACGCTCAGGTCGAAGACGCGGCCGGGTGGGGTGGAGGCCAGCTTGCGGATGACCGGGTTGGTCCAGTTCAGACACAGGCGGGCAGCGGGCTCCTCGGCTCCGCGACCCGAGACGGCGCTCGCGGCGCGGTCGAGGACACCGCCCCACAGGGCTCCGCCGGCGCTCCGCGCGCGACCCCGATCGAGGGCGCGCAGCACCTCGGGGTCGGCGACGAACAGGCCCGGCAGCTCCGGCCGTTCGAACGTGCGGACGGCGACGTCGATGTCCTCGAGTGCCGCCCGGGCCCGTTCCTCCAGCGACGTCGCCGCTGCCCGATCGTCGAGAGGTGCGAGGTCGAGGCGGTCGATCTCGCTCACCACGTCGGCGCGCTCGACCTCGACCCCGGGGAACAGCTCCGGCATGCGGCGGACGAGGTCGGCGTCGTAGAGGTAGCCGCCGTTGACGAGGATGCCGCCGGCAGAGGTCATGCTCGCGACCTGACGGAACTCGTCCACGGTCTCGGCGTAGCGCACGCGCGGGAACCGTCGCGCGACCTCTTCGATGCGCAGCCGCCCCGCCGTCGTGTCCACGGAGAGCCACCGCACGATGAAGCGCGCGAGCTCGTCGTCGTGGCGGACGAGGGATTTGAGGGCGACCTCGTGGATGGAGACGAACTGCGACAGCCGCAGCGGGTCCTGGAGTGCGACTTCGAGGATCCAGCGGCGGATGGCGTCGCCGATCTCCTGCCGTGTCTGCTCCAACGCGTCGTCGTCGACGAGCGACTCGCGGCTCGCCGTCGGGTGCAGCGAGCCCGAGTCGACGACGGCGCGGGCGAAGAACGCCCAGGCGGGCAGCAGGTCGTCGGCACGCTCGGTCAGCAGCATCCGTCGCAGGTACACCCGGGTGCTCTGGCGCGCGCCCGGGGGCGGGGCGAACGGGAGCACGAACGCCACACCGCGCGTCTGAGTGCCGGGCACGTTCAGCGGGATGACGTCGAGCGGCTCCGCGCCGATGAGTTCGTGACCGTAGACGAGCTGTCGTTCGAGGTCGCCGTCGAGGAAGGGAGCGGGCTCCGTCACCGTCGTCTCGCCACCGCCCGGAAGGTCGACGACGACGGTATGCGGCAGGTAGCGGCCGAACGTCTCGGCCAGTTCCATGATCGTGCTCGTGGAGAGGAGGGCCCGGGTGTCGGAGCGCGGCGTGAGGTGCACGCTCGTGCCGACCGGGATGTCGTGCGGGTACGGCGCGACCGTGAACGTCCCGTCCGAGTGCCCGACCCACTCCACCGGCGCGGAGCCGTCGACGCTTCGCGACCGGATCACGATCGTGTCGCACACCATGAAGCACGACAGCATCCCGATGCCGAACTGCCCGAGGAAGTCTTCCCGCGGCAGGTCGAAGATGTCGCGCTTCGAGCTGCGTCCCACCGTCGCCAACAGATCGGCGACCTCGGTCTCGGTGAGTCCGATCCCGTCATCGCGCATCACGAACTCGGGGGAGCCGTCGCTGACCGGGGTGATGCGGATGCGGCCGCCGTCGCCGTCGGCCGCGCGACGGGCGGCGATCGCATCGACGGCGTTCTGCAGAAGCTCTCGCAAGAAGACGCGCGGGCTCGAGTAGATGTGACGGCTCAGCAGGTCGATCACCCCGCGGAGGTCGACCTGGAACTGTTGGGCGGCAGTACTGTCGGTCACCGCGCTCCTCGTGATCGTCGTTCGTCCGGCGCCGCGCCCCCGACGCACTCGCGGCGGCACGTCCGGTCAAGCCTAGCGAGCACGATCACTGACGGGCAGGGACGCCCCGCGTTCGCCACCCTCCAAGGCATGCCGTATGCTTGTCCACGCAGTTGTCTGCATTCTTTTGCCGTGCCCATGGGTCGGACGGGATGTGGATTCCCGGGTCGAAAGACCTTAGGGCGGTAGCTCAATTGGCAGAGCAGCGGTCTCCAAAACCGCAGGTTGCAGGTTCGATTCCTGTCCGCCCTGCGCGTCAGCGTCAGCTGACTCGAACCGAGCAACAGGTGGGTTGAATGGTCCAGGATGAGCCGAACGGCGAGGTTGTCGCTGCGAACAGCGGCGCCACCCGGGAGAAGAAGCTCAACTTCTTCCAGCGAATCGCCCTCTTCATCCGCCAGGTAATCGCCGAGCTCCGCAAGGTCGTCACGCCGACCCGGCAGGAGCTGGTCAAGTTCACGCTCGTGGTCCTGGGATTCGTCGTGGTCGTGATGGCCATCGTCTACGGCCTCGACCTGTTCTTCACCTGGATCGTGGACATCGTCTTCGGTGTGCCCAGCTGACCCACGGACGCCCATCCGTCGCGGTGACGGACGGCATCCCGGTTCACCGGAACCGCTCGCCACGTCGCCGCTGAACATCGAAGCCGAACCTGCAGGGAAGTGAATCACGTGACCGAAAGATATGTGGACGACGCCGACTGGTCGACCGCCGCTGAGCAGTCCAGCGAGGACGACGAGGCCCAGGAGGGCAACATCCTGGCCGACCAGGAGCGTTCCGCAGAGTCCGCCGAGCACGCTGCACTGCACATCGAAGAGGACGCGCCCGTCGACGACGAGCCGACCGGAGAGGATGCCGTCGTGATCGAGGACCCTGAGGCCGACCGCATCGTCAACGACGCGCTCGAGATCGACCAGGCCGATGAGGCCGAGGCCGCCGCCGAGGTGCTCACCGAGTCGCTCGCCGACGAAGAGGCCGAGCGCGCCGCTGCCGCTGCCGACGAGGTCGCCCCCTACGACGGCCCCGAGCTCGGTGACGGCGAGGACGAGACCCCTGAGGACCCTTACGAGGCATTCCGCCAGGAGCTTCGGTCGCTCGAAGGCAAGTGGTACGTCATCCACTCCTACGCCGGTTTCGAGCGCAAGGTGAAGGCCAACATCGAGCAGCGCAAGTCGACGCTCGAGGTCGAGGACGACATCTACCAGGTCGAGGTCCCCATGGAGGACGTCGTCGAGATCAAGAACGGCCAGCGCAAGATGGTCAACCGCGTGCGGATCCCCGGCTACGTGCTGGTCCGCATGGAGCTCAACGAGGACACCTGGTCGGTCGTCCGCCACACGCCCGGTGTCACCGGCTTCGTCGGCAACGCGCACAACCCGACCCCGCTGCGCTTCGAAGAGGCCTTCAACATGCTGAAGCCCCTCGTCGAGGCCAAGGAGGTCGCACCCGCAAAGGGTGGCGCCGCCACGAAGGGCTCGGCCACGCAGGCTCGCTCGGTCATCACCGAGGTCGACTTCGAGATCGGCGAGACGATCACGATCAAGGAGGGCTCGTTCGCCGGGCTCCCCGGATCGATCTCCGAGATCAAGCCCGAGAGCGGCAAGCTCACGGTCCTCGTCTCGCTCTTCGAGCGTGAGACCCCGGTCGAGCTCAGCTTCGACCAGGTCACGAAGCAGTAAGACTCCGCAGGATTCACGAAGGCCCCGCTCCGGCGGGGCCTTCGTCATGCCGTGGGATGCCGAATGCGGTAGACTCATGTGGTTTGTGCGCCGTTTCGTCGTGCGCGCGAACACCACCACGACTCGGAACCGCCGGGACCGTGGGAGAACGGGGCATCCGCCTCGCTCGTGAGAGGAAGAGGAAATGGCACCGAAGAAGAAGGTGACCGGCCTGATCAAGCTTCAGATCAACGCCGGTGCAGCCAACCCGGCGCCGCCGATCGGGCCCGCGCTCGGTCAGCATGGCGTCAACATCATGGAGTTCTGCAAGGCGTACAACGCCGCGACCGAGTCGCAGCGCGGCAACGTCATCCCCGTGGAGATCACCGTCTACGAGGACCGCAGCTTCACCTTCGTCCTGAAGACCCCGCCCGCCGCGGAGCTCATCAAGAAGGCCGCCGGCGTCGCCAAGGGTTCTGCGACCCCGCACACCACGAAGGTCGCGAAGCTCACCAAGGATCAGGTTCGCCAGATCGCCGAGACGAAGATGCCCGACCTGAACGCCAATGACATCGAGGCCGCCTCGCTGATCATCGCCGGCACCGCCCGCTCCATGGGCATCACGGTCGAGAGCTGAGGGGAACAGAACAATGGCTAAGTCCAAGGCTTACGAAGCAGCAGCGGCCAAGATCGACCGCTCCACGTTCTACTCCTCCGAGCAGGCTGTCGCCCTCGCCAAGGAGACCGGTTCGGCGAAGTTCGACTCTACCGTCGAGGTCGCGCTGAAGCTCGCTGTCGACCCGCGCAAGGCGGACCAGATGGTTCGCGGCACGGTCATCCTGCCCCACGGCACAGGCAAGACCGCCCGCGTCATCGTGTTCGCGACCGGTCCCGCGGCTGAAGCCGCTCTCGCCGCTGGTGCGGACGAGGTCGGTGGCGCCGAGCTCATCGAGAAGGTCGCCGGTGGCTACACCGCGTTCGACTCGGCAGTCTCGACCCCCGAGCTCATGGGCCAGGTCGGTCGCCTCGGTAAGGTCCTCGGACCCCGCGGCCTCATGCCGAACCCGAAGACCGGCACCGTGACCCCCAACCCGGCCAAGGCCGTCGAGGAGATCAAGGGCGGAAAGATCGAGTTCCGCGTCGACAAGCACGCCAACGTCCACTTCGTCGTCGGCAAGGCGTCCTTCTCGGAGGACCAGCTGAACGAGAACTTCAACGCCGCTCTCGAAGAGATCGTGCGTCTGAAGCCCTCGAGCGCGAAGGGCCGCTACATCCAGAAGGGCGCCATCTCGACCACGTTCGGTCCTGGCATCCCGCTGGACGTCAACGCTCTCGTCTGAGTCGTCTAGACAGCAAGGGGCTCCACCTTCGGGTGGGGCCCCTTCGTCGTTCCCGGCTTGGTAGCGTCTTCGCGTGACCCGCGACCTCCAGACACTGTTCGGTATCGATACCCCCATCGTGCTGGGCCCGTTCGGCGGGATGTCCTCCGTCGCCCTGACTGCGAGCGTCAGTCAGGCCGGTGGTCTCGGTTCGTTCGGGCTGTACGGGTATTCGGGAGAGCGCATCCGCGAGACCGCCGCCGCCCTCCAGGCGGCGACGACTCGTCCTTTCGCGCTCAACCTCTGGCTGCCGACCGGCGATGAGGTCTCGCCCGGCGATGTGGACCTCGCCGCAGCTCGCGAGGCGGTCGCGCCACTCCTCGAGGCCGCGCGGGTCGAGGCTCAGCCCCCGCTGCCGGCCGCGTTCCTGCCGTCGCTCGAGGAACAGCTCGATGCGGTGTGGGATGCCGCTCCCGCCGTCCTCAGCGTCGTGTTCGGGGTGCCCGATGCCACGGTCGTCGACGAGGCGAAGCGGCGCGGCATCCGGGTCGTGGGAACGGCCACTTCGGTCGCGGAGGCCGTCGCGCTGGCGGACGGGGGAGTGGACGCGATCGTCGCGAGCGGCGCGGAGGCCGCCGGCCATCGGGTGAGTTTCCTGAGCCGTGCGGAGGACTCCCTGGTGGGGACGATCGCGCTCGTGCCGCAGGTGGTCGACGCCGTCGATGTGCCGGTCATCGCCGCGGGCGGCATCGCCGATCGACGCGGTGTGGCAGCGGCGTTCGCACTCGGCGCTGCGGGAGCCCAGGTGGGGAGCGCCTTCCTCCGCACACGGCAGTCGGCCGCGTCCGAGGCGCACCGCGAAGCCCTGCGCTCCGCCGCCGACACCGACACGGTGCTCACTCGGGCGATGAGCGGGCGGCTGGCCCGCGGCATCCCGAATCGCGCGGTGCGGACCATCGAGGCGATGGGTGCCATCGCGCCGTTCCCGGCCCAGAACTGGCTCACAGCGAGCTTCCGTTCGGCAGCCCCGGGGGACGGCGATCTCGTGTCCCTCTGGGCGGGTCAGGCCGCAGGGCTGTCGCGCTCCGACGACGCGGGCGAGGTCTTCGCGGAGCTGGCGGCCGGCCTCCCTGCGGCATCCCGCTGAAACAGACCGTCACCCGCGGGAATCATCCACGCGTATGCGTGTTGTATGGAGGGGCCCGCGTGACCACAGCCTTCGCGCGCTCCCGTCGCCCCCTCACCAAGGAGATCCATGTCCCGTCGTACCGTCGCCCTCGGAGCCCTCGCCCTCAGCGCCCTTCTGGCGTTGACCGCCTGCTCCTCGAGCTCGAACGGGGCGGCCGCCGGTGGCGACGACCTCGGCCTCGCGAAGGGTGGCACGCTCACGGTCGCGACCGAGGGCACCTACCGGCCGTTCACGTACCACGACGAGAGCGGCAAGCTGGTCGGCTACGACGTCGAGATCATCGAAGCCGTCGCCAAGAAGCTCGACCTCAAGGTCGAGTTCCAGGAGACCCAGTGGGACGGCATCTTCGCCGGCCTCGACGCGGGACGTGTCGACGTCATCGCGAACCAGGTGTCCATCAACCCCGAGCGCGAGGCGAAGTACCTCTTCACCGAGCCGTACACGGTGTCCCCGAGCGTCGTCGTCGTCAAGGACGATGACGACTCCGTCAAGACCTTCGCCGATCTCAAGGGCAAGAAGACCGCTCAGTCGCTCACGAGCAACTTCTTCAAGCTCGCCGAAGAGGCCGGCGCCGACGTCACCCCGATCGAAGGCTGGGCGCAGGCCGTCGAGTTGCTGCGTCAGGGGCGCGTCGACGCGACCGTCAACGACAAGCTGACCTTCCTCGACTACGAGAAGACCGACGGTCCCACCGGCCTGAAGATCGCGGCCGAGACCGATCCGGCCAAGAGCGCGATCGTCACGACCAAGAACAAGAAGGCGCTCGTCGAGAAGATGGATGACGCGCTGGACGCACTCCGCGAAGATGGAACCCTCGCCACGATCAGCGAGAAGTACTTCGGAGCCGACGTCACCCAGTGATGACCGTTCGAACGGGCTCGGCGCGGCGCGGTGACGCGACCGTCGGGCCCGTTCCCCGTTTTGCGAAAGGATGCCGGTGGACGCCGATACCTGGCAGTTGATCCTGACCTCGTTCTGGCCGATGTTCAGCGCCGGGGTCGCGGTCACGATCCCGCTCGCGCTGATCTCGTTCGTGATCGGGCTGGTACTGGCCGTCACGGCCGCACTGATGCGGATCTCCGGCAACCGACTCCTGTCCGGCATCGCGCGGTTCTACATCTCCGCCATCCGCGGCACACCGCTGCTCGTCCAGATCTTCGTGGTCTTCTACGGGTTGCCGCAGATCGGCCTCCTGATCGACGCGCCCGTTGCGGCGGTGATCGCGCTGTCGCTGAATGTGGGTGGATACGCCGCTGAGGTCATCCGCGCGGCGATCCTCTCCGTGCCGAAGGGGCAGTGGGAAGCCGCTTTCACCGTGGGTCTCTCGCGGGCGACGGCCCTCCGGCGCATCATCCTCCCGCAGGCGGCCCGCGTCTCGGTGCCGCCGCTGTCGAACACGTTCATTTCCCTCGTGAAGGACACCTCCCTCGTCGCGTCGATCACGGTGGCGGAGCTCTTCCGTGTCGCGCAGAACATCGCGGCGTTCAGCCTCGACTTCCTGGTGATCTACATCGAGGCCGCCTTCATCTACTGGCTTTTCTGCCTCGTCCTCTCCTTCGGGCAGGACCGCATCGAACGGAGGCTCGATCGCCGTGTCGCACACTGACGCACCGCTGCTCACCGTCACCGGACTCCGGAAGTCCTTCGGCGACACTCTCGTCCTGGAAGGAGTGGACTTCTCCGTCCAGCCCGGGCAGGTCGTCTGCCTCATCGGGCCGAGCGGGTCGGGCAAGACCACCGTCCTTCGCTGCCTGAACGGACTCGAGACCCCCGACGCCGGCCTCGTCGCCTTCTCCGACGGGCAGAGTCAAGACTTCGCCGTACCCGTGAAGGGGCGCGTCGCGAAGGAGCGGCGCGCCGCGCTCCGCGATCGCTCAGCGATGGTGTTCCAGCAGAACAACCTCTTCCCGCACCTGACGGTCCTCGAGAACGTGATCGAGGGACCCGTCCACGCGCACGGGATGGCGAAGGATGCCGCGATCGCCGAGGCGGAGCGGCTCCTCGACCGGGTGGGTCTCGCCGAGAAGCGCGACGCCTACCCGCACGAGCTCTCGGGTGGCCAGCAGCAGCGCGTGGGCATCGTCCGCGCCCTCGCCCTGACACCGGACCTCCTGCTGTTCGACGAGCCGACGAGCGCCCTCGACCCCGAACTGGTCGGTGAGGTGCTCCTCGTCCTGAAGGAGCTCGCCGATGAGGGATGGACGATGGTCATCGTCACGCACGAACTCGGGTTCGCGCGTCAGGTGGCCGATGAGGTCGTCTTCTTCGACGGCGGCGTCATCGTCGAACGCGGGCATCCACGCGAACTCTTCACCGCTCCGAAGAACCAGCGAACCCGCCGGTTCCTCGATCGGATCCTGCGGCCGCTCGAGGACTGACCGCTCAGGCGTCGCGTCGAATCTCGAATCCGGTCTCGTCTGCGACGGTCGGCACCTCGGTCACGGCGAGGTTGTCCACCACTCCGCCACGCGGGCCGGTCGCGGCCCAGGCCTGCACAGCGTCAACGGCTGCGGCATCCCCCTGCGCCTCAGCCTCGACCGTGCCGTTGGCGAGGTTCCGCACCCAGCCTGTGGCGCCCGCGCCCCGCGCGACGTGTTGCATCGAGTAGCGGAATCCGACGCCCTGCACGATGCCGCGGACGACGAGACGAATGCGGCGCATCACGCCTCCGCAACCTGGAGGACGACCTTGCCGCGAACGTGGCCGCGCTCCACTTCTCGGTGGGCGTCGGCGGCGTGGGCGAGATCGAACACACGGTCGATGTAGACCTGGATCGCGCCCGAGTCGAGCAGCCGGCCGAGCGTCGCGAGGACGGAACCGTCGGGAACCACCTTGTACGTCGTCGCGCGGACGCCCGCGGAGGCCGCGGCATTCGCGTACCCGTCCCAGCCGCCCGTGGGGACCATGATGTACAGGCCGCCCGGGCGCAGGACGCTGAGGGAGCGCGACCCGGTGTCGTCGTGGACGTTGCCCACGAGGTCGATGACGACGTCCATCTCGCCGACGACGTCCTCGAAACGGGTCGTGGCGTAGTCGACAGCGACGGAGGCACCGAGTTCACGAAGCCATCCGAGGTTGGTCTCCGACCCCGTGGCGGTGACGTGCGCGCCGAAGTACGCGGCCAACTGGACGGCGAAGTGACCGACCCCGCCGGATCCGGCATGGATGAGGACGCGCTGACCCTCGTGTGCGTGCGCCGTCTCGACGACGAGACCCCAGGCGGTGAGCGCGGCCAGCGGAACGCCGGCCGCTTCGACGTGCGAGAGTGCCGCGGGCTTGCGAGCGACGGACAGGCTCGGCACCACGACGTACTCGGCGTACGTGCCGCCGGAGCGGGGAAACGGGACCATGCCGAAGACCTGATCACCGGGCTGAAGGGGGTGAGCCTCGAACGGACTCTTGACGACGACCCCGCTGAAGTCGAAGCCGAGGGTTGAGGGGTATTCCGGGATCTGTCCCGTGACGCCGCGGCCGGAACGGGTCTTCGTGTCGATGGGGTTCGTGCCGGCGGCGACGACGCGGATCAGCAACTCGCTGAGCGCGGGCGCCGGAACCGGCAGCTCCGTCTCTCGCAGCACGTCCGCCGCACCGGGGGCGTCGTAGACGACAGCCCGCATGACCGGGGGAGGAGCCGTCACCTCGACGACCTCGGTTGCGCTGGGGGCTGCGGAACGCAGCGGCCGGAATCGCATCGGCTGCTCCTTCTCACCTGCGCTCGGCGGCGGGCGCGGGGGGTGCTCGGTGGATGACCAGTCAAGCGCGTCATTGTCTCGACGGTGTTACGCCGGCATCACCGGAGCGAGAAGCCCGACGTGCGGCATCCGCGAGCGCTCAGGCGGTCAGGTCGCCGTCCGGCCGGGATCCCGCGACGAGGGCGTGGAGCAGGTGAGCGAGGTTCTCGATGTCTTCGACGCGCCAGTCGCTGAGCGCTTCGAGGAGTGCGCCCTCCTGAGGTCCGCGGGCATCGGCCAGGCGCTCCCGGCCGTGCTCGGTCGCCGACAGCAGACTCGATCGCCCGTCCTTGGGATCGGGTGTCCGCTCGATGAGACCCATGTCGGTGAGCTCGCGCACCGTTCGACTCATCTGGCCCTTGTCGAGGATGAGCATCTCCGCCAGCGCGGACTGCGTGACCGGCTCATGCCGCACGATCGTCGTGAAGACCTTGTAGGCACCGGGCAGCATGCCCGGGCTCACGCGGTTGGCGTTCTCGGTGATGCGCCGGCGGAACAGGGCGATCAGGTCGCTGAACTCGCCCTCGAGGGCGCGCACCGCGAGGGTGCGCGCCTCTCGATCGGACTGCGTGGACATCTCCGCCATCTTATCGACGAGCGGACGTGTCAGCCTCGGCGTCGGGTGCGTCCGAGGCAGCCACCGGAACCGTTCCCGTTGCTGTCAGAGACTCCATCCCGGCGGGAACCGACACGGTTGCGAAGTCGGCTTCCGAAGCGTTCCGACGCTCGGCGGTGGTCATCGTGCTGAGCGACCGGTTCGGCAGGAAGATGACCGCGACGATGCTGAGGATGCCGAAGGGCACCGCGATGAGGAACGCGTGCGAGATGCCCTGCGCGTAGATGTCCTCGACGATCACTCGCAGCGCTTCGGGCATGGCCGAGACCTTCGGGAGCGTGCCCGAGGTCAGCTGCTTCGCCCAGGTGGCGCCTTCCGCCCCGAGCGATCCGAGCGCGGCGCCGATCCGAGCCTGCGAGTCGCCGAACAGGTCCGCGACCCGGGTGCCGAGGGCTGCGCCCATGAGCGAGACGCCGACGGTACCGCCGAGGCTCCGGAAGAACGTGACGCCTGAGCTGGCGACGCCGATCTCGCTCGGCTTCGCACTGTTCTGGACGGCCAGCACGAGGTTCTGCATCGTCATGCCGACACCTGCTCCGAGCAGGAACATGTAGACCGAGACGAGGAAGAAGTCGGTGTCGTAGTGGATGGTCGACAGGAGAGCGGCGCCGGTGGTGAGCAGGATGCTGCCAACGACGAGGTACGGCTTCCAGTGGCCGTAGCGCGTGATGAGAGCGCCGACGCCGACGGACGAGAGCAGCAGGCCGGCGATCATCGGGATCGTCATAAGGCCAGCTTCGGTCGGGGTCGCTCCCCGCGCCATCTGCATGTACTGACCGAGGAAGACAGACGCGCCGAACATCGCGATGCCGGTGGCGATCGAGGCGATCACCGCGAGGGTGAACGTACGGTCGCGGAAGAGGGTCAGCGGCACGAGGGGCTCCGCGGTGCGGAACTCGACGACGACGAACAGTGCGGCGGCGAGGATCGCGCCGCCCACCATGAGCATGGTCTCCATGCCCCACCATTCGAAGTTCCGACCGGCGTTCGTGACCCAGATCAGCAGGAGCGAGACCGCGGTCGAGAGAAGCACGATGCCCAGGTAGTCGATCTTCGCGCGACGCGTCGACGGGGCGGATGCCGGGATCGTCCGCTGCACCATGAGCAGTGCGAGCACCGCGATGGGCAGGGAGACGAAGAAGTTCCAACGCCATCCGAAGCCGTCGGTGATGACACCACCGAGGAGCGGGCCGCCGACGGTGGCCACGGCCATGACGGCGCCGAACAGGCCCATGTAGCGCCCGCGCTCGCGAGGACTGATGATGTCGGCCATGAGCACCTGGCTCAGCGCGGCGAGACCGCCGGCACCGATGCCCTGCACGGCACGGAAGGCGATGAGGGTGGTCGTGTCCTGCGCGAAGCCGGCGGCGGCCGTCGCGAGGACGAAGATCACGAGCGCGATCTGGTAGAGCGCCTTGCGCCCCATCAGGTCGGAGAGCTTGCCCCAGATCGGGGTCGAGATGGCGGTCGTGAGGAGTGTGGCGGTGACGACCCAGGTGTAGGCGCCCTGGTCACCCTGCAGATCGTGGATGATCACCGGGAGCGAGGTCGACACGACGGTCGAGGCGATCATCGACACGAACATGCCGAGGAGGAGGCCCGACAGGGGGGCCAGCACCCGATTTCGGGTCGGAGCGGTGGTGGTCATGTACTTCTCCAGATGGTTGACGCACGTCAAAGATTGAGCGAAGTCAACTATATGCCGATGCTTGATCCGTGTCAACTATCGGTGCGCGGGCGCGCGGACGAGTCCGGGCGCACCCGGGCCGGAAGGTACTGCTCAGTCAGCCAGAGCGAGGGCGCGGAAGATGTCGCGCTCGCGCAGCTGCTCGCGGCGACTGGCCGGTGCCGCTTCTTGGCGGCGGGGCGGCGTGTTGCCGGTCGTGCGGTGGTAGAGCTCGTCGATCAGCGAGGTCGCCAGGCGCACGAGGGAACCGATCTCGGCCTCGTCGCGGTCGATCCAGGCGCAGCGCGGTTCGTCTCGGAGGGGGACGAAGTCCTGGTGCTCCTCCCAGACGACGAGGGTGCGCTCGGCGCCGAGGACATGCTGTTGCCACCAGACCTGGCGCATGTAGGTGCGGGGGATCGACTTCCAGGTCTTGTTGGTCGTCTTGATCTCGGCGAGGACCACTCGGCCCGCGGCATCCACCATGATCCCGTCGGGAGTCGCGAGGTGCCGCTTCTCGACCTCGGCGTGGAAGAGGGCCGACGAGGGCAGGATGCCGTGGGTCGCCGCGACCCACGCGGCGATCTCAGGCTCGCGGCGCCGGCCGTGGTCGGTGTACGCGTTGCCGCTGAAGCCCGACCCGTTGAGTTTCGCTTCCGCAGCGCGGGGAATGGACCGCTCGCTCGTGAGCGATGCCACGTCCGTGGCGGTGATCCCGCGCGAGCGTGCCCGCAGCCACGCGACCCGGTCGCGGGAGTCCGCGACGATCCGGGCAGCGAGTTGAGGGGTCACCTGACGATCCTAAGTCGCCCCTCCCGCACGCCCGCCCCGACCCGCCGCGCGCTCGCGGGGTTGGTCAGACCCGTACCGGGGATGAAGCGAGGACGTCGTGTGAGAGCGCGTGCTCGACAGCCAGCATGCCCGCGCCGAGGACGCCGGCCTCCGCGCCGGTCGCGGACTGGACGATGGACAGATGCGCTGTCGCGAGGGGCGCGGATCGGGCGTAGACGACCTCTCGCACGCCCGCGATGAGGTGCTCTCCGACGCGAGCCATCGAGCCTCCGATGGCGATCATGGACGGGTTGACGAGGCTCACGCACGTGGTGAGCACCTCGCCGATGTCCCGACCCGCCTGACGGACCGCCTGAATGGCTTCCACGTTGCCGCGCTTGACGAGTTCGACGACGTCGCTCGCGGTGTGCGCCTCGACGCCGATTCCCCGCAGGTTGCGTGCGATCGCCGGGCCCGACGCGAGTGCCTCCAGGCATCCGCGGTTGCCGCAGGTGCAGGGCACGTCACCGCCGCGCGCGACGTGGACGTGCCCGATGTCACCGGCGACGCCCTGCGCCCCCCGCTGGAGATGGCCGTCGGAGACGAGTCCGGCGCCGATCCCGGTGGCGATCTTCACGAACAGCAGGTTGTCCACGGAGGGCCATGCCCCGGCGCGTTCACCGAGCGCCATCATGTTGACGTCGTTGTCGACGAGGACGGGCACGGCGATGTGTTCCTGCAGCCAGCCCGGGATGTCGAACCTGTCCCACCCCGGCATGATCGGCGGGTTGGACGGCCTGCCGCTGGAATGCTCGACGGGACCCGGGACGCCGATCCCGATCGCAGCGACGGAAGCGTCGTCGCGTCCGACGTCGGCGAGGAGGCGTCGCGCCCCGTCGAGGAGCCATCCGAGGACGGCGTCCGGCCCGTCGGCGATGTCGATTCGCTCTGACGATTCAGCAAGGACGGTTCCGGCGAGGTCGCTGATGGCGACGGTCGCGTGCGATGCGCCGAGATCCGCGGCGATCACGACCTTCGCCGCGGGGTTGAGCGCGAACTGCGACGGTGGCCGTCCGCCGGTCGACACCTTGTCGGCTACTGCGGTGACGAGACCCATGCGCATGAGCTCGTCCACTCTCGCGGCGATCGTCGACCGGGCCAGGCCCGTCGACTTCGCCAGTTCCGCCCGGGTGCGAGGCGATCCGTCACGCAGCAGTTGGAAGAGCTCACTGGCGCCGGGGGCCAAAAGGGGGGAATCGCTCATCGGTCACTTCTTCCAGGTCATGCGGTCGAGCACACGCGTCGACGTCGGTCGATTCTGCACCGCCGTCCTATGACCGCCGCCCGGACGACACCGTCCACGGTGGCGTCCGGGCGTCGGCTCATCAGGACGCGCGACCCGCCGGTCGGGAGAACCTCTGCTGCAGGAGCACCGCGATCACGATGATGACGCCCTTCGCGACCGCTTGCACCGAAGACGAGAGGTTGTTCTGGACGAACACGTTCGTGAGCGTCGCGAAGATCAGCACACCGAACACCGTGCCCGTCACGGTGCCTCGCCCGCCGATCAGCAGCGTTCCGCCGACGACGACCGCGGCGATCGCGTCGAGCTCGAGGAGCTGTCCGTTCACCGACGCCCCTGCAGTCGTGCGGCCGAGGATCATGACACCGGCGATGCCCGCGCACAGGCCGGAGAGCGCGTAGAGGTACATGACGTGGCGCTTCACGTTGATGCCGGCGAGCCGCGCCGCCTCCCGGTTGCCGCCGATCGCGACGGTGCGGCGCCCGAAGGTCGTGCGATTCAAGAGGATCCAGCCGAGGACGGAGACGATCAGGAAGATCCAGATCAGCATGTCTACGCCGAGGATGTCGAGGTTCATGAACGTGATGAACTCCCGCTGCCCACCCACCTGCAACGTCCGCCGGTTCGCGAGGATCTCAGCGAAGCCGCGTGCTCCCACGAGCATCGCGAGAGTCGCCATGAAGGCCACGACATTGCCGTAGGCGATCACGATCCCGTTCAGGAACCCCGCAAACACGCCCACAGCCAGAGCGACGAGGACCATCACGATCCAGTGGGTCTGGTCAGCGAGGTCCTGCACCGCCGCGAGTGCCCCGACCACCGACGCGAGACCCAGCACCGAGCCGACGGAGAGGTCGATTCCGCCGGCGATGATCACGAGGGTCATCCCGACGCTGATGACACCCACGATGGATGCCTGGCGCAGGATCACCATGATGTTCGAGAGCCCGAGGAAGGTGTCGGGGGCGGACGCGGCGCCGACGATCACCAGAACGAGGAGCGCGAGGACGAGGCCCATGTTGCGACCCACGGAACCTGAGAGGACACGTCGCCAGAGGGGTGTGTCCTCGGTGGTGATGGTCGAGGCCGTGAGGGGTGGGTCGGTAGGGCTCAGCGGGGTGTCCGCCCCGGCGGTGGTCTGCTCGCTCACGCGGCGGTTCCTTTCATGACGAGGTCGAGCACACCGTGCTCATCGATCTGGGAGGCGGGGAGGGTGGAGAGGATGCGGCCTTCGGCGATGACGAGGACTGTGTCCGCCAGGCCGATCACCTCCTCGATCTCGCTGGAGACGACGACGACCGCGTTTCCTTCGGCGGCCAGTCGACGAATGAGTGCGTAGATCTCGGCGCGGGCCCCGACATCCACCCCGCGAGTGGGCTCGTCGAGGAGGAGGACCCGCGTGCCGTGGATCAGCCAGCGCGCGAGCAGGATCTTCTGCTGGTTTCCGCCCGAGAGGGTCCGGGCGGCTCGGTCGGGATCAGCGGGGCGCAGCTCGAGGGCCTCGATCTGCTCACGAGCCGCAGCACGCTCACTGCGGAAGTCGAGGAAGCCGCCGCGGGCGAATCTCGTCATCGACGGCAGGGTCACGTTCATAGCGATGGGCTCGTCGAGGACGAGGCCCTGGCTTTTGCGTTCCTCGGGTGAGAGGCCCACTCCGGCCGAGACGGCGTCGACGACGGAACCTCGCCGGAGTGCACGGCCGGCGACGCGCACGCTCCCGGAGGTCGCACGTCGAGCGCCGTAGACCGTTTCGAGGATCTCCGACCGCCCGGACCCCACGAGACCGGCGAGACCGACCACCTCCCCGGCGCGCACTTCGAAGGAGACGCCCTCGAACACACCCCGGAGCGAGAGGTCTCGGACGTCGAGCACCACCTCCGCGCCAGAACGCACGGGAGAGGAGGGGGGAAAGACGTTGGCGACGTCGCGCCCCGTCATCAGTCGGATCAGTTCCGGTGTCGGAGTGTCCGCGACGGGCAGACCCGTCGCGGTGGTGCGTCCGTCCTTGAGGACGGTGATGCGGTCGCCGATCTGGCGGATCTCCTCGAGTCGGTGCGTGATGTAGACGACGGCGATGCCGGCGGCGGTCAGCTCGCGCACGACGCCGAAGAGGTTCTGCACTTCGTGGCTGTCGAGGACGGCCGACGGTTCGTCCATGATGATGAGTTTGACGTCGTGGGAGAGAGCCCTCGCCATCGCGACGATCTGCTTGTTGGCGGCGCTCAACTGACCGACCTCGGCGTGGGGCGACAGCGACGCATGGCCGAGCCGACGCAGCAGCTCGCGCGTGCGCCGGGCGGCCTCGCCGCGCCGCGTGAAGCCGCCGCGGGAGAGTTCATGCCCGAGGAAGATGTTCTCTGCGACGGTCAGGCCGTCGACGACATCGAGTTCCTGGTACATCGTCGCGATGCCGAGGGCCAGGCCCGCGTCGGGGTCTGGAATGTCGACCAGCTCGCCGTTCCACCTGATCTCGCCGGCGTCAGGGCGGTGCACACCGGCGATCGTCTTGATCAGCGTCGACTTGCCCGCGCCGTTTTGGCCGAGGACGCAGTGGACCTCGGCGGGGCGCACCTCGAGGTCGACGCCACGCAGAGCGCGCACGCCCGCAAATGCCTTCGTCACGCCGCGCATGTCAAGTAATGACGATTCATGGTCGACTTTGATCACGCGGTGAACATAACATGCGCCCTGCTCGGACCGCGAGCGGCATTTGCGGGGATGAACGTCGCTCTCGTCGCGCTCGAGCCGCCTCACCGCCCGCATTCCGCTTGTCTCAAGCCCCTGGAACTTATGACGGGCCGAAAACAAAAGGTGACCACTACAGCATCCCTTCTGTTATGTTCATCCCGTCAGCGCTGACCCTCCTCGTGTGCGTACCGACGCAGAGGGTGTGCTGGCCCTTCACACCAGAGCTGCATCACATTCAAGGAGGAAGACATGCGCTCACGCATGACGGCGCGGACGCGCCTCGTTCTGACCGGCGTCGCCGCCCTCTCCGCGATCGGCCTGCTGGCCGGCTGCACGGGGACCGGGGCAGGCGAGAACGGCGCCGAGAAGCAGGGCACCACCAGCGAGGAGAACGCGCAGAGCGGGGACACGGTCACGATCGGGTTCTCCGGGCCCGCCGCCGACCACGGCTGGCTCGGCGCGATCAACTCGGGCGCGGCCGACGCCGCCGCGAGCTTCGATGACGTAGAGCTCAAGACGGCAGAGGGCACGAACGACCCCATCGCCCAGATCGCCGCTGTCGAGACGTTCGTCAACGACAAGGTCGACGCCATCGTCCTGCTGCCGACCGACGGCGCCGCACTCACCGAAGCCGCGATCGCGGCGATGGATGCCGGTATCCCCGTCATCAACGTCGACCGCGAGTTCTCGAGCCCCTTCGCCGCGCGTGCGACGATCCTCGGGGACAACTACGGAATGGGCGTCTCAGCCGGCACCTATGTCTGCGAGCAGCTCGACGGGAAGTCCGATGCAGTGGTCGCCGAGATCGCCGGCATCGACTCGCTCCCGCTGACGCAGGATCGCTCGCAGGGCTTCGCCGACGCGCTCAAGGACTGCGGACTCGAGGTCAACGCGCGTGTCGCGGCCGACTTCACTGTCGCCGGAGGTGAGTCGGCGGCATCTCAGCTGCTCTCGGCCAACCCGAAGATCGACGCCATCTGGAATCACGACGACGACCAGGGCATCGGTGTCCTCGCCGCCGTCGCGTCCGCCGGCCGCGACGAGTTCTTCATGATGGGCGGTGCGGGTAGCAAGGCCGCGATGGAGGCCATCGAGGCCGACGACAGCGTGCTGAAGGCGACGGTCATCTACCCGTCCACGCAGGCCGCGGACGGCGTCGCCCTCGCTCGCCTCATCGCCCAGAGCAAGACTCTGGGAGACATCGTGACCCCCGGCATCCCCAACCGGATCGTCCTCGACGCGCCGGTCGTGACGAAGGACAACGTGAAGCAGTACATCGATCTCGCGTTCGAGTGATCATCAACGGGGGCGCCCGGTGCGTGGGCGCCCCCATCTTCTTCGAGAGGACTCCGACATGACGGGAACACTCCGGGTCGCGATGATCGGTCATGGCTTCATGGGAGCCGCACATTCACAGGGCTGGCGGGTCGCGCCCCGATTCTTCGACCTCCCCCTCGACCCCGTCATGCAGGTCGTGACCGGCCGGGACGACGCGACCACCGCGGCTGCGGCGGCGAAGTGGGGGTGGGCGGAGTCGTCCACAGACTGGCGGGAGACGATCGCCCGCGATGATGTGGATGTCGTCGACATCGTCACCCCGGGTGACACCCACGCGGAGATCGCGATCGCCGCGCTCGAGGCGGGCAAGCACGTCCTGTGCGAGAAGCCCCTGGCGAACTCGGTCGCCGAGGCCGAGGCGATGACGGATGCGGCGGCCCGCGCCGAAGCCCGCGGCATCCGGGCCATGGTCGGCTTCACTTACCGTCGGGTGCCCGCCGCCACTTTCGCCCGCAGTCTCGTGGCGGACGGCCGCATCGGCGAGGTCCGTCAGGTGCGCGCGGAGTATCTGCAGGATTGGCTGATGGATCCGGAGGCCCCGATGACGTGGCGCCTCGACAGGGCCAAAGCAGGGTCGGGATCGCTCGGCGACATCGGGGCGCACGCCGTCGACCTGGCTGAGTTCATCACCGGCCAGACGATCGACAGCGTCTCGGGAATCGTCGAGACCCTGGTCGACGAGCGTCCGCTCCTCGGAGAGAGCGTCGGACTCTCGGGCACCGCGAGCGCCGAGCGCGGGAGGGTCACCGTCGACGACGTGGCGTTCTTCACCGGCCGACTCAACTCCGGAGCCCTGGCGTCGTTCGAGGCGAGCCGTTATCGGACGGGGCGGAAGAACGCGCTGCGTGTCGAGGTCTCGGGTACGCGCGGAGCGCTGGCCTTCGACCTCGAGCGGCTCAACGAGCTCGAGTTCTACGACGCGACCGCACCCGAGACCGAGTTGGGCTTCCGTCGCATCCTCGTCACCGAGCACGACCACCCGTACCTCGCGCCGTGGTGGCCGACCGGGCACATGCTCGGATACGAGCACGGCTTCTCGCATCAAGTCCTCGACTTCACGACGGCGATCGCCGGGGCATCATCTCCCCGCCCGTCATTCGCGGACGGTCTCCACGTGCAGCGCGTCTTGGACGCGGTGGAACGCAGCTCCGCGGCCGATAGCCGCTGGGTGCAGACGAACGATTGACACGCGGGCGTGCCCGCACCGAGAAAGGATTCGCAATGTCGCGACCGATTACTCTCTTCACTGGTCAGTGGGCAGACCTCCCCTTCGACGAGGTGGCGCGCCTGGCGGGGGAATGGGGCTACGACGGCCTGGAGATCGCCTGTTGGGGCGACCACCTCGACGTGTCCCGGTGGGACGATGCCGCCTATGTTCGCAGTCGGCGAGAGATCCTCGACCGCAACGGACTACAGGTGCACGCGATCGCGAACCATCTGGGCGGGCAGGCTGTGTGCGACGATCCGATCGACCAGCGTCACCGCGACATCCTGTCCGACCGGGTGTGGGGCGACGGTGATGCCGAGGGCGTCCGACGCCGTGCCGCCGAGGGGATGAAGGACACCGCGCGGATGGCGGCGAAGCTCGGCGTGGAGATCGTGACCGGGTTCACCGGCTCGTCCATTTGGAAGTACGTGGCGATGTTCCCGCCCGCCTCTCAGGGCATGGTGGATGCCGGCTACGAGGATTTCGCCGCCCGATGGAATCCGATCCTCGACGTCTTCGATGAGGTGGGTGTGCGCTTCGCTCACGAGGTGCACCCCTCCGAGATCGCCTACGACTACTGGACGACACATCGTGCGCTGGAAGCGATCGGGCATCGCGAGGCATTCGGGCTGAACTGGGATCCCAGTCATATGGTCTGGCAGGATCTGGACCCGGTGTCGTTCCTGTGGGACTTCCAGGACCGCATCATCCACGTGCACTGCAAGGACACGAAGAAGCGCCTGGGCAATGGCAGGAACGGGCGGCTGTCGTCGCACCTGGCCTGGGCTGATCCGCGACGAGGTTGGGACTTCATCTCAACCGGACATGGCGATGTCCCGTGGGAGAACGCATTTCGCATGCTGAACGCGATCGGCTACACGGGACCGCTCTCTGTCGAGTGGGAGGACGCCGGGATGGATCGTCTCGTCGGTGCCCCCGAAGCCCTTGCATTCGTCCGCCGGTTGTCGACCTACGAGCCGGCCGCCGCCGCGTTCGACGCCGCCTTCAGCGCCCGCTGACGCCTCGCCGCAATCGTCCGGCGCCGGGGCGTGAGAGCGCCCGTCGATGTCAGCGCCCTCGCGCCCGGCGCCGGGGGCGCTGAACCTGCGGATGCCGGGATTTGGCGCGCGGCGCGGGGGAACGTACACTGGGGACAAGCCAAAGACCGTCGGTCATCGCCGTGCGCATGCGCACACGATCGAAGCTCTGCATCGCAGAGGCCCACGCAGGTGTACGACAGACTTCCGGGAAACCGGGCTCAAAGCTCCGTGCGCTTGCGCCGGAGCTTTTCTCATGCAGCCCGACCGTCGAGGTCGATGTCCCGCTGCCGCGGGACGTCTCGTACACATCAAGGAGTGACCATGGCGCAGAAGGATGCATCGGTCGCCGAGCTCACGAAGAACTTCGAGGACTCGAACGCCGTCTTGCTGACCGAGTACCGCGGTCTGACGGTTGCCCAGCTCAAGCAGCTGCGCAACGACATCCGTCAGGACGCGCAGTACGCCGTGGTGAAGAACACGCTGACCAAGATCGCCGCGAACAACGCGGGGATCACTGCACTGGACGAGGACCTCAAGGGTCCCTCGGCCGTTGCTTTCGTGCACGGTGACTTCGTCGCCACTGCCAAGGCTCTTCGTGACTTCGCCAAGGCCAACCCGCTTCTCGTGATCAAGGGCGGCATCTTCGAGGGCAACGCCCTCACTGCCGACGAGGTCAACAAGTACGCCTCGCTCGAGAGCCGTGAGGTTCTGCTGGCGAAGGCTGCGGGCATGATGAAGGCGACGATGGGCAAGGCTGCCGCCACCATCGACGCGCTTCGCGAAAAGCTGGAGACCGCTGACGCCGCGTAAGCGACGAGCGAGCTCTTTTACACAAACCCCCATTTATCTAGGAGATACATCATGGCGAAGCTTTCCACCGAGGAGCTGCTCGAGCAGTTCGCCGGCCTGACCCTCGTCGAGCTCAGCGAGTTCGTGAAGGCGTTCGAGGAGAAGTTCGACGTCACCGCTGCTGCCCCCGTCGCCGTCGCCGGTGCCGGCGGTGGCGCTGCTGCTGAAGAGGTTGAGGAGAAGGACTCCTTCGACGTCATCCTCGAGGCTGCCGGCGACAAGAAGATCCAGGTCATCAAGGTCGTCCGCGAGCTCACCTCGCTCGGCCTCGGCGAGGCCAAGGCCGTCGTCGACGGTGCTCCCAAGGCCGTGCTCGAAGGCGCGAACAAGGAAGCTGCCGACAAGGCCAAGGAGGCCCTCGAGGCCGCCGGCGCGACGGTTTCCGTCAAGTAAGGCGAATCCCTTCACTGGAAGGCTCCGGATGCCACGGCATCCGGAGCCTTCCGGCGTTAACGGCGTCGGCGCGGGATGGTCAGGCGTCGTTCGGGACGCGCGAGAGCCCGAAGTCCCGTACCGCTGCGGGCGTCGCTCCCGACGGGGCAGCGGTCGAGTTCCGGACGACGAGGCGCGGCCGGATCGAGACGGTGACCGGTGCGAGCGTCGGGTCGTCCAAGTGGCGAGTCAGCAGTTCGACCGCCGTCGCGCCCTGTTCCCGAGGGACCTGTCGGAGGGTCGTGAGGGCGAACATCTCGGCGTTCACGTGATCGTCGATGCCGACGACACTGAGATCTGACGGAACGAGGATGCCGAGGCGGCGCGCGGCGATGATGGCGCCGATCGCGACCTCGTCGCATGCGCCGACGATCGCGGTGGGGCGATTCGACGGGTCGCTGAGCAGGTCGACGGCTGCCTCGTACCCGGCGGGCATCGACAACTCGGCGGGGGTGCGCGTCGTATGCTCGGCGAGGCCCGACTCGCGCATCTCGCGCTCGTACCCCTCGTAGCGAGCCGACTCGACATGGGGCCAGTGGGACGCGGATGTGCCGCCGAGGAACGCGATGCGCCGGTGTCCGAGGGAGACGAGATGGGATGTCGCCAGCGCCGCCGCGTGCGCGTCGTCGAGCGCGACGAGGCTCGTCCTGTCTTCCGTACCGATGACACTGACGACGGGGCGGTCGAGGGAGAGCAGCGCCTCGAGCTCGCTGGCGGCGGGTTCGAGACCCACGGCGATGACCCCGTCGAAACGTTTGCGCGCGAGGAACTCGGTGAAGACCCGCTCGCGGCCCGCGCTCCCGGGCGTCGCGTCGTAGAGCGTGAGGTCGAGGCCGCGTTCGAGGAGGGCTGCCTGAATGCCCTCCAGGACTTCTGCGAAGAACCAGCGGTTGACGTGCGGCAGCACGACGCCCACATTGCGCGTGCGGCCGGTGGCCAGGCTCACGGCGCTCGTCGACGGAACGTAGCCGAGGCGCTGCGCTGCCTCGCTCACACGCTCACGGGTGGCGGGGGAGACCTGAGGGCTGCCGGTCAGGGCGCGGCTCGCCGTGGCCTTGGAGACGCCGGCTTCGCGCGCGACGTCGGCGATGGTGCTCATCGGTCCTCCTCGACCTGGTCTCGGCCGTCCCCATCGGTCGAGGACTAAGGGTAGTCGCTCGAACGGCCGAAGGGAACCGGTTCCATGACCGCTGAATGGTACCGCTCCCACGCTGATCCTAACCGAAACGACAATGGTTGCAGAACCTTGATATTTCGCAGTTGTGCAGAGGGCGTTCCGGACAGTAGGTTGTCCTGGAATCGGTTCCCCAAGGATGCGGCCAAGGCTCCTCTGGGCGGACGATGATCCCGAAAGAGGAGAAGTACATGGCATTGTCACAGCGATACCGTCTTCTTGCACCCGTCGCCCTTCTCGGCGCAGCCGCATTGATGCTGGCAGGGTGTGCAGAAGGTGGCACCGGAAACGGCGGCGGCGGAGAGGCCAAGAAGACCGTCCGCATCTCCGGCGGCATCACGGGCGGCGAGGCAGACGCCCTCAACAAGTCCTTCGATCAGTTCACCAAGGACACCGGCATCAAGGTCGAGTACGTCGGCGACAAGTCGTTCGAGGGCAACATCGTCACCAAGGTGACCGGCGGCGACGCCCCCGACATCGCGGTCGTCCCGCAGCCCGGTCTCCTGAAGACCCTTGTCGACACTGGCAAGGTCCTCAAGGCTCCGGAGGACGTGGAGACTGCGGTCGACGCCAACTGGTCGCCGGACTGGAAGAAGTACGGCACGTTCGACGACACCTTCTACGCGGCTCCCATGCTCGCGAACCTGAAGGGGTACGTCTGGTACTCGCCGAAGCAGTTCGCTGAGTGGGGCGTCGAAGCGCCCAAGACGTGGGACGAGATGATCGCCCTTACGGACAAGATCGTCGAGACCACCGGCAAGCCTGCCTGGTGCGCGGGCTTCTCGTCCGAGGCGGCCTCCGGTTGGCCGGGCACGGACTGGGTCGAGGACCTCGTCCTCCGCCAGTCCGGTGCAGACGTCTACGACAAGTGGGTCGCGGGCGATGTGAAGTTCACCGACCCCGAGATCAAGAAGGCGTTCGACGCGGTCGGCGACATCCTGCTGAACCCGGACTACGTCAACGCGGGCTACGGCGACGTCAAGAGCATCAACTCGACGGCGTTCGGCGACGTGGCGGCGGCAGTGGCGAGCGGCGACTGCGCCCTCACCCACCAGGCTTCGTTCCTGTCGGCGAACTTCCTTGACGTGAAGACCAAGGACGGCAACACCCCCGAGGTCGCGCCCGACGGTGACGTCTACGCGTTCATCATGCCCGGCTACACCGAGGGTGAGCTTCAGATCGAGGGCGGCGGCGAGTTCGTCGCCGGCTTCTCGGACGACGAGTCGACCCAGAAGGTCCTGGCCTTCATGGCATCGCCCGAGTTCGCTGACGCCCGCGTCAAGCTCGGCGGCGTCATCTCGGCCAACAAGAAGGCCGACCCCAGCCTCGCCTCGAGCGAGTTCCTGAAGGAAGCGATGACGACGCTGCAGGACGACTCCACGGTCCTCCGCTTCGACGCATCCGACCTGATGCCCGCCACGGTGGGTCAGGGCTCGTTCTGGAAGGGCATGGTCGACTGGATCGACGGCAAGGACACCGACTCGGTGCTCTCCGACATCCAGGCCGGTTACGAGAACTGATCGTCGCCTGACGATCGGCTGAGCCGAGCGGGGTCGGGCTGAACAAGCCCGACCCCGCTTCTCCCGTCCGTACCGCTTGGGTACGCCGCTGTACCCAGAAGGGAACCCGCATGTCCCAGACGACCGTCGACAGGCCTGTCGACACCGAACTCGCCGTCACCACCCATGCCCAAGACCCCAAGGGGCGATCGATCACGAAGATCGTCGTCGCCGTGGGCTTCATTCTGATCGCCGTCGTCGCGTTGCTGCTCGTCTTCACCGCATCGAGCGAAGAGTCCTCCCGCGTCACCATCGGCTTCTCGCTGAACAGCTTCTTCCTGTGGCTGGGCGCGATGAACCCCCTCATCCAGATCCCCGTCATCCTCGTGGTGTTCGCCCTCGTGGTGGGGATCATCCTGGTGCTCATCGAGTTCGCTCCCCGCCCCGGGCGCGGCTACTTCATCATGCGGCTCGTCGCCTGCCTGGTGATCCCGGTGCTCGCCTTCATGCTGCTGCGTCCGTACGCCAACGCTGTCGTCTACGTCGTGGCCATCGCCCTCCTCGTCGGAGCCCTGCTCTTCTTCGCGGACTTCCGCTCCCGCCAGGGCGCGGGATACCTGTTCCAGCTCATCCTCTTCATGGCCCCCGCGAGCATCATGCTCATCCTCGGTCTCGTCTACCCGGCGATCGCGACCATCTTCAAGTCCTTCTTCAACAAGACCGGCGACGAGTTCGTCGGCATGGAGAACTACATCTGGGTGTTCACGAACCCGACCGGGACGGCCTCGATCGTCAACACGATCCTGTGGGCCCTTCTGGCGCCGACGATCTCGGTCGTGATCGGTCTCGCGTACGCGGTCTTCATCGATCGTGCCCGCGGTGAGAAGCTCCTGAAGGTGCTCGTCTTCATGCCCGTCGCGATCTCGTTCGTCGGTGCCGGCATCATCTGGAAGTTCATGTACGACGCGCGTCAGGGCGACCAGATCGGTCTCCTCAACGCGATCGTCACGGCGTTCGGCGGAGACCCGATCCAGTGGCTCGCGATCAAGCCGGTGTTGAACACCCTCATGCTCCTCGTCGTGTTCATCTGGACCCAGACCGGGTTCGCCATGGTCATCCTGTCTGCGGCGATCAAGGCGGTTCCGACCGAGCAGATGGAAGCGGCTGAACTCGACGGCACGAACGCCTGGCAGCGCTTCCGCAACGTCACGGTCCCCGGCATCCGCTCATCGCTGATCGTGGTGCTCACGACGGTGACGATCGCCTCGCTGAAGGTCTACGACATCGTCGCCGTCATGACCGGTGGTCGCGATGACACGACCGTCCTCGGTTTCGAGATGGTCAACCAGCAGCAGCGGTTCCAGAGCTTCGGACACTCGTCCGCGCTCGCCGTCGTGCTGTTCCTGTTCGTCTTGCCCCTGATCGTCTACAACGCCCGATCGATGGCCAAGCAGAAGGAAATCCGCTGATGACCGTTGCAGCTCCGGCACGGCCGGTCGACACCCGCACCGCGCGCCAGGTCGCGCGCGACACCCGTCGCAACGAAGCGATCGCCCACAAGAAGCTGACGTCGAAGGGCGCGACCATCGCGGCCGTCATCATCGCCATCTTCTGGACGATCCCGACCTTCGGGTTGTTCGTCACGTCACTGCGCCCCGGCGCCGAGACGCAGTCGAGCGGATGGTGGACGGCGTTCACCGACCCGAAGTTCACCCTCGACAATTACATGCAGGCGCTCAACGCCGGCGGTACGTCCACGACCCTCGCCTCGGCGTTCGTCAACTCGCTCGCGATCACGATCCCCGCGACGGTCTTCCCGATCGTCATGGCGGCCCTCGCGGCCTACGCCTTCGCATGGATCGACTTCAAGGGGCGCAGCGCACTGTTCGTGTTCGTCTTCGCCCTCCAGATCGTTCCGCTGCAGATGGCCCTCGTGCCGCTGCTCAGCCTGTTCTCGGATGGCCTGAGCATCAACGACGTGCCGATCTTCCCGGGCTTCGGTCTGAACGAAGTGGACTACAGCTTCGCCCGCGTGTGGATCGCGCACGCGATCTTCGCTCTCCCGTTGGCGACGTTCATGCTGCACAACTTCATCGCCGAGATCCCGGGCGAGATCATCGAAGCTGCGCGCGTGGACGGGGCCGGACACGGCCAGGTGTTCTTCCGGATCATCCTGCCGCTGGCCGCACCCGCGATCGCCTCGTTCGGCATCTTCCAGTTCCTCTGGGTCTGGAACGACCTGCTCGTGGCGACGATCTTCGCGTCGCCGGGTGCGCTGCCGATCACTCAGGCGCTGAACTCGCTGTCCGGTACGTGGGGCAACAAGTGGTTCCTGCAGTCCGCGGGAACGTTCATCTCGATCCTCGTCCCGCTGATCGTGTTCTTCGCGCTGCAGCGCTTCTTCGTCCGTGGCCTCCTGGCCGGGGCGACGAAGGGCTGATCGCCCGAACGACAGAAGAGGGGGATGCCGGTGGCCACCGGCATCCCCCTCTTCGCGTTCGTGCGTGTCAGCTGCAGCCGAGGCGCTGCTGCATCGAGGTCATGGCCTGGATCTCGAAGGTCTGACCCTTCTTCATCGTCTCCGCCACGGTCTTCACGCGCTCGTCGGAGCCGAGTTCGAGGACGGCTTCGGCCATGGGGATCGCCCCCTCGTGATGACGGATCATGAGCGAGAGGAACTGGCAGTCCGCCGAGGTGCCGGTCGCAGCGCGCAGCTCGGTCAGCTCCTCCTCGGAGGCCATGCCCATCGCCTCGCGGATCTGCTCGTCCGTCTGCGGCTCACCGGCAGCGCCCCCGTGGGCGTGTCCGGAGCCGGATGCCGCCATCCACGCCATCGGGCTGTCCGAGTACTGCGGCAGGCCCCACCTCACGAGCCAGTCCAGCATCTCGCCGCGCTGGGACGACTGCCCCGTCGCGATGTCGTAGGAGAGGGCGCGGAGCTCGTCGTCGTCCGTCTCCGCATAGATCGCCATCGCCATGTCGACGGCCTGCGCGTGGTGCATCTGCATGTCGCGCGCGAACCCGGCGTCGGCTGATCCCTCTGCCGGGGTCGACCCGGCGATCCCGAACGTCGAGAAGCGACCGATCGAGAAGGCGACCGCCGCGACGGCGAGCCCCACGAGCAGCACGACCCACCACGGGGGGAGGGTGCGCTCCGTGACCGGCTCGTCGCCGACGGTCTCGGTGGTCACTTCTTGCCGGGGGCGTCCAGGGCTCCCGTGCACGCGGCGCCCGGCTCGGGACCGTTCACGTTGCGCCAGTAGGCCTTGATGAACTCGCCGATGCGCGGGTCGTCCACGGAATCGACCTTGAGCTGCGCGTTCCAGGCCGTGACGGCGATCGGGGTGTCCATGTCCTCGTACGGGGAGAGGACCGTGTAATCGGAGGGCAGCTGACGGTCGAGCGCGTCGACTCCCGCCGAGTCGACCTGGGCGGGGTCGTAGGTGATCCAGATGGCCCCGTGCTCGAGCGCGTGGACGGCATTCTCGTTCGGGACGGGCTGCGTGTACACGCCGCAGTTGAGCCAGACAGCGTTGTGATCGCCACCGGCCGGCGGGGTCTGCTCGTAGTCGACGACGCCCTCGACGTGGTTCGCGGTGTGCTCGAAGGTCTGCACACCCGAGATGCCGGCGCCGTCACCGTCGCCGCGGGCGACGGTGACCGGACGCGGGGTCAGGAGAACAGACGCCACGACGAGACCGATGACGAGGACAGCGGCGGTGGCACCGACGATCCACCAGGTGGCCTTCGTGCGGCGACGCTTCGCGAGCTGGCGCTGATACTCGGCGAGCTTCTGCTGCTTCTGCTGTTCACGCTGCTGCTTGACGGTGAGGTTCAACTGAGCCTGCGTCGCGGGGTTACCGCTCGTCCGCTTTCCGGCATCATCTTTCGGGGTCATGGGTGGCCTCGTCGGTCGGGGTGGGGGCGCGGGCGCGCTGCCCTGATTCTATTCGGCCGCATCTGGAGGGGGTCTGGAAGCCCCATGGTCGGGGGCTGTTCATAGGCACTCGTGACAACGGACGGCCGGTGGTGCCCCGCGCAAGGGGGATGTTCCGGGTGGATGCGTCGGACAGGATGAGCGCATGACAGTGCCCACCCATGAACACGAGATCGGCATCGGGCTGCGGTTGGCGGTGATCGGCGCGATCCTCCTCATCGTCGCCGTCGCCACAGGCATCGCCGTGGAGTCGACGGACTCGGAGCTCATCGACCTCGACGCGTGGTGGAACACCTACGTGGCGACGTTCCTTCCTGGCATCCGTCCGGTTTCGCTGTTCATGAACGTGGCCGGTGCGGGTGTCGTCGGGACGTACATCGTGCCGCTCGTCGGCGCCGCGCTCCTCGCGCTCGCGCGGAGGCCCTGGGGTGCGGTCTTCTTCCTGGTCGCCTCCATCGCCGGTGCGCTCTTCGTGCAGCTGCTCAAGGGGCTGTTCGGGCGCGTGCGACCGGAGGACATCCTCGTCATCTCCGACCACGGATCATTCCCGTCGGGGCACACCGCCAACGCGGCGGTGATCGCGACGGTCGCCGTCATCCTCTTCCCTCGCGTGTGGGTCGCCGTCGTCGGGCTGGCGTGGACGCTTCTCATGGCGTTCAGTCGCACGCAGGTGCATGCCCACTGGCTCACCGACACGCTCGGCGCGCTCGTCCTCGGCGTTGCGACGACCCTGCTGGTCGCCGCCGCGATGATCGTCCCGATCGTCCGGGAACGCGAGCGACGGCTCTCGGTAGGCTGACCGCATGAGCGCCGCTGAAGCCGCTGCCGAACTCGCCCGCCTCGAAGCCGAAGCCGCCGCCGCTGCGGCCGAACTCAAACTCGCCCAGGCGCAGGCTGCGCTGGCCGCAGCCCGTGCCGAAGCCGCGAAGGCGCAGGGGGATGCCGCTGGTGGGACGCCGACCGCAGAGCCCGCCCCCGCAGAGCCCGTGACCGCAGAGCCCGCGCCCGCAGAGCCCGCGCCGGCCGCAGCATCCGCGCCCACCGACGCGGCAGGTCCGCTCGGCGCCACCGAGGTCGCCCGGATCGTCGCGGGCTACACGTTCGACGAGGCGACGCTCGACCTCGGCGCGCTCGTCAACGGCGATGCGGTCCGCGACGCGCAGATCCGCATCCCGCTCGCCATGACGAACCGGCACGGGCTCGTCGCCGGCGCCACCGGCACGGGCAAGACGCGCACGCTGCAGGGGCTCGCCGAGCAGCTCGCGGCGAAGGGCGTGCCGGTGTTCGCCGCCGACATCAAGGGCGACCTCACCGGCGTCGCGACGGCGGGGGAGTCCAGCCCGAAGCTCCTGGCCCGCACAGAGGCGATCGGGCAGGCGTGGGAGCCGGCGGCATCCGCCACGGAGTACTTCGCCCTCGGCGGGATCGGCACCGGGGTGCCGGTACGCGCCACGGTCACCGGGTTCGGCCCGCTGCTGCTGAGCCGCGTCCTCGGGCTCAACGAGACGCAGGAGTCCAGCCTCGGCCTCGTCTTTCATTACGCCGACGCGCACGGCCTGCCGCTCGTCGACCTCTCGGACCTCCGCGCCGTCCTCACGTATCTGACGAGCGACGGCGGCAAGGCCGAGCTGAAGAGCCTCGGCGGGCTCTCGTCCGCGACGGCCGGCGTCATCCTCCGGGAGCTCATCACCTTCGCCGACGGGGGCGCCGACGTCTTCTTCGGCGAGCCCGAGTTCGACGTGCGCGACTTCCTCCGCACGGCGCCGGACGGGCGCGGCATCATTTCGCTCCTCGAGGTTCCGGGCATCGCCGACAAACCCGAGTTGTTCTCGACGTTTCTCATGTACCTGCTCGCGGAGCTTTTCGAGATCCTCCCCGAGGTGGGGGATGCCGCCAAGCCGAAGCTCGTGTTCTTCTTCGACGAGGCGCATCTTCTCTTCCGCGACGCGTCCACAGCGTTCACGAGCGCGATCGTGCAGACCGTGCGCCTCATCCGCTCGAAGGGCGTCGGCGTCTTCTTCGTGACGCAGACGCCGAAGGACGTGCCGTCCGACGTACTGGGCCAGCTCGGCTCCCGCATCCAGCACGCGCTGCGGGCGTTCACCCCGGATGACGCGAAGGCGCTCCGCGCGACGGTGAGCACGTACCCCACGTCGGGTTACGACCTCGAGCGCGTCCTGCAGGAACTCGGCACGGGCGAGGCGATCGTGACCGTCATGAACGAGAAGGGCGCGCCGACCCCGGTCGCCTGGACGCGTCTGCGCGCTCCACAGGGGCTCATGTCGCCGACACCTGCGGCGGCTGTGCAGGCCGTGGTCGCCGCCTCGCCCCTGCTCGCCACCTACGGGACCCCGGTGGACCGGGAGTCCGCGCGCGAGATCCTCGGCGCGAAGATGGCCGCGGCCGATGCGGCCGTGGATGCGGCCAAGGCCGCCGCCGACAAGGCGAAAGCCGACGCGGAGTACGCGAAGCAGAAGGCGGCATCCGACAAGGCGCAGCAGAAAGCCGAGCGCGACGCGCAGCGCGAATACGAGCGGATCCTCCGGACGACGGGCGGACAGACTCGCACGCGCCGCCGACCCCAGGCATCCCCCCTCGAGGAGATCCTCGGCTCGAAGACCACGCAGACGATCATCGGGAGCGTCATCCGCGGCGTCTTCGGGAACGGACGCCGTCGATGACCGCCGCCCGCATCCGTCCGTTCCGTGCCGGGGACGAACCCGCCCTCGCCGAGATCTGCCTTCGAACAGCGGATGCCGGTGGTGACGCGACCGGCATCTTCGAGGACGACGCCATCTGGGCTCACATCTGGGTGCTGCCCTACGCCGAGCATCACCCCGATCTCGCCTTCGTGACGGAGGAAGAGGACGGGACGGTGTCGGGGTACATCGTCGCCACCCCCGACACGGACGCCTTCGAGCGGTGGTTCCGCGAGGAGTGGTGGCCTCGTCACGCCCACAAATGGCCCAAGCCCGAGAAGGAGATCACCCGGCAGGACGGCACGCTCCTCTACGCCTACGGGCGCGGCGAGAAGCCCGAGCCCTTCGCCGAGGAGTTTCCCGCTCACCTCCACATCGACCTGCTGCCGCAGGCTCAGGGCAGGGGGGCGGGGCGCCGCCTCATCGAGACGCTCGTCACCGCGCTCCGCGAGCAGGGCGTGAGTGGCCTCCACCTCGTCGCCTCGGCGGAGAACACCGGCGCGATGGCGTTCTACACACGCCTCGGCCTCGCGCCGCTGCCCTCCTCGCCGGGCTCTCGCGCCTACGGCCTGAAGCTATGACCGGTGGACGGGGATCGGCATCGTCGACGTGTCGATGAGTGGGTCCTCGTCCTGTCGGGCGACGACGTCGAGAGCTTCTTCACGCGTCTCGACCGTGGGCACGGACCCGAGGAGCGGTCGCTTCGCGGTCTCCTTCATCGACAGCAGCGCGATGCCGCCGAGTGCGGCGAAGAACATGATGTAGAACGCCGGCATGAAGGTGTTGCCGGTCAGGTCGATGAGGCCCTGGCTGAACAGCGGCGTCGTGCCACCGAAGAGGGACACGGACACGTTGTAGGCGATCGCCATGGCACCGAAGCGGGATGCCGTCGGGAAGAGCGCGGGCAGGGTAGACGCCGACACGGCGACGTAGAACGCGACGGGGATCGCGACCATCGCGAGCGCGACGAACACGGCCCACTCCTCGCCGATCTGCATGATGGCGAACGCGGGGACCATGAGAACGATCGTCGACCCGGCGGCGATCATGTACACGGGTCGGCGGCCGATCCGGTCGCTCAGTCGGCCGATGAACGGCAGACAGGCCGACATGACGAGGAGCACCGGGACCGTGGCGACGGCGGCACCGAGGTTCGAGACGCCGACCTCCTTCTCGAGATAGGTCGGCATGTAGCTCGTGAGTGCGTAGCCTGCGGTGTTCGTGGCGGCGACGATCGCGATGCCGATGAGCACCTCGCGCCAGTGGTGGCGGAGGATGCCGACGATGCCGTGGCGAGCGAGCGGGTCGTTGCGGTCGGGCTCGCCCTCAGTGTCTGCCGTGTTCTCGTAGGCGGGGGTCTCGGGGATCTTGAGGCGGAACCAGATCGCCACGATGCCGAGGGGGATGGCGACGAGGAACGGGATGCGCCAACCGAAGTCGACCATGGCGGTGTCGCCCCAGATCGATTCCGTGATGATCGTCGTGAGAGCGACGACCGAGGCGCCGGCGGCGAAGCCGACGTAGGAGCCGAGGTCGAGCCACGACGACCAGAAGCCGCGCCGCTTGTCGGGGGAAAACTCGGCGACGTAGGTGGTGGCACCGGCATACTCGCCGCCGGTCGAGAACCCCTGGATCATCTTCAGGACGTACAGCGGGATGATCGCCCACAGGCCGATCTGCTGGCTCGTGGGAAGGAGGCCGATGAGCGCCGTCGCGGCCGCCATCATCGCCATCGTGAAGAAGAGGACCTTCTGGCGACCGATGCGATCGCCGAGCGGGCCGAGGACCAGGCCGCCGATGGGACGGACGAGGAACGAGATCGCGAACCCGAAGAGAGTGGCGAGCAGCCCCCACGGTTCGGGCAGGTCCGCCGTGAACACGGCGGTGATGGTGACGGCGAGGTAGCCGTAGATGCCGAAGTCGAACCACTCCATGAAGTTTCCGACGACGGTGCCGCCGATCGCGGTGCGGACGCGCTTCGTGTCGACCACGATGACGTCGTCGACGTCGAGGCGCGGGGGAGGAACGGAACGGGTGAGCGCTTCGGAGGACGGGGGTACCGGGGGGCGGGATGACCTGGCCATCTCTCCACGTTACGAAGCGAACCGCAACATCGCACGCTGGCGGTGTGTCTCTTGACAAATGGCGGATACTGCGCGCGACCCGCCCCCTCCCGGGACCGGTCTATCGTGGCGGAATGAGCGAGCTCTCCGCCCCCACCGGCCGCGAACCGGCACTCGTCGCACGTCCCCGCCCCGACGGATCGGCGCCTCGCGCGCTCGTGCTCGGCGCGACAGGCTACCTGGGTGGACGCCTCGTTCCCCGACTGCTCTCGGCCGGGTACCGGGTGCGCGTGCTCGTGCGGACCCCCGCGCGCCTCGCCGCATTCGTCTGGGGAAGCGAGGTAGAGGTCGTCGAGGGCCCTGCCGAAGACGCGGATGCCGTGGCCCAGGCGGTCGAGGACGTCGACGTGCTCTACTACCTCGTCCACTCGATGGGCGGCGGCGGCGACTTCGAGGCGAAGGACCTGCGCGCGGCCGAAACCGTCGCCGATGGGGCAGCGGAGGCATCCGTCGGTCGCATCGTGTACCTCGGTGGGCTCCACCCGGCCGGCGTCACGCTGAGCCCTCACCTGCGCTCGCGCGTCGAGGTCGGCGAGGTGCTGCTGCAGAGCGGTGCACCGACTCTCGTGCTGCAGGCGGGCGTCGTGATCGGGTCGGGGTCGGCGTCGTTCGAGATGGTCCGCCACCTCACCGACGTGCTGCCGTACATGCCCGCGCCGAAGTGGGTGCGCAACCGCATCCAGCCGATCGCCGTCCGAGACGTGCTGCATTATCTGCTCGCCGCCGCGCACGTCGACCCGGACGTCAATCGGGCCGTCGACATCGGCGGACCCGACGTGCTGCGCTACGGCCAGATGATGAACGGCTACGCCGTGGAGGCGGGACTCCGGCAGCGGGCGATCGCCCCACTCCCCGTGCTGACTCCGGGGCTCGCGTCGCACTGGGTGAACCTCGTGACGCCCGTCCCGCGCTCGATCGCTCGGCCGCTCATCGCATCGCTGCAGAACGAGTGCATCATGGACGACCACGATGTCGACGACCTGCTGCCTCGGCCCGAGGGAGGGCTCACGCCTTACCGCGAGTCGGTGCGCTTGGCGCTTCGCAAGGTCGAAGCCGACGCGGTCGAGACGAGCTGGCAGGACGCCGAGGTCTCGTCGGTGCCGAGCGATCCGCTGCCCAGCGACCCGGAATGGGCGGGGCGCCTCGTCTTCACCGACAAGCAGTCCGCGACCACCTCGGCGACCCCCGAACAGCTCTGGCGCGTCATCGTCGGCATCGGCGGGGAGAACGGCTGGTACTCGTCACCGTTCCTCTGGGCCGTCCGCGGCTGGATGGACCGCCTCGTCGGCGGTGTCGGCCTGCAGCGCGGGCGCCGCAGTCGCGGCAAGGTCGCCGCGGGCGACGCCATCGACTTCTGGCGCGTCGAGGCGGTAGAAGAAGGTCGCCTTCTTCGGCTGCGCGCGGAGATGAAGGTCCCTGGCCTCGCGTGGCTGGAGCTGCGGGCGAGTCCCGAGGGCTCCGGATCGCGCTACGACCAGCGTGCCGTCTTCTTTCCGACCGGGCTCGCAGGTCGCCTCTACTGGTTCGCCGTGCTGCCGTTCCACGGATTCATCTTCCAGGGGATGGCCAACCGCATCGCCGCGGCAGCCGAGCGCGAGGCTCCCACCGGCTGACGCGTCTCGTCAGGCGGCATCCCCGATGCGGCCGTTGACGACGTGCACCGTGCGATCGACGAGGGCTGCCGGGACCTCCGCGTGCGAGATGAGGACGACCGCATGCGACCCGTCGACCGCGCCGAGCAGGTCGGTGAGCAGGGCGTCCGCCGCGGCGGGGTCGACCCCCGCGGTCGGCTCGTCCAGGATGAGCACGGGGAAGCCGCGAAGGAGCGCGCGGGCGAGCGAGATGCGCTGCGCCTGACCGCCTGACACGAGCGAACCGCGCTCGCCGACCCGTGCGTCGAGTCCGCCGCGGGCCCGCAGCCAGTCGCCCAGCCCGACCCGCTCGAGCACGCGTTCGAGGTCGTCGTCGGTCGCGGTGTCGCGTGCGAAGAGCAGATTCTGGCGGATGTCCTCGTCGAAGAGCATCGGATGCTGCTCGCACAGCCCGATGGTGAGGCGGAGATCGTCGGGGGCGATCGTCTCGACGGGGCGACCGCCGATCGTGTAGTCGCCGGTGACGGACAGGAACCGGACGAGCGCGTGCGCCAGGGTTGATTTGCCCGCTCCGCTCGCACCGACGACGTGCAGGCGCTCGCCGGGGTGGACGTCGAGATTCACGCCGGTGAGAGCGGGACGCGCGGCACCAGGCCAGCGCACGTCGACTCCGCGTAGTCGCAGGCCGTCGCCCAGGGCGGGCGCTTCCCCGGTCGGCGTGCCCGTCGGGGGGATCTCGGCCGGGACCGCCGCCGGTACGACGGAGGCGACGCGGGATGCGGCGGCGCCCACCTGCCGCCACGCGGATCCCGCGAGCGGCACGGCCGTGTAAACCTCGAAGACCGCCATCGGGACCAGGACGGCGACTCCGAGCGCGGGACCGGAGAGGGCTCCGCCGGCGGCGGCCGGTGCGGCGACGACGAGCGCGGCGACGGTGGCAGCGCCCGCCATGAGGGAGACAAACGCAGCGGTCCCCGCCTGGGCGCCGGCGCGGCGGAGGACGGCGCGGCGGAGGGCGGTGTCCGCGTCGCGGACAGCCGCGCGGGAGGCGGGTTCGGCACCCGACGCCACCAGTAGGTCGAGGCGGGACAGGTGGTCGACGACGGCGTCGCGGAGGCGTGCCCGCAGCGGAGCGATTGACCGCTCGGCGCGAGCTCCGGCCGCCCAGCCCCAGGCGAGTGCCGCGATCGCGGCGACGATGAGGCAGCCGAGCAGCGTGACGGCGGCGGGCCACCAGACGAGGCCCACGAGGACGACGGCTCCCACCGCGACCGTTGCGGAGGACGCGAGGGGGAGGATCACCCGGAGCGGCAGGTTCTGCAGCTCGTCGATGTCGTCGACGAGTGCCGCCGTCGCGTCGCCCTGCGACGATGCGGCCAACCCGGCAGGCGCGTGCGGGAGCAGCCGGCGCACCAGGTCGGTGCGGGTCCGGGCGAGCTGGCGGAGGACGGCGTCGTGGCTCGCGAGACGCTCGGTGTACCGGAAGGCGGCACGGGAGAGGGCGAAGGCGCGGACCCCGACGACCGCCATCGCGACGTACATCACGAGCGGCTGCTCCGACGCGCGGACGATGAGCCACGCGCTCACCGCGAGAAGCGCCACCGCCGAGGCCTCCGACAGGAACCCGGAGGCGAGCGCCGGCCAGAACCGCCGCCGCGGCGGGACGGAGGTGCGGAGGATCTCGGTCGTCGTCGTCATGCCGTCACCTCGGCGCTGTTCAGACGAACGACGCGGTCGGCGATCGTTCGGGCGCTCTCGCGGTGCGAGACCAGGAGGATGAGGGCCCCGGCATCCGCCACCGTCCGAAGCGACCGCCAGAGGTGCTGCTCGGCGGCGGCGTCGAGCGCGGCGGACGGTTCGTCGAGTGCGAGGACGGGCGCGTGCCCGCGGAGGTGGCGCGCGAGGGCGCGGGCGACGGCGACACGCTGCGCCTGCCCACCCGACAGGCCGGCGCCCTGCACACCCAGCATCCGATAGGGGTCGACGTCCGCGAGGCCCACGAGGGCGAGCGCCTGCTGAATGGTCTCGGCGGGCATGTCGTCGTCGCCGAGGGAGATGTTCGCAGCGATCGTGCCCGATGCGAGACCCGGACGTTGCCCCGCCCACGCCAACCAGGTGGACGGTGGGCGAGAGGCGGCATCCGCTCCGTCGAACTCGATGCGCCCCGTTGCCGACGCGAAGCCGAGGAGTGCCTGGAGGAGGCTCGACTTGCCGGCGCCGCTCGGCCCCTCGACGAGGACGATCTCGCCCGAGCGCGCCTCGAGGTCGACGGGCGGGAGATCGCGCACGCGGACACCCTCGAGCCGCAGTCGGTGGTCCGCTCCGTGCGCGGGCGCGGCTGCCTGCGCGGGGGGAACGGATGCCGCGGCGGCTGCGTCGAGCACGGCGAAGACGTCCCGCGTGGCCGCGACCCCTTCGCTCGACGCGTGGAACTGCACGCCGACCTGGCGGATGGGCAGGAACGCCTCGGGGGCGAGGAGCAGGACGAACAGCCCGACGCTCAGGGTGAGCGACCCGTCGATCAGGCGGAACCCGACCGCGACGGCGACGATGGCGACCGAGATCGACGCGAGGAACTCGAGTGCGAACCCGGAAAGGAACGAGACCCGCAGCACCGTCATCGTCTCGCGGCGGTAATCGTCGGTCACCCGCTCGATCGCGTCGGCGGCTCGCCGCTGCCGCCCGAAGACCGTGAGGGTCGACAGCCCTTGGACGGTCTCGGAGAAGCGGGTCGCAAGGCGGCTGAGGGTTTCCCACTGGCGGCGCTGCACCGACCGGGTCGCCAGGCCGATGAGGATCATGAAGATCGGAATGAGGGGCAGGGTGAGCAGCACCGTGAGCCCGGAGATCGCGTCGGCCTGCCACATCGCGGCGATGAGGAGGGGCGTCGCGATGACGGTCTGCACGAGCTGCGGCAGGTAGCGACCGACGTAGGGCTCGAGCGCGTCGAGCCCTCGGCCGGCGACGAGCGCGAGGTGGGACGTGCTGCGGGTCGCCGTCCAGCCGGGGCCGAGCCGCGCGATGCCGTCGAGCACGGCTCCGCGCAGTTGCGACTCGACGCGGGCCGAGGCACGTGCAGCGACCCGTTCTCGCACGAGCGACAGCAGCGCACGGGCGACGACGACGCCCGTCAGTGCCGCGAGGGTGCCGGTCAGGTCGTCGCCCGCGATCGCATCGACGATCGCGCGCGTCGTCAAGAAGGCGAAGCCCACGATCGCCGCCGTCTGGGCGAGCGAGAGGAGCGCGATGACGAGGAAGAACGATCGGGATGCCGCCGCGTACCGCCACAGGCGAGGGTCCACCGGCGGCTGCCGGGGTTCGGCCTCAGGAGCCATTCGACGTTCCTTTCCCGCACGCTCAGTGAGCGCGCGCGGCATCCGCTTTCTCGATCTGGACGCGGGTGATGCGCTTGCGGAAGACCCAGTAGGTCCACGCCTGGTAGGCCAGGATGCCGGGGAGGAAGATGACCGCCGCCCACGTCATGACGCCCAGCGTGTAGTCGGTGCTCGACGCGTTCTCGATCGTGAGCGAGAGCGCGAGGTCGGTGGACGACGGCATGACGTAGGGGAACAGGGCGAACCAGAGGGTGAGAATCGCCCCGACGATCGTGACCGCGCCGAGCGCGAAGGCCCAGCCGTCGCGGCGGCGGAGGTTGGCGACTGCGGATCCGAGGAGAGCCAGGGCGGCGATGGCACCGCATCCGATCACCGCCGCCAGCAGCGGGGCGTCACGGTCCATCGCGATGACCGTGGTCCAGACGACCGTTCCGGCCGCGAACGCGATGGTCGGAAGGGCGACCCGCTGCGCCAGGCGGTGGGCGTCGTCCTTCACGCGGCCGTCGGCCTTCAGCCCGACGAAGTACAGGCCGTGGAGGAAGAAGAGGAGGAGCGTCGTGACGCCGACGCAAAGGGCGTAGGGATTCAGGAGCGTCAGAAGCGAGCCCGTGAAATTCTTGTCGGCGTCGAGCGGAACGCCCTGCACGATGTTGCCGAACGCGACTCCCCAGAGGAGCGCGGGGATGACCGAGCCGATCACGATCATGCGATCGAAGCCGCGCTTCCACGCGAGGCCCTCGCGCTGGTGACGGTACTCGAACGAGACGCCGCGGAGAATCAGCGCCAGGAGGATCAGCAGCAACGGCAGGTAGAAGCCGCTGAAGAGGGTGGCGTACCACTCCGGGAAGGCGGCGAACAGGCACGCGCCGGCAACGATGACCCACGTCTCGTTGAGGTCCCACACGGGTCCGATGGTGTTGATGACCTGGCGGCGCGACACCTCGTCGCGGCCGAGGAACGGCAGGCTCATCCCGACGCCGAAGTCGAACCCGTCGAGCACGAAATAGCCGACGAAGAACACACCGACGATGAAGAACCAGAGGTAGGCGAGATCCATGGCGTGCTCCTAGTAGACCGTCGAGGGGGTCTGGTCGATCGGCAGATCCCGCGGATCGGGGTCGTCGGGACCGGGCAGGGGGTCGGGACCCTGCTGCGCGGCTTTCAGGATGAGGCGGAACTCGACGACGGCGAGCGACGCGTAGACGAGGGTGAACGCCACGAGGGAGATCAGCACCGTCCAGGCGGGGACGTTGGGGGAGACGCCGTCCGCGGTGTGCATGAGGCCGAACACGATCCAGGGCTGGCGACCCATCTCGGTGAAGATCCAGCCGACGAGGCTGCCGAAGAGGGGGAGCGGGGCGGACCAGATGGCGATGCGCCACATCCACCCGGCGACGGGGCGCGTGGCCTTCTTGCGGGTGAACCAGAGACCCGCGACCGAGATCAGCGTGGCGATGCCGCCGAAGCCCATCATCCAGCGGAACGACCAGTAGGTGACCCAGATCTCGGGCATGTAGTCGACGCCCGCGCCGAACTTCTGCGTGTAGAGCTCCTGCAGGTTGTTGAGGCCTTCGACGCAGCCGTCGAGCGAGTGCGTCGAGAGGAACGAGAGCAGGTAGGGCACGCGCAGCGACCAGACCTCGGCCGTCCCGTCGGGGGTGCCGATCGAGAAGATCGAGAAGGACGCGTCGGCGCCGCACGCCGTCTTCCAGAGAGCCTCCGCCGCGGCCATCTTCATGGGCTGGGTCTGCACCATGACGAGGCCGAGCTGATCGCCGCTGATGGCCGTGCCGACGAACGAGATGATCATGAACCACATCCCGTACCGGAGCACCGGACGCATCGTCTCGAGGTGCGGGCCGCGGCGCAGGTGGTAGGCGGCGACGGCGATGATGACGGCCGCGGTGAACATGAATGCCGCGAAGATCGTGTGCGGGAAGGCGGCGAGGGCGACCGGGTTGGTCAGCAGCTCGAAGAAGTTCGTGAGCTCCGCGCGGCCCGTCTCGGGGTTGAGTTCGAAACCCACCGGGTTCTGCATGAACGCGTTCGCGGTGAGGATGAAGTACGCCGACAGGATCGACCCGAAGGCTGTCGCCCAGATGGTGAGGAGGTGGATGCGGCGGGGCAGCTTGTCCCAGCCGAAGATCCACAGGCCGATGAAGGTCGCCTCGAAGAAGAACGCCATGAGGCCCTCGAACGCGAGGGGGGCGCCGAAGACATCGCCGACGAAGCGCGAGTAATCCGACCAGTTCATGCCGAACTGGAACTCCTGCACGATGCCGGTGACGACGCCCATCGCGAAGTTGATCAGGAAGATCTTGCCGAACAGGCGCGTGATGTGCAGCCACTTCACGTCGCCGGTGCGGTGCCAGATGGTCTGGAAGATCGCCACCGTGATCGCCATGCCGAGCGTCAACGGCACGAACAGGTAGTGGTAGAGCGTCGTCAGGCCGAACTGAAGGCGAGCCAGGATGAGTGGGTCCAGAAAGTCCACGGGTTTGGTCCTTCCACGGGTATGTTCCGACGGTACGACTCGCCGCTGATCGCGGGATCGGATCGGGCCGTGCAAAACATCTGCCGCGGAAACACGGGACATCCCGCCCGTCGGGGCGGTGCCGTCAGCTCATCGATTCAGGCGTCGGGGCGGCGGCGCAGCAGCTGGATGACGCACTGCTGCGGGTCGCAGGATGACCGCATCCCGTCGACCGCGAGCGGGCCACCCGCTTCGCTGAGCGCCCCCTGCATGAGGCCCAGGTGCACGTCGCAGAGCGTCGCGCGGTTGTCGGCCTGGTCGGTCGCGTGCGCGCAGGGCGTCAGGTCGATCGTGAGTCCGTCTTCGTCGATCTCGGGGTCGAAGCCGCCGTCGAGAAGCTGCTCGACGAGGGCGTCCAGCTGGTGCTGCTCCTCGCCCGTGAGGGAGCCGGCGGTCTCGGGCATGACGCGGCGCATGAGGTCGCCGCGTTCGACCGCCGCCTGAACCTTCCGCCGGTGCTCCGGGCTCGACACGCTGACACCGTCGACCGCACGATAGAAGACGCGGGGGCGGCCGCGCACGGTGCGCTTCTCGATCTCGGTCGCGACGAAGCCGCGCTCGATGAGGCGCTGCAGATGCTCGCGGACCGTGTTGGCGTGGAGCCCCGTCGCCGTCACGAGCTCGCCGACGGTCTGCTGCGGGGTCGTCTGCAGCAGGTGGAGGATCTCCACGCGTGAAGAGGTGGAGATCGCGTTGTAGGCCGTCGGGCGCCGGGCCGTCATGACTTCATTATCGCGGGATGCCTCCTGTCCGGGCGCGGCCCTCAGGTGGGATTACGCCCTTAATCTGGAGGGCATGCGGCATCCCACCCCCGACCCGGTCGGACCGGGACAGGAGAGTGTCTGGGACTATCCCCGGCCTCCCCGCGTCGAACCCGTCTCCGGCACCGTCACCATCACGCTCGGCGGCGAGCAGATCGTCGCCACGACCGGCGCTCTTCGCGTGCTCGAGACGAGTCATCCGCCCGTCTACTATCTGCCGATCTCGGACTTCGTCCCCGGGGCCCTGACCCGCGGCGAGGGTGCCTCCTTCTGCGAGTTCAAGGGCGGCGCGCGTTACCTCGACGTGCACGGCGGTGGGCAGACGCGACCGGCGGCCGCATGGAACTACCCGACGCCCGAACCCGGCTACGAGGAGCTTTCGGACCGGGTCGCCGTCTACGCGCAACAGATGGACGCGTGCACGGTCGCGGGTGAGACGGTGACACCTCAGCCGGGTCGGTTCTACGGCGGCTGGGTCACATCGCAGGTCGTCGGCCCGTTCAAAGGGATTGCCGGCTCGATGGGCTGGTGACTCGAGGGCTGAGGGCCGACGAGCGTCGACCCGCGCAGATCAGAGCCCGAGCGAGGGCTGCGTGTCGGGTGAGTCGCTCTCGCGGGGCTCCTCGCGGATGAGGTCGGCGACGGACCCCAGGATCTCGTCAGGTCGGAACGGATAACGCTCGATCTCGGCGGTGTCGCTGATGCCGGTGAGCACCAGTACCGTGTGAAGCCCTGCCTCGATGCCCGCGACGACGTCGGTGTCCATGCGGTCACCGATCATTCCGGTGTTCTCGGAGTGGGCACCGATGCGGTTGAGCGCCGAACGGAACATCATCGGATTGGGCTTACCGACCACGTAGGGTTCCTTGCCGGTCGCCTTCGTGATGAGCGCCGAGATCGCCCCCGTCGCGGGCAGGACCCCCTGGGTGGACGGCCCGGTGGCATCGGGATTGGTGGCGATGAAACGGGACCCGGCACCGATGAACCGGATCGCTTTCGTGATGGCCTCGAACGAATAGTTCCGCGTCTCGCCGACGACGACGTAGTCGGGGCTGGTCTCGGTCATGATGAAGCCCGCCTCGTGGAGCGCTGTCGTCAGACCGGCTTCGCCGATGACGAACGCCGTACCGCTCGGCTTCTGCGAGGCGAGGAAGTCCGCCGTAGCGAGCGCCGACGTCCAGATCGATTCCTCGGGCACGACGAGTCCTGAGGAGCGCAGCCGTGCGCTGAGGTCGCGCGGCGTGAAGATCGAGTTATTGGTGAGGACGAGGAACGGCGTGCCGTCGTCGCGCCACTGCTCCAGTAGCTCCGCGGCGCCGGGAATCGGCGTGTTCTCGTGGACGAGCACACCGTCCATATCGGTGAGCCAGCACTCGATGTCCGCGCGGGTCCGCATGCCTCCACACTACGCCCGCGTCCACTGCTCGTCCGGGCGCCGATCCAGCTCTGGGGGTTCAGTTGGTTAGGCTAACCTTACTTAGCCCACGGAAAGGTCCTTCCCGACATGTCCCCTCGTTCACGACTGGTCCTCACATCCGCCGCCGGCATGATCGCGCTCGCGCTGGCGGGCTGTACGGCCGCCACTGCACCCGAGCCTGTAGGCGCGTCTGCGGCCTCCGGTACGCGCGCTGTCGAGCACGCCCGCGGCTCGGCGGACGTGCCCGATGCACCGAACCGCGTCGTGACGCTCGAGCCCCTCGAGCTCGACACGGCCGTGGCGGTCGGCATCACCCCCGTCGGTGCCGCGGTGGCGGGGAACGTCACCTCGATCCCCGCCTATCTCGGTGCGAAGGACGTCACGCCCGTCGGAACCGTGCCGGAGCCTGACCTCGAGGCAATCGCGGCGCTGAAGCCGGACCTCATCCTCGGCACCGAATCCCGGCACTCCGAGCTCTACGAGCAGTTGAACGCCATCGCCCCGACGGTCTTCATCGCCTCGCAGGCCGACCCATGGCGCGAGAACGCGAAGCTCATCGGCGAGGCCCTCGGCCGCGAGGACGAGGTTGCCGGTCTCCTCACCGGCGTCGACGACGAGTGCGGTCGCATCCGCGACGAGTACGACGTCGATGGCCAGACGGTGCAGCTCATCCGCCCGCGCGATGAGACCACGCTGAGCCTTTACGGCCCGGTCTCGTTCGCCGGGAGCCTTCTCGAATGCGTCGGCTTCACCATCCCCGACCAGAAGTGGGAAGACGGCCTGCAGGCGGACCTGTCGCCCGAGAACATCGCGTCCGCGAAGGCCGAACACGTGCTCGTGACGGCGGTCGACGTTGACGACCGTTCCGCCCTCCCCCCTGCCGTCGAGACGGCCTTCCCCGATGCAACGCTGGTCGACACCAGCACGTGGGTGTCCGGCGTCGGCCCGAAGGGTGCCGCGGCCGTTCTCGGCGACATCGAGCGGTACCTGTCCGCGAACCGGTGACCGCTGCCGCACGCCCGGGTCGCGGCATCCTCGGTACCGGCGTCGTCGCGGTGATCCTCGTCGTCGCTGTCATCGCCTCGCTCGCGCTCGGCGCCAATCCGCTCGCCCCGCCGGCGGTGATCGACGCGCTCGCCGGTCGGGGAACAACCGAGACGGCGTTCGTCGTCTGGGATCTGCGCGTGCCGCGCACCCTCGTCGGCATCGTCGCGGGCGCGGCACTCGGCGCGGCAGGGGCGCTGATGCAGGCGTTCACCCGCAACCCGCTTGCCGACCCCGGGCTTCTCGGGGTCGGCGCGGGGGCTGCGTTCGCGGTCGCGCTCGCGGTTGCCCTGTTCGGTCTCTCCGGCGCCGGGGAGATCATCTGGCCGGCGTTCGCGGGCGCGCTGGTGGTGACGCTGGCCGTCTACGTGATCGGTGCGAGCGGGACCGGGGGAGCGGTCCGCCTCATCCTCGCCGGTGTCGCGTTGGGTGCCGTCCTCTCCGGCGTCACCACCGCGATCACCCTGACCGACCCTGAGGCCTTCGACCGGATGCGGGGATGGAACGCCGGCTCCCTGCTCGGCGCGGGGCTGGACGACCTCGCCGCGATCGGGCCCTTCGTCGCTGCTGGCGTTCTCGTCGCGTTCACGCTCGCCAACGGTCTCAACGCGATAGCGCTCGGTGACGACGTCGCACGCTCGCAGGGGGTGGACGTCGGGCGCATCCGGATCGGGGTCGTCGTGGCCGTGACGCTGCTCGCTGGAGCTGCCACCGCGATCGCCGGACCGATCTCTTTCGTCGGGCTCATGATCCCGCACGTCGTGAAGTGGATCGTCGGGCCCGACCAGCGGGTGGTCCTGCCGGTGTCGCTGCTGGCAGGCCCCGTCGTCGTGCTCGCCGCCGACGTCCTCGGACGCCTCCTGATCGCCCCCGCCGAGGTGCCGGTCGGGATCGTCGTCGCCTTCATCGGCGCCCCGCTTCTCATCGCTCTCGCGCGTCGACGAACGGCGAAGGCACGGTGATGGTCATGACGACGTCCATCGATCGGGCAGGCCGTGCAGTGCGGCCGGCCCGGCGCGTGGCCGCCGGCCACACTCGCGTGCTCGCGGCGGGGACCGGGGCATCCGTCGCGCTGGTCGTGCTGGCCGTGCTCGGATTGGTGCTCGGTGACTTCCCCGTTCCCGTCGAACGGATCCCGTCGATCCTGACGGGCGGCGGGGAGCAGATCGAGCGCACCGTCGTCGTCGACTGGCGATTGACCCGGGTGGTCGCCGCCGTCGCCGTGGGGGCGATGCTGGGGGTCGCGGGCGCGCTGTTCCAGACCGTGACGCGCAACCCGCTCGCGAGCCCCGACGTCCTCGGGCTGTCGAGCGGCGCCTTCAGCGGCATGCTGCTGACACTCGTCCTGGTCTCGGCGAGCTGGCAGGCCCTCGTGGCCGGCTCGCTCGTCGGCGGTCTCGTGACTGCGCTGGCGATCCAACTGCTCGCGTCGCGAGATGGACTGCAGGGGTTTCGCATCATCGTGGTCGGAATCGGGGTGTCGGCGATGCTCGCCTCGATGAACACGTGGCTCCTCCTGCAGGTCGAGCTCGAGACGGCGATGTTCGCCTCGGCATGGGGTGCGGGTTCACTCAACGGCGTCGCCGCAGCGCCACTCGCCGGCGCGCTCACCGCGGGCATTCCGATGGCAGTGGGGGCGTTCTTCCTGGTTCCACGGATGCGCCAGCTCGAGCTCGGCGACGATCTCGCCGCCGCGACCGGTGCCCGTCCGAACGTCGTCCGCGCCCTGGCCCTGCTTGCCGGGGTGGGGCTCGTGTCGGCCGCGACGACCGTCGCCGGGCCGGTCGCGTTCGTCGCGCTGGCAGCCCCGCAGGTCGCGCGACGCCTGACGCGCACACCGTCGCTGCCGCTCGGACTGTCGGCCCTGCTCGGAGGGGTGATCCTGCTCGCCTCCGACCTCGTCGCGCAGCACGTGCTGCCGACCCCTCTGCCCGTCGGGGTCGTCACCGTCTCGGTCGGCGGCGTCTACCTGTTGTCCGTCATCGTCCTGGAGGTCCGCCGTCGTGCCTGATCGTCCCCCCGCCTCCCTCGCCGTCGAGCGTGCATCGTTCGCCTACGCCGACACCCGCATCGTCGATCAGCTGTCACTGCAGATCGAACCCGGTTCGTTCACCGTCATCATCGGGCCGAACGCGTGCGGCAAGTCGACGCTGCTCCGCGGGCTTGCCCGTCTCCTACCGCCCGCAGAGGGTCGCGTCGTTCTCGACGGTCGGTCGATCGCCGACATCCCGGCGAAGGCTCTCGCGCGCAGGCTCGGCCTGCTCCCGCAGACCGCCGTCGCACCCGAGGGGATCACCGTGCGCGATCTCGTCTCGAGGGGCCGGTACCCGCATCGGGGGATGCTGCGGCCCTGGTCGCCGGCGGACGAATCCGCCGTCGTCGATGCGCTCGAGGCGACGGGCACCACCGCGCTGGCGGACAGTCCGGTGGACGCCCTGTCGGGCGGCCAGCGCCAGCGGGTATGGATCGCCATGGTCCTCGCCCAGCAGACCGAGGTGCTCCTCCTCGACGAACCGACCACGTACCTCGACGTGGCGCATCAGGTGGAGCTGCTCGAACTCCTCGCCACGCTCCACGAGCAGGGCAGGACGGTCGTCGCGGTGCTGCACGATCTCAACCAGGCGGCGCGATACGCGACGACGGTCGTCGCGATGCGAGACGGGCGGGTCATCGCAGAGGGTCCGCCCGCCGAGGTCGTCACGAGCGAGAACGTCTCGGCGGTGTTCGGCCTCGCCAACACCGTCATCCCCGATCCCGTCACGGGAGGGCCGCTCGTCGTCCCGCTCCGCACGCCCTACACCACGGAGGTCCACCGATGACCGCAACTCTCGACCGTCCCTGGGCGTACAGTGCGTTCGAGGTGGAGGTCACCGCGTCCGTGCGGCTGAGCCCGAGGTTCGTGCGGATCACCCTGCGGGGCGAGGCGCTCCGGAACTTTGCGCCGTGGGGGCTCGACCAGCGCATCAAGCTCGTCCTGCCGTTGCCTGGCGGCGGGCTCGCCGATTTCGGATTGCTCGAGGAACCCACACCGCATCCGTCCGACTGGTACAGCCGGTGGAAGGAGCTCGACGAGGGGGAGCGGAACGTCCTCCGCACCTACACGCCCGCCGCGATCCGATCCGACGCGGGCGAGATCGACGTCGACGTGTACCTGCACACTCCCGCCGGTCCGGCCTCCGCCTGGACCGCGTCGGCCCGCCCCGGTGACCGGCTCGTCGTGACCGGGCCTGATCGTCGCATGGGGTGGACGGGATACGGTCTGCACTGGCATCCCGGGTCGGCGCGGCGGGTGCTGCTGGTTGCGGACGAGACCGCGTACCCGGCGGCGCGGAACATCGTGTCAGCGCTGGACGACGGTGTCGTCGCCGACGTGGTGGTGGATGCCGCGACCCCCGACGACGATCTGCTGTCACCGTACGTCGGTGCTCCGCATCGAGCCGTCCGGGTGGAACGCGAGGACTCGGGGGCACTCGAGCGCGCGGTCATCCAGTGGGCGACGGCGACGGCGGAACTGCCCCGAGAGGACCTCTACGTCTGGCTCGCCGGCGAGTCCGGCACTGTCACGTCGCTCCGTCGCCTACTGACCGGTCGGCTGGATATTCCGAAGGAGCAGGTCGCGTTCCTCGGCTATTGGCGCCAAGGCGGTCCGCTCGTCGGGTGAGGATAGGGTCGCGGGATGGGTTCGCGTGCGTCGGTGTCCGAGTTCTGGCAGGAGTGCCGTGAGATCGTCGGCGGGCTTCCCGAAGCCGAGCCGGAGGCGTGGGGTTTCGGGGCGACTCCGCCGCAGGCCGACGACCTGCTCTCACTGGTCCTCGCCGGCACCAAGACCGCCACGGCGTCGTCGCTGCGCGATTACGAGGTCGACGGCGACCCGGTGCCGGCGGCCGGCGACCTCAGCATCGTGCTCGACGGAAGCGGGGTGCCTCGCGCACTGATCCGGACGATCGCCGTCGACATCGTCCCGTTCCGCGAGGTGACGGCCGACCACGCCGTCGCGGAGGGGGAGGGCGACCTCTCGCTCGAATGGTGGCGCGCGGCGCACGAACGGTTCTGGCGCACCCACTCCAGCGACCCGCGGGGGTTCGAGCCCGACATGCCCGTCGTCTGCGAGCGCTTCGAGGTGCTGCATCCGGCGGCCGGGAGGCACTGAGGGCCTCGTCCTCGCACTGGCGCTGCGACCGCGCACGCCTCGCGCGGTCGCAGCCCGGGTGCGCGTCAGACGGTCGCGACCGCGTTCGACGGCACCCAGCCGAGCGACGGGGCGACGTACTTCGCGAACGAGTCGACGAGGCGCAGGTTGAAGGCGACGCCCAGCTGGCTCGGGATGGTGAGCATGAGGGTGTCGGCTTCGCGCACTGCGGCGTCGTGCTGCAACTGCTCGACCAGTTCGTCGGGCGTGCCGGCGTAGGTCTTGCCGAAGGTCGACCTCATCCCGTCGATGACGCCGATCTGGTCGCCGTCCGAGCGTCCGCCGAAGTACATGGCGTCCTCCGCCGTGGTGATCGGGAAGATGCTGCGGCTCACCGACACCCGCGGCGTACCGGCGTGCCCGGCCTCGCGCCACGAGGTGCGGAACGCGTCGATCTGCTCGGCCTGCAGGATGTCGAAAGGCCGTCCGTCGGCTGAGGTGAGGAGCGTCGACGACATGAGGTTGACACCCATGCGACCGGCCCATTCGGCCGAGTCGCGGTTGCCCGCGCCCCACCAGACGCGAGAGCGGAGCCCGGGGGAGTGCGGTTCGATCCGCTGCATCCCCTGTCCGCCGCCGAACGGGCTGTGCGGGTCGCTTTCGGCGAGGCCTTCGCCGTCGATCGCGCGGAGGAAGAGGTCGAAGTGCTCGCGGGCGAGGTCCGCGCCGCGGGGGTCTTCCGAGCCGGTGTATCCGAAGGTCTCGTAGCCGCGGACGACGCTCTCGGGTGACCCACGGCTGACGCCGAGGGCGAGTCGGCCGTCGCTGATGAGGTCGAGGGCCGCGGCCTCTTCGGCGAGGTAGAGCGGGTTCTCGTACCGCATGTCGATGACGCCGGTCCCGACCTCGATGTGCGAGGTGCGCGCCGCGATCGCGGCGAGCAGCGGCATGGGCGACGCCTGCTGGCGGGCGAAGTGGTGCACGCGGAAGTAGGCACCGTTGACACCCAGCTCGTCCATGCCCTGGGCCAGGTCGATCGCCTGCTTCAGCGAGTCGCCGGCGGTGAGTTCGCGACCCCCACCGAGGGGGCCGTAATGACCGAAGGACAGCGTTCCGAAGCTCTGCATACCCGTCCCAACGCCGAAGCCGCGGCATCCATTCCGATGAATATGGATGCCGCGGCTTCGGCAGTGTCGGTGGGTCAGCTCGCGGGGGCGATGGCGCGGAGTGCGTCGACCCACGACGTGGCGGGACGCCCGATGAGGTCGGTGAGGGCCGGGTCCGTCACGTCGAGGTCGCCGCGCGCGATGCCGGCGTCGAGCGCCACGACGAACCCGACCGTGCCCTCATCGAGCCCGAAGGACGACAGAAGGGCGGCGAGCTCGTCGGCAGTGGCCGGCGCGTAGACGACCTCGCGACCGAGCACCTCGCTCATCGCGGCGGCGATGTCGGCGTAGGTGGCCCGGGGGCCGGCCAGCTCGTAGGTGCGCCCGATGTGGGCAGCGTCCAACATGACCACCGCGGCCGCCTCCGCGAAGTCGATCCGCGCAGCAGCGGAGACGACGCCGTCGCCGACCGCGGCCGAGAGCACACCTGTCTGCGCGGCGGTGGCGAGGTCGCCCGCCGAGTTCTCGATGTACCAGTTGTTGCGCAGCAGAACGGCCGGGATGCCGCTGGCCGCGATCGCCTCTTCGGTCGCCTTGTGGTCGGGAGCGAGGACGAGCTCGCTCGTGTCGGCGTGGGAGACGCTCGTGTAGGCCAGCTTCTTCACGCCGGCGCGTGCCGCGGCTTCGATGACGTTGAGGTGACCGGCGAGGCGCACGCCCGGGTCGGACCCCGAGATCAGTAGCACGCTGTCGACGCCGTCGAGGGCGGCATCGATCGACTCGGGAACGGTGTAGTCGAGCGGCACGACGCGGACTCCCTTGTCGGCGAGGTCGGCGGCCTTCGCCACCGTGCGAGCACCCGCGACGATGCTGTCGGGGGAGGCCCCGCGGGCGATGAGCGCGTCGACGACGAGGTGTCCGAGTTGTCCGCTGGCGGCGGTGACGAGGATGGTCATGGCGAGTCCTTTCGATGATCGAGCGAGATGCGCGACATCGGGGAGAACCCGCGTTGCGGCCTTGAACATTCCATCTGGAGGGTACCCACTTTAAGGTAAGCTGCTCACATGTCGGTCAGTTACGCGCAGTTGCAGCAGGAGTCGCCGGGGATCTTCACGGAGGCCTGCCCCTCGCGGACCGTTCTCGATCACATCATGAGCAAGTGGGGCGTGCTCGTCCTCCTCTCCCTCACCGACGGCACGCGCCGATGGGGCGAATTGCGGCGCAGCGTCGACGGCATCAGCGAGAAGATGCTGGCGACCACTCTCCGCACCCTCGCCGCCGACGGCATCGTCGAGCGGACGTCGTACCCCGAGGTCCCGCCGCGGGTCGAGTACTCCCTGACGCCCCGAGGCATCGAGCTGATGGAGCGTGTCATGCCCCTCATGAGCTGGATCCAGGCCAACGCGGAGGACATCGTCACGCGCTGACATACGCCCGCGGACCCGCCCCCGGGCATCCGTCACCGTGTCAGGATCGAGATTATGACTGTTCTCGGCACGAGCGACCTGACTGTGTTCCCCCTGTCCTTCGGCGGCAACGTCTTCGGATGGACCGCGGACCGCGACACCTCGTTCGCCGTCCTCGACGCCTTCGCTGCTGCCGGCGGCGACTTCGTCGACACGGCGGACGTCTACAGCGCCTGGGCGCCGGGCAACTCCGGCGGCGAGAGCGAGACCATCCTCGGCGAGTGGATCGCTGCGCGGCGCCCGTCCGGCGTCGTGATCGCCACGAAGGTGTCGAAGCACCCCGAGTTCCCTGGTCTGTCGGCGGGCAACGTGCGGGCCGGTGCCGAGGCCTCGCTGAAGCGACTCGGAGTCGACACGATCGACGTCTACTACGCGCACGCCGAAGACGACGAGACTCCCCTCGAAGAGACGGTGGCCGCGTTCGGCGCGCTCGTCTCCGACGGCCTCATCCGCTACCCGGCGATCTCGAACTTCTCCGCCGAGAACACCCGTGAGTGGGTGCGCCTGGCCCGCGAACAGGGCGTCGCAGCGCCGATCGTCGCCCAGCCCCGGTACAACCTCGTCGACCGCGCGATCGAGCGCGACGTGAAGCCCGCGGCCGAGGAGCTCGGCCTCACGGTCGTCCCGTACTCGGCCCTGGCCAGCGGGTTCCTCACCGGCAAGTACCGCTCCACCGACGCGTCGGGTCAGTCCTCGCCGCGTGCCGGATCGGCCGCGGCCTACGCGACCCCCGAGGGACTCGCCGTGCTCTCGGCGCTCGACGACGTCGCAGCGGCGCACGATGTTGCCCCTGCATCCGTCGCCCTCGCCTGGCTGCGCGCGAAGGGCACCGTCCCCATTGCGTCGGCGTCGCGGGTCGACCAGGTCGACGCTCTCATCGCCGGCGCGACGATCGATCTCACCGCCGACGAGGTCGCCGCTCTCGACGCGGCATCCGCTCCGTTCGCGAGCTGACTGCTGAGGAACGGATGCCGCCTCCCGCCTACGCTGGTGGGGTGGCATCCGTCCTGAACATCTCCGCCTACCTCTTCACGCACATCGCCGACCCGGCGTCGCTGCGTCCCGTGCTGCAGGAGCGCGCAGATGCGAGCGGCCTGCGCGGCACGATCCTCATCGCCGAAGAGGGGATCAACCTGTTCCTGGCGGGACCGGCGGAGGACGTGCGCGGATTCGTCGACGCGCTGCGCGAAGACGAGCGCTTCGCTGCGCTGACGACGAAGGAGAGCTGGTCGGCCGACCAGCCGTTCCAGAAGATGCTCGTCAAGCACAAGCGCGAGATCATCCGCATGGACCGTCCGACGATCCGTCCCGAAGCCGGACGCGCTCCGGCCGTCGACCCGCTGACACTCCGCCGCTGGCTCGAGAGCGGCGTCGACGACGACGGCCGCGAGATCGTCCTGCTCGACACGCGCAACGCGTTCGAAGTCGATCACGGCACGTTCGCGGGTGCGCTCGACTGGCGCATCGAGAAGTTCACCGAGTTTCCGGATGCCGCGGCCGCGCACCGCGACGAGCTCGTCGGCAAGACTGTCGTCAGCTTCTGCACCGGCGGCATCCGCTGCGAGAAGGCGGCGCTCGTCCTCCGTGAGGACGGAATCGACGCGCGGCAGCTCGACGGCGGCATCCTCGGGTACTTCGAGCACGCCGGGGGAGACGGTTTCGAGGGGGACTGCTTCGTCTTCGACGAGCGACGGACCGTCGACGCGAAGCTCCAGCCCACGGGCTGATCCGCGGGCGTCGGAGGCGAGCGCTAGCCTCGTGCCATGCACCGGCTCACGAGGGACGAGGCCCGTCGCATCGCGGTGCGCGCGCAGCTGCTCGATGCGGACCGCCCCGGCGACGTCGTCGAGGTCGCCGAGCAGATCGGTGCGATCAAGATCGACCCGACGGCGGTCATCGCCCCCAGCGAGCAGTCCGTCTGCTGGACGCGGATCGGCTGGGCGTACGAACCCGGTCAGCTCTCGAAGGCCGTCGAGGTCGACCGGCTGCTCTTCGAATACGACGGGCACTTCCGCCCGGCATCCCTCCTTCCTGCCTTGCGGGCGATCATGCCCAGCCGACGGCTCGGCGGCGCGACGCGGCAGTACCTCGACGCCAACGCGGCGTTCCGCACCGAGATCCTGAAGCGCCTCGATCGGGACGGGCCGTTGCAGGCGTCGGAGATTCCCGACACCAGCGCTGTCCAGGCGAAGAACGAGAGCGGCTGGTACGGCGCCAATCAGGTGCCGCGCATGCTCGAGCTCATGTCGTACCTCGGCGACGTCGCGATCAGCGGTCGCGTCGGGCGTCAGCGGGTGTGGGACCTTCCCGAACGCGTGTACGCGGGGACGGATGCCGCGATGAACCTGGCCGACGCCGAAGAGGTGCTCGCGGGTCGGCGTCTGCAGGCACTCGGCATCGCGCGGCAGAAGTCTCCGTGGTCCGGCGTCGGCACCGCGGGGGAGGAGGCCGAGGTCGAGGGGAGCTCCTGGCGCTGGCGCGTCGACCCCGAGGCGATCGCGGCGCTCGACGACGACCCGGGAGGGCGCGCGGCGATCCTGAACCCGTACGACCGGATGCTGTTCGACCGACCGCGGCTGACCGAGCTGTTCGGCTTCACCTTCGTGCTCGAGCAGTTCAAGCCGAAGCATCAGCGGGTTTACGGCTACTTCGCGCATCCGATCCTGGTGGGCGACCGCTTCGTGGCTCTGCTCGACGCGGCTCTCGACAAGAAGAAGGAGAACCTCGTCGTCGCCGCGGTCCACGAGCTGGCCCAGATCGACGACGACGAGCGCGAGATGATCCACGCCGAGATCCGAGACCTCGGCGAGTGGCTCGGGGTCCCGGTTCGCGGCCTGGAGTGACGCCGGCCGGTCAGCGCGCCAGTCGAAGGGTGACGAGCTGGAACGGGGCAAGGTCCAGACGCACGGTGCCCGTCGTCTCGCGCAGAGCAGTCGGCTCGATTTCTCTTTCGAGCAGGTCGGTCTGCGTGACCGCCGCCACAGGGAACCCCGCCTCGATCTGCGCCGTCCGCGCCGAGCCGAGCGCCTCGTAGAGCCGCACGACGACGTCGCCCGATCCGTCGTCGGCGAGCTTGACCGCCTCGACGATCACTCCGGGCTCGCTCACCGTGAGGAGGGGGGCGACCTCGTCGGCGCCGTGCACGGTGACCGGCGGCAGGTTGAGGCGGAGCCCCTCGCCGATCGCCGCGGCGACCGAGGCTGAGGGCAGGACCGACAGGCGGAACTCGTGGGCGCCCTGGTCCGCTTCGGGGTCGGGGAACAGCGGCGCCCGCACGAGTGTGACGCGGGCGACGGTCCGTGCTCCGCCGTCGGGGCCGGGAGCGCGCTGCACGTCGTGGCCGTACATCGAATCGTTTGCGACGGCGACGCCGTAATCGCCCTCGACGATGCGGATCCAGCGGTGCGCGACGGTCTCGAACTTCGCGGCATCCCATGTCGTGTTCGCGTGGACCGACCGCGAGAGGTGACCGAACTGGATCTCCGACTCGGTGCGTTCGGCCCGCACGCGCAGGGGGAACGCGATCTTCAGCATCTTCTGCCGCTCTCGCCAGTCGAGGTGCATCTCGACCTCGAGCGCGCCCGAGAACGGGTCGACACGGTACCGCTGCTCGACGTGAGACGACCCGAATCGACGGCGCACGACGAGGTCCGCGCCGTCGGCGACGACCTCGACGACGTCGGTGAGGGTCGTGCCGAGCGCGCCGTCCTCGGCGTCGATGTTCCAGGCGTCCCACTCGCGGGGAGTGTCGCGGAACAACTGCAGCACGCCGCCCGGGAAGGCCGGGTCGATCAGTTCGCGGCCGGTGGTGAGGTCGACGGCGCCGACGACGAGGCCGCGCGCATCGATCGCCCAGTGGAACCGCTCGTGACGGAAAGTCCAGCCGTCGCCGTACCGCTCGGGAGTGACGGGCAGAACGGATGCCGCGACCGACACCCCGAGCGCAGGGGCACCGGCCAGCGCGATCGGTGCCGCGTTCGCCGTCAGGGCACGGTCGCCCGCGCCGGTGAGCGAGCGGACCGCGGTGTCGATGATTTCCTGCAGCTCGTCCGCGACGCGCGCGTACGTGGCTTCGGCTTCCTGGTGCACCCAGGCGATGGAGGTTCCCGGAAGGATGTCGTGGAACTGGTGCAGCAGCACGGTCTGCCAGAGCGATCGCAGCCGCTCCGCCGGGTAGGTCGCGCCTGTGCGGACGGTGTCGAGCGTGGCCCAGAGTTCGGCTGCGCGGAGCAGGTGCTCGCTGCGCCGGTTGCCGCGCTTCGTGCGGGCCTGCGCGCTGTACGTGCCGCGGTGGTACTCGAGGTAGAGCTCGCCCGACCACACCGGTGGTTCGGCGTACTCGGCTTCTGCCTCGGAGAAGAACTGCGCCGGTGAGCCGAGGCGCACGCGCGGCGATCCTTCGAGGTCGGCGGTGCGGCGGGCCGCGGCGATCATCTCGCGCGTGGGGCCGCCGCCGCCGTCGCCCCATCCGAACGGGACGAGGGAGTGCGAGGCATCCGCCTTCTCGGCGAACTGTCGCTCGGCGAGAGCGAGCTCCGCCGCCGACAGTTCGGAGTTGTAGGTGTCGACAGGCGGGAAGTGGGTGAAGACCCGGGTGCCGTCGATGCCCTCCCACAGGAACGTGTGGTGCGGCATGCGGTTCGTCTCGTTCCACGAGATCTTCTGCGTGAGGAACCAGCGCGAACCTGCGGCAGTGATGATCTGGGGGAGGGCGGCCGAGTAGCCGAACGAGTCGGGCAGCCACACCTCGAGCGGCTCGATACCGAACTCCTCAAGGAAGAATCGCTTGCCCTCGACGAACTGGCGGGCGAGGGCCTCGGATCCCGGCATGTTCGTGTCGGATTCGACCCACATGCCGCCGACCGGCGCGAAGCGTCCTGCGGCGACGGCATCCCGCATGCGCTCGAACAGCTCCGGGTAGTACTCCTTCATCCATGCGTACTGCTGCGCCGAGGAGGCGGCGAACACGAAGTCGTCCTCCGTGCGCATGAGGTCGAGGACGTTCGAGAACGTGCGGGCGACCTTCCGCACCGTCTCGCGGATCGGCCACAGCCACGCCGAGTCGATGTGCGCGTGTCCGACGGCGGTCAGCTGATGCGCCGAAGCGGATGCCGGGGCCGACAGCGCGGCGCGGAGCTCGTCCCGCCCTGCCTGCGCCGTGCCGGCCACGTCGTCCGGGTCGACCGCGTCGACCGCGCGGCCGAGAGCAGCCAGCACGCGGGCGTGGCGGGTGCGGTTCGGTTCGAGCTGGTCCACGAGCCCGCGAAGGGTCCAGATGTCCTGCTGGAGCTCCCACACCGTTTCGTCGAGCAGGCCCAACTCCATCCGGCGCAGTCGGTAGATGGGGTCGTCGCCCGCGGTCCGTCGGTCGCCGAGCGGGGTCGCCGCGAAGGTGAACGTTCCGGCGACGCTCGGGTTGCCAGCCGCTTCGATCCATAGGTCGATCTCGTCACCGTCGACCGGCACGAAGGCGTTCCGCGGCTCGACCGCCTTGACGATGGATCCGTCCGGGCGGAAGACGAGGGCCTCGGCCTGAAAACCGGGACCCGAGCCGTCGAAGCCGAGGTCGACGACCATCTCCGGGCGGGTTCCGTCGATTCCCCGCCAGGATGCCGGGACCCGTCCGGTCACGTGGAACCAGACCGTGCCCCAGGGGCGACCCCAGGCGGTTCCCTCGGAGACCGGCGTGTAGGTCTGTCCGACGGCGTCGCCGAATGGGACCGGCTCGCCGGGCACCTCCCACGCGGCGATGTGCAGGGGGACGGTCTCACGGTAGAGGGCCGGCGGCAGTCGGTCGCCGACGAGGCGGTCGATGCGCTGAAGCGCCAAGCGGTCGTTGCGGTGCATGGGGGTTCCTCCGAGCTTTCCGGGGGCGGATGGCGGGCGGGCGGGCTCTGCTGGTCAGCCCTTGACGGCGCCCGAGAGGGCGAACGTGCCGCCCAAGCCGCGGGTCACGATCATGTAGAGACCGAGGACGGGGATCGAGTAGAGCAGGGAGTATGCCGCCAGGCGCCCGTAGGCGATGGTGCCGTACTGCCCGAAGAAGGCGTAGATCGATACGGCGGCGGGCTGCCAGTCGGGGGTCAGGAGCAGGACGAACGGGACGAAGAAGTTCCCCCATGCCTGCAGGAAGACGAAGACGAAGACGACGCTCAGGGCGGGACGCATGAGCGGCACGACGATCGTGAAAAGTGCGCGCATCGCGCTCGCGCCGTCGACCCAGGCGGCTTCCTCGAGGCTCACGGGCACCGAATCCATGAAGTTCTTCGTCATCCAGAGCGCCATCGGCAGCGCGCTCGCGGCGAGGAACAGAGCCACCGCCCAGGGCTGGTTGATGAGCCGCAGTTGCACGAAGAGGCTGTAGACCGGCACCATGATCGCGGTGATCGGGAGGCAGCTGGCGAACAGGACCGAGTACAGGAACGGGGCGTTGAAGCGAGACCGGTAGCGCGACAGCGGGTAGGCCGCGAGGACCGACACAACGACGGTCACCACTGCCGCGCCCGTCGACAGCACAAGACTGTTGAGGAGCGGACGCAGCGTCAGCTCCGGCGTCAGCACCTCGGTGAAATTGTCGAGCGTCGGCTTCGTCGGCCAGGCCACCCGGTAGGTCGCCGCCGAGTCGATCGAAGCGAGCACGACCCAGGCGAGCGGCGCCGCGAACAGGAGCCCGATGACGATGAGCACGAGGTTCGCCCAGAACCGGGTGGTACTCCGCCGGGGGGAGGCGACCGACGGCGCCCTCACCGGGCGGCGTGCGGCGGTCGTGGCGCTCATGTGAGCCCGCCTCTGCGGCGCAGTGACACGACGTAGGCGAGCGAGAAGATCGCGCCGAGGGCCAGCATGACGATCGCGATCGCGTTGCCGTATCCGATGTCGCCGAACGAGAACGCTTCGGAGTATGCGAGCACAGGGAGCGTCGTCGACAGGTCGCCGGGCCCGCCCTTGGTCATGACCCAGATGAGGGTGAACACCGAGAGCGTCTGCAGCGTCGTGAGGAGGAGGTTGGTGAAGATGGTGCCCGAGATCATGGGAAGCGTGATGAAACGCAGACGCTGCCAGGTGCCGGCGCCGTCGATCATGGCCGATTCGGTCACTTCGGGCGGCACGTCGTCGAGAGCGGCGCGGTAGATCATCATCGAGAAGGCCGTGCCCCGCCACGTGTTGGCGAGGATGATCGCGAGCAACGGCAACGAGTAGAGCCAGTTGGGACCCGTCACGCCGACGAGCGACAGCGCCGCGTTGAGTGTGCCGTCGGCCGAGAGGAACGCGTAGCTGACGAACGCGGCCACGATCTCCGGGAGCACCCAGGCGGTCACGACGATCGCCCCGACGGTACCCGCGACGGCGCGGCTCCCCGCGCGGAAGAGGACTGCGAGGAGCAGGCCGAGGACGTTCTGTCCGATGATCGCCGAGCCCGCGACGAACACGACCGTGAGCAGGATCGACAGCGGCAGGACGGGGTCGGCGAACAACCGCGCGAAGTTGTCCAAACCGATGAACTCGGGCTTGGTGGCGCTCACGCCGGTGAGTGCTCGATCGGTGAGCGAACCCGCCACGGCCCAGGCGATGGGACCCGCGAGGAAGACGACGAGCAGGCCCGCGGCGGGCAGCATCGGAAGCGACCGCGCCGGCGTCGCCCGTGCACCGACCCTCGTGCGGGCGCGACGAGGCGTCGGTGCGGCCGGATCAGGATGCGGCGCGAGGGTCGTCGTCATGCGGTCACCCGGTGACGACCCCGTCGTCGCCGACGATCTTGCGGACGGCGTCGTCGTAGGCGGCGGCGGCCTCGGCCGGTGACTGCTGGCCCGTGATGACGGCCTCCGTGGCCTTCTGCGCGGCCACGGAGATCTGCGGGTAGTCGCTGTTCGCCGGGCGGAAGTGGGTGACCGCGACGGCATCCGTCACCGCTCCTACGAAGGGGTTCGACTCAAGGTACTCGGGCTCCTTCGCGACGTCGGTGCGAACGGCGATCTGCGCGTTGTTCACGGCGTACCAGAGCGCGTTCTCCTTGTTCACCACCGTCGTCATGAACTCGAACGCCAGATCGGGGACATCGGTCTGCGCAGAAGCAGCGAGCGTCCAGCCGCCGGACATACTGACCCCGCCGGGCTCTTGGCCGTCCTGCGTCGGGAAGAGTGCGACGCCCATCTTGTCGGTGTACTCGGGCCAGACGAACTGGCCGCCCTCAGCCCAGAACGACGGCGTGTACGAGCCTTCCACGGTCGCACCGAGCTTGTCCTTCGGGAACCACTCGCCGAACACCGCCTGCCACACGTTCGGGTCGAGCGCCTTGTCGGGGCTCACCGCGTAGCCCTCGTCGTAGAGCTTCTCGAGGAAGCTCAGCGAGTCGACGAAGCCCTGAGAGCCGACCACCCACTTGCCGGAGTCGTCATCGTAGAGTCCCTTGCCGTCGCCGGTGCCGTACAGGAGCTCGTAGAAGCTCTGCATGACGGTGCCTTCGGCGGTGCCGGTGCCGGCGTACATGTTGAAGGGGACGACGTCGGGCTGGCTCTTTTTGATCTCGGCCGCCGCGGCGAGGATGTCATCCCAGCTCTCGGGCTGCCACGGGGTGGTGATGCCGGCCTTCTTCAGAACGTCCTTGTTGTACCAGATGACCCGGGTGTCGGTCCCGAGCGGCAGTGCGTACGTGCTGCCGTCCTCGCCCTGGCCGGCCGTGCGACCCGCTTCGTCGAACAGCTTCCAGTCGTCCCACTCGGCGAGCTTGTCGTCGAGTTTGAGGAGGTAGCCGGCCTCGATGTCACTGCGCACGGTGAAGGTGTCTTCGTAGAACACGTCGGGAGCGGTGTCGGGCGACGCCAGGGAGAGTTGCAGACGGGTCTTGTAGTCGTCGTCCGTCGCGGTGATGGGCTCGAGCTTGACCGTGATCCCGTTGTGGGATGCCTCGAACTCCTTCTTCGCCGTCTTCATCAGGGTGTCGAGCGCGGTGAACGATTCCGTCTTCGAGTAGACGACCGTGACGGTGTCGCCCTGCTCTTGCCCGCCACCGGCGGAGCACCCGCCGAGCACGAGCGCGGCGACCGCGGCTGCGGCGATGGACGTGACGGCGGTGCGAACTTTCACGGGGCCCCCTTGCTCCGAACCATGACGCCCAGGCGGGCTGTCGGGACTCGGTAAGTCAAACGGTTGGAAATAGCGGAGTCAAGACGGCCCTCGGACCGTGATGGGAATGGAATCACGCCGTCGGAACCAGCAGGGACGTCGGTCTGGGCGTGAGTGCCTCATCGAGGATGAGGCAGGCCGCGCCGATGGCGCCGACGTCGGAGCCGAGTGCCGTGTCGGTCACGGTCACCGGGTGCACGCCGCGCGCGACGCGGAGTTCGTCGAGGCGCGGGGGCACCGTGTCCATGAGGGTTTCGCCGATGCGATCCCACAGCGGTCCACCCATGACGATCCGGTCGACGTCGAGCAGGTTCGACACGACAGCGAGCGCTCGGGCGACCTGCTCGCTGCACTCGCGCAGGAGCTTCTCAGCCGCCTCGTCGCCGCCGTCGGCGAGATGCACGAGGCGGGTCAGCGCGGCATCCACCTCGGTCGGATCGTCACCGCTGCGTTCCGCCGCGATGACACCGCGCCGCTCGGCTTCTTCGATGAGGGGGAGGGGGGCGCAGCTGACCGCGATGCACCCGCGCAGGCCGCAGCTGCAAGGGAGACCGTCGGGGTCGACGACGATGTGTCCAATCTCTCCGGCGTTGCCGGAGCCGCCTCGGACGACCTCGTCGCCGATCACGAGGCCGACGCCCAGACCGGTGCCGAGGTAGAGGAACGCGAAATTCTGGGCGCCGCCGGGGGCGGCGATCCACTTCTCCGCCACGGCCGCCGCGGTGACGTCCTTCTCGAGCATGACCGTCAGGCCCGTGGCATCCGCGATCGCATCGCGCAACGGCACGCGATCCCATCCCGCGAGATTCGGCGGGTCCAGCACGATGCCGCGCTGTATGTCGATGGGGCCGGGGGCTGCGACGCCGAGACCCACGATGCGGGTGCGGTCGATGCCCGAGCCGGCCAGAACCATCTCGATGTCCTGGATGAGTACGGCTGTGGTGTCGGCGGGGGCCTGCGCAGCAGGGGTCGCGCGCGCGTGGCGGGCGATGACTTCGCCGTCGATGGAGAGCACGACGACGGTGATGAGACCCGGGTCGAGGTGCACGCCCACGGCGTACCGGCTGCTTCCCACGAGGCGCAGGGTGGTCCGCGGCTTGCCGCGTCCCGAGCTGGTGCGGCCCGCCTCTTCGACGATCCCGGCGTCCAGCAGGCGCTGCACGATGTTCGACACGGTCTGCGCGGACAGCCCGGTGGTGTCGGCCAGCTCGACGCGGCTGTGTCCGTGCGACCGGCGGATCTGATCCAGCACGACCGCCTCGTTGTAACCACCGACGCTGGGTTGGTTTGCTCCGCGTCTGGCCATGGGTAACCTGCTTTGCTCCGGGGGGCGGTGGATCGAGCGTAGCGTGCCGCATCATGCGGGTCGATCCCGCCCGCCCCGCTACATTCGTGGCATGCCCGCTCCTTCTTCCCCCTCCTCCCGCACCCTCGACGACGGCGCGGTGCTCCGTGCTGCGGCGCCCGGCGACGAACCCGGTATCCTCGCCGCGATCCGCGCTCTCGCCGTGTACGAGCGTGAACCGGATGCCGTCCGCACGACGGTCGCCGACCTCACCGCCACCCTGTTCGGGGACGACCCCAAGGCGTTCGCTCACGTCATCGAGCGGGACGGCGAGATCCGGGCGATCGCGGTCTGGTTCCTCACCTTCTCGACGTGGACGGGCCGGCACGGGATCTGGCTCGAGGACCTCTTCGTCGACGAGACCGACCGTGGTCGCGGCTACGGCTCAGCCCTTCTCGGCTCGCTCGCCGCGGTCGCTCTCGAGCGCGGATACCCCCGGCTGGAGTGGACCGTCCTCGACTGGAACGCTCCCGCCGTCGGCTTCTACCGCTCGATCGGAGCGGAGGCCATGGACGAGTGGACGACGCAGCGGATGTCGGGGGACGCCCTCACCGATCTCGCGAGCCGCTGAGCTGGCTCAGGACAATGGCGAGATCGTGACGGGCTCGCCGACTCGGGAGAGCTTCTGCGACAGGGTTGCCGAGCGACCGAGGAACGCGGTCGTGGACTCCGTGGCCACGGGGCGTCCTTCCGCGGTGACCCACACGGTGTACGACTCGACGGGAATGCCGAACCAGGAGTACGGCGCCTCGCTGTCGACCCGGTAGGCCTCGACCGAGCCGTCCGGGGTCTCGACCTGCTGGCGAGCGGCCGACACCTTCCACGTCTTCCCCGCTTCGACGAGGTCCCCGATGAATCCGGGGTCGCAGTACACGCGATACGCATCCGCCGTCGAGCCCGCTTCCTTCTGAGCGGGGTCTGCGGCGTCGAGGTCCGCGACGATGGGACCGTCCCCCTCGTCCACGAGCGTGACTCCGTCGACGACGCTGATCGATGCGGGTCCCGCTCCGGTCTCCAGGTCGCCGCGGAACTCGAGGGTCGGGGTGTAGCGGTAGTCCACCGTTCCTGCGAGCTCGTCGCCCGAGATCGTGACCGTCCCCGTCTCGTCGCGCACGACGACCGCGCGGAGGCAGGGACCGAGGTCGCTTCCCGCCACCGTCCCCGCTGTGAGGTCGAGTGGTTCGCACTCGACGGGGGTCTGAACCTCCGGCGCATCCGTGGTGGGCGCGGGAGTCGCCGCCGCCGAACCGGACTCCGTCGGGGCCGGCGGCGCGCTCGAGGGCGCCGCGTTCAGCTCGGACGTCGCACCGCCGGCGCAGCCGGCCAAGCCGAGGACGAGGGTGACGGCCGCAGCGGACAGCGGGAGGGCGGAAGTGCGCACGAACAGGGCTCCTTGCATCGGCCTGGCGGAAGTCGGCGAAGAGCCTACCCGGAGCGTCTATCGAATCGGATGCCGCCAGCGCAAGCCCCTGGGACTCCGCGGTCCTCCCGCACGATCATGGTGGCCATACCCCGACGAGAGGAGAACCGTGGCCAGCATCATCGAAACAGTCGATGTCAGCGTGCCGGTGTCGACCGCGTACAACCAGTGGACCCAGTTCGAGTCCTTCCCGCACTTCCTGAGCTACGTCGAGTCGATCACGCAGATCGACGACACGACCAACCGCTGGAAGGTGAAGATCGGGACCGTGGAGCGCGAATTCACCGCGCACATCACGGAGCAGCATCCGGATGAGCGAGTCGCGTGGAAGAGCGTCGACGAGGATCATGCCGGTGTCGTGACCTTCCACCGCCTGAGCGACACCGAGACGCGCGTCACGGTCCAGCTCGACTGGAAGCCGGAGGGCTTCGTCGAGACCGTGGGTGCCGCGATCGGCATCGACAACCACGCGGTCAAGAAGGATCTGCAGAAGTTCAAAGAATTCATTGAATCCCGCGGCGCTGAAACCGGTGCCTGGAGAGGCGACGTGGGTTGAGCGGACGGCCCGTCCGATCGCTCGCGGCGGCCCGGTGGTGTATTCCACCGGGCCGTCGTGGCACGGTGGGGGGATGAGTATTCTCTCCCTCGAAGACCGCGCTCGCCGCCTTCGCGAACTCCACGCCGCCCCTGAGATCCTTCGCGTCATCAACGTCTGGGACGTCATCTCGGCGAAGGCCGTTCTGGCACTGCCGGAGACGCGCGCCATCGCGACCGCCGGTCATTCCATCGCAGCATCCTTCGGCTACGACGACGGCACCATCCCGCTTGAAACGACGCTCGACATGGTCGGACGCATCGTCGCCGCCGCCGGAGACGTCCCCGTCTCGGCGGACCTCGACGACGGCTACGAGGACACGGCCGACACCATCCGTCGTGCCATCGGGGTCGGGATCGTCGGAGCGAACATGGAAGACAGGCTGCGCCCGTTCGACGAGTCCGTCGCGCGGGTGTCGGCCGCCGTTGCCGCCGCCGAAGCCGAGGGCGTGCCCTTCGCTCTCAACGCGCGCACCGACGCCATCGCCCGCGGCGGGGACCGCCCGCTCGAGGAGTCCGTCGCCGACGCGATCGCGCGCGGTCGCGCCTTCCTCGACGCCGGCGCCGACGTCGTCTTCGTGCCGGGTGTCCTCGACGCCGAGACCACCGCGCGACTCGTCGAGGGGATCGGGCGCGTGAGCGTCATCGGCCTGCCGGGCGCCCTGCGCGCGGCGGAGTACGAGAAGCTCGGTGTCGCACGGATCTCCTACGGCCCCCTCACGCAGCGCGTCGCGCTCACCGCGTATCAGGACCTGGCCGCCGACCTCTACCGCGACGGCGTCATCCCCGAGAGCACGCGCGCCCTCAACTGAGTACACCCTGGCCGATGCCGCCGGGTCCTGGCCGCGGGCAGGGCGGGCGGAGCCTGCGTGGTAGGCTCTCCCGTTGGAAGCGTGTCCGAGCGGCCGAAGGAGCATGGCTGGAATCCATGTAGGCGGGGTAACTCGTCTCGCAGGTTCAAATCCTGTCGCTTCCGCCAGAACGAAGCCCCGCACCTCGAGGTGCGGGGCTTCGTCGTTTCCGTATCAGCGTCTCAACCTCAGCGCCCGAGCGGCATCGCCTCGGCGAACGTCGAGCCCGGACGGATGACGAGGGACCGCGGAATCAGGCGGCCGGTCAGGCGTCGTGGTGCGGACACGGTGGCGAACAGGCCCGCGCGGATCGCAGCGGCATCCGCGGTCAATTCGTCGCCATCGGCGTCACCGAACGACCCCGGCAGGGCGTAGCTCGCGCGCTCGACGGCGCCGACAAGACGCTCCACCGCCGCGGCGGGGGCGCCGTGGTCGTCGCGGAGTCGGTCGCCGAACGCGCGCGGTGAGTCGGAGCCCGGGACCGGGATGCCGACGTCGATGGCGGAGTCCTGGACGAGACGCCAGGCAGCGGCGGCGCTCCCGCGCCGGGCCAGCGCCACTCGGCGACGAGACAGCGCGAGCCGGATGAGGGCAGGGAGCGCGAGGACGAACACGACTCCCACAGCGATTCCGACGACGGGGAGGACGTTCACGACGGAGAACGTCGACGTCGGGGTCGTGCCTGCCGTGGGGTCATCCTCCGGGCGGGGGGCCGCGGAGGCGCTCGATGTCGGCTCCGGTGCCGCTGACGGGGTCGGCTCGGGCTCGGGTTCGTTCGACGCGGTGTCCTCCGACGCGAAGCGCTGGGCCGAGCCGAGGCTCTTGGTCGGCTCGAAGGCGACCCACCCGATGCCGTCGAAGTAGACCTCGGGCCACGCGTGCAGCTGTGCGGTGGTGGCCTGGTAGACGCGGTTCTCATCGACGACGTCTCCCGTGGGAAGTCCCGGGAGGAATCCGACGACGACCCGCGAGGGCATGTCGAGGGTCCGAGCCATGATCGCGAATGCCGACGCGAAGTGGACGCAATAGCCCGAGCGGACCTCCAGGAATCGCGAGACCGCCTCGACACCGGAACCGTCGAAGCCATCCTCCACCGGGGCGTCGAGCGAGTAGTCGAACTCAGGTCCGCGGAACCAGGTCTGCAGGGCGAGCAGGCGGTCGTAGTCGTTGGCGGCGTCCGCCGTCACCTCCGCCGCGAGGCGGCCCACGGTGGGGGGGATGCCGGCCGGCAACTCGCGAGCTTCGCGGGGACCGCCGCGCGCCTCGGCGGCCCGCGCCTGCTCGAGCGTGGGACGAGGAGTTCGGCTGACCACATCGAACTTCTGGCCGCGCGCCGCGGACGAGGGGGAGACGACCGTGCCGTTCGCGGCGGAGATCCGCCACGGCCCGTCGACACCGTCGAACGACACGGCGTCGGCCGGCACGGGAAGCTGTGCCGACGACAGGTCGAGGACCTCGACCGTCCGGTTCTCTTCGGCGATCGCGATTCCGGCCGCGGCGAAGTCCTCCGGGGCAAAGTCCTCGATGGGCACGGAGCGGTTGCGGTCCGGCCGCCACGAGTCGCCGTTCAGCTCGGTCAATGTCGCCACCCGGAGGTAGGCGGGCGCCGCGGACTCGCTCCACTGCCGCACCACCGGCACCTCGGCTGGCCGGCGCAGGTCGTCGCCGAGATTCAGCGAGGCATCGATCGCCGTCCCGCCGCCGAATCCGCCGAGCGGTGCGGCCGGGGTGGGGAGGGCGGGTGCGGCGACGACGGCCACGATGATCGCGGATGCGGCGATGGCGGCCGCCACGGCGCCGACCCCGCCTCGCGGGCTCTTCGCGGTGCGGAGCCGGTGGCGGGCGCGGGTCTCCGTGCGCAAGAGCCACAGCAGCGCAAGGGCGAGGAGCGCGAACGCCCAGAGGTCGACGGCCTGCGGCACGGCCAGAGTCGGGATGAGCCAGACAGCGATCAGGGCGACACCGGCGAGGAGCGGCATCCGCGCCGTCAGGACGACGTGGTCGAGCGCTATGGTCAACAGACCCACCGCGCCCACGATGAGGAAGGTGAGTGAGGCGGACGCTTGGAGCGGAGCGACACCGACCGCGATATCGGAGCTCGCGATCTCGATGAGCCGCGGGACTCGGGCGAACGCCTCTCCCGACGGGATGACGAAAAGCCACGCGACGTCGGAGAAGAAGACGGCGGTCATCAACGCCGTCCAGACGACGAGGAGGGCGGGTGTGACCACGATCGCCCCGAGCCCCGCGCGACGAAGCAGGTAGCTCGCCCCCAGCAGGATCCCTGCGAAGACGAACGCGAGTGCTGCCCACGCGCCCCCCGCGATGACGGTGAACAGCGGGATGAGGGCCGCGGCGAGGCCCAGGAGGAGGGCGAGCGTCGACGGTCCGTCGTGGCGGGGCCGCCGCTCGCCGGTGCGCTCAGCCGGCATGACTGCGGATCCCCTCGGCACCGGTGACGCCTGACCACAGGCGCTCGATCTCGTCCTCCGGCTCGAGCCGGTGGACCCGCCATCCCCCCTCGCGGGCCACCCGCAGGGCGTCACCCGCGCCGGTCAGTGTGAACAGGACCGGCATGCTGCTGTGGCTCACGATCGGGGCGAGGGATGCGGCATCCGCGGGAGAGACCTCGCCGGTCACCACGACGACGGGTCCGAGGGTCGATCCCGCGAACAGGGCGGCGAGCTCGGTGAGCGCTCCGTCGCGTCGGGCCGTGAGCGTCGCGAAGCCCGTCGCCATGGCCTCGATCGCAGCAGTGTCGCCGCCCTCGATGCCCTCCACCAGTTCGGTCCCGTCGACGTCGATCACCGCGACGCTGTAGCCCTCTCGCACGAATCGCGCCGCCGCGGACAGCACCGTCGAGACGGCAACTTCGAAGCCGGGATCCTCGCCGGGGGAGCGGAGGGCGTCGCTGGTCCAGCGCGCGAGGCTGCGGTCGAACACGACGACGGCCTCGGGGTTCGATTCGCGCTCTTCCTGTCGCACCATGAGCTCGCCCCGGTGGGCGCTGGCTCGCCAGTGGATGCGCCGCATCGAGTCGCCGGGAGCGTAAACACGCGGGATGAGGTTGTCAGCACCCTGGCCGAGCTTGTCCGTCATGGACTGCAGCGTGCCGCCCGCTGCCCCCGGCAGATCGTCGAGGACCTCGAGGGGCACCATCGCCGGAGCGACGGTCAGGGGCACGTTGCCACCGAGCTGCTGCAGACGGCGGGTCAGCCCGAACGGGTCGGTGGTCTCGACGAGAAGCGGGCCGATGGGGCGGACGCCGCGCCGACGAGCCTGCACGCGGTAGGCGATGTCGACGCGGTGGCTCCCCGAGACGAGGCCCGAGCGGAGCGCGGGGTAGACCCCGCTCGGCTCGCCCTCGACGCCGCGCGGGAGGCGGTCCTGCCAGGTTCCGACGACCGTCGGAAGGACGGAGCGGGAGTCCACGCGCACGCGCACATCGACGTCACCGCCGACGGTCGCGACGCTCGGCGCGAAGGAGCGTTGCACCCCGTCGGCCCGGTGCCCGAGCCACAGGGACGCGAACGACAGCACGACCGTCGCCACCAGCAGCACGCCGAAGAAGACGAGCGCGGGAATCGAGAACATCGGCGCGAGCACGAAGCACATCAGTCCGAGAAGGGCTGCGCCGGTGCCGCGTGCGGTGAGGGGCCATCGCGTCATGACGAGGCCGGTCAGTGCGCAGCGACGGGAACGCGCACCGACGCGACGACCTGCTCGAGCGCAGCCGCCACGACGTCGACGCCCCCGCGTCCGCGCGAGACCGCGCCGCCTCGGGCCGGGATCAGGCGATGGGCGAAGACCGGGTCGATGAGGCTCACCAGGTCGTCGGGGATCACGTACTCGCGACCCTCGAGCGCGGCCCACACCTTCGCGGCGCGGACGAGCTGGAGAGTTGCGCGCGGGCTCGCCCCCAGGCGGAGGTCGGCGTGCTCGCGGGTCGCCCGCGACAGGGCGACCGCATACTCCTCGACGGCGGGGGAGACGTGAACCGTCCGGGCCCACGTGATGAGTGCGGCGACGCGCTCGGCCGTGATGACCGGACGGATCGCATCGAGCGGATTGGCGCTGTCGCGCTGGCGGAGCATGAGAGCTTCGTTCGCGGCGTCTGGGTACCCCATGGAGATGCGCATCATGAAGCGGTCTCGCTGCGCCTCGGGGAGGGCGTACGTCCCCTCCATCTCGAGCGGGTTCTGGGTCGCCACGACGAGGAACGGGTCGGGGAGAGGCCGGCTGGTGCCGTCTACGGTGACCTGACGCTCCTCCATCGCCTCGAGGAGGGCGGACTGGGTCTTGGGCGACGAGCGGTTGATCTCGTCGGCGATGACGATGTGCGCGAAGATCGCGCCCGGCTTGAAGTCGAATCGGCCCTCGGACTGGTCGTAGACACTCACGCCCGTCACGTCGCTCGGGAGGAGGTCGGGAGTGAACTGGATGCGTCGCACAGTCGCCTGGATCGAGGATCCGAGTGCGCGGGCCAGCATCGTCTTGCCGACACCGGGAACGTCTTCGATGAGCAGGTGACCCTCGGCGAGGAGGCAGACGAGCGCGGCTCGGACGGCGTGCGGCTTGCCGTCGATGACCTTCGACACCGATGCGACGAGCGCCTCGGTCGTCTCGGCGAACACTCCCGCATCCACCCGACTCGTCGCTCTCGTTGCGGTGTCGCCCCCCGGCGCCGTCATCGTCGTGTGGTCGTCGGTCATGCGTCCCCCTCATGCGATCGGCGCATCAGCGCGCACGGACCGATGCTAACCCGGCCGTCGCAGGCGGGCGCCGGACGTCGGGTAGACTTGCAGCAGCTCTCCGCGAGACGGCACCCAGGCCAACTCCCCCAGGACGGAAACGTAGCAAGGGTAACCGGGCTCTGCCGGGTTCGCGGAGAGTCTTTCTTTTGCCCGCTGTCCCGCCTGCGGCATCCCGTTGTTCCCAGCCGTGTCATCGGGCGCGAGCCTAGGCTGGGACCGTGGCTCAGAGCATCTACATCACGTCGGCAGAAGGTCACTCCGGCAAGTCGACCATCGCCCTCGGTGTCCTCGACACCCTCAGCCGTCGCTCCCCGCGCGTCGGAGTGTTCCGCGCGATCGCGCGATCGACCGAGGAGCGCGACTACGTCCTCGAGATGCTGCTCGACCACGACGGTGTCGACCTCGGCTACGACGAGTGCATCGGTGCCACGTACGACGAGGTGCGCTCCGACCCCGAGGCCGCGCTCGGGCGGATCGTCGAGCGCTACAAGGCTGTCGAGGCGCAGTGCGACGCGGTCGTCATCATCGGCAGCGACTACACCGACGTCGGCAGTCCGGCGGAGCTCGGCTACAACGCCCGCATCGCGGCCAACCTGGGCGCGCCCGTCCTCGTCGTGCTCTCGGGCCAGCCCGCCGACGGTGAGCGCGCACCGGATGCCGGTGGCCTCCCGCCCGCGCAGGTGGGAAACCTCGCGACCCTCGCTCTGGCGGAGCTCAAGCACGAGCGCGCGGGCATCTTCGCCGTCGTCGTCAACCGCGCCGACCCGGACCGCCTCGATGAGATCGTCGCGGCCGTCCGAGAGGTTCCCGCGGCCGCCGGCGACATCGGTGTCTGGGCCATCCCCGAAGACGCCTACCTCGTCGCTCCCTCGGTGGGCGATGTCGCGCGCTCGCTCGGGGCGACGCTCGTCAAGGGCGACAAGACGCTCCTGGACCGCGAGGTGCTGCACGTCGTGGTGGCGGGCATGTCGCTCAACAACGTCCTCCCGCGCCTCGAAGAGGCTGCGATCCTCGCCGTCGCCGCCGACCGCACCGAGGTGCTCCTCGCCGCGCTCCTCGCCAATGCGTCGGGGACCTTCCCGTCGCTGTCGGGAATCGTGCTCTACGGCCCGTTCGAGCTCCCTGAGCACGTCGAGCGTCTCATCGACGGCCTCGACTCGAACCTCCCGATCCTTGCGACGGATCAGGGCACGTACGAGACCGTGCGCGGCATCATGAGCGCCCGGGGACGTCTGGCCGCAGACTCGCAGCGCCGCTACGACACCGCGTTGTCGCTGTTCGAGCAGCACGTCGACACCGAAGACCTGCTGCGTCGCATCGGCTTGGCGAGCTCGAGCGTCGTCACGCCCCTCATGTTCCAGTACGGGCTCATCGAGCGCGCCCGCAGTGAGCGTCGTCGGATCGTCCTCCCCGAAGGCGGCGACGACCGCATCCTGCGGGCTGCCGCCACCGCGTTGGCCCGCGGGATCGCCGACATCACGATCCTCGGGGAGCCCATCGAGGTGCGCGCGCGTGCCCTTGAGCTCGGCCTCGACATCCAGGCCGCCGAGGTGCTGAGCCCCTTCGACGCCGTGCACGTCGACAAGTTCGCCCGCGAGTACGAGCGACTCCGCGCCCATAAGGGGATCACGTTCCGTCAGGCCGCCGACACCGTCACCGACGTCTCGTACTTCGGCACGTTGATGGTGCACCTGGGTCTCGCCGACGGCATGGTCTCGGGCGCCGCGCACACGACGGCGCACACGATCCGACCCGCGTTCGAGATCATCAAGACCAAGCCCGGCGTCGACGTGGTCTCGAGCGTCTTCCTCATGGCGCTCGCCGATCGCGTCCTCGTGTACGGCGACTGCGCCGTGATCCCCGACCCGACCGCGGTGCAGTTGGCCGACATCGCCGTGTCGTCGGCGGCGACGGCCGACCAGTTCGGGATCTCGCCGCGCGTCGCGATGCTGTCCTACTCGACCGGTGAGTCCGGCTCGGGCGCCGACGTCGAGAAGGTCCGCGAGGCGACGGCGCTGGTGCGCGAACGGGCCCCGAAACTGCTCGTCGAGGGGCCGATCCAGTACGACGCGGCCACCGACGCCGCGGTCGCGGCGACGAAGATGCCCGGATCGGATGTCGCAGGCCGGGCGACCGTGTTCGTCTTCCCCGACCTCAACACCGGCAACAACACCTACAAGGCCGTGCAGCGCTCCGCCGGCGCCGTCGCGATGGGGCCGGTCCTCCAGGGCCTCAACAAGCCCATCAACGATCTGTCCCGCGGCGCGCTCGTGGAAGACATCGTCAACACGATCGCGATCACCGCGATCCAGGCACAGAACGCGACGGATGCCGTCGCCCCGGAGACCCGCGCATGACCCCCGTCCTCGTCATCAACAGCGGTTCCTCCTCGTTCAAGTACCAGCTCGTCGACGTCGAGAACGAGCGGGCTCTCGCTTCCGGGCTCGTCGAGCGGATCGGCGAGGAGACCGGTGTCGCCACGCACACCGTCTTCCTCGGCGGCGAGGCGACCTCCGTCACCGCAACGAAGGCGACGTCGCGCATCGAGCGGTCGATCCCCGATCACACGACCGGCTTCGCCGTCATGCTCGAGGCGTTCGCCGCTCAGGGCCCGTCGCTCGAGAACGCTCGCCCGGTCGCCGTGGGGCACCGCGTCGTCCAGGGCGGCGCGCGCTTCTTCGAGCCGACGCTCGTCACGCCCCTCGTAGAGATCAACATCGACGAGCTCTCATCGCTCGCCCCGCTCCACAACCCCGGGGCCCTCCAAGGCATCCGCGCGGCGCGCGCCGCCTTCGCCGACGTCCCTCACGTGGCGGTCTTCGACACCGCCTTCCACCAGACCATGCCGGCCGAGGCATACACCTACGCGATCGACCGTGAGATGGCCGAGAAGCACCGTATCCGCAAGTACGGGTTCCACGGCACGAGCCACAAGTTCGTGAGCGAAGCCGCCGCCGCCTTCCTCGGCCGTCCCGTGACGGAGCTGTCGCAGATCGTCCTCCACCTGGGCAACGGCGCCTCGGCGACCGCGATCCGCGGCGGGGAATCCGTCGACACCTCGATGGGGCTCACCCCGCTCGAGGGCCTCGTCATGGGGACGCGCTCGGGTGACATAGACCCGTCCGTCCTGGGCGTGCTCGCCCGCCGCGAGGACATGACGCCGGGGGAGCTCGACTCCTTCCTCAACAAGAAGAGCGGTCTGCTCGGACTCGCCGGTGCGTCCGACATGCGCGACATCGACACTCGCCGCCGCGACGGGGATGCCGCAGCCCAGCTCGCCTTCGACGTCTACATCCACCGCCTCCGCGCCTACATCGGCGCCTACCTCGCGCAGCTCGGCGGCGCCGATGTCATCTCGTTCACGGCGGGCGTGGGGGAGAACTCCGCGGTGGTCCGCGCCGCAGCGCTCGAGACCTTCGGATTCGCGGGCGTCCGCCTGGATGCCGAGCGAAACGCGTCGGGTGGGCGCGGCATCCGCGTCATCTCCACCGACGACTCGCCGGTCACCGTCCTCGTGGTCCCGACCGATGAGGAACTCGAGATCGCGCGCCAAGCCCACGCGGTCGCCGCGGCGTGAGCGAGGCGACGGATACGCTGGTGCGGTGACGATGGCCGACCTTCCCGACCTCACCCGATTCGACGGCGTCCTCTTCGACCTCGACGGCGTGCTGACCCCGACCGCAGAAGTCCACATGCACGCGTGGCAGAGCATGTTCACCGAGCTGTTCACCGCCTGGGGGGTCGAGCCGGCGTACGCCGAAGGAGACTACTTCGAGCACCTCGACGGCAAGAAGCGCTACGACGGCGTCGCGAGCCTGCTGCGCTCGCGCGACATCGAAGTGCCGTGGGGCGACCCTTCGGATGACCCGTCCGAGGACACCGTGTGCGGCATCGGCAACCGCAAGAACGTCGTCTTCGAGCGCGTGCTGCGCGCCGACGGCATCGCCGCCTATCCCGGCTCGCTCGCGCTGGTCGAGAAGCTCCAGGCCGCCGGCATCCCGATCGCGGTCGTCTCCAGCTCCAAGAACGCCCGCGAGGTCCTGACCGCCGCCGGCATCATCGACCGCTTCCCGGTCATCATGGACGGCGTCGTCGCCGAGGCCGAGAACCTCGAATCCAAGCCCGCCCCCGACGTCTTCGCCCGTGCGGCCGAGATGCTCGGCGTCGATCCCGCCCGGAGCGCCGCCGTCGAGGACGCGCACTCCGGCGTGCGTTCCGCCGCGGCGGCCGGGTACGGTCTCGTCGTGGGTGTCGACCGCGGCGCCGGTGCCGACGCGCTCCGCGCAGCGGGTGCCGACGTCGTCGTCGACGACCTCGCCGTGTTCGTCTGACCCGCGCCGTCCCCCCCCGGCATCCCCCATTCCCGTCCTGTCACCCGAAGAAGGACCAGCATGATCGATCGTCAGCGTTTCCCTGTTGACCCGTGGCGTCTCGTCGAAACCTCGTTCTCGCTCGACGACCCGGGCGTCACCGAGACCCTGTTCGCCGAGGGGAACGGCTACCTCGGCCTCCGCGGCAACCACCCCGAGGGCAGGCACGCCCTTGAGCACGGGACCTTCCTCAACGGCTTCCACGAGGTGTTCCCCATTCGTCACGCGGAGCGCGCGTTCGGGTTCGCCGAGGTCGGGCAGACGATCATCAACGCCCCCGACAGCAAGGTCATGCGCGTCTACGTCGACGATGAGCCGCTCTCGCTCGACATCGCCGAGCTCCGCGAGTACGAGCGTGCTCTCGACATGCGGCGAGGCGTGCTCACCCGACACATCCGGTGGATGACGCCGAGCGGCAAGGACGTCGTCATCGAGTACGAGCGGCTGGTGTCGTTCGAGGAGCGTCACGTCGCCGTCATGCGGATCTCGGTGACCGTCCTGAACGCCGACGCGCCCGTGACGGTCAGCTGCCAGCTCATCAACCGTCAGGACGGCCAGGACGTCTACGGTGGTGCGGGACTCGGGAAGCAGGCTGCCGCAGGGTTCGACCCGCGCAAGGCCGAAGGCTTCCAGGACCGGGTCCTGCAGCCCGAGGAGTACTGGCAGGACGGCGACCGTTCCGCACTGTCGTACAAGGTGACCGCGTCGGGGATGACCGTCGCGGTCGTCGCCGATCACCTCGTGGAGACCGAGAACGAATACTCGTCTCGCTCGCTCGTCGAGCCCGACATCGCCAAGAACGTCTTCCGCGTGCAGGCCCGCCAGGGTGTGCCCGTGACCATCACGAAAGCCGTCGCGTATCACACGTCTCGGGGGGTCCCCGCTCGCGAACTGGTCGAGCGCGGCCGTCGCACCCTCGACCGCGTCGAGCACGAAGGCATCCAGAACCTCTTCGATCGCCAGGAGGCCTGGGTCGCAGACTTCTGGGACCGTTCCGACGTCGTCATCGAGGGTCAGGACGACCTCCAGCAGGCGACCCGCTGGTGTCTGTACCAGCTCGCTCAGGCCGCGGCGCGGGCCGACTCGCTGGGCGTTCCGGCGAAGGGCGTGACCGGCTCGGGCTACAGCGGGCACTACTTCTGGGACACCGAGGTCTACGTCCTCCCCTTCCTCGCGTACACGACGCCGCTCTGGGCGCGAAACGCCCTCCGGATGCGGTATCTCATGCTCCCCGCAGCCCGGAAACGCGCGGGCCAGCTGAACGAGGCGGGCGCGCTCTTCCCGTGGCGGACCATCAACGGCGAGGAAGCCTCGGCCTATTACGCCGCCGGCACCGCGCAGTACCACATCAACGCCGACATCGCCTTCGCGCTCGGCAAGTACGTCCGTGCCACCGGAGACACCGACTTCCTCTACCGCGAGGGCGTCGATATCCTCGTGGAGACGGCGCGGCTGTGGGCGACGCTCGGCTTCTGGCGGTTCACCGAGACGGGCGAGCCGGAGAGCTTCCACATCCACGGCGTCACCGGTCCGGACGAGTACACAACGGTCGTCAACGACAACCTGTTCACGAACGTCATGGCCCGCTACAACCTGCGCTACGCCGCGCGCGTCGTGCGGGAGATGTCGATCGACCAGCCCGACGCCTACCGGGCGATGGTGGAGCGGCTCGACCTCGACGAGGCGGAGCCCGTCGCCTGGCAGAGCGCCGGCGAGGCCATGCACATCCCGTACAGCGAGGCCCTCGGCATCCACCCGCAGGACGCTGTCTTCCTCGAGCGCGAGGTGTGGGACCTCGAGAACACACCCGAAGAGCAGCGGCCACTGCTGCTGCACTTCCACCCGCTCGTCATCTACCGGTACCAGGTGTTGAAGCAGGCCGATGTGGTGCTGGCGCTCTACCTGCAGGGCAACCAGTTCACCCCGGCCGAGAAGCTCGCCGACTTCGAGTACTACGACGCGTTGACCACGGGGGATTCGACCCTGTCTGCCGTCGTGCAGGCGATCCTCGCCGCGGAGGTCGGGTACCAGGACCTCGCCCTCGACTACTTCCGCGAGTCCGCGTTCGTCGACCTGGGCGACCTCCACAGCAATGCGTCCGACGGTGTGCACGTCGCGTCGGCGGGTGGCGTGTGGACGGCGCTCGTCGCCGGGTTCGGCGGCATGCGCGACCACCGCGGTGCGCTGAGCTTCGACCCGCGGCTTCCCGCGGCGTGGCCCTCCCTGTCGTACACGCTGCACTGGCACGGCACGCGCCTGAAGATCACCGTTCGGCGCGACGAGATGACCGTGACGGCCGGTGAGGGGGCGGACGTCTCCTTCACCGTCCGCGGCGCCGGCTACACGGTCGCCGCCGGCGAGGCGGTCACCGTGCCGCTGCAGGGTCAGGGCCCCGTGATCGCGGGCCGCCCGACGCTGAAGCAGATCGGTGAGCAGCTCCGCGAGGACGGCACGCTCCTGTCCGCCTCGGTCCCCGACGCGACCGCCGCCACGTCCGTTCCGGTGCACACCGGCACGATCCCCGTCGTGACGGTCGACTCGGGAACGACGGATGCCGCACCCGAGCCCGACGTGCGCACCCAGCAAATCCCGACGATCGACGCGACCGCGAAGGTCTGAGCTCAGACCGTCGCCGCGGTGCGGTCCCGCACGATCGCGCGGACCGCGTCGCGGCCGGCACGGTTCGCGCCGATCGTCGACTGCGACGGTCCGTAGCCGATCAGGAACAGTCGGGGCTCGTCGGTCGCGCGGGTGTCTCGGACGCGCACCCCACCGGCGGCGGTGCGGAGCCCCAGCGGGGCGAGGTGGGCGATGTCGGCGCGGAAGCCCGTGGCCCACAGGATGACGTCCGCGGGCTCGAGGGTGCCGTCCGGCATCCGCACCCCGTCGGCTTCGATGGCGGTGAACATCGGATGCCACACGAGAGCGCCGCGGTCGTTCGCGGCCTGAGCCCACGGCGACCAGTGCGCGCCGGTGACCGAGACGACGCTGCCCGGCGGGAGCCCCTGGCGCACGCGCTCCTCGACCCCGGCGATCGCCTCGATCCGCGCGGCGGTGTCGAACGCCTTCGCGCCCCACTGCGGTTCGGCGCGGGCGACCCACAACGTGTCGGTCACCTGCGAGATCTCGTCGAGCAGTTGGATCGCGGAGACACCGGCCCCCACGATCACGACCCGCTGTCCGCGGAACTCCTCCGCCGAGCGGTAGTCGTGCACGTGCAGCTGGTGTCCTGCGAACGACGCCTGGCCCGGGTAGGTCGGCCAGAAGGGCTTCCGCCACGTGCCGGTCGCGTTGATGACGTAGCGCGCCGACCATGAGACGGGGCGCCCGGCATCCTCCGCCGCGACACGGAGTCGCCCATGCGGGTCGTCGTCCTCGCGCCGTACGGCGCGGACGCGGACGGGCCGGTGCACACGCAGGTCGAAACGTGCTTCGTACTCGGCGAAGTAGTCCGGCAGCACCTCGCGGCTGGGAGAGAGCGGGTCTGCGGGAGGCACCGCGTAACCGGGGAGTTCATGGATGCCGTTGACCGTCCCCATCCGCAGCGTCGCCCAACGGTGCTGCCAGGCCCCGCCCGACCGTGCCTCCGCGTCCAGGACGACGAACGTCGGGGCGTCGTCTGCCGACGAACCGAGCGGGACGAACCCGCGTCTGCGGAGGTGGTACGCGGCGCTCAAACCGGCCTGGCCGGCGCCGATCACGACGACGTCGACAGGGGTGGCGGGCATGACCCGTGCAACATCGCCTCGCGGTGGCCTGTTCCCGCGGCCCGGCCGAGCGTGCCGCGACTGCCCGTTAGGCTGACCGGATGGCGCGTGATGTGGCGGACCCGGGGAGCAGCATGAGCTCGTCCTCCGTGGGTGCCCGCGCCGCCGACGGCGTGTTCGAGGGGCTCCGCGAGGACATCGTCGCGGGCCGCCTCGCGGTCGGGGAGCGACTTCCCTCCGAAGCGGCTCTCGCCGAGCGGTACGGCGTGAGTCGTCCGAGCGTTCGCGAGGCCATTCGTTCGCTCCAGGCCCTCGGCCTTACTCGCACCCGCACCGGCAGCGGCACCTACGTGGCCTCCGACCGGCCGGCCCTTGCGCTCGGCTACGGGGGATTCTCGCCACGGGACCTCAGCGAAGCGCGCCCGCACATCGAGGTGCCCGCCGCGGGCCTCGCCGCGGAGCGGCGAAGCGAGCAGCAGCGCGCCGATCTGGCCGCTCTCTGCGATCAAATGGACGCGACGACCGATCCCGCGGAGTGGGTCGAGCTCGACTCCCGCTTCCACGTGCTCGTGGCCGAGGCATCCGGGAATGCGGTCTTCGCGCGCGCCGTCGGCGATATCCGTGATGCCCTCAGCCACCAATCCGGCGTCGTGAACCTCATCGCCCACCGGCGCGAACCGTCGTCGCGCGAGCACCGCGCCATCGCCGAGGCGATCGGCATCGGCTCGGCGATCGAAGCACGCGAGGCGATGCGCGCACACCTCGGCGCCGTCGAGCGGGTCGTCAGCCCGCTGACGCCGTCGGAACCAGGTTCGCGGGACTGAGGGCCGCCGCCAGCGCCTCCGGCGAGAGGAGCCCGCGCTCGAGCACGACCTCGGGGACGGTCCGCCCGGACAGGAGCGCGTCGCCCGCGACCTCGGTCGCCGCGCGGTAGCCGATGAGCGGGTTCAGCGCGGTAGCGAGACCGATCGAGTCGGTGACCCGTGCGGCCATCACCTCGGGGCGGGCCTGGATGCCGCTGACGCACCGCTCGGCGAGCAGGTGGCACGCGGCGGTCAGGTGCGCGATGCTCTGCGACAGGGCGCGGACGATGACCGGCTCGAACGCGTTCAGCTGCAGTTGCCCGGCCTCGGCGGCGAGGGTCACGGCGAGGTCGTCGGCGATCACCGTGTAGGCGACCTGCGTGACCATCTCGGGGATGACGGGGTTCACCTTGCCCGGCATGATGCTCGACCCCGCTTGCAGGGCGGGGAGCGTGATCTCGCCGAGACCCGCCCGCGGGCCCGACGACAGCAAGCGGAGGTCGTTGCACGTCTTGGAGAGCTTCACGGCGATGCGCTTGAGCATCCCCGACAGGTGCACGAACGCGCCCGGGTCCTGCGTGGCCTCGACGAGGTCGGTCGCAGACGTGAACGGGCGGCCGGTCAGCTCGGCGAGGTGTGCCACGGCGACCGGCCCGTAACCCATGGGGGCATTCAGGCCCGTGCCGATGGCCGTCGCGCCGAGGTTCACTTCCAGCAGCAGCTGCGCGGACTCCCGCAGCCGGTGCCGGTCCTCGTCGAGCATGACCGCGAACGCGCCGAACTCCTGACCGAGTGTCATGGGGACGGCATCCTGCAACTGCGTGCGACCGATCTTCACGTACCCCGAGAACTCGGCGGCCTTCGCTGCGAAAGCCTCGTGAAGCACGCCCATCGCGGCGTCCAGTCTGTCGACGCCTTCGATCAGCGCGACGTCGATCGCGGTCGGGTAGGCGTCGTTCGTCGACTGGCTGAGGTTGACGTGGTCGTTGGGGTGCAGGTGCGAGTACTCGCCTTTGGCGTGGCCGAGGATCTCGAGCGCCCGGTTGGCGATGACCTCGTTCGCGTTCATGTTGGTCGACGTGCCGGCGCCGCCCTGGATGACGTCGACGACGAACTGGTCGGCGAGTGCTCCCTCGCGGATCTCGCGGCACGCTACCGAGATGGCGTTGGCTCGGTCGCTGTCGAGGAGGCCGAGGTCGCGGTTGGCGAGGGCCGCGGCCTCCTTGACATAGGCGAGGCCGCGAAGGAGGAACGGGTAGGTACCGATCGGCACGCCGGTCACCGGGAAGTTGGCCCGGGCGCGGGCGGTGTGGACTCCCCAGTAGGCGTCGGCGGGGATCTCCGCCGGGCCCAGCAGGTCGGATTCGGTGCGCGTGGTCGTCATGTCGCTCTCTTCCTCGAGGTGGACGAACGGCGCAAACCTATCAGACAGATTCGCCTTTTCGACCGTGGATATCGGTCTCAGACTTGACGGATTGCGGGTTGCGGGTGTTCAGTGTTCCCGAACCTGTAAGGCAGATACCACATCCCCTCGCGGCGACGGTGCCGACGAGACGAGAAAGCGAGTTCCCATGACAACGGAGTCGACTCCGACGGAGACGGATGCCGCACTGCTCCGCACGGCCTCGATCGCGCAGGCTGAGGGGGCGGGGTTCCACAAGGGCCTCCGGCCCCGTCAGATCCAGATGATCGCCATCGGCGGTGCGATCGGCACCGGCTTGTTCATGGGCGCGGGCGGTCGGCTCGCCGAGGCGGGACCCGCCCTCGTCCTCGTCTACGCCGTCTGCGCCGTGTTCGCGTTCCTCGTGATGCGTGCACTGGGCGAGCTCATCCTCCACCGTCCCTCGACGGGGTCGTTCGTCTCGTACGCCCGCGAGTTCTACGGCGAGAAGATGGCGTTCGCCGCCGGATGGATGTACTGGCTGAACTGGGCGATGACCTCGGTCGCCGATGTCACCGCGGTCGCGCTGTACATGAACTTCTTCAAGCAGTACGTGCCCGCCTTCGCCGGCATCCCGCAGTGGGTCTTCGCTCTGGTCGCCCTCGTGCTCGTGCTGGCGATGAACCTCGTCTCGGTGAAGGTTTTCGGCGAGCTCGAATTCTGGTTCGCGGTCATCAAGGTCGCCGCGCTCGTGACCTTCCTCGTCGTCGGCATCTTCTTCGTCGTCACCGGCACGCCCGTCGCGGGGACGACCCCCGGTTTCCACCTGATCACCGACAACGGCGGCGTGTTCCCCAACGGCATCCTGCCCGCGCTCATCGTCGTGCAGGGCGTCATCTTCGCCTACGCGTCGATCGAACTCGTCGGCACCGCCGCGGGCGAGACCGAGAATGCCCGGACGATCATGCCCAAGGCGATCCGCGCCGTCGTCTTCCGCCTTGCTGTCTTCTACGTCGGATCGGTGCTGCTGTTCGCTCTTCTCATGCCGTACACGAGCTACGAGTCCGGTGTCAGCCCATTCGTCACCTTCTTCGGGTCGATCGGCGTGCAGGGCGCCGACGTGATCATGAACCTCGTCGTCCTCACGGCCGTCGTGTCGTCGCTCAACGCGGGGCTCTACTCGACCGGGCGCATCCTGCACTCGATGGCCGTCACGGGCTCCGCTCCCGCACCCCTCATGCGCATGAACCGCGCCGGCGTCCCGTACATGGGCATCGCCGTCACCGCGGTCGTCACGGCCATGGGCGTCGTGCTCAACGCGCTCTACCCGTCGGACGCGTTCGAGATCGCCCTCAACGTCTCGGCGCTCGGCATCATCAGTGCCTGGGCCGTCATCGTCCTCTGCCAGATCAAGCTGCAGCGACTGGCTCGGGCCGGCGTCATCGAGCGCCCGTCGTTCCGGATGCCGGGAGCCCCGTACACGGGATGGGTGACCCTCGTGTTCCTCGCGTCGGTCATCGTCCTCATGTCGCTCGACTACCCGATCGGCTCCTTCACGGTCGGCTCTCTCATCGTGATCGTGCCCGCGCTCATCGGCGGCTGGTTCCTCATGCGCGACCGTATCCGGATGCTGGCCGCCCAGCAGACCGGCACGATCGCCGCCCTGCAGCGAAGCGACGAGGGCGGCGCGTGACGAGGCGCCACCTCGTCGTCATCGCGACCGGCGGCACCATTGCGAGCCGCCGGTCGCCGGACGGATCGAGCGCTCCCGTCCTCGGCGGGAGCGCTCTGCTCCACGGCCTCGCCCCCGATGATGACGTGCGGGTCGTCGATGCCCTCGCGGCGGACTCGGCGACGTTCACTCTGGCCGACATGCAGCACATCGTCGACGCCGTGGCCGAGGCGGTGGCCGACGACGCGGTGCACAGTGTGCTCGTGCTCCACGGCACGGACTCGCTCGAGGAGACGTCGCTGCTCGCGGCCCTCCAGGTGGGGCTGCCCCGGATCCCCGTCGTCTTCACGGGTGCGCAGTTCACCGCCGACGACCCGGCCTCGGACGGACCCGACAACATTCGGGTCGCGCTCGCAGCCACCCGGGCCGCCGTCCCCGGCGTGTGGGTCGCGTTCGGCGGCCGCATCCTCTCGACGTGGGGGCTCTCGAAGGTGACGACCGACCGCGCCGACGCCTTCGGTCACTCGCGGCGGGATGCCGCCACGGTGCCGCACCTGCCCGGCGACGTGTCCCGCCTGCGGGTCGACGTCGTGGCCCTGCCCCCGGGCGCCGACGACGTGCATCTCCGGGCCAGCCTCGCCGCCGGTGCCGACGGTCTCGTCCTCGAAGCGCTCGGGTCGGGCAACACGACCCCCACGGTCGTCGCGGCCGTCCGAGACGCGGTGACGGCCGGCATCCCCGTCGTCGTGTCGAGTCGGGTCCCGCGGGGGCTCCTCGTTCCGTCGTACGGCGGGGGAGGGGGCGGTGCGGACCTCGCCGCAGCCGGCGCGATGCACTCCCCGACGCTTCGTCCGGGCCAGGCGCGGATCCTCTTGGCGGCGCTCCTGGCCGCGGGTGCCGACCGCGACGCGATCGCTGCCGCCGTCGAGGGACGAACGCCGGATCGGATGTCGGCACCACGCCGTAGTCTGTTGTGGTGACCACCGCTCTGTACCGCCGCTATCGCCCGGAGACCTTCGGCGAGATGATCGGGCAGGGCCAGGTGACCGAGCCGCTCATGACGGCACTCCGCAGCGACCGCGTGGGCCACGCCTACCTGTTCTCGGGTCCTCGAGGGTGCGGTAAGACGACGTCGGCGCGCATCCTCGCCCGCTGCCTCAACTGCGCGCAGGGACCGACCGACACCCCGTGCGGCACGTGCGACTCGTGCGTCGAGCTCAGCCGCGGCGGCGGCGGATCGCTCGACGTCGTCGAGATCGACGCGGCATCCCACAACGGTGTCGACGATGCCCGCGATCTCCGCGAGCGCGCCGTCTTCGCTCCCGCGCGCGACCGGTTCAAGATCTTCATCCTCGACGAGGCCCACATGGTCACGGCGCAGGGATTCAACGCGCTCCTCAAGCTCGTCGAAGAGCCCCCGGCGCACGTCAAGTTCATCTTCGCGACGACCGAGCCCGAGAAGGTCATCGGCACGATCCGCTCGCGCACCCACCACTATCCGTTCCGTCTCGTCGCGCCCGCGGCGATGCTCGAATACGTCGAGCAGCTCTGCGCGACCGAGGGCGTGACCGTCGAGCCCGGCGTCCTTCCGCTCGTCGTCCGCGCCGGCGGCGGCTCGCCGCGTGACACGCTGTCGCTGCTCGATCAGCTGATCGCCGGTTCCGAAGACGGGGCCGTCGCCTACGAGCGCGCGGTCTCCCTCCTCGGGTACACGCACGCCGAGCTGCTCGACGAGGTCGTCGACGCGTTCTCGTCGCACGATGCGGCCGCCGCGTTCGGCGCTGTCGACCGGGTCGTGCAGACCGGTCAGGACCCCCGTCGTTTCGTCGACGACCTCCTCGAGCGCCTGCGAGACCTCATCATCGTCGCCGCCACCGGTGAAGGAGCGCGCGCCGTGCTCCGCGGCGTCCCCGTGGACGAGCTCGAGCGCATGGCGCGTCAGGCCGCCGCGTTCGGCACTGACCGCCTGTCGCGCATCGCCGATCTCGTCGTCACCGCCCTCGATGACATGACGGGCACGACCTCGCCGCGTCTGCAGCTCGAACTTCTCGTGGCGCGTGTTCTCGCCGCAACGGATGCCGGGGCACCCGCACCATCCGTTCCCGCCGCCGCGCCGCCCCGCACCGAAGCGCCCCGCGTCACACCGGCGGCACAGGCCCCCGCCCCGGCGGCACCGGTCCCGGCGACACAGGCCCCGGCTCCCTCGACCCCTGTCGCGGCTCCTGAGCCCGAACCGGCACCCGCCGCGGCGACACCCGAGCCCGCCGTCCCGAGCGGTCCCGTGACGTTCGAGCAGATCCGCGACTCGTGGCCTGAGATCCTCCGCCGGCTCGAGGATCTCAGCCGTACGTCGTGGATGATCGCGACGGCGTCGCGCCCCGTCGCGTACGCGGAGGGCGACATCCTCACCCTGTCGTTCCAGAGCCACGCCGACGTGCAGTCGTTCAAGAAGCTCACGGGCGGCAAGGGGCCGAGCGAAGACCTCCGCACCGCGATCCTCGCCGTCCTGGGCGTGCGGGTGAAGTACCTGACCCGCCACGACACCGACCCCACCCCGCCGCCGCCCGGCGGTGTGGGCCCCGATGCGCCGCCCGAGCCCGACGCTCCCGAGGGCGGCTACGGGGTTCCGGCTGCGGCATCCCGTCCCGCGTCGGCGCCCCGCTCCGCCTCCGCGGCGGCAGCGCCCGTGACCGAGTGGGCCGTCGCACCGATCCCCACCGACGATGGCGCGGCCTCAGCCCAGTTCGCCGTCGACGACGAGCCCGAGGATGCCGCTCCGGCGCCGGTGCGTACACTCACCGTCCAGCGCGAGGGCGACGTCTTGCCCGCCGAGGCGCCCGACGACGATGAGGACGACGTGCCGCCGCCGGTGGATGCGGACGCACCGGTTCCCGTGCGGACGCCGCCGCCCCGGCTCGCTCCCGAGCCGTCGCGTGGGCCGAAGCCGGGAGGGATCGAGCGGGTCGGCGAAGCCGCTGTTCGTCAGCTCCTGGGGGCGCGCTTCGTGCGCGAAGAGTCGTACACTCCTCCGACGAGGTTCAACTGACCCATGTATGACGGCATCGTCCAAGACCTGATCGACGAGTTCGGCCGCCTTCCGGGCATCGGTCCGAAGTCGGCGCAGCGCATCGCGTTCCACATCCTGCAGACCCCGTCCTTCGATGTGTCCCGGTTGGCGCAGCTGCTCTCCGAGCTCCGTGAGCGCGTGCGTTTCTGTGAGATCTGCGGAAACGTCTCCGAGCAGACGCAGTGCTCCATCTGCCGCGACCCGCGCCGCGACCGCACCTTCATCTGCGTCGTCGAAGACGCGAAGGACGTCTCGGCCATCGAGCGCACCCGCGAGTTCCGGGGGCTTTACCACGTGCTCGGCGGCTCGATCAGCCCGATGGCGGGCATCGGCCCCGACGACCTCCGTATCACGCAGCTCATGCAGCGCCTCGCCGACGGAACGGTCGTGGAGGTCATCCTCGCCACGAACCCGAACCTCGAGGGCGAAGCGACAGCAACCTATCTCAGCCGGCTGCTCCGGACGCTCGAGATCAGCGTCACCCGACTCGCGTCGGGTCTGCCGGTCGGCGGCGACCTCGAATACGCCGACGAGGTCACCCTCGGGCGCGCCTTCGAAGGTCGACGCGCGGTCTGACCCTCAGTCGGTCGGCGCGAACAGCTCCGGCTCCTGCGCGAGTGTCCGCTCGATCGCGGCGGAGATGTCCGCGTCATCGATGCGGTAATCCTCGTTGATGCGCTCCTCGGCTTCAGCCCACGCGTCGTCGTCGCCGATGCCGGTGGTCTGCTCGTACTCCGCCGCGGCGCGGTCCACCGCCTCTGCGGTCGCCTCGAGGCCGAGCGTGCGGTAGGCCTCGGCGATCGCGTCGAGCGGGAACTCCTCGTCGGCGGCGTGAACCTCGATCGCGTACCAGAGCCCACCGTTGTGGACCATGCCGTGGAAGGTCAGGGCCCGTCGGACCGCGAGATCGCCGGCGAGCGGGGCCGGCACGTCGAAGTCGAGGGCGCGGTTCCAGATCTCGTCACTCGGGGAGCTCATGCGGCGAGCATATTGCGTGCGTGCTGCCGACGCCGGATCACGACCGCTCGCGAGCGCGGGCGCGGATGACCGAGCCGAGCGACGCGCGGAGCGGCTGACCGACGTAGATGCCGAGCGAGGCGCCGACGGCGAGGGCGATCCCGACGGTCGCGGCCGAGGCGAGGGTCGTGAACCCCAGGAGCAGGGTCACCGTGCTCCGGCCCGATTCGACGACACCGAGGAGCCCGCGGAACACCGCCGCTCCCGGCACCATCGGCAGGATCGCGGCCGTCGTGATGGCGACCGACGGCACATGCAGCCGGTAGGCGGCCACGATCCCGACGAGGCTTCCCGCGAACGCACCCACGCCGCTCGCCGCCGCCGTGTCGAATCCGAGAGCGGATGCCGCGGTGTACCCCACCCACGCGACGACGCTCAACCCGACGCTGACCGCGACGACGCGCAGCCCCGCGCCGTTGTAGATCGTCACGGACACGGCGATGAGGGCGGCTCCCACGAACTGAAGGGGGAGAGGCCCGAAGGGGAGCGGGTCGTTGGGGACGTCCATGCCCGCGCCGACGACGCGCGCCGTCTCGAGGCCTGCGAGGATGCCGAGGACGACGCCCAGGGTCTGAGTTGTGAGTTCGAGGATGCGGCCGGTCGCCGTCAGGGCGAACCCGTCGATCGCATCCTGCGCGGCTCCGACGACGGTGAGCCCGGCGAGCATGAGGACGATCCCCGAGGCGACGATCACCGTCGGTCGTATCTCCTGCGCGGCCATCCACCCGGTGGCTTCGAGGCGGGGGGCTGCCGCGGCGATGAGCGTCAGGACGAACGCGCCGGCGACCTGGCTGAAGAAGAACGGCACGTGCGCGCGTCCGAGGAGGAACTGGGTGACCGCGGCTCCGCCGGCGGCGATGAACGACAGCAGGATCACGAGCCAGTTCGCCCCGAACATCAGGGCGACGCCGACGGCGAGCAGCGCCTGCGCTCCGACGATGACGGGCGGGTGGTACGCGAAGGGTGTGCGACGAATCACCCGGAACTCGGCGCGGGCGGCGTCCACGGGCATCCCGCCGCGGATCTCGGCGACGAGTGCCTGCAACCGCTGCAAGCGGGCGTGGTCGGGAGCCTGACTGCGGACGACCCGCATGAGGGTGATCGGCCGGTCTGCGCCGCTTCGGTGATGCGCGACGGTGATCGAGTTGTAGCTGACGTCGACGTGGACCGGATCCAGCCCGTACACCCCCGCGACCCGGACGATCGTGAGGGTCACCTCGCTGGCGGGCGCCCCTGACGAGAGCATCGACTCCCCGATGCGGATGCCGAGATCCAGCACTCCCACCGCGAACGCGTCGTCGATCACCGGCAGCATCTCGGTGTACGGCGAGGAGTTCTCGGGGGAGCGGACGAGAGCCTGCAGCGACGTGAAGAACTGGCGTCGTCCCATACCTGCCAGCCTAAATGAGCGCACCTGCGTGGCCGGTCCGCGCCGTCACATGGCCGAGCGCGCACGCGTCCCTCCGTAGGATGGTGCCCGGGCGTGAGTCACCGCCCGCCGGCTCCGCCCGGCATCCACCCGGGAGTATCCGACATGGCCCTGATCGTCCAGAAGTACGGCGGTTCGTCCGTCGCCGACGCCGAGAGCATCCGTCGCGTCGCGAAGCGGATCGTCGACGCCCGCCGCTCCGGCAACGACGTCGTCGTCGCCGTCAGCGCGATGGGCGACACGACCGACGAGCTGCTCGACCTGGCCTCGCAGGTCTCGCCGCTTCCGGCGCCCCGCGAACTCGACATGCTGCTCTCCAGCGGTGAGCGCATCTCGATGGCCCTTCTGGCGATGGCCATCAACTCGATGGGCTTCGAAGCCCGCTCATTCACGGGCAGCCAGGCCGGCATGATCACCGACAGCTCACACGGCGCCGCGCGCATCGTCGACGTGACCCCGGTGCGGGTGCGCGAAGCGCTCGACGAGGGCGCGATCGTCATCGTCGCCGGTTTCCAGGGCTTCAGCCGCGACACCCGTGACATCACGACGCTCGGCCGCGGCGGGTCCGACACCACCGCCGTCGCGCTCGCCGCCGCGCTGAACGCGGACGTCTGCGAGATCTACAGCGACGTTGACGGCATCTTCACCGCCGATCCGCGCGTCGTGCCGAAGGCCCGCAAGCTCGCGACGGTCCAGTCCGAGGAGATGCTCGAGCTCGCCGCCAACGGTGCGAAGGTGCTCTATATCCGCGCCGTCGAGTTCGCCCGTCGTCACGGCGTCATGATCCATGCCCGCTCGACGTTCAGTTCGGGCGTCGGCACCTATGTTCTCGGTGCGGGGATGACCGCCCCCGACCACGAAGAGGGAGAAGAGATGGAAGAGCCCATCGTCACCGGTGTCGCCACCGACCTCAGCCAGGCGAAGATCACTGTCGTCGGTGTGCCCGACGTTCCCGGCAAGGCCGCCGACATCTTCAAGATCGTCGCCAAGTCCGGCGCGAACGTCGACATGATCGTGCAGAACGTGTCGGCCGCAGCGACCGGTCGCACCGATATCTCGTTCACTTTGCCGAAGGCCGAGGCGTCGACGGCGCTCCGCGCGCTGTCGGTGGAGCAGAGCGCCGTCGGCTTCGACAAGCTCGTCCACGACGACCAGATCGGCAAGCTCTCGGTCGTCGGCGCGGGTATGCGGACGCACTCCGGCGTCTCGGCGACCCTGTTCGAGGCGCTGTCGACCACGGGCGTCAACATCGAGATGATCTCGACGTCCGAGATCCGCATCTCAGTCGTGGTTCGCGGTGACGACCTCGCGGGAGCCGCGCGCGTCGTGCACACCGCGTACGGTCTCGACGGCGACACCGAGGCCGTCGTCCACGCCGGGACCGGCCGCTGAGGCGGCGTCCGGAGCGGGTCACCCGCGCGCGCTGAGCCACTCCTCGAAGGTCGGTCCCGCGATCGTCGCACCCGCGCCCGGCAGGGCGAGCCCCTCGCGCATGCCCCGCATCTGCGCGCCCGGGATGCTCACCGGGATGACCGGCCGCCGCGATCCGCTGTGCCGCACCCACGTGCGAATCATCTGATCGAGCCGCTCCTCGCAGGGCCCCGCCAGATCGGACACGCGACCCTGAGCGCCCGCCACGGCGAGGTCGATCACCCGTGCCGCCACCTCCGCCGCAGCCACCGGCCGCACCCGCGCCCGCGGCGCGAGCTGCAGAGGTCCGAGGCGGGCCTGCGCGGCGACCTGGCCGGCGAACTCGTGGAACTGCGTCGCCCGGAGGATGCTCCACGGCACCGTGCTGTCCTCGAACATCTGCTCCTGGAGCACCTTGCCGGCGTAGTACCCGTGGGGGTTGCGGTCGATGCCGACGATCGACAGCAGCACCGCGTGTCCGACTCCGGCGCTGGCGGCCGCGTCGAGCAGGGTGCCGGATGCCGCCTGGAAGAACTCCGTCGAGGTCACCGCATCCATGGTCCCGACGCTGGCCGCGTCGACGACCGCATCGACCCCTGTGAGAGCGCGGTCTACCGTGGCCCTGTCCCGCAGGTCGACACCTGCCGCCCGCGAGAGGACGACCGCGTCGTGCCCCATCGCCCGTGCTCGCTCCACCACGAGCCGCCCGACCGTTCCGGTTCCGCCTGCAACTGCGATCTTCATGTCGCCCCTTTCCGAGGTGTGTCACTGTGGTGACGATGCAGCCTCCCGGAATGTGAGGTCGGAGACGGAGATCGCGATGACGGATGCCGCAACGCGGTCGGTCGGCGACGTCGACGCCCATCGCCGGGTGCTCGTCGCCGCCGCGTACCGCATGCTCGGAACGGTCGCCGAAGCTGAGGATGCCGCGCAAGAGGCGTACGTCCGATGGTTGCGGCTGAGCGACGCCGAGCGGGAGGCCATCGCCAACCCCGGGGGCTGGCTGATGCGCGTCACGGGGAGGATCTGTCTTGACGTCCTCGGCTCGGCGCGGGTACGGCGCGAGACCTACGTGGGGGAGTGGCTACCGGAGCCGGTGCCCGCGTCCTCCGAGACCGGGGATCCGGCGGACGCGGTGATCGGCGCCGAGAGCGTGTCGACCGCGCTTCTGCTCGTCCTCGAGACGCTCACACCCGCAGAGCGGGTGGCCTTCGTGCTTCATGAGGTCTTCGCGGTGCCGTTCGCGGAGATCGCGGAGGTGCTCGGTCGTTCCGCAGCCGCGTGCCGGCAGTTGGCGGCATCCGCTCGTCGTCTCGTGGGTCGGCGCCGCGGTGCGACCGTGCCCCGCACTCGGCACGACCAGGTGGTTGCCGCCTTCGCCGCCGCGAGCGCGACGGGCAGTCTCGAGGCGCTCGTAAGGGTGCTCGCGCCCGACGTGGTGCTCGTCTCGGACGGCGGCGGGGTCGTCTCCGCGGCGAGGCGGCCGGTTCGCGGCGCCGATCACGTTGCGCGTTTCCTCCTCGGCCTTGCACGCAAGCAGCCGACCGCCGTCTACGAGCCGGCGGTCACGGGGGACGGCCTCGGCTTCGCGATCCGGGTCGACGGCGTCATCGCCGCAGCCGTGGCGTTCGCCACCGACGGTGAACGGGTCACCGACGTCTGGATGATGCGCAACCCCCACAAGCTGCGCGCCTGGGTGTAGCGGACGGACCCCCGGCGACACATGCGGATCGCGGTACCCGGGGCGCCGGTAGAATCGCGGAAACCCGCTCTCCTGCGCCCTGCCGCGACGTCCTGTCGCGCGGCGCCGCACCCTCGAGGAACCGCACCATGACCGTCTTCTCCGAATCGGGATTCTCCGTCGCCGTCGTCGGCGCCACCGGCCAGGTCGGGACGGTGATGCGCGACATCCTCGTCGACAGGGCGTTCCCGATCCGTGAGCTGCGCCTGTTCGCCACGGCGCGCTCCGCCGGCTCGAGCATCGAGGTCGACGGCCGCGAGATCGTCGTCGAGGACATCGCGACGGCGGATCCCGCCGGCATCCAAATCGCCCTCTTCTCCGCAGGCGCCACCGGCTCCCGCGCTCACGCTCCGCGCTTCGCCGAGGCGGGCGCCGTCGTCATCGACAACTCCAGCGCGTGGCGCATGGACCCTGAGGTGCCACTCGTCGTCAGCGAGGTCAACCCGCACGCGATCGAAGACCTGCCCAAGGGGATCATCGCGAACCCCAACTGCACGACGATGGCCGCGATGCCCGTGCTCAAGCCGCTCCACGTCGAGGCCGGCCTCGTGCGCCTGACCGTGAGCACGTACCAAGCGGTATCGGGCTCCGGCCTCGCCGGTGCCGAGGAACTCCTCGGACAGGTCGAGTCGGTCGTCGCTCAGGGCGGGGCGATCAACCTGGTCCACGACGGCGCTGCGGTCGACTTCCCCGCCCCGCAGAAGTACGTCGCGCCCATCGCTTTCAACGTCATCCCCTTCGCCGGCAGCCTCGTCGAGGACGGCGACAACGAGACCGACGAAGAGAAGAAGCTCCGCAACGAGAGCCGGAAGATCCTCGAGCTGCCCGACCTCCGCGTCGCCGGCACGTGCGTCCGCGTCCCGGTCTTCACCGGCCACTCGCTCTCCATCCACGCCGAGTTCGACCGCGACATCACCCCCGACCGTGCGCGCGCAGTACTGGCCGACGCTGCCGGAGTGGCGCTCGCCGACGTCCCCACCCCGCTCGCGGCCGCGGGCGCCGACCCGAGCCTCGTGGGACGCATCCGCGCCGACCAGTCCGCGCCGGAAGGAAAGGGCCTCGTGTTCTTCATCAGCAACGACAACCTCCGCAAGGGCGCCGCGCTCAACGCGGTCCAGATCGCCGAGCTGGTCGCAGCCAGCCTGGCGGCCCGCGTCTGACGACGGATGCCGGGGCCCGGCCCGCGCGCCAGGCGCCCCGGCATCCGCCTTTCACCTGGGGAAAGAACCCCTTTTCCTGCAGCAGGAACGGCCGTGACCCGGCGTCCTCGGCGGTGGTGGAGACGTAGACTGGATGACCGTGACTGACAAATCCGGAGCAGACGATCACGCCGCCGAGAACGCCGCAGCGGCCAGTGCCGCGTCAGTGAGCCCGACGAAGACCTATGACGCCCTGTTGATCGGCGGCGGCATCATGAGCGCGACTCTCGGCACCCTCCTGCAGCAGCTCGAGCCGGACTGGAAGATCGGCGTCTTCGAGCGGCTCTCGGAGGTCGCACAGGAGTCCTCGAACGCGTGGAACAACGCGGGGACGGGTCACGCCGCGCTCTGCGAGCTGAACTACACGCCCGAAGCCTCCGACGGCACGATCGACCCCGCGAAGGCGATCGGCATCAACGAGCAGTTCCAGCAGTCGCGGCAGCTCTGGAGCGCCCTCATCGAGCGGGGCGTCCTCGACGAGCCGACCACCTTCATCAATGCGACGCCGCACATGACGTTCGTCCGCGGCGAGAAGGATGTCGCTTTCCTCAAGAAGCGCTACGAGGTCCTCAAGCAGCAGCCGCTGTTCGCCGGCATCGAGTACTCCGAGGACTCCCGCGTCATCAACGAGTGGGCGCCCCTGCTCATGAAGAAGCGCCGCAAGGGTGAGCCGTTCGCGGCGACCCGCGTGCCGGCCGGCACCGACGTCGACTTCGGTGCGTTGACCCGGCAGCTGTTCGCCCACCTCTCCGAGCAGGGCGTCGACGTCGAGACCAACCGCGAGGTGCGCAACCTCAGCCGTCAGAAGGACGGTTCGTGGGAGGTCACCTACCGCCATACGGTGGGCAAGACGCCCGGTAAGGTCAGCGCCCGTTTCGTGTTCGTGGGCGCCGGCGGCTGGGCAATCAAGCTTCTGCAGCGTTCCGGGATCCCCGAGATCTCCGGCTACGGCGTCTTCCCGATCGGCGGCCAGTGGCTGAAGACCTCGAAGCCCGAGCTCGTCGCGCAGCACAAGGCGAAGGTGTACTCGCAAGCATCCGTCGGTGCGCCGCCCATGTCGGTGCCGCACCTCGACACCCGCGTCGTCGACGGTGAAGCGTCGCTCCTGTTCGGTCCGTTCGCGACGTTCAGCCCGAAGTTCTTGAAGAACGGCCGGATGACGGACATCGTCGCCCAGGTGCGGCCGGGCAACATCCTCCCGATGCTGAAAGTCGCGATCGACAACCCCGGCCTCATCAAGTACCTCGTGAGCGAGCTGCTGAAGGGGCACGCGAAGAAGGTCGACTCGCTCCGCGACTTCATGCCGAGCGCGCGCGACGAGGACTGGGAGCTTCTCCAGGCGGGTCAGCGCGCGCAGGTCATGAAGAAGGACCCGAAGAAGGGCGGCGTGCTGCAGTTCGGCACCGAGGTCGTCAGCTCCGCCGACGGTTCGATCGCCGGACTCCTCGGCGCATCGCCGGGTGCCTCGACGGGCGCGTCGATCATGCTCGGTCTGCTGAAGACCTGCTTCCCCGACCGTATCGCGACGTGGGAGCCCACGTTGAAGGCCCTGATCCCGACGTACGGTCAGACCCTGAACAGCGCACCCGAGACGGCGCACGAGGTTGTTCAGAAGACGGCAGCCGCGTTGCAGATCAACGTCTGAGGCGCGCCCGTGGCGAAGCTCTACTTCCGCTACGGCGCGATGAACTCGGGCAAGTCGACGGCATTGCTGCAAGCCGCGTTCAACTACGAGGAGCGCGGTCAGCACGTGCTGCTCGCCAAGCCCGAGATCGACACGAAGGGCGCCGACCAGATTTCGAGCCGCCTCGGCGTCGAGCGGACCGTGGACTTCCTGATCGGGCCCGAGGACGACGCCCGCGAGTTGTTCGCGGAGCACCGTCGTCGCGTGCAGCGCGAGGCCGAGGCAGCTCTCGTCCCCGACGTCCGGACGGACGTCGCCTGCCTCCTCGTCGACGAGGCGCAATTCCTGCAGCCCGAGCAGATCGACGACCTCCTGAGGGTCGCGGTCAGTGACGGGATCCCGGTGCTCGCCTATGGCATCCGCACCGACTTCCAGACCCGCGCCTTCCCGGGGTCCGCGCGGCTCATGGAGCTCGCGCACAGCCTGGAAGAGCTCAAGACGATTTGCCGGTGCGGCAGCAAGGCGCTCTTCAACGCACGGCTCGTCGGCGGTCGCTTCGTCTTCGACGGCGACCAGGTTGCGATCGACGAGCTGTCAGCCGACCGGGTCACGTACGAGTCGATGTGCGCGCGCTGCTATCTGCGCGAGTCGGGCGAGCGGCTCCGCTGAGTCTCTTGCCGCGGCGTCGCGTGACGCGCTGGGCCTCAGCGCGGGGGCAGGGTGGGGATCAGCTCATCGAGGAAGGCGGCGGTGTCCTCCCAGCCTTCCACGGCGTGACAGGCCACCCCCATGGCCAACACGGGGTAGTCGTTCCCGTGCTCGTCGAGGCGGTCTCCGACGAACAGCATGTCGTCGAGGGAGATGCCGGTCTGCTCGGCGAGCTTCTGCATGCCGTACGACTTGTCGATGCCGCGGTGAGTGATGTCGACGGACGTCGACCCACCCGAGCGAACCTCGAGGTCGGGGATGCGGGCCGCCACTGCGTCGCGCAGGCTGTTCTTCTTCTCGCCCGTCGGGTCCCACGCGGTCTTGGCGTCGAGGGGAGCGGACTGGCCGAGAGCGGAGAAGGTGATCTGCGAGCCGCGGTCCTCGAGGATCGGACCCCAGGTCTCGCTCTCCCACAGGCCGAGGCGCTTCGCCTCCTCCTCGACGGCGGCCAGGGCGCGGGCCTTCTCGTCGCCGGTAAGTGACAGCGCGTACACCGTCTCGATCCCCGCCTCGGTGAGCCGGTAATACTGGGTGCCGCACGTGGGCATGAGGTGCAGGCGGTCAAGTGTCGCGGCATCCGTCTCGGGAAGGCGTTCGACGACCTGCGTCTTGAACTGCTGCAGCTGTCCACCCGAGATGATCGCGACCTCGACCCGGTCGGCGAGACGCAGAAGCAGATCGCCCATTCGGGGATCGATCGCCGTCTTCGAGGGGGCGAGCGTGTCGTCGAGATCGAAGGCGACGAGGCGGGGAGAGGTCATGATGCTCCGTTTCGAGGGAGGTGCGATGGCCCCTCCGAGGAGGGATGCGAAAGGCCCCGCCGGTATCCGGCGGAGCCTCTCTGCGGTCGGGGTGACAGGATTTGAACCTGCGGCCTCGTCGTCCCGAACGACGCGCGCTACCAAGCTGCGCCACACCCCGTGGCAACCCTCCGAGTCTACCCTGCCGACTGCCTCTCGGGCGAATCGGCAGCGCTCCGAGCCCGCAGGACGAGGACGGATGCCTCGGGTCGGCAGCCGAAGCGGACCGGCGCGTAGATCGAGTGACCGAGCCCCGCGCTGACATTCAGTGGGATGGTCCGGCTGTCGTGCGTCCAGAGGCTCCGGCCGCGTGCCTGGTCGAGCGGGATGTCGCAGTTGGCGACGAGCGCCTTCTTCGCGAACGGGACGCGGACCTGGCCGCCGTGCGTGTGTCCGGCCACGAGGAGGTTGGCCCCGGCATCCGTGAAGGCGTCCAGAACCCGGCGGTAAGGGGCGTGGGTGACGCCGAGGCGGACTCGGGGACCTTCGCCCTCCGGGAGCGCCTGGAAGGCCGTGAGGGCGGCATCCAGGTCGTCCCATTCGCGGTGGGCGTCGTCGACCCCGAGGGCGTCGATGCGGAGCCCGCCCACGCGAACACTCGCGGCGGTGTTGTCGATGAGCGTCTGCCCGAGGTCGGTCAGGTACGCGTCGAGAGCGTCAGTGTCGAGCGCAGGCGCGTACACGGGGTGGTCGGACGGGCCGCTGAAGTACTTGAACGGGTTGCGTTTGCCCGGAGCGACCTTGTCGTTCGACCCGTGCACGAAGAAGCCCGGCACGCCGCGGAGGGGGCCGAAGGCCGCTCGGATGCCGCGGATCCCGTCCTCGTGTCCGAGGTTGTCGCCCGTGTTGATCACGAGGTCGGGCTGAACCTTTTCAGAAAGGTCCGCGATCCACTGCTGCTTCCGGTGCTGCCACGGTGCCATGTGTGCATCCGAGAGGTGCAGGACGGTCACCGAGGGACTGCCGGCCGGGAGGATCGCCAGCTCGTGTCGGCGGACGGTGAAGAGGTACCGCTCGATACCGACGCCCCAGACACCGGCGGCGACGCCGACCGCCCCCACCGCGCCGAGCGTGGTGAGGGCGGTCCTTACGGCTGACCTCACGGGCCGTTGCCGTTGCCGGGGCCGTTCCCGTTGCCGGGGGCGTTCCCGTTGCCGGGGCCGCCGTCTTCGTTGTCTCCACCGCCGCCACCGCCCTCGCCGCAGTCCTTCGCCTGGAACTGGATGGCGATGGCGCTGTCGCGCGCGACGGTCTGACCGGCGGCAGGATCGGTCCCGGTGACGACACCCTCGGCCGGGGCATCATCGGCGGCCGTGCAGCTCTGTGTGAGGTTCGTGAACCCAGCTGCGCGGAGCGCATCCGCAGCCTGCTGCGGGGTGCCGCTCACTCCGGGTACCACGACGCCCTTACCATCGCTCGGGCTGAGGGTGACCGTCGTTCCCGACACGACGCGACCGGCACCGGGCGTCTGCTCGACGACCGTTCCTTCCGCCTCGGGCGACGGGACCGGGCTGCCCACGATGACGGTGAAGCCGGCATCCTCGATGCGCTTGGTCGCTGCATCGATGTCGAGGCCGATGACGCTCGGCAGCCGCGCGTAGGAGCGCTTCGTGAGCTCCTTCGACGGCTCGGGGAACGCCGCGCCGCCGAACTCGGCGTTGGCGGCGCGCTGCATGGCGGGCCAGATCTGATTGCGGATGCGGGACAGGCGCGAACCGTTGGCGTAGTGGTTCTCGAGGCGCTCATCGCCCTTGACGTTTCCGACCCAGACGGCCGTCGTCACCTTGCTGCTCGACCCGATCATCCAGGTGTGGATGAACTGGTGGATGCCGGTCTTGCCGAAGATCGGGACACCGTCGAACGTACGGGCGCCACTACCGGTGCCGCTCCCGGTCATGACGCTCTGCAGGACGTACGCCGCGGTCGCTGCGACATCCTCGCTGAGCTTCCGCTCGCACTTCGTCTCGGGGATGGGTCGATCCTGGCCGTCCGCGTCGACGACACGGTCGATCGCCTTGGCCGCGCACAGCGTGCCGTTCGAGGCGATGGTCGCGTAGGCGTTCGCCATATCGATGGGGGCCACCGCCTGCGATCCCAGCACGTCGTACGGCCGGTTCAGCTCGTCGAGCGCCCCGCCGTCTCCGAGCGTGACACCCAGATCCTGGGCGACCCGGTTCGTGGTGCACACCGGGATCTTCTCCGCCATGGTCAGGAAGCCGGAGTTGAGCGAATCCTTCGTGAAACGGGCGACGGTGCCGGTGTAGCCCCGGTTGCCTTCGAAGTTGCCGATGCGCTGGGCGCCGTCGGGGCCGATGCCTTCACCGGTGTAGACGGTCTGCGTGTTCCCGTCGCACGTCTGCACGGTCTTCTTGCCGACGCGACCGTTGAGGACCTCGTTCACCGAGTGGCCCTGCTGCATCCAGTTGATGAGGCTGAAGACCTTGTACGTCGATCCCGCAGAGTGGCCGCCGCCGCCGTTCTTGACGGGCACGTTGTAGTTGAGCTGGGTCGTCTTCTTGTCGTCTGCCTGGTCGCTCCAGGGACGGTTCTGCACCATCGAGAGCACCCGGCCGGTGCCGACCTCGACCTGCACGCCGGAGGCGCCGAGGTCCATGTACGACACGCTGGCGGGAACGACGGAGATCGCCTTGTTGGCCGCCTTCTGCAACGACGTGTCGAGCGTCGTGTAGATCTTCAGGCCGCCGCGGCGAAGTGCCGCGATCCGGTCGTTCAGAGTCTTGCCGAACGCCGCATCACCGCGGATGATCGAGGTGACGTAGGCGCAGAAGAACTCCGAGCCCTTCGCCACCGAACAGCCCTGCGGGCGGGAGGTGATCTTCGGCTCGATCGGAGCCTTGATCGCCTTATCGTGTTCGGCCTGGGTGATCTTCTTGTCCTGGAAGAGGCGATCGAGGACGTAGTCCTGGCGCTCCTTGGCCAGCTTGTAACCATCAGCCTTGCCGTTGAGCGGGGACCCGTCCTTCGCCGTGAGGGTGCCGCCCGGCTTGTCGATGCGCAGCGTGTTCGGCTCCTGCACCAGACCGGCGATCACGGCCGCCTGAGCGATCGTGAGCTTGTCCGGGGTGGTGTCGAAGTAGTGGCGCGCCGCAGCGCCGATTCCGTAGACCGAACCGCCGAAGTGCGCGATGTTGAGGTACCCGATGAGGATCTCGTCCTTCGAGTACTCCTTCTCGATCTGGATCGCGTAACGCATCTCCTGGATCTTGCGCTGGTACCCCTCGGTGCCCTTGTTGGCCGTCGTCTCCTCGTAGCAGGCGCGGACCTCCTCGGCGCTGACGGCCTTCGCCTCACAGGTCTGCTGCAGGACGTTCTTGACGTACTGCTGCGTGATGGAGGAACCGCCGCGGTTCGAGCCGGAGCTGGCGTTGCGTGCGAGGGCGCCGAGCGTTCCGATGAGATCGATGCCGCCGTGGGTGTAGAAGTTCTTGTCCTCACTCGAGAGGATCGCGTCGTACATCACGGGGGCGACCTTGTCGAAGGTCACCGGGATGCGGTTCTGGTCGTAGAACTCGGTGAGGCGGACGTTCTTGCCCTCTTCGTTCTTCGCGTAGATCGTCGTCGGCAGCATGAGCTTCTCGATCTTGAGGTAGCTCGGCATCTTGTCGAACATCTCGATGGCGCTCGAAGCGGCATAACCCGACACCGCGATCGCGGGGGTGATGGTCGCCGTGACGAGGAGACCGGCCACGGTGCTGAGACCGATGAGGCCCATGAGGCCTCCGAGCACACCGGTGGCCGTGCGTTTCGAGTGGGGCATAGGCTGATCGTAAGGGAGATAGCTGGGGGATGCCTCGGTGACGCTCCCCATGTCGAGCCCGCCAGGGCCGCGCCGCGACGACCTCCGGGAGACCCGAATGATCACGTGGGAGTACATGACCACGCCCCTGCTCATCCACAACACCGCTGCCATCCTCAACAGCTGGGGCAAGCAGGGGTGGGAGCTCGTCCAGGTGGTGACCGGGCCCGAAGGCGGCCTCGTCGGCTACTTCAAGCGCCCTTCGGGCGGTGACGGTTCCGCGAACGCCGGGCTGGGTGCCGCCGCTGTCGCCGCACGTCAGTTCGGTGAAGGCTGATGTCCGTCACCGCGCGCCTCGCTGAGCTCGGAATCGAGCTCGGAGAGGTCGTCCCGCCGCTCGCCGCATACGTTCCCGCGAAGGTGCACGGCGATCTCGTCTACACCTCGGGTCAGCTCCCCATGCTCGAGGGCCGGATGCCGGTGGTCGGCAAGGTCGGCGACGGCGAAGGACTCGTGTCCGCTGACGACGCCGCAGCCCTCGCGCGTCAGTGCGCTCTCAACGCCGTCTCGGCTGCCGCTGCTGCCGTCGGTGGTGTCGATCGACTGACCGGCGTTCTGAAGGTGACCGGGTTCGTGGCATCCGTGCCAGAGTTCACCGGCCACCCCACCGTGATCAACGGTGCGAGCACGGTGCTGGGTGAGATCTTCGGGGAGTCCGGCCGCCACGCGCGTTCCGCCGTCGGCGTCGCCGCGCTCCCGCTCGACAGCCCGGTCGAGGTCGAGGTCGTCTTCTCCCTTTCTTGAACCGGGTGCACTTTCTCAGCGGGCTGATACCCGGTTGGTGATCGGCGTACAGACGGCGGTTCCACGCTGAGGGCATGACCCGCACACGCGTCTTCTCGCCCCTGCTTCTGCGCACCGCCGTCGTCTTCACCGGTGCCGCTCTGCTGACCGGATGCGCCGCTGGCGTGCCCGCGGCATCCGTCCGCACCGCTCAACCGGACTCATCCGCCCGCGCGGCGTCAGAGGCACCCGGTGGCTCGACCGTGAGCCGCTTGGACACCATGGCGGAGGAGGCGAATCTGGCTGTCGTGACGCGGCTGTTTTCGGTCGCTTTCGACGATCCCGATTCCGCGGAGGCGCAAGCGGCGGCCGCGACGAGCGTCGCGAAGGATGCCGTCGCGCACGGAAGCGGCTCGGCGTCAGGACCCGCGGGCCTCCTCGCCCAGTTCGCCGCGGATCACCAGCGGGTCACGGGTGCGCAGATGGTCGCAAAGCACATGGCGGCCGATGGGGACCTCGTCGCGATCCACTACCAGATCACCGCCGACCCGACGGATGAACGGACCGGTGAGGCAGCGGCAGACGTCTTCCGGCTCTCGAAGGGCAAGATCGTCGAGCGCTGGACGTTCACTCAGCCGGTGCCACAGGGAAAAGCAGCCAGCGGCAATACCAACACCATGTTCAGCGACCTGTACTCGCCGGCGAAACCGTCACCGTCGCCGAGTGAAGCTCAGGAGGAGAAGAATCGGGCCTTCGCGGTGAATGCCTACGACGCCCTCTTCCGCGACCACGACGTCAGCATCCTCGACCGTGCGTTCGACCCCGCGTACCTGCAGCACAACCCGGTCGCACCGAACGGCACAACGGCCCTCAAGGGCTTCTTCAGCGGCGGGGCGTCCCTCCCCGCGATGGAGTCCACCGTCTCGCTCGCCGACGGCGACCTCGTGTGGACGCTCTCGCAGTCCGTAGGGGCGGAGACCGATGACCCCTACGGCGCCCTCGACATCTTCCGCGTCGACGGTGGTCTCATCCGCGAGCACTGGGACGTGGTCCCCGCCGCGGGTTGAGCGCGGCTAGTTCTTCGTCACCTGCCCCTTGATCGTCGACATCACCATCGTGTCGGCGAGGGTCGTCGTGTCGCCGACCTCGCGTCCTTCGGCGACGTCGCGCAGGAGGCGCCGCATGATCTTGCCGCTTCGGGTCTTGGGGAGTTCGGTCACGATGTAGACGTCACGCGGACGGGCGATGGGGCCGATCTGGTCCCCGACCCAGGCGCGCAGCTTATCGACGAGCCCATCAAGGGAGTGCGCCTTCATGTACGACTCCTTGATGACGCAGAAAGCGACGACCGCCTGGCCGGTGGTCTCATCCGATGCGCCGACCACGGCTGCCTCGGCGACCGCCTCGTTGCCGACCAGGGCGGATTCGATCTCGGTCGTGGACAGGCGGTGCCCGGAGACGTTCATGACGTCGTCCACGCGCCCCAGGAACCAGACGTCGCCGTCTTCGTCGAGTCGCGCACCGTCGCCGGCGAAGTAGTAGCCCTGCTGAGCGAACTTGTCCCAGTAGGTTTCTTTGAAACGCTCGGGGTCGCCCCAGATGCCGCGCAGCATGCTCGGCCACGGTTCGGTCAGCACGAGAAGGCCGCCGTTGCCGTTGCCGACCTCCTGGCCCTGGTCGTCGACCACGTCGAGGCTGACGCCGGGGAGCGGCACCTGGGCGCTGCCGGGCTTCGTCTCCGTGACGCCCGGGAGGGCCGACACCATGATCGCGCCGGTCTCGGTCTGCCACCACGTGTCGATGATGGGCGCCCGGTCGCCGCCGATGACGTGGCGGTACCACATCCAGGCCTCGGGGTTGATGGGTTCGCCGACGCTGCCGAGCAGGCGAAGTGACGACAGGTCGTGCTGTTCGGGGATGCTGCGCCCGAGTTTCATGAACGAGCGTATGGCCGTGGGCGCCGTGTAGAGGATCGTGACGCCGTACTTCGCGATGATCTCCCACCATCGACCGGGATGCGGGGTGTCGGGCGTTCCCTCGTAGATCACCTGCGTCGCACCGTTGGCGAGCGGGCCGTACGTCACGTACGTATGCCCGGTGACCCACCCGATGTCGGCGGTGCACCAGTAGACGTCGGTCTCGGGGTGGAGGTCGTGCACGACCCGGTTGGTGAAGGCCGCCTGGGTGAGATACCCGCCGCTGGTGTGCAGGATCCCCTTGGGCTTTCCGGTGGTGCCGGAGGTGTAGAGGATGAAGAGCGGGTTCTCAGCCGGGAACGGCTGTGCGACGTGATCAGCGGATGCCGCGGGCACGACCTCGTGCCACCAGACGTCGCGACCCTCCGCCCAGCTGACCTCGTTCTCGGTGCGCTTGACGACGAGCACGTGCTCCACCGTCTCCTGCGGGCCGTGGCCGCGGTCGGCGAGGGCCTGGTCGACCGCGGGCTTGAGCGGGGACACCTTCCCCTTGCGGAAGCCGCCGTCGCTCGTGATGACGAGCTTGGCGCCGGCGTCGTCGATGCGGGAGCGAAGGCTGTCGGCGGAGAAGCCGCCGAACACGACGGAGTGGATCGCGCCGATGCGGGCGACCGCGAGCATCGAGGCGACCGCTTCGGGGATCATGGGCAGGTAGATGGCGACGCGATCGCCGGCCTCGACGCCCAGATCGGTCAGCACGTTCGCGAGGCGCTTCACCTCATCGGTGAGCTCGGCGTAGGTGACGCGGCGCTCGTCGCCGGGCTCTCCTTCCCACAGCAGCGCGACCCGGTCGCCGAGGCCCGCTTCCACGTGCCGGTCGAGGCAGTTGTAGGCGACGTTCAGCTCGCCGTCCTCGAACCAGGTCGCGAACGGCGGGTTCGACCAGTCCAACGTTTTCGTGAACGGCTTCTCCCAGTGAAGCGTGCGCGCCTGCTCCGCCCAGAACGCCTCGCGGTCTGAGCGGGCCGCGTCGTAGAGATCGGCGTGGGCGTTCGCCTGCGCCGCGAAGTCCGCGGACGGCGCGAAGCGCCGGGTCTCGGAGAGGAGATGGTCGATCTGGCTGCTCATGCGGCGCTCCTTTGCGTCAGGCCTCCGTGGCCTCGTGCGGCGATGCCGTCACTCTAAGTTTCGTTCCTGGGGCGCGACTACCGCCGATAGTGGGTGCGTTGAGGCGCGGAGTGCAAGAGGCACGTGCACGGTGTGGATGAGCGTAAGATTGTTACCGCCCGAACATCGATTCGGCTTCGCGATCGTGCTGATCCCCCCTGAAGCGCGATCGCGTGGGCGGCACCCTTTCCCCCAATGGGTGTCGCCCTCCTCTTTTTTCCGGCCGATGGATGCCGGTTCCTGCACACCCCTCCGCCCGGTGAGATCACTCACCTCCGCTCGTTCTGCGGCCGTTCGGAAGCGACGTGCCGCTTAGCGTCTCGGGCATGACGTACCCGTTCATCGTCGCTCCTCGAGGGCCCGGCGCCGCCGCTGAGCCGCGACCGGTGCCGCGGCATCCGATCGTCGCGCCCCTGCGGCGGTATCTCGCCGACCCGGCCGTGACGGACGTCTTCGTGAACGGGACCGACGGCCTGTACGTCGATCGCGGTGCGGGTGCCGAGCGGGTGCCGGAGTGGACGCTCGGCGAAGAGGCCGTGCGAGAGCTGGCGGTCGGACTCATCTCGCTGGGCGGCCGCCACCTCGACGACGCGACGCCGTGTGCCGACGTGCGCTGGGAGCAGGGTGCGCGCGTCCACGCGGTCCTTCCTCCCATCTCATGCGCGGGTGCGACCATCTCGATCCGACTCCCCGGTACCGGCATGCCCGACTTGGACGACCTCGGCCGTCGCGGCGCGTTCGACGCCGCGACGGGAGCACGACTCGAGCGCCTCGTCGACGAGCGCACGAACGTGCTCGTCACCGGCGCGACCGGAGCGGGCAAGACGACGCTGCTTGCCGCGCTCCTCGGTCGTGTCCCGGTGTCGGAGCGCATCGTCACGATCGAGGACGTCGCCGAGCTCCGCATCGCCCACCCGCACCACGTCCGGCTCGAAGCCCGGCAGGCCAATCTCGAGGGTGTCGGGGCGATCGCGCTCGGGCGGCTCCTGCGGGAAGCGTTGCGGATGCGCCCGGATCGCCTCGTCGTGGGGGAGTGTCGGGGCGAGGAGGTCCGTGAGCTCCTCACGGCGCTCAACACGGGCCACGACGGCGGCGCGGGAACCGTGCACGCGAGTGGCCTCGCCGATGTCCCCGCGCGCCTCGAGGCACTCGGCGCCCTCGCCGGGATGGACGATCGCGCGCTGGCGCGGCAGACCGCGAGCGCGATCGGCGCCGTCGTCCACATCGAACGCGGCCGTGACGGTGTGCGGCGCGTGATCGGCATCGCTCGTCCCACTGTGCGCGATGACCGGCTCGGTGTCGAGGCTGTCGCGTGAGGCGCCGGAGGAGTGCGGATGCCGCGGCTCCGGACGCCGTCGCGGTCGCGGGTGTCGTGCAGCGCCTCGCCGTGCTCCTGCAGGCGGGCATCGCTCCGACCGCCGCCTGGAGGCATCTCGGGGGCGCCGGCGATACGACAGCAGACGCTGTCTGCGAACGGCTGGACGCGGGGGGATCGGCCTCATCCGCCCTCACCGATCGAGGCGGCGCATGGCAGCAGATCGGCGTCGCGTGGCAGGTGGCCACGGTGGTCGGCGCCCCGCTCGCCGTGAGCCTGTGCGGCCTCGCGGAGGCGCTCCGCGACGCCCACCAGGCACGCGATGACGTCCGCTCCGCGCTCGCCGAGCCGCAGACGACCGCGCGGTTGATCGCATGGTTGCCCCTCGTGGCGCTCGGCCTGGGCGCCGCGCTCGGGTTCGACCCGTTCGCCGCGCTCGCGACGCCGCTCGGAGCCGTGTGCCTCTTCGCCGGCGGACTCCTCATGTTCGGGGCGTACAGGTGGACCCGCGCCCTCGTCGCCCGCGCGCAACCAGGGGAGGAGATCCCCGGACTCGACGCCGAGGTGATCGCGATCGCGCTGTCGGGCGGCGTGTCCATCCCGCGGGCGCTCGAGGTCGTCGCGGCCGCATCCGGCCTCGAACCCACTCCGGAAACCGAGTCCGTGCTCGCCCTCTCCCGTTCGGCGGGTGCTCCCGCCGTCGAGCTGCTGCGAGCGGATGCCGCGGCCCGCCGGCAGGCAGCGCGCACCGAGGGGCGGCTCCGGGCGGCATCCCTCTCCGGGCGACTCCTGCTTCCGCTGGGGGTCTGCACCCTCCCGGCGTTCCTGCTCCTCGGTGTCGGACCGATGTTCCTCTCGGTCCTGACCACGACCCCGCTCACGCTGTGAGCCCAGACGTGCCCACCATTCCCAACCCATCGGAGGAGTCCATGACAATCCACGATCTGCCCACACTGACCCGCCGTCGGGCAGCCGAGCTGTTCGACGACGAGTCCGGCGCCGCGACTGCGGAGTATGCCATCGCCACGATGGCTGCCGTCGCCTTCGCGGGGCTGCTGGTCATCATCATGCGCTCGGACGAGGTGCGCGGCATCCTCACCGACCTGGTTCGGCGCGCCCTCACCGTCGCATGAGGCGGGACGAGCGGGGATCGGTCGCAGCGGAGTTCGCCGTGACGGTCCCCGCCGTCGTCCTCGTGATCGTTATGGCGGTCTCGGCGCTGTCGGTCGGCGGGCGGCAGGTGCGGCTCGAGCACGCCGCCGCGCAGGCGGCCCGCCTCGCCGCGCGCGAGGAGCCCGCCGATCGGGTCCGCGCCGCCGCCACCGCCCTTGCATCCGGGGCATCGGTGACCACCCGACGCGACGGCGACCTGGTCTGCGTCGACCTCACGGCGGCCGCGGGTGTGCCGCTGCCGCTGCCGAAGCTCCGCGCGTCGTCGTGCGCGCTCGCCGCGCCGGAGGTCGACTGATGGCGGGGTCTGCGACGACGATCGGTGTCCTCGCCGTGACGGCCACGCTCACTGTCGGCTTCGTGGCCGCCGGCGCTGCCGCAGCATCCTCGGCGCGGGCGGCCGGCGCCGCCGACGTCGCCGCGCTCGCGGCAGCCGACACGGCCTCGGGGCTCGTGGCGGGGGAACCGTGCGCTCGGGCGGCGGACGTCGCCGGACGCGTCGGCGCGTCGCTCACCGCGTGTCGCATCGACGGGCTCATCGCGACGGTCGAGGTCTCCCTCGACGTCGGCCCTCTGGCCGCGCGGGCGCGCGCTCGCGCGGGGCCTCCGCCGGGCTCGCCCTGACGGACGCCTGCACCGAGGCTCTCAGCGTGCTCTTGACAACTCGGTGTGTATGGTGTGCAACGAAGAAAGGACGCCACGTGGCACAGGGCAAGAAGCTCGTCATCGTTGAGTCGCCGACGAAGATGCGCTCCATCCAGGGATACCTGGGTGACGGTTATGAAGTCATGAGTTCCGTCGGGCACATCCGCGATCTCGCAGACAAGAAGGACATCCCCGCGGAGCTGAAGAAGACCTCCGTCGGCAAGTACTCCATCGACATCGAGAACGACTTCACCCCTCTTTATGTGGAGAGCGATCGAGGCAAGAAGACGGTCTCCGAGCTCAAGCGAGCTCTCAAGAACGCCGACGAACTCCTGCTCGCCACCGATGAGGACCGCGAAGGCGAAGCCATCGCGTGGCACCTCCTCGAGACCCTCAAGCCCAAGGTCCCCGTCAAGCGGATGGTCTTCCACGAGATCACGAAGGACGCGATCCAGGCCGCGGTGAAGAACACCCGCGAACTCGACCACGCTCTCGTCGACGCGCAGGAGACCCGCCGTATCCTCGACCGCCTGTACGGCTGGGACGTTTCAGACGTCACGCGCCGCAAAGTCGGTCAGGGCACGAGCGCCGGCCGCGTCCAGTCGGCCGCGACCCGTATGGTCGTCGAGCGTGAGCGTGAGCGCATGGCGTTCGTCTCCGCTTCGTACTGGGACGTCGACTCGACCGCGGTCAAGGGATCGGATGCCTTCGCCATCCGCCTCGCCCGCCTCGACGGCGCGCCCCTCGCCCGCGGCACCGACTTCGACGACACCGGCTCGCTCAAGAAGGCCGTCGTCGTCCTCACCGAGGACCAGGCCCGCGAACTCGCCGCCGCCCTCGAGGCGTCGGGTGCGGCATCCGTCGTCAGCGTCGAGGCCAAGCCCGGCACGCGCAGCCCCAAGCCTCCCTTCACGACCTCGACCCTCCAGCAGGAGGCCGGTCGCAAGCTCTCGATGAGCGCCAAACACGCCATGGGCGTCGCGCAGCGGCTCTACGAGAAGGGCTACATCACGTATATGCGTACCGACTCGACCGCGCTGTCGGCGCAGGCGGTCAACGCGGCGCGCACGCAGGCGGTCAGCCTCTACGGCGACAAGGCCGTGCCCGCCAACCCGCGCAGCTACCGCAACAACGCGAAGAACGCGCAGGAGGCGCACGAGGCGATCCGTCCCTCGGGCGAGCACTTCCGCACACCTCAGGAGGTCACCTCAGGCCTCGACCGCGACGAGTTGCGCCTCTACGACCTCATCTGGAAGCGCACCGTCGCCAGCCAGATGGCCGACGCCAAGTACGAGACCACCACTGTCACGATCGACGCGGATGCCGCCGGTAAGACCGCGACGTTCACGGCGTCCGGCACCGTCTACACCTTCAAGGGCTTCCTCGAGGCGTACGAAGAGGGTCGCGACGAGAAGCGCAGCGACAACGATCGCGCCGACGACCAGTCGCTGCCGTCGCTCGCCGTCGGCGACGCGCTTCGGTTGACTGAGGTCGAACCGAAGGGCCACGCGACGAGCCCGAAGCCCCGCTACACCGAGGCCTCCCTCGTGAAAGCGCTGGAAGAGCACGGCATCGGCCGCCCGTCGACCTTTGCGAGCATCATCGACGTGATCCTCGATCGCGGCTACGTCTCCAAGCGCGGCCAGGCACTCGTGCCGAGTTGGCTCGCCTTCAGCATCGTGCGCCTCCTCGAGGAGCATTTCGCCGACCTGGTCGACTACGACTTCACAGCCGCCCTCGAGGACGACCTCGACTCGATCGCCCGCGGCGAGCAGAATCGCGCGGCGTGGCTCCGCGAGTTCTACTTCGGCTCCGAGGGACACGTGGGCCTGCGCAACATCGTCGACAACCTCGGCGACATCGATGCGCGCGAGATCAACTCGACCAAGATCGGCGATGTCGCGGTCCTCCGCTTCGGTCGCTACGGTCCGTACCTCGAGGTCCCCGGTGACGACCCGGAGACGCCCCGCCGCATCAACGTGCCCGAGGATCTCGCGCCGGACGAGCTGACCCCCGAGAAGGCGCGCGAACTGATCGACGCTCCCGTCGGTGGTGACCGCGTGCTCGGGCAGAACCCCGAGACCGGTCGCGACGTCGTGATCAAGGACGGCCGCTTCGGCCCGTACCTCGAAGAGGTGCTTCCCGAGGAGGAGGCTCCCGCCGAGGAGGTCAAGCCGAAGCGCGGTGCGAAGAAGGTCGTCGCCCCCAAGCCCAAGCGGGCGTCGCTGTTCAAGAGCATGTCTCCCGACACGATCGACCTCGGCACTGCGCTCAAACTCCTGTCGCTGCCGCGCGAGGTGGGTGCCGACCCCGAGTCGGGCACCGTGATCACGGCCCAGAACGGTCCGTACGGCCCGTACATCAAGAAGGGCACCGACTCGCGGAGCATCGCGAGCGAGGACATGATCTTCGACATCACCCTCGAACAGGCCCTCGAGATCTACTCGCAGCCGAAGTACGCGAACCGCGCCGCGACCTCCCTCAAGGAGTTCGAGCCCGATCCCGTCAGCGGTAAGCCGATCCGCATCAAGGACGGCCGCTTCGGCGCCTACGTCACCGACGGGACGACCAACGTCACCATCCCGAAGGGGCAGACCCCCGACGAAATCACCTTCGAGGTCGCCGTGCAGATGCTCGCCGACAAGCGGGCGAAGGGGCCGGCGCCCAAGCGCACGACCCGCAAGCCTGCGGCGCGTAAGCCGGCGGCGAAGAAGAAGTGACCTCCGGGCTCTGGATCACCCTCGAGGGTGGCGACGGCTCGGGCAAGACGACGCAGGCGGCCCTGCTGGAGCACTGGCTCCGGGAGCAGGGCCGTAGCGTCGTCCGCACGCGCGAACCCGGCGGCACGGAGGTGGGCGTCCTCATCCGCGACATCGTCCTCCACCACCGCGGCGACATCGCGCCGCGCGCCGAGGCGCTGCTCTACGCGGCCGACCGTGCGCACCACGTCGAGACCCTGGTCCGACCGGCCCTCGCGCGGGGAGATGTCATCATCCAGGATCGGTACCTCGACAGCTCCGTCGCCTATCAGGGCGCCGGTCGGGTGCTCGATGGGGTCGAGATCCGCGACCTGTCGCTGTGGGCGGCAGAGGGCGCGCTTCCCGATGTCACGGTCCTCCTCGACGTCGACCCGGCGACCGCACGACAGCGACTGGATGCCGCCGACAAGCCGTTCGACCGGCTCGAAGCCGAGAAGAGCGCGTTCCACGAGCGGGTGCGTACCGCGTTCCTCGCGCTGGCGGATGCCGAGCCGAAGCGTTTCCTCGTCGTCGATGCGACGCAGCCGATCGACGTCATCGCCGAGGCGATCCGCAGACGCGTGTCCACACACCTGTCTTGAGGGTCGCCGACACCTCGTAGGCTGAATCGCATGACCGCCACCACTGTCGACGTGCTCCCGTGGGGCGAGGTCTGGGGCCAGGATGAGGCCGTCGCTCAGTTGCGGGCTGCGGCATCCGACCCCTCGCAGATGTCGCACGCGTGGCTCATCACCGGTCCACCCGGATCCGGACGATCGACCCTCGCCTACGCGTTCGCCGCCGCTCTCATCGCAGAGCCCGGGGATGAGAACTCGATGCGTCAGGTGATGGCTCGGACGCATCCCGATCTCGCCGCGCTCCGGACCGAGGGCGTCATCATCTCGATCAAAGACGCGCGCTCGCTCGTGGAGCGGTCTTACTTCTCGCCGTCGCTCGGCCGGTACCGCGTCATGATCATGGAGGACGCCGACCGCATGGTCGAGCGGACGAGCAACGTCCTCCTGAAGGCCCTCGAAGAACCGCCGGAGCAGACCGTTTGGATCCTCTGCGCTCCCAGTGACGCCGACCTCCTGCCCACGATCCGCTCGCGCGTGCGCATTCTGCGGCTCCGCGAGCCCGATGTCGCCGACGTCGCCCGACTCATCGTGCAGCGCACCGGCGTCGACGAAGTGATCGCCGAGCAGTCCGCCCGGCTCGCCCAGCGCCACATCGGCATGGCGCAACGCCTCGCGACGGATGCCGCCTCTCGCGAGCGTCGTGAGCGCACTCTGCGGGGCGTCCTGCGCGTTCGTGGTGTCGGCGACGCCGTCGAGGTCGCTGCGAGCATCGTGCAGTCCGCCACCGACGACGCGAAGGCGCTGACCGCGACGCGGGACGAGGGGGAACGGGAAGCGCTGCTCCGCACCCTCGGCGTCCCGCCGGGAAGCGCGGTCCCTCCCGCTGTCCGCAGCCAGGTGAGCGCCCTCGAGGATGAGCAGAAGCGTCGCGCCACCCGAAGCCTCCGCGACGGGATCGACCGGGTGCTGACGGATCTCGAGTCGCTCTACCGCGACACGCTCATGCGCCAGTTCGGTCGCGACACCGACCTCATCAATCGCGAGCTGACCGCCGACATCGAGGCGCTTGCTTCGGCCTGGACGCCGCAGCACACCCTCACCGTGCTCGACGCGATCGCGCTCACGCGGACGAACCTGCAGGGCAACGCCGCTCCTGCCCTCGCGCTCGAGAGCATGCTGATCACCGTCGCGACGGGACGCACGCAATGATCCGGGGAGCGTGGCGTCGCGCCGCGGCCGCACTCCTGGCCGCGGGGACGATCGCCGCCGTGCTGGTCGCCTGCACACCCAAGGTGAATACGGATGCCGCGCCGAGCCGCGCGCCCGTGACGAAGGGCGCGCCGGTCGGTTTCGAGGAGTACTACGGCCAGAAGGTCGCGTGGGAGAAGTGTCGCGGGCTCGATGAGGGGGACTACTTCTGCGCTTCGATCACGGCTCCGCGCGATTGGACCGACCCGAAGGGCGAGGACATCGAGCTCTCGGTGATCGTCCGCATCGCATCGAGCGGAGACGCGAAGGGTTCGCTGTTCGTCAACCCGGGTGGACCGGGCGCCAGTGGCGTCGACCTGGTGCAGCAGTCGGCGGGATTCGCCGTCGGAACCGATCTCCTCGACAGCTACGACGTCGTCGGCTTCGACCCGCGCGGCGTCGGGCGGTCGACGGCCGTCCGCTGCTTCGACGCCGCCGCGATGGACGACTACCTCTTCGACACCCCTGCCGCTCCGCGGGGCTCCGCGGAGCGGGCGAAGGAGCAGCGTTCATCGGCCGAGGCCTTCGCTCGCGCGTGCGAGACGAACAGCGGCGGGCTCCTCCCATTCGTCACGACGCAGAACGCCGCTCGTGATCTCGATCTGCTCCGTGGAGTGCTCGGCGACGAGAAGCTCTCATACCTCGGGTACTCGTACGGATCGTTCCTCGGTGCGACGTACGCCGAGCTGTTCCCTCAGAACGTCGGCCGCGTCGTCCTCGACGGCGGGCTCGACCCATCGATTCCGAGCGCCGTCGTCGGCGCCCGGCAGGCAGCGGGATTCCAGTCGGCCCTCGACGCGTTCCTGACGAGCTGCGTCGGCGGACCCGACTGCCCGTTCGACGGCCCGCTCGCGACGGCTCAGCAGCAGCTCTCCGATGCTCTCGCCGCCGTCGACGCATCCCCGCTGAAGGCGACCGACGGCCGGATGCTGGGCGCCGACGCCCTCTCCTTGGGGATCATCTCGGCGCTCTACAGCGAGAGCAACTGGTCGCGGCTGTCGTCCGCCCTCACCTCCGTGCTCGAGGGCGATGCCGACGACATGTTCGAGCTGGTCGACCAGTACTACAACCGCTACGACGGGATGTACCTCGACAACTCCACCGAGGCGTTCTCGGCATACAACTGCATGGACTACCCCGCTGACCCCGCCGACGTGGTCGAGGCTGCGAACAAGGACGTGGCCGAGAAGGCGCCGACCTTCGCGCCCTACTGGAGCTCGGACGTCAACCTCTGCGACGCGTGGCCGTACCCCCCGACGGGAACCCGGAACGAGATTCACGCCGACGGGGCGGCGCCCATCCTCGTCATCGGCACGACGAACGACCCGGCCACCCCGTACGAGTGGTCGGCGGCTCTCGCCGAGCAGCTGAACTCAGGCATCCTGCTGACCCGCGTGGGGGAGGGGCACACCGGCTTCAACAAGGGGAATGCGTGCATCGACGACACCGTCGTCGCGTACTTCGACGACGGCACGGTGCCGGAGGGCGACGTGCGCTGCGAGGCAGGATGAGGGGCGCGTTCGCAGCATCCCGTCAGACCCTGTAAGCTCGATGATCGTGCAACGCGCGAGCGAAGCGCGCCACCTTAGCTCAGACGGCAGAGCGATTCACTCGTAATGAATAGGTCAAGGGTTCGATTCCCTTAGGTGGCTCCAGAACAGAGGACACACGGGTGACACAGGCCCTCGATGCGATTCTCGAAATCTTCACGTGGGTCGGATTCGGGGCGGCATTCGCCCTCGGAATCGTGTCGGTGATCGTGTGGGCGTCCGACGGCAGCTGGCTGCGGGCAGAGGCGTACCTCGATGAGGACGGTCATACCCTTCGCTGGCTCGACAGCGAGGGCGACGTGAACTCGGCAGACGTCGCCGACCAAGATCGTCACCGGGTCGGCGCGGACCACACAGCACAGATCTGGTACCGCCACGGCTGGCGGGACCGGATGCGGTTCACGCGCCGCCCGCCCGTGCTGCGGCTCCTCGTGGGGCTCACCCTCGGCGGGGCCGCCCTGGGCCTCGCGGCGACGGTGGCATCTGTCGTCGCATACTTCGTCCGCGGCTGATCACGCGCTCCATATTGCTGAAAAAGCGTATATCTAGATAATCTAGGTATATGTCTCCTGCATCGACGCCTTCCCGATGGCTGCGCATCGCGCTGCCGCTCGTCCTCGTCGTCATCTGGCTGGCCGGTGGCTCGATCGGTGGACCGTACTTCGGCAAGGTCGACGAGGTCTCGACCAACGACCAGTCGACCTTCCTGCCGCAGAGCGCCGAGTCGACGCAGGTGCAGGAGCGCCTGGACGACTTCCTCGGCGGCGATGCGATTCCCGCCCTCGTCGTGTTCGACGCCGGTCGCGCGCTCGACGACGCGCAGCTGCAGGACGTGCAGGCTCTCACCGACGAGATCGGTGCCCTCGACGGCGTGCAGGAGGTGTCCCCGGCGATCCCGTCCGAGGACGGGGAAGCGGCGCAGGTCGTCGTCTCGATCGATGCCTCGGGCGAGGTGACCGACATCGTCGGAGAGGTTCGAGAGCTGGTCGCTGCAGATGCACCCGAGGGCGTGAAGGCCTGGGTGACCGGCCCCGCCGGCTTCACCGCGGACCTCGCGACCGGTTTCACCGGCATCGACGGGCTGCTGCTGCTCGTCGCGCTCGGTGCCGTCTTCGTGATCCTCGTGATCGTCTACCGCTCGCCGCTCCTGCCTCTCCTCGTGCTGCTGACCTCGGTGTTCGCCCTCTGCGTCGCGCTCCTCAGCGTGTGGTGGCTCGCCAAAGCCGAGATCGTCGTCCTCAACGGCCAGGTCCAAGGCATCCTCTTCATCCTGGTCATCGGCGCCGCGACCGACTACGCGCTTCTCTACGTCGCCCGCTTCCGTGAGGCGATCGGGGAGGGGAGGAAGAGGTGGGATGCCGCGACCACCGCCTGGAAGGGGGCGGTCGAGCCGATCCTCGCCTCCGGCGGCACCGTCATCGCGGGGCTCCTCTGCCTCCTTCTCAGCGACCTCGCGAGCAACCGCGCCCTCGGCCCCATCGCCTCCATCGGCATCGCGTTCGCGATGCTCTCGGCGCTCACGTTCCTCCCGGCTCTCCTCGCCCTGGTGGGGCGCGCGGCATTCTGGCCGTTCATCCCCAAGGCGGGCATGACAGAGCTCCCCGTCGACTTGACCCAGCCCACCCGAGGCCTCTGGGCGAGGCTCGCGCGGTTCGTCGCGCGCCGCGCGCGGATCGTCTGGATCGTCTCCACGGTCGTGCTGCTCGCGGCATCCGTCGGTGTGACGCAGTTGAAGGCCGACGGCGTTCCCGCGAGCGAGCTCGTTCTCGGGGCGTCTCAGGCCCGCGACGGGCAGGCCGCCCTCGCCGAGCACTTCCCGGCGGGATCCGGCAGCCCGCTCTATGTCATCGTCCCCGAGGCCGAGGCGCCCGATGCGGCGGAGCTCATCGCGGATCAGGCCGGCATCGAGTCGGTGGGTGTCGTGTCGGCCGATGCGCCTGCCGGCCAGGCCGACGTCGCCGTCGAGGGCGGCCAGCTCGTCCTCACCGCGCAGGGACCTCCCGGAACGGCCGCGCCGGCACCCACCGTCGACGGCGGCGACGTCATGCTCGTCGCGACCCTCTCGGACGCCGCCGACTCGATCGCGGCGGAGGACACCGTGCGCGATCTGCGCGAGGCGATCTCCGGGACCTCGCTCGACGCCGTCGTGGGCGGCACCACGGCCGTCGACCTCGACACCAACGACACGTCGATCCGCGACCGGACGGTCATCATCCCCGTCATCCTCGTGGTGGTCCTGCTGATCCTCATGCTGCTGCTGCGGTCGATCCTCGCTCCCGTGCTCCTGATCCTCAGCGTCATCGTCTCGTTCGCGGCGGCACTCGGAGTCAGCGCACTCGTGTTCAACGACGTGTTCGGCTTCCCTGGCGGCGACCCGGCGGTGCCGCTCTACGGTTTCGTCTTCCTCGTGGCGCTGGGGATCGACTACAACATCTTCCTGATGTCGCGGGTGCGCGAGGAGTCCGTTCGCCACGGGACGCGCCGGGGCATCCTCCGCGGGCTCGTCGCGACGGGCGGGGTGATCACCTCCGCCGGGCTCGTGCTGGCGGCGACGTTCGCGGCGCTCGGCGTGATCCAGATCCTGTTCCTCGTGCAGCTCGCGTTCATCGTCGCGTTCGGCGTGCTGCTCGACACCTTCATCGTGCGCTCGCTCCTCGTGCCGGCGCTCGCGTACGACATCGGGAAGGCCATCTGGTGGCCGTCGAAGCTTTCGCGCGTCGATGCCGACGACTCGCCGGAGGCTTCGGTCGCCGAAGAGATGACGCGAGCCGAGTACCGGCGGACGCTCGATTCGTGAGGACGGTCAGTGCCGGCGGCGGGCGATCAGTGCCGCGATCGCCCGCCAGCCGACCAGCAGGACGAGCAGGACGATCGTCGCGACGATGACGAACGCGACCTGCACGCCCTGACCCGACAGCGCCCGCAGAAGCATGCCACCGACGACCGTGACCACCCAGACCGGGATGCCGGTTCGCACGACCGCTCGCGGTGCCCGCCACGCAAGCGACACGAGCCAGCCGACGACGAGTGCCGCGAGGAACGGCCCTGCCGTCGTCGCGAGCCCGGCGAACACCGCTTCGGTGTGACTTGCGCGACCGATTGCCGCGAAGACTGTGACGAGGACGACGTCGATTCCGAACGCGGCGAGTATCCCGCCGGTCGTGTTGGTGTGACGGGCGTGAGCGGCCATCCCGCCAGCGTAGCGGCGCCGACTGTGGCGCTGAGCCCACCCGCGGCCCCATCTGGTCGTACTCTCGAGACATGACTCGAGCCCTGTTCATCGTCGATGTGCAGAACGATTTCACCGAGGGCGGCGCCCTCGGCGTCGACGGCGGTGACGCGGTCGCTGCGGCTATCACGGCGCACCTGGCCGCTCACGCCGCCGACTACGACGTGATCGTGGCCTCGCGCGACTGGCATGACGGCGACGGAGACAACGGCGGGCACTTCTCGGCCGCCCCCGACTTCGTCGATTCGTGGCCGGTGCACTGCGTCGCCGGCAGCCCCGGTGCAGACTACGACCCGGGCCTCGACACCTCCGCCGTCACCCACCACGTGAAGAAGGGTCAGGGCATCCCCGCCTACTCGCTCTTCGAAGGCGTGACGGATGCCGGTGAGACGGTCGCCGACATCCTCACCTCCCACGGGGTGGTCGAGGTGGACGTCACCGGGATCGCGACTGATCACTGCGTTCGCGCCTCGGCCCTCGACGCGATCGCGCACGGTCGACACGTGCGGATTCTCACCGACCTCATCGCCGGCGTCGCCCCCGCGCCGAGCGAAGCGGCCCTCGCCGAGCTCGCCCACGCCGGGGCGGAGCTGGCCTCGGCCGCAGACCACAGCGACGAGGGCGGTCAGTGAGCCGCCAAGCGCCGGCGGGCTGGTACGCCGATCCGGGCGAGCCGGGACAGCTGCGCTGGTGGGACGGGACGGACTGGGCCACCGACACGGTCGCGACGCCTGCGTCCGCCCCTGCTGCATCGCCGGCACCCGCACCCGCACCCGCACCCGCGGCCGCTGCCAGCACGGCAGGACCCGCCCGAGCCGGCACCATCTGGATCTGGCTGGCCATCGCGGCATCCGCTCTGCCCCTCTACACGGGCGTGTTCCTCGACACCGCCGCCTTCGCTCGGCTTGGCGGATCATCCTCGGGGCTGACCCCGGCCGCCGGGATCGTCGCCGGCCTCGCCTCCCTCATCGTCGTGGACCTCGTCCTCGGGGCGTTCGCCGTGCTGTTCGCGTGGCTCGACCACCGCGCGCTCCGCCGCCGCGGCATCGAGGCACCGTTCGCGTGGGGGTGGGCAGCCCTCGCCGCCGTGGCCACCCTCGGTGTCTACGTCGTCGGACGCACGGTCATCGTCCGCCGCCGCACCGGCGGCGGCCTCGCTCCCGTGTGGGTCTGGCTGGCCGCGACCCTCGTGGGACTCGTCGTCTTCGCCGTGTGGATCACGGCGTTCTCGGACGCGGCCTGGATGGCGGTGACGACCGCGCGCTGATCTTCACGCGATGGTCACCTGCGGTTCATCGCCCTCGGACGACGTCGCCTGAGCATGGGGGAATGACTCGTCTTCGCGTGCTGTCGCTCTACGAAGGTCTGTTCTCCGGCGGTGCGCGAGTACTGCACACGAACGTCGTCACCGGTCTGCATGTCGACGGGTCGCATGACCATGCCGTCCTCTCGCTCGCCTCGCAGGCCCGCCGCGAGGGCGCCCTGCAGCCCATGACGGACGACCCGCGATACCGGTGGCTCCGCGAGGCGGGCATCGAGGTCTCGGATCTCGGACGCGAAGCGAGCGCCGTCGCCCCCGATCCCGACAGCTTCACGACGGCCGAGCTCGACGTCGCCGCAGCCGCGGTCGCTCGGGCCGACATCATCCTCACGCTCAAGGAGCAACCACTCGGACTCCTCCTGGCGCTGGACGCCCGGGGTCTCCTCCCCGATGTCCCGATCGCTGCGTGCCTGCACCGCTCCGACCCGACGCACTCGGGTGCTGCCCTCCGCTGGTTGGCTGAGCTGGCGGCATCCGGTCGCCTCACTTCGACGATCTCGTGCGCCGACTCGACCAGCGACGCCTACGCCCGCTTCACGCCGCCGTCGGTCGAGCGGCTCGTGATTCCGAACGGGATCGACCTCGCGCGCTACCGTCCCAAGGCGAACGAGCGGATGCCGCTGCGCACCCGCCTCGGCATCGCCGCGAACGCTCCCGTCGTCCTCTTCGCGGCACGCTTCGACGCGATGAAGGACCCGGGCCTGTTCCTCCGCGCGGTCCGGGCGCACGCGGCGAAGGACAGCCGTGCGCAGTACCTCATGTGCGGAGCGGGCATGACCGACGACAACGCAGCGCTGACGGCGGCAATCGCCGAGGCCGGCGCCCCGGTCGAACGGATCCACCGGCTGGGCATCCGCGACGACATGCCGCGTGTCTATCGCGCCGCTGACATCGTCGCCCTGACGAGCGCGTTCGGCGAGGCGTCGCCCCTCTGCCTCATCGAGGGCGCGGCGAGCGGCGCGACTCCGGTCACGACCGCGGTGGGGGATTCGGCGCAGATGGTCTCCGGTTTCGGGCTCGTCACCCCCCACGACGCGGACGCGATCGCCGCGGCGTGGGCAAAGGTCATCTCCCGCCGTCCCGACTATCGCGCCGCGGCGTTGGCGGCCCGGCCGCGACTGGGAGCGGAGCGCATGCTCGACGAGTACCGCGGCGCAATCGACGGCCTCAGAGAGCGGGCCGAAGCGGCCGCCTGAGCGGATGCCGGTGGGGCGGGCACGGGCTGTTTCTTTCGACCCGCTACCCTGTGGGGCCTCGGCACTCCGTGCAGAGACACCGGCCCCCACCCGAACGGCGACGCTGTGCACGATGTTTTCGACCGATCGAGCGAGGCTCCTGAGCCCCGCACACTGATCGACATCCTCCGGGTGACCGCGGCGCGGCATCCCGAGTCGTCCGCCCTCGAGGACGCCGCCGGTGCGCTCAGCTACGCCGAGGTCCTCGCCGAGGTCGTCCGTCGCGCGTCGCGCTTGCGTGCCGCCGGAGTCCGTCGCGGCGATCGCGTCGGAGTGCGGATGCCGTCGGGATCGCGCGAGCTGTACCTGTCGATCCTCGCGGTGCTCGCCGCGGGCGCCGCGTACGTCCCCGTCGACGCGGACGACCCGCAGGAGCGCGCCGACCTCGTGTTTGGCGAAGCCCGGGTCCGGGGCGTCATCGGCCTCGACGGACGCTTCGTCGCCTCGGACGGTGACCCGGTCGGGGAACCCGGCGCGGAGGAGCCGCCGCGGCCCGAGGACGACGCGTGGATCATCTTCACCTCGGGCTCGACGGGAGTGCCCAAGGGCGTCGCGGTGAGCCACCGCTCGGCGGCCGCGTTCGTCGACGCCGAGGCGCGCCTGTTCCTGCACCACGCCCCGCTCGGACCGGGCGACCGGGTGCTCGCCGGGCTGTCGGTCGCCTTCGACGCCTCGTGTGAGGAGATGTGGCTCGCGTGGCGCCACGGCGCCTGCCTCGTTCCCGCGCCGCGCGCGCTCGTCCGCTCGGGGGAGGACCTCGGGCCGTGGCTGGTGGGGCACGGCATCACGGTCGTCTCGACCGTGCCCACGCTCGCGGCGCTCTGGCCGCAGGACACGGTCGAGAACGTTCGCCTCCTGATCTTCGGCGGCGAGGCGTGCCCGCCCGAGCTGGTCGCGCGGCTCGTCGGCGAGGGACGCGAACTCTGGAACACTTACGGACCCACCGAAGCGACCGTCGTCGCGTGCGCGGCGCTCCTCGGCGGTGAGGGGCCGGTCCGCATCGGGCTGCCCCTCGACGGCTGGTCGCTGGCGGTCGTCGATGCCGACGGCATGCCGGTGGCTCCCGGTGAGGTCGGCGAGCTCATCATCGGCGGGGTCGGGCTCGCGCGCTACCTCGACCCGGCCAAGGATGCCGAGAAGTACGCCGCCATGCCCACCCTCGGCTGGGAGCGGGCGTACCGCTCCGGCGACATGGTGCGGGCGGACCCCGAGGGCCTCGTCTTCCAGGGGCGCGTCGACGATCAGGTGAAGATCGGCGGGAGGCGCATCGAGCTCGGCGAGGTCGAGGCGGCCCTGCAGGACCTCGACCTCATCGCCGGCGCCGCCGTGGTCGTGCAGAAGACCGACTCGGGGGCGGCCGTCCTCGTCGGCTACGTCGTGCCGCGCGACGGGTTCGACCGGGTCGCCGCGCGTGCCCAGCTCGCCGAGGCGTTGCCGGCACCCCTCATCCCGCTCCTCGCCGAGGTGCCCGACCTGCCGGTCCGCACCTCGGGCAAGGTCGACAAAGCCGCACTGCCGTGGCCCATCGAGGACACCGGCGCAGGCGACTCGCACCTGTCCGGCACGGCGGCCTGGCTCGCCGAGCAGTGGTTCGCCGTCCTCGGTGCGCGCCCGGGCGACGAGGATGCCGACTTCTTCCAGCTCGGCGGCGGATCGCTCGCCGCCGCGCAGCTCGTGTCGCGGATCCGCTCGCGCGCACCCGAATTCACGATGGCCGACGTGTACGACCGGCCGAAGCTCCGGCGCATGGCCGACGCCGTCGACGACGCCTCCGATGACGGGGCGGATGCCGGTGGTCACAGCTCCGCCCGGCCCACCCCGCGTCGCATGCAGCTGTTGCAGACGCTTCTCGGCTTCCCCCTGTTCGTGTTGAGCGGGGCGCGCTGGATCACCTGGTTGCTGACCGCTAGCGTCGTGCTGCAGCTCGGCCCGGGGTTCGACTTCCTCCCCGAGACCTCGCCGGTCGCCGTCATCCTCCTGCTCCTCGTGTTCGCGACCCCGTTCGGGCGGATGGCGATCTCGGCCGCCGCCGCGCGGCTGCTGCTCGCCGGGGTCCGAGCGGGGGACTACCCGCGCGGCGGCGGCGTGCACCTGCGGCTGTGGCTCGCGGAGCAGATCGCGCACCAGATCGATCCGGTCGGCCTCGCGGGGGCACCCTGGGTCGTCTACTACGCCCGCGCGCTGGGCGCGAAGATCGGCACGAACGTCGACCTCCACACCCTGCCGCCGGTGACCGGCATGCTCCACATCGGTGCCGGCGCCGCGATCGAACCCGAGGTCGACCTGGCCGGGCACTGGATCGACGGCGACACGGTCCGCATCGGATCGATCCGCATCGGCGCCGGCGCCACGGTCGGCGCCCGCAGCACGCTCGCGCCGGGCACGAAGATCGGGCGCGGCGCCGAGGTCGCCCCCGGCTCGGCCGTGTTCGGCCGGGTCCGCGCCGGCCAGCGATGGGCCGGCTCGCCGGCCGCGCGCATCGGCGGCACGTCGACGCCGTTCGCCCCCTCCCCGCCTCCGCCCGGGCGCCGGTGGCTCTGGGCGTACGGCGTGTCCTCGGCGTTCCTGGGCGCTCTCCCGTTCCTCGCGTTCGCCGCGGGTGGCGCCGTCGTCACGGCGGGCGCCCGCGAGGCCGACACGATCGCTGAAGCCGTGCCGCCGCTGCTGGCGATGCTCGTGCCCGGCGTCCTCACGGCGGGCGTGCTGTTCGCCGGCGCCGTCGTGCTCGTCGTGCGGCTCCTCTCGCTCGGGATGACCCCCGGCGTCCACCCCGTCCGCAGTCGCGTCGCTTGGCAGGCGTGGACCACCGAGCGCATCCTCGACTCGGCGCGGGTTCTCCTCTTCCCGCTCTACTCGAGCCTCTTCACACCCGTCTGGCTCCGGATGCTGGGCGCCAAGGTCGGGCGGGAGGTCGAGGCATCCACTGTTCTCCTCATCCCCGCGATGACGACGATCGACGACGGAGCCTTCCTCGCCGACGACACGATGGTCGGCACCTACGAGCTGAACCGGGGGTGGATGCGGCTGGGTCCGGCCCGCATCGGCAAGCGCGCGTTCCTCGGGAACTCGGGGCTCGCGGCGGGAGGCCACCGGGTGCCGAAGGACGGTCTCATCGCCGTCCTGTCCGTCGCGCCCGAGAAGGCGAAGGCCGGCTCGTCGTGGCTGGGGTCACCGGCCGTGCGCCTGCGTCGCGTGGTCAACGAGTCGGACCTCGAACGAACGTATCGACCGCACCCGCGACTGCGTGTCGCCCGGACGCTCTGGGAGCTCCTCCGCTTCGTGCCCGTCGTCGTCACGTGTGCGCTCGGCCTCGCGGTGCTGCTCGTGTTCGCAGCCATCGTCGAGGCAGCGGGCCTCGGCATCGCGCTGGCAGCGTCGGGGGCCGTGCTCCTCGCGGCAGGTGCGGTCGCGGCGGGCATCACCACCGTGGCGAAGTGGGTGCTGGTCGGGCCGATCCGCCCGGGGGAGCACCCCCTCTGGTCGAGTTTCGTGTGGCGGACCGAGGTCGCCGACACCTTCACCGAGATGGTCGCCGCGCCCTGGTTCGCCTCGCCGGCGTCGGGGACCCCGGCGCTCGCCGTGTGGCTCCGGACCCTCGGGACGAAGATCGGCCGCGGCGTCTGGACCGACAGCTACTGGTTCCCAGAACCCGACCTCGTCACCCTCGGCGACGGCGCGACGGTCGGCCGCGGATGTGTGGTTCAGACGCATCTGTTCCATGATCGTGTGATGAGCATCGACACCGTGACCCTCGAACCGGGGGCGACCCTCGGGCCGCACTCGGTGGTCCTGCCCGCGGCCACGATCGCCGCGGACGCGACGGTGGGCCCGGCATCCCTCGTCATGCGCGGCGAGACCGTGCCCGCCGGAAGCCGCTGGAGCGGCAACCCCATCGGACCGTGGCGTGCGGTCAAGGTCCGCGCGTACCAGGACGCGGAAGGATGATCGTCGACCCGTACACACCGGTCAGCGGCGACAGCTCCTATGCCGCGGTGCACTACGACCTCGATCTCGATTACAAGCTCGCCGGCAATCGTCTGACGGCGACGGCGACCATCGACATCCGTGCGCGCGAGGAGATCCGCTCCGCCGCGTTCGACCTCGTCGGACTGCGCGTCAGCCGCGTGAAGGTGGCGGGCGATACGCGCGCGTCGTTCCGGCAGACGGATCGCAAGGTGCGCGTGACGTTCTCGACCCCGCTGGCAGCGGGCGACACGGCACGCATCGCGATCACCTACGCGGGAGCACCGCAGCCGCGTCGGACCCGCTGGGGTCTCCTCGGCTGGGAGGAGCTCGAGGACGGCCTCATCGTGGCCTCGCAGCCGACCGGAGCGCCCACCTGGTTCCCCTGCAACGACCTGCCGTGCGAGAAGTCGACGTACGCGCTCCGGGTCGCGACAGACCCCGGGTACGCAGTGGTCACGGGTGCGACCGGCACCCGCGCGCGAGCCGGGCGGCGCGACGCCTGGTCGTTCACGATCGACACCCCGACGCCCTCGTATCTCCTGACGCTCCAGATCGGGCCCTATCGAGAGACCGCGGTCGACCTCGCCGGGGTCCCCGGCCGGCTCTTCCACCCTGCGGGCCTCGAGAACCGCGCCGCCGCGGACTTCGCCCTGCTCGGCGACATGATGAGCGCGTTCGCGGAGTCGTTCGGTCCCTACCCCTTCCCGCAGTACACGATCGTCGTCACGCAGGACGACCTCGAGATCCCGCTCGAGGCGCAGGGCATGGGCATCTTCGGGTCGAACCACATCGACGGCGCCGGGTCGCTCGAACGTCTCGTCGCCCACGAGCTCGCCCACCAGTGGTTCGGCAACAGCGTCGGGGTCGAGGGCTGGCAGCACATCTGGCTCAACGAGGGCTTCGCCTGTTACGCCGAGTGGGTCTGGGCGGAGGCGTCGGGCAAGGCGACCGCCCACGGGCTCGCCCTCGCCCACCACGCCCGGCTCGCAGCGCTCCCGCAGGACCTCCGCGTGTCCGACCCGGGTCCCGACCTCATGTTCGACGACCGCGTCTACACCCGTGGCGCACTGGCGCTCCACGCGCTGCGGCTGACCGTGGGCGACGACCCGTTCTTCGCGCTCCTGCGCGAATGGACGACCCGGCACCGGTTCGGGGTCGTCACGACAGCAGACTTCACCGCGCTCGCCGAGGAGCAGACGGGCGCCGCTCTCGGCTCGCTGTTCGCGGCGTGGCTCGACGACACTGCTCTGCCGGACCTCCCGAAGGGCGGAAAGCGGGGGGCGCGTCCCGCATCCATCACCGAGCGGGTCGGGCTGATCGACGCCGTGTTCAGGCGGGATCGATCGCGAGGCTGACGACGTAACCCGCCGGCCCCGTCACGCGGTGGACGGCGATCGTGCGGTCGTGACCCGGAACCCGCGCACGCCCGTCCGCGACGACGACGGTGGCAGGGTCGACCCGGAGGCCGCGACCGTCGGCCTTGAGCGCCGCCTCGATGGCGGTCCACCCGCCCGCGTCGGGCGGGGGTGACGGCGCGAAGAGGGCGTCGAGGCCGGGGAGAGCACCGGCATCCCTCTCCACATCGATTCCGATCGCCCGTGCGTGAGCCGCCGCGGCGACGACCACCCCGGGAGCGTACGCGACGCTGATCGCGGCGTCGTCGCTCCGGAGCGGGCCATGGTCGACGCCCCCGCACACCTCGCATCGCTGGCGGATGCCGGTGTCCGCCACCCCGAGCAGGCTCAGCGCCTCGCGGAGCAGGTGCCGGCCGGTGACGCGCGCCTCGGCAGTGCGACCGCTGCCGGCCGTCTCCGGCACGGTCCGCCAGCCGACGATGACGCCGTCGGGGTGGGAGAGGCGGACGAGCACGGGGCCAGGCTACCCGGGTGTCACACATCGTCGGCAGGGTGTCAACCGGCATCCCCTTCGTCCGCATCGGGGTGACACTCGAGCGATGCCTCCCCTCGACGACTCCGCACCCGGTCAGGACCTGCGCAGCTACGCGCCGATCGGCGACGGGCGGACGGTCGCCCTCATCGGGTTGCGCGGCCAGATCGACTGGATGCCGCTCCCCGGCATCGACGATCTGCCGATCTTCGGGCGGCTGCTCGACGACGACGCGGGCGGGTGCATCGAGATGGAGCCCGTCGAGGGGTACGAGGTGCGCCGCCGGTATCTGCCGCGCACGAACGTGCTCGTCACGACCTTCACGACCGCGTCGGGGAAGGCGACGGTCACCGACGCGCTCGTCACGGGCGTCGCGGGGCGATTGCCGTGGGCGGAACTCGCGCGCCGCGTCGACGGTGTCGAGGGCGAGGTCGCCTTCCGGTGGCGGGTGCAGCCGGGCACGTCGCTGAAGACCGCGGCGCCGTGGCACGACCGGGCGAACGGTCGCAGCATCCTGCGCTCAGGACTGACGACGATCGGTGTTACCGGCCGCGACCACGGTCCGGAGCCGGCAGCGTCGGCCGACGGGATCGCGACAGGACTCGCGGGCGGTTTCACGACGGGCGCGGGGACTCGGCACCTGCTGATCGTCGTCGGCACGCACGACGAGCCGATCCACTTCCCCGATCCCGACAACGTCGACCGCGGCATCGACCGCACGATCGAGGCCTGGCGCGCGTGGTCGCGGGAGTTCTCGTACGAGGGCCCCTGGGCGACGGACGTGCAGCGGAGCGCGCTGATGCTGAAGCTCCTGATCCACAGCCCCACCGGCGCTATCGCGGCCGCCGCGACGACGTCGCTGCCCGAGAACCTCGCCGGTGGCAAGAACTGGGACTATCGACTCGCCTGGGTGCGCGACCTGGCCTACACCGTCGACGCGCTCATCGGCTTCGGTCTGCGTGAAGAGACCCACGCCGCCATCTCATGGCTGCTGCGGACGATCCGCCGTCACGGTCCGGAGCTCCACGTCATGTACACCCTCGACGGGGAGCTCGACGGGCACGTCACGGAGTACGACGTGCCCGGCTGGCGGGGCATCGGTCCGGTCGTGACCGGCAACCCCGCGCGCGAGCAGGTGCAGCTCGGCGTGTACGGCGATCTGTTCGCCATCTGCCGCGCCTACGTCGAGGCGGGCAACGCTCTCGACGTCGAGACCGGACGGATGCTGTCGATGTATGCCGACCAGGTGTGCGACGCGTGGCGGAACCCCGATTCGGGCATGTGGGAGCTCCCCGAGGAGCGGCACTACGTGTCGTCGAAGATGGGATGCTGGCAGGCCCTCAACGACGCCGTCACCCTCGCGGAGCTGGAGCAGATCCCCGGCAGCAGCGAGCGCTGGGCGGCCGAGGCGACACTCGTCCGCGAGTGGGTCGATGAGCATGGCTGGTCGGAGTCCCGCGGCGCGTACGTCATGGCGCAGGGCAGCCGCGACCTCGACGCATCCGTTCTGCTGCACTCGCTGAGCGGGTTCGACCGCGGAGAGCGGATGTCGCGCACGATCGATGCGCTCACGGGAGAACTCGGCGAAGGGCCGCACCTGTACCGCTACACCGGCATGCGCGACGAGGAGGCGACGTTCGTGGCGTGCAGCTTCTGGCGGGCAGCCGCGCTCGTCTGCGTCGGACGTCACGACGAGGGCATCGCCGCGATGGACGAGCTGGTGAAGACCGGCAACGACGTCGGGATGTTCGCCGAGATGATCGACCCCGACGACGGGGCGTTCCTCGGCAACCTCCCGCAAGCGCTCAGCCACCTAGCGCTGATCCGCGCCGCCCTGACGATCCGGGAGCTCGTGGGCGACGACGCCACCGGCTCCTGACCAACCCCAGGAAAACCACCACCAAAAGAAGGAGAGCACGATGTCACGCGACCAGTACACGTTCACGAACCCGGTGGAGCTCTACTCCGAGATCGAGCCCCAGAAGGGCCACCAGCAGGAGCCCGGCCTCGACGCCGACCTCACGCCGAAGGCCGACCTGGGCGAAGACACCTACCGCGGCACCGGCCGCCTGACCGGCCGCAAAGCCCTCATCACGGGCGGCGACTCGGGCATCGGTGCGGCCACAGCGATCGCCTTCGCCCGCGAGGGCGCTGACGTCGCGCTGTCGTACCTGCCGGAAGAGGAGGAGGACGCGCAGCGCATCGCCGGCATCCTCCGCGAGGCCGGCGCGACCGTCCTCACCTTCCCCGGCGACCTGAAGCAGAAGGACTACTGCGTCGAGCTGGTCTCGAAGACCGTCGACGCGCTCGGTGGACTCGACATCGTCGTCAACAACGGCGGAAAGCAGATCTACAACGAGGATCTGACGACGCTCGACGACCAGCAGTTCGACGACACGTTCACGACGAACGTCGACGCGATGTTCTGGATCACGAAGGCCGCCCTGCCGCACCTGCCCGCGGGAGCGACGATCATCAACACGACGTCGGTCCAGGCGTACTCGCCGTCGGAGACTCTCGTCGACTACGCCTCGACGAAGGCGACGATCAATGCGTTCACGAAGGCGGTGGCCCAGCAGCTGGCCCCCAAGGGGATCCGCGTCAACGCCGTGGCGCCCGGACCCATCTGGACGCCGCTCCAGGTCACCGACGGTCAACCGCCCGAGAAGCTCGAGTCGTTCGGGGAGGAGACCCCGCTCGGACGCATGGGTCAGCCCGCAGAGCTCGCCCCGGCCTACGTATTCCTCGCGTCGGCCGAATCGAGCTACGTGATCGGCGAGACGCTCAACGTCAACGGTGGGATGCCGACTCCCTGACACCCGCATGACGAAGGCCCCGACGCATCGCGCGTCGGGGCCTTCGTCGTTCACAGCGGTCAGGCGTCGACGAGCTCCTTCGCCGCGGCCTTCTCGCGCTTGCGGGCGACGACCTTGCCGCGGATCGAGAACATCAGAACCGCAGCGAGCAGCGCGTAGAGCGTGATCGCGATCGGGCCCTGCACGAGCACCGAGAAGTCGCCGTTCGCGCTCATCGCGGCATCCCGGAGGCTCGTCTCGGCGAGGGGGCCGAGGACCATCCCGATGATGAGGGGCGCGAGCGGAAAGTCGAGCGCGCGCATGAGGAAGCCGAGCAGACCGATGGCGAGGAGCATGACGAGGTCGAACGTCGACCCCGACGTGGCGTAGATGCCGAGGGCGCAGAAGACCGTGATTCCGGCGTACAGGTACGGCCGGGGAATCAGCAGGAGCTTCGCCCACACCATCGCGAACGGCAGGTTCAGGACGAGGAGCACGACCATCGCGATGAAGAAGCTCGCAAGCAGCGACCAGACGAGGTCGGGAGCCCGGTCGAACAGCAACGGCCCGGGCTGGAGACCGTACTGTCGGAAGGCCGCGAGCATGATCGCCGCCGTCGCCGAGATCGGCAGGCCCAGCGCGAGCAGTGCCCCCATCGCCATGCCGGTGGTCGCGTTGCCCGCCGCCTCCGGGGCGGCGAGGCCTCGGATGGCGCCCTTGCCGAACATCGGGTTCTTGCGCCGCTTGTCGAGGCGCTTCTCGAGGCCGTACGCGAGGAAGGTCGGGATCTCCGAACCTCCCGCGGGGACGACGCCGAACGGCAGGCCGATGGCGGTTCCTCGGAGCCAGGCGGGAGCAGCTTCTTTGAGTTCGCGCCTGCTCAGCCACGGGCGACCGGTCGGCCTGATGAGCGCCTTGTCCTTCATGTGCCGCTCGAGGCAGGCCACGTAGATCACTTCGCCGAGCGCGAGGATAGCGACGGTGACGGTGACGAGCGAGATGCCGTCGAAAAGGTTAGGGGAGTCCATCGTGAACCGGGGAGCACCCGAGACGCCGTCGATGCCGACGACAGCGATGCCGAGACCGATGAGAAGCGATGTCAGGCCCTTGATAGCGCTGTCGGCGACCACCGAGGAGGTCGCCGCGAACGCGAAGACCGCAAGGGCGAAGAACTCGGCGGGGCCGAAGCGACTCGAGAAGTCCGCGAGGGCCGGAGCGACGAACACCACGACGACCGAGGCGATCATGCCGCCGATGAACGCGCCGATGGCGGCAGTCGCGAGGGCCTGGGCGGCTCGACCGTTCAGCGCCATCTTGTGTCCCTCGAACGTCGAGGCGATGGCGGATGCCTGCCCCGGCGTGTTCATCAGGATGCCCATCGTCGAGTCCCCGAAGAGCCCGCCGAAGTAGACGCCGGCGAACATGATGAACGCCGCGGTCGGGTCGAGCGAGAACGTGATGGGAAGCAGCAGCGCGACGGCCATGGACGACCCGAGGCCGGGGAGGACGCCGACCGCGGTGCCCAGGAGGCATCCGATCAGGACCCACAACAGGTTCGCGGGCGTGAGGGCGCCGGCGAAGCCTTCGCCGAGAAGTGTCAGCACGTCCATGTCAGAACCCTCCGAAGAGACCGGACGGGAGGGGCATCCCGAGGGCCATGTCGAAACCGATGTAGGCGAGCGAGCTCAGCGTGAGACCCACGATGAGGCTGTGGATCGGGCGCGTGGCGCCGAAGGCCTTCGCGACGCACCAGAACAGCAGTCCCGCCGCGATGATCCAGCCGAGGAACTCGAGGAGGAAGGCGAACGCGAGGAACGGGAGCACGACCCACGCGAATGAGCGGAGGTCGACGCGGACGGGTCGTGCGGGCTCCTCGCCCGCCGCTTCGGCCCGTTCGGCCTCGATCTCGGCGGTCAGCGCGTCGGGGGTCGCGCGGATCTCTCGGATCGCCCCGACGACGAGCGTCACGGCGAGGACGTACAGACCTGCCGCGATGATGCCCGGGAAGAACTGCGGTCCGGGGAAGTCGGTACCTTCGGGAACGCGCATCGTGATGATGCCGACGACGAGGTAGGTCGCGAAAGCGATGAGGATCACCGGCATCGTGAGGCCCTTGAGAAGCGCAGCGGCGCCGGGACCGGAGACCAGGCGCAGGCGCTGGCCGACGACGGCGGATGCCGACGTGGGATTGGCGGGGAAGGTCACAGGCCCATCTCCTCGTAGAGTGCGCGGATGCGGGTCTCCTCGTCCTTCAGGAAGGCGTCGAGCTCATCACCCGTGATGATCCGTTCGTTCCAGTGGTAGCGCTCCATCGCGTCGGCCCACTCGGGTGTCTTGACACTCTCGAGGACGAGCTCGGTGAGAGCCTCGCGCTCGCTGTCCTCGATGCCGGACGGTGCCGAGAGGGAGCGCCAGTTGGTCAGTGACACGTCGTACCCCTGCTCGATCGCGGTGGGGATGTCGATGCCCTCGATCGGTTCGTTGGCGACGAGGGCGAGGGCGCGCAGGCGTCCCGCCTCGATCTGGTCGATGTTGTCGGGGTACCCGCCCGACGCGGCCTTCGCCGTGCCGTTGAGGAGCGCCTGGATCGCTTCGCCACCGCCGTCGGAAGAGATGTACGTCGTGTCGACGGGGTCGATGCCGGCGGAGAGTGCCAGGTCGGTGACGACGAGCTGGTCGAAGGATCCGCCGCCGGTCCAGGGGAGGGCCTTGGGGTCCTTCTTCCACCCCTCCACGAGGTCGTCGAGGGTCTTATAGGGGGAGTCGGCGGGCACGACGATGACGTCGTACTCCTCGACGATGACCGCCAGGGGCGTGACGTCGTCGAGGGTCGCGGCCGAGTTGAACTGGATCGTAGCGGCGAGAAGGCCCGTGCCGCCGACGAGCATGTTGTTCGGTTGGCCCTCGAGCACCGAGACGTTGCCGAGGGCGATCGTGCCGCCGGCGCCCGGCATGTTCACGACCTGCACGTTGTTGACGAGACCGTTCGCCTTCTGCGCCTGTTGCAGTTCGCGCGCGACGCCGTCCCAGCCGCCGCCCGCCGCAGCGGGGGCGACGATCGTCATCGAGGCGTTGATGTCGTTTCCGGTGCTCGCCGAGGCGATCGATCCGGCGGCGGCCGTGCCGATGGCGGCAGCGGCGATCACACCACCGACGACGCGCCCGATCACGGTGCGGTGCCGACTGCGCGGCGCCTGAGGGGGATCTGTCTGGGTCATCATTGCTCCATTCGCGCGGACATCGTCGTCTCCGCGAGATCGAATTAGGATGACAGCGCGCGGTGCGTCGGCGGCATCCTTCGTCAGTTGTTCTCTTTGACGCTCACGCGTCGCGCATCGACGGGAGTGGTGAACGATGGCGTCTCCGCGGCGGCCACGCGTGGCCCGGCTGGTGCTGCTCGTCCTGCCCTCCGTTGTGACGCTCGCGGCGCTGTCGGTGACGGTCGCCGTCGCGATGGCCGTGCAGGAGCGGACGATCCGCGAGTCGACGGCCGAGCGGGTGATGGGCGTGGCGCGAAGCCTCGCCGATCTCGCCGATGTGCGCGCGACGCTGGCGACGGTGACGGATGCCGGCAGCATCGACGACCTCGCCGACGCGGGCGACCTCGCCGCAGCGACGGCGCAGCTGCAGCCGATCGCCGAGCTCGTGGCGGAGTCCGCGGGGGTCTACTACGTCGTGATCACCGACGATGAGGGCGTCCGCATCACGCATCCGCTCGCGACGGAGCGCGGTGTGCAGGTCGAGACGACGAACTCCTCCGTGCTGCTGGGCGAGACGTTCCTCGGCACCGAGCGTGGGGCGTCCGGGCCGTCGCTGCGAGCCAAGGTACCGGTGCGAACGAGCGACGGGACCGTGGTGGGCATGGTCGCCGTGGGCGTACTCGAGTCGAGCATCGCGGCGGACCGCGATGCGGCGCTCGCAGCGCTCCTGCCGTGGGGGATCGGCGCGCTCGTGGTCGCGTCGCTCGCGAGTTCCGCGTTGACGGCGTCGGTCGAGCGGCGGTTCCGACGAGCGGATGCCGCCTTGGCCGAGAACGCGCAGATGCGACGGACGACGGCAGCGCTCCGGGAGCAGGCGCACGAGTTCGGCACGCGACTGCACGTGATCCACGGCCTCGTGTCGCACGGCGACACCTCGGCGGCGCTCGGGTACATCGAGGAGGTGACGCCCGTCCGTACCTCGGAAAGCGGCCGCGACGGATCGCCGATCGCGGCGGCGACCATGCACGCCGTGCGCGCAGAACTGCTCGATCTGGGTGCTCAGGCGGAGTTCGACTTCACCCTCGACGGCGACCTCGACGATGGTGCCGTGTCGGTCGTCACGAACCTGTGCCGCAACTCCGGTGAGGCGGGCGCGACGAGGGTGCGGTGCGTCCTCCGCGAGGCCGACGGGAGCATCCTCGGAACCGTGGACGACAACGGTCCCGGGATCGACCCGAAGGTTGCCGGTCGCATCTTCGGGCAGGGCTTCTCGACGAAGGACGATCCGACCGGGTTCGGCCGCGGCTACGGGCTCGACACCGTGCGGCGGACGGTGGCGTCGCGGGGCGGCACGATCGAAGTGGGCGCATCGGCCCTCGGCGGGGCGCGATTCGCGTTCGAGATGGAGCGGATGTGAGCGAGCGAGCGATCCGGGTGCTGGTGGTCGACGACGACCAGGGCGCGCGCGCCCTGCACTGCCGGTTCGTCGATGCGGTGTCCGGGTTCACGGTCGCCGGGGCGGCGGGGACAGGCCGCGACGCGCTCTCGCAGAGCGCGTCGGGTGTCGACCTCGTGCTCCTCGACATGCGCCTGCCCGACATCAGCGGCGTCGAAGTTCTGCACCGCCTCCGGACCTTCGGCGATGCGGGCCCCGACGTGCTCGTCATCAGCTCGTCGCAGGATCAGACGACGGTGCGCCAAGCGCTCGCCGCCCGGGTGGTCGGCTACCTCGTGAAGCCGTTCACCGAGGCGGCGCTCCGCGAACGGTTGGAACGGTATCGCGAGGAACGACGAGCGCGAACGGATGCCGGGCGTGAGCGCCCGCTTGCGCAGAGCGAGATCGATCGCCTGCTGGCGACCGGCGGCATCCGCACCGTGTCCTCGTCGTCGAGTGGGCCGCGCTCCCTCCCGAAGGGGCTGGCCCTGCCGACGTTGGAGCGGGTCGTCACGTCGCTGGACCCCGCGACGGGCCGCTCGATCGTCGAGGTCGCAGAGGCGTGCGAGATGTCCCGCGCGACCGTCCACCGCTACCTGACGCACCTCGCCGACACCGGCGCGATCGTCGTATCGCACCGGTACGGCAAGCGCGGCCGGCCCGAGGTCCTGTACCGGCTCGCACCGGGGTGAGGCGGGGGTCGCAACAGCGAGGGGCGGGTGACACCACGACACCCGCCCTTCGCTGTTCCGTCGCGTCAGCGGATCTCGAAGGAGACCGCCCGCAGCACCTCGTTGCGAGACGACGGCCCGGTGAGGAGCTCGAACTCCCCGGGTTCCACGATGCGGCGGCCGGCCGCATCCACGATCGTGCACTCCGACGCAGGCAGTTCGATCTCGACCGTGGCGCTGTCACCCGCGGCGATGTCGACGCGACGGAACGTCTTCAGCTCCTTGTCGGCCCAGCTCACCGAGGTCACCGTGTCGCGGACGTAGATCTGCACGACCTCGTGCGCCGGGCGCTCGCCGGTGTTGCGGAGCGTCAGACGCGCCCGCACGGTGTCGTCGGCAGAGACGACGGGAGTGAGGATCTCGGGGTCGCCGTACTCGACGCTCGTGTAGGAGAGCCCGTCGCCGAAGGCGAACGCCGGGTCCTGCGTCAGGTCGGCGTAGCGGTCGCCGTGCTGCCCGCGGATCTGGTTGTAATACGTCGGCTGCTGGCCGGCATGCCGGGCGAACGAGATCGGCAGGCGCCCGGCGGGTTCGATCTCGCCGAGCAGCAGCTCGGCGATCGCGCGGCCGCCCTGCATGCCGGGGTTCGCGACCCAGATGACGGATGCCTCTCGCACCGACTCCGGCAGGATGAGCGGCTTCGACGCCATCAGCACGACGACGAGCGGCGTGCCCGTCGTGGCGAGGGCATCGAGGAGCGCGCGCTGTCCACCGATGAGGTCGAGCGTCGCTGTCGAGCGCCCCTCGCCGACGAGCTCGATGCGATCGCCGACCACGGCGACGACCACGTCCGAGCGTTCCGCGAGGGTGACCGCCTCGGCGATCTCCGCCGCGTCGGGCTCTCGCGGCACCACGACCGGCGGCCGGGGCTGCCCGTCGGGGAAGACGCCGGCCGGGTCGTCCGTGAGCGTCAGGATGTCGGCGCCCCGCGCGTATTCGACGGTGGCGCCCTCGGGGCTGAGGCTTCGCAGGCCGTCGAGCACGGTCGTGATCTGAGTGCGCGGGTGGCCGTCCGGCATCCAGTCGACCTGTCCGGACGACCCCGCCCAGTCGCCGAGCTGGGTCTGTGCGTCGTCCGCAAGGGGACCGACGACGGCGATCCGCCGCGTGCCGGTGGTCAGCGGCAGGGTGCCGTCGTTGCGAAGGAGCACGAGCGAGCGGCGTGCGATCTCGAGGTTGAGGTCGGTGTGGGCGCCCCGCGCGACGACGGTCGCGATGCGCTCCCGGTCGGGGAGGCGCGGGTTCTCGAAGAGCCCGAAACGGAACTTCAGTGCCAGGATCCGCGAGACGGCCTGATCGATGTCGGCCTCGGCCAACATCCCGCGTTCGACCGCTTCGAGGGCGCCGGCGAAGAAGCCGGGCGTCGTCATGACCATGTCGTTGCCCGCTTTCACGGCGGCCGCGGCAGCGTGGGCGTAGTCGGGCTGGACCTTCTGCTCCCACACCATGCGCCCGATGTTGTCCCAGTCGGTGATAAGGGTGCCGGTGTAGCCCCACTCGCCGCGGAGGACGTCGCTGAGCAGCCAGTCGTTCACCGTGATCGGCACGCCGTCGGTGGTCTGGTAGCCGAGCATGAAGGTGCGGCATCCCTCCCGCGCGACGCGTTCGAACGGCGGTAGGAACCAGGAGCGGAGCTTGCGGCGCGAGATGTCCGCCTCGCTCGCGTCGCGTCCACCCTGCGTCTCGGAGTACCCCGCGAAGTGCTTCGCGGTCGCGAGGATCGCATCGGGGTCGTCGAGGCCGTCGCCCTGGTAACCGCGGACCATCGCCGAGGCGAGCTCGCCGATGAGGAACGGGTCCTCGCCGAACGTCTCGCCGACGCGCCCCCAGCGGAGGTCGCGTGCGATGCAGAGGACGGGGGAGAAGGTCCAGTGGATGCCGGTGGCCGCCACCTCGGCCGCCGTCGCCTTCGCGACGCGCTCGACGAGGTCCGGGTCCCACGACGCCGCCATGCCGAGCTGCGTCGGGAAGATCGTCGCGCCCTCCCAGAACGAGTGCCCGTGGATGCAGTCCTCCGCGACGAGGAGCGGAATCCGCAGCCGGGTCTGCGCGGTGAGCTCGGCGGCGCGGAGCACCTTCTCGGGGGACGTGTGCAGGATCGAGCCGGCGTGGCGCTCGTTCACGATGTGCTCGAGGTCCTCCCGGGCGTCGAACTGCATCATCTGCCCGATCTTCTCGGCCAGCGTCATCCGTCCGAGGAGATCGGCGACGCGTTCGTCGACGGCTAGCGAGGCGTCCAGGTAGGCGTCGGAGATCTCGACACTCGTCATCCGCGGGCCTCCCGGCGTGTGGTGGGCATCTCGACGCTCCGGACGACGGTGACGGCGTCGTTGACGTTGAGGCCCTTCTTCTTCATGGCACGGGCGCGCTCGCCCGCGGAACGCAGTCGCGGGTTGACGTACTCGTCGATGCCGAAGTTGATGAGCGACAGGGCGACACCGATGGCCGCGATGCAGAGCCCCGGGGGCAGGTACCACCACCACTGGTTCTGACGGAACGCGCCCTGCGCGCTCGCCCAGTTGAGGATCGTGCCCCAGTTGTACGTGTTCACCGGGATGACGCCGATGTAGGACAGCGTCGTGAGGCCGAGGATGGCGGCGGTCACCGTGCCGACGAAGCTCGCCGCGATGAGCGCCATGAGGTTCGGGAGCATCTCGACCGTGATGATGCGGCGGAGCGGCTCGCCGTTGGCGCGCGCGGCCTGGATGAAGTCGCGGTTGCGCAGCGACATCGTCTGCGCGCGGAGGACGCGTGCGCCCCAGGCCCACCCGGTGATGCCGAGGACTGCGGCGATGAGGATGAGCGGCGGCTGCTCGAACATCGAGGCGACGATGATGATGAGCGGCAGACCCGGGATGACGAGGAAGACGTTCGTCAGCGCCGAGAGGCCCTCGCTCTTCCAGCCTCGGACGTAGCCCGACACGACGCCCACGACGATCGCGATGACGGTCGCGATGATCGCGGCGAGGAAGCCGACGACGATGACGCCGCGGGTGCCGTGGATCACCTGGCTCAGGACGTCCTCACCGATGTGGGTCGTCCCGAGCCAGTGCGCGGCGGAGGGAGGTTGGAACCGTGCGGTGTTGTCGACCTGTGTCGGCGAGAACGGCGCGAGCATATCGGCGAAGATCGCGATGAGGACGAAGAAGCCGAGGATCACGAGGCCCGTGATCGACTTCGCGTTCCGGAACATCGCGAACGCCGAGCCGAGGCGTGCCCGGAACGTGTTCGGAGTCGGGTCCTCGGTGCGGGCCATCCGGATGGTGGCGGTGGTGGTCATCTCAGGCCTCCGTCTGGCGAGTGCGCGGGTCGAGGAATGCGTAGGCGATGTCGGCGAGGATGTTCGCGACCAGCACCGAGAGCGTGATCACGAGGAAGACGCCCTGCATGAGTGCGTAGTCCTTGCCGTTGGTGGCATCCAGCAGCAGTTTTCCGACGCCGGGGTAGCTGAAGACCATCTCCATGACGATCGTGCCGCCGACGATGAAGCCGATCGACAGCGCGAAGCTCTGGATCTGCGGCAGGACGGCGTTGCGGGCGGCATAGCGCCAGAGCACGCGGGAGTTCGGCAGGCCCTTGGCCTGCGCGACCGTGATGTAGTCCTCGTCGAGGACGGTGAGCATCATGTTGCGCATGCCGAGCATCCAGCCGCCGAGCGAGGCGATGATGATCGTCACGGCGGGGAGCGTGCCGTGGTGGATGACCTGTCCGATGAACTCCGGGCTGAACTCGGGCGAGTACCCCACGCCGTACGCCTTGCCGATCGGGAACCATTTGAGGTTGACCGAGAACAGCGCGATGGCGAGAAGGCCCAGCCAGAAGTACGGGATGGTGCTGAGGAAGGTCGTGATCGGGATCATGATCTCGGAGCGGCTGCCGCGGCGCCAGCCGATGACGGCGCCGCCGATCGTGCCGATGAGGAACGAGATGATCGTGGCGAACCCGACGAGGCCGACCGTCCAGGGGAGGGCCTGGCTGATGACCTCGGTGACGGGGCGGAGGCCGTGGAGGAGCGAGACGCCGAGATCGCCGCGGAGCATCAGACCCCAGTAATCGAGATACTGCTGCCACATCGACTTGTCGGTGTCGATGCCGAGCAGTGCGCGGAGCGCGTCAGCGGCTTCCGGAGTCACGTTGCGGTTGCGGGCCAGGTACTGGTCGACCGCATCGCCCTTCATGAACCGGGGCAGGAAGAAGTTGATCGTGATCGCGGCCCACAGTGTGAAGAGGTAGAACAGCGCGCGGCTGCCGAGGAAGCGCCACGGCACACGCGAGCGGCCCTTCACGGTCGTGGTTGCGGTCGTGCCGACTTCGAGCGCGTCGGGAGCCGACGTCTCGACAGGCAGCTGGGGTTCGACGGCGGTCATCGTGCACCTCCGGGAAGGCCGGGAGCCGACGCGAAGTGGCTCTCGGGGTCGGGGGACGCAGCGCGGAGCTCCTGCGTGTACGGGTCCTGCGGGCGGAGGATCACGTCGTCGGCGGTACCCCGCTCGACGACCCTGCCCTGGTTGAGCACGAGGATCTCGTCGCTGAAGTGCCGCGCGGTCGCGAGGTCGTGGGTGATGTACAGCACCCCGAGTCCCTCTTCGCGCTGCAGGTCGGCGAGGAGGTTCAGGACGCCCATGCGGATCGAGACGTCGAGCATCGACACCGGCTCGTCGGCGACGAGAAGGCGGGGGCGGGATGCCAGGGCTCGGGCGATCGCGACGCGTTGCCGCTGCCCGCCCGAGAGCTCGTGCGGGCGGCGGTCGATGACCGTGTCGGGATCGAGGCGCACGCGCTCGAGCAGTCGGCGCACCTCGTCCTCGACCTCCTTCTTCGGGACCACGTCGTCGAGGCGCAGGGGGCGCTCGACGTGGTGACGGATGGAGTGGTACGGGTTCAGCGATGCGAACGGGTCCTGGAACACCATCCGGAGCTGCTGGCGGTAGTCGCGCAGACCCTTGCCGCGGCGGGGAATGGGCCGGCCGTCGAGGCGGATCTCGCCGCTCGTGGGTACTTCGAGCTGCGTGAGGATCTTGGCGATCGTCGACTTGCCGCTGCCGGACTGGCCGACGAGGCCGATCGTCTGACCGGACGTCAGGGTGAACGACACGTCGTCGAGGGCCTTCATCTGGCCGGCTCCGCGGACGTGGTACACCTTCGTGACGCCGTCGAATTCGAGTGTGGTCATCGGACGACGACCCCCCTTTCTCCGGTGAGTCGCGGGAACGAGGACAGCAGGGTGCGCGTGTACTCGTGCTGCGGGGCGGTCCAGATGCGCTCGGCGGTGTCGATCTCGACGATCTCGCCCTCGCGCATGATGGCGATGCGGTCGCTGATCTCGAGGAGCAGCGGCAGGTCGTGGGTGATGAAGATGACCGAGAAGCCGAACTCATGGCGCAGCTGCGAGATCTGCTTGAGGATCTCTCGCTGCACGAGGACGTCGAGCGCCGTGGTCGGCTCGTCCATCACCATCAGCTGGGGGCGGAGCGCGAGCGCCATCGCGATCATGACGCGCTGGCGCATGCCGCCGGAGAGTTCGTGGGGGTAGGAGCGGCTACGGGCGGCGCCGACCTTGACGATCTCGAGCAGCTCGTCGACGGCCTCCCGTCGTGCAGCCCGGTTCATGTCGGGGCGGTGCACCTCGAAGACGTCGGCGAGCTGCGAGCCGATCGTCGCGACCGGGTTGAGAGCGTTCATCGCGCCCTGGAAGACCATGGAGATCTTGTCCCAGCGGAAGCGGCGCATCTCTTCGGCGTCGAGCGAGTTGATGTCGATGTCCTCGCCGGAGACGTCGCGGAAGGTGACGGAACCGCTGGAGATGACGGCGGGCGCCTTCAACAGGCGCTGCACACCGTAGGCGAGGGTGGTCTTGCCGCATCCGCTCTCGCCGGCGAGGCCGAGGATCTCGCCGCGGCGGAGTTCGAGGCTGACGTTCTTGACGGCTTCGACCGGAGGGTCGACGTCGTAGACGACGGAGAAGTCGTCGACGGACAGTAACGAATCGCGCATCAGTGCGTGCTCGCTTTCATGGAGGTGAGCAGGGGTGGGGGACGGATGCCGCGGGGCTGCGCGGCATCCGTCCCCTCTCGGTCGGATTACTCTTTGGGCTTCAGCTTCGTCAGAATCTGAACGACGCCGGCCTGCGTCGGGTCACCCGCGGCGTACTGGTCGTCCTCCGACGGCCAGCCGACGTAGTTGCGTGTGTTGAACTCGCCCAGCAGCGGGTGTGCGCCGAGCGGGATGGCGGGGACGTTCTCGGCGAACGCCTTCTGCAGCACGGCGCTGGCACCCTGGCGCTCCTCGTCGGAGCTCGCGTTCGCGTAGGTGTTCAGTGCCTCCGTGACCTCGGGCTCATCGAAACGACCGAAGTTGAAGGAGGCCTTGTCGTCGACGATCCACTTGGGGTCCATGGTCGACGTGTACAGGCCGTACGCGTTGCCGGTGTCCTCGAGCCAGTGGATGATCGCGTCGAAGTCGCCCTCCTGCTTGCCGGCATCCCAGCCGCCGAAGTCGGGCTGGTCGACCGTGACCTTGATGCCGAGAGCCTTCTCGAGCTCCTCGGACAGAAGGGCCTGCTCGGTGTTCCAGTCGCTCCAGCCGGCGGGAACGGAGACCGAGAACTCGACGGCCTCACCGTCGGGGTCGGTCAGGGTGCCGCTCTTCCAGGTGTACCCGGCCTCGGTCAGAACGTCCTTCGCCTTGTCGACATCGACGGAGTAGTTGTCGTCCTTGAACTCGTCGATGATCTCGTCCTGGAGGAGCGGGCCGAGACCCGTTCGGCTCCAGATCGGCTCGCTCGCACCTTCGCGGGCGATGTCGACGTAGGCCTGGCGGTCGATCGTCCAGGCGAGTGCCTCGCGGAGTGCGGGGTCGTCGAAGGGCTTCTTCTGGAGGTTCATGAAGAGCGTGCCGGCACCCGGGGTGGGCGAGACGAGGAACTTGTTGTTCTCGTCCGCGGCGAGGTAGCTCTCCTTGATCTGCGGGATGAAGGCCTGAGCCCAGTCGGCGTCACCCGAGACGAGCGCCGTCGTGAGGGCGGCGTTGTCACCGTAGGAGACGTAGTTGAGCTGCGGCACGGCCAGGTCGCCGCCCCAGTAGTCGGGGTTGGCCTTGAGCGAGACGGACTCGGTCGACCAGTTCGACATGACGTACGGGCCGGTGCCGACGAGCTTGCCCTCGTCGGTGAGCGGGTCGGTGTTCGGGTCCTCGATGTCCTTCCAGATGTGCTCGGGCACGATCGGGGTGTGAAGGACGCGGCCCTGAGCGGTGAACTTCGAGCTCGAGAACGTCAGCACGACGGCGTCGCCGTCGGCCTTGACGTCGGTGACCCCGAGAGCGCCGGTGTCGGTGAGCTTGCCGCTGAGGTACTGGTTGAAGGTGAAGACGACGTCGTCTGCCGTGAAGTCTTCACCGTCGCTCCATTTGACGCCGCTGCGGGGGATGACGGTGAGCTGCGTGTAGTCGTCGTTCCAGTCGACCTTCTCGGCGAGCCAAGGGGTGGTGCCGAGGTCACCGGTCGGGTTGACGAGGGCGAGGGGCTCGAAGATGACCTTGGCGTAGCCGTAGCGCGAGCCGGCAGAGTCCCCGAGGTAGGGGTTGTGGGATTCCGTGGTGATCGCGCCGTCGGGCTTCGCGATCGTGAGGGCAGCCCCGGAGCCGTTGCTCCCGGAGTTGTCGGTTCCTCCGCCGGCGGCGCAGCCGGTGAGGATGAGTGCCGCGGTGAGACCGGCGGCGGCGAGGGAGGTCTTCAGCCTCATTGCTTCTCCTTCATGTGTGGTCCCGGCGCCGCGAAAAGACCTCCGAAGGGGTGCCACTCGGCGCTGAGTGTGATTGCATGGAAAACTTACAATCAAGTAAGTAAGTTCACAACCTCCAATGATGCGGGACTGCGCGATCTGCGTAATATCTGATCTGCATCTGGGGAAGAAGGCAGATCATGGTCGATAGCCGACACCAGACGAAGTCGCGTCCTGCGACCCTCGTCCGTCGTCGCGAGATTCTCGACGCGGCGCAGGAGATCTTCGGGTCGAAGGGTTTCGCGAACGGGACACTGCAGGACATCGCCGAGCAGGTGGGTATGACGCACGCCGGCATCCTGCATCACTTCGGGTCGAAGGATCAGTTGCTCCTCGAGGTGCTCGAGCACCGGGATCAGACCGACGTCGTCGATCTCGACGGCGGGCGCATCCCGGGCGGCATGGAGCTGTTCCGCCACCTCGTGCGCACGGCGATCGTGAACATGCAGCGAGCGGGGATCGTGCAGGCGTACGCCGTGCTCTCGGCGGAGTCGGTCACCGACGATCACCCGGGGCGGACCTACTTCGAGCGGCGATACACCGTGCTCCGGAAGGACCTGCGGGAAGCGTTCGAGCGCGTCTGTGCAGAGCGGGGGATCACCGAGTCCGGCTCGATCGCCCACGGCTCGGCGGCGATCCTCGCGGTGATGGACGGGTTGCAGGTGCAGTGGCTGCTCGATCCGACCGCGGTAGATCTCGGCCGGGCATCCGAATTCGCGATCGAGGCGATCGTCGCGGCGGTCGTCGAGCCGCGCGGGTCGGTCCTGGCGGAGCCCGTCTGAAGACTTTTCGGGGTGATGTCGATTCTGCTCGCGCCCGTACGACGCGATAGTGAGTGGGACGAGAATCGTCCCCCAGAACTCAGGAGACACCCATGAAGCACATGCTGATCATGCGGGCTAGCAGACCGCGGCCGACGCCTACGCCGAGACGGACTTCGAGGCCGTCATCAACGCGATGGGCGCGTACAACGAGTCGATGATCAACGCCGGCGTGCTGGTCGCGGGCGATGGTCTCGCCCCCGAGCCCGGGTATGTCGTCGACTTCGACGGCGAGGCCCCGGTCGTCAGCGATGGTCCCTACGGCGAGATCCACGAACTGTTCAACGGGTTCTGGATCGTGCAGACGGCGACCGCCGAGGAGGCGCTCGAGTGGGCGAAGCGCGCGCCGTTGACGCGAGGCAGCAAGCTCGAAGTGCGGTGGGTGACCGACGAGAGCGACTTCGCGGACTTCGCCGACAACGAGTACATCGAGAAGGAGAAGGGCTGGCGCGCCGATCAGGCCCAATGACCCGATGGGTGATGTCCGGCGCGAGATCGAGGCCGTCTGGCGGATCGAGGGTGTGCGGATCGTGGCATCCCTCGCGAAGGTCACCGGCGACCTCGGTCTCGCTGAGGATGTGGCCCAGGAAGCGCTCGTCGAGGCGTTGTCCGCCTGGCCGCGCGACGGCGTGCCGATCACGCCCGGTGCGTGGCTGACGGCCGTCGCGAAACGCCGCGTGATCGATGCCTGGCGTCGGCGGAGTGCGCTCGACGACCGGTACGCCGGCATCGCGCGCGATCTGCCGGAGTCGATCGATGCCGAGTGGGAACCGATCGATGACGACGTGCTCCGGCTCGTGTTCACCGCGTGCCACCCCGCGTTGTCGCGTGAGTCGCAGATCGCGCTGACGCTACGAGTGGTGGCGGGCCTCACGACCGAGGAGATCGCACGGATGCTGCTGGCCACCGTGCCGGCCGTTCAGGCGCGCATCACCCGGGCGAAGAAGACGCTGGCGGCTGCCGGCATCCCGTTCGAGACGCCGGACCCGGCGGAGTGGAAGGGTCGGCTGGGGGCGGTGCTGAGCGTCGTCTACATGGTGTTCACCGAGGGCTATGCGGCGACGGCAGGGGAGCGGTGGGTGCGACCGGACCTCGCGGACGAGGCGATCCGGCTCGGGCGGGTAGTGGCCGGCCTGCTGCCGCGGGAGCCGGAGGCCCTGGCCCTTGTCGCCTTGATGGACTTCCAGCGCGCGCGGTTCGCGGCGCGTGAGACGGCGGCGGGTGCGCCCGTGCTGCTCGGTGACCAGGATCGCTCGCGCTGGGACCACGGTCAGATCGCACGCGCGTCGGAGGCGTTGCGTCGAGCGGATGCCGCGGCCACCGCGCGCGGCGTGGGGCGGGGCGCATACGCGTTGCAGGCGGCGATCGCGGAGTGTCATGCGGTCGCGCCGAGCCTGGAAGAGACCGACTGGGAGCGGATCGTCGTGCTGTACGAGGTGCTCGGTCGCGTGGCGCCGAGCCCGATGGTCGAGCTGAATCGGGCTGCTGCGGTGTCGATGGCGGTGGGTCCGGCGGAGGCGCTGGTGATCGTTGATGACCTGGAGCGGTCGGGGGCGCTGAGCGGATCGCATGTCATCCCGAGCGTGCGGGGCGAGTTGCTTGCGCGCCTGGGGCGCCAGGAGGAGGCGCGGTCTGAGCTGCGGAGGGCGGCGGAGTTGACCGCGAACAAGGTGCAGCGGGGCGTGCTGCGCGCGAAGGCTGCGGCGCTCGGAAGCGCGGGGTAGGTGGGTGTCGGTCCCTCCGCTCTCGGCGCGTTCGGGGCGCTCGGATCACGTGTGGTTTTCCGCGCTCTGCTGTGGACCGGGCCAGGCCAGGTCGTACCGTGTCAGGTCATGTCGTGCCGGTGCCGTGTCCGGTCATGCCGGGCCGTGCCGGGGCAGGTCGCGCCCTGCCGGCTCATCCCGTGCCGTGTCGTGCCGTGTCGTGCCGGGCCGGCCGATCCTGTCACGCGCCGTCCCGTGCTCCGGCAGGGCGTGCCGCCGCCGTGCGGACGCACAGTCCTTCCTAGAACGGTGCGGATTCTCCGGCAACCGGTGGTGCGGCAGGTGTGAAGGCGACGGCCGGG